>CAWCLQ010000006.1:0-60887 GCA_963796445.1 uncultured Alphaproteobacteria bacterium | reverse complement strand
ATCACCTAAATATCTGAAAATAAACACTTTTATGGCTGTATTATCGCCTATTTTCCGGCGGTTTGCACGGTATTCTCCCAGACAGAGACGATTCCGCGAGACGAATTAGGCTCGAATGTGGCTTGCGTCTCTGTCGGGTGCAATTCGCGGTGCGCTTTTGGGGAGAGATTTCCCTGCTGGCAGGGAATTTGCAGGGAATTTATTCGAATTTCGGCCAATTCCGACGTATCCGAATCTGGTAATATCATGTGTGTTTTCATATGCTTGACGAGGAATTCCCTGGGGGCCGAGCAGGGAATTTGCAGGGAATTGTTGCTACCTGGTCGCTCGCGCAACCCGAATTCGTCCTGAACCACTCAGAATTAAACCCCGAACATCCGCTCCTGCATCATCCAATCGAGCGGGATGCGCTGGCGCAAAATATGGTCCGCTGTGATGCTCGGCGACAGGGTTCCATCGCGAACGGCAATCTGGATTTTCGGTGACAGGAAGGCGAGCTGACCCCGCTTGCGGATGAAGCCGCCTAGTGCAGTTGTCATCGGCAGCGATGGTCTTCAAAGGGGTCCCGTCTTTTCAGAGCTTGCGCCCATCGATGCGCCTCTCGGAGAGCCTGCGTCAGGATGGCATCGGGCGCGGGCCGTCTTTCTCCGATCACCAGCTTGGCCTCGACCCCGCGGCGGCGCAGTTGAAGCGGTGCATGGATATCGCAAAGACCCGCGGCAAGGTCACGCGCCGCGACCCCGAGGCCGGTTGCAACGACTGCCTTGTCCAGGGTCAGGTGGATCTCTTGGGGAGCGATTGTTCCTGATGCAAGGATTGTGCGCAGC
Organism: uncultured Alphaproteobacteria bacterium; assembly: GCA_963796445.1. GTDB lineage: Bacteria > Pseudomonadota > Alphaproteobacteria > Rhodobacterales > Rhodobacteraceae > Roseobacter. Next base: position 60,060 of record CAWCLQ010000006.1, on the reverse strand, counting down.
AGGTCCGGGTCCTGTTCGCGCAGGCGCTGCACCAGATCTTTGGCCGCCTGTTGCACCTCGCCATCACTGCGCAGATCGGGCATTGCCAACAACCGGCGTTCGGTGGCGGCCCTGTCAATGTGGTCGGCGATAAGACCCACGATGCTCTTCTCGAGCCCGCGCGCAGGCAGGCGCCAGCCGGTCGGATCTGGCCCGCCCGAGATCAGGCGGTTGGAAATGTAGTACCGATGGCGTCGCCCGGACTTGGTGCTGTGGGTCGGGGTCAGCCTGTCACCGGTCTCGTCGCAGAGTTTGCCCGTCAGCAGGGACTGTTGTACTCCGCCAAGGGTGCGGCCCCGTCTGCGTCGCACCCCGAGTTGCAACTTCTGCTGGACCCGGTCCCAGAGATCCTCGTCAATGATGGCGGCGTGTTTGCCAGGCCAGAGTTTGTCTTTGTGGCCGGTCTTGCCGAGATAAACCGGGTTGAGCAGGATCTTGTGGATCTGCCCGCCGGACATCCGGTTGCCGCCTTGCTCCCGGCCCGAGCGGAACCGGTGATGCTTCGATCTCAGCCCCAGATGATCTGCATCCCGTTCGACGGTGGCCAGAGAGCCGTGCTGGTCATAAAGGTCAAAAAGGCTTTGCACCGTCTGGGCCTCATCGGCGTTGATGACCAGCTCGCGGGTATTGGGATCAGGATGCGGATCATATCCCAGAGGCGGGACGCCGCCCATCCAGAGACCTTTCTTCTTGGAGGCGGCGATCTTGTCCCGAATGCGCTCGGCGGTGACTTCGCGCTCGAACTGGGCGAAGGACAGGAGCACGTTCAGAGTCAGCCGGCCCATGGAGGAGGCGGTGTTGAAGGCCTGCGTCACCGAGACGAAGGAGCACCCGGCCGCATCGAGGCGTTCCACGAGGCGGGCAAAATCCGCCAGCGACCGGGTCAGACGGTCAATCTTGTAGACCACCACCATGCCGATCCGCCTGGCATCGATCTCCGCCAGTAAACGTTGCAGGGCAGGGCGCTCCATAGTGCCGCCTGAGAGCCCGCCGTCATCAAAGCGGTCCCGTGCGAGCACCCAGCCTTCCTGCTTCTGGCTGGTGACATAGGCCGCACAGGCCTCGAACTGCGCATCCAGAGAGTTGAAGGTCTGATCCAACCCCTCGTCAGAGGGCACTGTCAGAGCAAATGAGCTTGAGACGGGCAGGGTGGTTTCGTAGCCTCACCGGATGACCAAACCTGATCCATTTCGCTACTTCAAAACGAGCCGTGACATTATCCGCCTGGCGGTGATGATGTACGTCCGTTTCCCTCTGTCCCTTCGAAATGTCGAGGATCTGCTGCACGAACGCGGCATCGATGTCAGTCATGAGGCGGTGAGATACTGGTGGCACCGGTTCGGCCCGATGTTTGCGTCCGAGATCCGAAAGTGACGGATCGAGGGTATGAAATCCAGCCGATGGCGGTGGCATCTGGACGAGATGTTCGTCAAGATCAACGGTGAGCAGCATTACCTCTGGCGGGCCGTCGATCATGAAGGCAAAGTCCTGGAAAGCTTCGTCACGAAGACTCGTGATAAGAAGGCCGCGTTGAAATTCTTTAAGAAAACAATGCGCAAACACGGTCGACCTGAGGTGATCGTCACGGACGGGCTGGCATCGTACGGCGCTGCGCTCAAAGAGATTGGCGTCGCAGACAAGCAGGAAACGGGTCGCTGGCTGAATAACGGAGTGGAGAATTCACATCTGCCGTTTCGACGACGGGAGAGGGCCATGCTTCGCTTCCGGCGTATGCGAAGTTTGCAGAAATTCGCCGCCGTTCACGCTTCCGTCTACAATCACTTTAATCAGGAACGCAGACTTTCAACCTGACCCAATTTTAAGCTGAACCGCGCCGCTGCTCTTGCCGAGTGGCGCGGTCTCGGCGCGTCATAAGGGACAGGCTCACTGTCCATTCTGAGACTGGTTCAAATTCGTCTGGCAACACCATTATATTGATTGATTTCTTGCCGGATTGGTGTCTCGACTGTGCTTTGGCGGAGCAGGCCATGACACGCCAGATTCAAGGAAATCGCACGAAATCTCGTGACGTTGCGTCAACTGCTGATATACTTCAATCTAGAATTGAAAATAGGTTTGGACCCAAAGACATGTTGACGGCTTCAGGCCAAGCCATGGCGTGCCAGATGCCAGCCACGGAGAACAGCGCGCGCATTTTTGAAGTTTTTTGTTTCGAGTTCGTTCGATGATCGCTTTAAAAAATAATGATCCCGCCGTGCTGGGCGCCGGGTTCCTGAGGATCAGCAAGGCCGTCCTGTTTGCGGATGTGGTCGATTTTGTGCGTCTCGTCGCTGCGGATGAAGAAGATACGATTTTCCGCTGGGTGGCGCTTGCTGACAAATTTGAAGGGCGCATTTCGGCGAAAGGCAAGGGGCGCCTTGTCAAACGGATGGGCGATGCATTGCTCGCTGAATTCAGCGATGTGCATGATGCCGCGCTTGAAGCCATAGAGTTGCTGAAAGACATGGCGGAGGCGAACGAAAAGGTCGATGCCAAACGCCGTATTGAATTGCGCGTTGGTGTTGATGTGGGTGAAGTACTGTACAGTGCCGACAAGGACCTTTACGGCCAGCATGTCAACACGGCTGCACGGTTGGCGGCGGCGTCACAGGCCGGCCAGATTACGGTCAGTGCGCGGGTGCGCGACACGCTGGCGGATTGTCCGGACATTGAATTTGAAGACATTGGTCAGTTGCACCTTAAGAACGTGCCGCGTCCGGTACATGCTTTTCTAGTGCACAATCAGGATCTTGCCCGCCGGATTGTGCCCAAGATCGCAGTCAAGGATCTGTTGCCGACGATCGCCGTGATGCCGGTCACGACGCCGTTAGCGACGGAAGACTCGATTGTCTGGTCCAAGCTGCTGACCGAAGACATTGTCTATGCGCTGGCCAGAACAAGCCACCTGAACGTGATTTCAAGCTTGTCGACGTGGAGCTACCGTTCGACGTCGTCGGATCTGGACCACATTCGGCAAGTGCTTGGTGCCGATTTTCTTCTGACGGCGACCCTGCGGCAGATGACCGAAGCCTCGCGTCTTGACCTTTCGATTGTCGAGGCAACCAGTGGGCTTATCATTTGGCAGCACGAACTGGAATTCCAGACCTCAGAGTTGCTCGAACGCAACGCGATATTCAGTGATCTGGCGAATATGGTTCATGGTGCTTTGCTCAACAGGGGCATGGCGCGCGCCTTATCCAATCCTCTGCCAACACTGGAAGGCTATGCCATGCTGTTCGGGGCATCGGCGCTGATGAACCGTCTGTCGCGGCGTGATTTCGATCTGGCGGGCGATTTGCTGGACGGTCTGATCGAACGCATTCCCAATGCGCCGGCGGCACTTGCGTCAAAGGCAAGCTGGCATGTGCTCAAGGTGCAGCAGGGCTGGACCGAAGACAGAATGACAGAAGCCCGGCTGGCGCTGGAATATACCGAACGCGCGCTCGATATAGATGCGCATAACTCAGCGGCGCTGGTGGCGGAGGGCTTTGTCAGAAACAACCTTCTACATGACCTTGAAACCGCTCAGGAATTGTATGACAGCGCGTTGGAGCTGAACCCCAACGACGCGAACGGTCGCGCCATGCGCGCCGCCCTCTATACTTTCAGGGGGGATGGAACGCATGCGGTTCAGGATGCGGAGCGCGCATTGCACATATCTCCGCTTGATCCAAACCGCTTCTTTTTGCAGTCGCTTGCAGCCGGCGCGAGCCTTGCCAATGAAGACTATGAACGCGCGTTGCAACTTGCGACCGCCTCGTTCCGTCTTAACCGAGCGCATACATCCACCCTGCGTGTGAAAGCGGTCGCGGAATGGCGCCTTGGCCAGAACGAGCAGGCGCGGGCGACAATCAAGAAATTGCTGGAAAAACAGCCGGGTTTTTCGGTCAACTGGTGGTTAAGCTCTAACCCGGCCGCTGATTTTGAAATGGGCCGCGCATTTGCCCAGTCTCTCAGAGAGATCGGGGTGCCGGATTAGATCGACAATTTTGAAAGAGTTCATTGCAAGGGAGTGGAAGCATGGCAAGTTTTGGTGGAGGAGGACCCGAAGGCGGTCTGGGTGGTCTGGGCGGCCTCGGTGGCCTCGGCGGGCTAGGCGGCTTAGGCGGATTGGGTGGATTGGGTGGATTAGGCGGCCTTGGTGGTCTGGGCGGCCTTGGAGGCTTGGGAGGGCTTGGCGCAAACTCTCCGCTTGCTTCGCAGTCGCTGATCACAACGCACGACGGCATAGCAGGTACGTGGGTGCCGGTTGCGGGGGGTGCTGTTGGCGAAAACGCCGAAGAGAATACTCAGTATCTTGAGAGGCTGGCCCCTTCTGTCAGAACGGCGATCTTCGGCTATGAGATCGGATCAAGGTTTGGATTCACCTTTGATGCGGGCGCAGCAAGGCTCTTTCACTTGCAGGTCCAGTCTGCGGCGACACCCAATGCAAATTACGTTCCCTTGATGGAAATGATCCGACCCACTCAGGATATCTTCGCCGATCAGCTCACTTTGGTTGCGAATTACGCTGATCTGCGCAGCGACCGTGCAGGGGAAATCATTGCGCAACTTGCCACACCTCTGGAGTTCCTGCGCGCGCTTGCATTCGTTGACCCCGAAAGAACGCCGCGCACGGTTGAACTGCTGGGCATGTCACAGTGGATGGCGACCTATGCAGAAATGCGGTTCAAGTATGCTCTGGCCTGCAAACGGCCCATCGAGTGGTCACCGCAGATACAGCCAATGATCTGGACACCGACGCACGGCAGTCTGCCAAGTGGCCACGCGACAGAGGCTTTCTGCATGGCGCAGGTGCTGTGGATGCTGCTGAGGGATGCCGGGACCAATCCCTATTCGGCGCCGCTTTGGGGCGAGATGATGATGCGTCTGGCCTCACGTATCGCAATCAACCGCACTGTGGCTGGTGTGCATTTCCCGGTGGACAGCGTGGCGGGCGCCGCGCTTGGTCTTAATCTCGGCCAGTATCTCGTTGATCGCTGCAAGGGCACGCCGATCAATGGCGGCTGGAAGTTCGATGGCTCAGTCTTCGAGGTGGGCGGGTCTGCGGCCAACCTCGATTTCAACTGGCGCGACTACTACGATGTGAACGCCGCCAGTCCATCGCTCAGAACCGGTGCCGCAACGCCGTGGGTTTCCCCAGTCGCCTCCGGTGCGACGATTGCTGATGCTACATCGATGCCGCTCGAATGGCTCTGGACCAAGGCTAAATCGGAATGGATGGATATCCCTTAAGCAGGAGTGACGGACATGAAAGAGACAAATACGCCGCTGTCCTGGTCCAAGGGCGAAAAGTCACTTGATCCGGTGCTGAACCCGGCGGCAGATTTCCGCATCAACGGCATGGGCCGCGTCATCGCGCGGGATTTCGACGCCAAGGAAGACGACATCTGGTGGTTGATACTGGTCGAACTTGACGGCGACGGGGACGATAGACGCAACTACAGCCTCAGAGAGATATTCAAACTGGCAGCCGGTCTGGGCATTGGCGATGACCCCAATGAATTCCTCGCCGTGCCGCCTGAGTATTCCGAAGCCTTCCGAGAGGAAACGCCCCCGGGGCCCCTGACGCTGTACGCGCGCCGTGCCTACATCGAAGCGGCGAACACGCAGTCCAAAAAAGCAGGCATCAAATGGCTTGAGGTGGGCCCCGCGCTACGCAAGGGCGAATTTGAGCTCAGACGCGAGCCGTTAGAAGCACCCGGAAAAGCCGGGAAAATCCTTGTTCCGAAAGACGCGGTGGTCATGGCCGTCGTCGACAGCGGCATCGCAGTAGGGCATGAATTATTCCGTGCCGAAGGAGCAACCCCCCCGGGTTCAAGGGTCGCATATTTCTGGAACATCGATGGAGCTCCGATCCCGCCGGGTTCTGTGCCTGCGGGGGCGACCGAGCCTGTTGGCACTGGCAATGCGTGGACGCAGCAAGGGCTGACCCAGCAGTTGCGCGCCAATACACATGCCGGACTTCTGGATGATCCGGCGTTCTATAAAGCCATCGGCGCAATGGACTGGGCGACGCGCCGTCATACCCCGATCGCACAGCGCGTGTCCCACGGCACCCACGTGATGGGTCTGGCTGCGGGCTATCCAACAGCTCTTGGGAGCAACAAGAACAAAGCAGACACCCGCCCGATCATCGCGGTCAATCTCAGGGCGACCGATGTCAGGGATCCATCCGGCAGCCAGTTGGTGTGGTGGCTGCATCTGGCATTTCTGTACATTTTGGACCGCTACAGACGGTTTGAAATAGAAGGAAGCCCGGGCGAGCGTCCACCCCTTGTCGTGAATTTCAGCTTCGGGAACTTCGCCGGACCACATGATGGTACTAGCCTGATCGAACGTGTGATCGCAAACGGCTTGCAGATGTTGCGCGCCGAAAACCCAAACTGCCAGATTGTGCTGCCGGCTGGCAACGGCAACCAAAGCAGGTGCTATGCCCGGGTTGAACTGACAGAGGAAACCCCGTCGGTGACGCTACCGTGGCGCGTGCAGCCCGGCGATCAGAGCGCATCCGGTTTGCAAATATGGAAGGACGATGGTGGCGGTGGGCAAGACGTGCGTTTGTCGATCGATGGACCGGGCAACCTCAACCCTGTCAGTCTGGACAGTACTGGCCTTTTCGATTTTGCGACGCTTCGTGGTGCCGGAAACGAGTTGCTCGGCTATGCCTATTACCTCAGTCCCCTGCTGACGCCCTATACACGCGGGTTTTTTGCCGTCGAGTTGTTTGCAACATTCCTGCCTGACGACCTGGATCCGTTTGTTCCCTCTGGGCTTTGGCAGCTTGAGCTTTCTGCGCTCGCTCGTGATCCTAAAGCCGGGTTGCATGTGTGGATAGAGCGGGACGAAACCTTGCCGGGCTTTTCGGAATTCGGCCGACAGTCCTACTTTGACGATCCGGCCTACGCACGTTTCTATGAACCCGGTGTCAATGCCGATGCGCTGGACGAACGACTGATCGGAGGGCCTTTGTGCTATGACCCCATCGGCACCACTTCTCCGGTGTTGAGGGAAGGAACGATCAGTGGTTTCGCAGGAGTGGATGATGCGATCCTGATTGGTGGCTTTTTCGAAAAGCCATGGCCTAAATTGGCGCCGATGGCGCTTTATTCGTCAACCGGCTTCACTCTCAACGGCAAAGCTGTTCACCCCACGGCAGCGGCACGAAGCGATGACAGCCAAGTCATGCGCGGCGTGATGAGCGCGGGATCAGCCAGCGGGTCTTTTGTGGCGATGGACGGCACAAGCGTTGCCACACCGCGCGTTGCACGTCTGGTGGCAAACATTCTTTCGGCCGGCGGCAATGGCAGCCCCGCAGGTGTGGCTCAGGAAGCCGGGCAGCAGGATCCCTCCGGCGGCGGTAATGTCCAGAAGCCACCGCCAAACAAGGCGGGGGGCGGTCGCCTTTTGGACCTGAAACAGCTTTTCGGCCAGCTACGCTAGGCCGCTTTGCCTCGGTCTTACGGCAGTAGACGGGCCTTCACCGCTACATACGAAGGCTACTGGTGATCGGTATGACCTCACAGGTGCAGCGCGCCCGCGGCCTTCCAGAACGCGTGCATCCCTGGATCATGCAGCTCCTTGAGCGCAAACCCGTCCGACTTGCCACGATTGGTATGGCGAACAAAGCGGCAAGGATCATCTGGGCTATTCCGACCAAAGAAACTTACTACCGGCAATCAGCGGCATAACCGGAGGACCTGAACAAACAAGAATTGCAAGACGAATGCCCCCTCTCGGCAGATTTGCCTTGCAAATCGCCTGCCGGGCAACGGATGGCACGTGCGGTCATCCGAGAACCAGGAAACCCCGAGCGCAGTCCTGAACTTTCAGGTTCGCGTTGCCGATTGGGACCCAGTTCACGGAACCCATCAAGGCCAGCGGTCAACTGAAACCGCGGTCTGGTCAAAAAGATTCCAGTTGAGACGGGCAGGGCGGCCTCTTAGCGTCGTAACATGACCAAACCTGATCCATTCAAAGGCTTTCAAAGCAGCCCGGAAATCATCCGCCTAGCGGTTATGCTATACATTTGGTTCCCACTGTCGCTTCGGAATGTGGAGGATTTGTTGTACGAGCGAGGTGTCGAAATCAGCCATGAAACGGTTCAGTTTTGGTGGCTCCGTTTCGGCCCGATGTATGCTTCGGAGATCCGGAAGCGCCGGGTTGAGGGGCTGCGATCCAGTCGATGGAGATGGCATCTCGACGAGATTTTCGTGAAGATCAACGGCGAGTGACACTACCTTTAGCGGGCTGTCGACCACGAAGGTGTAGTCCTCGAAAGCTTTGTGACGAAGTCGCGCGATATGAAGGCGGCGTTGAAATTCCTAAAGAAAGCAATGTGGAAGCATGGTCGGCCCGAGGTTATCGTCACTGACCGGCTGCGGTCCTAAGGCACTGCGCTGAAAGAGATCGGTGCAACTGGCAGGCAGGAGACCGGTCGCTGGCTGAACAACAGGGTGGAGAATTCGCACCTGCCGCTTCGACGACGAGAGCGGGCGATGCTCCGCTTCCGACAGATGCGAAGTTCGCAGAAATTCGCATCCGTTCACGCATCGATTTTCAATCATTTCAACCAGGAACGCCACCTCTACTCCCGCAAAAACTTCAAGCTGAACCGCACCGCTGCTCTCGCTGAGTGGCGTCAGCTTTGTTCCACATAGGTTCACGCTGCAGGCGCCAAATTGAGACTAGTTCGAACCCGTCTGACAGCATCGCCAATTAAATCAATGACTTATGCCGCCAGTCATTGAGGCCCAAAAAAGGGAAGGTAACAGGGTAATGTCACAACCGGCTATTCTGCGGCAAATACCGAAGTACGCAACACCTGCAACACAACGTCCAGCGGTTGCCCTGTATCCTTGGCGAACTCCATCGCCTTGAGCATGACCTCAGGCGGTAAAGTCGCGGTCGAATGCGAATTTGACTGCCCGTTCATGGCCTTACCGACAGCCACAATCTGCTTTTGCGCCAGATCGTCGGACACCTAGCCATATGTCCTAGACTTCATGGACACGCCAGCATGGCCTGCGAACTTCGACACGGTATTAATGTCAATCCCTTGCTCAAGAAGATGGGTAATGCTGCTATGACGGCGTGAATGGAAGCCGCCCGTCACGTCCAGCGTCTTTGATGCCCGATTTACTGGTTGCGTCGCCCCAGACGGACGCCACAGGCCCCCAGCCTTGGGCGCAGGGAATACAAGATCACCGGACACCACCGCCCGACGCGCCCGCCTTAAGTAATTCCACGACGCGAGGCACCAGCAGTACTTTACGCCCGTCTTTGGTCTTGGTCCCGTCGCGCAGGCCGTAATGCGCTCCCGCTTCCTAGACCACCTGACAGATCACCGCGAACGGCGTCGTCGTCTCCAGATGCACGTCGGCCCAGTGCAGGCCCAGAACCTCCTGACGACGTGTTGCCGTCAGGAAAGAGAACTCCACCGCGTCGGTCAGATGCAGGCACTGTCAGAGGAAACCGGGTCGAGGCGGGCAGGGCGGGTTTGTAACCTCGCCGGATGACCAATCTTGATCCGTTTCGCTACTTCAAAACCAGCACCGAGATCATCCGACTGGCGGTTATGATGTGCGTCCGTTTCCCTCTGTCCCTTCGCAATGTCGAAGATTTGCTCCACGAACGCGGCATCGATGTCAGCCATGCGGCTGTGAGATACTGGTGGCACAGGTTTGGCCCGATGTTTGCGTCCGAGATCCGAAAGCGACGGATTGCGGGCATGAAATCCAGCCGGTCGCGGTGGCATCTGGACGAGATGTTCGTGAAGATCAACGGTGAGCGACATTATCTCTGGCGGGCGGTCGATCATGAGGGCGAGGTGCTCGAAAGCTACGTCACAAAGACGCGCGACAAGACAGCTGCTTCGAAATTCTTAAAGAAAGCAATGCGTAAGCATGGTTGGCCCGAGTTGTTCGTCACGGATCTGCTGCGCTCATATGGTGCCGCGCTGAAGGAAATCGGCGCCGCAGACAGGCAGGAAACAGGTCGCTGGCTGAACAACCGAAACGGAAAATTCACATCTGCTGTTTCGACGACGAGAGAGGGCGATGTTGCGTTTCAGGCGTATGTCAAGTTTGCAGAAATTCGCCGCCGTTCACGCTTCCGTCTACAATCACTTTATCCAGAAACGCAGCCTCTCAAGTCGACCCAATTTCAAACTCAACCGCGCCGCTGCTCTTCTGTGGTTGCCGCCCGTAATGCAAGAAGTTTCCGACTTTGCTGGCGCGTGATCGAGTGCGGTCTTCTGTCAGGCCTTGAGATGCGGTACTTTCAAGAGCCGCAGGCCGGTATGGTGATCTGCGGATCGTTTCATAACTTGCATCGGTTCCACGTTCTGCAAGCATTTCCTCCACATCCCGAAAGCTCAACGGAAAGCGAAAGCAGAGCCAGAAAGCACGATGGATCACCGCTGCTGGGAACCGGTGGCGGGAATAAGAGATCTTTTTCATCCCCTGCCGATATCCTGAATTCAACACGTTCGTCGAGTTACTGTGACAATGCCCGCTGAAGTATGAATGTGTCTATCTGCATGCCTTTGAGACAGGCTCAGAGGCGAAGGCTGGTATCGGAACGCGGCTGGCTTACTACAATGTCGAGCGCCCGCATTCGACCCACGGAATCTTGACCCCCGATGAAGCCTATGCCAGCAAAACAAAACCAATGCGAAAAGCAGCCTAAATGAAACCCTGATCCATCTTAACAAGGCTGCAAACTGGTCGAAAATGCAGGACTACCTCTTTCTTCGTGCGCAGTTTTTCCCCGTTGTTTACTACTTTTCGCTCCTGAGGTATTTTCATGCAAAAGCGAAGACAAAAAGGAAACCCCATGCTGGATGCTACGACAACACCTGCTCGCAAGAAACCGGTTAATTCCTGGCTTGTACGCTGGGGTAAACGACAGCGGAAGTGGGTCAATCCATACATCAAACGTTACTCGAAAATTGAAGATGCCGCGGTATTTAACCGAAGCGATTTCCCTTGGATCGATGCGCTGGAAGCTGAATGGGAAGCCATACGCGATGAGGCGCTTACCGTCCTTCGGAACCGCGAAGCTATCCCCCCTCTGGCAGAAATTTCACCGGACCACAAAGGCCTGGATAATCTGGATAAATGGCGGTCCTTTTTTCTTTGGGGATACGGATTTCGCGTCGACGCAAATTGTAAACGTTGCCCTCGTACATCTGCAGCGCTTGCGCATGTTCCTGGTTTGCGGACAGCGATGTATTCTATTCACGCGCCAGGAATGGCGATCCCTCCGCATAAAGGGGTCACAGCGGGAATGTGTGTTTTTCACATGGGACTGAAGGTCCCAAGGGATACAGACAATTGCGCCATTCGAGTTGATGACCAAATTGTCCACTGGCGGGATGGCGAAGCGTTTGTATTCGATGACACGCGTCAACATGAAACTTGGAACCGTACAGATGACGAGCGAGTTATTCTATTGATCCAATTTGACAGGCCAGTGCGTTTTCCCGGTAACATCGTTGCTGTCTTGTTTTTCCAAGCTATCCGCCGCAGTTCTTTTGTAGGGACTGCGCGTCGTCGTCTTGGTAACTGGGAAGAAACATTCCGACAATTTGAAAAAACAGACGAATGACGCGAAGCTGTCTTGCGACGTCCAATTTGGTCTCTTTCTGTTGAAAAAGTCGGTGTCCGGCCGAGAACGAGCAGATAAGGCAGTGTCGGAACAATTCGTCTTGAGGCGGGGGGGCGGATTTGTATCCTTTACTCATGATAGAAAAGAGCCCCGTTAAAATTCTTAAAGAAAGCAATGCGTAAACACGATCAACCGGAGGCTATCGTCACAAACCGACTGCAGTCCTACGGAGCAGCGCTGAAAGAGATCGGCGTCGCAGACAGGCTGGAAACGGCCGTTGCTTGAATAACCGGGCAGAGAATTCGCATGTACCGTTTTGACGACAACAGAGTGCTATGCTTTGCTTCAAGCGGACGCGATTTTTGCAGAAATTCGCCTCTGTCCGCGCCTCGGTTTACAGCCTGTTCAATTCAGAAAGAAGCCACAAATCCCGATCAAACTTCAAGGTGTACCGCGCCGCTGCTCTGACCGAGTGGCCCAGACTTTGCACGAAATAATGGCAGGGTCACTGTCCTTGCTGAGACTGGTTCGCATTGGCTTGACCGCACCGCTGAGCGCGAATTTTTTCTTTGTCGACACGTTTCCAGCGCAGCTTGCTGCAAAACCACGTATCGGCATTGCGAATTATAGATTCCTGTAGCGAATTGGCAATTTCTTGCGTCACCTTCAACTGGGCTTGTTTATCTTTTTTGCCATCCGGCACAATCGCTTCCTGAAAAACCACACGCAGGTGCCCGGGCTTGATCCGGACAACTTCAAACGGGACAATTGGGCAGTTGAAACTCGCAGCCAACCCTGCCGGTATCCGTGAGATTGCCGTGGGGCGTCCGAAAAAATCAACTTCGATACCGGGATTGACGCGTTGGTCTACGAGCAAGGCCACCGCCTCTCCCCGATTTAGCGCCTCGAAACAGGGCCTAAGAGCTTTGTTTTTTTCGACATAGTTTGCGCCCATTTGCCGCCGCTGTTGCATCAGCAGGTTGTTAACAACCGAGTTGTCATGTTGGGAATAAATAATTGTTATCGGTTGATTTTTTTGGTTGAAAACTAACGGCAGAAATTCCCAGCTTCCGACATGGGCACCAACATAAATTGCCGGACCTTTTCCATCAAATGTTGCGCCTTCAGGGGTGGAAAAATCAATACACAGGCCGCGCTTGCCTTTTTTGAACGAAGCTATGTGAAGAATCTCGGCAATATGTCGCCCAAAATTTGCGAGCATCTTCTTTGTAAGTTCTTCAACGGCGGGTTCTTCCAGATCAGGAAAGACTTCACGAATATTCTTTCGCATATTTCCTGACTTGATAAGGGTTCTGCCGCTGTTGGCCAGAACAAAGGCCATAAGGGAAGAGGCCGTTTTCAACGGCAAGCGGGTGATGGCGAGATGGAACACAGTAATGAAGGGGTTAAGGTAGTTGGGAATTTGTTTAGCCATCTTCGTTGCCTTTGTGGTCAATTCTTCGGGCATCCCTGGAGCACAAGGAAACCGATTGTCCAGCTTGTTTGGCCCACTTGGAGAATACTGGTTAAATAGTTCTCACCTGCGGTACCATTTTGACCGCATCGCGCAGTTTGACTGCTTTTACTTGGAATATCAGCGGGTGCAATGATTGGTTTGTCCCATTTGTCTCATTTGTCTGCATTCTGTGCGGTGCCTGCGGATCCGGTGTTATCTTTGTGTCGGTATCTCAGGATTCCTGCAGCCTACGGATCAAAGACCAGCTATTCCACTTGATGTCTCGGCGCAATCTGGGCAGAACATGGGCAACTTCAAAAATATGGATTCATCCCTTGAAAGCAGTCATTCTGAGCGCGGGTCAAGGAAGCAGACTGCTTCCATTGACGCAAAACCAACCCAAGTGTTTACTTCCGGTAAACGGTCGTTCCATCCTTGAATGGCAATTGAGCGCGTTGGCGGCGAATGGAGTGAACGACGTGACGGTCATCACCGGGTTTCATGCCGAAGAAGTCGACAATTTGATCACGTCCAAGGATTTTGGCGATCAGAAAGTCCGCGCGCTTTACAATCCGTTCTATGCGGTCGCTGACAATGCTGGCAGTTGTTATGTCGCACGTGAAGTGATGACCGGCGAGTTCATGGTCATCAATGGCGACACGCTGTTTGAACCTGAATTGGCGAGCATGGCACTTACACAACGCAATATGCCCATTACCGTTACTATTGACCGCAAAGACACTTATGACGGCGACGACATGAAAGTGTGTTTGGACGGAAATCGTCTGGTTCGGATAGGCAAGGCGTTGCCGCTGGATGTGGTGGATGCTGAATCCATTGGTATGTTGATGTTCAACGAGGAAGGTGGGACATATTTCAAAGAAGCGATCGTAAATTTGCTGCGCAGCGAAAATGGACTCAAAAGCTGGTACTTGCGCGCCATCGATGCGCTTGCGGTCAAGAATGTTGTCGGAACGGCTTCGATCGAAGGGTACACATGGCAAGAGGTTGACTTCATGGAAGACCTGAGCCGCGCTGAAGCCCTTGGGGACAAGTGGGGCGGTCGGACGACTGGTTAACCTGCCTCAAATGCTTTCTCGCCGTTCGAGTATTTTTTCGGCCAGATAAAAGTCATCGGGTGTATCAACATCTATCGCAGCCTCGGCAAAAGGCATGTCGGTTGTTGCAAGCCGCGTGCCCGTACGTTTGCCCAGTTTCTGTAACGCCTGTGCCAGCGAAAGCGTATTCGTGAGATATCGGAGGGCCGTGGTCACGCCAAGTTGGCGCAGCATGGTGAGTGGGCTTTTCCTGTTTTGCTCGATCTCGCGCCAGAAGCTGATAATACGCCGCGCCTCTGTGCTCTGAAAGGCAAACAGATTGCAGCCGCCCAGTCCACCATCCCTAAACCGCATGCGGGTGCGGCGGGCCTGTGGATAGGCTTGCATGACCATGTCAGTCTTGGCCACGGCAGCAGTTACGTCAGCCCCGTCCGTTAAGGACCCTATGAAATACTTCAGGATCGCCGGTGTCAGCAGGCAGTTATCTGCCGTTGTCATCAAGACCGGGCCGTCATTTCCGGCCCCCGCCGCTTCAAAGCCATGCAATGCACTTTGCGCAGGCGAAGGTTTCGCCTCCAGTGTTTGAAGGTATCCGCTGGCGAAGAGGGGCTTGAGGCTAGGCAGATCACGCAAGATTTCCGGCGTTTCGATTATCACCAAAACCTTGTCGATTTCTTTGACTGCATTCAACGTCGCAACCACACGTTCTATCATCGGTTGACCATGTACGGGCAGGAGCGCCTTGTGCGACACACCACCCAAAGCAGCAACGTCACATTCCGGCCCGCGACTGCCCGCAAGAACAAGCGCGCAATAGGTCACGTCAGTGATTTTTGGAAAACGCGGTAGGTTTTGTACTGACGCCCGCCCATTTTTTCGGCCAAGCGATTCATTGGCATGTTGTCTTCCAGCACCCAAGACATCTCGAGTTCCTCAAAGCCACGCTTTTCAACCTCGCGGTATAGCCGCCACATAATGTTGCCAACCATGCGCGGGCCCAGAATGGTGTTCAGGTATTGCTTGCGCACGCCCAATAGAGCCACGCGTACCGATTTGACCTGTTTCACCTTAAGGCGCCACAAAAGCTTGGCCCAGCCAAAGGGCAAAAGCTTGCCATTCAGGTCCGCGATCGCCTCGTTAAGGTTTGGAAGGCAAACAAGGAAAGCTGCGGGTTCGCCGTCCATTTCGACGAAATAAACCAGATCAGGGACGATCAGAGGTCTAAGCTCCTTGGCCATATGTTCGACTTCGTCGTCGGACATTGGCACGAAGCCCCAGTTTTCGGACCATGCATCATTGAAGATGCGACCAAGGGTACGCACGTCTTCGTTATAGTTTTTCATGTCGATATTGCGCACAACCAAGCCTTCGGTCGGCGGACGCTTTTCAAAAGCCTTCATCATCGCCGGCATTTCTTTGCCGATTTCCCAAAGAAAGGCATTCAGATCGCGTACTTTTTCATAGCCCAAAGCGTGCAAGTGGTCCGTCACATAGCCAAAATCATGGCTCATCATCAGCATCGGAGGGGTGTCGCGTCCGTCCAGCAGCAGCCCGGTTTCCTGATTGATATGAAGGTTAAGGGGGCCAAAGACCACGGTTGCCCCTTGCGCGCGAAGCCAGTCTTCCGCCGTCTCGGTCAGTGCTTTAAATATGGCCAGATCATCCTCGGCGGCGATCATGCCAAAATGACCTTCTTCGGGGCCGCGTTGTTTAGCAGCGAACGGGTCCATTTGAGCGCTGATCCGGCCAACAGTTTTATCGCCCCGCTTGGCAAGCCAAAGCTGCACGGTGGCGCGTTTGAGATAGGGGCTTTTCTTGGGATTTAGGGTGTCGCGCCGCTCCATCAAAAGGGGGGGAATCCACTTTGGGTCGTCCTTGTGCAGACGATAGGGAAGCTTGATGAATTCATCCATTTCCGCCGGTGTTTCGACAGGCACAATAGCGAGCGAAGTTTCAGTCACGGGCGGATTTCCAATGATTTAGGGGTTAGGCCTGCTGGCGCGCCGAAGGAGGTCTGTCCCGTGGCATGTGACCGGATTCCTCGGCGACCCACGGGTACTTCTTGGCTTTTTCGACGTCATAGCCAAGATTGTAAACGGTTGGGCTGCGTGGGCGATCTTTGGCCTTGTCGTAATACGTTCCCAAGGCCTTATCCACGGCAAAGCTGGTGATCCCGTAATTGCCATCTTCGTGGTGGAAGTGGTGGAGTAAGTGGTGCTCTTTCATGTACTTCAGGTATTTGTTTCTGGGCTTGAAGTTGAGGTGTTGGATGCAATGTACGAACTCGTAGATGCATGTGATCAAAAGTCCCGCCGCCAATGCGGAAGCAACGCCTGCGGGGCCTGCAATCGCCCAGCCGACGGGTACCGTAAATACCACGATCGTTGGCAAGGTTGTGTACAACGCGCCAAAAAGAACATCGAGGCTGTGCGGGTCTTGATGATGATCAAAGTGGATGCGCTTCCAGACCGCTGCCGTTGATTTCCATTTGTAAAGGTAGGTGCTGTGCAGCACAAAGCGGTGCAACAGGTACCATACGAGCGGGTAGAGGACGACAATCGCCGCCGCTGCAGAAACGGGACCAATCCAACCTGTTCCCAGAACAACTGCTGCGATGATCGATACAGCAGCCAGCCCGAGGTAGGCCTGGATAGCATAATAGGTAAAATACGCTTTGACGAGATCGCTCAGCGTCATCCGGCCCAGATCAAAGCTGCGACCTTTCCACGTGGCAAAAATCATTGTGGCACTCTTTCGATTGGATCATTGGACCGTTTAGATAGTGTTCAACGACTACAATGTCCAGTTCACTGAATGTCGCAGATTGCCCGGAAAAACAAAAATTTTACGGCGTTTCCCGATCCGGTGTTGTCTGACGTTTTTTGACCTTAAGTCAGGTCAGGTAAGGTTCGTGACGCTCCCTGGGATACAGCCAAAATGTTCGCGCGGCGTGCCAGACAAAAGTCAAACCTTGCCAAGCAGTTATGAACAAAAAGGCCGCCGAGCCGAAGCCCAGAGCAACGCCAAGGGTGAAAATAACCAGATTGACATTGCGCCGTGCGATCCATGTGCGCACCGTGCCGTCCAGAGGGGTTACTGCGTGCAAACCACGCTTGAACCGTGCCTTGGCCACCATAAGGGCGAGCCGATCCGCGATATAGAAAAAAATCAACCAAAGTGCGGCGGAATAAAGCGGGGCTTGCGAGCCGCCCGCCAGCAGCCCCATCGCCCAGGCGGCGTACCAAAACGGCGGATGCACGATATCCAGCCCATGATCCAAGATGTTTCCAATCGGTGAATCTGTCAGCGTCAGACGCGCCAGCTTGCCATCAACACTATCCAGAATGGTCATGCTGTAAGCTGCAACAAACCCGGCGAACCAGTATTCGTATGCAAAAAGCGGGACAGCCAAAATGGTGAGAAAGATACTGAAGACCGTCACCATGTTTGGCGTGATCCTCCAATGGATACACAGTCTGGTCAATTTCCACACAATCGGTGGATAGACCCATTTCGTCATGAAATCGGTCGAGCCTTTGTAGTTCAGATGGAAGAGGCGTTTTTCCAATTCCGCGCGATGCTGATCATTCGCCATCCGTTCCAGTATGAAAGGGACGTTGCGTCTAAGGTTTCCGACGAAATCTGGCAACTCGTCCGGGGTGACTTCCCGAATGGTGCCGGCCGCTAATAGCTGATCCCCGATGTCACGCAGCGACGAGGCGCTCGCTGGCGGCAGAGTTGCCGATGTCAGCCGCAACACGGCTGTGTCGTCGTTGCCCTGATCTCCCTTGAAACACGCAGGTTCATGTCCCTGCATCAGCAGTGGCAACAAACGCGTATCAATGACAGCGGCGCCATCAAGCGCGAGCACAGGTCCGTCAACCGAACCAAGATAGCGCGACAGCCGTTCTGCGACTGTGCCAGTATCTTCCAGAACCGTGTATCGGGCGTCTGGTGTTGCTCCGGCCAAGCCAGAAATGACTACCTCAACAGATGGGTCACCGGCTTTGACAACAGAGCGCAAAATACGCTCAAGCGTGGTAAAGCCAAAAAGGCGCGGTGCATGTGATACCGGCTCTGCATCAATCCAGATATGCATTTAAAGTTCTCACTACCTTTCGAAACGAAAAAGAAAAAAGCCCGAGATGAGGGCAAAGATGATAAGCGGCGTCCAAGCGGCAACTGTCGGAACAAGGACACCGGCCTTTCCCAGAGATGCGAAAATGCCGTCCACCACCAGAAACGTCAACCCGAGGGCGATGGCAATGGCTGCCCCCAATTGCGGACCGCCTGACCGGTTCTGGCCCCGTATTGCAGAGGCCGCAATCAGCATCATAACCAGCGATGTGAGCGGTGCGACAGACCGGCGCGCCAATTCCGTTCTATAGACCGACGGATCAGCAGATGAACTCCAGGCAACGGACAGAACTTGGGCAAGCGTGCCCTTCGTCAACTGTTCTGGCAGCGCGATCAAATCAAGGATGATTTGGGGGTCTGGCCCGTCTGGCCAGGGCTTAACGGCGGTCAGTATGATTTCCGGCCTAGGCTTTGTCAGAATGGTTTCTGACGCTTCATACAGTTGCCATCCGGAGTCTCCGAACTTGGCTGTCGTGGCCGTCAGTCGCGCAATCAGATGGCCTGTGCCATCACGTTCGAAAAATCTCAGCCCGACAAGCGTTTTGCCGTCTTTCGATATCTCGTTGATCCGAACGAGGTCATCCTCACCTTGCAACCACTGTGCCGCGTCCCGGTTGAGCAGTGGCTTCCACCACTCGATAAAGGCTTTTTGGGAACGGGGTGCAACGTGGTCAGCCAAAAAGAAGTGTCCCATCACGACAACCAGACATGCCGGAATGCCCAGAGCAGCAATTCTGAGTGGGGACACTCCCGTGGCGCGTAAAACGATCAGCTCGCTACGGGTGGCAAGCGCAAGAATGCCCATCGTGCTGCCGATCAATACTGATAGCGGGATCAGCCGTTCGACGATAGTCGGTAATCGGTACCCGACGAATAACACGACGTCGGCCAGATAGCCTGGCCGTTCAAGGATGCTGTCGATATTGTCAATCAGATCCATTAGCACCAGCAGCGCTACAAACGCCAGCAAGACCGACAGGATGCGGACCCCAAGGACCTTCCCAAAGTAAGTTACAAGAACTCTCACTCTGATGGTTGCCTTTTGGGGAATGCGCGCTTCTTGATGAATTGAATGCCGCCATCCAATCTATCAAAGAACGGCTCAAATTTGTTTGGGCGTAAGCGTTGGTCGATACTCCAGAACAAATGGATGCAGAACAGTGAAAAGCCGACAAAGGGCAACCAGAGACCTATCAGCGGAGAGACAACGCCAAAGCCCACAAGTCCTTCGCCAATCTCAAGCGAGTAGTGGTACAATAACAGCAAGATTGCGGCTGTGGCGATCGCCGGACCGCGGCGGCGCCTTTTGGCAGAAATGCCCATAGGGACGGCAAGAAAGGGCATCGTTGCTACAGACATCGACCTGACCAGACGGGCATTTAACTCGGCGATGAGTTTGGCTCGCTCAATGTCGCCCTTGGGATCTGCCTCTGGCTGCGGTTGCTTAGTGCGGCTCCACAACTCTCCAAGGGTCAGTTCACGCTGATCGTCTCCACGACCCCTGAATGGTGCAGGCTGAAAGGGGAAGTTGGGCGTGTACACGAGTTTTTCGAGGAAGAGGATGTATGGTGACTGTCCTGGTTGCTCTATGAGCTGTACTACGTTCTCCAGTATGATCGCCGTCTTGCCTGTAAGTTCATCTGTTTCCACAAAGCCCGTTCTGGCGGTGATGGTCATTTCCTGCCCATGATCAGAGATTTGGTGCACAAACACGCCGCCAAGACCACGCCCCCCAAAGTCGACCTCGTCTGCAAGAATTGTTAACCCCTTGACCGGTGTGAAAAAGGTTTGGGCGGTAATTGCTTCGTTCCAGACCGCATGTGTGGCTACGTAACGAACGGCGCGATAAGCATAGCGGCTATAGGGTTGAATATATCCCAGCAGCAAAACGCTCAGTATCGAAAGAATTACACCGGAGATGACAAGCGTACGTGCCATGCGCCTGATCGAAGATCCTGATCCCAAAATAACGTCGAGTTCATTGTCGTCGCCCAATTGGGCCATGAGCAACAGAATACTAATGAAAAACGCAGCTGGCAGAGCAAGTCCCAAATAGTGGGGCAACAGGTTGGCCGCCATTTGGAAAACAAGCCCAATAGCTGCGTTGTTTGCTGCCGCAAATTCAAATAACCGCAACACGCGTTCCAAGACCAACGTCAACAGCACAATGCTCAGCGCAATCATCAGGCGGCGCATTGTCTGAAAAAGTAAATATTTGTCGAGGATGGTCATTAGAGCCTGCTTTGTCTCGGATCAGCTTTATGACCAGCGCCGTCTAAGCTCGTCGACCAGTTTGCTTGCGGTAACTTCGTCCGGCGTGACTGCCTGACCCAGTTGAGGAGGGCCGGGCCATCCTGCGTCGCTCACCGTCATGCCGTGAAATTCCCGGAAGCCATTGTAGCGCGGGATTACATGAAAATGTACGTCATTATCCACCATCATCAGCATCAGATAATTGATCTTCTGATAGTGCACCATCTCGCGCAGGATGCCTTCAATCTTGTTGATCACGAGTTTCAGATTTGCAAATCCTTCTGGGCTGACGTCGCCAAATGCGCCCACCGGTTCCCGGCTGATCAAAACAAGCGAACCAAGTGTGACTTGCTCCGGACGAAGCTGAACCGTCCAATGCTCTGTTTCGCCGATCACCGTATCCGGATGGCCAAACTTCGACATTGTGTTGTTTGGGGAGTTAGAAATCACTATCGTTCTCCGCTGCCACCGGACAAGGCTACTCTTGGCGTCCACGGCTTTTCACAGACATAGGTATCTGACAATCGCCGTTTGCTCAAGTAGACGCCTACGCCGCGCTTATTACATGCGACCAGAGTCTTGGGATTTTTTGCACGGGGATGAAATCAGTTATGAAAATGGGATTTGAAGGTTCCAGCGACCAATAGTTTCGAAGCCGCCCGCTTTCAGTCCGCGCGCGTGCGTGGACAAACACCAGCCTGCGTCCTCTCGGCGCACATTTATCAGATTCCAACGCGCTTCATCCCCCTTTTTCGGGTTCAGAATCATGGATGCAGAAGGAACGCCAAGCACTGGAATTTTTCCGCTTGGACCATCAATCAAACCAAAATGACTGTGGTGTTGATGACCGTGCAAGACCAATTCGGCACCCGTCCGGGACAAAACCTTGCGAAAGGCAGCACGATCACGCAATGCTTTGCGCCGCTTGGTCGGGTAGTCCTCGGGCGGATGGTGCAAGACAACGATCCGAAAAACATCCTGCCCACGCCAATCGCTGAGTACGGCCTCGAGCTTGTCCAACTGTTGCTTGCCCAGCCTTCCCGAAGCCGACAGGGGCGGTGTTGGTGTGGCCGTTGACAACATGATAAAAACCACAGGCCCGCGTTGCCGCACGAAAGGGAAGGACACTTTGGTTTCATCATCGCCCAGCATCCATGGCGCCCATTGCCCGATCCCCTGATCGAAAGGAACCCGAACATAAGCGTCATGGTTGCCGGGGATCACGGTGACATCCTGAGGTGGGCCGACCTGTGCCAGCCAAGTCCTTGAGGCTGCAAATTCATCGGGTAGGGCAATATTTACCAAATCGCCGGATACAACTATGTGATCAGGTGCGGTCGCGTTTATGTCGTCCAGAAGCGCCGCCAGCACTTCGGGACGATGGCGAAGGTGTCGTTTGCGATGCCAAGATAGATAGCCCAGCAATCGCTTGTTCAACAGTTGTCCAGCCGTCACATTTGGCGTCAGGGGATTGTGCGGATCTGACATATGGGCGAAGGAAAGATGCATAGTGATCGCGTTTTGTGATTGTTTCGGTTCATATATCCGATTAACCGCTACGCTGATTTTACGGAAAGTGAAACCTCCTATGGTGACAACTGCGCAAAACCGGGCAAAGACCTGCGTACCAGTTCGACTGGTGGGCCAAGGCACCTCTGTCTGGGGTATGACATCGGCGGAACGTTTGGCGCGGATGTCTGCGCGGATCGGGATCACCGATGTGTCCGCATGGGATGGCTCGGCGCCCGAGAGCGACACCTGTTTTGTGATCAGTGCTGATCACGTCTATGCGCAGGTGCTGCTGGCAGATCTGGCTCAGCAGATCGGAACCATCCTAACTACCGATGGCCGTCCGGTCGCGGCACATGTATTAGCCGATCGGGCCGCAGATGTCGCTCAGGACATCGCTGACGGGCAGTTGTCACGCGCCACAGACCTGACAACGTGCGAACCTCCAGAGCTTAGCTCTGCCTATGACGAAAAACTGCGTAAGCGCGAAGTGCCCTATGTGATGCCGCTGACATCAGACACGGAGCGCGCGGTAGAACAACGCACGTTTGATGGATCGTACAAAGGCGTGACCGACTTTGTGACGCTCTACTGCTGGCCCAAACCGGCGATTGCGGTTGTGCGCTGGTGTGCCAGCACTGGGATCACCCCGAACATGGTGACATCCCTTAGCCTCGTTCTTGTTCTGGCTGCCATGTGGTTGTTCTGGAACGGGTTTTTCATCACCGGCATTATTGCTGCGTGGTTAATGACATTCCTCGATACGGTTGATGGAAAACTTGCGCGGGTAACCGTGACCTCAACCAAGTTCGGCAATGTCTTTGATCATGGGATCGACCTTATACATCCACCCTTCTGGTACTGGGCCTGGGTTGTGGGGGTGATGGCTACCGTAGACAACCCGCCAGACCTGACCGTAGCTTTTTGGGTCACGGTGGTTGGCTATGTTGTCCAACGCCTGCAGGAAGGCATTTTCATTAAAGCCTTCAACATGGAGATGCACATCTGGCGGCGCTTTGACAGCCTCTACCGGTTGGTGGTGGCGCGGCGGAACCCAAACCTTGCCTTGCTGACAGTGTTCGCCCTCGTGGGATATCCAGCCGAAGGGTTGATCGCGGTTGCAGTCTGGACTGCCGTGTCGCTTGTTGTGCACAGCCTGCAAATCAGCCAGGCACTGCGGGCCAGCAAGCCCCTGAAATCCTGGCTTGAACATTGAAGATCGGGCTGATCAGTAATCCGCTTAGCCGGGCAAACCGAAAAAGTGGTGGCGTCGCGGCACTTGTTGCGGCAAGCGCAGATATCTGCGTTTCTCAGCCGTGTGACCACGATCAATTGATGGATGATCTGAAGCGCTTTGCACAAGAAAGCGTCGAACTGATTGTCATTGATGGTGGCGACGGTACCGTGCGTGACGTCGTCAGCAGCATTCATCACGCTTATAAGGACGCATGGCCGGTATTCGCGATCCTGCCGTCGGGCAAAACCAATGTAATCGCCGGTGAGGTCGGACACTTTGAGGCAGGTTTCAAGGGATGGCAGCGGTTGATTGCGATCCGTGACGCCGGCAGATTGGGTCGCGTGGAAAAAAGATGCGCTGCGCTCGAGATTACCTGGCCGGAGTGTAACGAGCCTATGCAACGTGGTTTTCTTTTGGGTTTTGCTGCTTTTGCAGAAGGCAAACGGATTGCTGAAGAAAAGCTGCACCCGATGGGTATTGCCAAAGGTCTTGCCGTGGCCATTGCAATCGGCGGTGTTTTGCGTCGCAATCTGATGCCCGGCTCGAAGAATGGCCAAGCTTCAGGTGACGTCGGGTCAGTTCGGGTGGACGGCGCAGAGATTGATATCGATCGGCACTTTCTGGTGCTCGCGAGCACGCTTGACCGGCTGACGCTGGGCTTGCGTCCGTTTTGGGATCGGGGTACTGGGCAGATAAACTGGCTGGATATATCCGCGCCCCCGAAACGCGTCTTTCTTGGCGCGCTTTTGCTCGCAATGGGCAAGCGCAAATCGTGGATGGTGCAAGGCGGCTATGCGAGCGGGCGCGCCGAGAGTTCTCGACATCAAATTCGACGAACCTTTTGTTCTGGATGGGGAACTTTATGATACTCGCGGTTACGTCCGGATTTCGGCGTCCCAGCCCATTCGGTTCGTGAGCGAATGAGCAATCGCCTGACAGATATCGTCCGCAAGGAACTTGAACGCCCCGTTCCGCCAGAAGCCCGTACCTTGGCAAACACTTTGGCCGCGGAAAGCGGAAGCGCGGTGTTGGCGATTTTGTTCTACGGTTCGTGCCTGAGAAACCAGACTTCGGAAGGAGTCCTGGATTTCTATATTCTGGTGGACAAATACAGCGATTACCATCCTAACCTTCTGGGCGCAGCCGCGAATGCCCTATTGCCGCCGACGGTGCAATACAGGCCCGGTGACGCGGCGCGCGCAAAGATTGCTGTAGTCACCTTGGATGCTTTCGCAGGCAGAATGCGACCGGACAGCAATGACACAACGATGTGGGCCCGGTTCTGCCAGCCTGCTGCGCTGCTCTATGCGCGGGACGCAGAAGCTGCGGACGCTACGGTCGAGGCTATTGCAGACGCGATCGCAACTGGGGCCGTCTGGGCCAGGCGTCTTGGTTCTGATGGCGGCTCATCTGCCGATCTCTGGACGGCATTGTTCCGGAACACCTACGGTGCGGAACTTCGGGTGGAAGACGGAGGTGACAGAGGGCAGGAAATCTATCATCAGGCCGCAGACTATTTTGACAAGATGCTGGATCCGGCACTGGACCTTGCCAACGGTAAACGACACCTAAAGGGTTGGACATCCCCGTCACATAGAAATACCAAGCGTCACTTCCAGCGCGTGTGGCGGCGCAAAAGACTTTATGGAAAGTTTTTTAATATCAGCCGCTTGATCAAAGCCGCTTTCACCTTCGATCAGAAGGTTGAGTATATCGAGTGGAAAATAGAGCGCCACACCGGGCGCCCTCTCCAACTCACAGATTTCCAAAAACGCCACCCTTTGATCGCGGCGCCGAGAGTGTTGTGGAAGTTGTGGCGTCAGGGCGCAATCCGATAACGCCAACAACAACCTTCGTGTGTGTTTTAGCCGACGCTTGTAATGCGTTCTGGAGTGATAGCCCCGAAATCTCGGCTTACCTTGGTGATGAGGTTGATCGCCGTATCAATTTGCTGGTGCGTATGCACGGCACTGACGCTGCTGCGCAGAAGTGCCTGGCCCATCGGTGTCGCTGGTGGCAGGGCGAGGTTTACGTAAAGCCCCTCATCCAGAAGCGCGTTCCAGTAGGCAACGGCCATTTCCGGCGAAGGCAATTGTACAGCGACGACCGGGCTGACATCGGGTCCGACATGAAAGCCGGCAGACTGCAGACCATCATAGAGGCGCTTGGCATTGCCCATGAGTTTCTCACGCAGAAACTGCCCCTTCTGGACCTTTTCAAGGGACGTCACAACGGATGCAACGACCGAAGCTGGCAATGAAGCGGTGAACATATATGGTCGGCACGCCACGCGCAAAAGGTCGAAATCGTCGATGTTCGAAACGCAGAACCCACCGATGGCACCCAAGCTTTTGCTGAACGTGCCCAGAATGAAGTCGACTTGATCTTCGACACCCTGTTCTTCTGCCAGACCACGACCGTTAACCCCCAACACACCCATTGAATGTGCTTCGTCAACGACCAGGTACGCACCGAATTTCTTGGTGACTGCTGCGATTTCTCTCAGGGGGGCCTTGTCGCCCAGCATGCTGAAGATGCCTTCAGTGACAACGATGATGTTACCGCCTTGGCTCTTGAGGCGGCTCAGGCGCTTACCCAGATCAACCGGATCATTGTGCTTGAAACGTGTCACCTGAGCGCTTGTAAGTTTGCAAGCATCATAGATACAGGCATGAGAGTTGGCGTCGATCACAAGGTGGTCGTCCCGTCCGGCCAAAGTTGCGATGATGCCAAGGTTTGCCTGATAGCCGGTGGTAAACATCATGGCATGACGACGGCCAAAGAACTCAGCCAAGTCGTTTTCCAGCCGCTGGTGCCAGCCGTAGGAGCCGTTCGCGATTTGCGATCCGGTTGTCCCCGTGCCGCTCTCGCGCAAGACAGACACAGCCTGTTCTACACTGCGCTTGTCAAAGGTCAGTCCGAGGTAGTTGTTGGTTCCCAGAAGGATCGTCTTCTTGCCGTCGATCACACCCTCTGTAGGGGAGAGTATCTCATCAAAACGGACAGAGAATGGATCTCGTCCTGCGGACTTTACGTCATCGTATGCCGCGCCGAGATCTTTGAACTTATCCATAATGCCCATTATACGTCTGCCTTTGTGCTTAGTGTTCGAACTAGTTCTGCCAGTTCTTGAACGGTTTCTATGTCGGCAATGCGATCCAGCGGGATCGAAATGTCCAGATCATCTTCGAGTGACATCACCAGTTCCATGACGTCCAGTGACGGCAAATTCAGATCCCTGACGATGTTAGTGTCTGGACTCACCTCTGTAGTGTCGTTCGCAAACTTGCGCAGTTCCTTTATGATCACCGCTTCGATGTCCGTGCCCGTCATAACGCTGTATTCCAGTCTGCTCGTTTTTTTTGTTATTACATGCGTGATTTCTACCGGTGCACTATGTCTCATTAAAAGTGATGTTTGAAAAGTGTAGAGCCCAAAGTCGTGGTAAAGAATTGCGTCGAAGTGTTTCAAAGCCAATTTTCTTGTCGATACCATCTCACCGTGCTGGAAAACCCGTCCAAGAGATTTACCCGCGGGCGCCAAATTTCTGGTGGTGGCTGCTTTCCCGGTGAAGAACTCCAGTCTCCATGTAATATTTCCCTGACCTTGCCCTGCGTCAGGATTGGTATCTTGCCCGTTCCGCGGGAAACAATTTGAGCGCCGAAGGCTCCAAATTTGAAAAGACTAGGCGGAACTTTGACTAAACGTGGCCTTGTTTTTAAGGCTTTTCCAGCGGTTTCAACGATTTCGGTCCAAGTGTAGCCGTCAACGCGTTCGTCGGAAAGTTCGTATGTCACGTTTTTATCCCCGGTGTCGGCGAAGGCGACGACCGCTTGTGACACGTCTGATACATTGACCAAGCAAATGCGGGCAGCGTCCGCGCCTGGTCCGAAAACGAACCCTTTCGAAGCCATTTGAAACAGCGGATATGTCTCTTTGTCCCATCGGCCATAAATTGCCGATGGACGCAATATTGTCACCGGACCCCCCGCATTTTCGAGCACGGCTGTCTCGCCAGCTTGCTTACTGGCGGCATAATCTGACAGCATCGGTTCACGAGCGGCGAGCGAAGATACAACCACAAGGCGCGCATTTGGCGCAACCTTCGCGCTTGACATGGCCACATTGGCGCTACCCTCGACATTGACCGAAAAGAAAGCGTCCCGGTTCTTTGCCTTGATCAATCCTGCTGCGTGGATGATCGCGTCTGCTCCGGCGCAGAGCCGTTCCAGCGCGGCTTGGTCTGAAAGATCACCGAGTATGATTTCGGCATCCAATTCCGGTATGAGTGAATGGATCGGGTCGCTTCGCACCAGCAAGCGCACCTTCCATCCCGCCTCGATCAGGGCTGCCACGATAAAGCGGCCTAGAAACCCTGTGCCGCCCGTAACAGCCGCAACTTTATTGCGCGCCCCTTCCTCGCGGATCACTTTGGACCAACAGTGGACTGTTCTGCCAAAGTGCCGTCGAGATACAACAAGCGTGAGCGGGTGCGTCTAAGTTTACCAGAGGACGTATGCGGAAGGCTGTTGTGGGGCACGAGCACGACTTTGCACTGCACACCGTGTGAACCGCTCAACACTTTCTCGGCTTCGGTACGCAGTGCTTCACGGGTATCTTCGTCCGTGGAGCGGCACTGAACAAGCAGCACAATGATTTCGTCCTCTTTGTCCTGACAGGAAAATGCAGCCACGTCGCCTGTGCGACAGAGCTCAACCTCACGTTCCACAGACCATTCAAGGTCTTGCGGCCAGATATTACGGCCGTTCACAATGATCAGGTCTTTGGCACGGCCTGTAATGACGATTTCGCCATCGCAGAGATAGCCAAGATCGCCAGTGTTCAGCCATCCGTCTGATCCCAATACGGCTTTGGTTTCTTCGGGCAAGCCGAAATACCCGTCCATCATGCTGGGACCGCGCAGGAAAAGGCAACCGACCTGCATATCAGGCAGAACGTTCCCGTCGCCGTCACGCACTTCAAGTTCATGCCCGGGCAACACCTTGCCACATCTGACAAAAGACCGCGTGCGTACGGTGTCATCCGTTGCCGGCACAACGTGGCCATCGCCTTCCAATCGGTCAAGATCCACCGTATCCACCACAAGGCCCTTGCCGGGCTCATGAAAACTGATGGCAACAGTCGCCTCTGCCATGCCGTAGCTCGGCGAAAACGAACTGGCGCGGAAACCGTATTCCTCAAACGTTTCGGAAAAATTGCGCAAAACCGACGGTCGGACCATATCGCCACCAATGCCAGCCGCGCGCCATGTGGACAGGTCCAGATCGTCTGGCGGCTTGGTACGCAGCGCTCGGCGCACGCAAAGCTCATAGCCAAAGGTGGGACCAAACGACAAAGTACCGCCATGCGCGCTGATGATGTTCAGCCATGTCATTGGTCGTTTTGCGAAATCACGCGTTGGGATGATGTCGACCGACATTTGCGTCACAATTGGTGTCAGCAAGCAGCCCACGAGGCCGAGGTCGTGATAGAATGGCAGCCACGTGGTGCATCTGTCTTCGGGCTGGATTGTCATCCCAGATAGCGAAATGGCCGCTGTGTTGGCAATGAACGCGTCATGGGAAATCGCAATTCCCATTGGCGTGCGCGTGCTGCCGGAAGAGAACTGCAAATAAGAAAGACCGTCCGTGCTGAGGTTGGGCAGGGTGACATTGTCCTGCAAGGCGGGCATGTCCGCGACGGTGCCGATGAACTTCAACCCCAATTCAGCGGTTGCTTCGACCAACATACTTTGCATCGCGATGGGGCCAAAGGCGGCGGTTGCACCGGCCGAAGAAATCATACGGCGGGTTTGGTCCACATATCTCGCGCGTCCGCGAAACGCCGCGGGCAGCGGCAGTGGCATTGGGATGAGGCTGGCATATTGGCACGCTGCGAAGACTCGTAGAAAGTCGCCATCGCTTTCGGCAATGATCGCAACGCGGTCACCGGTCTGCAGGCCTGCCGCAATCAATTGCTGTGCCAGGTGCCGCGATTGAAGACGCAGGTCGCGGTATGGAAGCACTTCTTCGATTTGGCCTCTGCCGGAAAAGAAGTTCACGCCGGAATTACCTTCTGCAGCGTAATCCAATGCCTCGGAAAAGGAACGAAAGCCTGCGGCTTTAAAGGGAATGCCACGGTCCGTCGGAGTGAGTGTCGCTATCTTGGTCAAGCCGTCTTTTCCTATTTCGTTCACAGTGCCACTGCCTACTATCCGCCATCGCCTCGGTAAGTTACGGATTTGGTACGGCTATGCGTCGATTTTTTTTCTTCGCCTACGCACCAGAGCAAGGGAACTTCTGATACTCACAAGTAGTTGCTAAAGTGAAGTATTAAATCAGGATCGCAAGGTCTTTTTCGCCATTTAATCTCTGTTGGCCTTTCCTTTGCGTCCGGGGTCAAAAAGCGCCTTAACCGCCTTCACGGCACGTCCGTTTTCCGGCTGCATCGGTGGAATTTCGCCGAGAGTGCTTGAGCTTCCCAATATAGAGGCGCGCCCGTTTTGCATTAGCGCATGGAAATAGTCCGCAGCAGACTTGGGTGGATAGATCACCCCGTTGCGTATTAAGCTGAGATAGGTCTTGGCTATCATTGTTTTTCCACAGCGCATCTTTCGATCCAGCGCAAGTAGCGCTTGTTCAGGCAGGCTTCCCCTGGATTTAAGTGGGAAAACTAGCAATGGTCGCTCGGTCAGTGCTGCCTCATGCGTCATAGAAATACTATCGCCGGTGACAATAAACTGATCCGCCAGCGCCAAAAACGCAGCATAGGGATTGTCAGCATGTTTGGTCCATTCGTGAAAAAACGCCGGCGCACGGATAGCATCACGCAGCACTTTTGTGACGTGCTCAGAGGTTCGGGGGCTAGTCACAACCAACAAAGAACCTTCACAGGATGCCGCGCGCTCATTAGATGCGTTCGCCAAAGCCGCAGCAGCGGAAGGTGGAAATTTCAATCTTGGCGTGTCTCCGCCCACCAAAACGGCAATCCATGGACGTGGCAGGTGGGCAAGACGGGCTTCCCATGCATTTGCCGATGCAGCAAGCATGTCCGGCGACAAGGTGGTCAACGGGCCATTCAGATGCACGACGTTCTTTGTGCTTGGCAAGCGATATTGAGGCGTGGTGAGAACCAGATCGAAATACTTAAGGGGTGCGCGCGGGCGTCCAAGATGAACAAGTCGCGCGCCGCTTTGTTCCTTGATCCAGCGCGCGATGGGGACACTGCGCCAGCCAATTGAAAACACTACATCAGGCCATGGAGGTTGGAATGCCTCTTTGGCTTCGGGTCTCAGGTGTCGCAAACTACAGGACCTGCCATAAAGTGGCGTCCAATACGGCAATCGCTTGTACCATTTTTTTCGCCAGATCAGGCTTTTGCCTTGCCAAGGCCACCCTAAACCGTCCGCCAACGCCTGTACTTGGAGAACATCGCCAGCTCTGTGACCTTGCAAAACCCACACCAGTGGGAAGTCTCGATTACCTAACTTATGCGGTGCGCGATCACTTGTTCTTGCTTTCACGTATCCGGACACCTAAGAGAAGCGCTGACTTAATCCTCATCCTAGCGGATTGCGTTGGAGCGGGAAAGGGGTCAAAATTTCTGTTGCCCCATCGCCCATAGCGATGGGCTGAGCAGTGCCAATTCGAAGGAAGGACATCCATTGAAAAAGACGGTTTTCATCCACACCAATGCGAAACAAATGGCAGGCGCGATCGTAGGCAAACACTCATTGAAACGCAATTCGGCTGATCCGGATGCTTTTGATGTTCAGATTACAGCGCAGGAAGATTTCCCGGTATTTTCCGAGTTTGAGGGTCGCAAGTTTTTGCGCGGTGGAACTTGGCGCACATGGCAAAACGCTGATCTGCAGTCTTTCACGCCAGTCCGCTTCATGCCGCCCGAGATCATGGGCTATGAGGGGCGTGCAATCGTGATCGACCCTGACGTTTTTGCTGTGGGTGATGTAAACGAGCTGTTTAACCGCGAC
Source organism: uncultured Alphaproteobacteria bacterium (assembly GCA_963796445.1). Classification (GTDB taxonomy): domain Bacteria; phylum Pseudomonadota; class Alphaproteobacteria; order Rhodobacterales; family Rhodobacteraceae; genus Roseobacter. The sequence goes on along the minus strand of CAWCLQ010000006.1, from coordinate 28,771 downwards.
ATGGAAGACAAAGCGATTTTTGCAAAGCCACGTCCGGGTCACAAAGGCCATGCCACTTATGTTGCGTCCAGTGTGATGCTGTTGGATTGCGCAAAGCTGGGTCACTGGAAAGTAAGAGAACAGTTCGAAGCGATGTTCGCAGGTGATTTGGATTATGAAGACTGGATTGAGTTGCGCACCGAACCTGAAGGCTCAATTGGATATCTGGAGTCGTTCTGGAATGACTTTGACCGCCTTAAGCCCGACACCAAGCTTATACACAATACAAAACGGCGAACCCAACCTTGGAAAACCGGATTGCCGATTGATTTCACCAATCGCCCGAACAAGATTTTGCGCATGCTCGGAATCAGCGGTTATAAGAAAAAAGGTAGTTACCTGCGGCACCCGGATCCACGGCAAGAGCAGTTCTTTTTCAGTCTGCTAAAAGAGTGTCGTGATGCCGGTGAAATCACGGATGAGCAGATCAAGGCGGAAATGGCGTTAAATCATGTACGCCACGATGCCTTTGATGTGATGGACAAAGCGCCAGCGGTTGACCAGCTACTGAATGAGGTCCGCAAGGCGGCTTAAGATACCCACGAATGAAACGATACTTTGGGCTTTGCTGGCGTCGAGGTGAAAGACCGGAGGGAGTTTGAATTTGACTGAATCGCGCACACGGTTGGTTAACGCGGCAGGTTCGCAGACGGAAGACATTGGCGTTCCACCAAGCCGCGCCAATCTGTTTGCGAAATGCCATGAAAGCGCGCAAACCTTTGTCTTGAGTACAGCCAAAAACGGTCACGTTACACAATGCATCGCAGTGGCAAATCTGATTGGCGTCGAAATCGAAGAGGTGCTTCAGGTACCCGGATTGAACAAAGCGCTGCCGAATTGGCGCAGGGAACTGGATAAAGTACGCTGGCTGCTTCCTGCATTGCGGATGGTATGGAGATTCCGTAGGGGCAAATTCCTCATATTGGCCAGCGGCAGATCCGTATTGGTTGCCTGCCGTTTAATCAAGCTTTTGCGCGGCGACGATGTCTTTATTCTATTCATCGGATCGCCCAAGAACTGGACCACGAAGTGCACGGACGTCATGTTGCGCCCGAAACATGAACGCGAGGCAGATCGGATCGAGAAAAACCGATATCCCTGGAAGCCCAAACAAGTTTGGGTCGACTCGCCCATATGCAGGCCGTTGCCAGTATCAGCCTCCCACCAAAGCGGGATCGCTGTTCTTCTGGGCGGGTTGAATATCACCTATGGCGACGAAATCGAAGATTACAGCGACTTTCTCGACAAGCTGGAAACCTTGGTAAAGGTGCATCCTGTCAGCATCGTCTTTTCACGTCGGACGAAAGCCGAGGTCGAAGAGGCTATTGGACAACGGTTCAGGCATACAAAGGCCAAGCTCGTTGATGCGGCAGACAGACAAGGATTTCTGGCCGCCTGCGAAGGGGCAGGCGCTTTTGTTGTAACGCCCGATTCAATCACGATGGTTGCGGAAGCCTGCGCAACTGGCAAACCGGTTTATACGGCCAAGCTCCGTGTCAAACGCGGTGGCACCAGAAATCACCGTTTCATCGAAACGAGCCTCAAGAACGGATATGTACAGCAATTTGATGGTGACATCAATTTTGAACGCCGTTCGGTTGATCGGGCTGATGTCGAAGCAGCGCGTCGGGATATTACTGGCTATATCGAGGCGTGGATGCGTGATCCGTCCGCACTGTCTTCTTGAAGCATTCCCGCATGTTTTTTTGACAACGTTCGCGATGCGATCACAAGAGGCTGGCTTGGAGCAAAAAGGAACAGAAACCGCTTATTTTCACTATCGGTTTCAACAAAACAACTACTCGATCTATTCATCATCTGTTTCCCGAAAATGGCTACCCATCGGTGCATTGGGACGATGGGAAACTGGTTTTGCGCATGATGCGCAACATGTTGTCCGGAAAAAAATTCTGGCGGGGTATGACAGAAAGTACCAAGTTTATTCCGATATGATATTTGCTAATCACAGCATCCACATTGACGCGAACAGTTTTTCAAGATCATGGACCGAGATTATCCCGGAAGCTTCTTCATTTATAACAAGCGTAATATGGAAGACTGGATACGGAGCAGAGCGGCTCAATCACAGAAGCTAGGCGAGAATTCATTTATCAAAAGAGGAATGAGCCTGAATAATACAACCGATCCGGAAGTTGTTTTTAACGTCTGGAGAGAACAAAGGCTACGCCTTGATGCAGATGTCCGGTTATACTTCGAGGCGGCCGATAATTTCGTTGAGATCGACATAGACAAAGACGATGTCCATCGCATGATATGTGATCTTTTGCAGGTCGCACTTGATGCTTCTCACTGGGGCCACATTGGCAAAAAGAACTACCCCAATTCGTAGCGGGCCGCGCAGGCACCCTGCTGGTCAAGTACGGCACGAGTTTGTTGGCAGCTTTTGAATTCAAACCTAAAAACAGGAACTTCTGAAGATGTACCCGCCAGTGAGCACTAAGAGTGAGGAGGGCCCGGTTTTGGCGTGGGCTTCGGGCAAAAGATCGATCTGGCGGAGGGATCGTTTGTGGCGGAATATTCTGGTTTTGTGACGTGTCTCTTGGACTTGGTTAGCAGATCACCTTGACTGCTTAGCCTGTTCAAGGTCAGAAGCAAAAAAGCTTGCCATACGAAGGACAAAGAACGACTGAAACAAGATCCACTGAGCGCTCGAAATCGAATGATGACATCCAGGCAGGGCAATACGGGCTTCCATATCACTACAGTCCTTCGGCGGGCAGTTCACCGATGCTGCGACGAACATGGGGGTTTGCAGACTCTTATTTGGCAGCAATCAATCTTGTTAGAAGTTGGCTGTCCGAAACTGTGGTGAGCCAAGACGGCTCTGGTCACAACCATATGGGCTACGGGTGCGGAGACGGAGGTTTTTTTCGCACTGAATTAGGTCGATACCTTCAAACACATAAAATTTGAAAGTATCGACATTGATGGTCGTGCCATTGGTTAGGCTGAACTGTTTTCGTGCGACAACGGGTGCTCGAGCGGGATGGTCTGCTATTGGAGAAAAATATCTTCCGGTAGTTCGCACAGATGTAACGCGCTAGAGAACACATTCTGTCTTTATCAAAGGTTGGCCAAAGGTAATTTCTGTTAACACAGCACGCTATCCATGAAACGCCGTGGCAATCAAAAATTGCAGATTTATTTGGAATGCCCTCGTAAACCGTTTCGCACAGCAATTCTAAGGTGACATTAATTTTGAACGTCGGATTGTCGACCGGTGTGATGTGGAGGCTGCCCGCCAAGTTATTTCTGGCTATATCAAAGAACGGCAGCGGTAACCTACTAAGCTATGGAAGTGAGCTTCACCCTGTTCAGCTTTTTTTGGTAAATCACGCGTTTATCGCAAGGTCCTTTCAGTCAAAGCTGTACCCTAAAGTTCTGATTTCACGCGCATATACATTTGCGATAATGTCGTGTGTTTTTGACGTGAGCATTTCTCGGTAGGTACGCTTTTTCCGCGTGTTCGCGTTGCGAGAAAGCGGATTGGAAATGGAACATCCGATCGTATCGGACACATAGCCTTATGCTGCCGGGCAGGTCTTCGTACCGACCGAAGAAGTCGACACCGATTTCTCCGTTCAGGCTGTAACTGTCAAAGTCCGACATGTGTTTGTCATTGGCCACAAATTCCTCGAATGAAGGGCGGGTGGTACGACCACAATATTTCCAGAAATAGCGCGAGACGGTTTTGTCCCACGGATTTCGTTCAACGCAGAATTTGAAGTAGCCGGACCATTCTGTCGCTTCACGCAATGCGAACAGTTCACTTAAGAGCATATGGTCAAAAAATACGGTCCCCAGAAAGTGTGCGCCAAGCGATGCGGCGCTTTCTGTGCTGGCGCGGATTGGCAAACAAGTAGGGCAATGGCTTGACCAGCCCGGTGTGATTTCTCGGTTTGTATGTCGGATCGTCAATGCCAGTGGGACTCACAATGTCTTCGGAACCACAAATTCGATTCAGCGCTTGCTGAAGACTGGTCCCCGCAGTTTTGCGCGTTTTGACAGATATAAACCTGTGCTTGTGTGAAATTATCATTCGATTTCCTCGTTGCTTGAAAAATTCCATCCAACAAAGAACTGTTGATCACTTACAAACAGAATTGCGACGCCGCCTTTTGTCCTTACGCAGAGTTGGAGGCTCCATCGTCAGACGAAGAAACCTTGCCATCCAATAGGTGATAAACACGGTCTGCAATATCGACAAAAGCAGGCCGGTGTGTGATCGCGATGACGGTCACCTGGCCACCAAGCCCGCGTATGTTCTGAACGATTTCCTGTTCTGACGTTGGGTCGAGGGCGCTGGTCACCTCATCCAGGATCAAAATGCTGGGTTTGCAGGCCAATGCCCGCGCAAGCGCGATCCGTTGGCGCTGCCCCCCAGAAATCATTGCACCTTTTTCACCAACTTCAGTGTGAATGCCCATTGGCATTGCGTCGACAAATTCCAACGCACCAGCAAGTGCCAAAGCGCGGCGCGCATCTTCTTCGCTGATCTCGGTATTGCCGAGGGCTATGTTGGAAAAGATTGTGTCGTGAAACAGTACAGGTTCTTGCGGCACATATCCGATCATTGATCGCCATCCGCGCAATGAAAAATCTTTGAGCGGGCGCCCGTCAATCAAAACCTCTCCGGAATCTGGTTTATAAAAGCCGAGCAGAATGTCAGTAATCGTCGTCTTTCCGGAACCAGACGGACCGGTAAGAACCGTCGTTTCGTTCTTTTCAAACTCCAACGTCAGCCCCTGAAGAACGGGGCTGCGGGGATGCGCAAAATGAACATCGACGAAACCGATTTCCTGTTCGAAACTCGGAATTTCAGAAGATGGATCTGCTTCTTCTTCAGCTTCGGTTTCCGCGATCTGTTCCAAAACACTGTAATATGCGCTTTCTGCAATTACGGCAGCTTGGTACTCACTCTGCATTTTGTTGAAGGTTTTGACCAATTGCGTTAGTGCCAGTCCCATGACGGCCAAGTCCGCTACGGGAAAACCCCAATAGACGATGGCCAACGTGATCCCAACCCCAAGCAAAACAGCAGCCAGAGTCTCGTTGGAGGCTTTGAGCGCCTCCTTGGAAATCACCTGTTTGCGCAAAGCGGTGCGCAGTTTTGAGATGTTCCTGTTCATCAACCGTGCGAAATCAGCCTGCCGCGCCATCGCTTTGAGTGGTTTGATGTTGTTGAGCGTATCACTCAGATACGAGATGAAGTTGCGCGCATGCTTGGTTTGTTTCATCCCGGCACGTCGGGCGCTGCGGATCAGGAACCCAAGCGACAAGGCGACAGTAGCGCCCACAATTATCGCTATTGCAGCCGCTTCCCAAGAGATAAACAATGCAACCCCGGTATAGACAACGACCTGAATCGCGTAGACCAGAAGACGCGCAGTAGCCAAGTATGCGGTACCTGCACGGTTCGCTTCAGCGCTGAGCGCATTGGTTATCTTGCCAATAGGCTGTTTCGTGAAAAAGTCCCAGCGGACCAAAAGTAGTGCTTTGACCAGATCTCGCCGCATGTTTGTGGTGATATCTGCAACAGTATATCCAACATAGGTCATCGCGGTCAGCATCAATATGTTTTTAACAATGACCATCGAAACAACGAAAGCCACAAGCGTTACGATATTTGCCTCGATGCCAAAAAACGCCAGAAATTCTGTTACTTTTAAGACGGATGAGCTGGGATCTTCACCTGAATTACCAAAAGCTATAGATACTGTTGGCAGCAGGCTGGCTAGTCCGGCACCCTGCGCCAGACCACCAAGGAAAAGGCAAAAGAGCACCACGAAAGGCCGTGTCCCGTTTGCCGAAAAAAATATTGTCAGAACGCTACGCAGTTGACCTACCCCTTATCGACTACAATCGGCTCCTTATGACAAGGGACGCCATCAACCGAAAGGCATTTTTGTATTCAGGAGCACTGCCATTTGTGTATGGCTCCTTTTTTGCAAGGAATTTCTTGACTGATGTTATTCGTTGCAAGTTGCTGTCATTTGTCCGGCCGTTGTGCGCGGTGCATTTGACCGCTGGCCTTGATGAAGTCCGTATGCTGGCACTGTCAGAAGAAACTGGCTCGAGACGGGTAGCTTCGCTGAATGACAAAACGATCCCCCTTTCGGTACTTTAAAACCAGCCCGGAGATCATCCGCCTGGCGGTTATGATGTACGTTCGATTTCCGCTCTCACTCCGCAACGTCGAAGATCTTCTGCACGAGCGTGGTATCGAGATCAGCCACGAAACTGTTCGTTTTGGTGGAACCGGTTTGGTCCATGGTTTGCGGCCGCGATCCGCAGAAACCGGGTCAGCCGGATGCGGTCTTATTCGAATTGGCAGTGGCACTTGGACGAGGTTTTCGTGAAGATCAACGGTGAGCGACATTACCTTTGGCGGGCCGTGGATCACGAGGGCGAAGTGCTTGAATCCTACGTAACGAAGCGCCGGGACCGCGAAGCGGCAATGAAAATCCTCAGGAAATCCATGAAGCGTTACGGTCAGCCGCAGGTAATCGTGACCGACAAACTGAAGTCATACGGTACTGCCATGACAGACATTGGCAACCAAAAACGTCAGGAAACTGGCCGCTGGTTGAACAATCGCGCCGAGAATTCCTATTTGCCATTTCGACGACGAGAACGGGCGATGCTCCGGTTCAGGCAAATGCGATGTTTGCAGAAATTCGCCGCCGTTCATTCTTCTGTCCACAACCAATTCAATCAGGGACGCCATCTTTATTCACGTGACAATTTCAAGTTAACCCGAAGCGCAGCTCTCTCCGAGTGGCGCAAGCTTTGTTCCGGATAAGTTCACGCATTCCGCGGTAAACTGAGACTGGTTCGAATTGGTCTGACAGCACCCCCGCAAACACAAGGTGACGACAGACAGTGACCACAAGGTCAACATCGCGCCAAACCTACTGGACCGTGACATTGTGGCTGAGCGCCCGAACCAGAAATGGGCTGGCGACATCAGTTATGTCTGGACGCGCGAGAGTTGGCTTTATCTGGCCGTGATCCTGGATCTGCATTCCCGGCGCGTCATCGGCTGGGCTGTGAGCAACCGCATGAAGCGCGATCTGGCTATCCGGGCGTTGAACATGGCCATCGCATTCCGTGCGCCACTGAAGGGATGCATTCATCATACAGATCGGGGGTCGCAATATTGCTCTCAGGATTGTCAAAAAATCCTGCGCCAGCATGGCTTCAAGGTATCCATGAGCGGCAAGGGTAATTGCTACGGCAATGACGCTGTTGAGACGTTCTTCGAATACATAAACGGGTTCTATAATCCGCGCCGTCGCCACCCAGCACTGGGTTGGAAAAGCCCGGTCGCTTCCGTCGGCAAGAGGCGTTTCGCCACGTGGCAAAGTTTGCGATAAAGCCTGCCATCGGCGAAAATCATAGAGAGTTCTCAAGACCCTGAAAAAGCTTGCTCAGATCTCAACTAACGGAATACAAAAGAACGGAGACTTTGAAGGGTGAGTGTTTAATTGAACTCGAGTGATGTCTACGCGGCCGCGCATCGGTTCTTTCGGGGCGGCAACGAGCTATTATTTCAGGCATGCGTTGCGGGCATCGCTGTGATCCTCGCGTGGAAGATCCCGAACCTGCTGTTAGGGCATGAGAACCCGACATTTGGCACCTTCATTGTGATCACAGCATTGGCACCCGGATTGTCCAATACGTTTCGAACGTCGCTAAGTGCCGTGGCCGGTGTCGTGATTGGCATGTCCATTGGCGAAGCCGGAATATTTCTTTTGGCGGCTATCCCACTGTGGCTACAGGTGTTTGTCTCAGTGACTTTGGCTATGTTCATCGGCGCTCTGTTACGATTGTGTACGGCAACAGTGATGCAGGCAGGTATATCTGTCGTCATTATATTTGCGGTGGGCCCCGAAGCCGGTGGACTGGAACGCATGACTGACGCAGCAATCGCCATCGCAATCGTGCTGCTCTTCAGTCAGATCCTAAGCACTCCAGACCCGGTGGTGCGGATCAAAGCGGCGGCACATAATATGATTGGTCTGGTGAGCAGCGGGCTGAATACCTGTGTGGCGGCTCTCGAAACAGCGGACGTTGGCAAGGCCCAGACTGCGCTGCAGCAACTATCGGGTGCTCATTCCGGGTTTTCTTCGCTTGATACGAGCCTGATGACGGCGCGGGACGCGGTGCAGTGGTCTGTGCGCGGCAGAATGCATTCGGACGAAGTGATCGAAGTTGCAGCCAGGTCCGATAGGGATGTCATGCGCATTTTTGCCGCCGCTCTGTTGTTTGCAATTGGTGTGGTTCGGGCCTTGCGCAATGCGCCGAACGAAATGCCGCCTAACCTGCGTGAGGACTTGTCAAGGGTCATCGGCGCAATCAATCTGATTGGCACGTCACCTGATTTGCCTGATTTCGGTGAGCGGCCAGCAGTCGGGAATGCTGATTGGCGGCGATGTCAGGACAGTCTTGAGTTCCTGGCCGACGCGGTTGCGGTATACGCTGGCGACGCTTAAAGAGCCTTCGTATTGCGATAATGCCGCAGCACTCTGACAGAGTTGGTTAAGCGTTTTTTGGCTTCACCGCACGCTCCGGCAATTGATCATGACCCACCACTGTATCTCGCTGCCCATGGCAACCGCGCGACCGCAATCAGATCAATTTTGCTAGGAAGCGCCTGTTAGCTCTCCATCGAGGAATTCCCCAACTTTCAGCCAAAACGGGTGAAGCTCAGATCAGGCCATAAGAGGGTAGGCGGTAAGGGTCAGGCAGGCTAGCATCGCCACAGCTATAGGCCCGCTGGCGTTCTGGTCGACCGCAGCGCGCGGTAGTGCCCCGGGACGTGGTGTAATTCCAACGGCAGCGCGGGCTGAGTGGAGCCTCGCGTAGCTCAGGCGAAGCCCGCGCGGTGGCTTGAGCGGCCATGGACGTTCTCCGGTAGGGTTTGGGTTGCAACCTGACCTACCGATCAAGGCGATCACCCATGACCAAACACACGATAACAGAAACAGCCGCGCTTAAAGCGCTTCTTTCGGAGACTTCCGACCACCAGATACTGGCCGAGATGCTGGGCTTTGTCGCCGACCGGTTGATGGCGCTGGATGTGGACCAGCTGTGTGGGGCCGGTGCACAGGAACGCTCCAGCGGCGGGTGAACCGCCGAAACGGGTATCGCGAACGCCCTGCTGAAGCAGCGACTGCCGGGCAGTGGTTGGGAAACCCGGGCCGGGTCCGTCGATGTTCAGATTCCGAAACTGCGGAAAGGATCATATTTCCCCGAGTTTCTGGAACCGCGTCGTGCCTCGGAAAAGGCCATGACGGCAGTGGTTCAGGAAGCCTACATTCAGGGCGTTTCAACGCGATCAGTCGATGATCTGGTGAAGGCGATGGGCATGACTGGCATCTCCAAAAGCCAGGTCTCCCGCCTCTGCGTCGAGATCGACGAACGGGTTGACGCCTTCCTTGACCGGCCACTGGAGGGCGAATGGCCCTATCTCTGGCTGGATGCCACCTACATCAAGGTGCGGCGCTCGGGACGGTTCGTCAGCGTGGCCGCCATAGTGGCTGTTGCGGTTAATCTGCCCTCGGCAGATTGCTGCGCAATCGCCTGCCGGGTTACAGACGGGCGGCGTGAGGTTCTGGGCATCGCCATCCAGCCCAGCGAAGCGGAGGTGTTCTGGGACGAATTTCTGCGATCACTGGCGGATCGCGGTCTGCGGGGCACCAAGCTGATCATCGCGGACGAGCACAAGGGGCTCAAGGCTGCCGCCGCCAAAGTGCTGGGGGCTTCCATCCAGCGCTGCCGTGTGCACTTCATGCGCAATGCCCTGGCCTGCGTCGGCAAAAAAGACCGCGCCATTGTCACGGCGGCGCTCAGGACGGCCTTCGATCAGGACACGTTGGCGGCCTCAAAGGACCACTGGGCCAAGCTGATCGAGGCATTTCAGCCGCGCCACCCCAAGCTTGCTGAGCTGATGCTTCGCGCGGAAGATGACGTGCTGGTCTACAAGACTTTCCCGCAAGCCCGCTGGCGGCAAATCCACTCGACCAACCCCTTGGAGCGAGTGAACAAGGAGATCAAGCGTCGCACCAATGTCGTCGGCATTTTCCCAAACGAGCCAGCCATCAGACGCCTCGTCGGGGCGCTTATGCTGGAGCAAAATGACGAATGGGCCGTGACACGCCGATACATGACGCTGGAAACCGTGGCTGCCATCTGCGAGGATAACACCATGGACCCGGCGAAAATCGCCGCCCTGTAAACCGGCTCAACACCCAGCCGGACAACAATTTACACCACGCCCCGGGGCACTACCCAGCGCGCTGCACCTATGCTATCTCAAAGCCAATCAGATCGACAGAGAACCGCGTTATTTCAAAGGCAGATTGTAGTCCACCCAGGTCCGGGTCTTGTACATCGTAGGGGTCCAGCTGCTCATAATCGCCTGCCACGACGCTGGACTCACAATATGATTCCCAGATCAGGCGTATTTGTCCAAGCTTGTATGTGTATGGATGCCCCCGCTGGTGCAAGAGATTTCTGAACGGTTTGGGTGTGATCGGATGCGGTCATGTATCACGCCTCTCGTTGCAGCGTTTGATACAGCCGCGGGTTGGTGACCGGGTTGCCGGTTTCATGTCCAGACCTCACGTGCGTGGCGAGTTGGTTTATGCCGGTCGAAGGCATCGGGGTTCAGGAACAACTGCTGAAGATATCGTGGCCCTTGAGAAGTGGTTACGCGATGGTTCCCAATCAGTTGTACACAATGTGCCTCGCAATCCGGATGAGCGGTTCGTAGCGCCGAAACAAAGAGTGACCGGATAACAAGCATCTTGTAACGACCGGTTGGTCCGCAACTCGGTCATAGCTTCAATCCGGATTAACCAAGCTGTCGAGACCAGAAATCGCGCTCAGTTCCTCGGTCGGGTGCCCAACAACAGCGAAAGTCGTACAGGCGGCTTGATCTGGGCGCAAAACATCGACAACTTGCAAGAGAGGGCATTCTACTTGGGAAATGTCGGCTGAAACAGAAATGGAGATTCGCGTCAAATGACCCGAACTATGATTTTATCAATGTGCCTTAGTGCATTGCTCGCGACGTCAGCGATGTCACATGACGACGGCACTACGGAAAAAGCCCGACACTTGGGGATCGCGATTGGCAAAACGTACACATGCACGCCCGAGGCGGATCGCCCCGTCGCGCGCGCCGATTTTGAAGAAATGTTTGATATGATTTATCACACTGATGGCAACGAAATCGCTTTTGTTTTTGCCGTCGCCATCGGATACGGCGCAGCCTCGGATGTGACAGAGGCCGAGTGCACTGAATTGTTGGAGCATGTGACCGCGGTAAAAGCCGAAATGGGTTTGGGAGGGACTAAGTAATGAAAAAGTCAATTCTTCTTGCGGGCGTGATCGCTCTTTCATTCGGCGGTCTTCAGGGTGCAACCATGGCTGAAGCGCATGGTCACGGTGGCGGCCATCACGGGGGAGGTCATCACGGAGGTGGTCACCACGGAGGCGGTGGTCATCATCATCACGGCGGCGGCCATCACCATCATCACGACAACAATGATTTCTGGGCTGGGGCAGCCCTTGGTGGCCTGGTCGCATATGGTTTGGCAAACAATTCTGACCCATGCCGGGATCCGAACTATCGGGTCGACTATCCGGGCGAATGTCCTGGATACTAACCAAGCATAAATCTAGCCCCTGATTTTTTGAATAAACTTGGCATTTTCGCCTCAGAAAATCAGGGGCTAACGGATGGCGACCCGGTGTTCGCGGCGTCGCAGGAGATGATCGAGTATCGGACCATAGCAGGCCTGTGGGTGTGATCTTTCGCGAATGACCTGTCTGCGCTTGGTGCGGACTGCAGGGATTGGCTGACATTCACGGACCGTCTGGATGCGTTCATGTGGGGGGCGCATCACGCCACATGTGATGTCTGGCGACGGGTTGCCGCCTGCATCCGAATTTTCAAGCCTAAGAGAAGTTTCCTGGTTCAACCTATGCCTCAAAGATTGCAGGTCGCTTTTATGTTGGCCATCGTTGCGTCGATATGCTTGATGTAATCCCCCGACAAGATTTGTAACTTCCGACTTTCCGTTCCTGTCAGAATGCCAATCAACGCACCAGAGGGAGTGATTGCGGTCACGCTGGTAGCCTTGGTATTCTCAGCGTGATCACGTTCGCTTTGCAACACACGTAGATCGCCTTCAGCGGTTGCGCAATTGACGGGCGCCTGCTCGATTTCTTCAACTTTCAGCATCTGGGTATCTTCCGCGACTGCTGTTTGAGGCGTCGCAACACATAGGGCTGCCGCCAATTGCACCCAGGCAAATCTTCCATTAATCATGGCTGTCTTTCTTTTTTGTTTAAGCTAATTTTGACGAATGAGGCGCGTCGACCGTTTCGAGCCCGTCCGCGCGTTGCAACAGCCTGACGGCAGCAATCCAAAATGTGAGTCACCTGACATCCGTTGTTCCCTTTCAACCCCGTGTGGACCTCTCTCTACAAGTTCCTGCTCGGTAAGTTTTCGGAAATCACAAAATGTCTGGAAACAGCCATGCATCAACTGGAAGCGATGCTAGCCGACATTCCCCAAGTGGCCTGCCGTTTGACATCGAAATCGCCTGACAAGGCCTGTGGATCAAGCTTTTTTCGCGCTGGATGGGTCTTCCGGGTCGCGGAAACGCGCGGTTGGCGGGTGCCTCATGCTCCAGGGGCGATGCCGTGCTGGCCCGGGGCGCTTTGTCAGCGCGACGGACAGACCTGTCCTGCCGCGTTCGTTGAGTTTGAGTTGGGAACGCTGTCACGCGCATAGCGGTGGCGCTCGCAAGTCGGTGGATGGTGGCAAGGATGGCGCGCACCATCGGGCCTGTGACGGCGACCTCGGCCAGATGGAAGGTGATGGCGCGGGCGTGGCGCACCACGCGTGCGCCGATTTTGATCAGCTTGAGCTGCAGGCTGGTCAGCGACCAGTCGGCCATCGCCTCGGGCAGTTCGATGCAGCGCAGGAAGGTGGCTAGGTTGTAGGCCAGCGCGTGCAGTTGCAACCGCACCTCGTTGTCGCGGAACCGCCTGCATGACAGCCGCGTCCAGTGGAAGGCGTACTTTCCCTCCTTGATGTGCTGCTCGGCGGTGCCGCGTCGATTGTAGAAGCGGGTGACCTCGTCCGGCTCCATGGGCAGGTTGGTGACGATGAAGCCCACGCGGGGGAACAGCTCGCCCGGATGCCATTCGATCTTGGCGATGACGCGGCGCTCCTTGTCCCATGATGCGGCCTGATACTGGAAGTCCTCGTAGAACCGCTTGACCTTGGTCTTCGAAGGACGCCCCACGGGCCGCGTCAGCCGATGGGCGATCTACTCGCGCAGGACGTTGTTGGTGGGCAGCCGGATGGCGTAGAATTAGCCCGCCTCTTCCAGTCGCTCATAGAGTGCCGGGATCGCATAGGCGGCATCCGCGCGGAAGAAGCGGCCCCCAAGGTTGCGGTCAGCATAGCGTGCAATCACCGGGTCGAGAACATCCCGCCAGCCGTCAGCGCTGTGGACGTTAGCCGTTGCGCAGGGCGCAGCGTTCCAGCATGCCGAACTGGTTGAACAGGAAGTTCGGGTGATAGCAGGTGCAGTCGAAATGCCCGTTCCAGGCCGCGCCCTCCTGGTCCCCGTGTGTCGGACTGACCGAGCTGTCCATGTCCAGCACGATATACTTCAGCCCGTTGCGATCATGAAAACGGTCAATCCATTGGCCGTTCAGATCGGCCAGCGCCGCCCGGTTCTCGGCCAAGGCCAGCGTCTCGGTCTCGAACCGCCCCATCTGCGTTGCTGAGGCCGCTTGCGCATCGACAGCCCGGCCACCTACGACCTGGCGCATGACCGGATCGAGGGCCAGCCGGTCGGCGTCGTTGACATCCTCGTATCCGGCCAGACGACCGAACACCGATTGCCGGAACAGCCCATCGAGTTCGATGGATGGTGTTCTTGCCTGTGCGGGTGTCGCGCAGTGCCGCTGACGCCAGATTGGACAGCCCGAGCGCTTCATCCAAGCTCGCGCATTACCAAGAGACCGCCGTCGGAACTGAGCTGCGTGCCATTGAACTCCAGCCGCACACGACGGTCGAAATCCACCCGATCTGCCCGCTGCAAGTCCGCACCCTCTGGGTGATCCATAAAATGCGCCCTTCGGCGCAACGACGCCGTGCTCGGCAAGATGGCCACGCAGTGCGTTGATCGTCTGGGTGCGCTGACCGATGAACATTTGTCGCGTACAAAAAAGCATGGCGCGCGCCTGTTGAGCCGCGGACATCAACGCAATAAACTGCACTGATGTCCGTGAGGCCGCCTCAACAATAGCTTCAGCGTCAGCAACCTCGTTCTTCTGTCTTTTTACAAACGGCTTCACATAGTTTGGTGCAATCAGCCGCACCTTATGGCCGAGTTTGTCAATCTCGCGACTTGAGCAATGGACTGTCGCACAGGCTTCCATCGCAACAGTGCATTCTGGCTGTTGGCTCATAAATGCAAGAAGCTGAACACGCGTCAGCTTATTGCGAAAAATAACCGTTCCGTTGTATTAGCCCCGTGAGGTTGGAAAACGCGCTTTGCAAGGTCTTTGCCGATCATGGTAATTTCTGACATGAGTGGTCTCCCTTTGAGGGATGCTATCTAAAACATCACAATGGCACACTACGATGCCGGTGATGCCGGTAGGTGGGGGCATCCACGCCATCAACAAAGCCGTGTCGCGGCATTGTCCTTGTCAAGCTGGCTGGGGTTAACTCCGTGGGATCAGATTATGCCAGCGCGTAGGATTTGACCCTCGATTTATTTTGACACCAAATACTTCAACCCTGACCCTGACCGCGGCGCTAATTGATTTTCGATCTGGCGTTTATTTAAGTCAGATTCGCGGCGTGCTTAGAGGCACTTATCCAAAGCTATGCAGTCCGCGCGTGATAACCCCAAAGGAAAGACAGCCGATGAGCTTACATAGCAAAGACGACATTAAAGCCAATATCGATGATGACATCTATGCCTCTGCGGGCAGCGGCGTGGTCATGCCGAAATACAAGATGCCCAAGAATGAGCATAGTGCGGCGCTGGCCTCTGCTGTTGTCCGTGACGAGTTGATGCTGGACGGCAATTCACGCCAAAACCTTGCAACGTTTTGTCAGACCTGGCTTGACGACGAGATCCACAAGATCATGGATCTGTGCATCGACAAGAACGCGATCGACAAGGATGAGTACCCTCAAACCGCCGAGATCGAAGCGCGCTGCATTCACATGATCGCCGACCTCTGGAACTCTCCGGATTCCGCCAACACGATGGGCACATCGACCACCGGATCGTCTGATGCCGCAATGCTGGCCGGTATGGCTGCCAAATGGCGCTGGCGCGAAAAGATGAAGGCCGCCGGCAAGCCCACCGACAAGCCGAACATGATCTGCGGACCGGTGCAGGTGTGCTGGCACAAGTTTGCCAAATACTGGGACATCGAGCTGCGTGAAATTCCGCTCGAAAAAGACCGTCTCATCATGAATGCTGAGGAAGTGATCAAGCGGTGCGACGAGAACACCATTTTTGTGGTGCCAACCTTCGGCGTGACCTTCACCTGCGACTATGAGCCGGTGAAAGAGGTGCACGACGCACTCGACAAGCTGCAAGAAGAAACCGGCCTCGACATCCCGATGCACGTCGATGGGGCCTCTGGTGGGTTCCTCGCGCCGTTCTGCGCCCCAGAGATCGAATGGGATTTCCGCCTGCCACGGGTGAAGTCCATCAACGCGTCGGGCCACAAGTTCGGTCTCGCCCCGCTGGGCACCGGTTGGTGCATTTTCCGCGACGCATCTGACCTGCCGGAAGACCTGGTGTTCCGGGTCAACTATCTGGGCGGCGACATGCCGACCTTCGCGCTCAGCTTCTCGCGTCCGGGCGGGCAGATTATCGCACAGTATTACAACTTCCTGCGCCTCGGAATGGAAGGCTACCGCAAAATTCACACAGCCTGCTACGACACCGCGCAATTCATCGCGGCAGAAATCGAAAAGATGGGCCCCTTCAAGATCATCTTTGATGGCGATTTCAAGAAAGGCATCCCGGCAACGTCCTGGACCGTCAAGGATGGCTTCGACACCGAAGGCTACACGCTTTATGACCTCAGCGACCGTCTCCGGATGCGGGGGTGGCAGGTCGCGGCCTATTCGATGCCTGCGAACCGCGAAGATCTGGTCGTGCAGCGGGTCCTGGTGCGTCACGGCTTCAGCAAGGATCTTGGTGCCTTGTTCATCGAAGATATGAAGGCCTGCATTGCGCACTTCAAACAGCACCCGGTTACGACCCCAATGACCGAAGAAGAATCCGGCGGTTACAACCACGGATCCTGAACCGCTTCCCCGTCTCGCAACTGCGAGGCGGGGATGTTCAAATATGACGCCTCGGCGGACACAGAGGAGAAGGATCCTTGTCGATTATGAAATGTTTAGAATTCCGGAGCACGCTTCGAGCATTAGGGGCCATCTTATGCACCATGGTCGTGTTCGCAGCCGTTCAGGCTCCCGCGCAGACAGCAGATACGTCCAGCGATGCAGCTACGGTTACATCAGAAGTCGAAGCCGCGGCTGAAAAAGCCAAAGGAGCCATTGGCAACGTATTCGAGTTTTTCGAACCTGTCGCAGAAACCGGTCTCACAGGTGTCTTCACCTTTCTTGGTGATCAACCATGGGTCTTTATCTTGATTGCCATGGCCATTGGGTATCCGTTAGGCCGGTTAAAGTTCGGCCCGATCTCTCTTGGTGCGACTGCGTCCACTTTGCTTGCCGCGGTGTTGATATCAATGATCGCGCAGGTCAGCTTTGGGTTGACGTATTCCATCCCCGGCATTGTCTCGACGATCTTCCTGTCTCTGTTCATGTATGCGCTTGGCCTCGGCGTTGGACCCAAGTTCTTTGCCGGTCTCAAGTCGGCGGGGCTTGCCGCCATTGTGTGCGGTCTGATCATCTGGTCACTCAACTGGATCATCTGCGTTGGTGGTGCCAAGCTTGCAGGTTTGGAGAGCGGCTTTGCGGCCGGGTTGATCGCTGGCAGCTATACGATAACCGCCGTTCTGGGTGTCGCGCAATCCGCGGTGCAAAGTGGCTCAGCCGCTGTTCCAGAAGGCATGACCGCCGAGCAGATCGGCGCCAACATGGCCGCCGGATATGCCATCAGCTACATCCTGTCGAGCATCTTTATCATTCTTTTGCTGCGCTACCTTCCTTCCATGTTTGGTCACGATGCCGTTGCAGATGCCAAAAAGGCAGAGGCGGACTTTGCTGGCGACAGCACGCATGCCCTTCCGGGAACGCCTCAAGCATTCCTGCTCGGTTACTCGCCGATTGATATGCGGGCCTACCGGGTGGATCATGAAACTGTCATCGGCAAAACTGTTTCTGAGCTTTTTGCGGCCCATCCCCAAGCGCCCGTGCTTCGGCTGGTACGCGACGGAAACGTGGTTGACCTTGAAACCAATCCAACGTTCCAGAAAGGTGATATCATCGGCATACGTGCTGACGTCGGTCTGGAAATCCTGCACGGCGCCGAGATCGGCCCCGAGGTCAACGAACCCCTTGCGCGCGACGTTCAGATGGAAGCCGCCGACATCGACGTCAGTTCGACCGAAGTGTCCGGTAAGACGGTTGCGGATCTGGCAACAACCAGACTTGCCTATGGTCTGCGTTTGGTTGCTATTTTCCGGGCAGGTCAGGAGATTCCGCTTGGTCCAGAGACCGACGTCCGCATAGGCGACGTTCTGCGTGTCACCGGTCCGAAGGTTTGCATCGATCATGCCGCGAAAGGCCTTGGCGGCAAAGCCATCACCGAGAATACACTCAACACCACCGAAGTCATGTATATGGCGATTGCGATGGCGGCTGGCTATATTGCCGGGTCGCTCAGCGTTTCCATCGCGGGCATCCCCTTTGCTCTGGGCACGTCTGCTGGCTGTCTTCTTGCCGGTATTCTCGTAGCCTATCTGCGCAGTCGGAACCCGCAGCTTGGCGGTCCGGTGTCGGAAGGGGCGCGTAGCTTCTTGCAGGATATTGGGCTGAATGTATTTGTCGCCGTGCTTGGTGCGAACACCGGACCCAAGATCATCTCTGCTCTGGGGGGCGACACTGTTATCTGGCTCGCGCTGATCGGAACGACGGCGGCGTTGCTGCCTGTGTTGGTTGCCTTTTTCGTGGGCGACAAAATCATGAAGATGAACTCGATCATCAATGCAGGTGCCTGCGCCGGTGGCCGCAATTCCACACCGGCTCTGAATGCGGTTCTCGATCAATCCCAGAGTCAGGTTGGGGCGGTGCCCTATCCTGTCTCCTACGCGGTAACGACGGTTTTGGCACTG
Source organism: uncultured Alphaproteobacteria bacterium (assembly GCA_963796445.1). Classification (GTDB taxonomy): domain Bacteria; phylum Pseudomonadota; class Alphaproteobacteria; order Rhodobacterales; family Rhodobacteraceae; genus Roseobacter. Next base: position 10,342 of record CAWCLQ010000006.1, on the reverse strand, counting down.
ATTGGCGGGTATGTCGCCCAGATCCTTTCCTGACCGCTCAGGTTCCGGACGGCACGCCGTCCGGAACCATTCAGCTTTTTGACTGTCCGAGTGAGGCGGAAAGGATCATTCTGCCACCATACAAACCACAGTTTCGTTTTCCAAAAATTCTGCTGTATTCATCTCCGAGAAAACCTGATGTGCACTTTTGGGAATAACGTTTCCATAGCAAGCGGGACCTGCATCCCAAGTCAGAAATGGAACCTTACCGTGTCAAATTCTAATATACGTCAGATCGCGACCGCCCTCTTTATCGCCGGAGTGGCCTCGCCCGCTTTCGCAGAATTTCGCTATGAGAATGACACAGGAGGCAGTGCAACCTTTTATGGTCAGTTCAGTCCTTCATATCTATCGTTTGACGATGGTGAAAAGACGACCGACAAAATTGTCGACAACGGAAACTCCAACAGCCGGGTCGGTTTCTGGCTCCGTGGGGCGTAAGGTGAAAACAGCCTCGCGTTGAATGTCGAAACTGCATTAGGATTTCGACAATCTTCCGCGCTGAGTGCAACGAATACGCCCAAGGGTTGGAAATGGGAACGCACCAGTATACGAAAAGTTGATGCGAGCTGGAAAACTGCAAGCTAGGGCACTTTCTATATTGGTCAGGGAAGCATGGCGACGGACGGTGTCGCGGAAAACGATCTTTCCGGCACCAGTCTCGTGATGTACTCGTCTGTGCCCGACACCGCCGGAGGTTTCGTGTTCCGCGACAAATCCGGTGCGTTTTCAGGAATTACCATTGGAAGTCGGTTTTCCAACTTGGATGGTGGCCGCCGTGGTCGCGTGCGCTATGACACGCCAGAGTTTTCCGGGTTCATAGTCTCCGCAGGATATGGGACAGAAATCCTGGAAAGTGGCAACGATACTAATTATGCCGACGTCGCTTTAAAGTATTCCGCAGATATAACGGATTTCAAAATCCAAGCCGCCATAGGATATGCACATACGGACAACGAAGATGCGTCGGATTTCAACAACACAATCGGATCTTTCAGCGTTCTGCATACGTCCGGGTTTAACGGTACAGTCGCTGCAGGAGACCAAGATAACAACGGTGGAAGCTACGTTTACGGAAAACTTGGCTATCAGACCAGCTGGTTCTCGATCGGTAAAACCGCAGTTTCTGTCGACTACTATAGTGGCAACGATTTTGGCAACGACGGATTGGATTCAAGTGCGTGGGGCATTGGTGGCGTTCAAAATTTCGACAATCTGAATCTTGAGGTTTATGTCGCCTATCGCGACTACGATCTGGACGCCAATAAAGATGCGTCATCGGTACTTGTAGGCGCACGCTGGAAGTTTTGATGAATCGCGGCATGAAGACCTGTGGAAAGTCCTGATTGTCAAGGTTTTCGCGCCGCAGAACCAGTTACGCTTCGTTGGCCGTCAGGCAACCCTGGGATACCCCCCCGCACATTGACGGTGGCAGGGCCGAGTTTGGCATTTCTGTGAGCTATGACTGAATCTGGTGTTTCTGGGATTTGAAGGTTGGCGGCGTATCTGGTTGATTTTTTGTTACGACACAGCAGCCCAACCGCAGAAGATACACCACCATGGAAACGACTAACATTGTTGATTTTTCGCGTCGAGACGGGATCACGGACGCGCTGACGGATTTATTGAAAGCAAGAGCGCTGCAATTGATAGCAACAGCAGTTGAAGCTGAGCATGAAAGCTATCTGTCTCAGTTTGACAGCGCGCGCACTGAGGCCGGTCATGCGACTGTTGTGCGCAACGGGCATCATCCCGAGCGCCGCTCCAAACGGTCATCGGCCCCGTGAGCGTGCACATTCCCAAGTTTCGCTCAATAAACGGCCCGCCCGTGACATTCCGTTCGGCCCTGGTACCGCCCTATGTCCGCCGAACCAAAACGGTGGAAGCGGCCTAGCCATGGCTGTATCTGAAGGGCATCTCCAGCGGCGAAATGGGCTCGGCTCGCAAGGTTCTTTTAGGCCCTGATGCGGCGGGATTGTCGGCGAATACGGTCTCACGGCTCAAGCGCGATTGGGCCACGATACTGACTGGAGGGTAGTGTCGCAAACTTCTGGAGCCCTGTTGCACTTCTCGACAGTGACGTTCATGGGGCAGGCTTCCGACAACTCATTCGAGGTTTAAGCGATTGATCAGTTTCAAAGGCGCACATTACCCGAAATCTGTGATTTTGTAGGCGGTTCATTTCTATGTTCGGTTTGCGGTATCGTAACGTGGTCTCGAAGAGATCATGGCCGAGCGTGGTGTCGTTGTCGATCACATGAGGCTCAATCGATGGGTTGAAAGATACGCGAGTGTAATCGCCAAAGAGGCTCATCGTCGGAAGGCACCAACCGATCTATCTTTGCGGATGGATAAGACCGACGTGAAGGTTAAAGGTCGCTGGACGTATCTCTATTGAGCGATTGATAAGTGCGGCAAAAACCTTGATTTCATGCAGTCCGAACGACGTGATGAAGCGGCAGCGACCGCATTCTTCGCCAAAGTGATCGCCAGCAACGGTAGTGCCGGACAAGGTCGTCATCGACAAAGGCACATCGAACGCGGCCGGTCTGTTCAACATGAATTGCCTGCTTGTGATGCATAGCTGGTATTGGTTGATTGACGTCCTGCAGGTGAATTATCTCAATAACATAATCGAACAGGATCACCGTTTCTTAAAGAAGATTACTCGCCCCATGCAGACATTCAAATCGTTCAATTCAGCCGCTGCCACTCGCGGGCATCGAAGTCGTTCATATGATCCGCAAAGGACAATTCGACCGACCAGGGCTATCCGGCTTGGAGCAATTCGCGGCGTTCGCTGGATAATTGTGCCTGGCTGAAGCCCAATATCGCCTAAAGACAGAGTTTGCGACACAATCCCGTTTGGCAGCCTATAGCTTAGACAGCTCAGATAGGACCGGTTCCCTCAGTCAAGATATCGAGAAAAGCGGTGTAGCTGAAAACACGATTGCGCCGTTTGCCAGTCACTTCAGATATGATCCCAAGGCGTTCCAAGTCTGCCAATGCTGCATTGACCGTTGGAGGCGATAGTCCAATCCGCTCGACTAGGCGGTTTGAGCTGACGAATGGATTGGACTGCATCCATTCGTGTACCGAACGTAGTTAACCAGTGCTGCTTCTCCGTTCGAAAAGACTATGATGGGATCGCCTGACCGCAACCCAATTGTGGATAAGCCCTCTCCTATCTGCCAACTTGGCGAAGGTACCGCAGAGCCAACAAACCCAAATCGCCTGCTGCCATTTGTGGTTTCAACACGCCCGACCACGACATCGAGATGCCATTTCTGATACTCCGGTCGGCAGCGAATGTGGGCACCTTCAAGGAAAACGTTGACGGGAACGGCTTTCTGCGATGGTTCCGACGCCATCGACCTGTTGGATACAAAACTGGGTACAAGCTTTTCAGCTACATACCCCAGACGATTTCGTGTGGTGACGTGGGACTGAACCTGGCACTGCAGGAACAAATTCATCGACCTTGCTGCCTCGCGAAACGAGTGGCGCGAAGCTCAATCTGCTTGCAAGCGTTGGAATTCCGGCGTTGTACGTCTTGGAAGAAAACAGCTGAGCGGAGACAAGGGGATACCAATTCCGCCTGCCGCATCAGCCTGACAAGCCCACTGTTTGATGCGCGGAGCCCGAACGTCGAGCCGCCCAAACATCGTATCTAGCTTACGTGTTCGATAGCCATGGATGCGCCGGACCTGATAGCATCCCGGACACTTGCGACAGGTCCCTGCCACTTCCTCAAGCTGATCTTGGACAATGACATTTTGCATTCTGGCGAGGATTGATTTGCCATCCTCGAGTGATAGACCGGTGGCTTCACCACTTGTCTGCCGAGAGGACCTGGACCAAATACCCAACTCATGTTTACGCGTTTCCCCATTTTCAAACACCGTCTCAACTGTAATCCGAACGCCCATCCGATACCCCCCAAAAAATGGCGAACCTAGCATAGCTTCAATCGGCAGACCCCAGGGTCCTTTCCATTCCCGACAGCCTCTGGAGAGGCTGTCATCATTATCTGCGGATCAGCAGGCAGAAGTGAAAGGCAAAACCGAAAGTGGCGAGTTAATCTCAGCCATCGCACGCCATTTTGAAACCAGCAGGCAAACAATCATGCGCGTCAGAAATCAGGGATAATCCTATGTTGCCTTGCGTACCTTTGTTGGGATAAACCCTAAGAGGCTGGAAAGGGGACGTAGAAATAGACTGCGTACAGCATCACGTATTTCGGAAGCTGTGCGCTTTTGAAACAGATGAAATTTACAATCCTGATGTTTGCCTCGTGCAACATACGTGATCTGGCTCGCCACCATCAGCAACGCAAAAGTAATCCACAACCTTGCGGCACTACCTCCCAAAATATAGTCATTGTCGTGATATTTCTTTTCTACTTGGTACAGGTGCCTAGAGAATGCCTATGCGTGTGAGACAAGCCCTAGCCGGTGCTATTGCGATGGTTATCGCAATCGGTCTTGCCATGGCGTGGGATTGGGCACACCCGTCTTGGGCTGCACTTGGTGTTGCTGTTTGCACGCAGCTTTCGGATGGCGAAAGCCTTCAGAAGGGCTTGATGCGGATCTTGGGCACGATACTGGGCGGCGTGACTCTTTTGATTGTCATGGCTACGTTTCCACAGGACCGGTTTCCAGCGCTTCTCCTGACTGGCATGTTCGTTCTGGTATACGCTTATCTGATGAACAGCGTTCGGCGCTTCTATATATTGTATCTCGCCTGCATTATTCCGGTAGTTATCGCGACTGCCGAGCAAGATGACCCAACGCGTTTCTTTGAAGTAACGACAGCAAGGATGCTGGAGACAGGTCTAGGCGTCGGCGTCTATGTTGTCGTTGCGATTGTCTTCTTCCCCACCAGCACGAGTGCTCAATTCTTTGACAAAGTTAAAGCGCAGACATCGACGCTGGCAGACCTGTTGACCGCCGCAGTGGGAGTTTTGACGGCACGGACGCAATCCGACGAAGACCTTTCCTCGCTTCTTGGGTCGGCGACAGAACGGCAGGGCGGCTTGCTGAACGCGCTGGACGCTGCAAGTCTTGACAGCTTTGATATGTTGGAAAACAAAAGCGCTTGGGACCAGGCGGTCCGCAGTCTCGAATATGCGACAAAGTCTTTGGACCGAGCACTGCTTGATCGGAGCGTGCTGGAGCGCGCAGACATTGGACATGTGCTCATCGGCCTGCCACATTTCGAAGTGGAAATCATATCGAGACTTCGCTCGATTTAACAGATGATCGACAAGCAATCTCCCGAAGCCGAACCACAGAACATCGCCCTCAGCCCCGCCCAGGACCGCATTGCGTCGTATACAGAAATCCAGAGAGCTTCGTTGCATGCCGTCTCGCACCACCTTATGCAAATTGATCAGGCGACCAAGGATCTCTATGACGCGGTGGCAAAAGCCAGAGGTTTTCGAGCCGGTTCAATAGAACACCTGCATCGCACCCCACGCACATTTACAATCATACCTGAACCTGAGCAGGCAATGGGAGCAATGCGTTGCGTTCTTGGTTTCTGGGCGGCCTTTGCCGTTTACATGTTAGTTCCCAGCGTCCCGTTTCCGCCGTTTGTGCTGATTATTGCGATGGTCGTCGGCATACAGGCCGGTGTAATGACCCCGTATTTGCGGCCGATCTCGGTATTTCCGAAGGTTATTATTGCGATGGTCGGCGGTCTGATCCTGCATGTTTTCCTGATGCCGCACCTTGATGGATTTGGGCAACTCGCAACCTTCATGATATTTCCGTCCACCTTCCTTATCCTGTACTTTTTTGATGGTGTGAACAAAGCACTCGGGCTTTCGACATGGGTGACCGCTGTCCAGTTCAACGGCAACGTTCAAACGTACAGCTTCACCTTCTTCACCGATGCGCTGGCCGCTATGTTTATAGCGCTTTGTATCATGCAGATACTCTGGCAATTTCCTTTCAACTTCGCACCGCAACAGGCCTATAACCGCCTACTCAAGCGCTTCCTACGCAGTGCAACGCGTGTCATCACCTCGATGGACAACGCCGATGCGCCTGAGGGTTGGTGGCAACGCCAGATCAGGGTCTATCACGAAAAACAGATCGCACTGATCCCTCAGAAACTTCCAATTTGGGCAAGCCAACTGCCAAAGGAAACGGTGGGGGATGAGATGGTCAATCAGGCTACCGCTCTGGCTGTAAGCCTCGGTGTGATCGGCGCACGTCTCGAAGATCTGGTTGCTCTGCGCAACGGGCCGGGTGCCACGCTTTGGAACGCAGAAATGCGCGGCGAGCTCGAGATTTGGCGCAATGAAATCGCGGCGCTGGAGGCGGCCACTCGTGGCAAGAGTGCGACGCGGTCACCAACTGATTTCGATGGCAAAGCGCGCGCATTGATCGACCAACTAGAGACAAGTTTTGCAGACGCGCGGGCGCGCGGCGCAGGGGAAACATCAATACCAGTTCAGGTTGACACGGTGTACAGCCTACTGGGTGCTTATCGTGGATTGACGGAGGCAATTTCCGAAAGTCTCAAACTGAGCAACGCGATGGACTGGCCACGGCTGCGGGAGCCCCGCTTCAATGTGTAAGGAGACCGAACGTGACCCCAAAAGAAATCGACACGATCTTAGGCATCTATATTTCGCCGACGTTTCTCGTGTTCTTACTCGCACTGACAGCGGCATTTATGACAGCCCGCGTTTTAAATCGCTACCGCTTGTCCCGCTTCGTGGTCAATCCGCCGCTGGTCTTCCTGTCTGTCACCTTGATCTATGCCGTCTTGATCGGCACCTTCCTCATTCCGGTATGATCTCATGAATTATTCAGCCCGCCTCGCAATAACCGCCGTCATAGTCGGGACTGCCGTGCTCCTTGTTGCCTGGCGATACAGTTCGTATATCGCCAATCCTTGGACCAGAGATGGTCAGGTGGGCGCTGATCTTGTGCTCGTTGCACCGCGGGTCACGGGCCCAGCGATCGAGGTCGCGGTAGATGACAACCAATTTGTTGAAGCAGGCGATTTGCTATTCAGGATCGACCCGCGCACTTACGAGGTGGCGTTGAACGCAGCCCAAGCCAACTTTGAGCGCACGCAGGACGACTTCGAAGCTTTGAGCCGACAAATCGAGGCGAGCGAGGCGAGCGTTGAGCAATTCCGCGCGCTCATCCCCAGTGCAGAGGCCCAGGTGCGCGCCGCCGAAGCGACGCTCGCTGAATCGGAGAGCAATCTGGAACGAATGGCCATCCTGTTGGAAAGGGACGATATCGCGCAAACGCGCTTTAACGCACAGTTGCGTGATGTCAACGTCAATCAGTCGGCAAAGGAGCAGGCTGACATCGAGCTCTTGAATGCAAAGAGCGCTCTGACACAGGCCGAAGCGACGCTGGCCCAGGCACGCGCCAATCGAGGCAAACCAGAGCCTAATAATGCCCGCCTCAATCAGGCCGCCGCAGAGGTTGACGCAGCACGGCTGAATCTCGAGTTCACCGAAGTGCGCGCGCCGGTCGACGGCTATGTCACAAACGTGGATCTCAGGATAGGCGAGCAACTGACGGCTTATGCGCCAGAGTTCGCGTTGATCGATACATCGACCTATTGGGTGGATGCCTACTTCCGGGAGACTTTTTTGGCTGACATTGATCCTGGCGATCAGGCAGTTGTGACACTGATGAGCTATCCCGGAACGCCGATCGAAGGGGTCGTGGACAGCATCAACTGGGGCATTGCACCAACCGACGGCACAACGGGTGCAGGTCTTTTGCCGAATGTGCGCACCACTTTTGAATGGATCAGGCTAGCGCAAAGGGTTCCTGTCAAAATCAAGCTGAGGAACGTTCCTGAAGATGTCAAACTTGTGGTCGGAACGACTGCTTCGGTGCTCGTGCGCCGTGATGGCGAGACTGGCAGTCTGATCCCGGCGCCAAGCTTTCTACAATGAGGAAACCGGCTAGAATTCTTTGTCGCAAATCACGTGAGGCAGACGGACTTTGATGTCTTCTCCAAACATCCGTTCTATCGGGTTGCGGGGGCGGTAACGGCGCTTGCTTTGTTTCACGGTCGTTTTGCGAGACTTGCGCCCTAAAAAGCAGGGCCTTGTGCCACTGTCTGTCAAAGCGGCTCGGAACCAAACAGTAACTTATGGTTTTGACAGATCAAAACGGTGCAACTTTCGCTGGGCTGCAAAACACGAAATGTCTGCTTCTGTTGACCGGTTGCTACTGGCTGATTGACATCCGGCAGGTCACTTGGAACGTGCTCCCGTCCTGACTGGCATATCCGAACGACCAATCCTATTGAAAGCGCCATTGCCACCGTCCGACATCGCACCGTAAAAATCAAAGGCTGTCTCAGTTGCGGACGAAGCAGCCGTTCATGCGCGTCGCATTATACGTCGCTTGGGGCTCAGAGCTGCCTTGCGGCGGCGCGGTAGGCCGAGTTTTAAACACTCTTCCAAAGCAACCATTCCCACTGCGCGGCAGTTTCTACCTTATCAGTAGGATTGCCATATGCCTGGACATTCGGTGACCGGAAGCGGTCGCTAGGCCGCAAGGGGTGCAACAGCGGCTCAGAGCCCAAGTTCCCTATCTGTCGCAGTTTTAGCGGGCGACCGATTTATCAGCTTTGCATGTCAACGAACAAGTTCTTCGAAGGTACTGCCGGTAAGCCCACCGCTCAGGCCGATATGAAAGCTCCGCTGCAACGAAACCTGAAATAGTGCTCCATGCTTTGCCAAGAGCGGACACTTCGCAATTCCATCGGTAGCGCATGCTGCGCCCGATCTGATAAGGATCAATGCAGGAGTGAACAGATTGCGCAATGAGTGGAGTTGTGGGAAGAATCAAGAGTGACCAGACAAATTGGAGCTTTGAAGAAGTTAGCAGCCTTGCGCCAACTGCTGGGTAAGTTCATGAAGCTACATTCCAAACTGGTCCTCCACCATGCCCCGGGCAGTAGTCAGATGTCTTGCAACCCTGTCCGTACTGGCGCTTTTGGTCGCGAGCGAACCTGTCCAAGCGCAGACTTCTCCGATTATCGTCGATTTATCGTCAGCGATCCACCAAGCGAGGTCGCTGTCGCGCCATATGTACGCGACCCTGAGATTGCGGATCGTCTAGAGCGAATTTTGGTCGCTAGCGAATGGTTCGAGCTTCTGGCTGTCTCGGTGCGTGAAGGCATCGTTTTTCGATGGCCAGACTGAATCCGACGAGCGGAAAGAATGGGCACGACAGTTGGCCCTTCGAACCGAAGGTGTTGTTGCGGTCGTAAACCGAATTGAGGTTAAACCGAATATCAGTTGGGATTGACCCCAACCTGGCGAGATTGAGAGCTTGCCGACCGAGTGCAATGGTTTGCTCCGTTGACAGTCGTTTCATTGATCATCCTTATGCTTGCATGGATGGTATCGCGAAGCATAACGGCCTTAGCACGTAACTCGTTACGTCGGCGGATTGCATCACCGCTGTTGCTTCAACTCGCGGCGCGGCCTTGTCGATACCCGTTTTCCTGATCGGTCTTTATATCGTGCTTCAGATCGCAGGTCTTACACGGCTGGCTATTACCGTCTTGGGCGGCACCGGACTCGTCGGCATCGTACTGGGCCTCGCATTCCGAGAGATTGCTGCAAACTCTCTTGCCAGTATTTTTCTCAGCATTCGAAACCCGTTCCGCGCAGGTGACTGGATAAGGGTCGGTCAGCATCAGGGTATCGTGCAGAACCTCAACATGCGAACCACGATTCTGCTTACGCTTGACGGAAACCATGTACAGATCCCTAACGCGCTTGTTTACGAGAGCGTTATCGAGAATTTCTCGACAAATCCAAATCGGCGGTCGGACTTTATTGTTGGTATCGGTTATGACGATTCTGTCCAGCAGGCTCAGGATGTGATTATTCATGCACTCCATTCGCATCCCGCGGTGCTCGACGATCCCGAACCGAGCGCCCTAGTTGATGAGCTCGGACCTTCGACTGTCAATATTCGGGTGCAATTCTGGTTCGATGGAAGAGCGTATTCGGTCTTTAAGGTCCGTTCGGCCCTGATGCGGCAGGTCAAACGGGCGCTGCAGGACGCTGGCATCTCCATGCCGGATGCGGCGCGCGAAATCATATTTCCGGACGGAGTACCTGTACGACAAATGCCGAGTGGAGAAAGTGACACTGGCGGCGGACCGCAAGTTTCAGTTCCAGCCAAAGGAGATGCTGCAATGGTCACTCCCGGTGAAGGTGACCTCCTTTCCGAAAAGGGACGAACTAGAGCGTCAGGCCGAGGGTGCCGACCTGTCCGATACCGGTGAAAATCTGCTC
>CAWCLQ010000005.1:0-38485 GCA_963796445.1 uncultured Alphaproteobacteria bacterium | reverse complement strand
ATATTTAATTCAGGCTTGAGTGTGTTTAAATGAACCATTCTAATTTCGAGCAGAGGTACCATGTCTCCAGAATTGCAAATTTATTCTGTGCCGATCGCTGCGATGATAGCTGCTGTGTTTGCGTTTGTGCTAGCACCGAGCATTCTTGGGCTCAAAAAAGATAGTGCCGGAACCTCGCTGCAAGTGATGACCTTGCGCGTCGTGCTTGTGATTTTTCTGTTGCTGCAGTTATCCGACATCGTTTTGCACAACATCGTCGGAGCCTATTACAATCGGATGTTGTTAAACATGTCGTTGACGGTTTTTGCAATTACCGTCTGCTTTGTTCTGTTTAATGTCTCGGGGCGTATGTTGGACGCCAAGTTCGGTGGAACACGGCAGATAGACGGGAAAATGGTTGCAGTTCCCAGCTATCACAGTCGCATGGCCGGTGTTGTTTTGCTCGGCACAATGCTGGTTCTTCTGAGCTATGTTTTGATTGAGATTTGGGGCCTGGACAGCCTTCTGGAGAAAACCGGTTTTATCGGCATCATTGCAGCGTTCCTCGTGCTCACCAGCGCGATCTGGTTACCTGATCTTTTTCATGGCGTCGTCCTTCTGGGCTCGTCCATGGCCGAAGAAGGCGACACGATCGCATTGCGCGACCGTAATCGTCTGTGCATCATCAACCGACTGACACCCTTTTACGCGCTACTCCTGGACGTGGATAAAAACCACCGCATTATGGTTAAAAACTCGGACCTGATGAAATCAGGCATCGAAAACTACACCAAGCGCGCGTCGGTTGACGGTCTGCGCCGGACGCTCGAGTTCAAGCTCGGCTACCCCTCCCCGACGGGCACGTGCGAGCCCGCAACCGACCTGTTCGAAAAAATTGAAAAGTCGGTAGATGCCTGCTGCGCTAGGGCTTTTGATGACGAGTATATTATGGTCAACCAAAAATTACCCTTCGAGTGGGCAACGGTCGAAGCCGGTGACTACGCGCTGTCATTTCGTTTGTATTACTATCTGTTGCCGCTTCCCGAAACTAAGCTTACCAGCAAAATTCGCAAGCACATGCGCGCTACGGATAACGCCATTGTCCGGATTATGTTCGAAGAAGCCTTTGCGCGCAGCCTGAACCTGGCGACACCGTCTCTTGTGCACTTGAACGCTCCCCAGCTGGCGGAGCAGCCAGTGCTGCAAGAAGTGCGGCATCCGGATTAGCTTTAAGCTACGTTGGCAATTTTAAACCTTTAATACGAAAAGGAAGATCTGCGACTCCCCGTTTCCCTCAGCGCCGCGCCATCCGCGCATAATTGGGAGTGAACATGCATCCTATGGCTTTCGTTTTGAAGTGACAAAGGCAACGCGCCACCTTGTTAGGTCAAGTCGAGGGTACTCGACATCGTCAGCTTCACGCTTGATGCGGTCATCCACACAGGACAAGGTAGACTTTTACGCAGGCGGAAAACCAAAGCACAGCATTCGCCTAAGTTACTTTTGTTTGAAAAAATGGACGCCGTCCCAATCGTCCGCGGGCGGTTTCAGGATGAACTCGTCGCAGCGTTGTATAAAAATATCTGCAATTACCTTGTTGTCGGCTGTATCCCTGTAGGCCCTAAGGGCCAAACGGGCATCGTTCCAACGCCTGGCTTTGTATAGGGTGTAGCAACAGTCCCAGTCTTTCGCTATTCGTCGCCCGGTCTCGCTGACCTGGTATGGATTCCCGTTGTCTGTTTCGCCGACAAGTTCAAATATTTTAATCGGTTTGCTGGTCCCCGCAGGGGCAACTATGTCAACTTCGCGAAACACGAAAATATCGGACACCTCGCGGACCACTTCTTCCGATACAAGAACTCTAGTACCATAGACTTTGTTCAGACCCTCAAGACGTGAGGCGAGGTTCACAGCTGCGCCAAGTGCAGTGTACTGCATCCGGGAAAGCGAACCGACGTTTCCAACAATTACTCGTCCCGTATGCACGCCAAAGCGGGTGTGCAGCGGCACAAGAGGCGAAGACCCCTTATTTGTTTCATTCAGCTGTTTTTCAGCATGCAAGCACGCCAAGGCTGCTCGGCACGCGTTTTCGGCGTGTTTTGTATCATCCAGCGGGGCATTCCAAATTGCCATGATCGCGTCACCGATATACTTGTCGACGTTTCCCGCGTTTTCAGCGATCCTCGTCTCCAGCATCTCGAAATATTGTGAGAGCGCAGGCATCAGTTGCTCAGGCTCGAAGTTTTCAGTACTCGCCGTGAATCCCTGCAGATCAGAAAATAACAGTGTAACTTCACGGGAGGTTCCGCCGACGCCAGTCATTTCTCCCGTTGATACGATGGACCGCACGAGTTCTTTCGGAACATAGGCACCAAAACTGGCCAATCCCGCCTTCATGCTGGTCATTGCGTTCTCCAGATCAGAGACCTCCTGAATAATCGTTCTCAGATTAAGTTCCTCACCGAGCTCAAAATTACTGATACGGCGCGCCTGCTCAGTAACCCGTTTGAGATTTGCACTCAGCAGTCGGGCGACCACGATCGTACTCAGAACAGCAATCACCAGAACGAGACCGCTGATCTGCAGGGCGCGTGTTGTTGCATGATTGATCGCGCCAACGAACTCTTCCTCCGGGACCGCAAGACCGAGTGTGGGTTGACTGCCGAACACTTCTGGAATCGCGGCGATTGAAGCTACGTAATCTTCGCGTTGCCCTGGCGGGCTAAAGTGAAAGAAGGTTTCCTGATCCTCTCTCCAATGCAAGATAGCTTGCCCGATGACCGCGTTATGGATGTCAAGACCTTCATCTGATCCATGCGTCAAGAAGGTCGCGCCTTCTCCGCTCGACCGTGTTCCAGTATAGGAAATCAGTTTGCCATTGCTATCCAGCATGAACACCAGTCCGTGCTCTCCAATCCGAATTTCTTCCAGGATCCGGGATAGAGATGACATCGTTATGTCGATCGCAGCCACGCCGAAAAGGTTTCCGGATCCGTCAACGATGCGCTTTGCAAACGTAATGCCTGGCCGCCCGGTGCTCTCAAACATGTAGGGCCTCGTAATGTGGATCTCATCGCTCTCCAGAGCCGCGCGGTACCAGGGGCGTTCGCGTGGGTCATAGTTTGATGATCCCTCATGGAAGGCGTCGATCCCATTGTCTTCACCGGACCAAAAGTAAGTTTCTCTTGGACCATAGGTTGGGCCGTCGATTATGCGCAGTACACGGCTGGCCGTGGCTGGCACTGGCATTGATCCCGGACCAAATTCCCTCGCAGCATTCGGCAATATTACATTCTGGTAGAATGCACCGGTCTCCTCGACACCGAAGTAGAGGCCATAGTAGTGATCATTCCCCTGAGCTAGGGCGTTCATAAAATGCAGCCCGCTAAGTGATTTTGCCTGCTCTGGGAACTCCTCAACGAATTTGGCCAAAGAGCCAACCACATGTGCTGTCTCGCGTATAGTTGCCAGCATGTTTTCTACAGATCGCGTTCTTGCTTCGATCATATCGTCATGTGCTGTGCGAAGTGCGAGTTCTCGATTGCCAAAATAGAGGACGGCGACGACGATACTCAGGACGATAGTAGTCAGGAGCGCAAATACTGTAGCAACGCCGATCTGAAGGCGAACTTTCATGTCTTTTTGCGCTTCCTTAAACTATCTGATGACGGACAATCGCATCTACCACACCCTGGCATCAGGCAAGCGACATGAATGTTTCTTATATTTTTGTGTTTTTCCGCTGCGCGTTATCGCCTTCAGAAGCTGTTCTCTTCGAATGTATTGCAACTTTCAATCCTTGGGCTGCCATAGCCTTGAGCGAACCAGTGCTGCCGTTGTTCGGACGTACCATGAGTAAAGCTGTCAGGCATAGGTCTTCTACCGGCGTTCCTCTGAAGAGTATCGTCCCCAATTCTTTCGGCAGCATTCATCGCCTCTGCAATGTCGCCGCGCTCGATGGAACCAAACTTGGCATTTGCGCGGTTTGCCCAAATTCCTGCCAGGCAATCTGCTTGCAATTCCACCCGCACGGAAATCGCATTCGACTTAGCCTCGCTTACGCGTTGTCTGATTTGGGTGGTTTGATCCAAAATTCCGAGCAGGTCCTGAACGTGATGACCGACCTCATGGGCCACTACGTAGGCCGCAGCGAAATCACCTTGTGCACCAAGCTGACGCGACATGGTCGCAAAGAAGTCTGTGTCGAGATAAACTTTTTTATCTACTGGACAGTAGAATGGCCCAGTCATTGCGTTGGCACCGCCACAGCCTGACGCGGTAGCTCCTTTGAAAAGTACAAGAGTTGTTGGTCGATACTCCTGTCCAACCTGTTCGCGGAAGATATCCGACCAGATTTCCTCGGTGTCGGCCAGAACGACTGATACAAACTCGGCCGCCTGTTCGTCTGCCTGCGTGACCTCCCCGCCACCCGTTTGTATGGCACTGCCTTCCTGCATTACCGCGATAGGGTCACCACCCAGAGCCCAAACGAGCAAAGCAATCGCAACAATACCTAAGCCGCCACCTCCGACCATTTTACCGCCGGATGTCCGTCGCCGGTCTTCAACATTCCCACTACCGCGTCGTCCTTGCCATCGCATACCAATCCCCCAAAGCGCGTGTTTCACAATAATTCAAGAAGCGGACAACCAAATCAATAACATTCTGATTGTTAGCCATTGCGAACCCTTCAAAACCATTTTCGGCTTTTTCCTTCCATCATCAATGGTATTGTGGCGAATATGATATCTTCTGGACCAGCGTTTTCGCAGTGAAGGACCACCTGCTGACGCAGGAGGCACCATTTGGTGGAATGTAATTCCAGGTACTGCTTGATGACATCGTCAGTCACGTTCCCCGAGGTCGTCGAGAATTACCCACGCGCCCAAAAACGTCTGCCCCAATACCGCTTGCGCAGGTCGGGGAACTCCATCTGGATGCGTCGGGATGAGCGGCCCTTGATGCGTTGCATGACATCGGACAGGGACAGCTTGCGCGGGATCGACAGGAACATGTGGATATGATCGCGCGCCAAAACGCCTTTCACGATATGGACTTCCAGTTCTTCGCGGCATCCAGGGCTTTCGCTTAATATTGATATGACTGACCACGCCAACTGGGATGAAGCCGTCGAATGGTTATGTCGCAAAGCGAAAGTATGGTTGGCAGCAACTGAACAGGTCTTTGGCGATACAGATTGAGAATGACAATCTTACGTCAGTTATCCTGTAAAATGCCATATTCATTTTATTGGTGCTCAGAGAATGTTCGATTCCAGTCCCGCTCCCTCCGCCACTTGTCCCTGAGAAACGTTTCTCCCAATACGGATGCGGCCGGATTTTTCCGTTTTTTTCGAGGGTTATGCGGGAGGGGCTGAGCACTGGCCATGGTGCCGGGTGGCCCAAAAACGGTCTCTCAGGGCCGATATTCTCAGGACCTCATGACTGCGCGGATTTGGTGAATAGTTTCCAACTCTATGAAAAGGAACGGCTTTCCGGAGACCCAACCTGAACACTTCGACGGGAGTCGCGTTCGGTGAGATGGAACGGAAATTGAACCCTCGCTGGACCCTTGTTTCTGTGGGGTACTGGGTTTTCTGCAGCACACCTTTCTGTGACGCTCTGCCCGAAGGGCGGACGCCGGACGTTAGCCGCAACCGCATGCCGTTTTGGGAAGGAATTCGGAACCGGTCATCGCGGGAAACTCGCAATCCAGGCGGCATGTTGGACGCGCCAACCGCGAGCAGTTGCTTAGCGAGCGCCAACTACTATATGGACAGCGTAGAATGAATTGCTCTCTCTCTTGAATTTTTCGTGAGCGATTCGATCAGATGAAGAGCATTCAGGCGGGACCACGACGCGTGTCATTCTTTAAACGGATCGCTTCTTATGGCGCAAAAAATCAGCAGTTTGCTCATGGCCTTTTTGCGGGACAGGACACTCTCCTTTTGTCCGACAAAACCCACGGCCGCGCCACGGTTTCCAAGTACGTTGTAGGCAATGTGGTCGTAGGTGACGTGCGTTCCACCGGCCACGAGGTAGATGTTGCAGAGCCGTTCGGAGTATCGCTTCTTGTGCCGCTACAAGGCAAAATCGAGTCGGTGGCCTGCAGCGAGACTCGTGTGGCGCACGCTGGTTCGAGTGCGCTGATCTTTTCTCCGAATCGCCGCACGACGCGGGTCGTCGCGCCTCAGTATGGCGAGTTTCGCGCGGTTCCGCTGATCATTCCTTTTTCGGAGATTTCCAGGGTGGCGGAACGAATGGGAGTCTCTCTGCGGCAGATACGGCGCGCCAAATCCTTCAGCTTCGAACTTGATCGCGGATCACAGGCGATTTCCGACGAACTGGTGGGTTTCTGCCAACTATTGCATTCCGAGGTGGCGCGCGGTGCACGGAGGCTGAACCTGCAGGGCGTGCATACGCGATGGAGCGAAACGATCTGCGAGAAGGTGGTCGAGTTGCTGGATGAGGCGGCACTCCTGCACTTACCGCATATTGCCTGGGACACCACCAGCGGTCGACACGTCAATCGCGCGATGGAGTACATGCGGGCGAACGCGGCGGATATCGTGCTGATCCCCGAAGTCGCCGCGGCCTGCGGTGTCAGCAGCAGGACGTTGGAACATGCGTTCAGGGACGCCGTAAGCATGACACCGATGCAGGTACTGACCTCCTTCAGGCTCGAAGAAGCCCGCTACATGCTGCTCGATTGTGATACCTATGCTTCGGTTACCGACATTGCACTGGCCTGCGGCTTTCGGCATCTCGGACGTTTCTCGCGTGTCTATGGCGATCGTTTCGGGGAATTGCCCTCGGAGACGCGGGCACGGCGCTGAGCCCGATACGAACGGCGCCACAGTGACCGGATGCTTCGCAAATCGGATAGTTGCTGCGCGTTCCGGATTGCACAGCGATGGTCGGCGTGTCTGATGGTACCCTGACGACGCATGCTGGACGTCGCGATTTTCGCGGCGCTGGGTCCGAAGCACCTGGTCGTGGACAAAAGATGGGGGTGATCATGAAGAGAGTTGTAGGACAGGGGCGACATGTCGGTCCCGGGCCGCAATTGCCTGTGCGACAGGGCAGTCGGGTTCTGGAAAAGAAGATCGCAAGAACTGTTTTGCGCGCGGTCGTTGCAACCGCGATCGCCGCGGCGCTGAACACATTCCTCATGTTATCCCCTGCCGCGGCGCAATCGGCCGATGCGATGACCAATGAGTGCGCACGTGTCGGGAAGGCGTTTTACCGCGAGCCCGCCGCCCGCACCGAGATGCAGTACAATGGCCAAAGAACCGACGGCACACATGCAATCAACGGTCGCATTTTTCTTGAAACGCGGTTCGGGGATTTCGCCTGTTCCTATCGGCGGGACGGACAACGGATGGTGGCATTTTTTGCCGACGGTCGCGAACAGAACGCCTACCTGCCGGGCGGAGGGGCCTCGACGGGTGGCGGAGAATTGGCGCGCGTGACCGGTATTGCAGGCAACGACGTTCTCAACGTGCGCGGCGGACCGGGCACAAATAACGGGGTTGTCGGCGCGTTGGCGAACGGGACGCAGGTGCGCATGCTGGGCTGTCGGATGCAGGGATCGGCGCGCTGGTGCGAGATCGAGATGATGACCGACATGCGCGAACGTGGCTGGGTCAACGCGCGTTACCTGTCCGCCGGCGTGGCGGCTCAGTTGCCAAGGCAGCCTGTGGTCGAGGCGGAGCGCACTCGCACCGTGAATGTCCGGTTCCCGTCCGGTACAACGGGGACCGAATTGAGAGACGAGATTGCCCCCGGCGCTTCGATCCGGTTCGTGCTCGGCGCCCGGAACGGGCAGATGCTTTACACCCGCGTGGCGGGAGACGGGCTGGAATATCAGATATTCCTGCCCAACGGGCGACTGCTTCAAGATCGGGTGTCTGCCGCTCAGGAATACCGTGGACAGCTTTTCATGTCCGGCGACCACGTGGTCGAGGTGATCAACCGGACGAACGGATCGCGTTCATTCAATATCATCATGAGCGCCGAGTGACCAAAGACATCGCGCATCGTCTGCAAATTCGAGAAGGAATACATTATGCTCGACAAGACCAACCTGCTTGCGGCAACGGCTGCTTTCGGGCTTCTTTGAGGTGCCTGCCGACGATGGTCTGAGCGGGAGTGCCGACCAGTTCGACCGAATGGTCGATTCTCGCATTGCGCAAGTCACGCGTCTGACCGGTACAGTCGGGGACAACATCGCCGTGCTCGAGCGAATTCAGACCGGCGGGGGGCGAGTTCACACCCGATGTGGCCGGATCGCAGTACACCTGTGGTCAGGAAGCCGACGATTTCGGTCATGGTATTCAGCCAATTGGCGAACTGAAGGACGCGTGAATGCGGAGCACAGGCTGCAAATGGATCGTACGGGTGTTCGCGGGGCTCTACCTGCTGGCGCTCGTGATACTTGGGATTGGCGTGTTCGGGCTGTTCGGTCAGGACAAGGACCCCTTGTCAGCGGTTTACCTCATGCCGCTCGGCCTGCCTTGGGTTCTCTGGGCGGATGGTGCCCCCGACATGATGCTGCCATGGATCGCCGCCCTTGCTCCGGCGCTGAACCTCGTCATCTTGATCGCCTTGTGCAAGGCGTTCAGTATTTGGCGAGGAACCGAATAACTGGTCTCAGCTGCGTATTGTCCACACCTCTTGGCCCGGACCAGAAAGGAAGAACTCATGGGAAAGCCGTTGCTTTAGCCTGCTGCCGGTATCGAAGTCACGGCCGTCGAAGTTGCGAGCTTTGCCAGTCCCTTGGGTTGGACCAGACTGCCGCTCTGGCTGAGCCATGGCTTCACGATCTTGAGGCAACTCGATCTGGTGACCGAAATCCGCTGAACTGCCAGGCAGGCATACGTTCACGCGACGGTCGCCGCGTCCCTGCCGGGCATCGGACAATGGGGGTTTTGCGCTCCGGGCTTCGACCGGTCTTCGGCAGAAATTGTTCGCGGAGCCTCCATCGCACCTGCGCGATCCGGATAACGGCTTCGCAATCTGGATTGTGGAGGTGATTTCTGCTGTGCAAAAAAAGACACGGTAAACCTAAGAGGCACTCGTCATTAAAAGTATGTCCAGCCTTCGCCAGAAGACGCATTTTAAGAATTTGCTCGTGTCGATATTCCCCGTCCGGTCCACGAGAAAGCTGGGACGAACTGGAGACGCGACAAATAGCATTAAGAGCCTGATTGCTACGACGTCCTGCATCATGGTACTGGATGCCTTGCCCGCGTTGGCAGAGGCGGCAAGCGAGAGTGGGATCGAGGCCTGCGCCGCGGATCGCAATGTTCCACAGGACATTGCCGCCCGGATGGATTCCACGCTGCTCACGGTCATCGACGGCGACGCCGAGTCGGCCAAGATTGTGGGTTTTGCACCGGGTGCAGAGCTGTTCGTTCGGTCGCCGGACTGGACCTATCACCGTTCGGCCGGCATCGCCGATATCGCCACCAACGCACCTTTTGACTGCGGCACGCCTTTCCAAATCGGCAGCAATACGAAGATGATGACGGCGACCCTTCTGATGCAACTCGTCGAGGAGGGCGCACTGTCGCTCGACGATCGTCTGAGCGCCCATCTGCCGGAAGTCGCCGCAGGCGTTCCATTCGGGGACAAGATCACAATTCGGCAATTGGCCAATCATACCTCCGGCATCTTCAGCTACACAGACAATGCGCCCAACGGGGCGCCGGGCATCATGGAGGGCGCGCTCTCGGACCCGGATCTTCTGACAAAGGGCTATGCACCCGAAGACCTGATCCGCTTCGCAATCGAAAATGGCGCGCCGAACTTCGAACCGGGCGCGGAAGGCCAGTGGTCCTACAGCAATACCGGCTACATTCTGATCGGGATGATCCTCGAAAAGTCTACCGGCGAGCCTCTGAGCGATTTGTTCCGCGACCGGATATTCGCGCCGCTCGGGATGCACGACAGTTTTCTGTGGAACGCGGTGCCACAGCCCGAATTAAACTTGCCAAGCTCATACTACGAACCTCCATTCGACATCGAGACCACCAGTTGGAACATGTCGCAGGCATGGTCCGCGGGCGGCGTGATTTCGACTGCCCACGATATGGACCTGTTCATGCGGGGGGTTATGGCCGGCGAACTCTTCGACGATACGGAAACGCTAGCGGCAATGAGGGACGGCGTGCCGACCGACGGCGGCTTTCAGACCTACGGGATCGGAATCGGCGAGAAGGTCGGTGGCTTCTGGGGGCATGGTGGCCAAACCCTCGGATTCGAGTCCGACGTGGGCCTGTTTGTCGATCAGGGCATCTCGTTGGTCATCTGGACCAACTCTGCGCGCAACTTGGCCGCGCTCGGCGCGACGCTGGTCTTCGGTGCTCTTGGCGAGGCGGGCGCACTCGAAGAGAATGGCGCTGCGGCCAACTCCCTTGCAGGATCCCGCTGGGTCTGGATCTCGGCGACCGACGCCAGCGGACAGACGCTGACCGTCGAGGACCCACGGCGCTACGGGGTCTTCTTTCAGGACGGGGGCGAACTGGCTGTCAAGGCAGACTGCAACCGTGTGCTGGGCAGCTATAGCGGCGACGGGGATGTGCTGTCGCTGGTCGCCCGAGCGTCGACCAAGGCGCTGTGCCCTCCGGATACGCTGGAAGACGAGTTCCTGAAGGGATTGCAGGAAGCGACCGGGTTCCGAAGGGACGGCGGAACCCTTGTCCTCCTACAGGGGCAAGGGGATGAGACCATGGAGTTTGAACATGATGCGCAGAATTGATCCTTTATCGATCGCGGCGGAGCGCGACGTTTCTGCGCGCATTCTTCAATGGCTGATGCTCGGCTTTGCCGCGCTGTCACTGTGTCTTACCATGACAGCGGCGGCAGCTCAGGACGACATGCGTGTCGAGCATATCCGATTTCCTGCGGGCGCGACGGGCACGACGATCGAAGGGCAGATCAACGGGCGCGAATCCGTTCTATACAGGCTCGGAGGAGAGGCCGGGCAGGTGATGAACATCAGCCTCACGTCGAACAACACCGCGACCTATTTCAACGTTTACGCGCCGGGCAGCGCCCCCGGCGATGAGGCGCTTGCGGCGGGCACGCTCACCGGCCCGCTGATGCCGGACCTGAACCGTTTCTCGGGCCCTCTGCCGGTGTCGGGCGAATATTCGGTCTCGGTCTACCTGTACCGCAATGCCGCGCGACGCGGAGAAACCTCGGACTATACGCTCGATATCTCGATCACCGGCGAGACCGGCGAGATCGTTCAGGGTGACTTTGCCGATGGCCTGCAGGGCGGGCCCGACTACTGGGCGGTGCGCACGAGCGGCGGCACATTGAACCTACGCGAGAGCGCATCGGCAGGGGCGGGGCTTGTCACCCGTCTGGCCAACGGAACGCCACTGCGCAATCTGGGGTGCCGCATGGCCGAAGGGCGCAGATGGTGCCGTGTCGCGACGCTGTCGGATCCCGGTTTCGAAGGCTGGGTCGCCGGTGATTTCCTGGTCGAAGGCAGCGGTCAAGGCGCGGCCACGCAACTGCCCGACATGATCCCCGTCCCGGCGGGTAGCGAAGACGCCGTAGTCCCGGGAACCGCGTATCACGCCACCGGATCGGTCGAATGCGTGCGCGACGCCGATGCTGCAGCGCAGAGCTGTGCCTTTGGCGTGACGAGACAAGGCAACGGGACCGGCACGGTCACGATCGAATGGCCCGGGGGCGGCAGCCGCACGATCTTTTTCGAGGCCGGCACACCAGTTTCCTACGATCAGTCGCAGGCCGACCGGGGACGCGAAATGACCGTTTCGCGGGATGGCGACACCACAATCATCTTCATCGGAGACGCGCGGTTTGTGATCCCTGACGCGATTGTCTGGGGCGGATGATCCACACCAACGATAACGCATCGCTGTCATGCGACCATCAATACCAATCACATCAGGAGATGAATAACATGAACCACAAAGTATGCAGTTTGGCTGCAATCACAGCCCTCGCATTTGTTGCGGGCCAACCGGCTTTCGCGCAAAGTGAGGCCGAGATGATGAGCACGTGCAACACCTATGCCGCGCATCATCTTCACGTGTCCACAAGCGACATTGCTACCTTGTCTTATGAAGGTCAAAGAGTGGACGGCACGCACGCGGTTAATGGAAGCACGACATATGGCGAGACTTTCCAGTGTTCGTTTAATCGGTCCGGCAGCCATGTCGTAAGCTGGTATCATTCCGGAAACAGCCGCACTAATGCGCAGGCAAGCGAGGCGCAAATGATGTCCACCTGCAATACGTATGCAGCGCATCACCTCCATGTCTCAACGAGCGCCATCGCCGCGCTTTCCTATGAAGGCCAGAGGGTTGATGGGACACATGCGGTAAATGGGAACACAACATCCGGCCAGACATTCCAATGCTCTTTCGAAAGGACAGGATCGCGGGTCGTAAACTGGTATCACTCTGCGCCAACTGACTGCCCTGCGGATGTGTCAGAAGCCAACCGCTACCTCTATCCAGCGTGCAACTGATAGCGCGATTTTGACACCCTCGAGGCACAGTAATGAATAAAACATACACTTACCTGTTTGTGGCATTGGCCGGCAGTCCGGCTTTCGCACAAGATAACATACCACCCGCTGTAGGCGCAGGATTGGGCCTGT
The DNA here is from genome assembly GCA_963796445.1 of uncultured Alphaproteobacteria bacterium. GTDB lineage: Bacteria > Pseudomonadota > Alphaproteobacteria > Rhodobacterales > Rhodobacteraceae > Roseobacter. The sequence continues at coordinate 25,864 of CAWCLQ010000005.1, read as the reverse complement.
TGATTGGCCTCGTAATTATGATTGTGGTCGGCGCTATCGTTGGCTGGCTTGCAAGCCTTATCGTCAAGGGGGGCGGGTACGGCTTCTGGGGTGATGTCCTCATCGGGATCGGAGGATCGATCCTGGCGGGTTTCCTTTTCCCGTTGATCGGTTTCGAAGTTGGAACAAGCATTTTGGCATCCATCATTCCCGCAGTTATCGGCGCCGCCATTTTGCTACTGATCATCCGTCTGATCCGGCGTGGTGCGGGCTGACGTCTCCAGCACGTGCTGCTGGCAATCTAATCAATCCTCGACGTTTTTCGAGGTTCAAAACAACCAGAACTCAATCAAAGGAAAACTCATGACCTGGAAACTGAAAACCGCGGCCATCGCTGTCGCACTTGCTCCCCTTGCCGCCTGTGTTGAGGAAAGTGGCTCGACTGGGATGCCTGCTGTCGGCAGCGCATCGGACCTGTCGTCATTCCAAGGCGCAAGGGCGGGTCAGGCCGAAATGGGCATCCAGAACCTCGGCTACGAACTGATCCGGACCCAAGGCCTGACGCAGTACTGGTTCAACCGGTCCACCGGGGCTTGCGCGGAATTGACTGTCTCAGATGGACGCTACCAGACAGTCACCATGCTTCCGGCTCAAGACTGCTGAACGGTTGGCCCACTCTTTTGGGGTGGGCCTACACCTCGCCGACCAAAATTGATGAGACCTTAGAAAGAGGCGCTTGAATTGCGTTATTTCCAGAACATGCGTACTAAGCATGCCCTTGCGAAAGAGTTTGCAATTGTAGGCGCGCTTTGCGTTGTATCGCTGATTATTCCAGCGCCTGCCAGCGCTCAGGCGACCGTTGAGACGCTTGATTCATGTCTCTTCGACGACCCCGAAGGCGCCCCGGAGATCGAAAAGGAATGTGGGTATGTCGTAGTGCCCGAAAACCCTGATCTCGCGGATGGTCCATCGGTCAAGCTGGCTTACCTGCGGATGCCCGCGCGCTCAGATACGTCCGAGGCGCCGCTTTTCATGCTCGCAGGCGGACCTGGCGACACAGATATCAAACCGACCACGCTCATGCTTTTTAATGATGCGTTTCTGGGCCGGATCCTCAACGACCGCGATGTCGTCCTTCTAAACCAGCGCGGTGCGCTTAATTCGATCCCGACCCTTGATTGCCCGGAAGCATACGGGCTGCCTTGGGAGGTGCAGGATCGCGAACTAAACGAGGCGGATATTCTCGCACTCGAACGTCAGATCCTGAAGGATTGTGTTGCGAGCGCCCGCACCGACGGCATTGATCCGGCCCAGTACAACAGCGTGAGGATCGCAGCCGACATCAATGCCGCTCGACAAGCGCTCGGCTACGATCAGATCGTCTACTACGGAGCGTCATACGGCGCGCAACTCGGTCAGCACTACATGCGCGACTTCCCAGAGACCCTTGAGGCCGTCATTCTCGATGGGGCGAACTCGCTGTCGCGAAAAAGCTGGGTGCAGGAGCGTGTTCGGGACGTCGACGTCGCGATCCAACGTCTGTCGGCTTTATGCGAGGCCGACGCCAAATGCGGCGCGGCCTATGACGTGCCGGATATGATCGACCAGGCGATGGCACTGTTCGACGAAGGGCCAATCTCGACAACGTTTCAGAACCCCGCCGATCCGGACATGAGCTTCGACCTCACCGTGACCGAGCGCGACTTGGCCGAAGCGATTTATGGCTTCCAGACCGGACAGATCGGCATTCACGCCTTGCCGGCCGTGCTTGACTTAATCCTTGCCGAAGGTCGGACGTCCGCTGCGGCGTTTCTCGGTGAACAAAAGGGATCCGCTATCCTGGCGTCCGAAGGGGCGACCGAAGGTGGATTTGCAATGCTGATGCACATGGCCGTCGTCTGTTCGGATGACCCGGTGACGTCACCCGACGACTTGATTGTTGAAGCCGATGCCAGTCGCTACGCGCGTGTTTTTGGCGAAAGCGTTTTGGAGGAATATCTCGAGTTCTGTGGGGCTGTGGATGTCCCGTCGCTTCCCGACAGTACGGATGTAGATGTCACCACCGACGTGCCGACACTTATCCTCGCGGGTCAGCTTGATGCTCGGACACCAGCGATCAGAAGCGAGCTGGTCGCCGAAACGCTTCCGCGGGCAACAATTGTCGAGTTTCCGGAGGGAACGCATGTCCAATTGGGGGAGATCAATCTGTGCGCTGGTGAAGTTCTCCAGGCATTTCTCGCTTCACCTGACGCTCCCTTGGACACATCCTGCATCGCCGAAATACCCCGCCGCGGGTTTGTCCTGCCGGATGGGACGCTGAGTATTGAGTGACGAAATCGTGCAACAGAGAGCAAAAGGTTTGCCCAAACGAGGCGCATTGAGGCACCACATGTCTCCGTAGTATGGCAAAAAAGAAGAACCACAAGGCGCACGCCATAGTTGCGCCAAAATTTGCGATTAAGCGCAAAACAAAACAGAGGTAATCCTTCGTGCAGTTTTCAATTCAGAGCAAGAGAGCCCTGTCATCTTCAATCGCGTGCTTTGCAGTGATTGCATTGGTGAGCTTTGGCGGCGCATCGTCGGTTGTGGCCCAAACACAAAGTTTTGAGCTGCAAGGTGCCGGCGCTTACAATGCAGAAGAAATCCTGAGCTTTGCCGCACAGTTAGAACTGCAAAGAACCGGTGCCGTTACCGCTGCAGGGATCGCGCGCACGATCGAGACGATATACCGTGAAGACGGTTATTTCCTTGCGGAAGCGCGCGTCAGCCGCGACGGGCGCACAATTATTGTCGATGAAGGCGAAATTGGCTCTGTTTCCATTGAAGGCGTGGACCAGAGGACGTTCAATCTCATCAACGGTTATTTCCGTCCCGTTGTCGGCAAGCAGGGTGTGAAGCTCGCAGAGTTCGAGCGCGCCGTGATGCTGACTGAAGATATCCAGTCCGTTGCCGCCTCGGCTGAAATTTACTATCCCGACGGGCAGGACACTGCACATGTCCGTGTTGTGGCCGAACAGCAAGACACAAGCTCTGGCTATGTAACGCTGGACAACCCTGCGCGCGAGTTTGGGGATGCGGCAACACTGACCTTCGGTCAGGAATTTGTCAGCTTGTTCACACCCGGTGATCTGTTCCGTTTTGAATTATCCGGCACCGCGGCCTTCGACGGTGGCGAGAGCGATCTCTATGGCTCCGTCATATATCGCGCACCAATTGGTGTCTCGGGCACCTACGGCGAGGTTTATTTGGGCAACGCAGTCGGCGACCGCGATGCAACCGGAACGCTGCGCCAGACGGACCTTGACGGGGATACTGTGATCCTTGCGATCGGCCATCCGGTTATTCGCAATATCGACACCTACGGATACGCCCTTCTTGAGGCGCGCCGATCAAGTTCGGACAGTGATGTTGATGGCATCAGCACGGACTTTGAAAGTACGGTCAATGTGATTGCCGCATCTTGGATTTATGGGCGTGCTTTGCAGAACGGTGGGGCGTTTGAATATGCAACGAACCTGGCGTTCGGATCCCGCAGCAGTGACGCCGATGGTTTTGACGATGGCGACGAAGATTTCTGGCATCTGCGCGCGGGTGCAGGCTACCAACAACCCGTGTCTTGGTTCGGAGAAAACTCGAGCTTTCGGGCCGAGATTTGGGGACAGTACACGACGGACCGCTTGCCCGGCATTGAAGAGTTCTACCTGGGTGGCATCGACGATGAACGCGGGTATACTTTTGCAGAAGTTCAGGGCGATTCCGGTGTCTCGGCAGTCTTTCAAGCCGGGCGCGATTTCTTTCCCCAATCAAGCACGGTGAGGCGCTACAGACCCTTTGCCTTTGTCGATGCGGGATATGTGGACAACAATGATCCGTCTGCGGTAGAAACGGATGATGAGTTTCTATCCTCCGTGGGTGTTGGTGTGGACCTGGAGTTTGAAAACAAGTTCTTCGCACAGGCCTACGTAGCCGTGCCCACGACATCCGGTCCCGAGACAGACTCCGGCGACCCTGCCTTCTACCTTGCCCTTTCCAAAAGCTGGTGACCCTATGAAACGTTATGTATCCGCCGCAATTCTATCCATTGTTGCCGCAACCCTCGCGGGACAGGGTTCAGCGAACGGCAATCACTATGGCTGGTGTAACGGCGTAGGCAATCCGCACCGTGGTTCAAATTGTGGAAGCTCTGGTTCAACGCAACCAAGTCAGACGCCCTCAAGCGTGCCAACTGCCAATCAACAACCTGCAACAGGCCCCACCAATCCTCAAACACCTGGTGGGCTACCTACTCAGGTCGTTGTGGTAACACCGCAACCGGGGCAAACGATCACGGGCACCGGTCAAATACCACCCGTTGTGGGCCAACCCGGACCGACGACGACAGGAGTTGGCCAGCCAACGATTGTGCTCAAACCGCTTCCGCAACAGGTACTGACCGGGACTTCACCGCGCCCGACCGCCACAGCTCAACCGACGCCTTCGTTCACCGGAGTGGGGTTGCCAACCGTGACCATCCAACCCAATCCGCAGCAAACCACAGTGGGTTACGGTAAAGTGCCGGCGACCGTCATCGTGCAATCTGTACCTGGCCCCAGTTTCACAGGTACGGGCGTAGTCCCGACGCCAGTTCCGAATGCCATACCGCAGCAAATCCCGATGGCAATTCCATCGCAACAGCCGCAAGGCACACCGTACTTGATACCTTCGCTACAACAACAGCAGACAACGCCAGGATTGGCACCGCAGGCCACGCCTCAGGTAACCCCCGGTCTTGCACCCCAACAACAATCGCAAGCAGTGCCTGGACAAGTACCCACAGCGGTTCCTCAAAGTGCCCTACAAGCCACTCCAGTAATGGTGCCCCGTCCGAAACCCCGTCCGAACACCGCAAAGCCGGTTGCGACAAACGCGCCTACATCACATAAGCCAACCTTGACCGGCCCCGCTTTGGCAAAACAGCACGTGACCCGTGTCGCCGGGCGACAGGCGCAACACAACCTGCCGGAGTTTAACGCAGCAGACGGCGGGCAGCCCTGGCGTTGCGTGGCCAGCGGTCATGGGCAACGCAAAACCCTTGCCGACCGGAGGGTCTCAGTTTCAGGTGCCTTGCGCCATGTCGGATCGATTGATGTTCTGGGCCGCGACTTGCCAGCACTTCATCCCCAGCATGCAGATTGCATCATCTCGATCAGGCGAAAAGCAGACTGAATTTGGGAGAAGACCGTCGCCGACGTCGCACTGGCTAGTGGGTTTGCGCATCTTTGCCGTTTTGCCGCAGCCTGGGTAACACGGCAGCATTGGCGCCGAATATCATCGTCGACGTGGATGCCAGTCGCTCGAACAAGACGGCCGAAGTTGGGGCAATGCGCAAGATGATCGACCGCACCGGGGAACGCTTTGGTCTGAAGCCGGATTGGGTCGCTGCAGATACGGCCTACGGCGCCTCGGATAATCTCGTCTGGCTTGCGCTCAGGCGGAAAATCCTTCCCTTCATTCCCGTCTTCGACAAGTCGGAACGTAAGGATGGCACCTGGTCTCGCGCCGACTTCACCTGGGACGAGGACAACGACTGCTACATCTGCCCGGAGGGCAAAGAGCTGCGCCACAACAGACGGGCTTACTCTGACACCGGTCGTGCGACACAAGAACTGAAAACACGCAAATACCGGGCTTTGAAAGCTGACTGCGTGAACTGCCCGTCCAAAGCCAAATGCTGTCCAAATACTGATGTACGCGCATTCAGCCGAGAGAAATACGAGATCGTCAGAGACTTCGCCCGGCATTGCACCGCCTCTGAGTTTAACCCGGCGGCTCAGAGGAGGCGAAAGAAGGTCGAAATGCTGTTTGCCCATCTCAAACGCATCCTCGGGTTGGGAAGGCTCCGATTACGGGGCCCATGTGGCGCACAAGATGAATTTACTCTCGCAGCCACCGCCCAAAACCTCCGGAAATTGGCAAAACTCAAGCCGATGGCTCCCGCCGCAGGGTGAAAAGGCGGTGCCGCCTCGGAGTGCTCAACAAAATATGTATTCGGAAACGGTCCCTCACGACCAAGCCCAAAGCGATCCAGCCGCCGCCACTGCCAGCCATAAATGGCGTGGCGGGCAGTGGCTCAATCTTTGCAGATCGATAGGGAAAGCATAAGACAAGCCCATACCGGAATTGTTCCTTCATGAGCGTTCGCGGATGAGGCAAGAAAAGCGGCCTTTCGTTCAAGGCGCAGCGAGATTTTGGGCACCAGAGGGCGGCAACGGTTACAGGCAGTCTCCCCTTCTGTCCGGCAGACGGGCGCTAACATAAAGCATTGCCAACGCATTAAAAGATCTGACACTGCAACCCGCAGCGACGTTATCATATTGATTTGTCGGCGACGGCTTGCAGACGAGTTCTGTACGCCTAAATCCGCCTTGTAACCGTGCCCGGTTTGATGAATTCTCAACCATAAATCTTACAAAAAAAGGAAAGCGAAAACGCCATGAGAAACTCAATTCTAGCAGCTGTCGCTCTGCTCGCCCTTGTTGCGTGCCAGGAGGAAGACAACGACCCGCCCGCTTCGGAGGAGACCACGCAGTCGAGCACTGAAACCACCAGCGGTGAAGATACGGCCACCGCGGATGATGGCGGGGGTGCCATGGACGGGGCTGAAGAAACCACGACAGAGGACAGCGCGGTGCAGACCGGGGCGGTTGACAGTTCCGTGGTCAGTCAGGACGCCATCGACGCCTGTATCGACGGGCTGCGTGCCCAGTCCGGCGCGACCGGCGGCACGGTTTTGAGCACCGAATTTTCGGAAGCCAACTCTCTGGTCATGCTTGAGGACAGTTCAGGCACGACATGGCGGTGCCTCGTGTCGAATGATGGCAGCAATCCTTCACTCGAATCCCAGGGCGGTGCCGCTGAACAGGAAGATACCGCAACAGCGGATGATGGTGGCGGTGCCATGGACGGGGCCGCGTCCGAACTTGGTGCGCTTGCCGATTTTGTCGGAGCACGCGGTGGACAGGCCGAAGGTGGACTGACTGCGCTCGGCTTCGAGGCGATCCGCAGCGATGGCCTTGTCACATATTGGTTCAACCGTGAAACCGGTGTGTGCGCCCAGATCACGACCTCTGACGGCGTCTATTCGGATATCACGCTCCTGCCTGCTGAGGATTGCTGAGCGGCCTTCTGAAACGGTGGCGCATCAGGCGGCTTGCTTGGTGCGCGCACCTGCCCGACACCTGTAGCTCTCAGTCGTCGGATGCTGTCGCGGCGTCCGGTTCCTGAAGAGGGTTGTAATCGTAGTGCCACGGTTCATCAGGAGACGTAAGCGGCCCAGTGAATGAGGGACCGGCCGCTGATATACTGGTTTTCAACGCCTCATCCCAGCCTTCGGCACGCCAGACTGTCTCGATCTTGTCGGAGTCCGCGCCCCCGTAGATTGAACCATCCTTCATGATCTGGAAATCGATTGCATGCGCCCGGCCGTGACGCGTCAGGCCGGGTGCCGCCAGGTGCGCCCGTTCGGTATTCCTAAAACCACGTAGCCAGTGCGAGAGCTTGCCGCGGTCAAGCGGCTCATCTTCTGCCGACAGAAACTCTGCTTGCAGCGCCGCCAACAACTCCTGCGCGGCTACGCCGACGGACTCGTTCTCGTTCCAATGCTTGATCTGCACGTCAAGGCTGCGCACGCGCATGTTGGTGTAAAGCTCGTACCCCGGGTTCTGCTCGGCGAAATGGGTCTTGATTCTGTCGATTTCTTCCAGAAGGGCCGTTTGCTCCGACGAGCCCTGGAAGGCTGCGATCTCTTCCTCGGTCCAGCTCCACCTGTCTGACAGAAACTTAACGGCCCGAAGATAACTCCGCAGCGCCAGCAGCTTGCGCGCTGGCTCTTCTATATCACGGATCGCCCCTTCGGCGACGGTTGGTGTCAAATCGGCGATAAGCGCTTCCATGCGCGGATCGGGGTTTGCATAGGCCGGATGCCAAGCGAACACGACTGCCATCACGACCATGGCATGTCGGAGGCTGCTGATTTTCTGTTTGATGCGGTTCAACCCTGTGTCTCCCTCAATGCAGGCTTTTCGTCCGGAATGATTCTGGATGCCGTTACTCGAGGTCGCTGGCGATCATGGCAAGCGGGACCTCGTACCGTTCCCCGGCGAAAGACAATTTGATCATGCCGTCGCTGATAGTCTCGGTGATGCCGCCAATAGCTTTGCCGTCCTTGGTGGCGGATGAAAATCTGCCGTCAACGAAACCGAAAAGCGGAGCTGCGCCATCCGGTTTGTAGATGACAAGCGCAGCTGAATGCGTCCCGTCGCGCGCGAGACCGAAGTCACATTGCTCTGCCGCGTCCGTCCCGGCAAGGGAACAGGAAACCGTACCGATCCGGTCGAAAACGCCCTCCTTGGCGCGGACAAGAGCCGGTGCCGGCTGCAGGTATTCCGCTGCGGCCCAGCCCCCGCGGCCAGAGGCATCGATGAACTCGATCCGACACCAATTGCGGTCAGGCCGGCTTTCGCAGCCTTCCTTGCGCAAAAGCGTCCCGGCCAGAACGCGGGTAACGACCTTTGCCTCCGTCGTGGGTTCGCTGCGAACGTTCAAGGGTCCGCTCAGACCGAACACATTGACATAGCCCGCGTTGAACAGGGCAGGTTCGGACTCGGCCTCCGGGGCCTTGTTGTCGAAAGAGCCCGGTGTAAGCGCAATTTTGTCCTTGCCCTTCGAAAGGGTCATAGCGCCATTCACCGGATTGAAGGCGACGTCCACCGCACCCTTCAGGATGCGCAGTACCGTATCTTCCTGTGCCGTTACGTCCTCCCCGGGGCATGCCATGCGTGTCGTGGCCACAGGTCCGTCCACCAGCAAGAATCCATCTGCAAAAAAAGCGGTGCCAGTGAAACTGTTGCATCCCGAAGTTCCGGAAAAAGCCCCGTCATCAGACAGACGCAAACCCGCCTGACCCAGAGCCGGCGTGCCGTTGACTGCATCAATTGTCCACTGCCGGGTTTCCGCGGTCGCCAGTTGGGCGAGCGCCAAGGAAAGGCCGAAGGCAAACAGCCCTGTCAAAAGCCCGGGCCAGCCCCGATTTTTTCCGGCATGCTTCCCGATTTTCATGATCTGCGGTTTCTTCATTCTTCCTCGGTCTCCTCTTCTATGCCAGCGACAACGGCACCCTGACCCTGATCCACCGGCCCGGGAAAGCATCTGGTCGGCAACATCATGACGCCCATAGCGATCAGGCCACGGGCGGATTGCACGGACGCAGCAGGTACGATCACGGTGCTGAACAGCATGCGATACCCTTATGACATGATAACAAAGTCGCGGCCCGACCGGTTGTCAGGGTGCAAGGGCAGATCGGTAAAGACGTATATCATGCCCGGATGAACGTACTGCTTGATCGTCGCAGAAAAGGCCTTTTCCGTGCGAACCCGCCGCAAATCGTGAAGGCCGCCATCGCTGCCCGAATAGGTCAGCGCCTCCCAGTGCATGCCCTTCGCAGCTCCATGTGATCCTTTGAGCACGTAGACATGCGACCCCAGCGGTTCACCATCCCAGATCAGCGGACCTTCCGCGACCTCGCGGTCGTTCTCGATAATGGCGATTTTCTTGTCATGCGACGATGCGATCATGGACGTGATCGGGTGGGCATCATCGATCTCCCAGTCGGAGGGATGCTTGCGCGGCTCGAGCGTGGCCAGAACGTCCTCGAATTCATGCTCTGCATACCCGGACAGCACCATTCCGGGATGCGCCACATCCATGGGAAGGTGATGTTCATCGGCGATGATCACCGGCGTTCCGAGGTGGGTCACCTCGAACAGCCGCGCGGAAAACTTCAATGGCAGACGCACACAACCATGCGAGGCGGGATACCCCGGAAGATTCCCCGCATGAAGCGCAATTCCGTCCCAGGTCAATCGGTTTGTGTTGGGCATCGGCGCGTTGTTGTAGGTCGATGACCTGTGGTCGCGGTCCTTCTGGAGCACGACAAAGACACCCGTTGGGGTCGAGTGCCCGGGCTTGCCCGTGGAACAGGTCGATACCGCGATCCGCACACCGTTTCGATAGACATGTACGAGCTGTTCGCTCAAAGACACGATCACGGCGACGGGACCATAGGGCTGCCGTTCCGGGTGCCAGGTGAATTCTCCCGGTTCAAGGGCATGGATTTCCTTGTAGACGTGCTGGCCGAACAGCGGCCCTGCCATCATGGCTAAGCTCAGGACGCCGCTACCGGCAAGAAGTCTACGGCGGGTCAGTTTCGTCATTGTCGGTTTCCTCGGTTTTTTTCGTTATGCCCTGACCAATGGGCTAAACCTCACGCGACGGCCTGACAATACTGATTGATATAACAGTTCAGATAAATCTGACCAGAGATACCCGCCCATTTATCTGGTTGTTAGTCAGAGGGTCCGAGCCGTCTTGTTAACGGTCGCAATGGATCGGCCGCGTACTCTTGAGCCTCAGTGGCTTGCCGCATCGAGCGCCCGTTCAATGGCGGGATCCTGTCCATCGCTGTAGGGTGCGATACCGGGGGCGGGCAGATCGGGCTCTATGCCCTTTCCCTCTAACTCATTCCCCTCCACCCGGATGCGCGCGACAGCCAGGTAAAGTCCGTTCCTCTCGAGCAAAAGGCTTAGCCTGCCCGCAGTAAGGGCACCGGCGGTGGTCTGTCCGACCAATGTGGCCAGGCCGCGCGACTTTGCAATATGGACCATGATTTCAGCCGCACTGCGAGTGCGGCTATCCGTCAGTATGAAAAGCGGCATGTCAGAGTCGAAACCCGGGCTCTCCTCCCAGTCGGCGCCGCGTGCGAGAAAGGAGGTGGCCACATGGGACGGCGCGAAGAACGCGTCCAGCAGGTCCGGCCCGCCACCGCCGACCAGGCCGCGCGCATCGAACACGAAGGCATCGACCGTCGCAAACCGGCCCTGCGCGATGCCGTCCTCCAGAATGGAGCGCGGCCCGCCAGTGCCGCGGGATATCATGGACCAACCACGCAGATAGGCGATGCGCATCTGCCGCCGTTCGATCACCCGAAAGGACGCTTCAGTCGCGGCATAGAGCCGTTCCAGTGCATCCTGGCTGGTCACCTGCATCGGCAGGCTCATTTCCGGGCCATTTTCTGTCCGCCGGATCAACACGTCTGCAGTGAAAGCGCGCGGTCCTCTGTCATCTCGCCAGACCGCGCTAAATCCCGCCCCTCCATCGTCAAGGATTTCATCGCCGACGTGCAGCCCGGCCTCCTCTGCAGCACTGCCGTCCAGCACGCCGTTGACGAACCGCTTGCCGTCAATCTGCATCGTGGTGAAGCCGGCCCCGCGCAGGAGGGGCGGGCCTCCTTCTTCCCTGAGCGCGGCCTTCAGGTGCGGCGCGTCGGCGAAGACCGACGATAGAATTGCCAGATCGGCGTGATCGCTCGACAAGAACCGCGTGTGCGACAGGTCCAAAGCCCCCAGCAGATCATCAGCAACATCGGCCAGCGGCTCGCCATTGGTCAGACTGGCCTGTGCGGCTCTGCACGCGCCGGGCCAGTCGATCCCGTTCATCTCCGGATCGACGAAGTCATCCGCCGCCTGTAGGCAGACCAGTTCCAGAATTTCCGATTGTGCCAGTGCCTTTGACGCGACCAAGACTGATAAAAGAACAGCGCTGAAAAGGAAACTGGCATGCCACTTAATCATCGGTCTCTCCACTTCGCTTCATGAGGTCGGCCACTGCTCGGTTTGCGGTTTTCGTTTGGCGTCCGACTGCAAATTTTCTCAATGTGAACCTGTCACACCGAGATCTCCGCATCAATGGTGAGGCGACTGCGGCAAGTTGAGGTGGCTCATAAAGATCGTGCGTAGAAAGCCGAGGGCTTGCGCTTGCCGATCAAGATGTCCCGTGGCTGCGGAGCCAGTGGCGCGACGTTTCATGGTCGCGTCCCCTTTCAAAGGCCACGCCTTGGCCGACGTCACACCGACGTGGAGATGTGTGGCGATCTGGATTTTCATCAGCGGTCTGTTGCTCAGCGTTCCGGCCATGATTTGGACTGGTGAAGTCCCCTTTGGCGCGGCCACGGTTTTCTCGTTGCTGACGCTTCCCGTCGAGATCAACACATGCAATCGCGCGATGACCCAACTCATCGAGACCGATAGATTTAATCAAGAAATCTGCAATGGGCTCAGCGCAGTGGCTCAGCCTGCAATTGGCCATTGACCGCTTCCAACCACCTAAGGTTTGGCACTCGTTTTAACCAACTGAAAGGGTTGGGCTATCTTCGATGTCGGAACGGCTACTTTCAGACCACCGGTTTGAGAACGATACGCCGCACCACTGCAAGGCGGCTTTAAGCCCGACAGGGGACAGTAGCGCACAGCGTTCCGGAAATGCAGGTCTGAGCAGACTAAAACTCGAGCTTGTGGTACCTTTGCCTTATCAATGAGGAGTATTTCCATGTCAGATTACTTTAATTTGGGCAGCTATAGTCGCCCGGCGAGTGATGTTCCCCTTGCACAAACCTGGTTTGACCGTGGTCTGGTCTGGCTCTTTGCGTACAATCACGAAGAGGCCATTGTCTGTTTCGAAAAAGCGCTGGGGGCCGATCCAGATTGCGCTTTGGCTCACTGGGGGATCGCCTATGCCATTGGTCCCAATTACAATAAACCTTGGGAGTTTTTTACGCCAGAAGAGAAAGCCCCGGCACTCGAGCGCGCCCATACAGCGCTTAACGCAGGCCTCGCGCTTGAAAACATCAAACCGGTGGAGCGCGCGTTAATTGAAGCGCTTGCGTCACGCTATCCGACTGATCCGGAAATTGAAGATTACCAGCCATTCAATGACGGGTTTGCAGCCGCAATGAAGCCGGTTTATGAGGCTCATTCCGATGATCTGGATATCGCTTTTGCCTATGCTGAAGCGATGATGAACCGAACCCCTTGGCAGCTTTGGGACTTTCATAGGGGCGTTCCCAACCCTGATGCTTCGACGCCCGAGGCGATGGCCGTGCTTGAGCGCGCTTTCGAGCAAACCCCCGGTGCTTGGGACCATCCCGGCTTGTTGCACATGTATATTCACCTGATGGAGATGTCGCCGCATCCTGAACGTGCCCTGCGCCATGGCGACCGCCTGAAGGACTTGGTGCCTGATGCTGGCCATCTGGTTCACATGGGAACCCATATCGACGTGCTATGTGGCGAATACCAGAATGTACTCTACAGAAACCTTGCCGCCGTCAAAGTAGATGAAAAATTCAAGGCCTACGCTGGCCCTGCAAATTTTTACGCGCTCTATCGCATTCACAATCTGCATTTCGCATTTTATGGCGCGATGTTTCTTGGCCAGAAAGAGGCAGCGGTCGACGCAGCCATGCGATTGCGGGAAGAAGTTCCCGACGAGGTTGTTCGCTCGTACCCCGATATCTTCGAAACTTTTGTGGCCGCTGCTCCGCACGTCTATATCCGCTTCGGAATGTGGTCTGAGATACTTGACCTGGCTCAACCCGAAGACAAGGAACTGTACGTAACCACCAACGCCCTGATCTTTTATGCCAAGGCGGTTGCGCTGGCTAATCTCGGCCGACACGAAGAAGCTGCAGAAGCGATGGCGGGTTTCACCTCGGCCTATGCGAAAGTCCCGGAAAGCCGGATGCTGTTCAACAACAAGGCGCGCGATGTGCTTGCCCTGGCCGAAGAGATGATGAAAGGCGAGATCGACTTCAAAGCAGGCCGTCGCGAAGAAGGGCTGAACCATCTGCGCAAGGCGGTCGATCTGGACGACAATCTGGAATACGAAGAACCTTGGTCTTGGCCGCAGCCCACGCGTCACGCTTTGGGTGCACTGCTCATGGAGGCTGGCGAATATGACGAGGCCGAAGCGGCATATCGTGCTGATTTGGGTCTAGATGGCAAACTACCGCGTCCAAGCCAGCACCCACGTAACGTCTGGGCGCTGCACGGTTTGCACGAGTGTCTGGCAAGGCGCGGCGAGAGCGTGGAACTGCCTCATGTGAAGCTCTTGCTTGATCAGGCTATTGCGCGCGCTGATATCCCAATCCGTGCAAGTTGCCTGTGTCGCGCCGCAGCAGCCTGAATACACAAATCATCCAACGCACCGCTTATCTGAATTGCGCAAAAGGATGCAGCGACGTTCCGCCTATATTCCAACTCAGCTTCCTCTTTGCGTAAATGTCAGCTTCACGCCAACACCTGCTTGCGGCAAGTTAGTCAAGATCTGTGGAAGCTGACGCAAAGCTTGCAGGTGTTGCAGACGCGAAGCGTTTAGCACGGTCGATCCGTAAGGTTAGAATTGGAAGTTGGGGATTGGATCAGGTGAAGCTCACCGGGCGGTCTAGGGTCAGGGCATAATCGCCCGCTTCGATATAGTCGAAGCTGCTGAGCGCGTTTGAGATACCGAAGGCTCTGCAGAACGCAACGAGTGCGCCCTCGGAGTCGTCAAAACCGCGTAGGTCGCACAAGGTGTCGACGAGGGCAGATCGGGTAGCCTCGTTCGCGTACTCCGCCAGCCTGTCGATCCGTTTCTGCACCGGAGCGCGTTGCTTGCCCGACCGTTTAAGGCCGACGGTGGCCTTGAAAAATCGATGGTCTTTTCCCGCCTCGCAGAAGTTGCACAGAAATGAGTCCTCGTCCAGCGAGGCGAGGGTCAGAACGATGCCCCCGGTCTCTCCTGAAATCCAGGCGGCCATCTTGTCGGTCTGCGGGCCGAAGTTCGGATAAACTGCCGTCCATTTGCTAAGTTGGGGGCCGATATGAGCCGCGATTTGATCGCGTTCCCTACGGAACCGCTCGACCAGCTGCACAACAAGTTCATGCTTGGTGTCGGCCACCTGAAGAGAGACATAAAATGCGCCCACGAGCGTTCCTTCACTTGCATGTAAGAATACTCTAGCGCCTTTTTGAGGCAAGAATTGGGCCAGCGGACGATTGCCGTGGATGCGCCCTAGAGGCGGGCCCTGCTTACATCGGACTGCAGCGGGTCAGCTGACGATTGGAAACACTCTTTGCAAATGGCATGGCTGGTGTGTACCTTGCTCCGCCCGCCTGCTGCATAGTGAACGTTCCACTACACCGCTGCGAACTGAAGCTTCAGGCTCCGAGCAGACCCTTGCTGGATTTTGGCGAGTGTCTGCTGTCTCGCGTTAAGTGAACCGCCCCGGGTTTACCGGAGAGTAAAACACTCCAAAGGTGAGCCCTATGACGAAGAGACAACATACCCCCGCCTACCCGGCCGAGTTGCGTGAGCGCGGCGTTCGGCTTTTTCGAGAGAACCGTGCTGAATTACTCCAGTGATATCGCTGCCTACAGGGCGATTGCGCCGAAGCTTGGCTGTTCACCTGACAGCCTGCGGGTCTGGTGTCAGCAGGCCGAGCGTGATGCGGGCGAGCGTGCAGGACTGACGAGCGAAGAGAAGGATCGGATCAAGGACTTGGAGCGCGAGGTCCGTGAACTGCGCCAGGCCAATGAGATCCTGAAGAAGGCGTCTGCATATTTTGCTCAGGCGGAGCTCGACCGCCCGTTCAAGCGATGATCGCGTTCATTGAGGATCACAGCGGGGTCCACGGGGTCGAGCCGATCTGCAGGGTGCTGGCGATCGCACCGTCGACGTATTATGCTCAAGCTGCCATTGCCCGTGATCCAGATCTGGCGTCGGATCGGGCCAGACGGGACATCATAGACAAAGCAGAGATCAAGAAGCCTTCGATGGCAGCGGCGAGCGATATGGCGCGCGCAAGGTCTGGCATGAACTGCGCCGGAACGATCACGATATCGCCCGCTGCACGGTGGAGCGGCTGATGAAAGCTATGGGAATACAGGGTGTTGTGCGCGGCAAAAGGCAATCACGACCAACCCTGATGCAGCCCAGCCGTGTCCGGACGATAAGGTCAACCGCGCCTTCGTGGCAGAGCATGCCGAACCAGCTCTGGGTCAGCGACTTCACCTATGTCTCAAGCTGGCAAGGGATGGTCTATGTGGCTTTCGTCATCGACGTCTTCGCCCGCAAGATCGTCGGCTGGCGCGTCTCGACCTCGATGACGACAGGCTTTGTCCTGGATGCCCTGAACCAGGCCATCTGCCAGCGAGCGCCGTCTGAGGCTGACAAGCTGATCCATCACAGTGACCGGGGCAGCCAATACCTGTCGATCAAATACACCGAGCGGCTTGCAGAGGCCGGCATCGACACTTCCGTCGGCAGTGTCGGCGACAGCTATGACAATGCCCTGGCCGAAAGCATCATCGGCCTGTTCAAGACCGAGGTCATCAACTTCCTCGGCCCCTGGAAGTCCGTCGGACAGGTCGAATGGGAAACCCTGAAATGGGTCGACTGGTACAACACAAAACGCCTGCACAGCGCCATCGGATACGTCACGCCGCAAGAAGCAGAGGAGGCCTTCTATGCAAGCCTTGAACGCTGACTGAAAAAGCAGCCTAACATTTGAAACAAAAACTCTCCGGTAAACCCGGGGCGGTTCAAAGCCGCCATTCACGCCGGAAATTTGTTGTTTTGGTTCTGAGTGACTGCCTTCGCCAGCACCGGATATTTGATAAAAAATGGCGAGCGACCGAGTTGCGGACTTAGTGAGCTTTCGCTGCGTCTGCGCCAATGGCCGCTGTTTTGGTCAGAAACGCGGCCTGGTACAATTACCCAAGTTCCATTGTCGCTATAGCATGGAACGCTGGAGGGTTAGCTTCGGGCCGCGCGCCTCTAAACATTCTGGCAGTTTCAAAAACCGGTTCGAAACCACGGTTTTTTAGCATTGCACCAAGCCTCGGACTTTGCTTCTGCACGTCAACAAAGACTGGCGCGTCATGTTCTGCAAATGGATTTGACGCCAGTAAGACCTGAGCATCGGCTTGCGAGGCGGAGTAAAGAGGGCCGACTTTGGTGCCAGAGATGCAGTGCCGGAACGTCGCATATCCTGTGACCTCTCCCCCGTCTGTCACAACCACAGTCTGCCGATTTAGCGATCTGGCAAACCATGCCTCTGCAAATGCCGTCCGGTTCATACCGCAAACTTTTGCGTCACAGGTGATCAGCGTTTCCATCTCATTTGGCAAAGCGCGTCGGACTCTTGGATCTGGTTCCGCATCAATCCGTCCTTCGTACCGGATAGTGCTGCTGTATTTCATAAAGCCTGACTGTGCATAGTTTTCTTGCTGCTCGGGCACGCCGTCCAACCCGATGCTGCGCCCTCCTGCATGGGCAATCCCCTCGCGCCAGACATCTAGACCATGACCTTTGCCACGGAACTGCGGCTTACATAAGTACAGTCCAAGGAAAGCAAAACCGGGGTCGTGGTTGACAACGGAAATCGCGGCGGCGCGTTCGCCGCCGACCTCTTTTATCAGAAATCCTTGCGGATCGGCTGCCAGAAATGCCTCCGCATCATCCAGACCAGGATTCCATCCTTCATCGCCAGCCCAACCGAGGACCTCTTGCAAATCTCCAAGGGTCATCGTGCGGATCGTCATGAGGAAAGCGCATCTTTGAGAGACACTGTGCGCGCATTGCGCTCTCGCAGATCAAGCGCTGAGTGCAGATCAACCAGATGGCTGCGCATCAACTCCTCCGCCTGCTTTTCATTGTGATCGGCTAGGGCCTGCACCAAGGCGTGATGTGCGTGTTTTTCGCAGAGTGCGCTTTCGCGTCGCCAGTAGAGCGCAATAATTAGCGAAGACCTTGCAATAAGCGTCTCGATGAATCCCGCAATTGTTGCCTGCTGTGCAATGCGCGCGATTTCGGTGTGGAAAAGACCAGAAAGGTAGAGCGCCCGGCCGGGATCATTTGCGTCAAGTGCCTCATGTTCATCATTGATATGCCGCTCTAACATCGCAATATCCGCAGGCGATGCACGTTTGGCGGCACTTTGTGCAGTGCGAGGCTCCAGCAGTTCGCGCGCTTCGAAAACTTCATGGGCCTCCACCGTAGAGGGGGATGCAACGGACGCCCCTTTGTTGCGTTTGATATCAACAAGCTTGATGTGCGAGAGGGTCTGCAAAGACGCGCGTACCACCGTGCGCGATACCCCGTAAATCTCGGACAATTCATCCTCGCCCAGCTTTGTGCCCGGCGCGATCTTGTGTTCGTGTATGGCGAGCGACAGCGCCTGCGCAATGTTGTCGCTGGTTGCGGGCGGTGTCGATATCGAATCTGCGGGTCGGGTCATGTTTTTCCTTCCGCATCCCACATGGCAGAGCCCTCCACCGGCCTCAAGGCTTTCATCTTTACGCAACCAAATCTTATATTGTATACAATTTTGTGTTCAATTTTTGACCGCAGGGGGAACAAAGCGCAAAAATTTTGAGCAGAACCGTCAAAGGTTTTCTGAAACGCGTCTTCTGGAATTGCTTTGCCGCCCGCCTGCTGACTTCAGTGGCGTAACGTCCGGGGGATATATGACCGCACCTATCAAAGACCTTGAGCTTGTATCTGTGACCAAGCGCTACGGCACGACGGTCGCCGTGGATGCGATCAATCACAAGTTCCAGCCGGGTGGATACGCTTGTCTGCTGGGGCCTTCGGGCTGCGGCAAATCCTCAACTCTTCGCATGATCGCAGGGCATGAGATTGTGTCAGAAGGGTCCATTCTGCTAGGTGGCGCTGACATCTCTGATCTGCCGCCCGCTAAGCGCGGCACGGCCATGATGTTTCAGAATTACGCTCTTTTTCCCCACCTTAGCGTGGCTGACAATGTTGCCTTCAGCCTCAAGATGCGCGGTGACGACAAGGCAGATCGGCTGAAGAAGGCCGGTGAAATGCTGGAGCTTGTGGACCTCAGCGCGCTCAGCGACCGGTTGCCGGATCAGCTTTCCGGTGGGCAACAGCAGCGTGTGGCCCTTGCGCGGGCCCTGATCACACGGCCACAGGTTCTGCTCTTGGATGAGCCACTCTCAGCCCTTGACCCCTTCCTGCGCATCCGTATGCGCGGCGAGCTGCGCAAGTTGCAGCGCGAATTGGGGATCAGCTTTGTGCATGTCACCCACGGACAGGACGAGGCGCTGGCGCTGGCCGATGAGATCGTGGTGATGAACAACGCGGTGATCGAACAGGCGGGCAGTGCGCGCGACGTGTTCAACGCACCTACCACAGCCTTTGTGGCTCAGTTCATCGGGGGGCATAACGTGATTTCGCTGCCAGAGGGGTACTTTGCCATCCGTACCGATGCTGTTGGCGTCTTGCAAAGCGAGACTGGAAAACTGCAGGGCAACGTATCGGCAGTCGAGTATCAAGGCGCGCATGTTTCCGTGTCGGCACGCATCGCAGGCGATCAGGAGATCAGCGCGCTGATCCCCGAAGACGCCTTTTTCAACAACCCTTTCAACCCAGGCGATCAGGTCGGTCTGATCTGGGACGACGCAAATTTGCACAAACTCACGGCCTAGAATTCATCTGACATGGAGAGAAAAGACATGACCAAAGTATCAAGACGGAATGTTCTCAAAGGCGGCGCAGCCTTTGCCGCAGGAACGACGCTCGGCGCGCCGATGATCTGGGCGCAGAACATCAAGGACGTGACACTGCGCCAGTTCGGTACAGGCGTTTCAAACCTGAATGACGTGGCCAATAAGGTGAAGGAGGATCTCGGCTTCACCCTTGAGATGACGGCGCTCGACAGTGACAGCGTCACACAGCGCGCAGCCACGCAGCCAAACAGCTTTGACATTGCGGACATCGAATACTGGATCTGCAAGAAGGTCTGGCCCACGGGCAATCTGCAGGCGATGGACACTACCAAGATCAAAAACTACGACAAGATCGTCGGCATCTTCCGCAACGGCAAGCTGACGCCTGAAAGCACCATTGCGCAAGGTACCGCGCCTCATACCGTCGGCTTTACCGAAGGCCCCGAGGGCAAGAGTTTTGTCAACAACGAGAGCGGTTGGATGACGCTGATCCCGACGATCTACAATGCGGATACGCTGGGTATCCGTCCTGACCTGATCGGGCGGCCGATCAGCAACTGGTCCGAGCTTCTGAACCCTGAGTTCAAAGGCAAGGCGTCGATCCTCGACATCTCCTCTATCGGGATCATGGATATGGCGATGGTGGTGGAGTTTATGGGCGAATACAAATACCCCGACAAAGGCAACATGACCAAAGAAGAGATCGACCTGACCATTGGCATCTTCACCGAGGCCAAGAAAAACGGCCAGTTCCGCGCCTTCTGGAAGTCCTTTGACGAAAGCGTGAACCTGATGGCTTCGGGCGAGGTCGTGATCCAGTCGATGTGGTCACCTGCAATCACGGCGGTGAAGTCCAAAGGCGTACCATGCGTCTACCAACCGCTTGAAGAAGGCTATCGTTCATGGGGTGGCGGCATCGGCCTATCTGCAGCGCTGACCGGGTTAGAGCGTGACGCGGCCTATGAATATATCAACTGGTATCTCGACGGTTGGGTCGGCGGCTATTTGATGCGGCAGGGGTACTACTCTGCGGTGCCGGAGACCTCCAAGAACTACATGTCTGAAAACGAATGGGGCTATTGGTTTGAGGGTAAAGAGGCCACCGATACGATCACCTCTCCTACCGGCGACGCTCTGGCGCAAGCCGGCGAAACCCGCGACGGTGGCTCGTTCGAAGAGCGTATGGGCGCTGTGGCCTGCTGGAACGCTGTCATGGACGAAAACCAGTACATGGTCCGCAAATGGAACGAATTCATCGCGGCCTAATACCGAAAGGGATGGGTGCTCAGGTGCCCATCCCAAAATTTTCCTGAAAGTCATACTGTGCTGAAAAATAATACATTTGTTGGGTGGCTCATGGCACTGCCAATTATGGCGGTGCTTGTGTTCTTTCTGGTGTTGCCCATTGTGATGATCGTCACGGTCAGCTTTTGGCAGGCAACAGAGTTCTCGATCATTCCGGCATTTGACCTTGAGAATTATGAGTTCCTTTTTGGTTCAAACGTCACCTACCGCGTTTTCTTCAACACCTTCAAATATGCGTTAATCACCTGGGTCTTCACCCTCGGTATTGGGTTTACTGTTGCCTATTTCCTCGCCTTCCATGTGCGCAGCCTGACTTGGCAGATCGTGCTGTTCCTTCTGTGCACAATCCCCTTCTGGACATCGAACATCATCCGTATGATCTCCTGGATCCCGTTTCTGGGCCGCAATGGCATTGCCAATTCAACGCTGATCTCTTGGGGCGTCATTGATGAGCCGCTGGACTGGCTGTTGTTTAGCGATTTTGCCGTCATCCTCGCTTTCGTCCACCTCTACACGCTTTTTATGGTCGTCCCGATCTTCAATACAATGATGCGCATCGACAAATCGCTTGATCGAAGCGGCACGTGACGCAGGGGCTTCCGGCGCGCAAATCCTGTGGAACGTGATCATCCCGCTGACGAAACCTGGCATCATGATTGGCACGATATTCGTAGTTACGCTGGTGATGGGAGACTTTATCACCGTGCGTTTCATGTCGGGATCGCAATCGGCCAATGTGGGGCGTCTGATCTCCAATGACATTGCGCTTTTGGCCTATCCGTCGGCCTCTGCCACCGCTGTCGTGTTGCTGCTGACCGTGCTGATCGTCATCGGCATCCTGCTGCGCTTCGTCGATATCCGAAAGGAGCTTTGACATGGAGCCGCGCCCCAAATCCTTCTACATCCTCAGCGCCTTTTTCGCGCTGTTCCTGCTGTTCCTCTATGGCCCGACAATCACTATCGCGATCCTTTCGTTCCAAGGCCCCGGCGGCGGACTGACCTTTCCGATGCAGGGCACATCGCTGCATTGGTTCCGCGATCTGTTCGAACAACAGGCCGTCGGTGACATCTGGGGCAGCTTCCGCCGCAGTTTTGCACTGGGCCTGATGGTGATGGTCACCACTGTTGTCCTGTCGGTCATGGGCGGACTGGCGTTTCGCAAGAAGTTCAAAGGCTCCGGCATCCTGTTTCTACCTGATCATCACCTCGCTGGTCATCCCGTCGATCCTGATCTCGCTTGGCGTCGGGCTGATCTTTTCCCAATCGGGGTTGAATGTGCATTGGGCCACCTCAGGCTTTGGGTCGCAGCTGACATGGACGCTGCCTTTTGGCCTGCTGATCATGTTCGCCGTCTTCAACCGTTTCGACAAAAGCTATGAGGAAGCCGCCCGTGATCTGGGCGCGACCTCATGGCAGACACTGCGCCATGTGGTGCTTCCGATCATCGGGCCATCGTTGATTGGCGTCGCACTCTTCGGCTTCACCCTCAGCTATGATGAGTTCGCGCGCACTTTGCTGACGGCGGGCAGCTATAACACATTGCCGCTGGAAATCTTTGGTATGACAACCAATGTCACCACACCGGTCCTCTATGCTTTAGGCACCCTCACGACGGTTTTCTCATTGCTTATGATCGGCCTGTTCCTCTGCCTTGCGCTGTGGAGCACGCGCCGCAAAGCTCGCGCAGGATCAGATGCGGGCAAGGGCATGCTATGATCGTTCTCATCAACCCGAACAGCACGGTTTCGATGACAGCAAGCGATGCTGCGCACGGCGCGGGAAACTGTTCCATCGGCGGAGTTTGAAGGGTGGACGTCGCATGATGGTCCTCCGGCAATTCAAGGGGCAGAAGACGGCAAATTGGCCGAAGAGCCGCTGTTGGAATTGGTCGCAAAAGCTCCGGGCCAAAGCGCATCGGCGATCATCATCGGATGCTTTGACGACACAGCTCTTGATGCCGCGCGCGCATCTTGCGAACTGTCCAGTCATTGGCATCGGTCAAGCGGCCTATCATCTTGCCGCCATCGCTGGCGGACGCTTCTCTGTTGTCACAACGCTTGCGATCTCCATACCTATTCTGGAAGAGAATATCCGCTCCTATGGCCTGACAGGCCAGCTTGGCAGAGTGCGGGCAAGCGGCGTTCCCGTTCTGGCACTGGAGCAAGACACCCAAGCGGCCACCGATCAAGTCGTTGCAGAGATTAGCAAAGCCGCACGCGAAGACGGTATCCAATCCGTTGTGCTGGGATGTGGCGGCATGGTCGATATTGAGCAAGGCATTGCACACTTGCCCGAAATTCGCCTCATAGACGGCGTCCGCGCGGCTGCTGTTTTTGCAAGCCAGCTGTGACAGGCCCGACTAATGTAGCTGCTAACGTTTCCGGAAGCGCTTGAACCCCGGTGCATGAAACAATATTTGCAAAAGCGGGCTATCGCGGGAAAAGGTTCTCTGAATTTGACCGTTCCGGGTCGGACACCGAGTTTTTCAACACAATCAACCCTGAGCGGCCTACCCTGTAACCGATCACTGAATTTGCTGACCTTTAGAATGTGCATCCACTCTTGCGAGGAAAGGACTGCGTCCTACAATTAACAATGGTGATATTTTAAAAGATAGAATTGAGCGCCAGATTTGTTTTACTATGCTATTCAGCTCCGTATGAAATCTGCCAATCACATTTCGTAAAGAAAAAAGGCAAGATGAAATTTAGTATTAAACGGCAACCGAATTCATGAGCCAGGTAGATCAAGTGTGGGTCCTGCTCTGTGCGTTTCTGATTTTCATGATGCAGGCGGGCTTCATGAGTATCGAAGCGGGCATCACGCGCACCAAGAACAATATCAGCGTTGCTATAAAGAATATTGCAGACTTTTCGTTGTCAGTTCTTGTTTATTGGGCGCTCGGATATGGCTTGATGTATGGCGCCAGCCTCGGTGGACTGGTCGGAACCAACCTCTTTGCGTTTGACGATCTTGGATCAAGTGGCGCCTACGTTCAGTTCATATTTCAAGCCATGTTCTGCGGTACGGCTGCAACCATCCTCTCGGGTGCTGTCGCCGAAAGATGCGCCTTTTATGGCTACATTCTAATGACGCTTATAACCGTCACACTTATTTACCCTATTTACGGCCATTGGGCTTGGGGCACAGATGCAGCAGGGATTAGTACGGGTTGGCTGGCCAAAATGGGCTTCCACGATTTCGCTGGTTCAGGCGTTGTCCATGCTGTCGGGGGCGGCGTGGCATTGGCGGCGATTGTAATTCTTGGTCCGCGGGAAGGACGTTTTCTCGAAACAGGGCAACCAAGAAGGTTTAACGGGTCGAATTTTCCGCTTTCTATGTTGGGTGTATTGCTTTTATGGTTCGGCTGGTTCGGCTTTAATGGTGGAAGCGCTTTGGGCATAACGGATCAGGTTCCGTCTTTGCTTTTGAACACTCTAGTGGGCGGTGCCGCAGGCGCTCTTACTGGTTTGGGAATTTCATGGATCGCAGAAAAAAAACCCAGCGTATTTTATGGCATGAATTGCTCCCTCGCTGGGCTAGTTGCCATAACAGCAAGTTGCGATTTGATTTCAGTGCGCGAGTTTATTCTGGTCGGGATCGTGGGCGCGGTTGTTGCATATTTCGGTGACAAGATGCTTGAGCGCTACCGTATCGATGATGTTGTCGGTGCGGTTTCAGTTCACTTTTGCGCAGGGCTTTGGGGATTGCTTGCAGTCGCGGTTTTTGGCTCGGATACGCTGGGTACTGGAGTGGCAGAACAGCTAATTGCACAAAGCACCGGAATTCTGGCGTTGCTCGTCTGGGCGGTTGTCCTGCCGTTCGCATTTTTTTACTTCATCAACCGAATAATCCCGCTGCGCGTCACTCAACATATCGAAACGATTGGATTGAATGTGGGAGAACACGGCGCTAACACTGATCTCAACGAATTATTCGAAGTCATGCAACGTCAGGCCCGAAATCGCGATTTGACAGCACGCGCACCTCAGTCTCCTTTCACCGAAGTCGGACAGATCGGTCTTTTTTATAACTCCGTCCTCTTTGAACTTAGCGCTCGTTTGACCGGGTTGAAAGCCAGCAAAAGGAACTGGCGACGGCGTTGGCGCAAAAAGACGATTTACTTGAAACTATCTTACCAAAACGCATTGCTGCTCGGATGAATGCTGGCGACAATCAAATTGTCGATCAAGTTGCTGATGCGACTGTAGTCTTCGTGGACATAGTTGATTTCACGCGCTTTGCGGCCACTGTGCCCGCGGATCAATCAATGATGTTACTGCGCGACCTTTTCGCTCGATATGACGCAGTCATAGAAAGATATACCTGGAAAAGATAAAAACGATTGGCGACAGCTATATGTTCGTCGCTGGCGTGACAATGCAACTGGACGACAATTGTGCTGCGGCCGTCGATGCGGCTCTTGAACTGCTCTATGAGACGCGCCAGATGAGCCTCGCTGAAGGTCGTGACATCCAAGTTCGTATCGGTGTTCACAGCGGCCCGCTTGTCGCAGGTGTCGTAGGCGATTTTCGGTTCGTATATGATCTGTGGGGTTCTACTGTTAACATGGCCTCTCGCCTAGAAGAGGCTGGAGAGCCGGGTAAAATAACGACAAGCCAAGCTGTTGTAGATCGAATAGGTCAGGAATTTTCCTATGAACGGCAAAAACGAGTTCGTTTGAAAGGTATCGGACCCACTGTGCTCTTTTCCGTGGAAAGCCGGAAAATACGCGTGAACCGGACTGGTTAACCATCCCATTTGATAGCTTGAGTTGCCACATAATGCGCCCTTTCAGCGCAAAATGGCCTACAATCGGTTCTACGTCTACGAAGTTTTCCAGGACGAAGCATGCGTAATTGAGCTGCCTCTGTTCTGAGGTCAAGCTCCCGATAAGATCACAGGATTACTGCGAACAAGGGAGATTGAAGATGAAATATTATGCTGGATTAGATGTGTCGCTGCGGTCGTGCGCAGTTTGCATTGTCGATACCAATGGAAAGGTTGTGCTTGAACGCGAGCTTGCTTGTGAAGTGAGTGATATTTCTGACTGGTTGAGGACGTTCGCGTATCCGATTGAACGGGTCGGTTTTGAAGCAGGAACGATGAGCCAGCATTTGTTCTTTGGTCTGCAAGCCGAAAGTTTTGATGTCGTTTGCATGGAGGCGCGACAAGTGAACGCCGCCCTTTCT
>CAWCLQ010000004.1:0-530183 GCA_963796445.1 uncultured Alphaproteobacteria bacterium | reverse complement strand
ATAGAGGTACAGTGGGGTTCTGCAGGAACAGGAATGGTTTCTGTAATTGAATCGGATGAATGGATGTACTGGTGATACTGTGAAGCTGGAAGTACAAATCACAGCAACAGGAATAGAAAATACCATCGAGAAAAAGCTTCGAATATATCCAAATCCTTCACTTGATATTACTGTAGTTGAGTTTCATAATCCAGAATCCTCGGACTATAGACTCACCTTAACAGATATGACTGGAAGGGTAGTAAGACTTGTCAATAATATTTCTCAGGATAGAATAGAACTACGCAGATCTGGTTACTTCTGATGGTATTTACTTCATCCAACTTAGTGGACCAAAGGTGTTCCGTGGTAGACTTGTTTTCGAATAGGCAAATGCGAGGATATATTCAATAAGTACTCCCATCTACTCTTTTATTCAACTTACTGTGTATAGGTGTAAATAAGTAGATATATATATTATAATAGACTTATTCTTTAATAGTTATGAGTTATTATGAAGGTGATTTAAGTTGTAGAAGCCACGACTTAGTCTGTAAAAAGACCGATTTTGCCCGAATATGACCTGATAAAAGGGTCTATTTCTCAGTATTTTTATTAAGTCCCAGTAAATCAACATAATAGCTTTTTAGTGAATTCCTGAAACATCTCCTTCTTCCATTTTTACTTTTTCTCTGTATTCAGAATATAGACTTTTTATTAAAAACTGTTATGACATCCCTACATCTTAGGCATTCAAATGCTCTGGGTGATAGTTACCCTTACCAAGAATGAGATCGTTTGTAAAATGGGTAGAGGTAAAGGTAAATATTGACACTAATTGTTATTGAATCCTGTCTTGATTAAAATATTTATAAAAAGTCAAGGTTTTACCGGCTACCTTTCATCAATTTTCTGATTTAACAATAAGAACTCTCAGTATACTAACTAAACCAAAACCAACAACTATGGAAACATCATTTATCACCCTTGGGAGTTATATCCTGGGAGCCATCATTGCGCTCGCTCTGATTGTTAAAATGTTTTTCCGCCTAAAAGAGAAACCTCCAATTCTCGGAATTGCATTAGGTGTATTTCTTATTCTTGCACCACATGCAGAAAAAATCGTAATTGATATCAAGAATCAACAAATAGTCTATGAACGATTAGGAAATCTGAATGATACCATTACTGATCTTAAAAATCGAAATGAACAATTAAACCAAGAGATAAATAACCTATCCGAAGAATTGGAGACTCTACTGGCTCAATTAGAAGAAACTCAAATTACACCTGAGTTGGATAATGAATTCAGATCATTTACACAAAGATTTAATGCGGTTCAAGGACAATCTCTGGATATTCAAAGGGATTTGAATAATGCAGCTATCGAAAGCCAAAATATCCAACAAAAACTTATAAAGAAAGGAGAGAATCCTTAAATGTGAAGACGGAATCATTACTATATAATAAAATTATGAAAGTGTACTGCTAAAAGTTAATATTAAAGAAAAATAGGATAGAGACCTGAAGATATCATAAGGAATGAGAGTGAAAACACTGCATTAGATTTCAAGTCTGTCCAGTACAAGAGGGATACACATGAAGCCTTACTCAAGGATATTCTTTCGATGGCAAATGCCCGGCTTGACCATGAAAGATACATCATTGTTGGAATTAACTACAAAACCAATGGAGAAAGAGACATATTAGGTATAAGTGAAGATTTTGTGGATGATGCAACATATCAAGAACTAATCTCCGAGAATATTGAGCCGGAAATACCTTTCAAGTATTATCCGTTTGAAATTGATAAAAAGAAGGTTCGCGTATTCCAGATCATGAACTGTGTGAATCCACCATACATGATGCGAAAAAGGTTCAAAAATCTAAATCAGGGTGATTGTTATATAAGAAAAGGTTCCCATCAAACCAGAGCTTTTAAGGAAGGACTTTGATTCATTCTACTCGGAGAAGTATGATGTTACTCTTTCTTGGTAATCTGAGTATTATGTTTGCAGGCACGAAGTTTGAGAAAATCCTTTCAGTTGCTGCTACTTCGGAAATTGAGCTGCCATCTGATCAAGCTGCAGAGAAAATTAGGAATATTATTCAGGATAAGAAGAGACTATATGATTTTGGAATATCAATACCATCAATAAACCTATCATTTTTTGGTGGCACTTCATACGAAAATCGGGATATTGAAACACTGAAGAAGAACCTTGAGAATGTCAAAGAAACCTACATGGATGATGACTTATACTACCTTATGAAACAAAATCAGAAAAAATAAACATATTTATGTAACACGTGAACCAGTTACGTATTGCTATCACCCCAGCCCGGATATTGCGAGAACATCATAAAGCAGGGCGACCCGTTCCCTCCGCAAACACTGCTGCCCCTAACAGTGAAGGAGTGGCAAGCATTTTGGAGAGTCTACATTTAAGCAACGAAACAAGCGTGGCGCCACATGCATATTTCGATCCGAACGAACCTTCTGATTTTGTTCCACCAAAAAAAGAAAATCTGATCGTCTTCACGCATCGATTGGTGGAGCGGAAGAATCCAGTTCTTTTTGCGAAGGCTGCAAAACGGTTCCTCGCAGAACGGCCTGACTGGAGAATTGCCGTAAGAGGAGAAGGTCCGCTATCTGAAGAAGTTCAACAAATTCTTGCTGATGAAATCCAACTGGGTCGAGCGTTGTTTGGGTTCGAGCCTAACTTGATGGATGAACTGTATCGCTCGCGCATATTTGTCTCAATCGAGTCCGAGGACAATTATTCTAATCAAAGCGTCCTCGAGGCCATGTGGTGTCGAAACGCTCTTGTATTGTCGGACAGAGGACGAACAAAGGCCCGGTATTTTGCGAACAATGGAGTTTTATGCGAGCCTGAAGAGGAATCCGTTTTTGCGGCATTGATTGATCTTGCTGACGATACTTCGGGACTCGCATCGAAAGCAGCCAATAGCAGACGCCACGTGGAAACCGCATTTTCGCGTGATGAATACTTGAACCACCTTGAGAGCGTTTATCGATTGGCAATGCATTGTCGGGGCGACCTGCCCACAGATACTTCCTAACTTGAAAAAGGGAAGTTCGGCAAAAGTACTTGAACGGGTCGCCTTTTTTCACGAGTATAGCCTACGAAACCACGCTGCCCGTCTCAACCGAAATTCTTCTAACAAAACCTAAACAGGGATTGATTTCTGCCTCGAAAGAGTATCAGAGGATGAGGTTGAGTCACCCGCCAATGCAAAACGATCGAGGCACGCGTTTGTATGTTTACTGATATATTTGCAGGAGCCAGACGCAAGCTGAATGAGAAGACACTGCCCAATGTCCTAAAAAAGAAATTTCGCCCGGAAGGCTTTAACGCGGCAGCAATGCAAAATGTATCAGTTTTTCCGAAACTGAATTTGGCGTTCAACCGGGTCAAGAAGAATGGTAATTCAACGACCGTGTCGCTCCTGCATGCCATGGAAGTAGGTGAAATCAGGTCGACCCATGCCGCCAAGCGTCAATCTGCGCTATTACGAACCACCAATATCCCAATGATGATGCAAGCAAATGACTATTTCTATTTTGTCATCATTAGAAATCCGTATTCGCGAACACTGTCGGCATTCTTGAATAAGTTGAGTAAACCATATTATCGAGAACGCTTTGGATCCTTTCCCCTTACACCAGATGGATTTCACCAATTTCTTATTTGGCTCAGTAGCACGGGTCTTGAATCAGATCCGCACTGGGATTTTCAAAAGAAATTGATTTTAGGGGCACTACCAGATTTTGACGCCGTCCTCAGATTAGAAGATTTTCCAAACTGTCTGGCAGATCTTTTACGCAGCAGAGACTTGAAATTACCGAAAGAGGCGAACGATATTTTGGCGTCGGTTCAGCGAGATACCCGAACTGGCGCGAGTTCAAGGTTGGAACAGTTCTATTCAAAAGATAGCATCGCAATAGTAAAATCTCTTTATAAAGAAGACTTCGACTTCCTTGAGTATTCCGCTAATTTTCTCGAGTTGAGCACTGAGGGTGCCTGTCTACAGAAAATTTGACGACGGCCAATATACGGCTTGCCCGCTGCCACTCAGCCGTGCCGTATACTGCCTTTGCGAAACCTTTTACGAAAAAACAATTATCCAATAGAATTTCGCCTCTTATTCACCATTCACCGCAAAAATAGCGGCATCTCAGTGGCAAGGCAGCTCATGCCTTTAAGTTAGTCTCAGTGTATTAAGATACTTGCGAAAGCCTGATGGTCCGCGAACTGGGGTCTGCCAATGTAAATTGAAGCATGTGCGATGTGTTTCATTGCAACGAGCTATCTTTAAGTACGACTGCCCGGGGCTTTACTGGATGAGGACGATAAGTCCCTTTGTAAATAAGGATTGGGGTGTATTGCTCTTCTATGAGTTCGGCCCTTATTTCCACACCCTCGAAAACCGGAGTTTCCCAGTTTTTTCGTTTGTCTGCCTAAAAACACCCCAAATACTGGTCCACTGCAGACGCAAAACTAAAGTTTTGCGCCCGTTTTCGTAAGTAGTCTGGGTTTTTTGATCCATCCAGCGTAGCGGAGATTGCTACTGCCATCGCTTCGTCGTCCCCAACGTCAACCAATCTCCCATACTTGCCGTTCTCCAAAATCTCATCGGGTCCGTGGGGACATCGAGTGCTGACTACCGGACAACCGCACGCCAAAGCTTCTACGAGGACATTCGGACATCCTTCATATTTTGAGGACAGCACGAAGACGTCCGATTTCGCCATGTAAGAAAATGGATTGCTCGCAAAGCCGGGCAGGTCCACGTCATTTGAAACACCAAGTTTTTCTGCAAGCGAGAGCAAGTCATTACGCTCCTCTATTTTACGATGATCTCCAATTATAACTAGGCGGGCGTCTCGCTGTGATCGCACGCGAGCGAAAGCTCTTATCAAAGTTGCAAAGTCCTTTTGGGGGTGCAAGCGACCAACTCCAAGCACAACTGGTGGTAAGCCAGGCGCAAACCAAGGGTGCTCAACTGGTTGAAGCGCCTTTTCCTCAAGCGAAAGGCTCACAATCGGATTGTAAATTGTTTTTAAACTGTCCAGTTTCAATCCTGTACAATTCGCTAAATCGACCGCTACACCGGCAGAGTTTGCCACGACCGCATTAGCTGTTGGGTAGGCTTTGGCGACAAGTCCGGTAGTGTAACGCCAACGCCATTTATCCTCGCTTGCATAGGACTCTAATACTTCCTTCATTGAGTTTCGTTCACTTACCACGATCCGAGTTGGTACACCCGAAAGTCGTTTGGCCCATAATGCGATCAGATTGTAGTCTGTCCCAGCGACAATTAGGCCATCGGGCCGTTCAAACGACAGATACCGTACAAGCGCAGGTAAAAAGTGTGACGCTCTGGGCAGCGAGAGAGGCATGGGAACGGGTCGATCTCCAGTTTTTGCGTCGTCTTCAAAAGACCGAATTGCCGTTCTCAGTTTCATCCAGGGTAAGAGACTGCGCGACAAAGAAAATAATCGGACATTTTCAGGAACCTGATCCCGGATAGTCCCTTCCAACTTACCCGTAACAACCACGTCCACTTTGATACCACGGTTGGCAATGCCATCTGCCAGCCGAAGTATCGATCTCTGCATACCGCCGCCCTTAAGCGACTTGATGACTAGGGCTATGTGTTTTGGCTCTGTCATCTTCCGCACGATTTCCTGTTGCTCTGGAGTTTAGAAAGGTACTTGCACACAAATATACAGTCGACAAAAGTGGATAATCACCCCTGAGGCGAATTGTTCACATCAATGCGCCAGCGTTAACCTAAATCGGTTATTTAGACCCAAGTTTGCCACCGTCGCATGCAGGCTTACAGCGTTTCACACTTGCTGCAGTGTGCAAAGCATGTAGGTGGCCGTGTTTGAGGAGTTGGGCAATGGTCGCTAACGCCGCAGCAACGTTGAACTTTTGTTGGACAGTATGTTACGCTTTAGATAAAGCCTGAAAATTGGCAGGAGACCAAGTTGAAAAAAAAACAGTTTAAAAAAATGTTCAGGCGGGCAACGGCATTTCTAGAAAATAGAGATGAATCCGGATCCGTGGGCCGCTACGCTTTCAAACAAGGGACTTGTGTCGCCGACCGGATTTCTCTCATCAATCATCTCAACCGGATATACGGTTATAAAGACTACTTAGAGATTGGGACACGCAACAAATCCGATATGCATAATAGAATTGATGCGAAGTCCCGCACATCTGTCGACCCAGATCCAAAGGCTGGAGCAGATTATTGCGTAACTTCAGACGAGTTTTTTGCAAATAATAGTAAAAAATTTGATCTCATTTTTATTGACGGATTGCACACAGGTGAGCAAGTGTATCGGGATATTGATGGCGCATTGGAGGCGCTGAACCCCGGTGGCGTGGTTCTCCTCCACGACCTTAATCCACCCACAGCGTTCCATGCCCGCGAACATTACGAAGTAGACGGAGACTTCCCAGCCTGGAATGGTACGAGTTGGCAAGGATATGCGCGTCACCGTGCTGAAAGTCCGAACTTGGAGATGTACGTAGTTGACGTGGATTGGGGTGTTGGATTTGTCCGACCCGGGCGTCAGATTTGCTATCCAAAGGTTGTATCGGACTATGGAGACTTGGAACGAGACCGTGTTTCAATACTTAATCTGATCACGGTCAGGGATTTCTTGAGACGCCACCCTTCCAAGCGCCTTAAAAGGTCGGCTTGGGATCCGCTTCTGTCACGGTTTTAATCGCCAGAATTGGCATCTTGAATGTCAGTCACTTAGGAACTCAATGATTTCACCGAACTGTGCAGCAATTGAACTGTGCGAAAAGACCGATTTCATCGCGTTCATTCGCTCCATAGCGAGTATCCACTCAGGCCCGCCAAAACAGTCTTCTGCCTTCTGCAAGCCGGACAGAATAGCAGCCTCGGAGTTGTCAGGAATTATGAAGGGATAATCGGGACCAAGTATTTCGACAGCATCGTCAACGGCTTCATTGATCAGGACAACGGCTCCGACTTGGGCTGCGATGAATCCTTTTGTGAATGGTTTGGCGACGATACCTCCCGAATTCTTTTCGGCCACCTTGCGAATACAATAGTGGAGATTGAATTCGCTCATACCCCGAAGTTCTTTTTCAAGCTGTTCGGATCTCACGATATTAATGAATGTCACCCGTTCAGCAATTGCTTCACTGCATACGGTATTTTCCAGATCGCCCAAGTATACAGCACTTGATCGCTTGAGGTCGGCGGCATGTATCCCCGAGAAACGTTCGTCTGTATTATGGTGCAGCAGGAATAGCTTACCCTTAAATCCATCAGGGCTCGCGTAGCCGTTCGCGAGCAGTTCGTGCATCAACCGCAATGAGGTATGCGACGCCGCAATATGTACGTCCGCATTGAACTCCTGTATCCTGCGAAGATCGCTATCTACATAGTCAATGCAGGTTCTTACACCACGAAATCGCAAAATCTGGAGTGTTTTTTTCTGCAAGCGAGACAACGTAGATTTACCAAATACGTTGATCTCGCCCGGTTTCTGTTTCAGCGCCCAAATTTCCTGCCAGGGACTCTTGGTAGGCAAAGGTTCGATTTTACAACAAATCTTCTCACCTAAGAAACGCTCCAGGATACGGACCAATTGAAAAACCCGCAACTCGGTGCTGCCAAAATTTAACCGAGACGGATGAACAACAAAACGCACGAGTTTCTTTGCTGTCATCCCAGAACTAACTCCTTGCCGAAATGTTATGTTGAACCAATGGACTGGCTTTTACGCCTTATTTCATACTGGATAAAGCTCTAGCTAAACCGACTTCGTTCATGTGTCTAGTCCCCGCCCTGACTTCCGAGAACGATTGACCTGCTGGTTAGCGACACCTGCAGCGGCTCAGATTGGATACGCCGAATAAATCCAGCCATGGCCGATTGGGCCATATTCATCCCTGCCTTGTTCCAGCACCTCCCATATCTTGTCGCTGGCAATGTAAACCACCTTGTGGCCGTGCAATGCTCATGGAACCTATCCCAAGAGCAACACGCCCAAAGAAAAGAGAAATCTGGCTAAACATGTTTTTTCCAAGCAAGTAACCGGCGCTCCGATTGGATGAAAACTGGATGGATTGGTATGAATTGTTTCCGACTGACCGCGGCAATCTTTTACGGCTGCACTCTTGTCCGCATGCACTACTGTAAACAGCGACACCGTGAAGAACATGCCGTCAGGAGAGCTTTGTTCTTTCCTTGATCCTAATACATGGATATTGTCAGACTCCGAGCGTCAAGCAATCTATGCTGAGCTAAAGGCCAGAAACAAAGATTGCGTACTTGCAACAGGTGCCGCGGTCGATGCTTGATCGACACTCCCAACAATTCACCTTCATTAAACTTGCTGATCTTTGTATTGCCCGCCTGATCCTCTGTCTTTGATTTGGTCCGCTCCTGTAGATAGGAAACGGATGATCAAATATGGGGGACAAAGGGCACAAGCCGGAAGAGGTCGGAATGAAGCTGTGGCAAGTTGAGGTACTGTGCCGTTGAGGAATGCATCGCATCGACGCAATGCGCTAGGTGCAGATATCTCAGACTTCAATGACCGACGCTACGATTTGCATCAACCACAACAATGGGCTCAAAGCGTTCGTTCGCGGCATTGCACATGAACGGCCGCTTAGCTGATTGTGGTGCAGAAAATTCCGATTTGGTCCAACTTGCCGCGCACTTGATCGCCACCACAGCGCGGTTGCCTGCGACAATGCCGCCAACGCGCTTGCGAAAGTAATACTTGATAAAGCCCGGCGTGGTGATGTTGTCGTCTGCGCTGCGGTTTTTACATCCGGTAGGTTGAACTTCACCGGCGTATCCTTGCGTACTGGCGCCATCCGCTCAATGCAAAGCTGCAGGGCAACGGTATCGCCCTCTATGGCCATCCCCACAGCCTTCTGCATGATAGGCCTCATTCTGGTCGTCGATGAGCCTCTGAGTAGCTTATGTAGCCTTGTGACGGCCCCCCCTTAGGCTTGCCAGGATTGCCAGCTGCGAAGGTGCCGTCACGGTTTCTGCCATCCGATTTCGAACCGCAGTTACGGGTCATTTTTGCTCCTTCCAAATCGACTTCAATGCAGTGTTTCCAGCAGCCGACATTGCGCGCAAAAAAACATAAAGGTTCATGTTATGTTCTGCGTCATATTTAGACCTTACGCGTCCAGTAACCCACATGACTAAATCTGCCGATTACCCCTTAAACTGTGGCTATTTGGAGCATTGTCCCAAGAGGCTTGTGAACTTAAATAATCCGTGCCTCAGCTTGGCAAACATGCAAAGTTCAAAGCATCGCTTTATTTTTTGGTTTCTAAACTCACATTCTTAAATACGCTTAAGATTTTTCCTGGAGGCGTGAGACATGACCCTAAAAGACAAATTCTCCGACGAAGAGTGGAACAAACTTTTAGAAGTGCCACTGTTGGCTGGCTTTGTTGTTACTGCGGCAGATCCGGGCGGCTTGATTGGCGCATTTCAAGAAAATGCTGCTATCGCAAACTCGTTAAAAACGTCAGCCGATGCCGGGGGCGATGGCACATTGGAATATGCAATCGCTGAAGCCTACAAAACGTCAGAAGGGCGACGGGTTGCCCGCGATGGTGTAAGATCCGTCCTGAAAGGAAAACGTCGTAACGAAGCGTCGCAAGCCGCAGTGAACAGATTAGCGGAAATCGTGAAGATGGTAGAAGGCGTTGAACCCAACCTCGCTGCGATCCTCCGAAACTTTATACTCAAAACGGCAACCGAAACCGCAGAAGCGGCCACCGAAGGAGGACTTTTTGGTTTCGGTGGCGAGCAGGTTTCAGATGCTGAACGCAAATCAATCGAAGAATTGAAGGCGGCATTGGGTCTTTCGGCTCTTTGACAGTTGGCATCGGTCGAGAAAAAATATCGCGCAGTCGAGAAGACTGGTAACACCCATCAACGACAATAATTGTCCGGAACATGTGCCCAGGGATGGAAAACAGAGTCTATATTGGAGAAGACGTATGTCTATTAAGCTAATGGCCGGTGTCGTGTTGATTGCATTGACTGCCTGCGCGACGGTTGTCGATGAAAATAGTGAAGTCAGAGAAATTCCGGACGGATTTTACGCCGGTTATAAATACTTGCTCAGAACACAAACCGTTTCGGGCTCTCAGGGGCCATACAAACGTACGAGCGTTGTGTACAACGGTTTTTCTCGCGTGTGCATCAAGGACAGTCCCGAAGATTGTGAAAAAGCGGCGCGAGCCCTGATTGAAGAGTGTGACGAATCCTTCACTTGCATCTGAACCTGACCGACGCGCTGTTGTAGGCGCCAGAATGGCGTTCTTCGCCACCAACCAACAGGACAGCCCTGCGGGAGCAGCTAAGCATCACCTTGATCTGGAAATAGTTTGCCTGTCATTTCACCACTTCCGGAATTTGGCGAAGTCGCCATGCAATATTATTTGGTCAGCGCTTCAGAGCACTCTATTTTGTCGTCAGGTTTCAATGGTGGTTTTTCATGCACCAGCCTGTCGAAGTCAGCTTGCGGCATCTGTAAACCCTCTTCGGAGCGCGTCTCCTGAGACTTTCCTCGTCGTCCGGATACATTTGGTGCCGCAAGAATTCTTTATTGAACTGCCTACTTAGAGATTGACGGCCGCTGCCGGTCGAGGTCGAGCAGGACGCGGTCCACGTCACAGGTCCAGAGTTGATACAATCGTCGTATAAGTTTACCCTAGGTGTTAGTGGACCGTGGAGGTGACTAAATGCTTGCCGAATTGCAAACCAGACGTCGAGCCATTGCTCTGGCATATAGCAGATACGTAGTGGCCGACGCTGCTTGGACTCGTTGCACTCAAAGAGCTATGAGTTGGTTTCCGGATGCGCGCCAAGCGCATGTTGCGATAATTGGAAATCCCGGTTCCAATGTCCGGCGGTTATACCAGCAACGTGAAAGAGCAATGCTCCAATTGGAGACCGCACGCTTAAAGTTCGAACTCGCAAAGTCCCGATTATTGAAAAGACGTCGTCATATGGCCGTCGGAACGCTTCTCATTGGCTGCTCTGAAAATTAGTGGCATCGCGGCCTGCCCTTTTGCGCGGGTCGCTTGACAAGGCGAACACATGACACCGGAACTGTGCTATGCCTCTAAGTAATGGAGGACGATCAAATGAGCTTTGTTTCAATCACGACATGGCGAATGATAGGCGAGACCGAGACCCTGCAGCATGTGACAGACCTGATGGTACGAAAATATTTTCCGGGGCTCTTAGCTTTGGGCGCAAAGCACTCAATGCTCGTGGATGCTGAATTAGACCGGTTTGCCATCGTGACGGTGTATCCAAGCCGTGAGGTGCGCGATGATGCCGTCGCCCATATTTCAGCCCTTCGGAGCGAAGGTGCCGAGGAATTCGGAGCAGAGTTGATGGACGCTTACGGTGGCGAGATGTTGGCCTCCTCCAAAGCCTAGAAGGTCATGCTCATTTTTTTCTGCACGGCAGGCCTTGAAGCATTGCACGAGAAGACGCTGCTTTGGTCTGAAACCGAAGGCCCGGTGTGAGGCGCTCAACGCAATGAATCTGTGGCATGACGGTTCAACTCAAACGCGGCGGAACAAAACTGGCGGCAATCCCCAAGCACCCAATCTGGTTGGAATACGCGTGTGGAAGGTCGGCCTCGGTTCACGTGCCTCGATTGCTGGCATCGGACAAACCACCACGGGCCGTTGCTGATACGGTCTCCCGTGTCCGGTGCAACCGGTGTGGCGTGAAAGGCGCGAAGGCTTCCGTATTGTCTACCCTGCTTGTCATCTGCGGATTTCCGGCTGCTCCGGGCCCGAATTGACCGCTCGCTAACGTGGCATTAGTGACAAAGATGCGGGCAAAACCGCCCAAAACAGCGCGCCCTAAATTTTCTCAAGCAGTTTTTAAAGGAGCATAGGTTGGGGGCGCGTCGATCCACGGCACAATTCCCAAAGATCGAACATCCCTGTTCCCTTCTCAGCGACAAACTAATTCTGCAGGTCGTCATACATTGAAGTGTACCTGCGGTGCTGCGACGCGTCACGATCTAGGTTCAAAGAACCACGTTTGCTATCGAGTACTATGATGTGTTCCGGAATTTTGCTTTTTACCAAATTCGGATCAAGACGATCAAAATCCTTTAAAATTTGCTGCCGCATCCTGCTTTTCCCTTCAGATTATGTACACAAAAAGCGACCTGTTCGGGCGCACTTTCTGTCATTTTGGATTGTTGGTCGCCCCGTCGTCTAAACGGTTGCTCCGCTGTGTTTGTCACGTTTGGTACGCATTCAGCGGAACAGGTTGACGCCGGGTGCAATTGCCCGGCGTCGTCTGTTCTAAGCCTTTGTAAAAAGCTTCAACTTCACTTATTGCCGGGTCGCCTGCCAGTGGTCGCTGTTGGCACAAAGGGTGGACGGCTTGTGCGCTTCATCATTCTTCAGTTGTTCGGTAGCCCGGGCGTTGATGTAAGCAAAAACGGTTACAAAACCCAGAGTGCCGAAAGCGAGTACAGTCATTAAAGTTCCCATTGTGATCTCCATGATTGTTGATGAAAGATTTACGGGCCCTCGAACAGTTCGGATGAAAATTTTCTTTTAAAATCATATGTATGCAATTGCATACCCCTACGCACGGCACGAAGTTCCATTATTCTCAGTGTGTTAACCGCTGCTGTGGCAAGCTGCCGCAGACTAGCGGAAAAGGATAAGTACAGCCAAGAAATACGCGCCAAAAGCGACCCAGCCGAAGCTTGCTGCGATCAAGGACAAGGCAAAAAGTGCGCACAAAAATCCTGCGACTTCGAGATAACGGCGGCCTTTTGGAAGGCCTTCCAGACGGCGCAACTCCGAGCCTATATCGCTCCGCCGCAATCGTGAAACAGCATGCGCAAAAACCTGAGAACAGGCTTTTTCGATAGAAGTCAAAACTGGGGCAGAGTTCCTCATGGATGCCATTTTATCAAGGATTAGAGGGCGCTCCAAGCCCTCTGGGACACTGGTCGTTTTAGCTGCCGGGAACGTAAGGCATGGCCAAATTTCACCCGATGAAAAGGCGCGTGCTTTTGCCCGTGCAGGCCAAAGTGACGGATTGACGCGGGTCGCATCCAAACGCCGGTTCAGCCCGTAACAAATCCAAAAGGAGACAAATATGTTAGATTGCCAAACGGGAAATATGTTGATCGTTGAAGACGACACGGCATTACGTGAACGCCTTGCTCGGGCCATGGAACGCCGCGGCTTTGCGGTAAAAGCTGTGTCAGGCGTCTCAGAAGCGATGCAGACTGTCGCGGCGGAAGCACCGGACTATGCGATCATCGATCTGCGGCTGCTTGATGGAAGCGGCTTGGACGTGGTGAACGAATTGGAAAGAAAGAGCCCAGACGCCCGCGCAATCGTACTGACTGGCTACGGGGATATTCCAACGGCTGTTTCGGCAGCGCGCTTAGGCGCAGTTGACTATATAGCCAAGCCTGCCACCGCGGATGAGATCGTCGACGCCTTGACCTCGCCAAGGGGAGAGCAACCACCCGCACCCGAAAAGCCTATTCCACCCAATCAAGCGCGCATGGAACATATCGAACAGGTGTTCAATGATGCGAACCGCAACGTATCACATGCCGCCAGACTGCTGAGCATGCATCGGCGCAGCTTGCAAAGGCTATTGCGCAAACATGAAATTACGTCAGACAGCACGCCGCAAGACTAACACAGATCGTGCAGCCAATGCGGCACAGGTTGGTTTCTTATGGATAGTTCCTTGTGCACAGGTTCGCTTTGAAGCGGCACGATGCGTTCATGCGCTTGTTTCACAATTCAGACGACTGGCTAATTCTCTACACGTTTCGACTATATCCCCTGGACGTTCTTCGAAACGTGTCATTTTGAGCATCGCTTCTTTCAGGCTTACGCTTTCAGGCCAGGATATTTTTTAGACCAGCATGTACCCACTCAACCTATGTCTCTGCAGGCGGCCAGAGTCACAACACGATCCCTTAGGACAGGTGTGTCAGCGTCCCCATCATAAAGTCACGATTATAGTTGAGGTACCGAACACGTGGGTCTTTATCGGACTTGCGCATGACCGTGTCGTAGTCAGCTAAACAGATGACTTGAGCGGCGTTTTGCATGATTTGAAAGTTGCGGTCCCGAAGGAAAGCCACTCGGAACTTTTCTGCAAGTTTTACTGATGGGAAATTGAGAACAGTAGTTGTGCCACCAGCATTGTTAAGAAGTCCGTAACACACGACCTTGCCACGCTCGAAGGCAAAATCTGCATACTCAATCTTGCTTTCATCAAAGCTTTGCATCGACCTCAGTCCAGAATGAATTGCGACGTCTACTTTTTCGTCCATTTAGGCTTAGCCCAAATTGGTCAAATTGTCACCAACTTTCTGCGCCGCAGCATTTTCGTAGAGGTCGCCTACCAAGTTTTGTGGGCAACTTTAATGCTGCCTGTGGTTTGCATGGCGACAAAACACTCTCTTGGTGGCTACCCCCTGTGCTTTTGCCTCAAGTGCACGCTCGGTGGTTCAGATAGTTTCCGAACCTCCCCATTTGACCTCATCGATGCGGACCGAAGTCAGTTGCGGCATTGTCTCACCGGCAACTCTTCCAAAAGCTGTCGCTGTTCCTGAAATCAGTTGCGCTTTTTCTTCATCCGAAAAGACCCCTTCAAGTACGTGAATGTCAATCAATGGCATGGCCGAAACCCCCTGATTGTTATTGCTGTGTTCTCTACATGCTGAAAACTTTGCCAAGCCTCCGACACAATGTCAGCTTCGGGTTCAGAACGGAACTTCGCTGGATTTTTGTGCGCGTCTGCTGTGTCCCTGTAAGCCGTCATTGGAATTTTAGGATTTGGACTTTTGGCCCGACTGACTGCATATATACAACACCGGACGTTCGTGAAAAATTAGCGATGGTCCGAGTTGCAGACAAACCGGACCTGAGCACCTCTCCCATCAGTGCACGATTTTCCGGAAGTTCAAAACCCGGTCAGATCATTTCAAAACGCGCAATTCCCGCCGCCGCGAGTTCATCGTCGAGATCGAGATCGGTAAGGATATCGATCATTTTTGCCGCGGCTGTTGGTGATACGGGGCTTCGAAAAATCGACATGTCGATATGTGTCCCAAGGTATTCCGGGAACACCGCTGCGGGCACTACTCCCGGCGTGGCAATCACGGTTGTGAGAGGGGCAATCGCAAGCTCGTATTCGCCAGCCGCGACCGATACCGCAGGCACGCCCCCAGCCATCGCATGACTTTGTGGCAAGACGGAGTCAGTCAAACCCATGCGCTCCACCACATCCAGATACGTGCGTCCGCTCGTCCCTGCGCCTGTATAGGCTATGCTTTTCGCGCAGCGGAGAAGCGCTTCGATACCATGTGAGTCCGCTATTACCTGGCCACTCGCCACGCCCTTGCGCGCAACTGCAAGTGAGACACGTCCGAATGCACGGTGGCTGCTGCCGTCTGCAAATCCATCATCGATCAAGGCCTTCGTATAAAGGGGATTGGTGAGGCCGATTTCATAAGGCTCGCCGGCTCTGATCCGCTCGGGTATCAGTGGGTTGAGATCAACCTCCTTTGTGAGAAGCACGCCTGTCTCGGCTTCCAAGCGCGGCGTGAGGCGATCCATGATAGCCCGGATCGCCGCAGGAACGAACATGCGCAATTTAGTTGGCATACTGAAGCTCTCCCCGGGACGCACCCGCACTGTGATCCCACCATTAAGCCTAATCGTTTGGCGCCCGGCAAGATCGTTTGCTGTAGTGTCAAAATGGGCGCGGAGCGGTCGTTCGACTGATTTACTTCGATGACCGGTTCGTCACGTTAAGCAGCCGTTCAAGACTGCAGCTTTGAAGTTTTGGTTCTCAACAACCGCTTTCATCAGCATCGAACGTTCGCTGCACTTTGAACGAATGTCTCAGTTGTGGTCGAAGCGGACCTTGCCCGCAAAGCAACGAAGGACCGCTCACAGGCGATTCCTGACATTTGACACGGCCAGTGGCTTCGGCTTCTTCATCGCGCTACTCCGTCGTGTGTCCATCAAAATGTTCGTGGGACACATCAGCTTTGGTTTTGTGGGTTGTGCCTTCGATATGCTCGGGCGGCCCGTAGATCGTATAGAACCGTAATGGTTCTGATCCGGTATTGACGACATTGTGCTTGGCACCCGCAGGAACGATGACCCCGTCATCCGCCTTGACCAGATTGGCTGTGTCATCGATCCAAACCTCGCCGCTTCCCGTCTCAAAGCGAAAGAACTGATCGCGGTCGCCGTGAACTTCTTCACCGATATCTTCGCCCGGCTGAAGCGCCATCAGCACCAGCTGGAGGTTCTTGCCTGTGTATAGAACCTCACGGAAGTTGTTGTTCAGTTCGGTCAATTTTTCGATATCGTCTACAAAGCCTTTCATCTGGGCTGTCTCCTGTTTTTGGCGATCTGGGCGGCAATCTGCACCAGTGCGTTTTCGCTATCAGTTCTCGTCGCAACCTTATTGATCTTTGTCAGGACTGTGACGCCGTCGGTATGCTATTTTGACAAGCAAATGGCCGCACGGAAAACAGGAGGCATCCATGCCAGAGTCGGAAAATGCTCAGCACAGGACAATAGTGATCGATACGCCCGAGGCCGTCGGCGTGTTCGACACATTCGAAAACCTGCAACAAGCATTCTATGACCTCCGGATGGTCGGCATTCACCATTCCGACATCAGTCTTCTGGCAGACGAAACGGCTCTGAAGGAGAAACTCGGCAAGGCCTACTGGCGCTCCTCTGATTTGGAGGACGACCCGCGCGCACCTCGTGCGCATTTCGTGTCTGAAGAAGCCATCGGTGAGTTGGAAGGTGCGATCGCCGGAGGCTTTTTCTTCGTCGGCTCTTACATAGCGATGGCAGCATTGCTCACTCCAGCGAGCACACTTGCTGCGTCTATCGCCGCCATTGCAATCGGCGGCAGCCCGGCGGCGGTGATCGGTACCCTGCTGGCGAGGCGCGTCGGCAAGCATCACAAGGACTACTACGCGGATCAGATTGTGCGCGGTGGCATCCTTCTCTGGGTGCGGGTGCATGATAAGGAACAGGAGGAATTAGCCGTTAAAATCTTGAAAGGTCACTCTGGACGTGATGTTCACGTCCATTCATGGAGCAAATAGGACTTTGCCCGACAGAAATGTGAGGGCCACTGCAGCACAGACAGAATGTCGGCTTGTCATCGAGAACCAGCCGTGGGGAGGAACTTATAGCGTCAGTCGCTCCGGGCTCAATGTGGTCACCTGATCAAAAAACTCAAACGGCAGCTTTGCCGCGCTGAGCGGTTGTTCACGAAGGTACACATCCGGCAAGTCAACTTGCAAACCAGCTGTTCAGTGGGTGCTAAAATGTTACAGCATAACACACGGGAATGCGCGGACGTGACGCCATGAGAAAGACTTCAGCAAAA
Organism: uncultured Alphaproteobacteria bacterium; assembly: GCA_963796445.1. Classification (GTDB taxonomy): domain Bacteria; phylum Pseudomonadota; class Alphaproteobacteria; order Rhodobacterales; family Rhodobacteraceae; genus Roseobacter. The sequence continues at coordinate 512,702 of CAWCLQ010000004.1, read as the reverse complement.
GGCACCGACCCACCCGACCACGCGTCTTCAAAAGGATAGGTGCATGACAAAAATCGAAGTGGTGAAAGACAAGTTCCCAAATATGATCTGTTCACCTTCGACCAGAACGAAGATGGTGCCCTGCATCTTACGCAGCACGACGAAGACGCCCTGAACAAAATCTTCGGCAGTGAAAGCACGGCTGTGAATGAGGCTCTTTTCCTTCAGGGCTACGCGACGCTCCAGTCTTCGGAAGCCGAGGATGGGACGACAGACACGAGAGGTTTCCTCCCTGCGATCGTCCGGGAGATTGCCCCGCGGGACGGGATCGAGCGTATGCTGGCAGTCCAGATGGCAACAACGCATTTCGCACTGATGCGGCAGGGCGGACGCATGGCCATTGCCGACCAACTCCCTCAATTCGAAGCACATGAGCGAGCGTGCACCACTCTGGCGCGCACCTACACGGCCCAGGTCGAGGCTTTGCGCAAGCACAGGAACGGCGGCAAGCACACCGTCACGGTGCAAACATGTGAATATGGAAGACGGAGGGCAGGTCATCGTTGGCAATGTTCAGGCCGGGGAGAGGGGAACATATGCAAAGTGACGCCACTCCCCTTGCAAAGCGCTCTGGCTGTCCATGCAGAAATCCTGCAGTCCGAGGCTGGTCTGTCTGCCGGATGTATGGCGCAGGCGGCGGATACGGTTCTGGCAAAGGGAATTCCGCTTCTAAACACGGCATAGGCTCGCGCGGATATGTTGAAATGCGCAAAGCGATCAATGATCTGGTGCGCACAGAGCGCGAGGTTGCCACCCTGATCAATGACAGCCCGGACGAGGATTGCTTTAATCCGCCCGATTAACAAAGCGCTGGGCCAACGAACTCACGACAGACCGGAAACCGGACGTTCATGCAAAGCGCAGCGAACGACTATTCCGAGCCCGAAGCAAACATCAGTCCACCGCGTAATCGTTTATAAAAATTGAGCCTTCAAAGGCTCTCTCTCATGAACGTATTGACATATATGATTATATGAATTTATTGTTTTTGTAGTTTTAAAGACTGTAAACAGTGGGGAAAAATATAATGCAAAAATCATTCATTGCGAGCCTTTTAGCGGCCGGAGCGTTGTTGGTTCCGTCAATCGGTTCGGCGGCGACAATAACAGGCTGGATTACAAGCCAACCTGCAAGCGCGGACACGCCGGCCACAACCGGCAACGTGGTTGAGGGGATCAGCCATCACCGACGCGTGGGCTTATGGTCGAAACAGGCGCAAGCGTCGTTTACGATCAGAACTTTGAAGGCGGTGTCGTGCCGGCCGGTGCGAACACGTATGGACAGGTTGTCTACGCCGCGCCCGAGGCGAACACGCCCGGGGTCGAGGTGCTGACAGGTCAGTACACAGGTGCCAAAACACAGGTCTTCTCCGGCTGCATCAAGACGTCTAGTGCAGGTGTGCCCTGCGAAGGTGAGTTCCAAAGCGGCAAGCGCGTGAAGCAGCAGGTGACGGATATTGGCCCGATTGATCTGGTCTTTGGCGTCGAAGCAACGCCGGATGAGCCGGGTGACAATGTCACAAATGATGTGTCTCTCTATCAGGTGTTTCACAGGCTGATTAATGTCACAGGCCAAGACTTGACAGGTTTCACCCTCCAGCTTGGCACAGGCGTTGGTGACGATTTCGATGTGTCTACCGACGGCGACGGACTTAGGTTTGCAGACACCAATTTGTTCACCTCTGGAAACGGCAATTTTGCACCTGGAGATCCGCTGGCGTTTGGACCGGACGACCTGACATCTTTCAGCCAGTTTCCTTATGGCTTGTACGGAGGGGTGCCGCTCAATCCAAACCCGCTGGAACTGAAGGGATTCTTTGACACCGGTGACGGCGGCAGCACCGGACGTGCAGGCTTTGACGTGGTACAGACTGAAGACGAAATTAAGTCTACTTCTCCTTATGGAAGCTACACGACTCTCTTCGGCGATTGGCTGTCGCAGGGAGATGTCCCCGAGGCGCTGTTTTGGGCCTACGAAGAAGGCGTAGATCCCCTGCTGATGGCGTGGGCGAACGACGATGGTATGTGGGAAATCCGCCGCGACATTGCTGATGGCGTCATTGATGAAAACGGAATGTGGGGCGACCTAGGCCCGGGAAGCGTTTTGTCTCTGTTGGAGGGCGACTGGGAGACCTTTGGTCTCGGCGATATTGCCGGGGTTGCTGGCTTCCTTGGCCTTGCCGAAGGTGATTTGTTGCAAGGTCCAATTGAAGATCTGGCGAACCTTAACCTGACGTTTGGGATTGAACTGGCCGAACTCTTTCATTGATTTCGGCAACACCAGCTTCACGCTGCGGGCAATACCGACAGCAGCGGTATCTGCGGTCCCACTACCGGCTGGGGCGCCGCTTCTGATCGCCGGGCTTGCCGCGCTTGGTTATGCGGGTCGCAGAAGAAAAGCTGCAGCATAAACTAAAAACCTGAAACACATATTCGCCCGCAGCTATCAAGCTGCGGGTGATTTTGTGTAGAGACCAAGGTTTACATCGAAGAGACCACAAACCGCCTGCGCTGGAACCACGATGAGCATGGCAACTATGTCGGTAAATTCTCTCCAATCAAGCACCTCTGCAACAACGGCAACTTGGCTGTCTACGCTGATGGCAAACACGTGTTGATCTGGCAGTTCCCGACAGAATTCCTTGCGTGCTTCCAAGAGGTCTTCGTCCTTACCTACCTATTCCAAGGGTCGCCCATGCGGTCATACCTAGAGGCAGAAGGTGTCTCCTTCTATCTCAAGGCCGTGTCCGGCTCTCGTGCCGAGGATTACGCGCTCTTGTCGTGGCTTGCTCAAGACGAGGCCAAGGCAAAGATCAGGGACTGGTCACAGTCGATGAAGGCAAGGGCAATGACATCGGTACTCCAAGAGGCAGACAACAGCCGTTGTCATCCTCTTGGTTTAAACGAGCCGACGCAGCCGCGGTTGCCAGATTGCGAGGCAATACCGTGACTTTCTTCAAGAACCGCGCCAAGACCCGAGCAGGTGAAAACGCTTGGACAACCTTTGAGGACCATCGCAAGAAGCTGAAGGGCGAAGATTTTTCCGGAAATGGTTGCTGGATACCGCTCAACACCAAGGCCACCAATGCCTTCTCTCACAAGCGATCTATAGCGTACTTGGCAAACAGGTTTTCTCTACCAATCCTGCGGAATTTCTTTGCAGGTCGAGGGATCGACATGAATGACGACATCTATGCGATCTCAGAGATGGTACAGGTGGTATGGCGGACAGCTATCAGGAACAACGAGCCGATTGTATTGTACATACCCAGTGAGCGGATGCGCTGCCTCTTCAAGCTATGACTGATGTCTGACAGTACGGCTCAGCTCATCGAAGAACTTCGTCCAGCGACCAGCAAACTCGCGGCTTAAAACTCTGGCCCTCGCCTTGACGGCGGGGGTCCTTCGAAACCAGGATAACTACCGAAAATTCGGTCCAAACGCCTGTTTTCTTCCCGACCTTTTTTGAAAAGTGTCAAGACTGTACACCCGCAGAGGCTCTTTAGTATCGCCTTCAAATCTGTTCGCATATCAACCCAAACAGATCAGACGCTAAAAATGAAGTCATCCGCGCCCAAGTTCACCTCTTGCGCGTTGAGAATGGTGATCGTGTTCACCCCGTCCGTGATTACCACGTCGCTGCCCACGTCTTCCATATGGTTCGCTGCAAGGTCAGTAAAATCGTCAATCGACGTGACCCCACTGAGGTCGATCTTTTCATTGCTGTCGAACGCGTCGAAGCCAAAGATCGTGTCCTGCCCGAAGCCATCTTCGAAAATAAAGGTGTCGCTGCCACCCTCGCCGGCCAGTTCATCGTTGCCGGCGCCGCCGTTCAGCGTATCGGCAAAGGCGCCGTTGCCGCCAAAGAGGAAGTCGTCACCTGTGCCGCCTTCCAGCGTGTCCTCGCCAAGGTTGCCCTCAAGACGGTCGCCGCCGTTGCCGCCGCGCATCACGTCATCGCCCGCGCCGCCATTCATCAGGTCAAAGCCATCGCCGCCGTCCATTACGTCATTGCCATCCTCACCAAAGAGAAAGTCCGACCCCTGATTGCCATTCATGACATCCACGCCCTCGCCACCGAACATATTGTCGTTGCCCTGGCCGCCGTTCAGCGTGTCATCGTCCAGACCGCCCACAAGATCGTCGTTGCCGTTGCCGCCGTTCAGCAAGTCTTCACCCGCGCCACCGTTCATGATGTCACGGCCCGCCTCGCCAAACAGTTGGTCATCGCCTTCACCGCCATCCAGAACGTCGTTGCCCGACGGCCCACCAAATAATCTGTCGTTTCCAACCCCGCCGTTCAGCGTGTCAAAGCCCTCACCACCGGTCATGAAGTCGTTGCCGTTGCCACCATCGACACTGTCATCACCGCCACCGGCATAGATGGCGTCAAAGCCATCACCCCCGTCGATCGTGTCGTTCTCGCTCTCAGACCGGATTTCGTCGGTGCCGCGACCGCCCATGATCATGTCAGCGCCTGAACCGCCAAAAATCGTGTCGTTGTCGTTCCCGCCGTCGATGGTGTCATTCTCGGTGCCACCTTCAAGCCGATCTCCACCGTCGCCGCCCATCAGCGTGTCTTCGCCAGCACCGCCGCGCAGGGTGTCGGCCTCGGTGCCGCCATCCATATCGTCGTTGCCGCCCTCGCCAATCAAAGCGTCCTCACCCGCACCGCCGATAAGTGTGTCATTGCCCACACCGCCGCCAAACAAGGAATCGTTACCGTTGCCGCCGTCCAGATAGTCACTGTCCGTACCACCTTCCAAACGGTCCCCGTTCTCACCACCGATCAGGCTGTCACTACCAGAGCCGCCCCGAAGCGTATCCGCGCCGTCGCCGCCATCCAGCGTGTCGTTGTCGACCCCGCCTTCAAGCGTGTCATTGCCACCCTCGCCCATCAACATGTCAGAACCACCACGACCTTGAAGCAGGTCGTTGCCGCCGCGCCCCTCAAACCGGTTCGACTCTGCGTCACCGCGCAGCTGGTCATCGCCGTTCCGAGACCCGCGCACAGCATCGATATTGTCGATGAACGTCTCGAATGTGTCGGGCTGACCGTCGTTCGTCCATTGACCCAACGCATATCCAGCAGCGCCACCCTGCGCGTCTTCCAGATCGACGACGACGCTTTCAACAAAGCCCCGGTCGAAGCGAAGGGTGTCAAAACCACCACCGCCGTCAACCGTATCGCTTCCCAGACGCGTGATAAATCGTTCATCTCGCGCTGAGCCGGTGATATTATCATCGCCGTCACCCGTGCGGAATTCCCGAATATTTTCAATCCCATCAATATCTTCGATATTGCCGAAACCATCATTCCGAACCTGATTTTCGGCGAGCGCGAGGTTCAACTCAACGCCTGTTTCACCGCCCCGGAAATCAAGACGGATGCTGCCGATACCGGAGCCAATATTGTAGAAGTCAGCACCATCGCCGCCCCGCAATGCAAGGAAGCTGTTGGCTAGGTTATTCGTGACGTTATATGTATCATTCTCTGTGGAACCGAATAGGTCCAACCCGCCCTCATCAGATTGAATTACCTCTGACACGTTTATCAGCGTCGTTGTGCCAAGCGCGCCTTTATCTACGGACCCGTCCGCAAAGGCCGTATCCACGTCGAATGTAACGCCCACAAGGTTTTCTTCCTCTGGGCCCTCGTCACCAAAGTCGAGGTCTCCAAACGACACGCCAGCACTATATGGGCCCGATGCGCTGGTGAAATCTACAACGTCTGTACCTTCACCCGTCTCAATGAAGTCGAAGCCTGAGGAACCGCCCGCAATGATCGAGTCATTACCAGCGCCACCGAACAAATTGTCATCGCCTTGGCCGCCATCGATTGTGTCATCGCCGACACCACCAAATATGTTGTCATCGCCTACGCCACCATCGATAGTGTCATCGCCATCGTCACCAAAAATAAAATCGTTACCCGCACCACCATCGATGGTGTCACTACCATCGTTCCCGGACAGCAGGTTGTTCCCGTCATCACCTAGGATCGAGTCGTTCAACCGCGAACCGCTGACCCATTCGATTGAGTTAAGCTGATCTTGCCCGCCCCATCCGTCGGTCGCGGTACCGTTTCCAAGATCGACGGTAACTCCCTGAAAGGTCGAGCCTCCCGCGTCGAAGCCATCACCGTTATAGTCCACGATGTCATCGTCGAATGTCGATCCCCACATAGTATCGTTGCCGCTACCCGCAGCAAAGATCAGGCCGTTGCCCGAATCCGGTGTATCGCCCGCGAAAATTTCGTCGTTGCCGGCGCGGTCAAAGACGGATTCGCCAGCGTTGCCAGCGTAAATGGTGTCATCACCGTTTGACCCGTGAAAGGCTTCTATTTCGATCAAGGTGTCAATGCCGACGCCCTTGTCCACAGTAAAGGCCGCAACACCGTCGATCTCGTTCTCGGTATTGTTGATAAAGATAGGACCGCTTATCGCTTCAACATTGTAAAAAATGTTGTCCCCATTACCCGGTCCGCCATTAATCGTGTCGTTCCCAAGTGACGCGTTGAACCAGTCGGTACCGCCAAGACCGAACAAACGCTCAGACGCCGACGTGCCGCTGATGGTGTTGCCGCCGTCAAATGTGTTGTCATCACCTTCGGTACCAAAGATATCATCGCCGGGGTTGCCGCCACCGCCGCCATCATCATTGTTGATCTCGTCGATAATTTGCTGCGCAGAAATGCCTTCCAGAGTCAGGCTATTGCCATTTCCAAAGTCGATAACTGCGTCGGCACCACTGTCGGATATGTTGTTGACGATAAAGTCGGATTCCGCTTGTTCGTCAGCAAATCCCCAAGAAGACAGATCAACGGTTTCTTCCGCCAGATCAAAGTCGGTAATCGTGTCGTTGCCACCGCTGTAAACAAAGGTGTCCAAGCCAGTGCCGCCGGTCAGTTCGTCATCGCCGCTGCCATCGACGAGAGTGTCGTTCCCTTGCCGTCCAAAGAACTCGACACCGCTGCCATCAGCAATCATCTCATCATCTTCACGGCTCCCGCGGAACCTTTCCACGTCTTGAAAATAAACTGTGAATGCAACCGGACCGTTACCGGTATCGGAGAACCCGACAGCCGTACCGTCATAATCTATAAACTCATCAATCTCTGTCGTGGACAGATCATCGTCCAGACTACCCTTATTGGTCATGTCCAGCGTGATGCCGGAGATTTCAGACCGATCAAAGCGCAATCGGTCAGAGCCGCCGCCAGCTTTTACCGTGTCATCACCGCCCAGCATCCGGAACGTCTCGTCGTTGTCCGAGCCGATTACAACGTCAGAGAATACACCTAACTGGAACTGATTGACGATCGCTGTTTGAGAATTGTCATCCGGATTTACGCCCTCAACATACGTTTCGGTATTGCCGTAACCATCATTGATGATCTGTCCGCTGCCAAGGTTGGTATTCAGCAGCACGGCTTGGTCACCGCCACGCAGGTCCAAACGGATATCAGACGTACTGTAGCCAATATTATAACTGTCAGTGCCATCAAAACCAGCAAGTTGAATATAACTGCCGTCTTTGCTCGTTACATTGAAGGTGTCATCTTCATCAGTACCGCCGATGTACATACCAAAGCCATCCAGCGCATTCTCGACGCCGAGCAGGGTCGTTTGGCCAGCCGTACCTTTGTCGATGCTATCAACGTCAGAATTGTCATAGGTCAGCTGTACTGTGATCCCTTGGTCACCTAAGTTATCGTGGCCGATGGCAACAAACCCTTCTGGGTTACCCGCTGTCCCCCTCATGTCGATGACATCTATGCCGGCGCCGGCATCCACAAAATCCTCAAAGCCATTGTTACCAGTTATGATAAGATCGTCACCGTCGCCGCCGATAAGAAAGTCGTCGCCGTCACCACCATCTATTGTATCATTTCCACCCGCACCATTAAGGGTGTCATCGCCGTCGTTCCCCGACAGCCGGTTGTTCCCGTCGTCACCTAGGATCGAGTCGTTCAACCGCGAACCGCTGACCCATTCGATTGAGTTAAGCTGATCTTGCCCGCCCCATCCGTCGGTCGCGGTACCGTTTCCAAGATCGACGGTAACCCCTTGGAAGATTAGCCCCCCGGCGTCAAAGCCATCACCGTCATAGTCCACGATGTCATCGTCAAATGTCGAGCCCCACATAGTATCGTTGCCGCTACCCGCAGCAAAGATCAGGCCGTTGCCAGAGGCCGGTGTGTCGCCTGCAAAAATCTCATCGTCGCCCGCGCGGTCAAAGACATAGGTTGCCGAGTTCCCAGCATAAATCGTGTCGTTACCATCCGAGCCATGGAAATTTTCAACGCTGATCAAGGTGTCAATGCCGACGCCCTTGTCCACAGTAAAGGCCGCAACACCGTCTATCTCGCCGCCGGTGTTGTTGATGAAAACGCTACTGATACTGTCGTTGAAATCATAGAAGACTACGTCCTGATTGGAGGCGCCACCATCTAGCGTATCGTTCCCAAGCGACGCGACGAACCAGTCTTCGCCGCCGAGGCCGAAGATACGCTCAGAAGCGTCAGTCCCTTCGATCGAGTTATCGAAGTTGTCATCACCTTCGGTGCCAATAATATCCATGCTGAGCGTCCCTGTAATCTCTTAAGTTTGTTGATTTTTTTTGAAAGTTATCAAAGTGGTCTCACATTGCAACCCATTTGAAAAAATATTTGCTAACCGCGCGCTGTTCAGCTTTCGCGGCAAGCAAATTTGGGCTTCTATCGCCTCCAGATTACCGACGATCAAGGTAAAGCTGTGTTTCGCGCCCCAGATACGTTTTTACAAATGATGCATCCCAACCGAAGCATAGCTTTCCGCTTCCAGAATTTTGTATAGCTTCGGGATGACGAACGCAGCATCCCCCGGAAAAACCGCATCAGGTGACGATCCGCATATCGCGCGATGACGGGCTTCAGAACCGCTTCCCAGCCGTCGGCGCTGTGGACGTTGCCGGCGCGCAGGGCGCAGCGTTCGAGCTGCCCGAACTGGTTGAAGACGAACAGCCGGTGATAGCACATGCAGCCGAAATGACCGTTCCTGGCCGTTCCTTCCTGTGCGCCGTGGGTGGAAATGACGGAACTGTCCCTGTCCAGTGTGATCCACTTGGGTGGGGTGCAGTCATAAACCCGGTCGATCCAGTGTTCTGATAAATCCGCCAGCACAGTGCGATTGTCGGTTGCCGCCAACACCTCGGTCTCGAACAGTCCCATCTGGCGCGCGGACGCGGCTTTGGCATCAACGGCACGCCCTCCAACGACCTGCCGCATTACCGGATCAAGCGATCAACGGTCCGCATCATTCACATCATCATATCCAGCCAGCCGACCAGTGAGTGAAGGCGATTGTGGCCAGTTCGCGGGTCTCTCAGAAATCCGCCCGCAATGTCGTGCAAGCCGAGCACTTCATCCAAGTTCCCGAAACAACAGCAATCCACCGTCTGAACTGATCTTTGATCCATGAAATTCCAGACGCACACGGCAATCAAAACCGAGCCTTATATCACCCGTTTCGCTTGCACCCTTTGGGTGATCCATGATCTGCAACCTCCAGCCCGATTAACATGCTGAAATATAACATATTACCAACGATCAGAGGTTCGAAAATATCCAGTTGCTTGGGGAATGCGGGTTAAAGTGTTAGGCAATTCGTCCAGAGAGGCGATGCAGAGTTATGGAGCTTGTTGCCAGCATGTCGAGAGATCGCTGCCAAAACTAATCCAACCCGCCGATTTGGTCGCACGTAGACCCGTTGTCACGTTCAGTACCTGACAACACATCTCAAACGACGAAATCGCCGCGATCTTCCGCAAGGGATATAAGAAAATCATCAATGGGCAGTCGCTCCGTGGTGGATTTCTTGCGCGGGACCAAGGTGGACTATACTGCTCTAAAGTCGCAGCCCGGGTTCGGATGTCATTCCGTGAAGCACGTTTGCCTTGGACCGCATTCCTTGAGTGATAGCACACACTTCGAGATCTGTATGTGTGCTTGGAGTTTTCTCCATCAGCGATGGATGATCAGGCGCAAGATGCTGCACAACGACGAAGCTTAGATCACCTCCTGCGGCAGCGCAGACACCTAAGATGGACTCCATATTGTCTCGATCATTTTAACTGATGCGATAATGTCTAAACGGTTTCGCGTTAAAGGGTAGCGTTAAACAATCCTTGCTGCCGCCGGTTTCATACGATCCGCGCCGTCTGTTTGATCTGCGGCGCAACGTGCAATGCCCATCTCTCGTTTTGGCCAAGGCTCGCAAAAAAATGGCACGAAACAAATAACGGCAATGAACACTGCTACTTACTTTGTACGTCAACAGACACCCCATTCGACAAAGGTCACTGATGATGAAACCAACATACAACACAACCGCCGAAATCCTGTCCATCTACCGTGAGCAATCAAAAGCGCTGAGCGATCACACCAACGCGATCAAACCTCAGTACAAAACAACGACACAAGTTCTGGCTACATTTCCAAGACAGGTGGCCGCGTACAGCTCAGACACCCCCAAATAGCTAAGTTTCCAAAAGGACAAGACCCATGATCGATCAAACGATGATATCCTTTATTCTGATCTTTATGGTGGCACCGGTCGCCTTCTTGCTGTGGGCCGTTTATTCCAGCGTAACCGCGTTACAGCGCGTTGCACGCGCGACTGAAGTGTTGGTCGATCAACACCTCGGGTATGCCGAGGTGTCCGACTACAAGCGGATGAATGCACCCGCACACGCCTATACTACACAACAAGTTGGACTCAATTAAACGAACGCAGTGTACTTTGCCCACCAAATGGCCGCGCCGATGCAATGAATGGCGCAGACAAATTTGTTGTTGCACTGCAACCGGACGGCTCTAGCGTACAGTTCGTAAAGCACATAGCTTGGGACACAGTTGCAATTACGGCAGTCACACCATGAGCAGAAGCTACCAAAAGCAAACAAACCAAAGCCACACCGTATATGCCTGCCGCTCAGACAGCGGCGGGAGGCCCGTGTTTTCATTGGGTGCAAACGAATGAGCCTGATTTTCACGCTCAACACTGGCAGCTCTTCGGTGAAATTCTCGATCTACGCTGAAGGCGAAGAACCGGAATTACTGCTTGTGGGTCAGGTGGAAAACATGGGCGATGACGCGCAATTGGTGTTAAATTCAACACCCAAAACGCGCCAACCTATCGGGAACGTCGATCACGGCGGTGCTCTTAACGCCATTCTTCAAGCCGCCGCAACCGAAGTTGGCCACAGCACGGTTACCGGCGTCGGCCACCGCATCGTGCATGGTGGTACTGACTTTACCGATCCTGTCCGCCTAGACGCCAGCGTGATGACAAAACTGGCGCAACTCAATCCCCTCGCGCCGCTGCATCAACCCTATAACCTGCAGATGGTGGAAGCAGCACGCGCTATCTTTCCAAAGGCGGTTCAGGTCGGTTGCTTTGACACCGCCTTTCACCACGGTCACCCTTGGGTGAACGATACTTTCGCTCTCCCCAGAGAGTTCTATGCCGCAGGTGTCAGGCGCTATGGATTTCACGGGCTGTCCTATGACTACATTACCGGAACCCTCGCCAAGCATCGCCCACAATTGCGTAAAAACAAACTCGTTGTCGCACATCTGGGAAATGGGGCCTCGATGTGCGCAATTCGCGATGGGCGCAGCGTTGGCTCTACCATGGGCTTTACCGCGCTTGATGGCCTGCCCATGGGGACCAGGTGCGGACAGCTTGATCCTGGTGTGATCCTGTACATGCTTGATCAGGGCCACACGCCCGATAAGATCGCTCATATTCTTTTCAAGGAAAGCGGATTGAAAGGCTTGTCTGGGATAACACACGACATGCGTAAACTGCTGGCCAGCGATGCGCCAGAAGCGCGGCAGGCTGTCGACTACTATGTCTTTCGCATCCGGCGTGAATTGGGTGCAATGGCTGCTATCCTTGGCGGGCTGGACACGCTGGTTTTTTGCGGTGGAATTGGTGAGAACGCCGCCGAGATCAGAGCGCGCGTTATCGACGGCATGGAGTTTCTGGGACTGTCCATTGATGCCGAGGCGAACGCTGCAAATGCCGAAGACATCAGCGCGGGAGCCACCGAAATCCTCGTTATCCCCACCAATGAAGAACTGGTCATGGCACGCGCCGTTGCAAAAAACCTGTCCGTTCATCCCTGAGAATTGAAAGCATTCCCGCGCGATTCGCGTTTGTGAATTTCTCCGCAGGTGTAATAGTCCCTCAAATCAGTGAATAGCGCCCCGTCGGAAAATATATTAATGATTTCAAATTGTTAATTACCACCAACAACCAAGGGTAATCTAAATTCCCGACGTCACAAAAAGCTAATCACATAAAATTCAACTAAATGTTTCCCACAATGGGACGAATTCACCAAAAATTTGAATTTTGGCAGAAGTATGGCTTAGATTAGGCGTGTTGACGTGGTGATGCGTGTTGGGTGCGTCTGTGAGCGCCGCACGCGACGCTGTTTGTGGAGTTGTTAAGTGGTGTTGAGTTTAAAATATATTGCACCCGCCTCTTGCGTGGTAATTCTAGTCGCAAGCGGCTGCACTTGCTCCTATAAAAACACTGTATCCCGCGCTTCAGAAGGCTTTTCTAGTATCGTGCCATCAGCTTGCTCGGTTCAGGATCAACAATACTGCGACATTCAGGTCTTGTCGTTGCGCGACCCGCAGAGGGAAGTTGTGTACGCAACAAGAGCGGACGTTGTCATAACCACCGGGGCACCGCAGGAAGATCAAGGCGATGATCGTAAAACGGCTGCATCCAATGACAGTGCAAACACCCGCAAGACGATTGACAACAACACTTTAGAAAGTGCGCCCACGTTGGGCCAATAGTATTAGTAATAAGCAGCTTTCAGCTGCTTATTAGGTAACGAGGGGGACTTTTAAAATGACACTTCAAGAAGCAAAAAACCGCCGGCTTCAGGCACTGAAAGAGCGCAATACGGACCGTGTTCTTGTCAAGCCTGCAGCCCACCATGATCAAGTTCAAATGCCCGGTGCAGGGACCGTCGCAGAATACCTGATTGATGCGCTGCGGCACGGATGCACCACAGACCAACTTGAAGCAGAGACCGGCTGGTCGCGGTCCACACTCATGATAAACCTGTATAAAGTCGCAAAGCGTACAGGCGTGGGCATCCGTCGCAGCGCTGACATGATGTATCTGATTATGCCACAGGGTTCTGTCTATAAGTTCCCTGGTCCGAAAGTTGTCGCGTCGGGCAGCACTGTCCGCTCCATGGCAGGCGAAGTCGTGATCCTTCCACCAGAGGCGTAGGTCCGCACAAATCTGGGTATTAGCACAGGCCAGCGGGACGGCAGCTGGTCTGTTCGTTTTCGAGGATCCTTAGACTAGAACCTCCTGCGCTTTTTGCTCTCCAACGCCAAAGACCCGCTTGTATCGATCAATCTCGGAAGATGGCCCCATCGCCTTGTTTGGATTGTCTGACAGTTTAACCGTCGGCCGCCCGTTCGCGGCAACAGCCTTGCACACTAGCGAGAATGGCGCGAGTTCATCATTGTCGACCAGACTGCGGAAATCGTTCGTCAACAATGTGCCCCAACCAAATGATACCTGTACACGCCCGGAAAACTGCAAATGCAAGCTGCGGATTTTGTCTACGTCCAGCCCGTCACTGAAGATGATACGCTTTGCACTGGGGTCTTCTCCACGTGCTTTCCACCATCCAATAGCTTGCTCGGCAGCGGCGGCGGGATCACCGCTGTCGATGCGTATCCCCGTCCAGCCCGCCAGCCAGTCAGGCGCGTTATCCAGAAAGCCCCTGGTACCAAATGTGTCAGGCAGGATGATGCGCAGGTTACCTTCATGTTCGTCATGCCAGTCGGATAAAACATCATAGGGTGCTTGTGCCAAGGCCGCGTCATCCGCCGCGAGGGCCGCATACACCATTGGAAGTTCATGTGCATTTGTCCCGATCGCTTCCAGCTCTCGGTTCATGGCGATCTTGCAGTTCGAGGTGCCGGTGAACGCCGATCCAAGCCCCTCCTGCATCGCCTGCACGCACCAGTCTTGCCAAAGGTAGCTGTGACGGCGGCGCGTTCCAAAATCGGCTATGGATAAATCGGGAGTTTCGCGCAACGCCTCGATCTTTTCCCAAACCCGCGTCATCGCCCTTGCATAGAGCACCTGAAGCTCAAACTTACCCATACGGTTTAGTACGGCTCGGCCACGCAATTCCATCAACACAGCAAGCGCGGGAATTTCCCACAGCATGACTTCGGGCCAACTGCCTTCAAATGTCAGCTCGTATTGATCGCCTCTGCGCTCAAGATGATAGGGGGGAAGGCGCAGTGTCTCGAACCATTCCATAAAGTCGGGCCGGAACATCTGCCGCTTGCCATAAAACGTATTGCCGCGCAGCCATGTGCTTTCCCCACGCGACAGCGACAGAGACCGGATGTGGTCAAGCTGTTCGCGCAGCTCTCCCTCGTCGATAAGCTCGGCGAGCGGGACGTGCTTGGACCGGTTGATGAGGCTGAAGGTGACGCGGGTGTCAGGTTTGTTGCGGAACACGGACTGACACATCAGCAGCTTGTAGAAATCCGTATCGATCAGAGACCGGACAATCGGGTCGATCTTCCATTTATGGTTCCAGACGCGCCTTGCGATATCAACCATCTGCGCTCTCCCAGATTACACCTGCCTCTTGCATGCCGACCCGCGCGGCAGCCAGCGATCCGTTCAGATCAATGGCACGACACAGTGCTGCGTGAACAGTCACATCAAATCCCAGCTTCGCCGCGTCAACCGCCGAGAAGTTCACGCAGAAGTCCGTCGCCAGTCCCACCATCGTCAGCGTGTTGATACCACGCGTGCGCAGATAGCCTTCTAGACCCGTTGGCGTGCTGTGGTCATTCTCGAAGAAAGCCGAGTAACTGTCGATGTCAGGGTTGTATCCTTTGCGCACGATCAGGTCTGCGCGGTCCACCTGCAGATCAGGGTGAAACTGGGCTCCAACGCTGCCCTGAATGCAATGGTCCGGCCAAAGAACCTGGGGACCATAGGGCATGTCGATCATGTCATAGGGTGACTTTCCCGCATGTGACGACGCGAAAGAGGAATGACCCGCAGGGTGCCAGTCTTGCGTGAGGATCACTGCGTCCGCTTCGGCCATCAACGTGTTGATTCCCGCAACGATGGCATCCCCTTGCGGCACTTCCAAAGCGCCACCGGGACAGAAATCTTTTTGCACATCGATCACAATCAAGGCCTGACCCATGACGTTCCTCCTTTTTATCAATGGCTAAGGGGCCAAGCGCCCCGCGTCAATGCTACCCAGTGCACGCTGTCATGTGGCTCTTGCCTGATGGCGCACACGGGCGTATCTCCTCGCGCATGTTTGTTATCGCCGCACTTTACCACTTTACACGCTTTAGCGACCCTGCGGGGCTGAAACCCGCGCTGCTTGATCTGTGCCATGACCAAGGCGTCATGGGCACCTTGTTGTTAGCCCCTGAAGGCATTAACGGGACCATTGCGGGACCGCGTGCCGGTATCGACGCGGTGCTCGCGCATATCAGGTCGTTACCCGGCTGCGCCGATCTGGAATGGAAAGAGGCCACAAGCGACCGCAAGCCATTTGGCAAAATGAAAGTCCGCATCAAGCGCGAGATCGTGACAATGGGGCAGCCGGACGTAGATCCGCGTGCGCGTGTGGGGCATTACGTGATGCCAGAGGAATGGAACGATCTGATTGCCCGCGATGATGTCGCCGTGATCGATACGCGCAACGACTACGAAGTTGAAATCGGCACCTTTGACGGCGCGATTGACCCCAAAACCGAAAGTTTTGGCGATTTTCCTGCGTGGTGGGAAGCGAACAAGCACCGTTTCCACAACAAAAAGATTGCGATGTTCTGTACCGGCGGCATCCGCTGCGAGAAATCGACAAACTATCTAATCGGCCAGGGTGTGGACGAGGTCTATCACCTCAAAGGTGGTATTTTAAAATACCTCGAGGAAGTCGAGCAGAAAGAAAGCACTTGGAAAGGCGAGTGTTTTGTCTTTGACAACAGGGTAAGCGTCGGACATGGGCTGCAAGAGGGGCCGCATGTACTGTGCCATGGCTGCCGCCAACCGATCCTGCCCGAAGACACCAAACGTCCCGAGTATGAGGCAGGTGTGAGCTGTCACAAGTGTTTTGACAAGACGACCGACTTTGACAAAGGCCGCTTTCGCGAACGCCAGAAACAGATCGAGCTGTCTCGTAAGCGCGCAGCAGGCTAAGCGTCAGGCAGTAGCTGCGACAGGGGTACGCGGTCGGCTGCGCATCAATAGCCACAGCATCAGTGCAATGTTCAGCCCGTTCCACACAATACCGTTGATAAAGGCCAGTTGGTAAGACCCGCTGACGTCATATATCCAGCCAGACATCCAACCGCCAAGTGCCATCCCAAGGATTGTCGCCATCATGACGAACCCGACACGTGACCCTGCTTCGCGCGCGGGCATGTATTCGCGCACGATCAGGGCATAACTTGGCACGATCCCTCCCTGACTTAGGCCGAATACAAGGCTGACGATGTAAAGCGACACCATCGCATCGGATGGCAGGTAAAGGAACAACGCAAGACACTGGAGGGCAGAGCCGATCAAAAGCGTTTTGACACCCCCCAGCTTGTCCGCCAGCAGGCCCGAAGCAATGCGAGACCCGACGCCTCCCAGTAGCATGAGCGCCAGCATTTCAGCCCCGACAGCAGGCCCGTAGCCCAAATCGACGCAATAAGAGACGATGTGCACTTGCGGCATGGACATCGCAACGCAGCACCCGATGCCAGCAAGCCCCAGCAGGTACTGCAACGCGCGCGGCGATAGGCCAGAAGATTGCGCGTTCAGCGACGATGCAGCCTCTGCTGTTGCGTGCACATGGTCCGGCACCTGTCTTTTAAGCGCAAGTGCCAATGGAATAACACCGATCACTGTGACCACCGCCATGAACAGGTAGACGCTGCGCCACCCACTGTCTTGCAGCATTCCAGCAAGCACCATTGGCCAGAAAGCGCCGGACAGGTAGTTGCCGCTAGCAACCAAAGCTACCGCAATCCCGCGCCTGCGTACGAACCAATGTGAGATATCAGCGATCAGTGGACCGAATCCGATGGCTGAAGCGAAACCTACCAAAAGCTGTGCTGTAGACAGCATCACAATAGATGTGCTGAGTGTTGCAAGACTGAAACCAGCTGCAATACCCAACGCTGCCGCGATCAGCGACCGTGTCACGCCAAAGCGGTCAACCGCGCGGCCTAGCATGAAGTTCCCCAAGCCAAAGCCGATCATCGTCAGCGTATACGGCATTGAGGCTTCGGCACGTCCAGCACCAAATTCTGCTTCAACAGCGGGCATTATAACGATGATCGCCCACATACCCACATTTGCGATCACCCCTGCGCCCACCGTAAGACAAAGGCGGAACCATGAGTATCGGCTGTCCGTGATCTGGGCATCTTGCATCTTTGTGCTCTCCTCCACCTATCTGCCCGTATTGCGCGCTGTCACACAAGCCAAAGGTTTTTGTCCGCGCGTTAAGTGAACAGAAACACATCCTGCGTATTCATGATCACGGGTGAATAAATGAGTGGTGGAGATATGGGCGCGCAGAGCAATCTGGCACCGATCATCATCAAGAAGAAGAAAAAAATCGTAGGCGGGGACCACCATGGTGGTGCCTGGAAGGTCGCTTATGCGGACTTCGTGACTGCGATGATGGCCTTTTTCATGATGATGTGGCTGTTGAATGCAACGACGGAACAGCAAAGACAGGGGCTGGCCGACTACTTTTCGCCGACTATTCCGATCAATCGTATCTCGGGTGGTGGCGACGGGTCCTTCGGCGGCGATAGCATTTTTTCGGAGGAGACGTTGCCGCAAAACGGACTTGGCGCAACCAGTGAACACGCCACACGCAAGCAGGCAGCCAGCGGCGAAACCGGCAGTGATAGCGAGGGCGGCGAACGCGATTCAAACGATCAAGAGCTGGAGGCTCTGGCCGCTGAGTTGATGGGGCGCGGGGGAGAATCTGCCGTGATGGAAAACGCGCTGGAACACATTGTGACGCGGGTTACGGATGAGGGGCTTGTTATTGAACTCTTTGCACTGAATGGACTGCCGCTGTTTGAGGAGGGACAGAACACGCCAACCGACTTGATGACGCAACTGATAGATGTTGTGGGCAGCGTCGTTGTAATGGCGACTAATGATATCGCTATTGGCGGCCATGTCCGCGCGCAACCGGTTGTTGTGGCCGAAAACCCCGTGTGGGATCTCTCTGCCCAGCGCGCGTCCCGTACCCGCATGATGCTGGAAGACTACGGTATAGATACTGCGCGCATGGCAAGGGTAACCGGCCATGCCGACCGCGAACCCGTGCACCGAAATCCGATGGTGACACGCAACAACCGCGTCGAGATTGTGTTGCTTCGGAAATGAGGGCGAAAATAGGGCGGATTTTATTTGTTAGTCCGGTGTTAAGCCGGGACGTTTATCTGATGGGTCAACAACGGACTTACACATCAGAAAGGCGTGCCCATGTCGATTTCATCCTCGCTCAACGCAGGCGTTGCAGGACTACAAACAAACGCTCAACGATTAGCCTCTATCTCGGACAACATCGCGAATTCATCAACTTTTGGTTACAAGCGGGTCGAAACCGATTTTGAATCGATGGTCCTTTCTTCGGGTGGCGGGTCTTATGCCGCCGGTGGGGTTCGCGCGAATACCCAACGGCTGATTGATGAGCGTGGAACCCTTGTATCGACATCAAATTCGACTGATTTGGCTGTACGCGGCGGTGGTATGCTACCTGTCGCACAGGCAGCGCAGGTGCAAACGGCGGGTGGTGATGCACCTATGTTCCTGACGACAACAGGATCGTTCCGCACAGATGCGGAAGGATACCTTACTTCACAGTCCGGAATGGTATTGATGGGATGGCCTGCAGCAGCGGATGGATCAATTCCCGCCTACCCCCGTGACACCGCCGACGGCCTGGCACCTGTACAGATTAATACGGGCCAGTTGGCAGGAAATCCGACGACATCAATGTCACTGGGCATTAACCTTCCCGCGACAGAGACTGAATCAGACTCCCCCGGCTTGGTTGAACAATTGTCGGTCGAATACTTCGATAATCTGGGCACATCGCAAAGTGTGAACATTACCTTCTTGCCAACCGTCCCTGCACCGGGTGATCCGGCAACAAACACCTGGACGATGGAGATGTTTGATTCAACAAACCCAGCCGTCTCGTTGGGCACCTATACTCTGGAATTTAACGATTCACGCACTGGTGGCGGCACTCTAGCTGATGTGACGCCAGCAGCGGGAAGCCCCGGATATGATGACAATACCGGCCTTATCACCATCAATGTCGGTGCTGGGCCTATTGAAGTTGATATTGGCGCTTTGGGTGATACCGAAGGTTTGTCGCAGCTTTCATATACCTTTGCGCCTATTTCAGTGACAAAAGACGGGTCGGCAATTGGTAACTTTGTCGGCGTAGACGTTGACGCCAACGGCTTTGTCAGGGCCACATTCGACACCGGCGAAATCCGGACGATCTATCAGGTCCCGCTGGTTAACGTGCCTAACCCGAACGGCCTACAGGCATTCGACAGCCAAACATACCTGCCGTCACGTCAAAGTGGATCGTTCTTTTTATGGGATGCAGGTGACGGCCCGACCGGAGACATCGTGTCCTTTGCGAGAGAAGAGTCCACGACTGATGTAGCCGGTGAGTTGACCGACATGATCAAAACGCAACGGGCATATTCGTCAAATGCCAAAGTCATCCAAACGGTTGCGTTATCCTTTGCACTTTCAACCGTTTTACCCGTCGAAATTTCACTTTGAACCTTGCTCAAGTCATTGTTGATGGACTTGAGAGTTTGCAACGCCACCATGGCGCTGTTGTTGGTTAGAATGCTTGACATAAGCATGTTCCTTTGATCATTCGCGGTTTCCGCGGTTTACGCCCGGCGATCACCCGCCCGGCTAGAACTGTCTTTCTGACCAATGCAACTGCCTATTAAGCCCGCTGCGCCACCCGAGTTCGGATGCCCGTGCACCATTGCCTCTCAATTCCTAATGTCTTCTAAATCTCCAAGTTTTCTATGCGTCGCATTTTACGAAAAACCTTTTTATGCGCGCTTTTCAACGGACCCGTCTTTAGACAGAGTGACAGAGCGTTTGCTTCCGCTGGAATCGTATGTATCCAATGAAAGCCTCACGCGTCGCATCGCGGCTAAACGGCTCGCCACGCTGCGAATTCCTGCAAGCGCATGATCGAGCAGATCTTGGTTGCGCTTTACTTTCTCATTGAGTTGAGCAAGTTGAGAAGCCTCAACCGCCCCGATCACTGAAAGGTCGTTGATCAAGCTTTCTTTATGGTCGACCAGGCGACCTATCGTCTCAAGATTTCCGGTCAGCAAGGCTTCCCGTTCCCGCTCGAGCAATTCGTCTAAGTCAGTAACGACACATGCGCTTGTACGGTCAGTCATTTTGTTTCTCCTTCAGGGAGTCGAAAATTGATTCTGCCAATCCGATCCCACCAGATTTCACCATCAACATCGCCTGTTCCTGCACCAAAAAAGACGCGAACTGGTCTTCACCTGCCCCGCCGCCGAATTCGCTACTGGTTTTTCCTAGCCCGGCAGACTTGAGCATTTCAGCTAAAAAGCTCGCCTCAATTTTTTCGGCGGCAGTCCGCAATGCACGATCTTGGGGTGACAGCGGTTGGGCAAGTGCGCCCAACGGTTTCACATCTGACATGGCAACTACCTCCAATTGCAATTACTTTTCAGGAGAGTTGCACATCACTGGTAAAGAACCGGTAACCAACCTCTGGCAATAAGTCCTTATACACGCGGAAGAAGTCCCGGAGGCACCAATGCTTGATCTGCCAATTTTACAATCACAGACACAAAACGCGCTCAGTGGCGATTCAGGCGGAACCAAGTCGTCCACTGACACCCCTGATAAGCGCGGTGAAACCGCATTTGAGAGCGAGTATAGGGACGCCGACGAGATAACTGAGGCACCTGACAAAACGACCGAAAACGAAACGGTGGACGCCTCTAAACGCCCAACCAGTGCCAGCACCGAAGCCGAAGACACGCCTGTACCTGTAGTCGAGGGTAAGGAAATGACCGGTACAGGTGACAAAATGGGTGTGAACGTTTCAGAGCCGGGTGACGTCCTCTTGTTTGAAGACGCTGACACCACAGGAGTTGTGAAACGGTCGGAAAACGAAAATGCAGTCGTCAAAACTGTTCAAGCGATGGCGCAACCTGAAAGCATACTTCCACCATCTACTCAGCAGAACCAGAATGCGACCAAGAGGGAAACACGCGAACAACCAAGTCCGCAAGGTGGCATAACCGCTCCGGTTGCCAGCGAAAAACAGCCCCCACCAAAGCATTCGACTGCAGAAACCGTGGTACTAACGCGGGCACTTGAGGCGACCGAAAAGCAATCCGTGGGGATACCTGAGGGTGCCAAACGATCAGATATCACAGGTTCGGCCATCACAGCATCTGATAAGACAGCAGAAGCTGCTTCAAGGCCGCATCCGGTCGCCGTATCCCCGGCAAAATCCGAGGACGCTCGGTTCACCCCTCAGACGCCGGCACAAACAATTGATGCACGAAAACCCCTTAAGTTGGACCGCGAAGCCGTGACTGAGACACCCGACCTGCCACCTGTACGAACGGCTTCACAACCTCTTTTGCCTGCGGCCCTGAATGGAGCCAATCAGATCGCACATTCTAAACTGGTTACTGTTCAGGATAGGGCAGATCCTGTGAAACATGTCATTGATAGTCTTGATGTCGTCGGCCCTTTTGACCAGCGCACAGCGCAGCAAACGCATTCCACGCAATTGCAACAAATGCTTCACCGGACAGACACACCAGCAATGATTGCACGGCAAATGGCAGAAGCGCTTCAAAAGTTGCCTGACAGACCTGTTGAAATTTCATTGAACCCGAAAGAGCTAGGCCGTGTTCGCATGAATATCTCAGCCGTTGAGGCGGGCATCACAGTTAGCGTGGTCGCCGAGCGGCCTGAAACCCTGGACCTGATGCGTCGCAACATCGACCAGTTGGCGCGAGAGTTCGAAACGATCGGATACAACAACATCAACTTCGCCTTCTCGCAGGGAGAAACGCAGCAAGAATTTTCCAACCAGCAGAAAGAAGCAACCAACACTTCAAGCAGTCATCTGGACCTCGAATACGCTGAAGATGGCAACCCAATCAATCCAACAGCGCTGCCGACAACTGGCGTAGACATTAGAGTATAAGGGAAGCTCATGGATATCTTGAACACACAAGCCGCAGCACTGCCAACGCCCGCAGCAGCAGCCACACAAACAGAAACCACGGCTGCATTGGCGTCAGATTTTGAAACATTCCTGAAAATGCTCACGGCTCAGGCCCGGTATCAGGACCCTCTCGAGCCGATCGATTCATCCGAATACGCGGCACAACTGGCACAGTTTTCGATGGTCGAGCAGCAAGTTCTATCGAATGATTTGCTTTCAGACTTAGGCGTGCAAATGGGTGCGGGAAACTTTGGCCAGATGGCAGCCTGGATCGGAATGGAGGCGCGAACAACGGCTCCGGTTCCATTTGACGGCACCCCCGCCACCGTATTACCGAAGACCGAAGCAGGCGCCGATGACGCTTATCTGGTGGTGTATGGCCCTGACGGCGTCGAGGTGCAGCGCCAACAGATACCCGTCGGGAATGCACCTTTTGAATGGCAGGGGCTATCTGATCTTGGTGCCCCTCTACCCAACGCCACCTATAGTTTTGCTGTCGAAAGCATGGCGGTCGGCCAGCCTCTTGGAACAACACCGGCAGAAACCTTCGCGGCGATCACGGAAGCACGGCGGCAGGGTCAGGATACTGTGTTCGTCTTGGCAGGCGGGGCTACCGTGACAACCGGCCAGGTTTCAGCCTTACGCGATGCTAGCCTTTTGACCGAGATTTAGCGGCGCCTTAAAAATAGTCCTCCAACATCAGTTTGGCATAGAGTGGCGGCATCACGGCGCGGCGAGACATGCCCAGCGTAAAGCGTCGCAACGGGTTTCTAAGAATGTCGGGGCAGTCACTTACGTCGAGGCCCAAGACAAACTCTGCAACTTTGACACCAGCAAAGCTCCCCATGGCTACACCATTTCCATGGTAGCACATCGCTGTCCAAACCGACGGCAACCCTGGTATCTGGCCGATGTAGGGTAGTTTATTGCGCGCAAGACTGACAAAACCCGACCATGAGTTACTGCTCTGTACATGAGACCATGCCGGGAACATCTTTTCAAAATCCGCACGTAGCCTGCGGCGTGCGGCATCTTCGGCACCAGAACCGGTTAACAGCGCCCCGCGCATGCCGAACAAAAACCGACCGTCCGGCATAAGGCGGAAGTAATGGAGCAATTGGCGAGTATCAAAGCTCATCTGGTCAGTCGTCCAGCCCTGAGCCTCCAACTCTTCACCCGTCAGTGGACGTGTCACCAATACAGTTGACTGAGCAGGCATATATCGCCCCGCCAGCCAATCGGGCACATCCTCGGCGGAATAGCCGTTGGTTGCCACAATAACATGGTCGGCGCGGACTCGAAATTCTCCGCAGTCCAGCACATGCTTACCACCCTCGGGCGAAATCCTGCGCACCGTGCATCTGTTATACAGATCTGCACCGACGTCTTTTGCGCCCGCTACAAGCCCCGAAAGATATTTACGTGGGTTCAGCCCGAACCCGATTGGGATCGTTCGTCCACCAAAAAATGGTCCCCCCCCAAATCCTTGCTCGGCTAGATCGGGTTTTTCAATGATCGTGGGTTCGACTCCGTAATTCTCAACAATCGACTCAACGCTGCGGCGCAGGTCGGTCATATCCTTGGGACGGTGCGCAAGCTCTGTCTCGCCCGTAGAGTGCCGATCTACGTCAATCTTCAGGTCTGAAATCATGCGATCCACATGCGCGACAGCTGTTTTTTGCGCGCTGCGAAAAGCCAAGCGCTGGGTTTTCCCATACTGCCTGTCAAGCTCGGCGTCGGATGCGATCCCACCGCCAAGACAACAAAACCCGCCGTTCCGCCCGGAAGCGCCCCAGCCTAAATGCTCGGCTTCCAGCAAGGCGACTGAAGCGCCGGCCTTGGCCAGTCGCAACGCCGCAGATATGCCAGTGTAGCCACCACCAATAATCGCAACATCTGCTGATCTATCTTCGGCCAAAAGCTGGACGCTTGGGACTTCGCAGGTTTCATCCCACCAGCAATTTGAACGCGGACCTTCACCATAGGCGAAGTTGTCAAAAATCCTACGCATCAGCCCTGCACTGCGGCACGCTCTTCATTTCTTTGCCGCACCAAACTGCGTTTAGAGACGATAGAGGCGGTGATGACACCAACCGTGACAATGGCGATCATAATCGTGGACAGCGCATTGATCTCTGGCGAAACGCCCAAACGAACGGCCGAGAAAATTTTGATCGGCAAGGTCGTCGACGCAGGCCCAGCCGTAAATGACGCGATCACCAGATCATCGAGGCTGAGCGTAAAGGCCAAAAGCCAGCCGGAAATCACCGCGGGTGCGATGATCGGCAACGTCACCAGCCTGAATGCGTCAAAGGCCGAGCAGCCCAAATCAAGTGCCGCCTCTTCAAGCGAGCGGTCAAAAGAGATCAGCCGCGATGAGACGACAACCGATACAAAACACATTGAAAAAGTCGTATGCGCCAAAACAATGGTCAAAACGCCACGATCCAACCCGATGCCAATGAACAAGAGCAGCAGTGAGAGGCCGGTTATCACTTCCGGCATCACCAAAGGCGCGTAAATCATGCCCGAAAACAGGGTGCGCCCCATAAAGCGCCCGCCTCTGACCAATACATAGGCAGCCATGGTGCCCAACACTGTCGCAAATGTCGACGATATCACGGCCACCTTCAGCGTGATCCAAGCCGCATCTAGAAACGCATCGTTTTGCAAAAGCTCCGCGTACCATTTGGTCGAAAATCCAGCCCATACCGTGACCAGTTTACTCTCGTTGAATGAGTAAGCGATCAAGATCAGCATGGGCAGGTAGAGAAACGCAAAGCCAAGTGTGAGGGATGTAACGTTGAACCAACTTAGCCGCATTATGCCTCTTCCTCCGCTTGCCGCTGCTGATTGCGCTGGAAAAGGACAATCGGAATGATGAGGATCAATAGCAAGATCACCGCAACCGCGCTCGCTACCGGCCAGTCGCGGTTGTTAAAGAATTCCTCCCACAGCACCTTGCCAATCATCAGCGTGTCCGAACCGCCCAACAGCGTCGGGATGACGAATTCACCCAAGGCCGGGATAAAGACAAGGAAGCACCCCGCAATAATACCGTTTTTGGACAGCGGTATAGTCACCAGCCAAAAGGCCTGAAAGCGTGAGCAGCCCAAGTCTTCTGCCGCCTCGATCAGTGACCCGTCGAGCCGATCAAGGGCCGCGTAAATCGGCAAGATCATAAAAGGCAGATAGGTGTAAACAATGCCAATATAGACGGCCACATTGGTGTTGAGGATCGTTAGGGGGTCGCTAATGACGCCCGTCCAAAGCAAAAACTGGTTGAGAAATCCTTCAGTGCTGAGAATGCCGATCCAAGCGTAGACGCGGATCAGAAAAGATGTCCAGAACGGCAGGATCACCAGCATCATCAATGTCGGGCGCCATTCTTCGGGCGCGCGGGCCATGCCATATGCAATCGGATAGGCCACGCAAAGCGTCATGGCTGTAGACAGGAGCGCGATCTGCAGAGAACTCAGATAGGCTTTCCAATACAGATCATCAGAGGCAAGAAAGGCAAAGTTTTCAAAGTCCAACCCTGAAAAGAAGGCTGCAAAGCCATCATCCAGCGTCGGTGTATAGGGCGGAATTGCAAGTGCGATGTCCGACAGCGATATTTTGAAGACGATCGCAAACGGCACCAGAAACAGGGCCAAAAGCCATACATAAGGGACTGCTATCAGAACGAACCGCTGCATCAGGTACAGCCTCTCGGCGACATTTCGAACTGCTCTGTCATGTCTCTAACAACACGCCAGCCGTGGGGGTCCAACTCAGCCAAACACTGTCTTCCCACGTATAGGTCCGCCGCGATATCCGACGCGTGTTGGCGGCTTGCGCTTTTATGATCTGCCCGCCGGGTATCTCCACATGGTAGGTGGACAGATTTCCAAGATAGGCGATATCCAAGATTTTGCCTTGGACGGCATTTTCAGCATTTTCAGGCCGCTCAGCGCTGATTGCCACTTTCTCGGGACGCAGCGCCAGATGGCAGGTTTGCCCGTCGCTAAAGGGCTTGCTGGATGCAGCCGCAAAGGGCACCTGCCCCTCAGCCCAGTCTACGGCGTAAAGATCATCGCCGGTGGCACGCGCCTGTCCCGATATAATGTTCACTTCACCGATGAAATCCGCAACATAGAGACTGTTTGGCGCCTCGTAGATACGCTCGGGCGTTTCTACCTGCATGATACGGCCTTCATCCATCACGGCCACGCGGCTGGCGACTGTCATCGCCTCTTCCTGATCGTGCGTCACGATCACAAAAGTCGTGCCAGTCTTTTCCTGGATGTCCATCAATTCGAACTGCGTGGCTTGCCTTAGCTTCGCGTCAAGCGCGCCCAATGGTTCGTCCAGCAGCAACAGCTTGGGCGCTTTGGCCAGACTGCGCGCCAAAGCGACACGTTGCCGTTGCCCCCCCGAAATCTGGTGCGGCTTGCGGCGCGCGAATTTCTCAAGGCGCGTCAGCTTGAGCATCTCTGCGACTCGGTTATCCAGATCGACCTTGGGCATATTGGCGCGGCGCAGGCCAAATGCGATGTTCTCATAGACACTAAGATGGGGGAAAAGCGCATAAGACTGGAACATCATGTTCACAGCACGCTTGTTTGGTGGCGTCGGCGCAATGTCCTGGCCTGCCAATTCGATAACGCCGGATGTCGGTGTCTCGAAGCCCGCCAGCATTCGCATCATCGTGGTCTTGCCGCAGCCAGACGGCCCCAACAAAGCAAAGAACTCCTGCTCGAAAATATCCAGTGTCAGATCATCAATGGCAGTAAAATCACCAAACCGCTTGGTCACTGACTTGAAACGGATCAGAGGCTTCTGGCTCGGATCATTCCACGGGGCAAATACGGACTGGTTCACGACATGTCCTTTGTACGCCCGACTGTCGGGCAACTTCTAAAAAAGGCGGCGCCCTCAAGCGCCGCCTCAATTCAAATCAGGCCATCAGGTTCCTGATTTCACTTTCGTCCAAAGGCGTGTCACCACCCGCTGTACACGCGCGGGGTAAGGCGAGAATGTGTACAGGTTCTCTACCGTTGCCGCATCGGGGTAGATCGCCGGATCGCCAATCACGTCCTCAAGCAGGAATTCCTGCGACGCTTTGTTGCCGTTAGCGAAGTAAACGTAGTTGGAAGCCGCGGCCATGTTCTGCGCGTCCATGATGAAGTTCAGGAACACGTGTGCGCCTTCAGGGTTCGGTGCGTCAGTAGGGATGGCCATCTGGTCAAACCACATCAGCGAACCTTCGGCGAAGGCATTATATGCGATCTCGACACCGTTGTCGGCTTCTGCCGCACGGTCCCGCGCCTGCAAAACATCACCGGACCAACCAACAGCGACACAGATATCACCGTTTGCCAGCGCATTGATATACTCAGAGCTGTGGAACTTTTGGATGTAGGGACGCACAGCCATCAGCGGCGCTTCGGCTTTCGCGATCACGTCGGGGTCTTGGCTGTTGGGGTCTTCGCCCAAATACTTCAAGACCATCGGGATGATCTCGGTCGGTGCATCAAGGAAGTACACACCGCATTCAGCCAGCTTTGACATGTTATCGGGGTTCAGGACCAACTCCATGCTGCCCATCGGCGCATCATCACCAAGAATTTCAGTAACTTTGCCTACGTTCACACCAAGGCCCGTTGTGCCCCACATATAGTTGATCGCATATTCGTTGCCGGGGTCATACTGGTCGGTCCGCGCTTCGATCACGTCCCACATATTGTCCAGATTGCTCAGCTTGGATTTGTCCAGCTTTTGGAATGCACCGGCCGAGATTTGACGCTGCAAGAAATCAGCCGTTGGAACCACAACATCATAGCCGGACCCACCAGCAAGCATCTTGGTCTCCAGGACTTCGTTGCTGTCGAATACGTCGTAGATCAATTCAAGACCGGTTTCCGCCTCGAACTTCTCCAAAAGCTCTTCGTCGATATAGTCCGACCAGTTGTACACACGCACGCTGTCGGCACTGGCGGCTGTCGCTACCAATGCGAACACAGCCGTGCCCATCAAGAATTTGTTCATGCTTAACTCCCGTTTCCACGTCCGGTTTTTCCGGCTCGGTTTAATTTGATCAAGTTTTGCCGAATTTGGCAAGATGCATTATGCTTTCACGCACAACCTTGATGTGCAAGGGATGCACATATGCACGACGAATAGATGGAAATCGGATTGAAGCAGATGCTAAAAAATTCATCACAAGACGCAGGCACCCGCTTTATGAAACAACCCGCGCATCAAGCTGTGTACGAACATCTACGGGACCAGATCCTTTTCGGAGAACTGGCACCCGGCCAGGCTGTGACAATACAGGGACTGACGGAACAGTTGGATGCGGGCATGACGCCGGTGCGCGAGGCGATCCGCCGTTTGACCTCTGACGGTGCTTTGAACATGATGGGGAACCGCCGCGTCATTGTTCCTGAATTGACCGAAGATTGCTTAGAAGAGCTTGAATATATGAGGCAATCCCTTGAACCTCAGCTTGCTCGACGTGCAATTCAACATATCACAGATGACGACATCGACGCACTTAAGCAGCTTGATGACAGCCTGAACATCGCGATCGAAATGGGTGATATCGGCGCCTATCTCAAGCAGAATTATGGATTTCACGCAGCCCTGTATGCGCTGGCGCGGGCCCCCATCATTGCGGCCACAGTTGACCGGCTCTGGCTGCAGTTCGGCCCTTCGTTGCGGGTTGTTTGTGGACGCTACGGCACGTTGAATCTGCCGGACAAACACGCGGACCTTCTAAGCGCGCTTCAGTCGGGCGATGGTGACGCCGCGGAACGTGCAATGGTCGGAGATGTTCAACAAGGCATGAGCCAGATCCGCAGCGCATTGCGCACCAACACCTGAACAGATCGATTCGATTGACAGCGCAAAATTTGATCATATTCTGGCGCAAAGAATTCCAACCAATTCATCACCTTTTTGGGGGCCTTTTCGATGTCCGTAATCACGAACCATATGCCAACCGCAGAACTGCAAGCTTTGGATGCCGCGCACCACATGCATCCTTTCACGTCAAACGATGCACTCGCAGAGCGCGGCGCGCGGGTCATCACACGGGCTGACGGCGTTTACCTAACCGACAGCGACGGCAACCAAATCCTCGACGGCATGGCTGGGCTATGGTGCGTGAACGTAGGCTATGGCCGCCACGAGATGGCCGAAGTTGCCGCACGACAGATGAAAGAGCTGCCCTACTACAATACGTTTTTCATGACGACCCACGTGCCCGCCATCGCGCTGGCGCAAGAGATTGCAAAGCTCGCGCCAGAGGGCATGAACCAGATCTTCTTTGCCGCATCGGGGTCCGAAGCAAACGACACGAACATCCGGCTTGTGCGCACCTATTGGGACATCAAGGGCAAGCCAGCGAAAACGCATATCATCAGCCGCAAAAACGCTTATCACGGGTCTTCGGTAGGATCGGGCAGCTTGGGCGGCATGGCCTATATGCATGCGCAAGGCGGCATGCCAATTCCGGGTATTCATCACATCAACCAGCCCGACTGGTGGTCCGAAGGCGGCGACATGACCCGCGAGGCATTCGGTCTGGCCCGCGCAAAAGAACTTGAGGAGAAAATCCTCGAGCTGGGCGCAGACAACGTCGCGGCGTTTATTGGCGAACCGGTGCAGGGCGCGGGTGGGGTGATCGTTCCGCCGGAAACCTACTGGCCCGAGATACAGCGCATCTGCGACAAATACGATATTCTGCTGATCGCAGATGAAGTCATCTGCGGTTTTGGACGGACAGGTAACTGGTTCGGGTCGGAAACGATGGGTATCCGGCCACACATCATGACTGTCGCCAAAGGGCTGTCATCAGGGTACCAACCCATTGGCGGGTCGATTGTTTGTGACGAGGTGGCACAAGTGATGGGATCGACCGAATTCATGCACGGATACACCTATTCCGGCCACCCGGTGGCATCCGCTGTCGCATTGGAAAACCTGCGCATTCTGCAGGAAGAAAAGATCGTCGAGCACGCGCGCGATGTTGCCGGCCCCGCGCTTAAAGCGGGTTTGGAAACGCTGGCCGATCATCCATTGGTTGGCGAGATCAGCATCAAAGGCATGATGGCCTCCATGCCTTTGACGCCGCACAAAGAAAGTCGTGCAAAGTTTGCGGCCGAACCGGGGACAATCGGCCTGATCGCACGTGATCGCTGCTTTGCGAACAATCTCATTATGCGGCACGTGAACGACCGAATGGTTGTTTCACCCCCGTTGGTGATCACGGAAGAAGAAATCGATATTCTTGTGTCACGGGCACGCACAGCACTGGATGAAACCTACCAAATCGCCAAAGACCAAGACCTGATGAAAGCTGCGTCCTAGTTCGTGAAAGAATCACTTTCGGGACAGAGATGGCAAGTTATCTAGCCGATTTACCCGATCCAAATCAGGAATATGGCCTGCTGAACCGCGATTCAGCGGGCCAAATCACTGTATAGGTTGTCATTTCATCAAATTTTACTGAATGACGCATAAATGGACACTCATTTCTGCTAACTGCTTGCACTATCACACCCCTCTAGTGTTACCTTGTTGTTAAGAAGTGCGGAAAACCGCCAACTGAAAGACGGGGAGCCAAAATTGGCCAATACTAATGGAAGCGACGCATTCGTCGAATTTGACCGTGTGCAAAAAAGCTATGACGGGGAGAACCTCGTTGTAAAAGACTTGAACCTGTTCATGCCAAAAGGCGAGTTTCTGACAATGCTTGGGCCATCTGGTTCGGGCAAGACAACCTGCCTGATGATGTTGGCAGGGTTCGAGACTGCAACCCACGGTGACATCCGACTGGATGGCGTTTCGATCAACAACATTCCACCACACAAGCGCGGCATTGGCATGGTGTTTCAAAACTATGCTCTGTTCCCGCATATGACGGTTGCCGAAAACCTGTCCTTCCCGTTGGAAGTACGAAAGATGGGCAAATCCGACCGCGAAGCCAAAGTGAAACGCGCCCTTGATATGGTTCAGATGGGCGACTTTGGCGGGCGCAGGCCTGCACAGCTTTCTGGTGGCCAGCAGCAGCGGATCGCCTTGGCCCGTGCCCTTGTGTTTGAGCCCGAGCTTGTCTTGATGGACGAACCGTTGGGCGCTTTGGACAAACAGCTGCGCGAAACACTGCAGTTCGAGATTACAAAGCTGGCGCATGATCTGGGCATTACCGTGGTGTACGTGACCCACGACCAGACCGAAGCCTTGACCATGTCAGACCGTGTAGCGGTGTTTGATGACGGCCGTATCCAGCAGCTGGCACCGCCGGACAAGCTGTATGAAGAGCCTGAAAACAGCTTTGTTGCGCAGTTCATTGGCGAAAACAACACGCTGGAAGGCGTCGTGACCGAAATCAAAGGCGACCACTGCCTCGTGCAGCTTGATGGCGGCGAAGTCATTGACGCGAAACCGATTAATGTGAGCAAAGCCGGTGAGCGGACACGCGTGTCCATCCGACCCGAGCGCGTCGAGTACAACAAAGACCGGCTGAGCCCTGAAGCGCATACGCTTAAAGCCGAAGTTCTGGAATTCATCTACATGGGAGACATCTTCCGCACCCGCCTGAAAGTGGCTGGCGCGGATGAATTTGTCATCAAAACCCGTAATGCTCCTGATGTGGAGCGCCTGCAGCCGGGCCAAATGATTGAAATTGGCTGGCTGCCGGAAGATTGCCGCGCTCTGGACGCCTGAATTGGTCCAAGCGCGCAACCCATCGCGACCCGGCAAGGGGCGCGATCAGACAGAGACGGGGGCTAAGCCCGTTGCCATTCGTCTCAAAATCGAAACGGGCCTATAACTTGGGAGACCTTGAATGAAACTGACCAAAACGCTTTTGGCGACATCCGCGCTTACAGTTGCGGCTGGAGTTGCCTCTGCTGATGGCCACATGGCGAGCGAAATGACGATCGTAAGCTGGGGCGGCGCATACTCCAATTCGCAGCAGCAAGCCTATCACAATCCTTATATGGAAAAGACTGGCGTCAAAATCATCAACGATGAAAGCTCTGCCGAGGCAGTGTCCAAACTGCGCGCCATGAACGAAGCCGGCAACATCACATGGGATGTGGTCGACGTTGTGGCGGCAGATGCGCTGCGTCTGTGCGACGAAGGTCTGGCGATGGAAATCGATGCGGACGAAATGCTCGCACCGGCACCAGACGGCACGCCAGCGTCCGAAGACTTCGGTGAACTGCTGGTCGGCGACTGCTTCATCCCGCAGATCGTTTATTCTACGACAGTCGGCTACCGCACGGACATGGTTGGCGACACACCGCCCACATCCATCTGCGCGCTGTTCGACACAGATGCCTATCCTGGCAAGCGTGCGCTGGAAAAGCGCCCAATCAACAACATGGAATGGGCGCTGCTATGTGACGGCGTAGCCAAAGAAGACGTATACGACGTACTTGAGACAGCAGAGGGCCAGCAACAGGCGCTTGATAAGCTGAACACAATCAAGGACGACGTGATCTGGTGGTCTGCAGGTGCCGACACGCCACAGCTTCTGGCAGATGGCGAAATCGTCATGGGCTCCACCTACAACGGTCGCCTATTCTCGGTGATTGAAGAGCAGAAGCAGCCTGTTGGTATGCTGTGGGACGCACAGGTGTTTGACCTTGACGGCTGGATCATTCCGGCAGGCCTGAGCGACGAGCGTAAGGCACGTGCTCTGGACTACGTCTACTTTGCTACAGACACACAGCGTCTGGCAGACCAGTCCAAATACATCAGCTACGGCCCTGCGCGCGTATCTTCTGCGCCGCTGGTTGGTCAGCACGCAGATCTGGGCATCGACATGGCACCACACATGCCAACCGATCCGGAAAACGCCAAGAACACGTTCCTCTACAACTACGAGTTCTGGGCTGACTATCGCGACGACATCGACGCGAAATTCCAAGCGTGGTTGGCACAATAAGCCCGTATTAGGGAATGATACTGGGGAAGGCTGCAATGCGTGGCCTTCCCTCCAAACACCGGAGAACGCAAATGCCTAAGGGATACATTATCGGCCACGTCACCATTAAGGACGCCGAAGCCTACAAACCTTATGCGGCACGCAACAATGAGATTTTACCGCGCTACGGCGGACAATTTCTGACCCGTGGCGGCACCTCCGAAATGCTCGAAGGCGAAGGACACTCACGACATGTTATCATCGAGTTTCCATCTTACGCGGATGCACTCGCCTTTTATAACGACCCAGAATACCAAGAGAATATAAAGATCCGTCAGGCTGCGTCCGAGGGAACGATCACCGTCGTGGAGGGCGTAGAATGACCGATAGTGCAATGACACCGGACGAACATCGCCGCGCGGATGAAGCAGCCACCGGCCCTATGATGGCCGCGGACGGTCGCCCGCTCAAGGCCAGCCTGAACCGCGCATTGCGCCGCCAGAAAATGCGCGCGCTCCTGCTGATTGCGCCGCTCTTGCTTTTCGTGCTGATCACGTTCATCGCGCCGATCGCGGACATGCTTTTCCGCTCTATCGAAAACCAGATCGTCTCTGATACGCTACCCCGCACCACCGCAGAAATCGCTGATTGGGATGCAGATGCGGGTGAAATCCCGCCGCCAGAGGTCTTTAATGCGCTGTTCAAAGACATGTTCATCGCGACCGAGCGTAAAGCGCACACGCGTCTGGGATCACGGCTGAATTACGAATTGACCGGCGTGTCGTCATTGTTCCGTAAATCGGGGCGTCGCGTCGATGACATGGGCGAAGTTTACCAGGACCAGTTCGAAGATTTGAACGAATTCTGGAAAGATGCCGAAAACTGGAACCCTATTATGGGGTCTGCAAGCTGGTTGCAGGCGCAAAACGCATGGAACGAAGAGTCTGGTGCGGCCCAGCCCGCGTTTGAATTGAATGACGGGATCGAAACGTTGCTGCCGGAAACCGCAGCCGTGTTCCAGGAATTTGCCACCTTTGTCCAGACCGAAGAAGAAGACAATCTGGCAACCGAAGACCCATGGGCTGTTGTCTATGCGGCACTCTACGAAGACCTTGCAAATGGCGCGGACATCGCCAGCTATAGTGGCCCCGGTGCAGCCGAGCTACAGGAAGCGGCCGCCGTGGTCGGGTCGTTTGAAACGGTCGATTTTTCTGCTGAATTCGCTGATGTCGACGAGGACTGGCACAGCTTGGACGTCTGGGAAACGATCCAAATTTACAGCCCGCAGTTCACATCCGGCTATTTCCTCAACGCTGTTGATATGAAGAAATCGCCTGACGGCCCTGAAATGCGCCCCGAAAACCAGCGTCTTCACATTATGCTCTTTGGCCGGACGATGTTCATGTCGTTGGTTATTACATTCAGCTGTATTCTGCTGGGGTATCCGGTGGCTTGGATACTGGCCAACCTGCCCGCGCGGACTGCAAACCTGTTGATGATCCTCGTGCTGCTGCCATTCTGGACGTCGCTTCTGGTGCGGACATCTGCATGGAAGGTGATGCTGCAACAACAGGGCGTGGTAAATGACACGCTGGTCTGGCTGGGCATAGTCGCAGATGACAGTCGATTAGCACTTATCAATAATCAGACCGGTACGATCATCGCCATGACGCATATTCTATTGCCGTTCATGATCCTGCCGCTCTATTCGGTTATGAAGACGATCCCGCCCAGCTATCTACGTGCCGCCAAATCATTAGGCGCTACAAACTGGACAGCCTTTTGGCGGGTCTACTTCCCGCAATCGGTGCCGGGCATCGGCGCGGGGTCGATCCTCGTGTTCATTCTTTCCATCGGCTACTACATCACGCCGGAAATTGTCGGCGGCACCACCGGTACATTCATCTCGAACCGTATTGCCTACCACATCTCAAGCTCGCTCAACTGGGGACTGGCTGCCGCCTTGGGCGCGATCCTGCTTGCGGTGGTTCTGGGCCTTTACTGGGCCTACGACAAGGTCGTCGGCATCGACAACGTGAAGCTGGGAGGCTGAGGACATGGTAGCTCTTACACCTGTAGAACGCACGGAACCGTCCTTTTATGTTCCGGTTGTCGCGGCCTTTGGCGCGCTGGCGGGCATGTTTGTCGGTACAGCACAGGGCAACTCCTTTGTCGGTGTCTTGATTGGCGCGGCCCTCATGGCGGCAATTGCTTATGTGTTGACGAAAGTTGTCAAAAACGAAAAGCAAGGTCGCTGGGCAGTCATTATCCTGCTCGCGATTGTTGGGTTTTTGATGGGTGGTATTGCTGCCGGCCTAATTGGTGCAGCCTTCGGCTGGTTTTTTGGCTGGCTTAGCTTCTGGCTTTACGAAAGCCGCTACCGGCAGCATCTGGTACCCTATCTCACACCCGGACAAGTATTGTGGCACTACACCTTCCGCGTAATCTGCGGTGCGATCCTTGTATTTCTCATTACGCCAATCATCGTGGTTATGCCGCTGAGCTTTAACGCGGAAGATTTCTTTACCTTTACACCTGAAATGCTGCGCTTTGACCCTGCGGGTTACTCGCTCAAGCACTACGAGGATTTCTTTAGTAATTCCGACTGGCAGAATGCGCTCGCCAATTCGGTCAAGATCGCACCTGCTGCAACCTTGCTGTCGGTATCTTTCGGCACACTTGCAGCCATCGGTCTTAGCCAACCGCATGTTCCCTTCCGCCGTGCCATTATGGCGATCCTGATCTCTCCGATGATCGTGCCACTGATTATTTCAGCCGCTGGCATGTACTTCTTTTACAGCCGGATCGGTCTCCAGGGTACGTATCTTGGTGTTGTACTGGCGCACGCGGCCTTGGGTATTCCTTTCGTGATTATCACGGTTACCGCGACATTGGTCGGCTTTGACAATTCGCTGACACGGGCGGCGGCGAACATGGGGGCCAATCCCGTCACGACGTTCTTCCGCGTACAGATGCCCCTAATCCTGCCGGGCGTTATTTCTGGCGGTCTGTTTGCCTTCATCACCTCGTTTGACGAAGTGGTGGTGGTGCTATTTGTCGGGTCAGCCGGACAAAAGACATTGCCTTGGCAAATGTTCACCGGCTTGCGCGAACAGATCAGCCCGACCATCCTCGCGGTGGCGACGATTCTTGTGATTATATCAATCGCCTTGCTGACAGTAGTTGAATTGCTGCGGCGCCGGTCAGAACGTCTTCGCGGGATGAGCCCTGCGTGATAAGGACAGCGGCAACAGCTTGCATCTTGTTTTGGGGGATTACCGCCTACGCCGACCCCTCGCTTGAATGCAGCGTTGCGTCTGGTTCGCAGGTCGAGACGTCCAACTGTTTGGTTAAGGTGACCAAGGCCGCTGATACCGCGCTTGAGGTGATGTTGGACATCGCTCTAAGAAACGCAGCCGAGCTGGATAGCATCACCGAACGCGACGTAGCCCTACCCGCTTTGAACGCGGCGCAAGAGGCCTGGGTCGCCTACCGTGACGCGCAATGCGACTACGCCGGATCGCTTTTTGGTGGCGGGTCGGGCACAGGCATTGAAATTCAGTCCTGCCGCATCGAATTGACCCGCGCACGCGTCAAAGAGCTGGAAGCTGGGCTGCCCTAGTCAGCGCAACTGCTGAAGCAATGCCATGGACGCATAGCCGTCAGGGACCAGACCACGGTTTTTCTGAAAGGCACGGATGGCATCAATTGTATTTGGCCCGACACGCCCGTCCACGCCTTGCGTATCGAACCCTGCACGCGTCAAACGATCCTGCATTTCTTTTCGTTCCGAAGAGGTCAACGCACGGTCGTCCGTGGGCCAGCTTGCCTGGATCGGACCACCGCCTTTGATGCGGTCACTCAGATGTCCGACACCAATCACATAAGCGTCGGCGGCGTTATATTTCTCAATGGCCGCAAAGTTGTCAAAGATCATAAAGGCCGCACCTTTTGCACCAGCAGGCAGCAGGATCGCTGCTGTCCCATGGTTCGGCACATCGCGCCCGTTCATATCCTTGACGCCCAAACGCGCCCAAGCGGCGGGTTGCTTGGTGATCTTGCGACTGGCCAGCGTATAGTCGAACCCAGCAGGCAGTTTCACCTCGACACCCCAAGGCTGACCTTTTGTCCAACCAGATTTCTTGAGATAGGCCGCCGTACTGGCCAGCGCATCTGTCGGGTCGTCAGACCATATATCGCGTCTGCCATCCCCATTAAAATCCACCGCATAGGCAAGGTAAGAGGTCGGAATAAACTGCGTGTGCCCCATGGCACCTGCCCAGCTTCCGGTCATGTTGCGCGGTGAGGTATCGCCGTTTTGCACAATCTTGAGTGCGGCTACGAGCTGCTGTTCAAAAAATTCTCCGCGGCGGCCTTCATAGGCAAGCGTCGCCATCGATTGCACTACATCGTTCGTTCCCCGGAACACACCATATCCGCTTTCGAGGCCCCAGACCGCAACTACGACTTCTTTTTCGACACCGTAGCGCCGCTCGATGGTCTCTAATGTACGCTCGTATTCCACAAGCGCTGCCTTTCCGTTAGCAATTCGCCGGTCGGACGCCGCACTTTCCAGATACTGCCAGATCGTCTTGCTGAACTCGGATTGATTACGGTCGCGCTTGATGACGTCTTCATCAAATGTCACGCCCTGGAACGCCGCATCCAGCGTGTTGGCGCGGATGCCTTCCGTCTGTGCCCTTAGCTTAAAGCCCGTAATCCAAGTTCCAAACCCTGCCTCTGCCGCAGCCAATTGAAGGGCCGTATCGTGCGCCTCTGCAATGGCTTCGGTCCGCAGCCTTGGTCGGATCGACATCATCGCAAAGGGCGCGCGTGCCGCGACGTCCACAATGTTCACCGGCTGGAAGGCAAGCGGCCTGAGCGCGGGGCGCAGCGATTCAGCTTCCGCCTGCGCAAAAGTGGGGGAACCAGCCAAAGCTGCGATAAGAATTCCTGTACAAAACCCGATGCGTTTCATGCATTCACCTGCTTCAATTTTTTATTATTGAGCAAAGTGTAGCGCGGCTTCTGCGTTTGGAAAAGAAAACTATGCGTCGCCCAACCCTGTGCGCGCCGATCCGCCATTTAGGTCAGTGTCAGCGTCTGCTGCGCTTGACCTTTCGTTTGATCTTGTCTGATTTACGCTTGGCTTTGACGTTGCGGCGACGCGGGGATCGCCCGGCAGGAGAACGCGACCCTTGCGCTATTTTGCTGCCCTCAAGCGACAAAAGCTCAAGCGCGATGCCTCCGGTTATCGGTGTCGCTTCGGCCAGTCGCACGGTGGCACGTTGCCCGATGCTGATGATCTGCCCACTGTCGGACCCCATCAGGGTGTTCGTCTCGGCATCAAAGTGAAAATACTCGTTACCAACCGACCGCATGGGCACCAACCCATCCGCGCCGGTTTCATCAAGTTTCACAAAAAGCCCAAAACGCGCGATCCCACTGATGCGTCCTGTAAATTCGGTTCCCACACGTTCGCTTAGATAAGCAGCGAGGTAGCGGTCAGTGGTATCGCGCTCAGCCACCATCGAACGCCGCTCGGTGTCAGAGATATGCTGACCCGTCTGTTCAAGCTCTTCATGATCTTCAACGCGCAAGCCGTCTTTGCCCCAGCCATGCGCTGCAACCAGCGCGCGGTGAACGACCAAATCCGCATAGCGGCGGATCGGTGACGTAAAATGTGCATAGCGCGGCAAGGCCAGCCCGAAATGGCCCAGATTGTCGGGGCTGTAATAGGCTTGGGTCATCGACCGCAGCGTTGTGATATTGATAAGCTCGGCATCGTCCGAGCCTGCCGCGTCATTCAGCAGACGGTTCAAATGCGCGGTTTTCAACACCTGCCCCTTGGCCAGCGTATACCCGCTGGCTTTGGCCGTCTCGCGCAGGGCGTCCAGCTTTTCGGGACTTGGTTCTTCATGTACGCGGAACAGCAGCGGCACCTTTTTGGCGATCAGCGTCTCAGCCGCTGCGACATTGGCAAGCACCATGAACTCTTCGATCAGACGGTGCGCATCAAGACGTTCTTTGAAACGGACCGACGTAACCGTACCATCTTCTGCCAGTTCGATCTGGCGTTCTGGCAGGTCCAGTTCCAATGGTTGACGGCGGCGGCGCGCTTCGGCCAAGGCCTCGTATGCGGAATAGAGCGGCTTCAAAACAGTCTCTAACAAGGGCCCGGTGCGGTCATTAGGCTGGCCGTCCACGGCGCCCTGCACTTCGTCATAATTAAGCGACGCGGGCGAACGCATCATACCACGGTGAAAACTGTGCCGCAGTTTTTCGCCTGATGCGTCCAGAACCATGCGGACCGCAATGCAGGCCCTTGGCACACCTTCGTGCAACGAACACAGGTCGCCCGACAACCGGTCGGGCAACATCGGCACAACGCGGTCAGGAAAATAGGTTGAGTTGCCGCGCTTACGTGCTTCGCGGTCCAGTGCGCTGCCCGGTGTCACATAGGCCGCTACATCCGCAATCGCGACCCAGACCACATGTCCACCTTCGTTCTGCGGGTCCTCATCAGCGTGGGCATAACAGGCATCGTCATGGTCGCGCGCATCCGATGGGTCGATGGTTATCAGCGGCATATCTGTCAAGTCTTCGCGCCCTTTCAGGCCCAAAGGCTTGGCGCGGTCCGCCTCAGCGATCACATCATCTGGAAAGCTGTCAGGGATGCCATGCTGGTGGATCGCAATCAGAGACACGGCTTTCGGCGCTGACGGATCACCAAGCCGTTCAACGATGCGCGCGCGGGGTAACCCCATCCGCGCTTTTGGACCGGCCAGTTCCGCCTCTACCAACTCACCATCTTGCGCGCCGTGTGTGGCACCAGCGTTCACGTGCCATTCCTTGTCAGCGCCCTTATCAATGGGCTGGATACGCCCGCCTTCCGCAGCTTTGCGGAAAATCCCGACCACACGCCGCGGGTTCGTTCCAATACGCCGAATGAGGCGCGCCTCGTAATGATGCGCCTCGTTTTTGACCAGTGTCAGCCGCGCCAGTATTCTGTCACCTGCCCCCAGCGCCGGATCTGACGCACGCGGGATTACCAGAACGACGGGTTCCTGCCCCGTACCACGCCATTCCATCGGTTTGGCAAAAAGGTCACCGTGATTATCCGGCCCGGTAATCTGCAGCACGCTAACCGGCGGCAATCTGTCGGGGTCCTGATAGCTGCGCTTGCGCTTTTCCAGATGTCCTTCGGCCTCCAGCTCTTTCAGCACACGCTTCAGATCAATGCGCGCAGCACCTTTGATCCCGAAGGCCTTGGCGATGTCACGCTTGGCGGTCTGGGTGGGGTTTTGTTCGATCCATTCAAGGATCTCGGACTTGGAAGGGAGCCTGCTCATACTTCTCAGGTAGCACGCGCTTTATCTGCCGTCATGCGCAAATCGACCAGCCTATCCACATCGCGCAATGTATCGACATAAGAGATGCGAAAGCCAGGGATCGTGGCAACCGTATCGGCCAGCGCGTGTTCTGACGACCATCTCACATTCTCAAAAAGGCGCGGTGGCGCAGGGCGCGCGTTTTTGAATCCAATCAGCCAGTAGCCGCCATCAAGCGCAGGCCCAAAAACAGCATCCGACGCACCCAGCGCGCCGAAAGCACGTGCGATATGGTGTTTTTTGAGGTCGGGAATGTCAGCGCCGACAACGCACACCGGGCCACGTTGCGGACCACGCAGCATTCTGCCCATGCGGTCACCCAGATTGCCGTGGCCTTGCGGGCGTTTTGTCAGATGTGCGGGCCACACCCTGCTTTGCATGCCTTCGCGGTCCGGCGTCACGGCAAGATGCACCTGCCACCGCTGGTCCTGAAGCTGCCGGATCAACCGTGCGGTCTGATGTCGGAACCACCAAGCCGACGCAGTCATGCCTAGGTCGCGCCCCAAACGCGTCTTGACGCGACCAGCGCGGGGCTCTTTCAGCATGACGACAAGCGTGCGCCTCATGCAAAGTAGTCGATGAGTATCCGAGTATAAATCGACTTAAGCTGCTTGATGTGAGCGACCTCTACGTGCTCGTCAACCTGATGCATCGACTGCCCGACCAAACCGAACTCGACTACCGGACAGTGGCTTTTGACAAAACGTGCATCTGACGTGCCGCCTGTCGTGCTCAATTGCGGGGTCACGCCCGTTTCAGCTTTGACCGAAGCGATCACGAGATCTGACAGCGGGCCCGGCGGGGTAATGAAGCTTTCGCCTGAGACTTTGGTTTTCAGTTCTGTTTTGACGCCGAATTCAGTCTCTATCTTGGTGATTTCATCGGCAATCCACTCCGACAACGATGTGCTGCTGTGCAAATCGTTAAAGCGGATGTTGACGGTCGCCGCCGCCATTGCAGGAATGACATTAGTCGCGGGGTTGCCCGTATCCACAGTCACGACAGCGAGCGTTGAGGGGTCGAAAAACTCGCTTCCCTGATCCAATTCGCGGCTGGCCAGACGGTCCAACAAGCGTACCAGAGCGGTCAACGGGTTGATCGCCCGGTGTGGATAGGCCGAATGGCCCTGTTTGCCGGTGACCTTGATCCATGTGGACATAGACCCGCGCCTGCCGATCTTCATCATATCGCCCATCGTCTCGGGGCATGTGGGTTCGCCCACCAGACAGACAGACATCCGTTCTTGATGGCTGTCCATGTGGTCAAGCAAAGCGCGGGTACCATCGACTGCGTCGCCTTCTTCGTCTCCAGTTATGGCAAGGATAATCGCACCATCAGGGGGAGTGTCGCGGACAAAATCAACGGCGGCCGCGGCGAATGCAGCCACACCTGATTTCATATCCGTGGTGCCCCGTCCATACATTACGCCGTCTTTTACTTCTGCACCAAAGGGCGGCATGGACCAATCTGCGGCATCCCCGAGCGGCACAACATCCGTATGCCCGTTAAAGCCGAAAGTCTTGGCGTGACCCGCAGCACCCCACCGCGCAAAAAGGTTACGAATGCCGCCCCGGTCCGCCCAAGCGCAATCAAACCCCGCGTCGCTTAGCAAATCATGCAAGATATCCAACGCCCCTTCATCAGCCGGGGTCACAGACGCACAGCGCACCAGATCAGCGGTAAGTTCAACGGGATCGACGGCAGCCATGACTATTCCTTTTCTCATCAACAAGCGCTCACCTTCCTATAGACGCAGCCAAAAGCCGCAAGAGCGGAGCGAAAGAATTACGAAAGTCTTAACAGTGGTGGCCTTTGCGTGCTAGATTCGCGTAAAGAGTGAAAAAACACGAGCAGAAGCATCGACAAAACGGTGCAAACAGGACTTAGCACAAAGGATCGGCCACCCGTTGGTGCGATCAAGAGAGACCCTAGGGTGAGACAGGCACAATCCCCTTTCATGCCGTCCAGAAGGCAACCGCAATGAGCTGGCTTGGTCTTGCAGACCATGAGCAGCGGCGATTTTCCCTGCGTGGTATCGGTTCGGACCGCAGCGACCAGCGCCGGCATCCGGCAGGCGACGCCTACCTGTTGTCGCGCGGCACGTTGATGTTCGAGACACGCATGACACCTGATCGGCGGCCGCACGCGCTGCTGGCATTCACCAAAAGTTGGCCCGATCAGCGCAGCCTGTCTTTTCAGGCCATTCCGGGCGGCGGCATTTCATTGGTACAGGTCGAAGGCGAACATATCGCGCATGCAGCCGTGCAGCACATTGTACCAGAGCGGACCGACGTGCTGCGGGTTACCTTTTCATGGGACGCACCAAAAGGGTTTGCCTGCCTGACGGTCGAGCGGCCTGAGACACATCAGGTGACCACGGTCCCGGTTGCTGATATTAGACCGATCCCTCTTGCGGCATTGCGTGATCTGATAATGGGACACGACGATCAAAGCTTTGACCGTGACCTCGTCTTTGCTGCCCTTTCGGACGAAATCGAGCCGGTAGGCCCAACCCCATCGCTTAGCGGGCAGACAATGATCGCAACGCCTTGGGGTTACAAATCTGCCGGCAGTCTGCAGCGCGGCGACACCGTGTTGACCCGCGAGGGGGAGATCGTGCCGATCCTGCATCGCGTTGACCGAATGTTGCCAGCCCGGGGCAGCTATGCACCTGTCCGCCTGCGCGCACCCTATTTTGGCCTGCTCGAAGATACACTGGTTGCACCGCAACAAAGGCTTGTGATCGACGGGCCAGAGGTGGAGTACCTGTTCAACCAAGAGGCGGTACTGGTGCCCGCACGCCACTTGATGAACGGGTTCGCCGCTCGACATGAATCCGCACAGACGACGATAGCCTATTGCCAGTTCGTCCTGCCTGCTCATCAGGCAATCATTGCGGCCGGTACCGCTTTGGAAAGTCTCTATATCGGGCGTTTACGGCGCAGACCGGCCATGCTGAACGCAACGGTTCTGCGTGGGTTGGATCGAAATGCACTTCCAGAGCACGGCCGGACCGCCTTTAAAGAACTAAAATGGTATGACGCCATTCACCTGGCGCGGCAGCGCGCGGCCTAGTCTGCGGCAGCGTCGGGCAATGCGCCA
The DNA here is from genome assembly GCA_963796445.1 of uncultured Alphaproteobacteria bacterium. Lineage (GTDB taxonomy): Bacteria > Pseudomonadota > Alphaproteobacteria > Rhodobacterales > Rhodobacteraceae > Roseobacter. Next base: position 468,888 of record CAWCLQ010000004.1, on the reverse strand, counting down.
AAGAACGGTTCGACCTGTGCGACGATAACGGCGTTTTCCGCCAAGGACCGTTGCATCAAATCACGCTCTTCTTCGCTGATCTCGTGCCCTTCCGCCAGACGCTCGTCCAAAGTGCCGTAACCCGTTACGTCCAGTGGTGCCGTATCCGCTTGCTTGAGGATTGCAACCGTCTCGCGCACCGCCTCGGCCTCGTCAATGCCGCTGGCATAGATCACAAGCCCCGCGCCGGTCGCGTCTTTAGGCAGACCGTCACCGGCTTTGCGTCCGATTTGTACGACAAGTGTGTAGACCTGCTGTCGAGAGGGTTTCTTATCCTTTGCCATACGCTCTTCCTAGGGCTTGGCGAATGGCATCACAATGGCTTTGTCAATTCTCTGATCCGCGGGCCAGTCGGCGTAGGGCTGCCAGTCACTGTCCATCTCGTGAAGGTGACGCAAGCCTGCCAGGAGCGGAATGCGAATTTCCGTTGGCAACAGAATATAGCTGTCTGCGTGCTCCTCATAGCGGAAGGCCATCTTGCCGCGACTGTCGCGTGTCTCGATGGCGTCCAGGATCATCAAAGCGGTACAGGCCGCATAGGCTTCATGGAGAGGATCCAGCGACACCTGTTCAACCACTTCAGCCGGAAACCACCCACCGAATTCCGACAGGATGCAGCTACTCCGCAAGCAGTTATCCAGCGCCTTGACATGCACTTCCTGAATTTCTTCCGGTGCAAGATCAGCAACCCGATAACGCATGTCATCCGTCATGGAACGGGCAATAATCTTGAGCAACCGGTTCAAATCGCTTTCGTCGTAAGTGCGCAAATCCTTTCCTGACGGGACTTGGTCAAGTTGCACCCGTTTCAACCCATGCGCACACCGAAAGCCGTTCATGAGTGCTGCGCGGATCGGTGACGGTGCCTCGCGGTAGCGTTCCTGAAAGGCGTCCCAATTCCAGAAAAGATCATCTTCGCCCGCGCCGTTCTGCAAACGGTCCGACAAAAGGACAATCGTGGCGGTCATGAATGCTGGATGACTTTGATCCGGCATGGACGCCACCATCATCAGTTCCGCGTGCAGGGCGGTCACGTCATCGGGTGTCATCTTGCATTCCTGATCGAAGATCAGGCGACGCAAGCTACTTTTCAGACCGGGGCTAAGATATGAGGAAAGCTCTGAAAAACCTGTCGCCGCAGCGCTGTGCAGGTCGGACACAACCTGCATGGTCTGGAACGTTATCGGAGTTGCAATCTTACGCATGCCGGACGGTGTAGACCGGCTTCCGGGCGGGATTGCATCGCCGGTCTGTCCATAGGCAGGAATTCTTGGGGCAGTGCTGCCCCAAGTGCTAACAGTAGGTTAAAATCAGTCGCGTAGGAGCTCGTTGATCGAGGTTTTCGACCGCGTTTTCGCATCGACCTTTTTCACGATTACGGCGCAGTAGAGGTTAACACCGTTTTTCGATGGCATAGAACCCGCAACAACAACCGACCCTGAAGGTACTTCACCATAAGTGAATTCGCCGGTTTCACGGTCGACAATTTTTGTGGATTTGCCGATGAAAACGCCCATCCCCAGAACCGACCCTTCGCGGACGATGCAGCCTTCCACAACTTCTGATCGCGCACCGATAAAGCAGTTGTCCTCGATGATCGTGGGACCAGCCTGCATCGGCTCCAGCACACCGCCGATACCGACACCACCGGACAGGTGCACGTTTTTGCCGATCTGCGCGCAGGACCCGACGGTTGCCCATGTGTCTACCATCGTGCCTTCGTCCACATAAGCGCCCAAGTTCACAAATGACGGCATCAGCACAACGCCGGGTGCGATATAGGCCGACTTGCGCACAACGCAGTTCGGCACGGCGCGAAAGCCTGCCGTTTTCCACTGTGCGTCATTCCAGCCCATGAACTTGCTGTCGACTTTGTCCCACCAGCCGCCACCTTGCGGGCCACCGGACTGCATTTCCATGTCTTTGATGCGGAAACCCAACAGAACCGCTTTTTTCGCCCACTGGTTTACATGCCAGTCGCCACTCGCTGTTGGCTCAGCCACACGAAGCTTGCCGCTATCCAACGCTGCCAAAGTAGCTTCGATGGCGTCGCGCGTTTCGCCCGTTGTCGCAGGCGTGATGCTGTCGCGATCTTCCCAAGCGGCTTCGATTGCGGTTTCAAGCTGTACGTTAGACATCGGTTTCTCCCCGTTGGTGACCCTGTTCGAGCGCCTATACAAGGCCCGCCCCTGCCGTGCAATGCGTTCACGAAAGCTAAAATCAACTGCACTACCTTCACAGAACCATTGCATCTTTGGCCACATCGTGGCCCCCTGCGCCGAAACCGTCCAGTCGGAGATACACCACAATGAACCGCCGCCACCCTCTGCGCCACGCCGAAGCGGACCGCAAGTCAGTCCAAGTGACACCAGATACCCCGCAAACGCGCGCACCCGAATACCGTCTGGCCTTTATGGATGACGAATTCCTCTTGCGTGAAGAGCTTCGCCCGGTGCGTCTGCAGCTTGAACTGCTCAAACCCGAACTGCATCTGGACGCTCTGGGAATCGACAGCACCATCGTTCTGTTTGGTGGGGCGCGCATTCCACGGCCCTCGGAAAAGGACAAAGCACGGACCAAAACACTCGCTGAATTGTCACATTTCTATGAGGAAGCCCGCGAATTTGCACGGTTGATGACCGTCAAAAGCCTAGAGACAGACGGGTGCGAGAATGTGATCGTAACAGGAGGCGGCCCCGGCGTGATGGAGGCAGGCAATCGCGGTGCCGCCGAAGCAGGTGGCCGATCAATAGGTTTGGGCATTGTCCTGCCGCATGAGCAGGCCCCGAATGAATACGTCACACCCGAGCTTTGCTTTAATTTCCATTACTTCGCGATCCGCAAGATGCACTTTTTGATGCGCGCCAAAGCCCTTTGCGTGTTCCCCGGCGGTTTTGGTACATTGGACGAGCTTTTCGAGACGCTGACACTGATCCAGACCGGGCGGATGCAACCGGTGCCTGTATTGCTCTTTGGTCGCGCTTTCTGGGAAAGAATCATCAATTGGGACGCTTTGGCAGACGCCGGTACGATCTCGGATGAAGATCTGAGGCTTTTCAAATTTGTGGAAAGCGCATCAGAGGCAATGGAAGTGATCGAAAACTGGCAAGACATGCCGTCACGTTCAGAAATACCCGGTCGTTAGAGACAGGCGCTCTGCGGCTCGGATCGTTCCAGATCAATGAGCTTGTTCAGATCTGCTTCTTTGATCGCACCGATCACCAAAGTGCGGCCTACAACAGTGCCGGGCGTGCCCGGAATACCCAGTCTGCCACCAAGATCCAGATCAGCTGCAAGGGCGTTGGCGACGCGGGCACCTTCAAATTCGCGTTTCAGATTGGAGGGCAGCAGGTCAAGCGCCGCGGCCATCTCTGCCAGCGCTGACGGCCCCGGCCGAAGACGGCGTTGCCACAAGTAGTCCCGTGCGGCTTCGGCCTTGCCCAGAAAGCCAGCCGCAAGGACCGCTTTGGCAGAAATGTACGACGACGGGCCAAGCAGGGGCATCTCGTGCCAGATCAAACGAATAGGCGCGCCCGCATCCCTCAAGGCCACCAACCTTTTGTCGAGTGTTTTGCAGTAGGGGCAATTAAAGTCACTAAAGATAGCGACGGGTAGCGTCCCAGATGTGAACCCTTCCGCGCCAAACAGAGCCAAACAAGGGTTTTTGAGGGCCTCCGGCGGTGCATCGTACGGGGTAGGCACCCGGTCATCCAATCCAATCAGCGCCGCATTGCCGCTTGATACAGCACCACCTGCCATACGCCTGAAGCCCGGAAAACCAGCAAGCGGTTCAAATTCAAAGTCCGAAGGCAAACGGCGCAATATCGGTGGGATTGCAAACGCTGTGCACATGGCACCGCCAATCACCAGCACATCGCGACGGCGCATTATTCGCCCGCCAGCCCCGCTTCTGCCGCGATTTGCTTGCGCGATTTGCGCGCCCGTTCGGTTGCGGATTTCAGCTGACCACAAGCTGCCATGATGTCTTCACCACGAGGCGTCCGGATGGGCGATGCATAGCCAGCTTTGTAAACGATATCGGCAAATGCACGGATACGGTTATTGGACGAGCGTTTGTAGGGCGCGCCCGGCCATTCGTTGAAGGGGATCAGGTTGATCTTAGCCGGAATTCCGTCGATCAGCTTGACCAGACGGCGCGCATCTTCGTCACTGTCGTTTACGCCCTGCAGCATCACATATTCAAATGTGATCCGTTCGGAATTGCGCCCCCGCGGATAGCGGCGCAACGCATCAAGCAGCGTTTCAATGTTCCAGCGTTTGTTGATCGGCACCAGTTTGTCGCGCACCTCGTCGGTCGTTGCGTGAAAGCTGACCGCCAACTGACAGCCGATTTCATCCGCTGTGCGTTCAATTTCCGGCACGACACCGCTGGTCGACAGCGTAATCCGTCGTCGCGACAGCTGTATGCCCTGTTCGTCCATCGCAATCTTCATCGCGTCACGGACGTTCTCAAAATTATACAGCGGCTCACCCATGCCCATCAGAACGATATTGCTGAGCAAACGGGTTTCATCCTTGGGCGCACCCTGTTCTGGCCATTCACCCAGATCATCGCGCGCAACCATGACCTGACCGATGATTTCACCTGCGGTGAGGTTGCGCACCAGCTTTTGCGTACCAGTGTGGCAGAACGAACAGGTCAGCGTGCAGCCCACCTGACTGGACACACACAGAGTGCCACGCCCTTCTTCGGGAATATACACGACCTCGACCTCATGGCCGCCTGCAATACGCACCAGATACTTGCGCGTGCCATCATCACTGACCTGTCGGGTCACGACTTCGGGTATTTCGATCACGAATTTTTCTTTGAGGTCGGCGCGGTAAGCTTTGGACAGGTTGGTCATGGCGTCAAAGTCGCGCACGCCCCATTGGTAAATCCATTGCCAGATCTGACCCACACGCATTTTGGCCTGCTTTTCCGGCGTACCTGTCGCAATCAATGCGTCAAGCATTGCAGGCCGTGTAAGCCCGACAAGGTTCATCGGTCCTTCCGGCAGTTTGCGCGGCATGGTGTGAACGTCTTGCGTGATCGGCGCGGTGGCAGACATATCGAGAACCTCTGTGTGGCAGATGCCGCTCTATATAGAAGTTTTAAAGCAGATCAAAAGGAAAAGGCGCGCCATACGGCGCGCGCTTTGTATCGCTCAGTTAGGTTTAAGGGATAGAAACTCGCTTAGAAGTTCATCCGGTAGCCGATTTGAAGGCTGTGTGTATTAAAGTCGATATCGTCGTAAACGGTTTTAGCCGTTGTCTTCGATTCATAGCTCAGGTCCGAGACCGAACGATAGCGATAGCCCAAATCAATCGTGCCTCGGTCCGATACGGGAATTCGGAGACCCGCGCCAATCTGATAGGTGAAACCCTCGTTGCTGCTGTCGAAACTAGTGGCTCCAGAAGCTGTTTTTATGTCATTTTCCACAGTCGCAATGCCAAGACCAGCACCGGCGTAGAGGCGGAAGTTATCCGTTGTCGGGAAATCGTACCAGAAATTCAGCAGAAGAGATGTGGAAGACAGACCGCCCGAAGCGTCCTGACCAATGTTGCCAAACTTCACGCCATCTGGATCAGTACTCTGGTATGACAGTTCAAGCTCGGCGCGGACGTTGGGAGCAATTGTCGCCCCAACCACAGCACCAAGCGTGAAATCACCGCCCGGTCATAAATCCAGTGAAACCGGAGGGTCGATAACATTAGCGGATCCGGCATCAGCATCAGCACTTGTAACGCCGCCCAGGTAGCCGCCCCAGTAGTAATCCGTGCAGGCAGGTTGCGCTACGGCCACTGCAGGTACGCAGAGCACCGTCATAAGAAGGAAAAAGCGCTGCAACATGAGGTCTTACTTCAATCGGTTTAGTGTCTATCACCCAGCGGCTGAACCAAGATTTCACAACGACACAGTTGTATCTTTCTTTTAAATATCAAGCGCAAGTGCAGCATCGCGTAACGCAACGATGCTGTCCCTGCAACTTCGCCTGCGCGTGTTGCACTTCTAAGATACTGCAAGGGCTGCCAAATCGAAGCCCTGCATCAATAATTTGTCCAAAGGTTGATTGGTCAGCTTGAGCAGCGCTTTTCGGCATCTTCAGTCGCAGCGGTGAAGCCCAACAGGGAAAAGGTGTCTTTTGTGGTGGTTCCACGGCTGGAAACTCCGGTAACCGTTGCCTGCGCGCCGCGTTTCATCGCAGCAACAAGCTTGGCATCATCAGCGGGACTTGCCGGCCACGCCCAGTTACCATCGGTAAACAAAGAAAACTCGCTGCCGCCGATATCCATGCTGACCTGACTGCCATCCCGGAATGGATAACCACCCGTAAAGGCGACCTGCCCATTGGCCTCAGCTTCGGGGCGGAAAAAGACCATAAGTAGAATTTCACCGCGATTCGCGGCCACGACACGCCCGTCGCGCGTATTCACGGTTTCGGTAGGGGTCGACACGCTCCAGCATTCTTTGGGGTTGTCTTCGACGAAGACACTCCAGTCTGTTTTGGCGGCAACCTGATTGTTGCTCACCTCTTGTGCAGATGCAAAAGTCCCTACACAGGCAAGCATACCCAATACACCGATAAATTGTTTCGATACTCGCATTTTATCCAGCCTCCAGCTGTCCTAACCTCAAATCGACAAAGCTTGCGCGGCGGCTAAGTTCTGGCCCCTCTCTTGCAAGTCTTTGCTTGTGTCCCGACAGATGTCACAGTAGCGCACTCTGCACATCAGGCGAAAGTGCGATTGGCAAATTTTCGCCAAATCGTGAGGAAAAAAATGGCACACCCTGTAACTATGACCGAAATCTGGCGCGGACCCTTTCTGGAAAGCGCCCATGTGGGACATGCAGTGATCTGCGATGACAGTGGGCAGATCGTTGACGCATGGGGCGATCCCGACATTATGGTGCTCTCACGAAGCGCATCGAAGATGATTTAAGCACTGCCCTTGATCGAAAGTGGCGCTGCGGATGCGGCAGGTCTGACCGACGCACAACTGGCATTTGCCTGCGCATCCCATGCTGGCATGCCGATCCACACCAATATGGCGCGCGAATGGCTAGAAAGTCTGGACATGGACGAGACGGATCTGCGCTGCGGGCCGCATTATCCGTCTGACCGCGACACCGAAGTCGCGCTAATCGAGGCACATAAAAAGCCCTGTCAGTTGCACAATAACTGCTCCGGCAAACATGCGGGGTTTCTGACGCTCGCCAAACATCTCGGGGCCGGGCCCGAGTATATTGACCCCGATCATCCGGTACAAAAGGCAGTTCTTGAAGCGTTCGAGCGCATGACAGGCGAGGTGTCCCCGGGATTTGGCATCGACGGATGCTCAGCTCCGAATTTTGCATCCAGCCTGCACGGAATGGCGCGCGCGATGGCGAAGTTTGCGGCCAGCCCGTCTGACAGTGCGCATACGCGGCTGCATCAGGCCATGCGGCAACATGCGGAATACGTGGCAGGCAATGGACGTACATGCACCGAATTGATGCGCGCCTGCAACGGAAAGGCTGCGATCAAAACGGGCGCGGAGGGGTTTTACAATGCTATAATCCCCGAAAAGAAACTGGGCATTGCGCTTAAGATCGTGGATGGCACGACCCGTGCGTCAGAATGCGCCATGGCAGCACTATTGGTGAAAATAGGCGTGTTAGAGCCTGATCACCCCACCACACTTACCGTAATGAATGCTCCAATTCGGAACCGGCGTGATATTCAAACCGGATGGATACGCCCGGCGCCTGCACTGCTTTAATCAGGCGTCACAAAGTCAGCGGCAGCATAGCCCTGCAGGTAAAGAAGTGCCGTTAGATCGCCGTGATTGATGCGCACATTGCACTGGCTTGCGACAGCGGGTTTGGCGTGTAGTGCAACGCCAGTGCCTGCACGTTTCAGCATGCCCAGATCGTTCGCGCCATCGCCGACGGCAATCACATCTTCCTCGCTGATGCCCAGGCGCTGCGTGATCTCTTCCAAAGCTTCGACCTTGGCCTGCTGACCCAGAATCGGTTTGCCAACCTCGCCTGTCAGCTTGTCGCCAGAAAACAGCAAAGTATTGGCCCTGTTTTCGTTAAATCCCAATTGTTCAGCTACAGCGCTGGTAAAGGCCGTAAACCCGCCAGACACCAAAGCGGCATAGGCCCCTTGGGCTTTCATCGTCGCCAAAAGCGTCGGGCCACCGGGCATCAGCTTAATCCGCTCGCGCAGCACCTTGTCTATTGTATCAACGGGCAAGTCTTTCAAAAGGCGCACCCGTTCTTCCAAAGCGCTGTTGAAATCAAGCTCGCCATTCATTGCCCGCGCGGTGACCGATTTTACATGCTCGCCAACGCCAGCCTCTTCTGCCAGCTCATCAATACACTCTTGCTGGATCATGGTGCTGTCCATATCAGCCAACAACATCTTTTTGCGGCGCTGCTGTGAAGGTTGGAGCACCAGATCAACGCGCATCGCCTGCAGGTCTTCCCAAACCTGCCAAAAATTCTCTGGCTGCACATCCAACGCAAACTCTGCGACGCCAGACGCCAGCCAGACGGCATCGCCGCCGCCCCAAGCGTTTCGCACCGATGTTACCAATGCAGTGTCCACCGCAATGGCATCAGGGGCGCTGACCAAAGTAACTGTAAACATGAGGTAAGTTTCCGATCCGCGTCAGTGATGTCGCAAAAAAGCGATACGGCGGCGTTCTAGCGGCATTTTGTCAGTTGCACCAGTCTGTGTGTCCCCGTAAACGCATCCGTGGGACACCCTTCCCCAACGAAGGGCGCTTATCTGGAAGGATAGCATCAATGGCTATTAAAACACCGGCAACGCGGCCGGCTAACCCGCGTTTTTCTTCTGGCCCCTGTGCCAAACCCCCCGCTTATGATCTGGCAAAACTCGCCAACGCTCCGCTTGGGCGATCTCATCGCGCGGCAGAAGGCAAAGCCAAGCTGCTCGCCGCGATCGAGACAACGCGCGACGTGCTTGGCGTACCAGCAGACTACAAGATCGGCATTGTACCTGCATCAGACACGGGTGCCTATGAAATGGCGATGTGGTCGCTGCTGGGCGAACGCCCGGCTGAGATGGTCGCATGGGAAAGCTTTGGCGCAGGCTGGGTCACAGATGCTGTTAAACAGCTGAAAATCGAACATACGGTGCACACGGCAGACTACGGTGAAATCGTGGATATGTCGGCCCTGAACTACGACAATGACGTGTGCTTTACTTGGAACGGCACGACGTCAGGTGTTCGGATGCCAAACGGCAGCGCAATCCCTGCAGACCGCGCGGGCCTTACGCTTTGTGATGCGACCTCGGCTGCCTTTGCGATGGACCTGCCTTGGGACAAACTGGATGTCACCACTTTCAGTTGGCAGAAAGTTCTGGGCGGCGAAGCGGCCCATGGCATGCTGATCCTGAGCCCGCGCGCGGTACAGCGGCTGGAAAGCTATACCCCGCCGTGGCCTTTGCCGAAAATTTTCCGCCTGACCAAAGGCGGCAAGCTGATCGACGGTATCTTTACCGGTGCGACGATCAACACGCCTTCGATGCTTTGTGTTGAAGACTACTTGCTTGCGCTGGACTGGGCGAAGTCCGTGGGTGGCCTTGAAGGGTTGATTGCCCGCGCAGATGCGAACACTGCGGCCATTTCCGACTTTGTAGAGACACATGACTGGATCGATTTCCTCGCCACCGATCCTGCGACACGGTCAACAACATCCGTCTGCCTGAAGTTCACCGACGACCGGATCACGGATGGTGCTGCCTTTGCCAAAGCCATTGCAAAACGGCTTGCGGACGAGAACGTAGCCCTTGATGTGGGTGCGTACCGCGATGCCCCGGCGGGTTTGCGTATCTGGTGCGGTGGCACGGTCGAGACGACAGACATCAAAGCGATGTTGCCGTGGCTTGCCTGGGCTTTCGAGACCGAAATCAACGCCTGAACATTTAGGGTGCGGGTCAGCTGCACCCCTTTCCCAAACATGTCGGGTGCGGATCGACAGCACCCCCTATTCAGCATCAGAAAAGGACCAAACACATGGCTCCCAAAGTACTCATCTCTGACAAGCTTTCACCGGCTGCAGTGCAAATATTCAAAGACCGCGGCATCGACGTGGATTTCCAACCGGACGTTGGCAAGGACAAAGACAAACTGGCCGCCATCATCGGTGACTATGACGGCCTTGCGATCCGCTCGGCTACGAAGGTAACCGAAAAGATCATCGCTGCCGCCGCGAACCTCAAGGTAATCGGCCGCGCTGGGATCGGCACGGATAACATTGACAAGGAAGCAGCCTCTAAAAAGGGCATTATCGTCATGAACACCCCTTACGGGAACATGATCACCACGGCCGAGCACGCTATTGCGATGATGTTCGCCGTAGCACGTCAGATCCCCGAAGCCTCGGCATCAACGCATGCAGGTAAATGGGAAAAATCGAAGTTCATGGGTGTCGAGCTAACCGGCAAGACGCTGGGTGTCATCGGTGCCGGTAACATTGGTGGTATCGTTTGTGATCGAGCACGCGGGCTCAAGATGAAGGTTGTCGCTTACGATCCCTTCCTTGGCGAAGAGAAAGCCAAAAAGATGGGCGTCGAAAAGGTTGAGCTTGATGAGCTTCTCAAGCGCGCCGATTTCATCACGCTGCATGTGCCCTTCACCGACCAGACAGCCAACATCCTGAGCGCCGAAGCCATCGCCAAGATGAAGCCCGGCGTGCGGATCATCAACTGTGCACGTGGTGGTCTGGTAGACGAAGAGGCCTTGGCTGAAGCGCTTAAATCCGGCCATGTCGCAGGCGCTGCCTTCGATGTGTTTAAAGAAGAACCAGCCACAGAGAACCCGCTTTTCAACCTGCCTAACGTCGTCTGCACCCCGCACCTTGGCGCGGCAACAACCGAAGCACAGGAAAACGTAGCCCTTCAGGTCGCAGAGCAAATGTCGGACTACCTTTTGACAGGTGCTGTGTCTAATGCGCTGAATATGCCGTCGGTGACGGCGGAAGAAGCCAAAGTTATGGGCCCATGGCTCAAGCTGTCGGGGCATCTTGGTGCATTTATCGGCCAGATGACGGACGAACCCATCAAGGCGATCAACATCCTCTATGACGGGTCGGTCGCTGACATGAACCTGCGGGCTTTGAACTGTGGTGTGATTGCGGGCATCATGAAAAAGGCCAATCCGGACGTGAACATGGTGTCTGCACCTGTAATCGCGCAGGAACGGGGTATCAAAATCTCGACCACCAACCAGGATAAATCCGGTGTGTTTGATGGCTACATCAAGGTGACTGTCGTGACCGACAAACGCGAACGTTCTATCGCAGGCACGGTATTCTCGGACGGGAAACCGCGCTTTATCCAGATCAAGGGCATTCAGATCGATGCGGAAGTGGGCGCGCATATGCTTTATACGACCAACACGGATACGCCAGGCATCATCGGGACGCTGGGCCAAACAATGGGTGAAAATGGCGTGAATATCGCGAACTTTACGCTGGGCCGTGCGGAAGCGAAAGGCGAAGCCATTGCGTTGCTCTATGTCGACGAACAGGTTCCTGCCCCAGTTATCAAAAAGCTCGAAGCGACCGGTATGTTCAATCAGATCAAACCGCTTGTGTTCGACGTCGCCTGAACGTCGGCGCTATAAACCTGGAAAAGCGCCTGAGGGCGCTTTTTTCTTTACCAAGGGAACACTTTCAGCGACGCGGCTGTCAGGACGGAGACACTCATGACCAATCCAATTTACGCGGTAGGCGATATTCACGGCCAGATCGAACAGTTGGATCATGTTTTGCAGCTGATCGAACGTGATGGTGGACCAGAAGCCAAGATTGTCTTTCTGGGTGACTACGTTGACCGGGGCTTTAACAGCAAAGCGGTCGTTCAGCGGTTGCTGGATGGCGTTGTAGCGGGTCGCAACTGGACATGCCTCAAAGGGAACCACGATCGGTATCTGACCCGATTTGTGGCGGATATGACGGTTTATGACCCGCGCACGCGCACCGGCCTGGTGTGGTTGAACCCGCGTTTGGGCGGGGACAAGACGCTGCAGTCCTATGGGATTGAGGCTGAACAGGGTACGCCGCTTGAACCGATTTACCGCGCCGCTCAGGACGCGGTACCGCAATCTCATTTGTCCTTTCTGGAAAGTTGCCCGCTCTACTATGAAACCGATAAGCTACTGTTCGTGCATGCCGGTATTCGACCCGGTATTCCGATGGAACAGCAGGATGAGGACGATTTGATTTGGATTAGAGACGGTTTTCTGGATCACGAAGGGTCATTCGGAAAACTGGTGGTGCATGGTCATACGGCATTGGATCATCCCGAGCACGCGGGCAATCGCGTCAATCTGGATAGTGGTGCCGGTTATTTCCGCCCACTTTGTGCCGCTGTCTTCGAAGGCACTGAATGCTGGGTTTTGTCGGACGCAGGGCGCGTACCACTTTTGCCCTGACGGATTACGTCCAGTCCAATACAACCTTACCAGACCGACCTGATTTCATCGCCGCAAATCCAGCCTCGAAATCGTCCGCTGGAAATTCGTGCGTGATGATCTTGCTCACATCAAGGCCGTTTTGCAGCATGGCAATCATCTTATACCACGTTTCAAAAATCTCGCGGCCATAGACACCTTTGATGGTGATGGCTTTAAAGACGATCCTGCTCCAGTCTACTGGTGATTTTCCGGGCGGAATACCAAGCATCGCGATGCGCCCGCCCATGGTCATCGCCTCAATCATCTGGTCAAGCGCCTGCTGATTACCAGACATCTCAAGGCCCACGTCGAACCCCTGCTTCATGCCCAGGTCAGAGATTACTTTGGCCAAATCGGTCTTTGTGACGTCAACGGGCACCACATCTGTGACGGCGGCGGCAAGTGCCAGCCGATCCGGGTTCACATCGGTGATAACCACGTGACGCGCACCGACATGGCGCGCGACCGCAGCGGCCATGATTCCGATGGGACCGGCACCGGTTATCAGCACGTCTTCACCGATCAGGTCAAAGCTTAGCGCTGTATGCACTGCGTTTCCCAAGGGATCGAGGATCGCGCCGATGGTGTCGGGGATATCGTCGGGCAAGGGCACAACATTGAACGCGGGAAGCCTGAGGTACTGTGCAAAAGCGCCCTGTTCGTTCACGCCGATGCCGCGCGTGCCTGGGTCTAGATGGAATTTTCCAGCGCGGCTTTGGCGCGAGGTTTTACCGATTAAATGTCCCTCACCCGAACAACGCTGGCCAATCTGCAAATCCGTCACGTTTCGGCCGACCTCAACAATCTCACCCGCGAACTCGTGGCCCGTTATCATCGGAACCGGAACAGTCCCAGCCGCCCAGTCATCCCAGTTCCAGATGTGAATATCCGTGCCGCATATGCCGGTTTTGTTGATTTTTATCAGCACATCGTCGGCGCCGATCTCGGGCACGGGGGCGTGTACCATCCAAAGCCCCTCACGCGGGTGAAGCTTGGACAATGCTTTCATTTCATTGGTCATGTCAGAACTCCTACCGCTTTTCCGGCGATTTCAAAGGCGCGCAGCGCACGATCAAGATCGGTTTTGGTCAATGCCGCGCTCATTTGCGTGCGGATGCGCGCGGCACCACGTGGAACGACAGGGTAGAAAAAGCCGGACACAAAAACCCCTTCATCGAAAAGCCGTGTGGCCATGTCTTGGGCAATCTGCGCTTCGCCCAGCATAACCGGCACGATTGGATGGCTTCCCGGCAGCAGATCAAAGCCCAGATCAGTCAGGCCTGCGCGCCAGTATTCGGTGTTCTCAAACAGCCGTGTGCGCAAATCGTCACCCGCTTCGACCAAATCCAGCGCTTTCAAACCCGCCGCAACGATAGAAGGCGGTAAGGAGTTGGAAAACAGATAAGGTCGCGCGCGCTGCCGCAACAGATCGATGACGGGCTGCGGGCCGGCGATATAGCCGCCAATGGCACCGCCCAGCGCCTTGCCCAGTGTTCCAGTCAAAATGTCCACGTCGACGCCTGCCTGGGCCGGCGTGCCGCGTCCCTTAGGACCCACAAAGCCCGTCGCGTGGCAGTCATCGACCATCACCATCGCATCGTATTTGTCCGCCAGCGCCTTTATCTCAGGCAGCTTCGCCAGATATCCGTCCATGCTGAAAACACCATCCGTCGCGATCATGATAAAGCGCGCACCCTGTTCGCGCGCCAGCTTCAGCTGCCCTTCAAGATCGTTCATGTCAGAGTTGGCGTAGCGGTAGCGCTTGGCCTTGCACAAACGGATGCCATCAATGATGGACGCGTGGTTCAAAGCATCTGATACAACGGCATCTTCGGGGCCAAGCAAGGGCTCGAACAGCCCACCGTTTGCATCAAAACAAGCAGCAAATAGGATCGAATCGTCCATACCGAGGTAACCGGCAATGCGCGCTTCCAACTGGCGGTGCAGGTCTTGCGTGCCGCAAATGAAACGCACCGACGCCATACCAAAACCGCGCGGTTCCATCGCATCACGCGCAGCGCCGATTAAATCAGGATGATCGGCCAGACCAAGGTAATTGTTCGCACACAGGTTAATGACCGTCCGGTCGCCAACAGATATCGTGCCTGACTGAGGCGACGTAATGGCCCGTTCACGCTTCATCATGCCATCAGCTTCAATCTGGTCCAGAGTTTCAGCAATATGGGCGAGGTAAGCTTGGGTCATCACAACGGTCTCCTTTAGAGACCTTCTAGCATATGGGACATGATTCAGAAATAGCAGATATACTATATAACGGATTTTTTCCTCTATATCGGATTTTAGGCATTTTGAACCACAAGAAACGCACGGGCGGCTCCAACGGCGGTGATACAATGCGGGACATCCGCGTGATAGCGCGCCGTGTCCCCCGCCTGCAACTGACGCGTACTGGTGCCGCTGGTCACATCGACGACGCCTTCGATCACTGTCAAATGCTCGCGGGCACCACGCGTATGCGGCTTGCTCTCCAGCGTCCCACCCAAAGAGAAAATCAACTCGTAGACCTCGTGTTTTCCCGCCTCTTCTGGCGGCGACAGGATACGAATACGAACGTTTTTTCCTAAGTTATCAATGGTTGGCACTTCATCCGCGCGCAGCGTCTCGATTTGCGTGGCGGCGGCAGCTACATCCAGTAGCCCTGCAAAATCAACCTGCAGCGCACGGGTGAGATTCCAAAGCGTGGAAATGGTCGGGCTGCTTTCACCGCGTTCGATCTGGCTGACCATGGAACGCGACACACCTGAAAGCTTGGCCACCGCATCCAGCGACAACCCCTGCCCGCGCCGCGCCTCTTTCAGGCGCGTTGGCAATTGGGCCAGTATCATATCTGAATTTTCCGTCATCCCGGATAACTTGCCGATATAAGAGAGGCTGTCAACACACCCGCTGATGTGACTGCACGTCGCTGCTGACAAGCCACTCTGCAAGTCGCATAGTGTGGCCAGCCATGAACCGGAGGACATCATGACCCAAGATATCGTAATTCTAGACGGCGCACGCACGGCCATTGGCACGTTTGGTGGTGCACTTGCCGCGACCCCGCCCATTGATCTGGCAGCCACAGCGAGCAAAGCGGCGCTGGAACGGTCCGGCGTCGAAGGCGGGCAAATCGGGCATGTCGTGTTTGGCCATGTGATAAACACCGAACCCAGGGACATGTACCTGAGCCGTGCAGCAGCAATGGATGCAGGCATTCCCGATACAACACCCGCAATGAACGTCAACCGGCTGTGTGGGTCCGGCGCGCAGGCCATCGTGTCCGTAATCCAGTCACTGATGCTGGGCGACGCCGACTTTGGCCTTGCCGGTGGTGCCGAGAACATGTCCCGTTCGCCCTTTATTGTTCCGCAGCAACGCTGGGGTGCAAAGATGGGGGATATCAAGACGCTTGATATGATGCTGGGCGCGCTGAATTGTCCGTTTGGGACGGGTCACATGGGGGTCACTGCCGAAAACGTTGCCGCCGAGTATAACATCACCCGAGAGGCACAAGACGCCTTTGCCATGCTCAGCCAGGATCGCGCCGCGGCAGCCATTTCCGGCGGGCATTTCGCGTCGCAGATCACACCCGTCGAGGTGCGCGTGAAGCGGGATATGGTCAATTTCGAAGTTGATGAACACCCGAAGGCTACAACGCTGGAAACACTTGCGGGTCTGCGCGCCGTTTTCCAAAAGGACGGGACCGTCACCGCCGGAAACGCGAGTGGCATCAATGATGGCGCGGCGGCCATCGTTTTGGCAACATCTGACGCCGCTGAAAAGGCAGGGCTGAAGCCAAAAGCGCGCATACTGGGCTATGCGCACGCTGGTGTCCGGCCCGAAGTGATGGGCATTGGACCGATCCCTGCAGTGCAGGCTCTGTTAAAGCGCACAGGACTGTCGGCAACAGACTTTGACGTTATTGAAAGCAACGAAGCCTTTGCGGCACAGGCCCTCGCCGTCACGCAGGAGTTGGGGTTCGATCCTGAAAAGGTCAATCCAAACGGTGGTGCTATTGCTTTGGGTCATCCCGTAGGGGCTACGGGTGCGATCATCACGCTAAAAGCACTGTACGAGCTGGAAAGAACCGGCGGAAAACGCGGGTTGGTGACAATGTGTATCGGCGGCGGACAGGGTATCGCCCTCGCGATTGAGCGGCTCTGATACAGGCGAAAGCGGGCCGGGGTGCATATGCTCCGGCCTTTCTACACGGTTTTTTTCAGAAAAAGATCATATCCACGGCGATCAACGTCAGTGATCCCGAAATGCCGATTGTAAGACCCAGTACAATCGCACCAATAATCCAGCGGCCAAGGCCGTTTTGCTTGCGCGTCGGCGCGGGGTTTGACTGACGGATCAAGGCGTCTTCGACCAGAACTGGCAGGCGCGGGCCAAAGCGCGCCATGATGCGCGCGGTTTTGGCCAAGTCTTTCAACGTTGCACGTGGGCCGATGGACTTGGAAATATAATCCGTGACAATCGGGCTTGCGACTTCCCAAATGTTGATCTGCGGGTTCAAAGATCGCGCAACGCCTTCGACCACCACCATCGTTCTTTGCAGCAAGATAAGTTCGGTGCGCGTTTCCATGCCAAAGCGTTCCGTCACCTCAAAGAGATACGCCAGCAGGCGGCCCATCGAGATTTTGGTCGCATCCATACCAAAGATCGGCTCGCCGACTGCGCGTAGGGCGCGGGCGAATTCGTCGACGTCCTTGTCTGCGGGTACGTAGCCCGCTTCAAAGTGAACCTCGGCTACGCGTTTGTAGTCTTTCCGAATAAAGCCAAAGAGGATTTCGGCGTAAACCCGGCGCGTGTATTCGTCGATATGGCCCATAATGCCAAAGTCGTAAGCCACGATGTCACCATTTGAGGCAACCTTCAGGTTCCCCTGATGCATATCGCCGTGAAAGTAGCCGTCGCGCAGAGCATGGTTCAGGAACAGCTGGAGCACGCGGTTTCCCAAATCGACGCGATCGTGACCCGCCGCATCCAGTGCTGCGTTATCGCCCAATGGTACGCCTTCGGCCCAACCAAGCGTCATGACCCTGCGCGCCGAAAGATCCCATTTGATCTGCGGCAGTTCAAACCCGGCGTCGTCCTTGGTGTTGGCTTCGAACTCTGACGCGGCCGAGGATTCCAGCCGCAAGTCCAGCTCGCCCTGCACCACACCGTCGAAGTGTTCAATCACCTCCATCGGGCGCAAGCGGCGGGCACCCGGCGCGAACAGATCAACCATGCGGGCGGCCAGATAGAATGCGTCGACGTCCTTGTTGAACGCTCTTTCAATGCCCGGGCGCAGGACTTTGACTGCTACATATTCGCCGGTATCAGCCAGTTTCGCTTTGTGCACCTGCGCAATGGATGCGGCCGCAACGGGTTCGCTGAATTCTGAAAAGACCGAGTCCACGGAAACGCCAAGCTCTTTTTCGACTTCAGCTTTGGCTTTTTCCACCGAAAACGGCGGGAGTTTGTCTTGAAGCACGCGCAGTTGCACAGCCAGTTCGTCGCCGACCACGTCAGGGCGCGTCGACAGGATTTGACCGAATTTAATATAGGCAGGACCCAGCGCGGTCAGGGCGCGGGTTGCAGGCGGCATCGACGGATCGCCTTTATAGCCCAGAAACTGGAACGGCAGACCCAAGGCGCGCGCCACGACACGAACGGGCGCTGGCGCCTCGAACGCGTCGAGAACGACTTTCATTGCGCCCGTACGCTCAAGCGTGGCACCAGTTCTAATCAGACGCCAGATATTATGCGGTCCGCGCATTTAGATTTTCCAGCCAGAATGCAAACAGGCGATGCCCATACTCAGGTTGCGGTACTTGGCGTTCTCAAAGCCGGCGGTGCGCACCATGTTCAGGAAAGTCTCCTGATCGGGAAAATTGCGGATCGATTCGACCAGGTACTGATAGCTGTCACGGTCACCCGCAATCGCCTGCCCCATGCGCGGGATCACGTTAAAGCTGTATAGATCGTAGGCTTTTTGCATTGCGGGGTTCGGCAGTTGGCTGAACTCAAGCACCATCAGGCGGCCACCGGGACGCAGGACGCGGAAGGCTTCGTTCAACGCTTCCTGCGGGCGGGTCACATTCCGAATGCCAAAAGAGATCGTGTAGACGTCAAAGCTGTTGTCGGCAAAAGGCAGCTGCATCGCATCGCCGGTCACCCAGTCTAGTTGATCGGCCATCGCCTCGGCCTCGGCGCGTTTGCGCCCTTCGACCAGCATCGATTCCGTCAGATCAAGCACCGTCGCGTGGCCGTAGCCTGCGCGTTTGAGAAAACGAAAAGAGATATCACCTGTACCGCCCGCCACATCCAGCAGCTTTTGACCTGCCCGCGGGGCGAGCCAATCCATCATGGCGTCTTTCCACAAGCGGTGAATACCCACGGACATCACGTCGTTCATGATGTCATATTTGCTCGCCACAGAGGAAAACACACCCTGCACACGGCCAGCTTTTTCGCCCTCGGGCACGGTTTCAAATCCGAAATGCGTGGTTTTATCGTTGTTATCGCTCATGGGCTCTTGTGGTCCTTGCCATTCGGTTCTTGTTATAGAGCGCAGGAACCAAGGTACAATGCGGTCCTTTGGTCACATGTCTGGACGAAAAGCAAATGCAACACGCCACAGAAACAGTGTTCCGGCAAGCCAAGCTCACCGGATGGGCAAAAGCGCTGCGTTTGGTCTTCTCTGTTTGTTTTATCGCCTTGTGTCTTGTTTTGCTGGCGCATCCCGATGCAACGGTCCGACACAGCGGCATAGGCTTGCCCTGCTATGCATGCTGTTTTTGGTTGGGCTTTATGATTTGGTTTGGGTCTTTCGGCAGCGGCTTTACTGGAATGACCATGAGATTTTTGATAGCGGCGTGTTCTGGAGCGGCAAGCGCCAGCCGTGGACGAACCTGAGCGAAATAACAAATAGTATGCAGCGCCGCGCAACGCTTCTTGGATTTGGAAGGTTCAGTCGATTGAAAATCTATTGGGGCTATGACACCCATCGCGACATTATTGAACTTGCGGAAAGAAAGCTGAACGAAAATGCCCGAACTTCCTGAGGTTGAAACTGTCCGTCGGGGGCTGACCCCCGCGATGGAGGGCGTGGTGATCGCACAGGCTGACGTGAACCGGCCCGATCTGCGGTGGCCTTTTCCGCCGGACATGGTCGCGCGACTGACGGGCAAAAAGGTCGAGCGGTTGCGCAGGCGGTCGAAATACATTCTTGCCGATCTGGACAGTGGCGAGACGCTTTTGGTGCATTTGGGCATGTCCGGGAGGATGCTGGTATCAGGCGATCCGCTTGGGCAATTCGTGCACCGCCACCCCGCGCCGGAAAAACACGACCACGTCGTTTTCCACATGGCAAATGGCGCGCGGATCACGTTCAACGACCCGCGCCGCTTTGGTGCGATGGACCTGATGGACACCGCGACGGCGGAGGCGCACAAGCTGCTGGCTGTGCTTGGACCTGAGCCTTTGGGAAATGATTTCCACGAAGATCACCTGATTCACGCCTTCGAAAACAAGAACTCACCGGTGAAATCGGTGCTATTGGACCAACGCATTGTCTCGGGTTTGGGGAATATCTACGTCTGCGAGGCACTTTTCCGCGCAAAAATTCATCCCGCGCGCAAAGCTGGCAAAATTGGCAAACAGCGGGTCAAGGCGCTTGTTCCTATCATCCGTGACGTCCTGTCAGAGGCGATAGAAGCTGGTGGTTCTTCGCTGCGGGATTTCCGGCAAGCCGATGGAGAGCTTGGATATTTTCAACACAGCTTTGACGTTTACGGCCGTGAGGGCGAGCCCTGCCGCACCCCTGGTTGCCCCAGCGTCATCAAGCGACTGGTTCAGTCGGGACGATCCTCTTTCTATTGCGCACAATGTCAAAGATAGCTTGAACCGCCGCGATTGAGTGGTATTCACTGCGCACTCAGGTCAACAACAAAGAGCTCGCTACATGGCTTATGAGACGATCATCGTGGACGTGGAAGACCATGTCGCACAGATCACACTAAACCGTCCCGACGCGTTGAATGCGCTAAATGGCGAGTTGATGCGCGAACTTGCAGACGCACTGACTGCAGCACAAAAGAATGACAAAGTAAGGTCTATTATCATCACCGGTTCGGAAAAGGCTTTTGCTGCCGGTGCCGATATCGCGATGATGAAAGACCAAAGCTTTGTTGATGTTTTCGCCGGTGATCTGTTTACCGAGGAAACCGACCAGATCATGCGCATTCGCAAGCCCATCATCGCTGCCGTTTCCGGCTACGCTTTGGGTGGTGGCTGCGAACTGGCGATGATGTGCGACTTCATCATTTGTTCGGACACTGCAAAATTCGGACAACCCGAGATAAACCTTGGCGTCGTTGCGGGTTTGGGCGGTACACAGCGCCTAACGCGCATCGTGGGCAAGTCCAAAGCTATGGACATGAACCTGACGGGTCGCTTCATGGATGCTGAAGAGGCTGAAAGATCAGGTCTCGTTAGCCGTGTCGTCCCGTCCAAAAAGCTTCTGGAAGAGGCGCATGGCGCTGCTCAGAAGATTGCCGAAAAGTCGATGCTTTCGGTGATGGTGGTCAAAGAAGCCGTGAACCGCGCCTACGAGACAACACTGCGCGAAGGGTTGCTGTTTGAACGCCGGATGTTCCATTCGCTGTTCGCCACCGAAGACCAGTCAGAAGGAATGGCAGCTTTTGTCGAAAAGCGAGAGGCGCAGTTCCGCGACCGTTAAGAATTTGTGACTATGGTGGATGTATCGTGATGAATTCATGTCTGAAGAAACTGGTTGTTTTGGCGGCTTTCGTGAGCGGAACGTCTTTGGCTGCTGAAATGCTACCCGGAAGCGAATGGGGCCCCACCGAACTGAACGGTGAGAGCATCACACCGGTATCAGACATATTTTTGCAGTTCGATGCGGACGGGCGCTATTTCGGCAGCGGTGGCTGCAACAGATTTCAAGGATCTTTCGTCACCAATGAAGAAGCAATCCTGTTCAGCCCGGCGGCTATGACGCGGATGGCCTGCGTACCAGAAGTTTCACAGCAAGAATTCGATTTTACCGTAGCTCTGATGTCGGCGCGACTGTTTGAACGTGACGGGACTGATCTGATGCTGTCCAACGCAGATGGTGATGTTGTCTTGCGCATGATCCAGCGCGACGCCGACTGAGCGGCGCACGCCGCCTTAGAAAACATCACTTTTGATTCTGTGGCCTTTGGCCATGTTTCGGATTTGCAATCGCATTACGTTTATCCTATAGACCGCGTCAGACATGCGCGTGCAGCCCGCTCAGGCTAAAATCACCTATCGACGGTACTCCGTCCTGATTGGGTTTGCTCAGCGCTTTTGAATTGAGACAACGAACCCAGGAAAAGGTTTTTCACGCATGGCAAATTCGCCCCAAGCAAAAAAACGCGCCCGTCAGAACGAAGCGCGTTTCCAAGTCAACAAAGCTCGTCGTTCGCGCATCCGCACGTTCCTGCGCCGTGTCGAAGAAGCTATTGCTTCCGGTGACAAGGAAGCGGCAACAGCAGCCCTTCGCGATGCACAGCCTGAGCTGATGCGTGGTGTGACCAAAGGCGTCTTTCACAAGAATACTGCATCGCGGAAAATGTCGCGTCTATCATCGCGGGTGAAAGCTCTCGGTTAAGTATAGTTAACTTATCGTTAACAAAGCGCCGCGAAAGTGGCGCTTTTTTTATGCCTTTTTGAGACTCAAAGCAGGCTCAAGAGATTCTTTTCCCAAATACCCAGAGTCAAGAATGAAGATAGGTTGCGACGTCTGCTTCGAAGTTGCTACCAAGACGGTGCGATTCATTTCGCATGGGGGGACAGGACCTGAACTCTGACCGGGTTGCGCCGGTTGAAAGGGTCAGGAACTGGGTAAGATGGTTTCATCTTATCGTCAGTCTGCAAGCGTTGCTTTGGCACCGGTTTGCCCTGTCACTATACGAGTACGTTTGGGGCGACCCAACTTGATCCGCTGTTCGGCGTTAGTGCACGGTACGGCAAACCAAGTTGGGGGTCTTTCGTAAAAGTGTCCGACGGACGACGCCTTTCTCTGTGCAGAGAAGGGACAATCGACGTGTGTCTGATTGAGGGTTTTGGGGGTGTCAGCGAACCGGAAAAGGGGCTGGCATATTTGGAAATACAAAGGGAAACGCGGGTAGAATATGACTAAGGAAAAATGGGGGCAACTTAGGCAGCGGTTGCTCAAGACAGTCGGACAGAACAACTACAAACACTGGATTGAACCCATAGAGTTTTTAAAATCCGAAGATGGCGTGGCGACTTTCGATGTGCCGACAAGTTTTCTGGGGAATTACGTCAGCCAGAACTTTGCCGATCTGATTTTGCATGAATTACGCACCGAGGTCCCTGACATCAGGCGTCTGCGTTTTGCGGTTCCCTCGCATGTGACGGGCGGCGCAAAACCTGTCCAGCAACAGCAACCTGAGGTCAAAGCCCAAGCGCCCAAGCCAGCAAGAAACAGTCTTTCAACTGCACCGCTGGATGCCCGTTTTACGTTCGACAACTTCATCGTCGGTAAACCGAACGAGCTGGCACATGCTGCCGCCAAGCGCGTTGCAGAGGGTGGGCCAGTGACCTTCAACCCCCTGTTTCTATACGGTGGTGTTGGTCTGGGTAAAACGCACCTTATGCACGCAATCGCGCATGAGTTACGGCAGCGCCGCCCTGATCTGAATGTGCTTTATCTGTCGGCGGAGCAGTTCATGTACCGCTTTGTCCAGGCCTTGCGTGACCGCAAGATGATGGATTTCAAAGAAATTTTCCGCTCGGTAGACGTGCTGATGGTTGACGATGTTCAGTTCATCGCGGGCAAGGATAGCACGCAAGAAGAGTTCTTTCATACCTTCAACGCCTTGGTTGACCAGAACAAACAGATTATCATTTCCGGTGATCGCGCCCCTGGTGAAATCAAGGACATGGAAGAGCGTGTGAAGTCGCGCTTGCAATGCGGGTTGGTCGTTGATCTGCACCCGACCGACTATGAATTGCGTCTGGGCATTTTGCAAAGCAAGGTCGAACAGCAACGCAAGAACTACCCCGGTCTTGAAATCCAGGATGGTGTGCTGGAGTTCCTGTCGCACAGAATCTCAACCAACGTGCGTGTTCTCGAAGGTGCGCTGACTCGGCTTTGCGCTTTTGCGTCATTGGTCGGTCGCGAGATTAGCATGGAACTCACGCAGGACTGTTTATCTGATGTGCTGCGCGCATCCGAGCGTAAAATTACGGTTGAAGAAATCCAGCGCAAGGTTTCGGATCACTACAATATCCGTCTGTCGGATATGATTGGGCCCAAGCGGTTGCGGTCTTATGCGCGACCCCGTCAGGTTGCGATGTACTTGTGCAAGAAAATGACCTCGCGTTCTCTCCCCGAGATCGGGCGACGCTTTGGTGGGCGCGACCACACCACGGTGATGCATGGTGTCAAACGCATCGAAGAGCTGAAAATTCAAGACGGCCAGATTGCCGAAGACCTCGAACTATTGCGCCGCGCGCTGGAAGAGTGACTAAAATGAGGTCTGCGCGCTGTGAATGCTGCCGCAGACCTTGACGCCCCTCGCTTATCCTACGACAAATCCATAAAATGCTTGTGAAGTCGGTCAAAGAGGGTAATTTGCTCCTCCCGACGGTGGATTAGGAAGTGGCATCATGAAGATCAGCATCGAACGCGCGGCTCTGCTTAAGGCTGTGTCTCAGGCACAGTCTGTTGTCGAACGTCGCAACACAATTCCAATTCTGGCAAATGTGCTGATCGAAGCCGAAGGCAGCGATGTATCGTTCCGCGCCACCGACCTCGATATCGAAGTCGTTGATAAGGCGCCTGCGCAGGTCGAACGCCCCGGTGCGACAACAGTGTCGGCGACGACCCTGCATGAAATTGTGCGCAAACTGCCTGACGGTGCCTTGGTCACACTGACCGCTGATCCGGCGACTGCGCGCCTGACGGTAGAGGCCGGAAGATCGAATTTCTCTCTGGCGACGCTGCCGAAAGAAGATTTCCCGATCATGGCCTCGTCTGAGTACCAATCAAATTTCTCAGCACCAGCGCCTGTTTTGCGCCGGCTCTTCGACAAATCGAAGTTTGCGATTTCCACGGAAGAAACGCGCTACTACCTCAATGGCGTCTATATGCATGTCTCTGAAGCGGAAGGGGGCCGTGTGCTGCGCTGCGTGGCGACAGACGGACACCGATTGGCGCGGATCGATGCGGATTTGCCAGAAGGCGCGGCAGACATGCCCGGTGTAATTGTACCGCGCAAGACCGTTGGCGAATTGCGCAAACTGCTGGATGACGACGAGATGAAGATCGCCGTATCGGTATCAGAGACTAAAATCCGCTTTGCGACGCCGGACATCACGCTGACATCCAAGGTGATTGACGGGACGTTCCCCGACTATACGCGCGTCATTCCGCAGGGAAATACGCGCAAAATGGAAGTAGATGCTGCCGACTTTGCCAAAGCAGTTGACCGTGTGGCCACAGTAAGCTCCGAGCGGTCACGCGCGGTCAAGTTGCAGTTGGACGAAGATCGTCTTGTTCTGTCCGTAAACGCGCCCGACAGCGGTGCCGCGGAAGAAGAACTTGCCGTGGCCTACGGCGATGAAAGGCTAGAGATCGGATTTAATGCGAAATACCTGTTGGAGATCGCCAGTCAAGTTGATCGGGAAAACGCAGTGTTCTTGTTCAACTCGTCGGGTGATCCCACTTTGATGCGCGAAGGCAACGATCAGTCGGCAGTTTATGTCGTCATGCCAATGCGTGTCTAAGATTTAATGCCTCCGGCGGCGGTATTTTTCTCCATTTGGAAGGGGGCGCAGTGCCTCTTTTTCTGAGTGCGTTGACACTGTCGCATTTTCGCTCTCACAGGGTTGTGCGGATGGCGCCTGACATGCGGCCTGTCGCCTTGTTCGGGGCCAACGGTGCAGGCAAGACCAACATTCTTGAAGCGGTTTCGCTGTTGTCGCCAGGGCGCGGGTTGCGCCGATCGAGCGCGCAGGACATGGCACGCCGTCCTGAGGCTGTCGGCTGGAAGGTCACGGGCGAACTGCAGTCACTGGGCCAGATCCATGAGGTAGAGACGTGGTCCGAGGATGGTAGCGCACGGCAGGTACGGATAGATGGCAAAGCGGCGGCACAGACGGCCTTGGGTCGGATTGCGCGGGTTTTGTGGCTGATCCCGTCGATGGACAGGCTCTGGATTGAGGGGGCAGACGGGCGGCGTCGGTTTCTGGACCGCATGACGCTGAGTTTCGAGCCTTCGCATGCAGAAGCGGCACTAACCTACGAAAAAGCCATGCGGGAACGCAACCGTTTGCTTAAGGACATGGTGCGCGAACCATCATGGTATCTGGCGCTAGAGGCACAGATGGCCGAGGCAGGTATTTCGATAGATCGCAACCGAAAGACGGCCTTATCGGAACTTAGTGCGGCGCAAGATAACGCAGCGACAGCCTTTCCAACGGCCGATCTTGATCTGATCCACAGCGAGACTGGCCTGCCGGAAACGGTTGACGATTTGAAGGCCGCACTGGCTGACAATCGCAGCCGTGACCTTGCGGCAGGGCGCACGTTGATCGGACCGCATCGCGCTGATCTTGTTGGGACATTCTCGGCCAAGGGTGTCTTGGCGAGCGAATGCTCTACAGGCGAGCAAAAAGCTCTGCTGGTGTCTTTGATCCTTGCGAATGCGCGGGCGCTGTCTGCTAGTTTTGGGGCTGCACCCTTATTGCTGTTGGATGAGGTTGCCGCTCATCTGGATGCGAGCCGACGCGCCGCACTATACGACGAAATCGTCGCCTTGGGCGCTCAGGCATGGATGACAGGCACCGAAAAAGAGCTTTTCGCGGCCATGGGTGACCGCGCGCAGTATTTTGAGGTGACTGAGATTGAAGGCGCGTCCGGCGTGCAAGCAGGGTGACCATTTCAGGCGGTGATCTGCTGCTTTATGCGGTGGCGTTGGTGATACTGTTCCTGACGCCGGGTCCGGTATGGTTGGCCTTGATGGCGCGCGCGCTGTCAGGTGGTTTCAGGGCGGCGTGGCCACTTGCCTTTGGCGTTGCTGTGGGGGACATCCTATGGCCCCTTGTCGCGGTGCTGGGCATCTCGTGGATCGTGTCGGTTTTTGATGTGTTCATGGTTATGCTGCGCTGGGTGGCCTGCGGGGTATTCATCTTTATGGGCGTGATGTTGATCCGCCATGCACGCCACAGCATCAGCACCGACAGTCGCCTCGTCCGACCGGGTGTATGGCCCGGATTCCTCGCCGGTTTGATTGCAATCCTGGGCAATCCCAAGGCCGTGCTTTTCTATATCGGCGTGCTGCCCGGTTTTTTTGACCTACGGGACGTGACCGGAATTGATGTCACGCTTATCATCGCAGCATCAGTCATTGTGCCCCTGATCGGCAACCTTGTCCTTGCTGCCTGTGTCGGTCATGTGCGGGGCTTTATCACCAAGCCTGACACGCTGCGGCGGATCAATGTCGTCTCGGGCGTGCTGCTTATTCTTGTTGGTGTGCTTATCCCTGTACTTTAACACAAAATCTTGTGTCCGTTGCGTGACAATGCCTCTGAAAAAACGTATAAATACTGGAAAATACGAAGGTATGACGACATGTCCGACACCGAGCAAAATCCCGAAGACTACGGCGCGAATTCTATCAAAGTTCTCAAAGGCTTAGAAGCTGTTCGAAAACGCCCCGGAATGTACATCGGAGACACCGACGATGGATCGGGCCTGCACCACATGGTGTATGAGGTCGTGGATAACGGCATCGACGAAGCCTTGGCGGGTCATGCGGATGCCGTAACCGTCACTATTCACGCCGACAGCTCGGTTTCTGTCAGCGACAACGGGCGCGGCATTCCGGTTGGTATCCATGACGAAGAAGGCGTTTCAGCCGCCGAAGTCATCATGACCCAACTGCACGCGGGCGGTAAATTTGACAGCAACTCGTACAAAGTATCCGGCGGTCTGCACGGTGTCGGCGTGTCAGTGGTGAATGCCCTGTCCGATTGGCTGGAACTGCGCATCTGGCGCGAGGGCAAGGAACACATCGCGCGCTTTGAAGGCGGGTTCACGACCAAGCACCTTGAAGTCGTCGGCGATACCGATCGCACTGGCACCGAAGTCCGCTTTATGGCGTCGACCGATACGTTTTCGAACCTCGAATATTCCTTTGAGACGCTCGAAAAGAGACTGCGGGAACTGGCCTTTCTGAACTCTGGCGTGCGGATCATTCTGATCGACGAACGCCCCGCCGAGCCTCTGCGTTCAGAACTTTTCTACGAAGGCGGCGTGAAGGAATTTGTCAAATACCTCGACCGTTCCAAAACTTCCGTCATGCCCGATCCGATTTTCATTACCGGCGAAAAGGACGACATCGGGGTTGAGGTCGCGATGTGGTGGAACGACAGCTATCATGAAAACGTCCTGCCCTTTACCAACAATATCCCGCAACGCGACGGGGGCACGCATATGGCGGGCTTTCGTGGCGCCTTGACGCGGACCATCAACAATTATGCCCAATCCTCAGGGATCGCGCGCAAGGAAAAGGTAAGCTTTACTGGCGATGACGCCCGTGAAGGTCTGACCTGCGTACTGTCCGTTAAAGTGCCTGATCCGAAATTCTCATCCCAGACCAAGGACAAGCTGGTATCTTCCGAGGTGCGCCCGGCCGTTGAGGGTCTGGTGAATGAAAAACTGGCCGAGTGGTTCGAGGAAAACCCCAATGAGGCACGGATCGTCGTCGGCAAAATCATCGAAGCAGCACATGCGCGTGAAGCGGCGCGAAAAGCCCGCGATCTGACACGCCGCAAAACTGCGATGGACGTGAACTTCCTTGCTGGAAAACTAAAAGATTGTTCTGAAAAAGACCCCTCTAAGACCGAAGTGTTTCTGGTGGAGGGCGACAGCGCCGGTGGTTCAGCACAAACCGGACGTGACCGCCAGACACAGGCGATCCTGCCGCTTAAAGGTAAGATCCTGAACGTGGAGCGCGCCCGTTTTGACCGGATGCTGGGCAGTCAGGAGATCGGCAACCTTGTCATGGCGCTGGGAACGGGCATTGGACGGGATGAATTCGATATCTCGAAGCTGCGCTACCATAAAATCGTTATTATGACAGACGCGGATGTTGACGGTGCGCACATCAGGACGCTTTTGTTGACGTTCTTCTACCGCCAGATGCCTGAACTGATTGAAAAAGGGCATCTCTATATTGCGCAGCCGCCGCTTTATAAAGTGAGCCGTGGCAAGTCTGAGGTTTACCTTAAAGACGAAGCTGCGATGGAAGATTATCTGATCGAGCAAGGCATTGATGGTGCCATGCTGCGCCAAGGCAATGGTGAAGAGATCGTTGGCGCAGACCTTTCCCGCGTCGTCGATATGGCACGCCAGATGCGCCGTGTTCTTGACGCGTTCCCGACGCTTTACCCGCGCCACATTCTCGAGCAAGCCGCGATTGCAGGGGCCTTTGCCCCCGGAGCCGTGGATGCCGACCTTCAGGGCGTCGCCGACAAAGTCGCGGCACGTCTTAACCTGATTGCATTGGAATACGAAAAAGGCTGGCAGGGTCGGATCACGCAAGACCACGGCATCCGTTTGGCGCGTATCCTGCGCGGCGTGGAAGAGGTGCGCACATTGGATGGACGCATCCTGCGCGGCGGCGAGGCCAATCGCAGTGGAACATTCACGCAGCATCTGCAAGATGTCTACAACATGCCTGCCACGCTCGTGCGCAAAGACCGCACACAGCTTATCAACGGACCTATGGATTTGCTCGACGCTATTCTGCAAGAAGGCGAAAAGGGCCTCTCCTTGCAACGCTACAAAGGCTTGGGAGAGATGAACCCCGATCAGCTATGGGAAACAACGCTGGATCCTGATGCGCGGACGCTCTTGCAGGTCAAAGTGAACGACATGGCGGAAGCTGACGATCTGTTTACCAAGCTGATGGGCGATGTCGTGGAACCAAGGCGCGAATTCATCCAGCAAAATGCCTTGAGCGTGGAGAACCTGGATTTCTGAGGTTATGTAGGGATGCGCTAAATGCTGCACGCACCCCATAAGTTTGCACGATTTCTCGATAATAGTTCAGAGAGCAGTCGATAAATCTCCTTATGCGGGTGTTGAAGAACAGATCTCAGGTACTCAGGGATTGAACACCTGTTCTCGATGCCAGATCAGTTTCTCCTTGTGCTTGGTTGTCAGCCTATAGATTTGTTTGGCATGTTCCGATAAGGCGGCATGAACTGCGATTGCAGAACTCTTGCTCTCCGCTATGCTTTCAACAACGCAGACAAACGCAATGAAACTAACTGTCGTGTCGTGTGCAGCGTAATCCACGTATTGGCCTTTTTTTGTTTTTGGTGCTCGAAAGAGTTGGCTACTCAAATACCTTCAAGTCCGCTGAGCTCGATGCTTCTCTTTCAGGTAGCTACGCGCAAAAACAGCGCCGCAGAGTACATAACATTCTCAGGACGAAAGAGTCTCCATACGCTGTGTGGAAGAGACAAATGAAACAGTTCTACTGTTCCCCCTGCTCCCACGCCTGTGCAAGTTCAGGAAATGTTCATGATTGAACCTGCCATCCGCTGAGCCAAAAGGTATGGCATCATGTACAAAAATATCTGCTATGCATCCCTTGAGCTGAAAAATTACCTGGAGAGGGTGGGTGTCAGAAATAAGGTGCAAATTCTATACGATCCAAATGACATTCGAGAAATTGCCGTCTGGGATGAGTTGGCCAGAGAGTTCTTCTTTGTTCCAACCAAACGTGAAAACTGCCCGGCTCTGCCCTTCGAGTAACTCGACAAAGCTCGGAAAGCCTTGAACGCGCCCGAGCACGAGGAAATCCATACTCAGGCCATTCTTTCTGAGCAACAAATCTACGAAGGTTTCAACGGGAAGACCGAGGGGCCTAGTACAAAAAGAGCACGTTCGAAGGTCCAAAAAGCCCTCCAAACCGCGAAAGAGAAGAACAAGGAGCACTTGGATCGATCAGAGCGCACTCCAGGGGCGGATCTATTCAACTCTGCGAAGCTTAAGCGAGCTAAGCCTTCGTTCAAAATGCCTTCTAATATGCCAAACACGAACAAGCGGAGGCTATCTTGAGCCGGACTACCTACCAAGCTGCTTTGGTGCAAACGACCCACCATGCGCACTACCAGAAAGCACAAAATGAACTCGTTGAAGCAAATTCCTTGGCGCAAAGCCTTGGAGGGTCAATCGTGCCTTTTCTTGGCCCAACGCGATGCGGCAAGTCGCGCTTGCTTGCGGATGTGCAAGACGACATTGGGCAAAAGAGCTGCACCGCTCGCTGACCTGGGACCGAGGAACGGAGATGGCCGGACACAAGGCCTTCACCCTGGCGACGGATATCGACGTCTTTCTATGCGAGCCACATTCACCCTTGGCCGACGAAGTGGGGTGTGGCAACGCGGCACAAACGAAAATACAAACCGTTTGCTGCGACAGTACTTCCCAAAGGGCACGGATCTGTCGATACATAGTCAAGCAAAGCTCAGCGCTGTCGCCAGACAGCTCAACGAACGACCTCGAAAAACGCTCAAATACGAAACACCCGCAGAGCGTTTCAATGCATGTGTTGCATCGACCCATTGAGACCGCCCCGCAACTCGGCCGCTCGCCATTTTTTGTCGAATGTCCGGTGCTGGTGAAAGCGGTCACTCAGAACCAGAACTTTGAATTTTCGGTCGTGAATGGCTGCTTAACGCGAAACAGCCAACACTCACCAAAATTCGGCGAATGGCCGCTCTGAGCCCGAAGCTGCCGGAAGATGATTTCAAGTTTACAAGATAAATTAGCCAATTGGACGATGCATTGGAGCATGGAGATATCTGCGTTCTGTCAATCCAGACGCGCCGCCGCGTGTGAACTAGTTCACAGTGTTCGCCAAATAATCGTGATACACTTATAGCGTGTAGTTCGTCCCCTCAATCTGCAATTTTATTGCCTGAACCGTAGAGAATCAATTTTCAAAAGGAGTTTTCATTATGGCCGTTAATCGCCGCGAGACCGCATTCGAAGGTCGTGTATCTGCAGCTAAAATGGCGCGTGACCGGGTCCACCCAAGCCACATCGCCAACCGCGATGAGCAGCGCTACGCCTCTGCACATTATCCGATGAGCTTCACCAAGGGCCTGGAACACGATAGCGTCACCGGCCTAGTTAAAAACAAAGGCCATTTCGAAGCCTTTCGGCAGGCCATTGACGAAGGTTGGATAGAACCTTTCACCACCCGTGTGCCAGTACCGACCATCCCCTTGGGTGAGGAGGAGCCCTGCCCACGCCGCAAGTGGGAGGCACCGGCCGCGGGCATCGTCTACGACTTGCAAGGCCCCGACGCGCAGGCGGTGACCATGCCCCCAGCGCCGGCACTTTGTTCTGACGAACTGACCTATGAGATGGCAGAGGTTTACGAACTTGCGCTTCTCAGAGACGTACCCTTTAGCAGTTTCGACGCAGGCGGTGGGACCGGATCAGCCGATATCGACGCCTCTGTCGCCCGGCTTGAAGCCCTTCCTTATGCCACCAACGGTTATCGGGGCCGTCCGCGTCTGGCGGCCCTAGGCGGCACCGCAGGAGAGAAGCGGCAACTCGCCTTCCGGGGATCATCGCCAGGGGTCGAAGTCGGCCCTTACCTGTCGCAGTTCATGCTCATTGGAAATGACACGCTGTCTGGTACCGCCGTGGCTGACGGTTTCATCGGCTATGGTGCCCAAACCATCGACCAAAGGGTCCCGGTGGCGGCACCCAATGAGGACCACATGCAGCTTTGGAATGACTGGCTCGAAGTCCAGCAGGGTTTTGACGTCAATGCCCGCGGCAAGGGCGTGAACATCATGGATGGATGTTCATCTGGCCAGAATTTTCAGCCGCAGACCCGGTTCATTTGCACGCCACGCGATCTGGCCACCTATGTGCATTTCGACGCACTCTATCAGGCATACCTGAACGCCACGCTGATCCTTTTGGGGATGGGAACTCCCTTCGATCCGGGTTTTGCGCAACTCTCCGGTATGCGCGACGTCTATGACCCTAGCGTCGGCCAGCCGCAGAATGCAGGCGGTTTCGCACTTTACGGCGGTCCGCATATACTGACGCTGGTTACAGAGGTGGCGACCCGCGCGCTTAAGGCCGTGCGTTTCCAGAAGTTTAACAATCACCTGCGCCTGCGCCCCGAAGCGCTCGCCGCGCGCATTGCCAAGGCCGATGTGATAGAGGCGCAGCACCCAAGCCTTTGCGGTGCATACACGAAGATGTGTGATAATCTGATGGAAAACGGCACAGACGACATCCCATCGACGTTGGCGGCGATTACCGCCCGTAACCCGGAGGATGCCGAATACTTCAACAAGGGCAACTTTCTACTTCCCATGGCTTTCGCCGAAGGCTCACCCATGCATCCAACCTACGGCGCCGGGCACGCCACCGTTGCTGGTGCCTGCACCACCATCGTCAAGGCCTTCTTCGATACCGGCGCCGTGCTTGGCCGCAAGAAGCCCGACGAAAAGAACCCCTGCTCCGACGGCAAGATCGGCTTTTTCAGCAGCATTGATGAGGCGCTCTGCTTTGAAGCGACCAAGCCAGACAAATACTACAAGAACAAGCTGGAGGAAAAGTCGGTGGACTGCCCGCTGACGCTGGAAGGTGAATTGAACAAGCTTGCCGCCAATATCTCGATTGGGCGCAACATGGCCGGGGTGCACTACTACTCCGACTATTACGACAGTCTGCGGATGGGCGAAGAAATTGCCATCGGTATGCTGGAGGAACAAGCGATCTGTTATCCGACCGATCCTTTCGTTCTGTCCGTTCCCACCTTTGACGGAAAAGTCCGCCGCATCGGTAGACGCTAACGCGAGAGGTGACGGTTGCCGCGAGAAAGGCGACCGTCACAAATGGCCTTTCAAATTTTGCAGTAATAATCAGC
This sequence comes from uncultured Alphaproteobacteria bacterium, assembly GCA_963796445.1. Classification (GTDB taxonomy): domain Bacteria; phylum Pseudomonadota; class Alphaproteobacteria; order Rhodobacterales; family Rhodobacteraceae; genus Roseobacter. The sequence goes on along the minus strand of CAWCLQ010000004.1, from coordinate 435,391 downwards.
ACTCGCCATAGATGCAGTTACTTGAATGGCAGAAAAGTCTGCAACTGAGACATTCGTCCAAAGTGCAGCGAACATCCGGTGCTGGTGAAAATAATGCACGTCTTTCTAGTCGCTCATTGAGTTCACGTGCGCTGCATCGAGATACTCCTGGCTATGCACGAGAGGTCGGTACCTTTGGGAAGTACTCGCGCAGCAGTCCGTTCGTGTTCTCGTTGGTGCCGCGTTGCCACGGGCAGTGCGGATCGCAGAAGTAGATATCGAGATCGGTGGCCGCGTCAAGCTTTTGTGGTCGGCGAGCTCCTTGCCCGGTCCCAGGTCAGCGTGCGCCGCAGTTCTCGGGGCAGATGCTGAACCTGTGCCGCCAGCGCTGCGACGACGGTCTGCGTTTCCTTGCCGCTCACCTTGCCAGCATAACATAGCGCGTGCGCCGTTCGACCAGCGTCGCGATGAAGCTGTTCTTCGAACCAGTCGATCAGGTCGCCCTCCCAATGGCCAGGTATCGCGCGGTCCTCGACAGCAGCGGGCCGTTCCGATCGAGATCGCATCCTTAATCTGACCGTGCCCATCCCGCTTCAGGCTCGCATGCCGGGAGCGGCGGATGGCACGTGTTGCCCGCAGATGCGCAAGCAACTCCTTCTTCAGAACGCCACGGGCCTGGATGAACAGGCTTCTGTAGATGGTCGTGAGACACGCGTGCGCCTCGTCATCGGGATGCTCACGCTTCAGCCAGCCCGCGATTTGCTGCGGTGACCATTTGCGTTCGAGCTTCTGAGATATTGTGTGACAAAGCGCCAGCCTGTCCGCCAGCTTGCAGGGCTTCGGACGCCGTGCACGATCCCAGGCCGCCTGATCGGACAGGATGGCCCGGTAGCACTGACGCCCCCCGTTGCGCCGCACCTCCCGGCTGATCGTCGACGGAGCGCGCCGCAGCTGACGCGCAATTGTACGAAAGGACAACTCGGCTCCAAGCCCGCGCGAGATTTCTTCGCGCTCTGCCGTTGTCAACGCCCGCCGTGATCGCCGCCGCTCTGGTGGCCGTATACCACCTGTCCTCGCAAGCAGGGGATAGATCGACGAAGAGCCTCGATCAAATAGCCGACCGATCGAGCTCATCAACTCCCCGCGCTGCCAGCGATCCCAAATATCTGCCTTCTGTTTCTCCGTAAAATAAATCCGACGACGATAAGCCATACCAACACTCCTCTTGCTCTCAAAGTGAAGTGTTGCGTCGACCGTCAAGTTCCGCCCGCAACTGAGACATTCGTCCAAAGTGCAGCGAACGTCCGGTGCTGGCGAAAGCGGTCGCTCAGGTGGGGGTTTGACCGCTAACTGAAGAATACTTCGAGGGTTTTGGTATTTTGAGTTTTGGGCAGTTCGTGTCAACAGTTTTTCTGACGGGTTTTGGCAAGTGCACTTTGGATCAAGGCTTAGTCAGCGCCGTCAGTTTTCAAGACTTTATACGCCAAGCAGGCGTCGGGTTTCCGAGATCGTGTTTTCGACACTGCCTGCTGTGGTGATCTTTTTCCAACTCATGGAGCCTCGATCACGCGAAAGCTGCATCCGAAGGACCTTGCCCGTCGCATCAGACGCCGTCTTGGGGCGAGTTTCCACGCGGTGCTTAAGTATGTCGGGATCGGCCTGAAGCCAGATGCCGTCGAAAGGAACAGTGGCCCGGGTGGCTGTATCTTCTATGATGCGCCGGCGGTCGGGTACGTCAAAGACGGCATCTGCTACAACCGAACACCCGGTTGCCAGCAAGTCCGCAGCCCTTGCTGACATCATCCCATAGACTTTGTCGGAGACCTCCGGCGTGTAGGCGCTTTCCGGCAGACAGCTTTCCGGTTCGACATTAAACATCGCTTTCCTCGTGCGGTCACTCTCGATCATCCTTGCGCCGGGTGCCGGCCCGACCAATGGGGCGATTTGAGCGGCCACGGTTGATTTCCCGCTGCCGCTGAACCCGCCGATCGCGATCAGTCTTGCCCGCTGGGGCTCCTGCAGTGAAAGCGCGAGGTCATGGTAACTGCGCGCTTCGCGTATCTTGTCCGCTGCGCCGTCTCTTGGGGCGTCTTTCGATTGCGTGGCCAGTACATGCGCGCGCACCGCTGCGCGAAGGGCAATAAAATAGGGAAAGCAGGGGTATCCATCTTCTTCGTCCGATCTGTCCAGATACTGGTTGACCACGAGGCTTGCAAAATCCCGCATGTCGCGATGCCATAAATCCATCGCCAGAAACGCAATATCGTAAAGAACGTCAACGGTCGCCAGTTCATCGTTGAAATCTATGCAATCAAAAAGCTGCGGTCGCCCGTTGAACATGCAAATGTTGCGCAGATGCATATCGCCATGGCACCGTTTTATGCAGCCACGGTTTGCCCGCCGGGTCAAGATCGGTGCAAGGTTTTGCAAACCGGCTCGAAACTTCTGGTCGATATGTTCGATTTCGGTTTCGGAGAAGACACCGCTCTGCCCGAATCCAGCCCGGTTGATATCGAGAATGTTCTCGATGTTTGCAACGCCGTCTTGCTGAACGACCGGAGCATTCGCGTGGGAAACCGCAATCTCCCGAGCCAGAACGCTCATGATTTCAGAGGTCAATTGCCCATCCAAGGCCATTTGATCCAGAATTCTCTCCTGCTTAAACCGGTGCATTTCCACCACTGAGTCGACCAGTTCGCCAGAACCATCGAATGCCAACCCGGTACCGTCCCGGGTTATGCGCCGCACGCGGATGTAGATTTCGGGGGACGTCGCCGCGTTGAGCGCAAGCTCTTTTTCGCAGGCACGGAGCCGGATTTGTGGCGTTGAAAAATCGGCGTACGGCAGTTTTACAGCTCTCTTGAGTTTGTACGCACGGTCACCCGTCAGAAAAACCTCGGAGATATGTGTCTCAATTCGCTTCGTATCTGGGGCATTGGGCTGCGTCGATTGCCTTGCCAACCAGGCGATGACGTCACTTTGATCCTCGACAATCATTTATTGCCCTCGCGTCGTGCGGTTCCAAGCCGAGGTTACACGTAAACGGGTCATGGTTTGTTGAGGTGCATCAAGTTGTAAGATCATTTCTTCACAAACGGGCCAGGGCTGTTTCGGAGCGCCTGCTTGAAACACAAAACGCATTGCCACTACGCTGGCCAAAACAATCGAAAACAGTCCGATCGCTGAGCGAGAGGCTGGATATGCTTCTCCGGTTCTTTGGGACAGGAGCGCATGCATCTCAAATCGCTCGCCCCGCATGCTATGGAACCAGAACAGCGGCCCCTTGCAGTTTTCCTGATCGTAGGTCCGCCAAAGCCTCGTTGGCCTGTTCAAGCGGATATGCCACGGTTTCAGTGGCAACTCTTGCTTGAACCGCCAACGGGAAAAACGCTTCACCATCCGATCGAGTGAGATTGGCAACCGAATGAATGGACCTTTCTTCCCAGAGGTCTGCGTAAGGAAAACTTGGAATGTCGCTCATATGAATCCCGCCACATACGACGCGTCCGCCTTTGCGAAGCGACTTCAAAGCTGTCGGGATCAACTCGCCTACGGGTGCGAAAATGATTGAAGCATCCAGGTCTTCAGGTGGTCTGTCCGACGAAGACCCTGCCCAGACTGCGCCGAGACGGCGTGCGAATTCCTGTGCTGTCTTGTCGCCCTCACGTGTGAAGGCATAGACGTCTATGCCTTTGTAGCGTGCAATCTGGCATAAAATATGGGCCGCAGCTCCAAAGCCGAAGATGCCGAGGCGCCGGACGTCCCCGCACAATCTGAAAGACCTGTACCCAATGAGACCTGCGCATAAAAGGGGAGCCAAAGCGACCGGGTCAGCATTATCTTCAAGTGGAAAAACGAATTCCGCGTCAGCGACGCAATACTCGGCGTAGCCTCCATCAACCGTGTACCCTGTGAATCCCGGCGCATCGCAGAGGTTTTCGTGAGCTTCTTTGCAATAGGGGCACTCTCCACATGTGTGACCCAGCCACGGAACACCAACGCGTTGCCCCAACGACAGTTCCCGTACTCCGGATCCCAGCCTTTCGATGCGGCCAACGATCTCGTGCCCCGGTATCAGCGGAAGCTTTGGATGCAATAACTCTCCATCGACCACATGCAGGTCTGTCCGACAAACACCGCAGGCTTCAACACGTATCAGAACTTGTTTCGGCCCTGGTTCTGGAAGTGGCACGTTCCGCATTTTGAGTTTTGAAGACGCTCCGTCAAACACCATTGCGCGCATGGCCAGCCTCCGTCCTTGAGCACTCAAATTATGACACTAAGCCTAGAACAAAGCGCATCGCGCCGCTTTGATCGACATCAGAACACCTCTTGAGATGAGTTCCAGAGGGCCCCAACCCGCCGCCCAACGCGAGCAACATGAGCCGGGAGGATGCATCCGGATTGTGGTGGCTCAGCTGCCTTGACGGCCCAGATCACCGCCGCGAGAGACCGACTGCTTGGCGACCCGAAGATCGCGCCGGGGCATGCATGATGAAAACAACCACCTGTCTTCCGCGCAATGATCGTCATTGAAAAAACAACACGCAATCGAAAAATTCGACGGAACCCTGACAACGGTAATGTGCAATGGAGTTTTCCCAGAACCCTCTCGGCGCGGGGTCAGTGACCACCACACAAATCCTCAGACCCAAAGCGGCCATAAGCCAAAGATTGGTTCCTTGGCAGAGCAATCCTTTCCATTCCCCTCGACGGGTGACACAAATACAGCATGTCAAAGAAGACCCTCAACAAAGACAACCTGACAGCACTGGGCGCAGAGCGTCTGGCCGATCTACTGCTTGAGGTCAGCACTGGCAGCGCAGATATTAAACGGCGACTGCGACTTGAACTGAGCCACAATGTTGGGCCGACTGAACTCGCGCGCGACGTGCGAAAGCGGCTCGTGTCGCTGCGCAAATCGACCAGCTTTGTGGGGTGGCGCAAGCGCAAATCCCTGATCAAAGACCTCAATACCCAAGTAGATATGATCACCGAAAAGATTGCACCAGAGGAGCCGACAGAAGCCTTTGAATTGCTGTGGCAGTTCATTGAGTTGGCACCCTCGGTCTATGAGCGGGTGGACGATAGCCGCGGTGATGTCGGTGATGTCTTTCGGTCTGCAGCGTTGAGGTTTGAAGATATTGGCCCCCGTGCAGTTCTCGATCCGACCGCTTTGGCATCTCGCGTGTGGGATGCCCTGCGCGATAACGGCTATGGCGAATTTGACGGGATCATAGGTCTCCTTGCGCCGACCCTGGGAGAAGACGGCTTGGAGCACCTAAAAGGCATGGTGGAAGCCTATGGAAAGATGCCCGCTGAAGAACCATCAGAAGACCATGAGGCGCTCATATTTCTGCGCGATCTACGCAGCGACAGCGGCAATTACGCGAGCGATCGGAAAGACCGCCTGACAAAGATGTGTCTGCAAGAGATCGCTGAGGCCCAAGGCGACACAGCGGCCTATATCGCTCAGTATTCGACGCAAGAACTGGCGCGTCCCGACATCGCCGCCGAAGTTGCGCAACTGCTGCTCTCGCAGGGACAGGCCGGTGAGGCGCTGAAAACGCTGACAGGTGCAGACCTGAGTGGGCGCGCGATTGGTCAAAGGGAATGGGATGCGGCGTATATTGCCTGTCTGATTGCACTTGACCGGGTTGACGAGGCCCAGTCCCATCGTTGGGAACGCTTCAGCGAGACGCTCAACCCGGATCTCCTGCGGGACTATCTCAAGGTCCTGCCGGATTTTGATGATATTGAAGCCGAGGATCAGAGCAAAGGCCAAGGCGCTGGATTTTGAGGATCTGCACCTGGCGTTGATCTTCTTTCTGGACTGGCCGGATTTGTCCTGTGCTGCGCGCCTGATCGAGAACCGCTCTGAGGAACTGGATGGTGATCTCTACCACATCCTGACGCCCGCGGCAGAAGCCCTGCGGGAGCGGTACCCTCTGGCTGCGGTTTTGCTTTGGCGGGCCATGATCGATTATTCGCTGAATGAGGGCCGCGCCACCCGTTATGGCCATGCGGCTGATCACCTGATGGACTGTGCCGCCGTGGATGATGAGATCAGCGATTATGGATCGTTTGCATCTCACCTGAGCTATCTGGACGCTCTGCACGCACAGCATGAGCGCAAGACGTCCTTTTGGCAGAGAGTGCACTAAGGCTTGCGTCGATCTGATGCCATGTGCATTAGAACTTCGTGACGAATTTACTCAATCAAGATTTAGAGTCTTTGGCCGCCCTCGGCTGGTCGGAGTTTTTTGCTGTCCAATTGAAACCCGACGATACAGGTTGTGCCCGGATGCGCATTGCGACCGTGCACCGGTCCCGAATGACAGCTGAATCCGAAGTAGGTCCGGTAAAGCTAAGCCTCCTTTCCAAAAGCAACACGACGGATTTCGCTGTTGGGGACTGGGTGCTTGTGGATCCTCAAACCCGAATGCTTGTTCGTCGGTTGGAAAGACGTACTTTCCTGCAGCGCCGTACCGCGGGTGCTCGGGCCCGGCAGCTCATCGCTGCAAACCTAGATACGATTTTTATCGTGACGTCCTGCAATGACGATTTCAATCCCGCCAGACTAGAGCGATACCTTGCTCTCGCAAATGAAGCCGGGATAACCCCTGTGATCGTCCTGACAAAAGCAGATCAGGTGGCTGATGTGGGACCTTTTCAAGAGCAAGCGGCGGCCCTTCAATCCGAACTGGATGTTGTTACGCTGAATGCGAAAACGCATGAAGCCGTGACGGCCCTTGCTCCATGGTGCGGCCCGGGCAAGACCGTTGCTCTTGTGGGATCATCCGGGGTGGGTAAATCAACACTGCTGAATACGCTGGCCGCAAAGCCGCCCGAGGAAGCGCAACTTACCGGCGGTATTCGAGAGGACGATGCCAAAGGGCGCCACACAACCACGTCTCGCTCACTCCATGCCATCCAAGACGGCGGGTGGGTGATTGATACGCCGGGAATGCGCACACTGCACATAAGCGATGTCGCTGCTGGGCTTGATATGCTGTTCGCCGAGATCAGCGAGCTTGCACCCAAATGTCGCTTCAGGGATTGCACCCACGCGCACGAACCGGGCTGTGCGGTCCAGGCGGCGGTTGCGGCCGGCAAGCTCGACCCGGCGCGACTTGACCGATGGCGGAAGCTTATCGAAGAAAACCGCGACAACACTCTCAACGAAATCCGGTCCGCGCGGTAACAAGACCCCGAAGGCTCGCGGTAAACGGCGGTGAGGCTCATGTGAAGTTGTGGTTGTGTTTGGAATGAACGATGAAGTGGGAAAGTTTCTCAGATCATTAAACAGGAGATTTCGACGTGATAATTTATGGATTGAGGACCTGCGCAGTTTGCCAAAGATGCTTGAAGGCGTTGGAGGCAGCCGGGAAGGAAGTCAGTTTCCGTGATGTCCGGGCGGAACCTTTGAGCGAGGAGGAACTGGCAAAGTTGATCGTTGAGTTCGGAGATCGCTTGGTGGACCGTACTTCGAACGACTATCGCGGGCTCAATGACTGGTTGAAAAACTCTGAGGCAGAGGCACAGATATCAGCCCAACCCAAGGTGATGACCCGCCCGGTGATACGCGATCAGGATAAGTTTTATTTGGGTTGGGACGAGGCGGTTCAAAAAGCTTTGCTTCCGGCATGATGCCGCAAATGCTCCACGCTCAGGTAGGCACCTAATATATCCAGTGGCGGCGGTTGGATGGCCTAAAAGTCCTTGGATCTGAACCTATTGATCGCAAAAGTCATGAATGGCGGGAAAGAGGGCTTTATTGAGCCTATCTGCCCGACTTTCTGCGCTCTGGCGGACGTGGGCTTCGATCGGTGTTCCAAAGACTTTTTTATCTGCTTTCACAAACTCACCAGACGCACTAGGCATCTCTATCTTTGCTATTCCGGGACAAACCATGGCGCAAAAAGCCACCATTTATAAAGTTGAACTCTCCGTTTCTGATATGGATCGTCACTATTATGAGACCCATAAACTGACTGTTGCCAAACATCCTTCCGAGACAGATGAGCGGTTAATGGTGCGTATTCTTGCTTTTGCACTGAATGCCCATGAGCAATTGGAAATGACGAAGGGACTTTCAACGGATGACGAACCGGACATTTGGCAGAAAAGCCTGAGTGGCGAGCTGGAGTTGTGGGTGGCGTTGGGACTTCCGAGCGAGAAGGTTGTCCGTCAATCCTGTGGCAAAGCGAGCAAGGTGATTGTCTATTCATACGGCGGCCGGACGGCTGATATGTGGTGGGAGAAGATCAAAAACAGCACCACCCGGTTTGATAACCTTCAGGTTGTAAATCTCTCCGAAAACAACACCAGCGAACTGGCAAAACTGGCAAGTCGCGCGATGAAGCTACAGGTAAATATTCAGGACGGCGAAGTCATGGTCAGTGTCGATGGTGGCATCGTTTACGTTACTCCGGTCAAATGGAAAAATGCTGATCATTGATCGCAGACTAGCTTTTATTGTGCTTAAGCCGCGCGCCGGAATTGCCTGATAGTAGATGCCACATCCATTAACGCTGCCGTCTCATTGATCAAAGGGCGACATAATGGTTTGTTTTGATTGGGTCGGTATGGAAAGGGGAATGAGACGATGGGTGAAGACGAAACTAAGATAGAAGGCCGCTTGCATGGAGAGCAGTTCGAGCCTGAGCAGCCTGACAATATGCTCTTACGGCTTGTTTACATGCTGATTATCGCCGTCATGATCTCGGTTGCGCAAACGGTGCTTGGCGTTGCAACGATCATTCAGTTTGTAATTATGCTGGTGAACAACCAGCAGCCAAACGAACGCCTGGCGGACTTTGGTACCGATCTAGGAATTTGGGTGGCAAAGGCGGCAAGGTACCAAACAGCTGCAAGCAATGTGAAGCCGTGGCCGTGGACCGAACTGGACTGATTTTTTCACTAGTCTGGTAAGAGAATGAGACGCCATGTTTGCCTTCTACGATTTTGAAGCCACGGGAACTTCGCCCGCATTTGACCAGCCGCTGCAGTTTGCAGCGATCCTGACAGACGACCAATTCAATGAAATAGAGCGTGTGAACATCCGGTGCAGGCTATCGCCTCACATCCTGCCGGCGCCTTGGGCGATGGCAGTGACCGGAGTGACGCCAGCGGAACTGGAAGACCCTCGCTTACCATCCTGGTTCGATTTCTCACACCAGATCAGCGCGCTGATTAAACGATGGGCGCCAGCGACGTGGGCCGGGTACAACAGTATCGCTTTTGACGAAGAGTTCCTCCGGCAGTCGTTTTACCAAAACCTGCATCCAAACATTTATCAGACGCAGTTCAATCACAATGACCGCCTCGACCTGATGAAAGTGATCTATGCCGTCTGGGCGAGATGCCTCCGAAACCGGGACAAACATGCAGTCGCTGACACTCTGCAAAGCGGACATCCCGTTCAACTGATTGAGCGGTTTGGGGTAGCGCCACCGCGGCCTTTGGTGGGGGTTTACGCTGGGACAAACGCGCAAAACAGAAATGCGATGGGTTTCCTAGACCTTGAGGCTTCGAATGCCTCGGAGATCGTTGATGCGGATGGCGAGGCATTAACGGACGCTGTTTCCGGCACGCCTAACCGTTCTCCCAAGGTTATCCCGGCTCGATGTAAGCGATTTTTGCACCGACGGCTGCAATCCAGTTCCTGACCGCCTCGACAAATAAATTCCGGGCCATTGCCGGATCGGATCGTATATAGGTTGGAACGCCGCGCAGGATGAACAAGTCTGTGAGCGCGTCGATGACTTCGGTCGAGTTCAGCTTTCGTTTCATCCGGATCGCCAGACATTCCCGGCTGTGTTCGTCGAGGATTTTCAGGGTCAGGAATGCCTTCCCATCGTCAGTTCTGTGATGCACGAAGTCATATGACCGGACATGGTTGCGGTATTGTGATGCAACCGAGGCGTCGAAAGACCAGAAACTGCCAATTCACAAGCATACACTGGATATTGCGATAGCGTGCGCATCTCATAAGAGAGTGACATCAGAATATGTGTCAGGTTTGTTGTGCATTTTGTCTGCGGTTCAATGGCTCCAAAGACGTGTGCAGATTTATGGGTGAGACGTGCAAAGTTATGCGCAAAGGCTGGGCAAACTTATGGGCTAATAGTCGCGATTTTTTCCCTTACAATCAATGGCGAACGTGCAGTGTTATGCGCGTCCCTACAGGTTATGTAGGGTTGCCAATAGTGCTTCGCGATACCCATAGTTTTTCGCGAAATGCCCATAGTGCTTCGTTTTGGATATTTTGGGCACTAAAAGGAAATTCTACGAAATACTGGTTTTTTCTTTCAACGATCAAACGCTGAGTGCCATTTCGGCGTCTTCGGCTTGAAGACCGATTTAATTTTCCTTGGCGGCAGAAGGTAGAAAAAGGCCAACTGAGCCTCTACTGACCGGACGCTTGTGAATACTACGAACAGGTGCCTTCCGCGATGCACTGCGCACCGATGCCAATTTCCGCAACAATGAGCGACATATAGAACATTCTGAGGATGCACGGCGAAGCATCTTTGATTTTTTTTTGAAGACAGATAAGTGGGTATGAAGCTGGCCGTCTTGGCGTGCAGTCTCCAAACGCCCAGTGCTCCACCGATGTGATCATTGCAAAGGCGTTACGCCAAGGCGGCTGGCTTGGCATCTTGATTGTAAACGTATGAGACTTGCGCGTTGATGAATGGAACGCCAAAACCCAGCTTTTGCGTGTGAATTGGTTGCCACTCGGTCGTGGTCCGTCTTTCCAGAACCCGTTTGGTCGCACGGCCAAACTGGGTATGGATGGCAAGCCTGCAATCACCTGTTACCAAGTCATCCAGAGTGCCTGAGACGATCTGAGAGACCTTTTCGAATGGGAAGAAGTATGACCAAAACCCTTCGAAACCAATATTGATCTCGTCTTCGTTCTGAGCGCATAGCGTGAGGTCAAAGGAAAGCCCCGGCTGCCTTGGGATGCGCAAAAGCAACTCAACGTTCGGTTCCAGAACCCGCTCAATCGTCAAGTTGTGCCGGTCGGCAAAGTTTCGGAAGAGCGCCTCAATACTCTCGGTGTGCTCCAATCGCCTACCTCTCTTGAATGGTGCACTGGCACTTTTGCCAAGAAATACGCCAAAAATCTGAAAAACGCCAATAGCCCCTTCGAAAAGCGTGCTGAAGCAGCGATATTTATCACGCAATAAACGGTTGAGAACCAAACACTCTCGTTTCCTACGGGCTTGTAAGAATAGTCGAATGCCGCGATGCGGCCCTTGGGGTAGAGCAAGTTGCCTTCGGACCGCGGCATGACAGGAGATCTTGTCGGAGATACAAAAGAAATTCACTAGCGTGGAATGGTCTCCTTATACACAAAACGCGGAATGTTTGCGCAATCACCCCCTTCGCTGAGTGAAAATATGGCAACTCCAAAATTGCATAGCTGCATTGCAGCATTGACTGTTGCTGCGACGCGGCAAATCAGTCAGTCATGCGGATGTAAGGTTTATGTCGGGCTTTTCTCCTCCCAGAGACACCGACGTAACTTCGCAGCAAGCTTTCACCTCCTCCCGAGAGTGAGCTGCAAACTTTAAAGGTTCGCTACACCTCCTCCCGTGGCGAATCCTTCAATTTAACGGTGGCCTCACCTCCCGAGGCCACCGTTTTTTGTTTTAAGAAGCGCTTATTTGCCTCACAGTCGTCAATAGTGTCTCAGGACAACTTGCTAACCTCTGTTTGAAGTCCTCATTTTCTTTCGTCCATGCTCCATTCTGACAATGGGATGGGCAAAATCCAAGCCACCCACGAGGGCAATATTTTAATACTATGAGCCTGATATATGACTGATACATTTGAATCTTGGACGTTAAAAAACCTAACAGACCAGACAGGAAAAACCGTCTCGATTACGGGTGCCAACTCCGGGATCGGCTACTTTACTGCCCTCGCGCTGGCGAAAGTAGGCGCGGATGTGATTGTGGCTGGCAGAAATCCTGACAAGGTTGCTGCAGCAGTCTCAAGCATCCAGGAGCATAAGATCAAAGGATCAGTCGAAGCGGCTATCGGGGACTTGGCGAGCCTGAAATCCGTCCGAGCTCTGGCTACTCAGGTTTCAAAACTTCATTCGAAGCTTGATATCCTAATCAACAATGCCGGTGTCATGATGCCGCCAGCATCCAAAACCGAGGATGGTTTTGAATCCCAGTTTGGCGTGAATTTCATTGGTCACTTCGCATTGACCGGCCTGCTGTACGAAATGCTCAAAGCGACGCAAGGCGCTCGTGTCGTTACCCTAAGCAGTATTGCGCACCGCGGTGCGCATATCGATTTCGGAAACCTCAGGCTCGAAAAGACCTATGATCCGAAACGGGAATACTACCAAAGCAAACTGGCAGACATCATCTTTGCTTTGGAATTGGGTCGAAGAACGGCCGCGAAAGGAGACGCAGTAATGTCAGTAGCCTGCCATCCAGGCTTCACATCAACAGAACTACAACGGCACCTTGATCCAGCGCTTCTGCAAGGTTTGACGTTCATGGACACTTGGCAGGGTAGCCTCCCAACTCTGATGGCAGCAACAGCGGGTGGGATAAAAAAAGGTGACTACTACGGTCCCGATGGTCCCGGAGAGTTCGGCGGTTTTCCGGCGTTGGGCGTTATTGATGATGCGGCATTGGACAGGGATGTCGCCGCGAAACTCTGGCAAATGGGCGAAACTGCTACCGGTATTTCATTTCCATGAACGAAGCCTTTCAAAGAAAAGTCCGTGGGATAAGCCGGCGCCAGATCCTTCAAGGTGGGGCTGCTACAGCTGTCGCGGTATCTTGCATAGCGAATATGGCCAATGCTCTGTCTCCGCCAGATCGGACCGACGTCATGAAATTGAATGATTTGATAGAAGCACTGCGTATGACCGAAAAGGAAGTGTGCCTTACGGCAGCGAACCAGCTGGCTAACCGGGCGAGTGCGCCTACCGAATTCGACCTGCATCTACGACGCGCCGGCCTTGATGAAGGGGATGCGGTCAGCATTGCGGGAGCACTTAATAACCTCTCCCGCACAGGTGGACCAACAATTCGCTCATTCAGCGTCAGCTATAATCCCAACATTCGGGAAGGTGGTGCTATCGCTCTGATCAACTCACTCCCCAAGACCGTGACAGAAATTGGGATGGTCGGATGCGGACTTGGCGACGAAAGCGGCAAGGTCTTATGGACCTGGGCACAGCACGCTGCCGCGCTTCGAATGCTATGTGTCGAGCAGAACAAATACACTCCGCATATGCGCCAGAAGATATCTGATCTGCGCAAGAACAGAAATGGGCTCGTTGTCATCGTTTGACTTGGGGTGAGATCCATTGGGTCAATGCGCACGAGAACGCGTCGGATCCTTTTTTCCTTTGGCTTTTCTTACGTTTCTGCCAAAGGAGATTCAGGAATATTGGTCCGTTTCGAAACTTATTGAACCCAAATATCTCAACGGATTGAAGACGAAATACTTTGGTCAACATGCGAAAAACTATGCGCATGTAGCGCGAAATAGTTTGGGCGTAAAACGGCGAATTTTCTTTTTGAATACGGTGGGTGCCGCGAAACACTTTGCGCTCCCCTACAGGTTATGTAGGGAAGCGCATAAAATTACGCGTCGGCAACAAGATTTTGGACCATAAAGCCTTTAATTCAATCGTTTGCGCGATTTTTTCTAAGACATCTGCGCTGATTTCCGAAACATACTTGCAGGGGTCGTGAGCCGCGAATTCAATGGTGCCTATGCTGGCGATACGTGTCCGTCTGGGCAACTTCGGGGCTGGGTGAGTGCCGAGGAAACGGCGAAGCAGTTGGGTACCCAGGCAGAGCGATTGGTAGATGCGGTGGCCCGGGGCGCGATCGGTGGAGAACAATACTACAGGGGCTTTGGTCATCGACATACAGTGATCGAGAAGGTCCCTGTCGAGACGATTTCCGCTACCCGAGGGAATTTCATCGACAACATTACCGCTCGGGGGATCCTCGGCATCTCCCGAAAGCAGTACGATCTGGTTCTTTCGGCCGGATTCTTCTATTCCAGCCTGCCTATGACTCTGCCACCGCTGGTGAGCGGTCCGTATGATCTCGCTTCTGTGAAACAGATCGTCCAGGGGATCGCTTCCCGCGCGCGCATGATGACGAGACGATTGCGTTCAAGTCATTGAACCTCCGCTTCACCGCAGACATCAGTGGGTTTTCGGCGGTCTACCAGCGGATTGCAGGCCATGCGCTCCGGCCTCTGGTAAACACAACGGATGGCATACTGGCAGCCTTCCAGTTTTCAAAGGCAGAGGTGGATCAAGTTCTTGCTGAAAGCAGTCGCCGCCCTGGTTTGAAAGCTCAAGAGGTGGCGCGAATGACGGGGTGGAAGGAACAGTCTGTGACGCAATGGTGCAAGCAAGGTCTGATCCAGCACGACGAGTTTCCGCATGCGGGCAAGATTGGCCGCGTCATTGGCAGGGAAGCGTTGTGCAGGTTTCAGACGGAGTATGTGCCTGTATCTGTTCTTGCCGCCCAGCTCGGCTTCCCCTCGCTATGCCATGGCCAGGCCCTCACAAGCGGGCGTCGTGACTGTCGGAGCCTTTCAGGAGAGAGGAGCATGGCGGGGCTACGTCGAAGCCCTGCGGAGCATAGCTGCTTCTGGCGGTGGATTGCGGAGTTTACGTGAATAAGAGCGGAATGCAGGCATTCGCTACGCTTTGTACCCATGGCTGCTCTACGGACAAAAACGCCATTAGACTTACGCATTGTCACATTTAGTTTTGGGCCAGGGCTCGCCGACGCCAGTGGTTTCAGTCGCGCTTTAGCACTTAGACTAGACAGGCAACTATTTCTCTGCCCACTTAAAGTCGCCTATGGAAAGGAGGATATCACCTTTTCTACAACCTAAAGCCTTGCACAGTCGATATAATGCTACGCCATAAATCCGTCCAAATCTTGTGGTCCTTGGTATTTATGAAGCATACTGACCAAATACCCCGTCGCTACCAAGATCCGCTGCGACAAGCTATCCTTGGTGATTGCCAAAGCTTCGACGAACCGAGTCAAACATTCTCTTATTTGCTCTTATTCGCAATGGCTGCGACAACATTCTTGCTGGCATGGTTCCATCAGGACGTGATGTTCTATCTCCATTTTTATTTCGAGTTATTGATGAGTCTTTGCAGTTAGAGAGCTAGAATAAAGGCATCTTAGGTCTTCGCTCAGTCATTCGCTGCGTTGCCAGCGGTTCCAGATATCCGACTTCTGTTTGTCCGTGAAAAATATGCGGCGACGATACTTCATGATACTCACTCCATCTTTCCAAAAAGATTAAAGTGTTGCGTCGACCGGTTGAAATCGCCGGACAATGCCGTCATTTGTTTTTCTCGCTTCGCTGAGGCAGCATCACCTCGCGCCTGCGGCATGTCTGTCGTCGCGTTGCATCTCGTATCGTCAAACCAGTCATTAATTCTAGCCAAAAAGTCCAAGTTGGGCGGGCGCGTTCGCTAGACAATCGAAATTGGAACTTTGATGCCTTTCAATTAAACCGTTTCCACCGCTGCTTCCGTGCCTTCTTTCTTAAAAGGCCATTTTGCGTTTTGGCGAGCCGTGTTCGATAAGGTGACTACTAAAGCGGCTCGGCGATACACAAAAGGCTTTGCAAAAACTGAGACTTAAGCAGTTGCGCTGAGTTTGCCTTACGTCAAGATTGACAGAGTTGCCGTGGATCTGTTGATTTCAATCTAGGGTCGAACGCAACAGGGCAGGCATATCACGTGCGAAAATTCTTAGCGGCCACAATATTTCTAACGGCCAGTTCCACTTTGTTGATGGCAGAAACGCGCAACGCGGCAGATTATCTGAACATTTGCCGATCCGCCGAAACAGGAGATGGGTTTGCCGAGATCCTCCAGTTAGAAGATGGATGGCAAGAAGTTTCTGTCGATTTCCAATCTGATGAGCGAGCAAGGCAGCTTTATTGGCAGGAAGGCGATGTCATAACGCCGGAATTCCTTATTTCTGTCTCTAATTTTTTAAATTCGAATTTCAGAGATATTTCGACCCCAGAAAAAGCAGAACGGCAACTGGCGGAGTTCAACGATCCGGAATCGCTTCTCGCTCGTGTCCCGCCGGTGGGCAGAAATAGAAACGAACGCGTATTTTTTCATGCAGCAGACCTGAAACTCGCTGCGGCATCGCGCTTTTTGGGCATTTATGGGCATCCAAACAGATGTTTTTTTGCATCTTTCAGCCCGCAGGAGGACCGAAGCCTGTTCGAACTCCCATTCATGCCGCTCAGAGCTTATGTATCGCATAATCGCGGCGCATTCTTGAACAGATATGAAATAGAAAATCGAGAAAACGGAAAGGAGTTTCTGGTTGCTAACTTCATCGCGATGTCCGGGCAAACCATGGAAGAGTTTCTGGGAATATCGCTCGGCAATTTCGTAACTTTCAACGCCAGATAGCGTCAAAGATAGAAAGCAATCACCCGACAACAGGAATCGTCAAGTGAGTGAAAGGGATCACGTTGGAAGAATTTTGGCACCGAGCAATTGAGGGCGAATAGATGAAAACCAAACTCAAACATGTTGTTTTGGCCAGCACATTCTTATTTGCGGTGTCAGCCGCAGGCCGGTCCGAAACGCCAGCGCAGGAAACGCTCATTTTCGAAGGTGATATCTGCCTCACTGTTGATTTGAGCGCGCCAGAGATCGTGGATGTACAAACGTTTCGGCGTTTCAGCACCAAAGCGGCGCGTGGCTTTTTCCTGACTTCCACCTTTTTCGAGCTGCAATTGCCTTCCGCAAAAAAAACCGTGGGCTTAAACTTTAGAGGGGTCGAGCGTACAAACGCGACCGGCAGAGCGAGCAATTACCGGAATTGTCAATTTACCCAAGGCGTAGAAGACTTTCGCAGGCAATTGAATACGCCGAACTGCATTGTTGTCGGAGAGAAAACGACCAACAGTAAAGTATATCATTCTCAACCAGGATCTCCAGAAAACCTCAGAGTGCAGTGCGACGATTTCGGGTCGACGGTTTGCAGTGTGAGCACTGGTGTGACCATTGGCGCCGGTCAATGCCCGAGTATCAGGGACTATTTCTGACAATCCGCCTTCCTCCTGGAAGCCGATTGGAGAAGAAATCCGCAATTTCATTTCCAATCACGTTGCCTATCTGCCGGATTGCTAGGTTTTGCGAACACTCGCCAAGTACCTAAGTTAGTACCATTAGGAAATAATACGACGAAAGTTCTGCCGGACGGTACCCTTGCTCTCACAGATGTTGAACGACAATCCTGTATTTGATTTTGAAAAGCAGGCCTCATAGCTTTGCCTTAAGATACCGTTGTTTAGGATCTAAACGTCGTGGTTGGTGCCAAGGGCAGCTTCCTAAGCTACAACGCGGCACAATTTCTCAAGCCGTCGCAGCAAAATCTGTGCCGCATACGCACGCTACGAAAAGCAGCCATTCATAGTATGGGCTCGGAGAGCACATTCGCTGCGGCCTGCTCCAATGACCTCTTGCGGAACAAAGCTGCCGCTTCCCTGAAATAAGGGAACAGCAACTCTGGATATCTGATTGATTTAGGTAGGCTATGCGGATGTGGGTTCGCCGCCGAAGTGGGCCCAGAACTCGTCCCGCGCATGACTTCTCGGGAATTCGCCTTCGGGAACCTCTGTGCCCAGGAAAGCGCAGAGCGGCTCCCATCCGTCTGACGGTGTGAACACCAACAAGCGGTCTGCGGGGATCGTCGCGCGCACTTTTTCGTTGTTGCGCCGATAGGCGGCGATGCAACTCTCCTTGTCAAAACCGCCCATCACACCATCAACCAGAAGCCTGTGCATGGTCTCAAAAACCTCAACGAGCGGCGGTGGCAATTCAATTGACTGACGATGCTCGAAGAACTTGCCGATAGTGACCGAGTAGCTGGCCCACCAGTCGTCCTCGGGGCGTTCGGTGTGGAGCACTTTGGCGTCCGGGAAGGCGATTGACAGCTCATGCCAGACCATCGCCCCCGGAAAATCAACCTGGGTTGTGTAATCCTCGAACACCTCGCCCCAATCGGGCTCATCGCCCGCAGCATACGCCTTCCAGAACGCCGGCTGTGCGGAGTTTCCCATCACCTCGGTCATGTGGTGACACGGACCGAAACCCAGTTGCTCTAGCGCCATTTTCGTCGACATAGTGCCTGTGCGGCCGAAGCCGGAGCCAATAACTTTCAATCCCATTGGAAAAGGTCCCTTGCAAGTTAAAATCTGTTCTTGTGAAGTAACCTTAGCTTGCGCGAAGCTACGATGTCACTCAAACGAATGGTTTTGAGGAGAAATGAAGGAAATTCAGCTACACCGTATCGACCTGAACCTTCTGGCCGTTTTCGAAGCCTGATGCTGGAGGGCAGCGTCACAGGCGCAGCTGCCAAGCTTAACAAAACGCCGTCTGCCGTGAGCCATGTGCTGGCTAGACTGCGCGATCAGGTTGGCGATCCTTTGATGAGCAAAGCTAGGGGACGCCTGTAGGCCAGTCCTTTTGCACTGCAGCTGATTGATAACGTGCGCCCATTTCCGAACAGCATCAAGCGCGTCCTGACGCTGCCAGAGCCATTCGATCCAGCTTCCAGCACTCGCACGTTCCGGGTTACCTGTCCCGTCTCCAGACAAATGCCGGTGCGCTTCATGAACGAGATCGAACAGACGTCACCCAACATCAGTCTTGAATGGCTGGCCGTCGCCGACGGGCAAATCGATATTGCCAACCTCGGCGGCGCCCGCCGCCTTCCTGACGGGTTCGACGAGGCAGAGATACCACTCTTTTAAAGCCGTTCCTTCTGGTCGTCCCGAACAGCCAACGAACCAGCGCTTATTTGGCTCCGGGACATCGTTCTTTCCGCCTATCGCGCTGCAAATGGCGAGGCCACGGAGATGATAAATTCAAAGCTGAAAGCTGAAACAGCCTGACCTGATTTAAATGGTCGGACGATTGGAAGCTCACGGCTCGTGTTTGATTTTCTATACAGAAACCGTTCACGCCACCAGTTCCCCCCGTTGGGTGGATATCACGCAGTGGCCGCCCCCAAAGCTGTATCCATCAGCGCCTTGATTTGCGACTTACCCGTCTGTGCAACAATACGGCCCAGTTCCTGATCACCTTTCAGCACGACAAGCGTAGACCGGCGCGGGATATTCATACGCTTGACCAGATCGGACTTACCGTGTTCATCCCAATCGACATTGATGAATGTAATCTTGGTCGCGTAGTCGGGGTTGTCAGCTTTCAGCGCGTTGATGACCCGTTCCTGTGCCGCGCAGGTACTGCACCAGCTGGCCTTGAAATCCAGAAATACTGTATCTCCGGCCTCAAGGTGCTTTTCCACCAAACCTGTTTCGTAGTCCAGCGGGGCAGCGGTTGCGACCAAGGGCAATGCTGCTGCCCCTGCGGTCAGAAAGAGAAAATGACGACGGTCCATTAGTGGTCTCCTGTGGTCCAAGTTATAATGAAACGGAAAGATCGATTAACCAGGCAGGCAGAACGCCAATCATCCAAGCTTCGATCATGTGGTGAACGTTGAATAATAGCGCCAGCCCGACGACGACAAAGGCCGCGCCAAGGATGGGCCTGCTGCGATGCGCCAACGCACGAAGCTGTGTATTGTAGCGACCGACGGCACCGCGTGTGCCGTAGGCAAGGCCAAGGATTAGGGTCGAGACGCCGGCAGCAAAGAAAACCATGATGGCCGTGGCCTGCATCAGTCCCTCACCCTGCGACGCGAGCGAGATGGCCCCGCCAAGGGTCGGGCCGATGCAGGGGCTCCAGACTGCGCCTAGCAGCAAACCACCTAGAAACTGCCCGCGCAGCCCGTTGCGGTCCAGCGTATCGATCTGCGCATCGGCTTGCGATGACAATCCGGCAGTGGCACCGGCCAGAACCGTTCCGGCTTTGGGTACCAGCAGCGCCAAGCCGAACAGCACCATCAGCGCAGCGCCTGTTTTAGAAATCGTATCTATGTCGATCCCCAGTGCCTGCCCGAAGGCGGTAACACCAACGCCCAATGTCACGAATGACACACTTAACCCCAGTGAAAGGGCAACTGGTCCGTATCGGTTGGCCTGAAACGCAGTCGCAATAACAATCGGCAACACCGGCACAACGCAGGGGTTGATCAACGTCAGTAAGCCGGCGCCATATGCAAAGACAAGTTCCATGCGGACCACCTAAGCGATAGCGCGTAACACTGTCATCAAACGATCCCATGACGCTGTTTCACATGTTTGTGCGGTTTGTGACATGTGCGACGCATTCGAGGGACGCAATAAACCATCAGGCGACGCTGCAGCGAAACTCGGGATATGTCGGCTGTTGCGCCATTCACCCATTTTCGCAAGTATCCGGTAGTGAAACGGGTCATGTGCGACGATGGCTTTTCGATGTGGGGAATTCGAGCATGCAGACTGTCAGGAAAATCGTGTAATGCTATGCGTGATAGGCGCGAGGCTGCATAAGACAGAAGGCGGGCAATGCTTTGTCAGCTCCAGAGACGGCGAACGCTATGAGATTACCTGAACTGATGGAAGTACTGCGCAAGACCGAAAAGGATCTTTGTCTAAGGGCGGCGAAATAGCTCGCGAGTTTGGAAACCAACAGATCCGCATTCGATCTACATTTGCGGCAAGCGGACCTTGATGAGCGGGGCGCAGCGCGTATTGCGGCCGCAATCGGCAACCTTTCCCGCACAAATGGGCTAGCACTTGGTTCATTTGGCGTCAGCTACAATCCGGCACTTGAGGAAGCCGGCGCAATCGCTTTGATAAATTCACTGCCCAAAACCGTGAGCAAAATCGGGATGGTCGGGTGCGGACTTGTCGACGAAAGCGGCAAGGCCTTGCTGGCTTGGGCACAGAACGCTGCCGCACTTCGGGTGCTTTGTGTCGAAGGCAACCGCTTTTCCACAAGCAGGCGCCAGCAGACAATGTGATTTTGACTAACCCTTTTTGACGTGCGCCTTGGTATTCAGAACCGTTCGACCCAAGGGCGCAATTCAATCTCCCAAGCCCATGCCGACCGGTGCTGGTCTAGAAGGTGCATATAGCTTTGCGCGATACTGTCAGGGTCAAGCATGTTGTCGGGACTGTCGATTTGTTTCTCACGTTCGCTTTGCGGGGTCTTCGCGATACCACCGTCGATGACGATATGGCCGATGTGGATATTCTGCGGATGGAGTTCCCGCGCGAGCGACTGGCACAGGCCGCGCAGACCGAATTTTCCCATAGCGAAAGCTGCAGAATTGGCGAAGCCTTTGACACCCGCCGACGCGCCAGTGAACAACATCGTGCCGCGTCCTGTTTGCAGCATGCGCTGACTGGCGTGATGCGCCATCAGGAAAGCGCCGTAGGCGCTGACCATGATGGCCTGTTCAACGGCTTCGGGGTCGACCTCGTTAATCGCGCCGCGGACCCGGGCGCTGGGGTTGTAGACCGCCAGTTCCAGCGTGCCGCTCATGGCATCGACCTTTTCAAACAAGGCAGCCATTGCAACGCGATCCTTAGCGTCGCAATCGATGAGGACAGCACCAGTTGCCTCTGCCAGATCTGACAAATCGGACGTATCGCGCGCAGCAAGGATGACCTGATGACCGCGCTCGGCCAAAGCCCGAGCCAGTGACGCAGACAATCCTGCACCTGCTCCGATGATAAGTGATTTTGGTGACATCTTTTGCCTCTCCGGTCCGCCGCACCAGCGTTTCACCACACCGACAGCTTTGCAACCAATACCGTCGCACTGAACGCTTTTTACACTCGGCCAAAAAGCCATCTAGACTGTATGACGGAACTTGTCGGTCGTTTGTCAGCAAAAGCCTGCAGATTTTTGCCGTAGTCCGAAACCATCAGGTCTGCTATGTATCTGAAATCTAAACCAAATTCACTTGCGCATTACCTGCAATAGTCCGTAGATTTAACATGAAACTATCCCTGGCCGCCGGCGTCGCATATCTTCCTCGGGTCCCGCTCGCGTCGACTGTGAAGGTTGATGTTTCAGCAATTACGCATTCGTACAATGGTGGCGCCGGCCAGGGTTTTTAACACCGGTATTGAATTTTCGATAGGGTCTGCCTTTACAGTGGCAACAAACCCTGACGAAATGTGGGCGCTCGACAAAGCCAACGGGCGGGCTTCAAACGCCAACGGCTTGACTGACCTTAATCTCTACGTTGTCGATAATGTGCTATGCGCGTTATTTGGCGCTCTCGTCGGGCGTATTGGTGAAGATGGCGAAGGTTCCATCAAGGTTACCATAACAACGCATGACGATTGACCTGATGGTGTTGTTCCCCTGCCGGCTTCGCTGCCCCTGATGCTTGGAGCCTTGGGGGTGGCCGGTCTCGCACGGCGCAGATACTCTTGAAATAAAATATGTGAAGGGCGGCTGCTTAACTGAACTACTAGAAGTTGCCTGTGGATTATACAGAGCTATGAAATCGAGCTGCCAGGCCAATTGCTGCAACTATCAGACGCGTTTAGACTACTTGAGCAGAAACGCTGTTTGTTAAGGTCTGTTCACATGCCAAAAGCCTACTTGATCGCCCATATACGCGCCCATGATCCAGAAAAGATGTAAGAGTTTTCCGCGCTGGCACGTCCGGCGCTGGAAAAATAGGGCGGGAAGGTGCTGGTCACCAATATGAACCCGACAATCAAAGAAGGCGCCGACAGCAGTATTGCTGTTGCCGTAGAATTTGAAAGTTTCAATGCGGCCGACACTTTTTACCATTTCGACGAGTAGACAACAGCAAAAGCCATCCGGCTACTGGCTGCCGAAACCGATTTGACTATCGCAGAAGGCATTTAGCCCTTTGGACTTAGCTGTGTATAAAGGCAGTAACCTCTGCAAACCGAGAGTGCGCGAACCAAATTGTATAAGCGGTTTGCGCGGCAGGCGTCCTTAAGAAATTTTCGCGAAATGACGGCACTTAAGTCATAAAGTTCCAGAGTTTTTAAAAAATCATACTGATACACCCCATCGGCCTTCTTGTGGCCTTTTTTCGCCATCAGTGATGGGGAAAGCAAACAAGTGACGCATCTGATGGGTGGAAATAATCGACATTTCGCTGACCGAGTGTCATGCAAACAACCAAACTGCCATCGCGCTATGCGTTGCAGCGCAACTTTCTTCGGAAAGCTGATGCCTCTGTTCCTTGCTTGCATCGGAATTATCGGCTGCGGCGCGCTGCAGGCCAGGGCAGAACAACCAACTTTTGGCCAAGAGGTGCAGATCGTGCATCCTGAATTTGGCCCCGTGACCGTCGCGGTGCTGCACGATTACTACGTTACTGATCCCCGGTCACAAGTGGTTGTTATTGACGCCAGCGGGCATTTGCTTGCCGCGTCAAAGCTGTCGGATAAATCCTATATCTACTGCACCCGGTCCGGTTCCAAACCGGTGTGCCGCGGATATGATTGGAAAAACTGGCTGCTCTCGGAACCCGTGGAATTCGAATGGAAGCGCACAGAGATTATTAAAAAAAACGGGCATCCAACGCGCTTTGCCGACCCCGATATCACCTATGGTTTTGTTCAGAGACCGATGACCTTTTTCGAAGTTCTGTACTACGAAGTATCCGCCATTTTGTCTTCGTCCTTTAGCGTGACGTTTGGTGTCGGATGGTGGTGTCTCACATTGTCTTTTGTCGCCTACCAATACCGACAATATTGGCGAGATGTTTATAGAGGTATTCCAAAACCGCGATGCAGAGACATTAGCAAGCTGTCGAACGGGTTTCACTTAATGTTTTCTGTGACGGCTATTTCTTGGGTTATGTACCCATATTCAAACTTCTTTCTCGCCGTTGTCTGCTCTTTGGGTGGGTATATGGCCTTTGCCTTGGCGAAAGAACGCGAGTTACGAAACCACTGGCTTGAACACTTGAACGCCGACCAAAAAAATCCACACAAGATGAAGGACGCCGAGGAATGACAATGTTAAATGCAGAGGCTATTAGCTTGAACATCCGCAAGAACAGCCTGGCGAAATACATCGGCAATTCTCTTTGGGTGCTTGCCATTTGTAGTGTGTTGGGGCTGTTTTCATCGCTCTATTGGGTGTTTGATCTATTTAACCATTTCCGACCAAATGCTCTTGCCGCAAGTGTGATTTTTTGCGCGCTGACCTTCTTTTTTGACCGTAAACACCTAGCCCTTTCCCTAGGCCTCACCTGTTTTAACGCGGCCCTGCTTAGTTATGCCCTTTGGACGTTCGAGACGGTAGACGAATTGGGCGCGTCAGACACCGAAGGGTTGGTGCACATCGTGTCGTCCAACCTGCTTGCGTCGAACAATGACCACGAAACTGCGCTGGCAGTGCTGACAAAAGACGACCCCGATATCATTGCTTTGACCGAAGTAACGGACCCATGGCTGGCGGGTTTGTCTGCCTTGGAAAAGACGTACCCCTATACCATCAAACACTCGAGACCCGATAGTTTCGGCATCGCTGTATACTCAAAACGCCCTTTCAACGCCCAGATCAAACGGCCCAGCCCCCGTGCCATTCCCCTTGGCGTTCTGGAGTTTTCAAATTTCGATTTGCTTGTCGCCCATCCGCTACCACCGGTTTCGGCGTCCTATGCCTTTGACAGCAGCGTATATGTCCGCAGCATTGCGAAGTTCGCATCGCTATCGGACAAGCCCGTAATTGTCGCCGGTGATCTCAACAGCTCAATTTGGGCGGAGTCCATGAAGCCACTGCAAAAGACCGATCTGGAACGCGTGAAACTCGGGCTTTTATCCTATACCTGGCCCGTTCGTCTGCCGCTGGTTGCGGTCCAAATCGACCATTTTTTCGCGCAGGGGGTCACCGGAGCAACAGGTGAGGTTCTCAGCAGCATCGGGTCGGATCACTACCCCATACAGGCCAGTTTCAGGATTTCTGACAACACGCGTGACACTTCTGCTTTCGCACGGCGGATCGAGGCAGAGTTCTAGCGTCTTTCTTTATCAGGTTAGTGCAAAACTTCGGAACGGTCGAAATCGGGACCAGTATGCTGTATCATTGCACTGCAGGTCCAAGTTTGAGAATGCGATCATCGACCGTTCTTGGACGGACAGGCCAGAACACAAATACGAAGTGGGGAGTGCAAGATGATTAGAGTGCTTTGTTTACTAATTCTTTCAGCGGGAACCGTTTACGCTGACCCTGTCGGCATAACCAAGGATATGCTGTCTGTACCGGTGGAAACCGCAGAGGGTCCTGTTGAAATATCGCGCATTCAGGACAGCGAAAACACCATTCCCGAGGAATGGGCATTGACCTCGCGCGCGTGCCCCCCGTTCTGTATTCAACCGATGAGCCCTGCAGAAGGTGTGACGACCATTGGAGAGCTTGAGCTTCTTAGTTTTCTGCAAGACCCAGAGGCCATTGTAATTGATGGACGTGTCAGGCCAGAGTTTGAGGCGGGCACGATTCCCGGTGCAGTATCAGTACCCTACAACGAAGCCGCCGACAGGCTTGGCGAACTAGGCTGCGAGCCGGACTTCGAAGGGTATGAATGCCCCGAAGACGTGCCGTCTGTCGCACTGTTTTGCAATGGTCCATGGTGCGGACAATCACCCACCGCCGCGCGGCGCATGATCGAAGCGGGATATCCAGCAGAGAAAATATTCTATTATCGGGGCGGTATGCAGGTATGGCAGTCTTTGGGTTTAACCGTGGTTGCCGGACGCTGACGGCGAACCGAACTATAGTCAACTAATCGCCTGTATGATCTGCGACGATCAAAGCAAGTACCAGATTTCACATTTGCCTAAAGCTCTGTGCGACACCAAGACTTGTCTTGAAAATACAATAGCTGGCCTGCTTTCAGTTTAGTGTCCAATTTGTTGGTCACATACCCCGAACTGCCCACAGGCCGGTCGGTCAGGATTGTCTTTGACCAACTCCGGGTGGATTGACCCAAGTGTGGAACCCCTGTCGTCGGGCCCAAAGCAAACCCAGGCAGCAGTGATCGTAAGTGTCGGTGTTTCAATTGAAAAACCATCAGGGCCTGCGGTGTGTTTCGCCCGATACCAGGCCGCATCTCGCTGTTCTGGACCCGCGATTCGACCTTCGGGGGGACATCATCAGGATTTCATGTTAAAAGTGTAGTTCGATTCAACGTACCAACAAAAAATGTGAGATTTATGAGCCATTCCAAAAACCTACACCATGCCGCCATCGACTACGCCAATGAAGTATCCGCAGGAACACTATCACGCCGGGAATTTTTGACGCGCGCAACCGCGCTTGGTGTCACTGCTACGGCGGCATATGGGCTTTTGGGTATCGCAAAACCGGCGCGCGCTGCGGGCCACGCGCAGGCTGGTGGCACGTTGCGCATTGAATTGACCGTCAAAGCTCTGAAGGACCCGCGTACCTATGATTGGCCACAAATGTCGAATTACACGCGCGGCTATCTTGAATACCTTGTGGAGTACCAGATCGACGGCAGCTTTGAACCGATATTGCTGCAAGGTTGGGAAGTGAATGACGACGCGACAGAGTATACTTTGACCGTGCGCCCCGGCGTCACTTGGAGCAATGGCGATGCCTTTACCGCAGAAGACGTCGCATTCAACATCGCGCGCTGGTGCGACAAGGGCGTTGAGGGAAATTCAATGGCGTCGCGCATGGACTCGCTTGTAGACGCAGACACCGGACTGGCCCGCGAAGGCGCCATTACCGTCGTGGACGCAACGACCCTGCGACTTACCCTGAACCAACCAGATATCACCTTGATTGCAGGTTTCTCTGACTATCCCGCCGCAGTCGTACACCAGAGCTTTAATGGTGACCCTTTGGACAACCCCATCGGCACAGGCCCCTATATGCCAGCCGAATTCGAGGTTGGCGTGCGTGCGGTTCTTGTGAAAAATGAAGATCACGACTGGTGGGGCGAAGGCGCGTACCTTGACCGCATCGAATATCTGGATTTTGGCACAGATCAAGCCAGCATCGTGGCCGCAGTAGACGCCGACGAAGTGGATATGGTCTACGAATCCTTGGGCGATTTCATCTTCATCATGGACGATATCGGGCTGGCCAAATCCGAAGCGGTGACGGCAAACACAGTCGTAATCCGACCCAATCAGGCGGCGGAAGTCGATGGCATAAAACCCTATGAAGACGCGCGAGTGCGGCGCGCGCTGGCTATGGCCATCGACAATTCTGTACTGCTCGAGCTTGGTTTTTCCGGCAACGGGCGCGTGGCTGAGAACCACCATGTGTCCCCAATCCACCCCGAATATGCGGAACTGCCGCCTCCCGTTTTCGACCCTGCTGGTGCTAAGGCCCTGATGGACGAAGCAGGGATGGGCGATTACGAACATGACCTGATCTCAATCGACGATACATGGCGCAAAGACACAACAGACGCGGCAGCGGCGATGCTGCGTGATGCGGGCTTAAATGTGAAACGCACCGTACTGCCCGGGTCTACGTTCTGGAACGACTGGGCCAAGTACCCGTTATCAAGCACCGACTGGGCGCAACGACCCTTGGGTGTGCAGGTCTTGGCACTGGCTTACCGTTCAGGCGAGCCATGGAACGAAAGCGCCTTTGCCAATGAAGAGTTCGACGCATTGCTGTCCTCGGCGCTTGCCATCGCCGACGCCGATCAACGGCGCGAAGTCATGGCCAAGATTCAAAAGATCATGCAAGATGAAGGTGTCATCGTCCAACCCTACTGGCGCTCCATCTACCGACACCACAAAGAGAATATCGTCGGCGCTGAAATGCACCCAACGTTCGAGATCCATGTCTCTAAATTGGGCTTTGCGGCCTAAGACGAGGGCACAGCCAACAGGTATTACCGGTCGGGATCAGCCAAAACCCGGCCGGGCGCAGGTGGTCTGTTGTTGTGATTTTCGGAAGCGGGGAAGTCGAAAATGAAAATCGCTTTCACAATGGATGATTTGCCGCTTTGGCCTCAGTCATATCCTCCGGCAGGGTACACGGCAGCTGGCATCGTACGGTCCATTCAGGACGCATTGGCGAAAAACGATGTCGAAGGCGTCTACGCGTTTTGCAATTCATGGCCGCTTGAGAAGCATCCAGAGATGGCGCAGATACTGGACGATTGGGTCGCGGCGGGTCACTTTGTGGCCAATCACACCCATGGGCATATCCAGTTGCCAGATGTGAGCGCCGACGAATTCTGTGCGGATATCGATACCGCATCGGATCTGCTCGAACCATGGCTTAGCAAAGCGCCGGCGAAACTGTTTCGACACCCGCTTTGCCATTGGGGTGAAACGCCCCAAAAGCTGGAAACGGTGAATGCGCATTTGGCACGGCGCAACCTGACGCCTGTAGACGTCACATCATGGGCCTATGAATGGACATGGAACAGGGCCTATAGAAACGCCTTGGACGCACAGGACACTGATGCGATTGCCTTTGTGAAATCCAGTTTTCTCGAATTTTCTGTCGCACAAATATGTCACGATATGGCGGCTGCCAAGGCATGGTTCGGCAGCGATATCGTGGGCATCACCCTTGGCCACAACGTGCCGTTCTTTGCCGATGTCGCCGCCGACTACTTTGCGCGACTGAAAGCAGCGGGTGCTGAATTTGTGCCGCTGACTGATGCGCTGGAGGGGCCAGTTCAAGCAACAACAGGTTCTGTCGTCTCAGGTGAGTTCCTTGTTTTACAGCAAAAGCTGGCGGCGCACGCGGGTCACCGGCTGCCAAAGATACCTGCGAGCCAGATCACAACCTACGACAAGATAGTGGATATGGCGCAGGGCCAGACAGGCTGATCGGTTGCCTTTTCATCAAGTCGCACAGGCTTTTCATCCTCAGCAGTCACCCTGAGGCTGGCAAAAACTTGATCACGATCAAGGACTGGGACTGTGTGGCATTTAGGCTGGTATACAAGAATTGACGTGTTGCGCTGAACCGGCACAGCACCAGATCATGACCAGCTTTTACAGCGTTCAAGAGGCGCGCAATGCCACTAATGGAACCAGAAGAACCCGAGCCATATGGCAATAATGCCAAGTATTACCTTCGGCCACCCGGTGCTCTGGCTGCTCCTGATTTTACCGATAAATGCGTTCAATGCGCCGATTGCATTGATGTTTGCCCGTCCCGTGCCATTGGCATGGATGATGCAGGGTATCCCGTTTTGCTGCACCCGCGCGACTGCGGAAAATGTGGGCTATGCGCTGATGTCTGCTCGCATCGAGCGATCGAATTCACCGAACGCACCCGCGCAGGATTTAAGATCGTCCTCGCGATCGAAAACGCATAAAGCACTTTCTGAAAACACTCAGGCCTTATTCTGCAACCGCTTTCACAGGACCACACCCGCAGGCACCACCGTAGTTTTTATCGCGTGAGGTTTTGCCGATACCGGGGTTGAAGGAATTGGTTGGGTCAAGCGTTTGATAATGATCCACCAAGGCTGGTTTCGCTTTGTACAAATGACCAACATTATGCTCGGCCGGGTATTCCGCCCCGCGCTTGTCCAGATAGGCCAGCATCTTAGCTTTGATCGCTTTCGGGTCAGCCCCTTTACGGACGATATAGTCCTGATGAAAGACATGGCAGAGAAAATGACCATAGTAGAGCTTGGCGACCAGATCTTTTTCAATCTCTTCCGGCAACTCTTCAACCCAGTCGCGGTCGTTCCGTTTCAGCGCAATATCAAGCGCCAACACATCCTCTATGGTCGCAGGATTAACCGCGTGCATCCGCACCGCAGCACCCGCCGCAGCAAACCGGTGCAGCATTGCTTTATTGGTTTCGTTCGCGTCGCACAAAAACCATCCGTCAGTGCCAACAGTTTCATTCAGAATGACCTCGGTATCAGCAGCGGTATGCCGTGACACCTTGAGGATCAAATGATGCTCAAACATTTCGCGATAGGCCAGCAAGCGCTTTGGCAAGGCTTCCGGCACAAGCCGAGAGAACAGCTGCATCACACGATCAACCATATTTTTGGGCAGCACTGGCAGCTTGTTCAACCGTGCGTCCATCGCCCCTTTGAGCGCAAAAAAGAGCGGCAGGCGATCCGTGCCGAACCAGTTTATCATCAGCAGCGTGTCCTTGCCGTAGGTGCGTGCGATATCGAAACACTCCCGGTGTAAATACTCTCCGCTTACGGGCAGGTCGGACAATTCCGTCAGCAAGCGACGCCGCAGCTGCGTGAAGTCTGAAGCCTTATTGGTGCCGATGTAGTAGACCTTTTCGCCTTCCTCGATCGGGAAGCTGTCCAGACGTACGGCAAAGACTGCAAGTTTACCGGCACAGCCCGACGCCTCGTAAAGGCCTTCGGGATCGGCGTTGTAACGGGCGGGACTGGCAGCATCTACATCACGCACTTTGTCGGCATAGCCATCGGCACTGGCCCTGCCCGCGTCAGCACGAACGGCCGCTGGGTCAATCTCTCCGCGGTCAAGACGGCCAAGAATTTCTTCGGGCTCATTGCCCAGGTCAATGCCAAGATGGTTGACCAGCTCCAACCTGCCGTCCGGCATAACTTGCGCATGCAGGGACAGTTCGGTGTATGCGGGCCCGCGCCGCACCAGCGACCCGCCAGAGTTATTGCATACGCCGCCTAACACTGACGCACCGATACATGACGAACCGATCACCGAATGCGGCTGACGACCGTGGGGGCGAAGTAGGTTCTCAAGCTCGAACAGTGTCCCGCCCGGCAATGAAACGAATTGGCGCCCTTCGTCCAGCAAGTGCAGCCCTTTGAGCTTGAGCGTTGAAAGGATGACCACATCGCGATCATAGCTTCCGTTCGGGGTCGAGCCTTCGGTCAAGCCCGTGTTGGCGGCCTGTAGGATCATAATTTTATCCGCCGCCACGCAGGCCTTGAGCACTTGCCACATCTCGACCAACGAGGATGGCACGACAACGGCTATGGCCTCACCTTCGCCTGACCGAAACCCTTTTCGATACCGCTCTGTCTGGCTGGGCGCGGTAAGACAGTTTTTTGGACCGACAATTCCCTTAAGTGTCTCAACAAGTGCTGCGCTTTCCATTTGGTCTCTCCCCGGTCTCTGCGGCGGTCGATGGTTAACCGCAATTTTCATGCGAAAAAAAGGGGTTTGGCCAACTATAGAACCGCGTCCGCGTCTTTCCGAATGCCAGGCAGTCTAGCAGCTAAAGGGAAAGCGCCTTTGAGATAGAACAAGAAAGTGGATTTTGCAGCGCAGACAAACGCAAAACCGATCGCGCACCTTGAACAGTGCTGGCGCAAGTCACTTGCAGACGCCAGCACTCCGGCTGGGACGGCCCTTGATTGCATTGTGCGACCGCCGGCGGACAAAAAAGAAACGCGGTCCCGGCACTATTCAGGCGGGACCGCACAGTTATTAAATCCCGAAGAAGAAGTCATCTTCACCAAGGTCAGCCAGTTGGGTATTGTTTATTGTGATAGAGTTACCCAGACCATCTTCGATCAGAACATCTGCACCGCTTTGGTTCATATGATTGGTGGTCAGATCCGACAGATCGGTGATCTCAGTAACGGCCTCGAGGTCAATAAATTCACCTGCGGACAAAGCATCGAAATCAGTGATTTCATCTTGGCCAAATCCATCTTCGAACACGAAGATGTCGTCGCCACCTTCGCCGGACATTGTGTCGTTGCCGGTACCACCAATCAGCGTGTCGTCAAAGATACCGTTGCCACCAAACAAACGGTCGTCACCGGCACCACCGTCAAGCGTATCTTCGCCAAGATTGCCTTCAAGCTGGTCATTTCCGTTGCCGCCCAACATCAGGTCGTCACCGGCACCACCGTTCATCAGGTCGTAGCCATCGCCACCGTCTAACGTGTCATTGTCATTCTCACCAAACAGGTAATCAGACCCCTGGCCGCCCAACAGCGTATCCTGACCTGTCTGCCCACCATAGAGCATGTCGTTGCCAACTCCGCCATCAAGGCTGTCATTGTCTTCGCCACCAAGAAGTCGGTCATCCTCTGTGCCACCAAACAAGCTGTCACTTCCGGTGCCACCGTCGATGTAATCCAAGCCGGATTCGCCGTAGATGCGGTCATTCCCGTCTTCACCTTCAAGCGTGTCATTCCCAGTTGCACCGCCGTAGATAAGGTCATCATGGGAGCCACCGTAAATCTCGTCGGAGCCTTCGTTTCCATAAAGACGGTCGTTGCCGCTGCCTCCCAAAAGGATGTCATCCTCAACCCCGCCGCTGACTACGTCCCAGCCGTCGCCACCGTCCATACTGTCATTGCCCGCTTCACCGAACAGGAAATCTGATCCACGGCCACCCAGTAGGGTGTCATTGCCGCCGGCGCCGTATATCGTGTCGTTGCCATCCAACCCATCAATCAGATTATCCATGGCGTCGCCGACCAGATAGTCGTCACCGGATGTGCCGGTCAAAGGTTCTAGTATAGAGCGGTTCAACAGCGTGAAATCTTCAATGCCCAGGGTGTCAGTTACTCCGGTCAAAGTGGCCAGATGGAACCCGCCCAGGTCCAGCCGCAGATCGCCGCTGTCCACTGTCTGCGTCAGAAGAGTGTCAAAAGTGACGTCGTTTACACCCAGATCAATCAGACCGATTATATCTTCACCATGATCAAAATCAGTGATCGTGCTGGCTGTGAGGCTGGCAAGGTTGCTGCCCTGACCATAGGACAAGACAAACAGATCCGCCCCGTCATCTTCTGGTGCGGTGTCGCCCGTAAATGTGTTACCGCCTTGTCCAACCAGATAGTCACTGCCGGACGTACCCACGAGGTCGGCCCCAACTGCCGCGATATCGATCTCTTCGTAATTCAACCGCAGTTCGGTATCGTATAGCGTGGCTGGTTTGATATCGCCTTTGACGTAAAACGCCACGTCGAAGTTTTCGCTAAGCGTCACACCGTTCTCTGTGACGGTTCCAGCCTCATTCTGCCATCCTGCGCTGATTGACAGGGGTGAAACGTTGGTTTCCCAATCCAAAAGGTTAAGAACAGTTGTCGTGTCTGCACCGACCTCATATTTGACTTCGCTTTGTGTCGGAGGGGGTGGCAAGCTGGGGTCTGACGGGATGACGACACTGGGGAGGTCCTGCCCGTATTTGTCTGGTTGAAGGCGCCAGCGCGGCCCAATGTCATATTCAGCACCGGGTGCGTATTGATCGTCTGCCGTGTCGTAATCCGCTGTAAAAGGCTCGCGATCCATGGTGGTGTACCAGGCATTGGTAAAGCCTTCGGCACCATCTTCGTGCACCAATCGCAGCCAAGTTCGCTATTGGCCCAAATCTCGGCCAGATAGTCATCACGGAGGATCGTACCTGCGGGATAAAGCGTGCCATCCCCCGAATAGTAGTCATCCGTTGAAACCCAGACTTCGCGCGGTCCGTTACCGTCTTCATTGTAATCAGAAATGATTGCATAGGTCGGCAGCTGACCAATCGCTACCCGTTCTCCGTAGTCTTCAGGTCTGATCTGGTCGTTGGGTTTATTAGTAATCGTGTGGTTGGTCACCAACTCAGCGGCGGTGATGCGATACAGCGGCAGCAAGCCATTATCAGCGTCAGGCGTTGACCACTCGTCCGGCAATTCCATTTCCTCTTCAAGACGTACATCGTTTGGCCGCTTGACCGTGTTACCCCAGCGATAGAGACGCTTGCCGTCGTCTTTCTGCGTGACGGAGTAATCCGTGCTTGCCGCAATATCGACAGCAATCGAGCTTTCATTCTGAGACAGGATGTCTTTGACATCTTCAACGCCGTCACCGTTTACGTCACCTACATCGACAAAACCTATGCCATCGACTTCACGCCGTTCAGCAGATCAATGATTAATAGCCATCTAAGTCACCACCAATGACTTTCAAGTCATTATCCAGCGTATACCGCATCTATATCTTCCTTAAACCGCTGATCTGACAGGACATTTTGAATAACGACATAGTGCTCTGTCTATGCCTTAACAGTATTTCCACCCAGACCCGCAAGCCACGTGCCCAAAAGTGCTTGCATCTTGAAAGTTTCTGTCAGGGAATCTGATATGGCATGCCTGCCTCCTGTTGACTGTCATCCACCAGATTTCCTTCCCAGCTTTCGAGATGATCTGGTTTTCGAAAAAGTCTTTTTGCTCTGCCCCGTCAAAGTCTGTCACTATAAAGCCAAAGTCTCTGTTGATCGGATACAGCGTTGTGTTGTTGTCTTTCGCCGTCTTCGTCCCATTTAGGCCTGTTGTGTCCAGCCCCAGCAGCGTGTCTGCAAGCGATCCTATCGTGTCACCGGCAAAGGTTACGGTGATGTCGTCCGTGCTGAAAACTTGAGAAACACTGTAAGTGGTGGGGTCATCTATATCTATTAGAATTACGTCAGGATCGGCCATTATATTTTCCCATTGCTTGGCATTGGATGCAGCTTCCGAAAGGAGCATCCAGTTCATCACTTCAAATTCTAATTTTGGAATATTTTGTCTTATTGATATATATCAATACCTTTGAATATGTTAAAGTATGGCGTAACCAATTGTAAAAATTATAAAAATTCATACCTTGTGTGTTTTTGAGCACTGAAGGCTCCATTCGTGCAGGCTTTGATTGCTAAACGTTAAGCTTGCTGATGCTGACAATGCACAAAATTAACATGTGCCTCTTACGTCCCCGCGCCTTTTGCTGACCCACCCATTTAAAGGCAGCCTTATTCCACGCATGAGCCGCAAATTTTCATCAGATGAAAGGAATAAGTTGCCAAGCGCAGTTTACGATCGTCCAACAAGCACAGTACTTGGTCAGAACGATATCATAAGGGAGGTCAAAAACGTCTCTAACAGAGGCTACTCAGCCACAGTCAAAACTTGTTCAGCATTGCCGAAAGCCATAGGCCGCAGGTTCCTGTAATGCCGCGTCTGCGTATCCCGTAACGCCTTAAAAAGCGCAAACGGTCAGCCATGTTGCAGGTATTTAGCTGTTCCATTTCCAAGACCAATTGACGGTTTTCCGGCGTAAGCAAGGCGCCGCACTGGATCAGGGCATCGATATTGCGGCTGTTCCAATCCCGATACACGCCCGCCAGCATGTCTTTGATACGATAGAACGATGCGAGCAATGTGTCATTTACCCCGATCATGTTCAGATCATGCTGCCGATAATATAGCCCCGGCTTTGTATCGTAAATAATATCTCCACCTGCGCCGCTGATCAGTTGGTAAATCCACCAGTCGTGAACTGGAATATCAAGATGCCAAGGCTCGGCAGATCGTATCAGAGCAATAGCCGCACGGTTCATCACCATGGTGTTCCCCCCTGCGAAATTCTGCGCGATCGCATGACCGAAACCCAGCGGCTGACCTGTCCGCACCGAAGGGCGCGGGTTTGCAAGGTTTTCGTCACAGATCAGACTTGCGGACCCATACAGTACCGGCTTGTTCTGATGCTCTAACTGCTCAATCCGCCCGACAGCACGATCCAGCTTGTCAGCTAGCCAAACATCGTCCTGATCAGACAGAGCAAGGTAGTCGGCATCTTCAGGAACATGTGCGAACAGCGCGTTGAAATTGGCCGAGTAGCCGCGGCACGGACCATCGTGCAGCGATAGACCGCACCCTTCCCAACCTTGCATAAAACCCAAAATTACGTTCCGTGACCCGTCGGTAGAAGCATCATCACCGACCAGCAGACACCCAGGTTTCTGTCTTTGATTGCACAGGCTTTCCAATTGTTCCGGTAGGAAACGCGCACCATTATGCACGGCCATCGCAACACAGATCATCGGCGTATGCTCTGTCATTCAATTACTGGCCAACACTGCGAAGATGCTCGGCGATTGCCTCTTCCAGGTCTTCATAAAAGGTAGTGCGTCCGTCTTTTAACACGATACCACAATCACACAGATCGCGGATAGTCGGCATAGCATGGGAAACCACCAATGCGCTACGCGACCGCATCTTTTCCTTGAACACACGGCTGCTTTTGTCGCGAAAAGCAGCGTCGCCAACCGATGTCACCTCGTCCACCAGATAGACGTCAAAGTCGATCCCCATCGAGATCCCAAAGGCCAGACGCGACCGCATACCGGACGAGTAATTGCGCAGCGGAATATCAAGTTGATGACCCAATTCCGAAAAATCCGCAACGTAGTCAATCAACTCATCAGTATCGATGCCATACACACGAGCGATAAAGCGAGTGTTTTGCACGCCTGTAAGATCAGGGTGGAAATTACCGGAAAAGCCAACGGGCCATGAAATCGTGCAGTTGTAGAGCACACGGCCGTGATCAGGTTCCATCGTTCCCGCAATCATCGCCAATAACGTCGATTTACCGGCACCATTCTTGCCCAACAGGGCGACGCTACGTTTTTCGGTCAACTCGAAGTTGATGTTGTCGGCAACGACTGTGGTCCAGCCGTTGACGGTGAAACTCTTGCATAGGTTTTCAAGCTTCAGCACCGGCGTTCTACTTTCTGTCTCGCAGGCTGTAGAAACAAAGTGCGAGGATCGCCCACCCCATCAACAGAGAGAAGCCAGACACCACCAACAGGAGCGCACGTTTAGGGTACTCGGCGCGCTGTGCCAGTGTAGGTTCCACATAGGCTGCAAGATACCTGCTTTGCCGCCGTGACTGCGCCAGCGCAGTATTGTAGGCGGCGCGTGCAAGCAAATATTACTCCTCGGCAAAATTCTGATCAATGGCTAGTGCTTCATAGTCCGCCAACAAAGAAGAAAAAGCGTCACCGTCGCTGTTATCGCTACTGATACCAAAGCGTTGCCGCTCTTCGTCGATGCGTCGTTGGATGACGTCGATACGCCGCTCAAAGTCTCTTATCCTCGGGTCGTTTTCGCGGGTTGTGATCCGAAGTACATCCAATTCGATCAATGCTTCGGACAGTTGCGTCTGCAAACTGCTCAAAAGACCCATCTGGCCTGCGATGTCAGCGCTGGGATCGACAATCTTAGTTTCGTTTCGAAAGCGCGCCATTGCCTGACGCGCCGTTTTCAGCAGTTCCACCGAATTGTTCAACTCTTCCAGCGAATAGCGAGTGATATCCTCGCGCGCGATTGCAGACAGGCGATTTACCAGATCAGAACTCGCAACAAATATGGCCTGCGCAATCGCCTGTGCGTCCTCGGCGGCAAAAGCATTCGCGCGTATCTCAATCAGCCCTGTGCCGGAATCGTAATCCGTTTTAACCATGCGCCCCCAGTAATCTACGAGATCTTCAATGGTGCCGTTTGGGTCGTAAGCGAAAAAAGGATCGTTTTCGGGTTTACTGAAAATGGCCACAAGATCCAGATCCGCGTTGATCAGGTCGACAATCTGCTGGCTACCAATGAATTCATATAGCACATCCGAGTCTTTGGAAGACCCCGAGGACAAAGCCATCAAACCGCCTAACAAATCAGACTCTGAAGAGGGCATTTCCTGGCTACGGACAGAAAACCCAACCCGCGATGCGTATTGGTCCGTAGCAACGAGGTAGAGATAAGCGGCAATCGCAGCCAATGGCAACAAAACCAGAACCACAAACCCGGTCGCAAGGCCCTTATGGCGTTTTTTGTATCGCATCCGACCGGGCGCCTGCATCGGTTTGGGCGTGGGTGCCGCCTGCGCCGGTTTCGGTGGTGTTGGAGGGTGCGACTGATCCATGTCTGTCCTTATCGTGCCCCGGCGCGGGGCTGTAGTCTTCGTTTTATGAAATGTCATCGCAAACTGCAAAGCACTTGTAGCAACCGGCCTGCGTTCCGCCGCGGACGGGGGTTGCATTCCGGTCTTGCAACGAGTGATGGTACATGCGTCGCCAGTCCATTGGTCAGGACCTTAACTTCACCGCACCAGCAGAGCCAGAAATGATCAAAGTCGTTCAACGCAGCATCCCGTCCCATCTGGCACAGATGGTTCGGTCAATATCAGCGCTGATGCTTCGCGAGATGTCTACGACCTATGGACGCTCTCCAGGCGGATATGTTTGGGCAGTATTAGAGCCTGTTTTGGGCACTGCTCTGCTAACGTTTGTCTTTTCGTTGGCTTTCAGCAGCCCACCACTGGGAACCAATTTCGCGCTTTTCTACGCAACCGGTCTATTGCCGTTTCTGATGTATACCGACGTCGTGACCAAGGTAATGCAGTCGATCCAGTTTTCGCGGCAACTGCTATTTTACCCGCGCGTGACTTTCCTGGATGCAATCCTGGCGCGCTTTGCGCTGGCGCTTATTACCAATATTTCGGTCATGGCGATCCTGTTTGTCGGAATCGTCAATCTGTTTGAACTGCACCTGATCCTTGACTTGCCTGCAATCCTGTCGAGCGTTGGCATGGCCGCAAGTTTTGGTTTAGGGCTGGGCATTCTGAATCGCTACCTGATGTCCTCTTTCCAAATCTAGATACGGTCTGGGCGATCCTGAACTGTCCCATGTTTATTATCTCATGCATCTTCTTTCTACCCGAAAGCCTGCCCTATACCTACCGCGCAATTTCGTACTACAACCCGCTAGTCCATATTGTGGGCGAAATGCGCACAGGCTTTTATCCAAGCTACGACGGAGCCTATGTTTCCCACCTTTATGTCTATGGGTTCTCAGCAGTTTGCGCGGTGCTGGGTCTGGTTTTACCGGTGAATTACAATCGCGATATTCTGAACAACTGATCCATACAGCGCGCATGGTGACCTGTGTTTCCGGTTACAGGCTAACGCCCTATACCAATCGGGATTTCGGCGAAAAGGCTTTCTGTACATCGTGCGCAATATTATCTCGC
This sequence comes from uncultured Alphaproteobacteria bacterium, assembly GCA_963796445.1. GTDB lineage: Bacteria > Pseudomonadota > Alphaproteobacteria > Rhodobacterales > Rhodobacteraceae > Roseobacter. The sequence continues at coordinate 396,700 of CAWCLQ010000004.1, read as the reverse complement.
AAATTATCACAACGGGAATGTATCCGTTTGCGTTATTCGTTTTAACGCTGAAGTCGGAAATAACCCGCTTGCGTTCATTAAAGCGACCTGACCAGTTGCAATGGAACCAACCATACACAAGTCAGCCCGTTTTTCTTTTCGCATCTTTCCGAAAAGGAACCTTGTAACCTGATACAATGCTCATGCTCGAGCGTTCCAAAGCAGCAGGTTTTTACGTCCTTGTTCTCAATACAGGTAAACTCACTGCGCCAGAGAAGCTGAAGGACTTTGTCGATGTCTACATCGAGCGGTTTAATTTCGGGCGCGACTTCGGTAGCTACAAAAGTGGCTTTCTGCATCTTTTCAAATCGAACACTACCAAAGAATGTCCACGCCTCTTGATGATGAACGACGTGTTTACGTGGTGCAGAACCATCGATAAATTTCTGACGGATATGAAGGACTCCTACTTAGAAGTCCTAGGCAGTACAGAAAACTATGAGATCGAATATCATTTGGGATCTTTCTGCATTTCTATGTCTGGTAACATACTGCGCCATCAAAAGTTCGAAAAATACTGGCGCGCATATCGCAACAGTGATCTGCGCCCAACGCTTATTCGGCGGCGAAATGTGTCTATCCAAAATGCTTAAAACAGCGTTCAGCAGCGAAGATCAGATCAAGTCACTCTACGACTCATGGCGCTTTTACGACAAGTGCAACAACGACCACAGCTTTCTTGATACAGCGGTTCACTCCGCGCGTGTCAGTGACCTGACCCGTTAGCCGCGCATTTCGCTCCAAAAGATCACACAGATCTTTATTGAAACTCGGATGCTTTCTCTCTTTGAGCATGAAGGCAGATCGCTCGAAATGAAGGTCTACATGACGAAACCACTCGAGGCCGTTCATTTCACATCAATCGATCACTGTCTTAAGTATCTCGGCCGCGTTTCGCGCGATTTTAAACCTGTTGAAAGCGATGATTTTTGGCGTTTCGCTCATGGTGAAATCATCAAAACCTTCATGGCTGGTAGCCAAATCCATCAAAACCAGGTCATTTTGCTAAAACTCGGTTTACCAATTCTCAAACTGACGTTCTTTATCGCGGTATGTTCAACATTGAGGATCTGAGCAAGATCAAGAGTGGCTTGCGGAGGAAGATGCAAAGGCGCTCATCCCTCTTTTGCTAACGCGACCCTATGGTGGCGAGAACCTGCTCGGGTGGAAAGATCAGCCTTTATTCGTGGGTTGATCTAGCGTCAGTGCCCGCATTTACGACATGTCGGTATAGCTTTATATCTTCAGCGTTTTTTTCATGAAGAAATTCTACAACGCGCGGATCTTCGAAAACGGCACGATCAAAATGGTAAAGGCTCGTATTCTCGCGGGCGATTTCACCCGCTTTGCCAGCAAGGATCGCGTCGATATAGTTTGATATGCTTTGTTCGGTGATCACTGTCTCGTATGGCTTCAATAGTCCGCGCAAGTGTGCTTCGGGTGCGCGGTAAGATGCCCCTAAAACATAGCGGGACTGACAGTTCAGAAACATGTCGCCGTACCGATGCAGATTGGCAATAATGGAATAAGCATCCGTTGTGTCACTCGACGCAATGGTTTTATGCATCTCCTTAATTTCGGGCGGATGCGCGTCAAAAAAATTGGGCGAGCGACGGCCAATCTCAATAAGCCAGTTGTAGTGCGACGCGACCTGCGCAAAAGGTTCTCGCATGCAGGCGATATATCTGATCTTTCTGTCTATCACCGCTCGATATGGTTTGTGAAACCATCAAGAGTCAGATGCCCGGATATCCAACGCGCTTTCTCCAGAGCATCCGAATGCACGCTCTGTCGAAAGCTTGAGGATTCTAAATGGTCAACACCATCGCCATAGACTGCTTGCAATGCAGCATTCAAAGTCGACCCTGCTGTTTTGGAACATGGGATGAGCGCAATCAGTTCGGGTCTTGAGGTCATTTCAGTTTCCGCTTGGGCCATTCTCTAGGGTCATCAGTGACAAACTGAACGACGTGAAACAAGGCTTTGCTCCACGTCGTTGTTTTTTCCGATGAGACCAAACAGATCAGACGCTAAAAATGAAGTCATTCCCGACCAAGTTCACCTGTTGGCGTTGAGAATGGTGATCGTGTTCACCACGTCCTTGATGACTACGTCGCTACCCACGTCTTCCATTGGTCCGCTGCAAGGACAGTAAATCGTCGATCACGTGACCCCACTGAGGTCATCTGTGCGATGGTGTCGAACGCGTCGAAGTCATAGATCGTGTCCTGCCCGAAGCCATCTTCGAAAATAAAGGTGTCGCTGCCACCCTCGCCGGCCAGTTCATCGTTGCCGGCGCCGCCGTTCAGCGTATCGGCAAAGGCGCCGTTGCCGCCAAAGAGGAAGTCGTCACCTGTGCCGCCTTCCAGCGTGTACGCGCCAAGTTGCCCTCAAGACGGTCGCCGCCGTTGCCGCCGCGCATCACGTCATCGCCCGCGCCGCCATTCATCAGTCAAAGCCATCGCCGCCGACCAGACGTGATTGCGATACTCTGCAGACGAAGCCGGACGCATGATTGCCATTCATGACATCCACGCCCTCGCCACCGAACATATTGTCGTTGCCCTGGCCGCCGTTCAGCGTGTCATCGTCCAGACCGCCCACAAGATCATCGTTGCCGTTGCCGACGTTCAGCAAGTCTTCATGCGCGCCACCGTTCATGATGTCACGGACACAATCGTCAAACAGTTGGTCATCGCCTTCACCGCCATCCAGAACGTCGTTGCCCGACGCCGACCAAATAATCTGTCGTTTCCAACCCCGTCGTTCAGCGTGTCAAAGCCTTCACCACCGGTCATGAAGTCGTTGCCGTTTCACCATCGACACTGTCATCACCGGCACCGGCAGAGATGGCGTCAAAGCCATCACCCCCGTCGATCGTGTCGTTCTCGCTCTCAGACCTGTTTTCTTCGGTGCCGCGCCCGCCTATGATCATGTCAGCGTCTGAACCGCCAAAAATCGTGTCGTGTCTTTCTCGCCTCGGTTGTTTCATTCTCGGTGCCACTTTCAAGCCGATCTTCGCCGTCGCCGCCCATCAGACGTGTCTTCGCCAGCACCGCCGCGCAGGGTGTCGGCCTCGGTGCCGCCATCCATATCGTCGTTGCCGCCCTCGCCAATCAAAGCGTCCTCACCCGCACCGCCGATAAGTGTGTCATTGCCCACACCGCCGCCAAACATAAATCATGACCGTTGCGCCGTTCAGATAGTCACTGTCCTTGTACCACCTTCCAAACGGTCCCCGTTCTCACCATCGCTCAGGCTGTCACTACCAGAGCCGCCCAGAAGCGTATCCGCGCCGTCGCCGCCATCCAGCGTGTCGTTATCGACCCGCGTTCAGCTGTCATTCCACCCTTGCCCATCAACCTGTCAGAACCACCGCGACCTTGAAGCAGTTATTCGCTGCTGATCCGCATAGCCATACCGCCATACTGAGTTAAAATCACATTCTCGGTGTTGATGAGCTGCTGTTGAAAGGCATCATCATCGTAAGTTCCCGTAGCGGATCCGTTGATTAGGTTAACGGTAACAGCCGAGAAGCCAACTTGATCGTAGCGCACGGTATCCGTGCCCCCTGGCCATCGATAGTGTCATTTCCGCCCAAACTATAAATTCATTACTCCGGCTGTCACCCGTAAAATTATCTGCAAAAGACGTTCCGTGTAGCTGAGAGATAAAGTTGGCGCCTGAGAGGTCTCGCCCTCGCAGTACCATTCCCAAAACCGTCATTGAAATTGTCGACGTCGTCAGATTGACTAGGCGCTTTCGCCGCTTCATCGCTCCTTAACTCAAGCCAGATAAAGCTATCACTCCTCAAGATGTTGAACGCATCCGCACCAGCACCACCATTAAGCGCGATGTAACCGTCTTTGCCGGATACTACATCATCTACACCGATGATCTCGAAGAGATCGTTGAATTGAGTGCCGATGAACCCGACACCACCAAACGTCGTGCTGCCATTCCCGTTCAGAATCGCCTGTTTGATATCATTGATGGTTGTCGTGTCAGCTCCATCCTCATCTGCACCAAAGGCTTTGCTGATCACAGCCGCCGAAGGCACCGCTCGCGTTCACGTCAACGGTGATTCTGCCCGGAACGGCAAAATGCGAGAAATCCACATAGCCGCTTAGCAGGTCCGCCAAGTCGACCACATCAAAACCGGTCCCTGCCGCGATCTCGTCAAACAGCGAGTTGTCGCCAGGATTGATGCTATCGTTGCCCTGGCCGCCGCTCAGAAAGTTTCATCCTTGCTGCCGATCAGCGTGTCGTTTCCTGCGTTCCCACGGAAGTAATATCGAGATCCGTATTGGCTGCCGTCATGAAGTCGCCGATGGCCGTACCGCGGATTTCATCGATGTTGCGGATGCTGTCAGTGCCACCTTGAGTGTCAAGTACAGTGCTACCGGCACCTTCAACGGTATCATTGCCGGGCACCGTTTCGTCGGCCATCGTGACCGTGATGCCTGTGCTCGTGCCGTTGTTATACACCCCTTGCCAGAAAAGGACCTCACTTTCGTAATCGAGAACGTTGAAACCGCCGCCACCATCCAAGGTGTCGCTACCGGCCATCAATTCAAAACCTTCAAAGCGGTCGTCATCTGATCCGGTGATGTTGTCACTGTCCTGTGAACCTTGGAACGAGTGAATATAGTCAAAGGTTGTGTTGACCGCACCGTTGCCGCTGATTGCAGTCCCCGCGTTGCCAGCGTCCAAGCCGTCTAAAGTCCCACCAGACCCGTCATCCCATTCGGACGAGTTGATCGTGATCCCACCAACGCTGATCAATTCAGCGAAGGACAGGTCTACACCCTCGCCCAGCGCGTAAAGTTCGCGGTGACCGTAGACAGTATCAACACCCAAACCCGGGCGGACAAAGTCCCCTGCGAGTTGCGTACTTGCCAAACCATCGCGTGCGTCCAATGTATCGTTGCCGGATCCGCCTACCAGCAGGTCGACCCCCTCCCCGCCATTCAGGGAATCGTGGCCTAACTCGGCATCAGGTGCGTCAAAGCGTGAACCTCCGAAAAGCTGATCGCTGCCTGCGCCCCCGGAAAGCGTGTCGTTCCCCGTACCGCCTTCAATGGTATCATTGCCGCCGTTGCCATCGACAATGTCATTGCCGTCTCCGGTTTGTATGAGTTTACCGGTATCATCGTCGAAAACTTCATCGTCAATGATCGGATCTGCGTTCTGGGTTGACACTACAAATACCTCCTGTGGAGCATAATCACCCGTTGCCGGGCCGCGATAGTTAAGGCTGTTGAAAAAGTTCACAAACGAAGCCGGGCTGGCGAAGCTGCCGATATCATCACCAGCGATGGGGATAACAAAGGTTTCACCAGAAGAAAAATCAAAAAATTCCAGTACCACCGCAACCTGTTCATTCTCAGGGTCATCACCCCAGCAGATCTCTCCCAGACGGAGATCATCTTCGGGCTGAACAAGAGTGTATTGTGACTGGCCATTGATTTTGAATTCGATCGCGTTGCTTGGCGCTATGAATTCAATACTGGGCAACAGGCCCGGTCCATTGTCCGTCGCAGCGTAGGAAAGCTCTGGCATGGCCGTCACGTTAAAGAAGATGCGGAACGTGCTTTGCCCAACATAGTCAGTTGCCGTGCCCGACCCGTCAAACGTTCCGACAAACGCCACAAAAGAGAAAGTTCCACCTGTTTCGGCCATCAGAAGACCTCGCTCGTTAGCGCGCGCAATGCATAAGCGGCATTGCGGCAAGCGGCAACCGACGAAGGTTTGCATTTACTGGATTTGCGACCGTCGCTCGGTTGGAGCAATGGTGCTTTCAAAGGAACAAATATCATCATTACACAGTCAGATTACGGAATCCGAATTTACTACTTTTTTAGATTTCTGAAGAGTTGGTGCTGCAAATGCAACCGCATTACAAAGCCGAGCGCCGGTACACGGCGGAAATTCGCCCTCAACGTGACAATTTCAGAAGAGTCAAGTACTTCTTAGCGACACAGTACTACCCACCTCGTAACATTGCCAAGAATCAGGAAACTGAAGGCCAAGGGCTTAATCGTTGGTTACACGGTCGGGCTGGTGAATAATTCTGTTGAAAACAATTCCCATGAGAATGCGTGCTTAATGAACATTTCGCATGGGAACCCACATGACCGATATCTCCAGTAGTCTGTCTTTACCGTTTATCCTGCCCAGTCAGGCGCAAAAGCATGTGACCCATAATGAGGCGCTGCGTATTCTCGATATGGTCACGCAATTGAGCGTCGTCGCAGACGATCAAACAACGCCGCCGTCATCACCTGCCGAGGGCACACGGTATATTCTGGATGCGGGCGGTACAGGCTCTTGGGCAGGCCATGAGTCCGAGATTGCGCTATATGAAAACGGGACTTGGCGCTTCTTCGTGCCGCGAACCGGATGGCGGGCCTACGTCATCAGCCGTGACGTTCTAGTAGTTTATGACGGCGCGGAATGGGCAGACCTTGATGGCGGCGAGCTTGAAGATGTTGAGGCATTTGGTTTGGGTATGAATTCACTTGCCACATCTCCGTTTGCAGCGAAACTGAACGCAGCACTTTGGACCGCGCTGTATCAGGCAGATGGTGGCACGGGCGATATTCTGACGACGTTTAACAAAGAAGCCGCCGCAAATGACGCAGGTTTTGTCTTTCAGCAAGACTTTGTCACGCGCGGGCTTTTCGGACTGTTCGGCACAGATGACCTGCGCATTTCTACATCCGCGGATGGTGCGACATTCTTTGACGGTCTGGTCATCGACGGCGCAACAGGGATCGTCGATCAACCCCAGCTTCCGCGCTTCAAGGGTGTTACAAATTTTGACAACTATTGCCCAGCAGATACGTGGACCAAGATCGCGATCAATGATCTCGACGCGAACGATCAGGCTTGTTTTGATGCCGGCTTGAATGAATTCACCGCACCCGCCGATGGCACCTATCACTTTGGGGCCACGCTGACTTTCAAAGTCGATGCAAACGCCGCTGCACGCATGGGGGCGCAGCTGATCCTGAACGCCGGGCAACCCATTTCAGGAACCCAGGTTGAAAGTACCGCAGACCATGTCAGCGAACGCACTACGCTGTCGCTGCATACGCTGGTGCCATTAATGGTGGGCGATACGGTCGAACTGCAGGGTATTATGCGCGATCACGCGGGCTACTTCATGGCGGACCGCACAGATTTCTGGGCTTTCAAAGTGGGCTGATACCCTTACAGGATCACGTCGTCTGACAGGCTGCCTATATCGTCTATGCCTGTCACAGTCAGAACATTTCCGCTACCAAAATTCAGGACCGCCGCACCGCCCTCGATGGAGCCATAGTGCTGCACAATTTCTTGTGCAGAGACGAATGTTGCAGCGTAAAGCGCCTCTTGCAGTTGGATTTTGTCGCGCCCAGGTACAAAATCAGCGATCTCATCACGGCCTGCGCTGAACACAAAGGTGTCAGATCCTGCGCTACCACGCATCAGATCATCCCCTGCAAGACCACTGATTGTGTCTTGTCCGATACTACCATTCAGCGTGTCGTCCCCGTTGGTACCCATGATTAAGCCACCGTTGACATTGAGCACCGTAAACTGCTTTGCAATATGGGCCCCGGAGCCACCACCGGTAAGCACGGTAAAATCGTAAACAGGCGGGTTCTGCAGAGCAAGCTGGGGAAAGGCGTCTTGTACAGTTACGGTGTTTGGCTCGACAAGCGGTGGGAGCGCTCCGTGCGACAGCATCAATACGTAACCCAACCCAAGATCTGACGCGTTTAGAGACTGTTCTGAAAGGCTTTGTACAATTAGCGTTTCACCACCATAGGCAATCTCAGCCCCAGTGGCCGTTGATGTGACCAACAGCTGATCTGGTGACCGAAGTTGTTCATAGGTAGATAGATCAATACGATCAATTCCGGTTTCAAAATCCGCAATGATGTCGGTATCGCCATCCTGACGAAAGACAAAAACATCGGCACCCGTACCGCCCGCCAGCTGGTCACGACCTGCGCCATCAATCAAGACATCGTCGCCAGCGCCACCTACAAGCCTGTCATCGCCAGCGGCACCGTACAGCACATCATTTTCACCACCGCCCGTCAGGGTGTCTTGAATGTCCGTTCCAGTGATCACCACCCCCGCTGGCCCGACACCAAAATCAAACTGCGTGATGCCCTGCTCTGTCTCGCTCGAGACGTAAATGTGCAGCACATCGTCTTTGGCAAACATCGCAAGACCGGACACATTGGCAACCGTGGTGTCTAGCGCGTCTGCCACAGTGTCACGCCCCAACAATCGACCATCCGGCAAAAGCTCAAGCAGACTAAAACCGTTGTCTGACCCAGCAACAGCAACAAATACCCTGCCGCCCGTTTCAACGACTGCCATTTCGCTGGTTTTTGCGAAGCGCGTGGTTTGATCGTCTATCACGTGATCGGTCGGGACCAGCATACCAGTATCCGATACCTTCAATACGGCGAGGGAGGAGCTGCCCAGACCCGCCACCAACAGGTAGTTGATATTACCCAGCGAAACGGCTTGGATCTGGCTTGGGTTTGACAGCCCCAACCCCACGAGCGCATCACTGTCTGGAAGCGCAGACAAGGAACCATCGCTGTTCAGGCGGAATGCGTCGACCGCGGCGTCGGTTGTCGCAAAAACGAAGGTTTGCGCCCCAACAGCTATAGTTTGAAGCTGTGTGGTGGCGGCATTGCCAAAGGCAGTTTGCGACACAAGCGCAAAGCGGCCCATGCTGTCCTGTTGGTACACTTGAAGGGTGTCGCTTGCGAACTGGCTGGCGATGACAAAGGTTTCGCCGCCCGCAGAATGGGTCGCAATGGACAGGATGCTTGTGGTCGGGCCCCCGATGAATGACATGGGCGACACGGCGTCAATCACACCTTCAGATGTTGGCGCGTAGCTGTCGAACTGTGTCAGGTTCCGCCCGATGCCTTGGAAATACAGCGTATCCCCCATTGCGATGAACGCGTGGTCGGTCGGCGGGAACCCTTCGTAGGTCTGCACCAGCATGCGCGCTTCAAACAGCAGCCCGCCTGACACATCTACTTCGAATGTGGTAACCCCAGCCCACGCACGCGTGGTCGCATAGAGATGCCACACGCCGTTGATCTCACGGATATCCAGATCACTGATACCCAAAGCATCGGTGTCCAACGGGCCTGAAAAGACCTCTCTAGAGATTAAATCTGACATGCCCACTCCCACGCAGCAGCCTGCGCTATAGTGTGGCAATTGCAGATTAATTCGGGCTTAGAGGAATATGGTCACAAAGGGGCGTTTCGTTAAAACGCAACCCGGTTCCTGTCATAGAAGCGTTGTTAGAGCCTATTTATCTTCCCATGGAGGCATCGGCTGCTTGTTGATGAAAGCGTCGATGCCTTGTGTTGTATCCCGCGCCATCATGTTTTCAGCCATGGCAGCACCTGCATAGGCGTAGGCATCCTCTAAGGTCATTTCCGCTTGGGCATAAAACGCTTCTTTGCCGATTTTGATCGCGACCGGGGCTTTGTCCGCAATGATGCGCGCCATATCACGCGTGGCCTGTGACAGCTCGGCCTTGGGGACCGCCTTGTTGATAAGGCCCATTTCCAAGACCCGTTTTGCGGGCAAGAATTCTCCCAACAGCAGCATTTCCATCGCCTGCTTACGCGTCACGTTGCGCGACAAGGCCACCATAGGGGTGGAACAGAACAGCCCGATGTTCACACCAGAAGTCGCAAACCGGGCGTCGTCCGCAGCAATCGCCAGATCACAGGTCGCAACAAGCTGGCATCCGGCAGCCGTCGCAATGCCCTGCACTTCTGCGATAACCGGTTGCGGCAAGCGCACAATCGACAGCATCATCTTGGTGCAGGTCTGGAAAAGCGCGTTAAAATAAGCTTTGCCACCATCAGGATCAGTCCGCCGCGCAGTCATTTCCTTGAGGTTGTGACCCGCGCAGAAATGATCCCCTGCGCCGCGCAGGATCACCACTTTGATGCTGCGATCGGCTCCGATCTCGTCCCATGTCTCTTGCAGGGCGGCCAGCATATCTTCGGAAAGGACATTCATGGCCCGCGGGTTGTTCAACGTGACCGTCGCAACACCCTCGGACACATCGATCAGAACCGGTCTTTCACTGCTATCTTTCATGGCGCACCCTCCGTTTGGGGCAGCATACGAATAAAAGTTTACCTAAGCTACACCCGCGTCTACCGTCAGGGCATCAGCGTTTCTGCCGGACGCACCTGTTCGGGATGTATCGCCGGTCCAGGTTGCGGCATAGGCGGCATCGGCATCAATGCGTGTGGCACGGGGTCTTTTGCTTTGAAGAGGAAAAGGCCCATCACCTGACGGTATGACCGGAAGGCATAGCCACCGTTACGTTTCAGATAAGCGTTGCGCCTGGCTGTATAGACACGCGGCAGCCGGTACCAAGGCACCATTGGGCTGGCGTGGTGGACCGCGTGTAGATTATTGTTCAGAAACAGTAGCGAAAGCGGCCCGCGATCTTCGATTATCACACTACGGCAGCGAGCCTTGTCATGGGCACAGTGTTCAAGAAAGGTGCGGATTTTGAGGATGGCATGACTGGCATAGACCGCAACCAGATACAGCCAAAGCGGCATGGTGCTGACCGACGCCACCCACCACAGCACAGGCACAAGACCGGCAAAGTGGAACAGATAAGCATCAAGAACACGCCGGTTTCCAGCTAGCATGGCCTTTAGGTCTTGGGCGTAAAAGCTGACCAACCCGATGACGGGGCCAAGAACCATCCGGCCCAGTAGTGTATTGTTCACCTGATACACCCCGCGGCGCAACGGCGACCATGTCACCCATACCGCCGGATCGATATAGTTGGTTTCGGGGTCGTCATAAGGATCGGTCAGGGACGGGTCATGGTGGTGCGCCAGATGTGTATCGCGGAACCGCGGATAAGGGATCAGCAACCCCAACGCGGGAAAAACCAAAAGCGTATTCAGCGTTTCATTTCGAAAAGGATGCCCGTGCAGGACTTCGTGGCTGAAAGAGGAAAATAACGTCAGTGTAAGCGTCAGTATGAGACCGGCACCAAAAACGCCCAGCGTGCCCGCATAGAGCGTCGAGACTGCAAATCCCCCGTAACAGACACTACATATGACAAGAGTAGGCCATTGAACCAGCAGTGGTTTCATCAGATCCGTCTTGTTCAAAATATGCTCCACGACCAGCTTTCGACTGCTATTTTCAAGAAACTGTTACATTCGGCAAGCGCGTGTATTTGCAACTTAAAGATTACTTTCGCAATACTTTCGAAATTTTGCTGTGTTTCCACACCAAACTGATATTCATAGGTTCATGGATAAACGCATCCTCGCCCGAGAGTTCAAAAAGCGGCTGGCTCAGGTCGTCGCATCACATGCCGAAGGGCGTGCAGATTTCATGCGCGCGGTGGGTATCGACCGTTCTGCGCTTAGTCAGTTTCTCAGTGCGGAAACCGACCGTTTGCCGCGCGCTGAAACCTTGCACCGCATTGCGGCAGTCACTGGTGTGTCAGCAGATTGGCTGCTGTGTCTGGAGAATGCTCCCGAGGGCCGTCAAGAAGTGGCGCAAAGCGTCAAGATCGAAAAGGAGACGCAGGCCGACGGGTCAACGCCTCTGGATCAATGGCGCAACGAAGCGGCAGGCTTTAAACTGCGCAGCGTGCCATCGACGCTGCCCGATATCATCAGCCTTGCACCCGATGCCGACCAAACCGCAGATCTTAAGGATGCACGCGGCGGCGGTGTCGAAAACGTACTGGAACGCATTTCGCTCAGCGACATGGACGTCGAAATTGCGATGCCCATCCAGACGCTGCAGGATCTGTCGGCGCGCACGGGTCTGTGGCGCGACAGCACGGCAGAGCAGAGCCGCCAACAGCTTTTGCACATGGCCCGCATTTGTCAGCAGCACTATCCAGCGCTGCGCCTGCACGCATACGACGGCACCAAGAGTTTTTCTGCACCCTTCACCGTCTTTGGAAACCAGCGCGCCGCTTTATACATTGGCGACGCTTATCTGGTCGTCAGTAGTCCTGATCAGGTGCGTGGTCTGGCCCGGCAGTTCGACCGTCTGGTCCGGCGCGCTGTCGTCGGGTCCGAGAAAATCCACGAGACTTTGTTCGAGCTTGCCGACGCTGTTTAGGTGGCTCAGACCCTGCGCAGACGCAAGGCGTTGAACAGCACAAAGACACTGGAAAGCGCCATCGCACCCGCCGCCAGCATGGGCGACAGCAAGAGACCGAAAGGCGCAAAAAGAACACCCGCCGCTACAGGGATCAGCGCGGTGTTGTACCCGAATGCCCAGAACAGGTTCTGACGGATGTTGCGCATCGCTTGTGTCGATATGTGATGTGCGGTCTGTACCCCTTGCAGGTCACCCGACATCAAAATCACATCCGCCGACTGGATCGCCACATCCGTGCCGGTACCGATTGCAATGCCGATATCTGCCGCCGCAAGCGCAGGCGCGTCATTGATCCCGTCGCCTACAAAAGCAACCTTGCTCCCGTCCGATTGAAGCTGCGCGATGGCATCGACTTTGCCGCGCGGCATGACACCGGCAATCACCGTCGTGACGCCCAGTTCATTTGCGATTGTCTGCGCCGTTTCCGCCTTGTCGCCGGTAATCATCACGGTTTTCAGACCTTGGCCCTGAAGCGCGCGCAAGACACTCACAGCATTGGGTTTGATCCGGTCCACAACCGTTATCATCGCCGCCACCTGCCCGTCGAAAGCTGCGAAGAATACCGTTTCACCACGGGCCGCTGCTTGGGATGCCGCGTCATCAAAGGTTGACACATCCACGCCAATATCGCGCATCAACCGGTCCGATCCCACGGTTACATCCTTGCCGTCTACGTGCCCCGAAATACCAAGACCGCTTTGTGCTGTGACGTTTTCTGCCGGGGGGAACGAAAGGTTTTCACCCCGTGCTGCGGAAACAATGGCGCGCGCGACCGGATGTTCTGCCCGTTCTTCGACGGCCGCAACACGCCCGAGCGTTTCCGCACGGTCGAAACCCAGTGCTGGGGTAAACAGGTGTAATACCGGTTCGCCTTCGGTCAGCGTGCCGGTTTTATCAAACGCGATCACGTCAACTTCGGCTAAAGACTGCAGCGCATCACCCTTGCGGAACAACACGCCGCGTTCCGCCGCCCGACCCGTCGCCACCATGATAGAGGTCGGCGTAGCCAGCCCCATCGCGCAGGGGCAGGCGATGATCAGAACCGACACACCGGCAACCAGCGCATAAGACAAAACCGGTTGCGGACCCACTAAAAGCCAGACCAAAACGGTGACGGCAGCAATGCCCAAAACTGCCGGGACGAACCAAAGCGTTATGCGGTCTACCAGAGCCTGAATAGGCAGTTTTGCACCTTGCGCCTCTTGCACCATGCGCACAATTCCAGCCAGCACCGTGTCTTTGCCAACCCGTATGGCCTTGACAGTCAAGCTGCCGTTTCCGTTCACAGTACCGCCAGTAACTGGATCGCCTTGAACTTTTGGCACGGGCATCGGCTCTCCGGTGAGCATGCTTTCGTCCATATGGCTTTGGCCGGATGTCACCACACCATCCACTGGCGCGCTTTCACCGGGACGCAATAGAATAAGATCACCCGGCACCAGTTTGGCCACCGCAACTTCGACAGGTTTTCCGTCTTGCAAGACCTGTGCCATTTTCGGCTGCAACCGCAACAAACTGCTAATAGCAGCACCGGTTCTTCCCTTAGCACGCGCTTCAAGCCAGCGGCCCACCAGTATCAAAACCACAATGACCGTCGCCGCTTCGAAATAGACCGCGCGGGCTGCAACCGGCAGCACCTCAGGCACAAAGAGAACCGTCAACGAATAGAAATAGGCAGCAAGCGTGCCTACAGCGACAAGGCTGTTCATATCGGGCGCGCCCCGGAACAGGGCCGGCAGACCGTCAGTATAAAAGCTGCGCCCCGGACCGATCAGCACCATCGTCGTCAGCGCCGCCTGAATGATCCAACTGGCCTGCTGTCCGATCGTCTGGTGGATAAGGTGATGAAAGGTAGGCACCGTGTGGCCGCCCATCTCTAGGATAAACACCGGCAAACCAAGCACTGCAGCAAGAATCACCCGCCGGTTCAAGGCCAAGGCTTCGGCGTCGCGCTGGTCTTGCTTGTCGTAATCCGCGTCTTCGGCCACATGAGCAGGATAGCCTGCCGCTTCGACCGCGCTGATAAGCCGACCAACCAAGCCGTTACCCTGGCCGGTGACCAACGCAGTTTCGGTTGCCAGATTGACGGACACATCCTGCACGCCGGACACACCCGCCAAGGCGCGATCCACGCGGCCCACACATGAGCCGCAGTGCATTTTCTCAATCGAAAGCGTGACAGTCCGGGTCATCGCGGGAAATCCTTACGGGGTACACATGCACAACATAAGGTAACGCCCCGTCGCGGCGTCAAGGGTCAAGGCCGCTGCATCAGACAGCCTTGGCCTTTTCTTCCGTATCCGCTTCGGCCTTGTCCGACGACGCGCTATCGCTGACGGACGTGTCATCATCAGGCACGATCTGAGCATCTTCTATAATGACTTCGGCCTCGGTTGGCTCTTCAGATTTGTCTTCGATGCTTCCCACGATCAACGGGAGCATTTGAACACCACCGGGCATTGCCGTTTCGGACATGGGCGGGGTTTTCCACGCCAATGTGTCAAAGCTCTGGCAGTTCTCGCAGAATGGCGCCCAATCCGTGTGAATATGCTGGCAGTTGTCGCAAATCCACTGTGGGCCCCGCGAAACGGTCAGTGCTTTGGCTAACCAGCCGCGCACAACGGCGTCTGATGCACCCTCGCCCTTTTCAATGGCAGCCATCAGTGTCACCGACCGCGCATCAGCGTGCGTTTCTGCCAGATTGCCCAGCGCACGGCGCGCTTCGGGGAAGTCTTCGTTCGCGATATGCAGTTCGGCCAACAGCATCTTGGTTTCGGGATGGTCCGGTTTGATCCGCGTCAGAGCTGTAAAGCGTTTGACCCGCTCTGCCGATGTCTCGTCCGGCGCGATTGCGGCAAAGGCTGCGGCCAGATCGGGGTGCGGCTGCGCTTCCCAAGACTTTTTCAACAGACGGACCGCCAGTTTGGGGCGCCCTTGTTCCACGTAGCTTTTTGCCGCCATAACCGCCGCGGGGATCAGATCAGGCGACAGCTTGTTCGCCTCAATCGCCTTTTCCTGTACCTCGATAGAGCTTTCTTCATTCAATATGTCTTTGGCCTCGGACAGCGCAAGAACAGCATCGCGGCGTTTGTGGACGTCACGCGGCAGGTTGCCGTGCTTTAGCTTGGCGTTAAGCGTCTTGCGCGCACCGGACCAGTCTTCGGTCTGGGCTTGCAGGCGCAGCAGCACGTCTTGTGTCTCTTCGTGCTTGGGTTTCAGCGCGAACGCCTTTTCCGCCAGCTTGAGCGCTGTGTCCGTGTCGCCGTCGGCCAGCTTTTGTTTCATAATACCGCGCACACCGACAAAGCGGGTCGCGTCATTTGTCACCAGCTTTTTGTAGGTCTCTTCCGCCTTGCGCCGATCACCCGCCATTTCAGCGGCTTGCGCCACTAGAAGGTTCGTCAGTTCAGGTTTCTTAAGGTATTTCTCGGCTTTGGCGGCTTTGGTCATTGCCACGCGACCTTCACCGCTGGCCAGCGCCATCAGACCCTCTGACAAAGCTTGAAACCCTTTGCGTTCACGGCTGCGGCTGAAATAGCGCGAGATGGCGGTTTCGTCGCCGTTCAGAAAATGCCAGACGGCCACGAGCAGCGACAATAGCTTGAGAAATACCCAGACCGCAAAAACCAGCGCCATAGCAGCCAGAACCGACTGTAGCGGACCGAATGTAAATTCGCTGCCCATCACGGTGACCTGAACACCACCCTCGCTTTCCAGCAAATACCCCGCGCCAAGCGCCAAGGCCGCAACCGCAACCACGAAAATGACAATCTTTATCAAAGACCAAAGCATGAGAGTATTCCTTAGTTGCTGTTCAGGCTATCAGCCAATTCGTTCGCCGCGTTTTGCGCGGTACTTCGGGCTGCTGCTGCCTCCAGCCAATCACTCATGGCGGCGCGTCCGGTTTCGGACAATGCCTCCAGTTCAGTAAGTGCTGTATTGATGTCGCCAGCGTTTACGGCGGCTTGGGCGCGGGACAGGACCGCATCGGGATCATCACCCTCGCGCGGGACAACGGACCGCACGTTCAACTGCCGTTTCAGAAACTCGGTGATGCCGCCAGCTTCTGATTCCGGCACTTCCGCACGCGCGGCAGCAAGCGCTGTTCTCGCGGCATCCGGAAAGCTTTCTTGCAGGGATGCGGCTGTTGGCACACCAGTTTCCGCTGCGGCCCGCAATGGGTCGGGCACTTGGACCGGTGTCACGGTTTCCAATTCTTCCAAGGCGGGCGCAAAAGACTCGCCGCTGTCGACTGCGGTTACAACGCGTAGCAGAGCAGCTCGTGCAAGAATGCGCGCCGCTTCGCCTGCCGCTTCCGATTCCGCTGCTTCAGCCCGCGCCGCCAATGCATCGATTTCAGCTTTTTGCGCATCAAGTGCGGCTTGCAGTTCAGAAACGGCCTCGGGCTCTACGCCGCCGCCTGTTTCAACGGGTCGGCCTTCCAGTTCGCTGATCCGCGCGGCAATCGTCTCAAGCTCGCCTTGCAGGCTGGCGACTGCTTCAGTGATCGCCGCCGGTACTGCCTCTTGCTCTGCGGACGCGCTTGCCGCCTCCAAGGCCTCAAGCCGCACGCCCTGCTCTTCGAGTATGGCACCTTGCGCTGCTAGTGCGGCGGCCTGCTCTGATGCGGTGGCTTCGATCGCTGTGACATCAATGGCCGGCGGCAGCTCATCCGGTGGAAAGAACCCGTCCAGCATGTCACCGCGACCGGCGATAAAGCCGATCAGCGCCGCGATCACACCGCCAAAGAAGGCAGGCCATATGCTGCCACGCACAACTTCGGGCTCGGGTTTGGGTTGTGGTCTCGGGGCGACTTCCGGTTTGGCAGATTCTTCGGTTTGATCCGCTTCCGCATCATCAGCGTCTGTTTTATCAGTAACACCCGCCTCGGACGCGAGAACATCTTCCATTTGGTCTGCGTCTATGGGCGCATCCTCTTTTGCGTTGGTGTCAGCGGATTTATCGCTTTCACCTTCCGCATCTGAAGCTTCCGCATCATCGGGTGTGTTTTCATCACCTTCTGATGGCTCCGAACTCTCGAGCACGTCCGGTCCACCTTCGGTCACCGTCTTATCAGAGGTTTTGTCTATGGATGCATCGTCAACGGCTTCATACCCCGCAGTCGCATTTTCAGCGACCGCGTCATCCGGCGTTTTATCTGTCTCTGAAACTTTGGAATCATCTGTTACCGCAGCTTCTAACTCTTCGGATGAAACGATCTTTTCCGCTTCTTGCGGCGTTTCATTACCCCCGTCGACCTTTTGATTTGCCTTGTTGGACTTTCTTGATTTGGCCAAAACTTCCACCTTTTCGAATCTTATCAGGGGCGCGCTGTAAAAGAACCTTACCCCTGCGTGTCTGGCCTCTCAACCCAAGCCTTTGGTACTCACCAACTTTTCGATACAACCAATCACTGCATCCGCAGTCGGTTCAGGGGCGGTAATAGCCTCAAAAATTGAGTTATTTTCCAAAGCGTTCGTGATTGCACCGCTCATTGTTACAACCTGAAGTCGTGGATTTACCGGCGAAACTGCGGCGAAATGCGTCGCAGCCCGTGGCGAGAAAAGAGGCACAATTACAAGCTTTTGGCTCTTGATGGCCGAGTTTGCAGCAGGGCTGAGCGGCAAGAGTATCTGATCGTAAAGCGCCACGCGGCGCGCGATCAGCCCCGCCTCTTTCAACCGCTCAACAATACGTCCGCGCACGTGAACACCACTAAGGTGACACAACGCATCAGCCGGGCGCGCATCAACCAGTGTTTTGACCATTTCGTCGGCGTTTTGACCGACGCATGTGGCTACCCATCCTGCCGAAGTTGCGGCCTGCGTGGTCCGAACGCCTACACAATAAGCTTTGCGCCCCATACTGGGCGGGGCGAAACGCACGCCATTCACAGACGTAAACAAGACTGCTGCGTATTCCTCTATCGCGGCTTCTGCCTCCATCGACTGGATCGCGATCAACGGACTTTCAATAAAGGTCAGACAGTCGGCAAGTGGCTTGGGAAAATCGGCCATAAAGGCACTGTTGGCACCGTCTGGGCGGGTCAGGATCAAGGGAATTTTGTTAGCCATTCTCCGCCCCCCCTCGGCATTGTTTGCGCACGCCTTAGGTGTTACCTCCCAACAAGGCGGCATGCAACGGGAACGCAAATGCGCAACGACCAGATTATTTTGGGCTTGGAAAGCAGTTGTGATGATACGGCTGCCGCAATTCTGCGCCGAAACGCCAATGGCGAAACACGCATTCTGGCCTCGGTGGTGCGCAACCAAAACGACCTCCACGCAGCTTATGGGGGCGTCGTGCCCGAGATCGCCGCCCGCGCCCACGCCGAGGTGCTTGATCTATGTGTGGAGGAGGCATTGTCGCAGGCTGGCACAGCCTTGCAAAAGATTGACGGTTTTGCGGTGACAGCTGGCCCAGGTTTGATCGGCGGTGTTGTGTCTGGCGTGATGTGCGCCAAGGGGCTGGCGATGGCCACAGGCAAGCCGCTTTACGGCATCAACCATCTGGCGGGCCATGCGCTGACACCGCGTCTGACCGATCAGGTGCCTTATCCTTACCTGATGCTCTTGGTGTCGGGTGGACACTGCCAGTTTTTGCTTGTTCAGGGGCCGGATGATTTCACCCGTCTGGGTGGGACAATCGACGACGCCCCGGGCGAGGCTTTTGATAAGGTAGCAAGGCTGCTGGGCCTGCCACAACCGGGCGGACCATCTGTTGAAGATGCCGCACGCAGCGGCGATCCTGCGCGCTTTAACTTGCCACGACCGCTTTTGGATCGTGCCGGATGCGACATGTCATTTTCAGGCCTCAAGACCGCTGTGTTGCGCACGCGCGATGCGTTGATCGTCGAACAAGGCGGATTGCACCGACAGGACCAGCACGATCTAAGCGCCGGGTTTCAAGCGTCAGTCGCCGATGTTCTGGCAGAAAAAACCAGACGCGCGCTGCGCCTCTATCTAGATAAGGAACCAGCGCAAAGAACGTTCTGCGTTGCGGGCGGTGTTGCCGCGAATATGTCGATTAGGTCTTTGTTAGAGACTGTTTCTCAAGAGGTAGATGCCGCATTTGTTGCCCCGCCTTTGGCTTTGTGTACGGACAATGCCGCGATGATTGCCTATGTGGCACTGGAACGGGTGCAGCAGTTTCCACCCGATGATCTAAGCCTCGCAGCACGGCCCAGATGGCCACTGGATCGCATCAGCCCGACGCTGTTGGGCAGCGGCAAGAAAGGAGCCAAGGCATGACAATCGGTGTTCTTGGCGCGGGGGCTTTCGGGACGGCACTTGCCATTACGCTGGCGCAGTCCGAACCTGTTCTTTTATGGGCCCGCAACACCACAGATGTGCGCGACATGCAAAGAGACCGGACGCATCGCGCACGTCTGCCCGACATCACCTTTCCGGATATGTTGTCGGTCACTGGGGACTTACTCGACTTCCGGTCCGTCGATGTGCTGCTGATCGTGGTTCCGCTGCAAAAGCTGCGGGGGTTTTTAAGCGATCATTCCGAGGTTCTGCGCGGCAAAAAACTTATCGCCTGCTGCAAGGGGATGGAATTAGGCACCGGCCTTGGACCGCTGGAGATTATTGACGCCATTCTTCCTGAAACGCCCCGCGCCTTGATGACAGGCCCAAGTTTTGCCATCGATATTGCCAAAGGGTTGCCTACGGCTTTGACCCTCGCCTGTTCTGACACGTCTCTTTGCATTGAATTACAAAAACGGCTTTCAGGCGAAACGCTCCGACTTTATCGCAGTGCGGACGAGGTCGGCGCGTCGTTGGGTGGTGCTTTAAAGAACGTTGTGGCTATCGCCTGCGGTGCAGTGATCGGTGCGAGGTTGGGGGAAAGCGCGCGCGCGGCCCTGATGACCCGAGGCAATGCCGAGATGCAGCGTCTTGCCGCCTTTCGCGGCGCTGATCCCAGCACATTGTCCGGGCTTTCGGGTTTTGGTGATCTAGTACTGACCTGCACGTCAGAGCATTCAAGGAATTACCGTTTGGGCCTGTCTATTGGATCGGACGGCACCTTTGACGACACGATCACAGTCGAGGGAGCGGCAACAGCCCGCGCCGTCGCGGTATATGCGCGGGAAAATGCGATTGATATGCCCATCGCTGAAACGGTTGCAGCGCTGGTCGAAAAACGTTTGGATATTCACGGCGCCACCACGGCGCTTTTGTCCCGCTCACTAAAGGAAGAATAAAATGCTGGTTGCTTTGATCGCTCGTGATAAAAAGGGTGCCCTGCCCGTTCGTCAGGAGAACCGTCCCGCCCATGTCGAATACCTGAAATCAGGCACTACAGTTCAACAGGCGGGCCCTTTGCTGGACGATGCCGGTGAAATGTGCGGATCGCTTGTTATTCTGGATGTGGCCGACATGGCCGAGGCCGAAACATGGGTCGCAGGTGACCCCTATGGCAAGGCCGGGCTTTTTGAAACGGTTGAGCTTATTCCGTGGAACAGGGTCATCGGCTGATGGCGTATTGGCTTTTCAAATCCGAGCCCTCAACCTGGAGCTGGGACGATCAAGTCGCAAAAGGCGACGCGGGCGAAGAATGGGACGGCGTACGCAACTATCAGGCCCGAAATTTCATGCGCGACATGCAAATCGGCGATTTGGGGTTTTTCTACCATTCCCAAAAAGAGAAATCTGTCGTGGGAATTGTCGAGGTGATCGCCGAAGCACACCCGGACAGCACAACCGACGATGACCGGTGGGAGTGCGTCGACATCAAAGCGGTGCGTGCGGTAAAGACACCGGTAAGCCTCGACATGGTCAAGCATGAACCTGGGTTGGCTGACATGGCACTTTTGAAAATGTCCCGGCTGTCGGTACAACCTGTGCGGGCTGAGGAATGGCGTCTGATCTGCGAGATGGCCGGAGTATCCCCGGGCTAGGCCAATTCTGGGCCGCGTCAGAATCGAAAAAGGGTTCTGAGCCAAAGCCAGAACCCTTCTTCACCCCACGTGCTCCCAAAGCCACCACACGTGTAAGAATTTCGGTTCTGGCCATACTGGCCGGATGTGGAGTTGATACCCGAAACTCTCGAAAACCGCAATTATTCAATAGTTTAAATGCGATCTAAAAATGAAACGTCTTCTTAAGTAAGGCGCTTCAGAGATGCTTATGCGTAGACGGATTCTTTTCCGAAATGCTTGGTCAGCATGTAATAAACAACAGCGCGATACTTGTTGCGCTCGGATTTGCCGTAAATCTCGACAACTTTGTTGATCGCTTCTACCAATTCTGGTCCGTCGGCCAGACCCAGCTTTTTAACAAGAAATTTGTCCTTAACAGTTTCCAGCTCTCCCGGTTGGGATGCTGCAACCGTTGACGCATCGGCATTATAAATCGCCGGTCCACAGCCGATGGTGACTTTTGTTAGCAAATCCATGTCCGGATCCATGCCACATTTATTTTTCAAATCTTCCGCGTATTGCGCAATCAGATCGTCCCGCTTGCCCATTTTCAATCTCCCTCATTGGTTCATAAGCTGAAGCAATTCAGCCTGACCGTCACAGTAGTCACGAAAATCGCAACGCAAAAGGAGTTTTTACCCTAGAAATTCCCCGTACCTGCAACCAGAGGCCTTGCCCGGCGGTTATTTCGGAAAAAGGTAGACCAACCAGACGCAGGGCAAAATCATCAGGTCCGTTGTCCGGGGTCTCCGCCCAGTACCTGACACCGCCCGCAATCTGCACAGGCTGCTTGCCAATGGTCAGCACTTTTCCGACCAGAACGTTAAATAGGACTGTCCATTGGTTGTTATCCCAATTGTAGATAGACCCGGTATTGACCGTATAATTGACCGCGTTTTTCGTGGTGTACGACAAGAAGGGCTGCAGGAAAGTATTGTTGATGTCTGTGTCGCCACCCACATCTCAGACGTGGTTGGCCAATGCGCCAAACGTCCATGGTCCGGTCTGTTTCAACGCAACTGCTGTTGGACCAATGGCCCACTGGTCTTCGCCAAATTGGTCGTCTGTTGACGTTGGAAGCTGGACAACCGGACCTGCGCCTCATATCCAGCCGCCTGCCGTCGCAGCTTTGGGCGAGAAAAACAGGCTTTGCAGAATATTTCCGACACCCGTTTCTGACTCTTCGGGCACAATATCATCAGCATAGCTTAATGGGACAATCGTGCGCGAAATCAGATTCCGGTTTTCACTGATGCTGAAGGGGATAACAGGCTGCACGTTCAATACAGTCTTTTTGCCATCTCCATCCGGCCCGAAACCTTCATCATAGTTTAGCTGAAATGGCACGCTGATAAGCGATGCGATCGGGTTGCTGAGTTGCTTTGCCAGCTCTTCAGATGAGTGCGCGTAGGCACTTGTTGATACGAGACACGACACGGCTGCCGCGACACATAGTCTGGAAAATTATCTCATGAAATCACCCCAACTGTTTAGTTGGGGTGATTGAAACGGGTCGTTGGTTCAACTGCCAGATATCTGTTTTAGGTCAAAAAGCCAGCAGCAGCATCCTGTTAGTATCTGTAGTGCTCGGGCTTGAACGGACCTTCCGGTTTTACACCGATGTAGGCCGCTTGTTCAGGGTCAAGCGGTGTCAGTTTGACGCCAATCCGATCCAGATGCAGACGCGCCACCTTTTCATCCAGATGCTTAGGCAGGATGTACACCTCGTTCTTGTAATGATCGCCACGGGTCCACAGCTCGATCTGGGCCAAAACCTGATTGGTAAAGCTTGCAGACATAACAAACGACGGGTGGCCCGTTGCGTTGCCAAGGTTCAGCAGACGCCCTTCGGACAGCAGGATAATGCGATTGCCAGAAGGCATCTCGATCATATCGACCTGTTCTTTGATGTTGGTCCACTTGTGGTTTTTCAGCGATGCAACCTGGATTTCATTGTCGAAGTGACCGATATTGCCAACGATGGCCATGTCTTTCATGGCGCGCATATGCTCGATGCGGATCACGTCCTTGTTGCCGGTGGTCGTGATAAAGATATCGGCGGTGCCAACAACATCTTCGAGCAGCACAACTTCGAAACCGTCCATCGCCGCCTGCAGGGCGCAGATCGGGTCTACTTCTGTGACTTTCACGCGCGCGCCCGCACCGCGTAAAGAGGCCGCGGACCCTTTGCCGACGTCGCCGTAGCCCATGACAACGGCAACTTTGCCCGCCATCATCGTATCTGTTGCGCGACGGATACCGTCGACGAGCGATTCCTTGCAGCCGTATTTGTTGTCAAACTTCGACTTTGTGACCGAATCATTCACGTTGATTGCTGGGAACGGCAGCTGACCGTCGCGCACCAGCTCATACAAACGGTGTACGCCGGTTGTTGTTTCCTCAGAAACGCCAACGATCTGGTCGCGCATTTTGGTGAACCAACCCGGGCTCGCTTCCATACGCTTTTTGATCTGCGCTTTGATCGCCTCTTCTTCTTCCGACGTCGGCACAGCGATTATTTCTTCGCCCGCTTCGGCGCGTGCACCAAGCAGGATGTAGAGAGTCGCGTCGCCGCCATCGTCTAGGATCAGGTTGGGCCCCTCTTCGAACATGAAGGATTTATCCAGATAGTCCCAATGCTCTTCCAGAGTCTGGCCCTTGATTGCGAAGACCGGCGTGCCGCCTGCTGCGATGGCAGCGGCGGCGTGATCTTGGGTCGAGAAAATATTACAAGATGCCCAGCGCACGTCAGCGCCCAATGCAACCAGCGTTTCGATCAAAACAGCAGTCTGGATCGTCATGTGCAGCGAGCCCACGATGCGCGCGCCCGAAAGCGGTTTGCTTTCCCCATATTCTTCGCGCAGCGCCATCAGGCCCGGCATTTCAGTTTCTGCGATATCAAGCTCTTTGCGGCCAAAACCCGCGAGTGCGATGTCTTTAACGATATAGTCCTGCGCCATAATACTCATTTCCTTCATCCAACGGTTGTCGGGCGCTTAACACCCCCGTCCGTACCGTGCAACAATTTAGCATTGCAGCGTCCCGTATCCACTTTTGCAGTGGGCTGGCATTCCGGTTGAACGTTGTTAAAACCAAAGCAGGTCGAAACATCGCTGCAGCGCGCTGTAAGACACAAACGCAAAAATATGGTGAAGCGTTGATGACCGAGGACAGGCCAAGCACCCAGACAGTGACCCTAAACGCAAGCAAAGGGGCGCGGTTTCGCAAGGCGATCATGTTTTGTTGCGACGCAAACTACCTACCTTTTGCGATGCATGCGGCAAGTGAGATCCTGCGCATGGCCCCGCAGCGCGATTTCGACATCTGCCTGTGCTACGGCACCCAAGCGGTGACCGTGCCAGATAGCCTTAGTCATCTTGATGTACGTTTGTGTCAAATCGACACCCACGGCAGCTTTGAGGGCCTGCGGCTCGACAAGGGCAAGACACATGACGTTTACCTTCGGATCGCCCTGCCCGCCGCGTTTGAAGATGATTACGACCGCATTCTTTATATGGACGCCGATATTTTTGTGCAGGGCGGTGACTTCAGCAAATTGATGGACGTGGATATAGGCGCGCATTGCATAGCCGCTGTGCGAGATAACGTACAATGGCGTACGCCAAATCGGCAGAACGCGCGCAACACGATGAAAGGTGTTCCATCATCGGCCTATTTTAATGCGGGCATTATGCTGATGGACGTGAAAGGGTATCTTGACCAAGACCTGATGACCCGCTGTATTGACTTCGGCCGCGCCCATCGTTCAGCCCTTAAAAGACATGATCAAAATCTTTACAACGCGGTGCTTCAGGACGACTGGGCAGAGTTAAGTCCAATGTGGAATTGGCAGTTCTCGCGGGCAGCACGGTTGTTTTCGACGCTTGTCAGCCCGCATGTTCTGCACTTCATAGGGCCGGAAAAGCCATGGAAAGACCGTGAAGGGCAATTCGAGCCACGGTTTTTAGCTTCCTACCGGCGTTTCATAGAAATGCATTTTCCCGGCTACAAGCTGGCACCCGACCCTGAAAAGCGCCTCGCACCCGACAGCATGCGCGTGACCAAAATGCTGGTAAAACATCTGATGTCGCGGCGTAAAATGGCGCGCTACCTGGCGCGATTTCCTACTGATATGACGGTACACCTATGAAACAACGTGCATGGCAACGGATGCTGTCGGGCCGCAGGCTTGATCTGCTAGACCCCACTCCGGTGGACATTGAAATCGAAGATATCGCGCGCGGGTTGGCCTTTGTCGCGCGCTGGAACGGCCAGACTTTGGGCGAACACGCCTATTCAGTTGCAGAGCATTCCCTTTTGGTAGAGACGCTTTTTGCGCGCATCGCCCCTAAAGCGCCCGCAAAATGGCGGTTGGCTGCGTTGCTGCATGATGCCCCCGAATACGTTATCGGGGACATGATATCACCGGTAAAAGCAGCAGTCGGTCCGGGATATGAGGCGCTGGATGTACGTCTTACAGCTGCTGTGCATCTTCGCTTTGGCTTGCCTGCCGCAATTCCGGTGGCGATCAAAAAACAGATCAAGAAAGCGGACAAAATCAGCGCATGGATGGAAGCCACCCAAATCGCTGGTTTCTCAGAAGCCGAAGCTGACCGGTTCTTTGGTAAAGCAGATGCGCAATTAACCGAAGGGTTGACCATTTCATTGCGCCCGCCTGCGGAAACACGCGCAGCCTTTACCGAACGTCACACCGTCCTGCTAGCGGCGATGACATGATCAACGTCCGTCGCGCCGGGCCTTTGGATGCGCGCGCCATGGCCGAGCTTTTGAACGCCATCATCCGAAAAGGCGGAACTACAGCCATTACCAAGGAAATCACCGGCGATGACATCAAAAACTGGTTTCTAAAAGCACCGGACCGGTCAGCCTGGCATCTCGCAGAAAATGAAGCGGGAGAAATTCTGGGCTTCCAATTTATTGAACCGCATGGCGATCTGCCTGCCGATGCCTGCGATATCGCTACTTTTGTAAAACTCGGACAAACAGGGCTGGGTATTGGGTCAAAACTGTTTGCTGCGAGTCGCACGGCGGCATCCGGTCTTGGATATACGTGGATTAATGCAACTATCCGTACCGACAATACGGGCGGGCTGGCCTACTATCAAAGTCGGGGATTCGAGTCATATGCACGGCATTCAGATCAACCGCTGGAAAATGGGTTCATCGTGGACAAGCTAAGCAAACGTTACGATCTGTAAGCGGCGGCGATCGCTATTCACTATCGTGGTGACCGTTTAGCCAGAATGCGTTGCAGGGTGCGGCGGTGCATGTTCAAGCGGCGCGCTGTTTCGCTGACATTACGGTCACAAAGCTCGTAAACGCGCTGGATATGCTCCCATCTGACGCGATCCGCGCTCATCGGGTTTTCTGGTGGCGGGGGCAAATCATCACCACGGGCCAGCAGTGCGTTGACGATATCAGCTGCATCCGCAGGTTTTGACAAGTAATCAACGGCACCGATTTTCACGGCAGCAACCGCCGTGGCAATGGCACCATATCCAGTCAGCACGACGACGCGCGCATCAGGGCGCTTTTCACGCAGGACCTCAACCACATCCAAACCATTGCCATCCTCGAGCCGCAAATCAACCACGGCATAAGCCGGCGGGCGGGCGGTTGCGATTGCGCGACCTGCAGTTACCGACCCTGCCGTCTCGACCGCAAAGCCCCGTTTTTCCATGGCTTTCGCCAATCTGCGCAAGAATGGTTCGTCGTCATCCAACAAAAGGATGCTCTTATCGTCCCCAATTTCCAAAGCTTCCGTATCCGGCATTTTCAGCATTCTCCCTGCACACTGCTCAGTGGTAGTGCACAGTTATGTGGTGCAAATCGTCGCAGGTCAAACAGCAATCAGCGCAACATCAAGAACAATCAGGCATTTTCGACGAAACACGCGATGGTCTCGGCCATTTGTTCCGGTCGAATTTCACGGCGGAAAAATTCGACAAATCCATGTTCCGGCAGCACCAGATAGCTGAAGGTCGAGTGGTCGACCAAATAATAGTCTTCATCACCAGCCTGCGCACGGTAGTAGGTGCGATATGCTTTGCTTGCGGCGTCGACCTGTTCCGGGCTGCCTGTCAGACCTATCATCCGGTCATGCATGTTCTGTGCAAAATCGCCCACGACCTCAGGGGTATCGCGCTTGGGGTCTATGGAAATGAATACTGGCGTGACCGACATGCCCTGCTCTTCCAGAATTTCAACAGCGACCACATTGCGCGCGACATCCAAGGGGCACACATCGGGGCAGAACGTATACCCGAAATACAGTAGCGACGGTTCGGTGATCACATCTGCGTCAGTGACAGTAGCGCCATCGCTGTTCACCAAGGTAAATGAACCGCCGATCGCACCCGCGCCACCGGCAACCGTGCTTGACCGACACTGTGCAAACTGGTCATCATCCTTTGAGGATTGCGTCGCCAGCCACAAACCACCGGATAATCCGACGATTGTCGCAACAGAAATTAGGGCGAAAGCGCGCAAATTCATAACAGGCTCCTCAAAAGGCTTGGCTTGATCCTTCTCTGGTCCAGACCTAACGTCTTTTTCCAACTGTGCAACTCAACAAGCGGTGATTTTGTGGCGGATCTGAACCTCAGACCATTTACAGGCGATACGCGTGCGAACTGGATCAGGTTACGGTCCATGATTTTGCTGCGCTGGTTCGCCATCGCTGGTCAGCTTGCCGCGATTACGGTAGCGCAACAGTTCTATGGGCTCAGGCTGGAATTAGGCCTGTGCTATCTGGCGGTTGGCGCATCCGCTATCGCGAACCTGGTTGCCATTTTCGTGTTTCCCGAAAACAAGCGCCTCACTGAAACACAGAACATGCTGATGGTGCTTTTTGATTTGCTGCAGCTTAGCTTTCTGCTGTTTCTGACAGGAGGTCTGCACAATCCCTTCGCGCTTTTGATGCTGGGTCCAGTGACAATTTCAGCGGCAGCACTAACCCTGCGCTCAACCGTTTTATTGGGTGGCTGCGCGATTCTGCTGGTATCCTTTCTTGCGCAGTTCCACTTTCCGTTGCGCACGGAACAGGGGTTTATTCTGGCGATCCCCGATGTCTTTATATTTGGTAACTGGATCGCCCTTATTATCGCAATCGTCTTTATTAGTGCCTATTCTATCCGCATCACATCCGAGGTGAACTCTATGTCGGATGCCTTATCGGCGACGCAGATGGCGCTGTCACGGGAACAGAAGCTAACCGATCTTGGCGGTGTTGTCGCCGCCGCCGCGCACGAACTTGGGACACCGCTTGCGACGATCAAACTGGCCAGCGGCGAGCTTTTTGAAGAGCTTGGCGACCGCCCCGAATTACAGGAAGATGCGGCCTTGATCCGCGAACAAGCTGACCGATGCCGTGATATCCTGCGGGATATGGGGCGCGCGGGCAAAGACGACTTGCATCTGCGTCAAGCCCCCCTGCGCGCAGTGCTCGAAGAGGCGGCAGAACCCCATATGGGCCGTGGCAAGGAAATAGAATTCGAGATGATGGGACCAGAAATGGCGCAACCCTCGATCCTGCGCAAACCCGAGATCATCCATGGTGTGCGAAATCTTGTGCAGAATGCCGTTGATTTCGCACAGCAGCAGATCTGGGTCGAGGCAAGCTGGACAGACGATATCATCGCGTTGCGGATCATGGACGACGGTCACGGGTTTCCACCTCAGCTTATTGGCAGGATCGGCGATCCGTTCATGAAACGTCGCAAATCTTCTTCCGACAAAAACCGCCGCCCTGGATATGAAGGAATGGGTCTTGGGCTGTTTATCGCCAAGACTCTGCTGGAACGGTCAGGCGCCGAACTGAGTTTTGCCAATGGGCGCGAAGCAGGATCACATGCGTCTGACGAGACCGACAGCGGCATTGGCGCCGTGGTCGAAGTGAAGTGGAAACGGCGAGACATAGACGCTGTGACGGGAAGCGCGCCCGTGCCCGTCGGAGAAAACCAACGAATTCCAGTGTAATACGCCCGATATATGCACCCACGTTAACCTTCGGTTAACCAAACTGCGCGCAGGCTGGAGCGAGAACGCGACAGGGGCGCAAAGACGAATGAACTTTCTTGAATTGGCGGTAATTATTGGCGCAGCGACTTGCAGCACGGGCGCTGCCCTTTTCTGGTTGGCGAGATCACCGCGGCACACGGACCCGGCCCAAGTGCCCTTCAGTCAGAATTTTGATAGCAATATCTGCATGTTGTTTGAAGGCGAGTATTTGCAACACGCTTCAGACACCGCAAGTAAGCTATACCAGCTTGTTCCCGGTCAGGATGATTGGACGCGGGTGCGCGAACATCTGATAAACCGCTTTCCGGGCTTGCCCGAACACCCGAACCAAACCAGCGCAAGCCGGATAGACCTGCCCGCCAGAGACATCAAGGATGCGGCATCTCTTTCAATTTCACGCGATGGGGCGTTTACCCGCGTCTCTTTGCGCGACGATGTCGCCTATACGCCCTCACAATCGCAACGTTTCAAGGCGATCCAGCGCGAATTGGAAGACTTGCGCCACGCAAGTGACACGACACCCCACGCGATCTGGCAGATCGATGGGAAGGGCTTGGTCACATGGCACAACGCAGCCTATGCCGCGCTATACAAAAGGCTCCACGCGACTGAACCTGATAGCAGAAAGCCCGTTTTCGACACTTCGGCAGGTATTGATGAAGGCAAGGGGAAGCAACGCGTTTCAACGAAGCTGGCAAACGATCAGCACAAGGACTGGTATGACATCAGCGCGGTAAGCGTGGGCGATATCACGATTTACCACGCCGTTGACGTCAACGCAGTCGTAAAATCCGAGATCGCCCAGCGCAATTTTGTTCAGACGCTTGCCAAGACCTTTGCGCAACTGTCCATCGGCCTGGCCATTTTCGACCGTAACGGGCAATTGGCGCTGTTTAATCCCGCGCTGATCGACCTGACGGAGCTTCCAGCGGAGTTTCTAAGCGGGCGGCCTACTCTTTTGTCCTTCTTTGACCGGTTGCGGGAAAACCGCCGGATGCCAGAGCCTAAGAATTATAGTTCCTGGCGTCAGCAAATCGCAGAAGTGATCGCCGCAGCGACCGACGGGCGTTATCAGGAGACATGGACACTGGAATCTGGTCAGACCTACCGCGTTAAGGGCCGCCCGCACCCCGACGGCGCAATCGCCTTTCTGATCGAAGATATCAGCGCCGAGATATCACTAACGCGCAACTTTCGGGCAGAGTTGGAACTGGGCCAGTCCCTTATGGACACATTTGACGATGCGCTGGTGGTGTTTTCCTCTACCGGTGTTCTGACGTTCTGCAATCTGGCCTACCGCGACCTTTGGGGTCTGGACCCGGATAATTCCTTTGCGGATGTAACAATCAACGATTCCGTTCAGGCGTGGGATGATCTATGCGCGCCGGGCGCCTGCTGGACCGCACTTGCTGATTTTGTGCTGGATTTCGGCGAAAGCTCTTCTTGGGACATGCCAGCAACGCTGTTGTCGGGTGACAGATTGGATTGTTCCATATCGCGGATCGCGTCAGGGGCCACGATCATTCGCTTTCAAAAGATTCCTCTGGCAGCTTTAGAAAAGCCGCGACACATACCCGAACCGCGCACGACCTAAGCGGCGCGCTTATCGCTTGCAGTGGATGCCATGCAAGGTAAGCATGGGGCATGGTGCAAAGCCCTCTGAACATCACCCTCGCCTCGCCCGATGAAACCGCATGTTGCGCGGTTTCTCTTGGGGCTGACCTCGTGTGCGGTGACACGGTGCTGCTGCATGGTCCAGTGGGTGCGGGCAAAACCCATTTTGCGCGTCAGCTGATCCAATCCTTACTGGTTGAGCCAGAAGATGTTCCCTCACCGACTTTCACGCTTGTTCAGGTGTATGAAACCACCGCAGGCGCGCTTTGGCACACCGATCTCTACCGCATCAACTCAAGCTTCGAGATCGAGGAACTCGGCCTGCTTGAGGCATTTGAAACCGCCATCTGTCTTGTGGAATGGCCGGACAGGCTGGCTGAACTGGCGCCAAAAACGGCTCTGAACGTGACCCTCGCGCAGGGTGAAACGGAAAACGCGCGCATCTTGACGGCCGAATGGACCGCAGACCGTTGGCAGGCACCAATGCAGAAATGGGCAACGCAATGACGACACGCACAGATCAGGCCCAGCGCTTTATTGATTCTTCCGGATGGGGTGCGACTACTGTGCGCCCCTTGGCGGGCGATGCGTCGAACAGGCGTTATGACCGGTTGACCGCGGCGGATGGCAAACACGCTGTTCTGATGGATGCACCACCTGACAAGGGCGAAGATGTGCGCCCCTTTGTGCAGATCGCAGAATACCTCACGGCGCAGGGCCTCAGCGCGCCGCAGATTTACGCACAAGACCCCGTGCATGGCTTTTTACTGATCGAAGACTTGGGCGACAGGCTTTTTGCCCGCGAAATGGCTACTTACCCAACGACCCAAGACATGCTGTACGGCGCGGCCGTTGATGTGTTGGTGCACCTGCATGACGTGCAACCACCGGACCTGCCCACTTACCGCTCTGACATCACCGTGCCTTTGGCCGCATTGGCCTATGACTGGTACCAAGCCAGCATCGATGGCGCAGTGGACACTGCCGCGAAAACCGCGTTTAGCGCGGCCTTCAAAGAGGTAATCCATCCTTACGATGCAGAGCTTACCACGCTGATCCAACGGGATTATCACGCGGAAAATCTACTTTGGCTGCCGGATCGGCAAGGACATGCACGCGTGGGCTTGCTAGATTTTCAGGACGCAATGCTGGGACACCGCAGCTACGACCTTGTATCGGTGCTTCAGGATGCGCGGCGCGATGTGTCACCCGACATGGAGCGCGCCATGATCGACCACTATATCAACAAGACAGGATGTGACCGCCATACCTTCACGGCGGCCTATGCGGTGTTCGGTTTGCAACGGAACCTGCGCATCTTGGGCGTATTCGCGCGGCTGTGTTTGCGGGGCGGCAAAGCACATTACGTCGATCTGATCCCACGCGTCTGGGAACACGTGCAAACCAATCTGCGGCATCCCGCGCTGACTGCTGTCAAACCTGTCATTGATACTACGCTCGTCGCGCCAACGCCCGAAATCCTAAATCAGTTAAAAGAGAAATGCGGTACATGGACTGGGCAGTAATGATCTTTGCCGCCGGGTTCGGTACACGGATGCGCCATTTGACCAAAGACAGACCCAAGCCAATGGTCGAAGTCTCCGGTGCGCCGCTCATCGATCATGCCATAGCGCTCGCGCAAGCTCTGCCCGCAGCAAAAACGGTCGTGAACCTGCACTACAAACCCGACGTGCTGTTGCAGCACCTCGCCGGGCAAAGCGTTGAAACGATCCTGGAGGTGCCGAATATTCTGGATACCGGCGGCGGGCTGCGCAACGCTTTGCCGGTTTTGGAACGCGACACCGTGATGACACTTAATTCAGACGCTGTCTGGAGCGGGTCCAATCCGCTATCGCTGCTTGCCAAAGCGTGGGAGCCTGACCGCATGGACGCACTCTTGATGTGCATCCCCAAGGTCACTGCGATTGGTCACGAAGGGAACGGTAACTTTGTCCTCGACGTGCAAGGGCGTGCTGCGCGTGGCGATGGTCTGATCTATGGCGGTGCGCAGATCATCAAAACCGACCTGCTGAAAACGATCCCCGAAAAGGCTTTTTCGCTGAATGTCGTATGGGACTTGATGATCGCTGAAAACAGGCTCTATGCAATGGAATATGACGGTAAATGGTGCGACGTTGGACACCCTGAAGGCATTGCGCTGGCCGAAGACATACTGAGGGCGCGCCATGTTTGAGGCCAGAACGACACCGCGCGTTTTCGGGCTGGCACCGGGTGTGGATTTTCCCAAGGGTCTTCATGACGGATTGATCCTGCGGTCAGAGGGGCATCCTCCAGAAACGCTTGCGCGGGTTCAGTTGATCGTCAACACCGCGCGAATGGAACGTCGGCTGAAAGACCTTTTTGACACAGGCCCTGCCCGACTGCTCCCGCGCGTTCATTTGCTGACACGGATTGACGGGCTGGATCCTGCATTGACGCTGCCGCCTGCTGTTTCGCCGCTGCGCCGCAGGCTTGAGCTTATCACCCTCGTGTCGCGTTTGATCGACCAGCAACCGGATCTTGCGCCGCGCAGCTCGCTTTATGATCTGACGGACAGTCTTGCGAATTTGATGGACGAAATGCAGGGCGAAGGCGTGGCGGCTGACACGATCTTCGGTCTCGATGTCTCGGACGATTCGGGCCATTGGCAGCGCGCCCAGACATTTATCCGGATCGCACACGAATACCTACAGCACGGATCGACCACACCGGACAAAGAAGCACGGCAAAGACTGCTGGTCACGATGATGGCCGAACGCTGGGCTATCAATCCGCCGCAACACCCTGTAATCCTTGCAGGTTCTACCGGATCGCGTGGCACAACGATGCTGCTGATGGAGGCGATCGCGCAATTACCGCAGGGTGCGCTGGTGTTGCCGGGATTCGATTTCGACATGCCCTTGGCGCAATGGCTGCATCTGGATGATCCGCTATTGTCCGAAGATCACCCGCAATACCGTTTTCACAAACTGCTCTCGCGGCTTGGGGTTGGTCGCTCACAGGTGCAGCACTGGCATGACACGCCACCCCCGTCTGCGCCGCGCAACGCCCTGGTTTCTTTGTCCTTGCGCCCTGCCCCTGTGACAGATGCGTGGCTGACAGAAGGGCCGAAACTGCCCGATCTTGACCGCGCGCTTGAAAACGTGACCCTTGTCGAAGCACCCAGCCCCCGCAGCGAGGCGCTGACCATCGCGCTACGTCTGCGGCAAGCGGTTGAAGATGGACAAAAAGCAGCCGTTATCACGCCAGATCGTATGCTAACCCGCCAAATCACCGCCGCCTTGGATGCTTGGGATATTCTGCCCGACGATTCCGCAGGCACGCCGCTTCAGCTTAGCCCACCGGGGCGGTTTTTGCGCCATGTTGCAGCCCTTTTGCATCGCAGACTGGATGCCGAAGCGTTGTTGACACTGCTCAAACATCCTTTGACGCACAGCGCGACAGACCGTGGGGATCACGTGCTCAATACCCAGCGGCTCGAGCTGAAGATCCGGCAAAAGGGGTTGCCCTATCCGGACGCAGAAGGCGTTAGTCGTCTGATGAAAAAGGCCGTGTCATCGGCGGATCAGCAAGGCAAGATCGACAGATGGGCGGATTGGGTCGGGCGTACGATAACCGGCCGCGAGATGACAGGCGAACGCCCGCTTTCAGAATGGGTAGAAGCGCATATCTCTTTGTCAGAGACGATTTCAAGCGGCCCTGACACAGCAGACACAGGTGAGCTTTGGCAAAAGAACGCAGGTCAGGCCGCGCTGAAAGTCATCGACAACCTGCGCGATCAGGCTGAATACGGAAGCTCAATGACCGCTGCGGATTATGCCAACCTTGTCGGCGCTTTGCTGGCCGAAGGCGAAGTACGTGACCGCGACGCGCCCCACCCCGATGTCATGATCTGGGGCACATTGGAAGCGCGCGTGCAGGGCGCTGATCTGGTGATCCTCGCCGGACTGAATGACGGCACATGGCCTGAAGCACCCGCGCCCGACCCGTGGCTGAACCGCAAACTGCGCAATGCCGCGGGTCTTTTGCTGCCTGAACGCCGCATCGGGCTTTCTGCACATGACTACCAACAAGCCATCGCCGCGCCCGAGGTCTGGCTGACCCGCGCTATTCGGTCGGATGACGCAGAAACCGTCGCCTCGCGCTGGATCAACCGGTTGTGCAACCTGCTGGACGGGCTGAAAACGCAGCATGGCCCTGAATTATTAAAAGGAATGCGCGCGCGTGGAAATGACTGGATCGCCAAGGCTGCGTTGTTCGAAGCTGTGGAAAGCGAGCCGTCCGCCCCGCGCCCTTCCCCTAGGCCCCCGTTGGCGGCGCGGCCCCGCGAAATGGTTGTTACCGACATCAAACATCTGATCCGCGATCCTTATGCCATCTACGCCAAAAGGGTTCTGCGACTGCGCAAATTGGGTCCGCTGGTCCAGAATCCTGACGCCTTGTCACGCGGCACAGTATCCCATGAGGTGATGGAGCGTTTCATACGCCTGACCATGGACAATCCCGGTGCATTGACGCGCGACGCGATGCTGGAATGTGCGCAAACCGTCCTACAGGAAAGTGTGCCGTGGCCTGCCGCCCGCGCGCTTTGGCTGGCGCGACTGCAGCGGATCGCGGACTGGTTTATCGCCAATGAACACCGTAGGCGCAGCACTGCAACGCCTGTCGCCTTGGAACAGCAAGCGGCCGGTAAACTTGTGCTGCAGGACATTGGATTTACACTGATCGGGCGCGCGGATCGGATCGACCGGACGGACAGCGGCGAGGTCTTGCTTTATGACTACAAGACCGGTGCTGCACCGACGACAAAACAACAAAGATCCTTTGACAAACAACTGTTGATCGAAGCGGCGATGATAGAAGAAGGCGCCTTTGAAAACATCGAGCCAAGCACCGTGTTGGACGCCGTTTTCATCAGTTTAGGCTCAGGGTTAAGCGAAGTATCCGCACCATTGGAAGACGAGCCTACGCAGAAAGTGCTAGATGAACTGCGCCAGTTGATCGTGGCTTATCAAGACCCCGCGCAGGGGTTTACCGCACGGCGCATGATGCAAAAAGACAGCTTTGGCAGCGACTATGATCTGTTGTCGCGATTTGGCGAATGGGACATCACCGAAGACCCCGCACCGGAGGATCTGAAATGATCCATCGTGATGACGCAACACAGGCTCAGATACAAGCAGCCCTGCCCGATACCTCTACATGGCTCGCTGCGAATGCGGGGTCGGGTAAAACGCGTGTGCTGACGGACCGCGTGGCACGGCTTTTGCTCGATGGGGTCGAACCACAGCGCATTTTGTGCCTGACCTATACCAAAGCAGCCGCATCCGAGATGCAAAACCGTCTGTTCAAAAGGCTGGGCGCCTGGGCGATGCTGGACGAGGGCGAACTAACGCAGGCGTTGCGGGACTTGGGCATCGAAGGCCCAATTGAGCCAGCTAGGTTGCGCGACGCACGCACGCTTTTCGCGCGCGCCATTGAGACACCGGGTGGGTTGAAAATCCAGACGATCCACTCGTTTTGCGCATCTCTATTGCGCCGATTCCCGCTAGAGGCAGGCGTCAGCCCGCAGTTCACAGAAATAGAAGACCGCGCGGCTGTCCTTTTGCGCGCCGAAATCATCGACACGATGGCAGAGGATGGCGATGCGGATGTCATTACCGGTCTTGCGCGACACTACACAGGGGAAGACTTTGGCAAACTGTCTCAGGCTGTGGTCAAATACCGCGACGGATTCGCGTCCCCGCTGGATTGGACGGGGTGCCTTGCGCTATTTGAGCAACCCGCAAATCTAACGGAAGACAGCATCACGGCGCAGGTTTTCCTCGGGTCAGAACGGGATTTGCTGGATCAGATGATCCCACCACTGCTGGCCAAGGGTGGCAACGACGAAAAAGCAGCACGTAAGCTTCAGACTGTTGGCGCCTTGGAATTTAACAGCCTGCCCCTGTTGGAATCAGTGTTTTTGACTGGATCAGGGGCCAAGGCACCCTTTTCAGCCAAAATTGGATCTTTCCCGACTAAACCATCCCAACAGATTCTGAACGATGCAATGCCCGCGATCAATGCTCTGATGGAACGGGTAGAGGACGCCCGCGCCCAGCGCCTTGCCCTGATTGCTGCACGCAAAACGCACGCGCTGCACCAGTTCGCAGCGCAGTTCCTGCCCCGATACGAGCAGGCGAAAACTCTGCGCGGTTGGCTGGACTTTGATGATTTGATTGACCGCGCGCGCGCGCTGCTCAGCGACGAGAAAGTCGCGGCTTGGGTGCTGTGGCGGATCGACGGCGGGATTGACCATATACTTGTGGACGAAGCACAAGACACCAGCCCAGCGCAATGGGATGTCATCCGTAAACTGGCGGCCGAATTTACAAGCGGGCAGGGTGCCCGCGCCGAAGACACCCGGACGATTTTCGTCGTCGGCGACAAAAAACAGTCGATCTATTCGTTCCAAGGTGCAGACCCGCGCCAATTCGACGAAATGCAGATCGAGTTTGCAGAAAAAATTCAGGCGGTGGATCGTGATTTTCAGGCTCGAACACTGGCGTTTTCTTTTCGGTCAGCCTCTGCCGTACTCGACCTTGTTGATCGCACTTTCGAGGGACAGGAAGATGCCGGTTTCACCAAAGGTGCAAAGCATATCGCCTTCAAAGACCTGTTGCCGGGGCGGGTTGATGTGTGGCCGGTGATCGACCCGCAACCTGACGATGATGACGGGCCATGGTACCAACCGCTCGACCGGAGGGGGTCGCATCACCATACCGTTTTGCTGGCCAACCGCATCGCGGGTCAAATCGACCGGATGATACGGTCACAGCAGATGATACCCGACGACGCAGTGCAGGGCGGGCACCACCTACGGCCTGTGCAAGCTGGGGATTTTCTTATTCTGGTTCAAACGCGCGGCACACTCTTTTCTGAGATCATCCGCGCGTGCAAAGCTCAAGGTTTACCCATCGCCGGCGCTGACCGCCTCAAGGTCGGGGGCGAACTTGCGGTGCGTGATCTGGCGGCGCTTTTGTCGTTTCTGGCTGTCCCCGAAGACAGCCTTTCGCTGGCAGCCGCATTGAGATCACCACTGTTTCGCTGGTCAGAGCAAGACCTATTCGATCTTGCCCATCGCCGGTCGCAAGACCACCTTTGGCAAGCCTTACGAGACCGAGATGAAGAATTTCCGCACACGATGGCGATTATAAATGATCTGCGGCGCAACGTGGATTTTTTGCGTCCCTACGATTTGATTGAACGGATATTGACGCGTCATAAAGCACGGCGGCACCTATTGGCGCGACTGGGCACCGAGGCCGAAGACGGGATCAACGCGCTTTTGTCCCAAGCATTAGCCTACGAGCGCAACGCGGTCCCCAGCCTGACGGGTTTCCTTTCATGGATGGAAACTGACGACCTTGAAATAAAGCGACAGATCGACAGCAACTCAAACCAGATCCGTGTGATGACAGTGCATGGGGCCAAGGGGCTGGAGGCACCAATTGTGATCCTGCCCGATTGTGGGAAACGGCCAAATGTCGTCAAAGATGACATTGTAAAAATCGGCCAGACCCCAGCATGGAAAACGGCGTCGGACGAAGCGCCGCGCGCGATGGCTGACGCGCTGGATCCGATCAAGGCATCGCAGGCTCAAGAACGCCTCAGATTGCTGTATGTGGCTCTAACAAGGGCAGAAAAGTGGCTAATCGTTGCAGCCGCCGGTGAGTTGAGCAAAGAAAACGACACGTGGTATCAGATGGTTGATGCGGCCCTTGATGCGGCTGGCGCCCATGCCGCGATACAGGGTGATCTTACGGTCAAACGGGTGGAGAATGGCGATTGGTCCGCACCATCGATCACCCCAGCCGCGCAAGTTGTGGCCCAAACTACAACACTGGACCCATGCTTTGCGCACGCAGCGGCAGCGCCCCCAGAAAAACCCAAAACGATTTCACCATCCGATTTGCCCGGGCCAAAAGCCTTGGCGGGGGAAAGCGGCCGTAGCGAAGACGCGGCAAAGGCCTACGGGACTTTGGTGCACAGCATTCTGGAACACCTTGCGCATGTACCACAACCCAACTGGCCCGAGGTTTCCAGGCGTATACACAACCCCGATTGTTCGGACGCGGATCATCTTCAGGCTCAGACCGAGGCGCAGAAAATCCTGCGGGATCCTGCCTTGCGCTATTTGTTTGCGGATACCGGACTAAGCGAAGTTCCGATCACGGCGAATTTAGGAGGTGCAAGGCTGAACGGAGTGATCGACCGTCTAGTTTTCACATCTGACGCAATACTCGCCGTCGATTTCAAAACAAACCAGACCGTTCCACAAACCCCCGAAGACTGCCCCGAAGGTATTTTACGACAGATGGCGGCCTATCTTGTAGCACTTCAGCAAATCTATCCTGACCGCAGGGTTCAAACCGCTATTCTATGGACCAACACGGCACAACTTATGCTTTTGCCCCACGAGATCGTGATACAGACGTTACAAAACACTCCATATCTTGACGACACTGCTGCGGCTACTTAGGTTCGACGCTCAAGCATAGCCGGTTAGGAGATCATGATGGCCACCCTTGCTGTAACGGACGACACGTTCGACGCCGAAGTCAAGAATTCCGATATCCCCGTTGTGGTGGATTTCTGGGCTGAATGGTGTGGCCCGTGTAAACAGATCGGCCCCTCTCTCGAGGAGCTTTCCGCGGAAATGGACGGAAAAGTCAAAATCGTCAAAGTAAACGTGGACGAGAATCCAAACTCACCTGCTCAGATGGGCGTGCGTGGTATTCCTGCACTGTTCATCTTCAAAGACGGTCAGGTTGTATCGAACATGGCAGGTGCCAAGCCAAAAGCGGCCCTGCAAAGCTGGATCGAAGACAGCATCTAGTCGCTGCCCTCTTTTGCATGAAAGGCATCCCGAGCGGGGTGCCTTTTTTGTTTTACCCTTCGCGTTTCAACATTGAGTACCCGACAAATGCGCCGTGTCACAGCCCGCACACCCGTCGACAGCCTTGTACCCAAACGCGGCGCGCGCCATATACAAGCACAAGCAAGACAGGAGACCAAAGATGGCGCGTGAAGAATTCCCCGGTTGGCACGGCACAACGATCATTGGCGTCAAAAAAGGCGGCGAAGTTGTCATTGCGGGTGACGGTCAGGTGTCGCTGGGTCAGACGGTCATAAAGGGCACCGCGCGCAAGGTGCGGCGGCTGTCACCTGGCGGGTTCGACGTGGTTGCGGGTTTTGCCGGATCGACGGCAGATGCGTTCACGTTGCTGGAACGGCTGGAAGCAAAGCTTGAAGCCACGCCCGGTCAGTTGGCCCGCGCCAGCGTCGAGCTGGCAAAGGACTGGCGCACCGACAAATACCTGCAAAAGCTCGAAGCGATGCTGATCGTGTCGGATGGCAAGGATATCTTTGTGATTACCGGTGCGGGCGACGTGCTGGAACCCGAACATGACGTGACCGCCATCGGATCAGGCGGAAACTACGCGCTGGCTGCGGCCCGCGGCATGATGGACAGCGACCGCAACGCAGAGGCCGTCGCCCGCGACGCCATGGCGATTGCAGCAGAAATTTGCGTTTACACCAACGGCAATCTGACGGTTGAGACAATCACCGCATGATTGAAAAGGACGATGTCCGCGCAGCCGTCGGCGCCGGTATCCTGACCGAAGCGCAAGCCGCCTCACTCACCGCACTTGCACACAGCCGACGCGGCGCACGCGAACAGCTAGAGCCCGGCGACGAACCTTTCGAGCTGTTCAAAGGATTCAATGAAATATTCATTGTTGTCGGTTTGTCCATTCTGGCACTGGGCTGGATCGGCATTGTCACGCTTGGGCTGATCGAGTTTTCGTCGCGCGTTCAAACCTATCTCGTGACAACCAGTCTGATTGGTGGCGTCGTATTGTGGGGGCTGTCGGAATACTTTGTCCGCCGCCGCCGTATGATCGCACCAGCCATCGCGCTGACCGTCCTTTTTGCCGCTAACGCCGCCTATGGCTTCATCAGCGGCATGGCGCAGGTCTTTATGCTGGCGCAGCAAAACTACAGCAGTCTGCCGCTGCCGATTGCACTGGCCACCTTTACACTCCTGATCTTCTGGTACCGCTTCCGTGTACCGTTTGCGCTAGCTATAATCGCGCTTTCTGCTTTTTTAGTCTCTGTTTTAATTGCTGCAAATGGTGCCGGTGCACCCGCAAATGCCAAAGATCTCTTCCTACTTTCGGCGGATGGGCCCTTTGCGCTCATCACGCTAGTCTTGGGGATTTTAGTTTTTGCAATTGCGATGGCCTTCGATATGTCAGACCCTCACCGCGTGACACGGCGAGCAGCAAACGGCTTTTGGTTGCATGTCATTGCAGCACCTGCATTGGTGAACACTGTCGCATTAAGCCTTTTGGCGCAGGACAGCCCCGGCAGCAATGCGCTTCTGTTCGGTTTACTTGCACTGTTTGCCGTTGATTGCGATTGTGATCGACCGTCGATCATTTCTTATCGCGGCGATCAGCTACATCGTGATCCTAAGCCGTACCGTTTTCGAAGGGCAAGAGGCCGTTCTGACAGTTTTTGGACTGGGCGTTTTCCTGGTTTTGCTTGGGGCGCGCTGGGAACGGATCCGCGCAGTTTTGATGGCAATACTGCCGAGTTCATTTCCCCGAAACCGCTTGCCACCAACAAGTTAGAGCATCGCAACAGCCAGTGCAGGGCCGCCAGTGGTAGGAACTGCGGTGGCGACGCTCGCTTTGAGGGCGATGTTCAGAAATGCGCGGCAGTCCATGTGATATCTCCTTTTACTTCCGTTGCGTTGACTGACGGGTACGTATGGCGGCTTTTGAAAACAGGGCGCTCTCTTCCACGTGATAAGCACAGATCATTTCGTGTTCTTGGTTGCCGTTTTTGCTGGTGATCCTTACATCCCTTGTAACAAATCAGCTTAGGATAGATTTTTGACCGACCTTACCCCCCGCGAAATTGTTTCAGAACTCGACCGTTTTATCATCGGGCAGTCAGACGCCAAGCGCGCTGTGGCCGTTGCATTGCGCAACCGGTGGCGGCGCAAACAGCTTAGCGACGACTTGCGCGACGAAGTTTATCCAAAAAATATCCTGATGATCGGGCCCACAGGTGTTGGGAAAACCGAAATCAGCCGCCGTTTGGCGAAACTTGCGCGCGCGCCTTTCCTGAAGGTTGAGGCCACGAAATTCACCGAAGTCGGCTATGTCGGCCGTGATGTAGAACAGATTATCCGCGATCTGGTGGATTCTGCGATCAACATGACCCGCGACTACATGCGCGATGACGTCAAAGCGCATGCGCATAAGGCAGCGGAAGAGCGCGTGATTTCTGCCATTGCAGGGGAAGACGCGCGCGAAAGCACCCGCGAGATGTTCCGAAAAAAGCTGAAATCAGGCGATCTTGACGACACGATGATCGAACTTGAAGTTGCAGATACCTCCAGCCCATTTCCAACGATGGATATTCCCGGCCAGCCTGGTGGTAATATGGGCATGATGAATATTGGCGATATCTTTGGCAAAGCTTTCGGCGGGCGGACCACCCGCAAAAAGCTGAGCGTTGCGCAAAGCTATGATATTTTGATCGGCGAAGAGGCCGACAAACTGCTGGACGACGAAGCGGTGAGCCGCACAGCGATTGAATCCGTCGAACAAAACGGTATCGTTTTTCTCGATGAGATCGACAAGGTTTGTGCGCGGTCTGATGCGCGCGGTGCCGATGTCAGTCGCGAAGGGGTACAGCGCGATTTGCTGCCCCTGATCGAAGGAACAACGGTTTCCACCAAACATGGGCCCATCAAAACTGACCACATCCTCTTTATTGCATCCGGAGCCTTTCATATCGCGAAGCCATCTGACTTGTTGCCGGAATTGCAGGGGCGTTTGCCCATTCGCGTAGAATTACGCGCCCTCACCGAAGAGGACTTTGTCCGCATCCTGACCGAGACAGACAACGCGTTGACCCTTCAGTACACAGCGCTCATGGGGACAGAGAAAGTCACCGTATCTTTCACCGAAGACGGCATCGCGGCGCTTGCGAAAATCGCAGCTGACGTGAATCAGGCCGTTGAAAACATCGGGGCACGGCGTCTGTACACAGTGATGGAGCGTGTATTCGAAGAGCTGTCCTTCACTGCGCCGGACCGTGCGGGTGAAGAGATTGTGGTGGATGCGGGTTTCGTGGACAAGAACCTCGGTGAACTGGTAAAATCCACAGACGTCAGCCGCTACGTGCTTTAAGCCTTCCCATTTTGCGCGACCCCTGCGACACCTCAAAATATGGGGTACTTGCGATTTCTCATCGACAACCGGCTGTTTCTGCTGGCGGGGTTTTTACTAACCTTTACGTCGTCCTATGGGCAGACCTATTTCATTTCGCTGTTCGCTGGTGAAATTAAGGGCGATTTCGGCCTGACGGACGGGCAGTGGGGTGGCATTTACACGATTGGCACAACGTTTTCCGCGATCACCATGATTTGGACTGGTGCGCTGACTGACCGGTTTCGCGTCCGGCACCTTTCTTTCGGAGTAATGGTTCTGCTGGCAGCGGCCTGTTGTGCCATGGCGCTGAACCAAAGCTGGATTTTGCTGATCTTTGTGATCTACGCCTTGCGCCTGATGGGGCAGGGTATGATGAGCCAGCTAGGTGCCGTAGCGATGTCGCGTTGGTTTATCGCCACGCGCGGACGCGCGATTTCGCTGGCGTCAATGGGATTTGCGGCGGGTCAGGCGCTGCTGCCCATTATCTTTGTCGCGTTGCTGATGACCTATGGCTGGCGCAGCCTTTGGCTTGTCGCGGCGGTTTGTGTCTTAATCACAATTCCGGTGATGCAATTCCTGCTAAGACAGGAACGTACCCCGCAATCCATGTCAAAAGATGCACAAACCCTTGGTATGGGCGGCAAACACTGGACCCGAAAAGAGCTGTTGCGCCATCCGCTTTTCTATTTGCTAATCCCGTTGATACTCGGCCCTGCCGCGTGGGGTACCGCACTTTTTTTTCAGCAGGTACACCTGACCGAGGTAAAAGGCTGGAGCCTTGCATCCTTTGTCGCTTTGATGCCGATCTATACAGTTTCCACCATCGCATTCACCTTCATCACCGGATGGGCCGTTGACCGCTTTGGCGTTAAATGGGTGGTGCCGTTCCAG
Source organism: uncultured Alphaproteobacteria bacterium (assembly GCA_963796445.1). Lineage (GTDB taxonomy): Bacteria > Pseudomonadota > Alphaproteobacteria > Rhodobacterales > Rhodobacteraceae > Roseobacter. Next base: position 352,714 of record CAWCLQ010000004.1, on the reverse strand, counting down.
ATGGTGCCTTTTGCGGTGTCTTTCCTCGTTTTGGCCTTCGCAGACACTATTTTTGCGGCGGGCGTAGGTCTTGTGATCTTTGGCATTGGACAGGGCATGCAAGGCACGGCAACCACCGCATTCTGGGCGGTTTTCTATGGCACGCGCAATCTGGGGTCGATCAAAGCGGCAGCGGCGGCGCTGATGGTCTTTGGCTCTGCGATCGGGCCGGGCATTACGGGTGCGCTGATCGATCTGGGCATTGATTTTCCCGATCAGATGATCCCAATTGCTGTGTTTTATCTTTGTGGCGCGATACTGGCCGGTCTTGGTATTCTACGCTACCAGCGCGATCTGCCTAGCGTTTCCGTCTGAGGTAGACGTAGTAGGCTCCGCCGCCGCCATGACTGATATGTGCTTGTGTCACCTGCATCACCACGGACGATAGTGGCGGGGTGGCCAACCAATGTGGTGCCTGATGGCGCAACACACCATACCGTACAGGGATCGGATCGCCTTCATCTCGGTCTTTGCCTTTGCCGGTGATCACCAGCACCAGACGTTTACCCGAGGCGTGCGATGACAGGATAAAGCTGTTCAACGCCCCATGCGCGCGATCCAACGTCATGCCGTGCAGGTCGATACGCCCTTCGGGTTTGACCTTTCCACGGTTCATCTTTGCGAATGTTTTACGGTCCATCTGAACAGGCGCCTTTTGTAGCCGGTCAGGCAGGCTAGGCAACAAATCGTAGGACGTTTTGCGCGCGGCAGGTTTGGGCGGCGACTTGCCGTCCAGTGTGACCGTGGCGCGCGGTGCCGCTTGTTTTTGTACAGGCTGCGGTGCGTAGGCTTCGGGGTCAAAGGTCTGCGTACGCTTCAGGCTTTCCGTCTGATCCGCAACCTTCTGCCAAAGCTCGATTTCATCAGGTTTCAGGCGACGGCGGGTCATTCCACGCCCTCGGGGATCATCGCATAGGCGCGTTGGATCGGCAGTAGTACCACCATCCGGCCCGGATCACGCAAACGGCCCGCCGCCCGGCCAGCGTCATCGCCGGTTCCAAAGAAAACATCGGCGCGTTGCGCCCCTTTAATCGCCGATCCGGTATCCTGTGCGATCATCAAACGACGCATCGGGTCTTTTCCATCTTTTTCGATCCAAACGGGCGCACCCAATGGCACAAATACCGGATCGACCGCAATTGTCCGCAGCGCCGTCACCGACCGGTTCATAGCGCCCAAAGGTCCAAGGTGCGCAGGCACCTCGCTGACTTCGCGGAAAAAAACATAGGATGGGTTATGAAACAGCAATTCACGCCCCGCACCGGGATTACGCCGCACCCAGTTCTTGATGACCTGCGCACTGACTTGATGTGGCTCGAAAATACCCTGCCGGACCAATTCCTGCCCGATTGACCGGTATTCATGGCCGTTTTTGCCGCCGTACCCAACGCGCAACTTGGACCCGTCAGACAAGTTAACCCGACCAGATCCCTGAATTTGCAAAAAGAATAACTCGACCGGGTCATCAACCCACGCGATTTCAAGTCCGCGACCCTTGAGCTTGCCCTCTTCCAGAAGTTCGCGGCGGCTGTACCATTGTTCAACGCCGCGTGCTTCCGGTGGCATTTTGTAGATGGGGTAGGCGTATTTGGTCGAAGGGCGGCGCGCGCCGTCCAATTCCGGCTCAAAATATCCGGTAAAAAGCGCGTCTTTGCCATCTTCGATCAGGACCGGCTTGAACAAAAGCTCGAAAAAGGCGCGGGGGTCCGGGTTTGACGTGGCATAAGCACAGACGGCTTGCCAGTCGGGATCATCCAGATCCGTACAGGTGTTGCGGAAAACTTCAAAAGCTTGGCTGTGATCGTCTTCTGCCCAACCATCAAGCTGATCGTAGGACAGAACAGTCACTTGCGTATCTGCCTGTGCAGCGCCGGTCATAGAAATCAGCCCTGCACAGAGAATTTTTGCAACAGCAGTCTTCACCCGTCCGTAGAGATCAGTATCCAGTTCGGATCGTTCGATCCCATCTCGCGTGCAAACGTCCATGTATCTTTCTGGCGTTTTACTTCGGTCAGGCTGCCTTCGATAATCTCGCCTTCGCTGTTGCGCACGGCAGATGTAAGCTCTCCGGTAAAGCGGATCGTCAGTTCCGCTTCGTTGGTGTCGGGATCAAGCGACGCATCCATAAGCTTAAGCTCGCGTACACCGACAAAGTTGGCATCAATCGTCAGGCCCTGATCTTCGCGGGCTGCGACACCATCCACAAAGCTGTCGTAAATATCCTCGGCCAGGAATGGTTGAATATCGTCTAGCTCGCCATTTTCGTATCCCATCACGATCATCTCATAGGCACCGCGCGCGCCCCCCAGAAATTCTGTGACGCTGAACTGCGGCTCAATCCGTTTCATATTGGCCAACGCTTCGGCAGCAGGTGTGCCTTCCTCCACGTGATCGGTAATGTCATAGTCGGGGCCGCCCTCGATCACCTCAAAGTCACGCGACGGGCCGCTTTCAGAAATCGGCGTTTGCGATGGGCCGGGTTCGAATCCGTCACGCGTTCCCAGCACATTTTTCAGGCGCAGGATCAAAAAAACAGCGATGCCGGCAAGCACCAGAAGCTGCAAAAGGGGCGAATTCATAGGAACCTCGTGTCAGGCGGAATATGGAAACATAACGTTAGAGTGTTTATGTAGGGTCACGGATGGCTCAAGTCCACCGTAGGTCGTACGAAAGGAAGTACCAAAATGTGGCTGTTTATCGCCTTTCTTGCGATACCGTTGATCGAAATCACGCTTTTTATACAGATCGGTGGAGCGATTGGCCTTGGCTGGACGCTGGTCACGGTGGTGTTAACCGCGATATTAGGCACGATTCTTGTGCGAAATCAGGGTGCTTTGGCGTTGGGGCAGGTCAGATCTTCATTCAACGACATGCGCGACCCGACCGAGCCGTTGGTACATGGCGCAATGATCCTTTTTTCTGGTGCATTATTGCTGACACCGGGTTTTTTCACCGACGCGATCGGTTTTTTGCTGCTGATTCCCGCCTTTAGGTCGTGGGCGTTCGGTGCAGTCAGATCACGCATCAATGTGCAAACCTTCGAGACCGGCGCGCAACCGCGGGGCCCAAACCGGCCCCGTGATCCGCGCGGCGATGTGATCGAAGGCGACTACACCGAAGTCACGCCCGAACCAAAGGGAAGTCAAAAGCCGTCAGGCTGGACCGACCATTGAGATGCCCCTGACAAACTGTTAATGCAGCGCAAATATTTTCATGCAGGAGCATATGATGGCCGAAGAAGACACACCGCAACCCGAAGCCGCCCCACAGCAACAACAGCAACCGACAATGCGCGTTTTGGGACAATTCATCCGTGACATGTCCTTTGAGAACATCATGTCGCAAAAAGGCGCACCTTCGGATGCGACACCTGATGTGCAGGTGCAAGTGAACCTCGATGCCAAAAAGCGTAGTGTCGAACACCAGTACGAATCCGCGATCAAGCTGAAGGTCACTTCAAAGGCCAAAGACGGTGATGCCGTGCTGTTCGTTCTGGAAATCGACTATGTCGGCATTTTCCATGTCGAAAACGTTCCCGAAGACCAGCTGCATCCGTTCTTGCTGATCGAATGCCCTCGGATGATCTTCCCGTTCTTGCGGCGTATCGTAAGTGATGTTACGCGCGACGGTGGATTTCCGCCTCTTAACCTTGAAAACATTGACTTTATTCAGCTCTATCGCAGCGAAATCGCGCGCCGTCAGGCCGCTGATGCGCCCAAGATGGACGCCTAAGTCAAATCTTTGACCACAATGCGCTGCCGCCCAGCTTTTCCACGAACTCAGCATGGGCGGCGGCTTCTTTTTCGCTGATGCGCGGCGCAAGCGGTACAGGTCGGGGGCGCGGGGTCCATCCACCTTCCGCGCCGCTATCGGATCTACCGCCGCTGGTCGACAGTCCGAAATCAGGTTGCCGGCCGCCGATCAGTTCAAGATAGACTTCTGCCAGAATTTCACTGTCCAACAGCGCGCCGTGCAACGTGCGCGACGAATTGTCGATGTTAAACCGGCGGCACAGCGCATCCAGTGATGCGGGCGATCCGGGGAAGCGCTTACGTGCAATTTCCAGTGTATCAATCGCCTGCGCCCAGGGTATTTGCGGCAGGCCCATCCATTTAAGCTCGGCGTTCAGGAATTTTATGTCGAAGGCGGCGTTATGGATCACCAGCTTGGCGTCGCCGATGAAATCGACAAACGCTTGACCGACCTGCGCAAACTTGGGCTTGTCGCGCAAAAAGTCATCCCCAAGCCCATGGACCTGAAACGCTTCTTCCGGCATCGCGCGTTCTGGATTGATATATTGATGATAGGTTTTGCCTGTCGCCATGTGGCCCATCAACTCAACCGCGCCGATCTCGACAATCCGGTCGCCTGTTTCGGGGTCGAATCCGGTGGTTTCAGTATCCAGAACGATTTCACGCATGGGCTAGCTGCTCTCTTATTGTTTGGACAATAGACTGTACCTGACGCTGCGCATGTTCAAGTGTATCTGTTTCAATCACATAGTCGGATCGCGCGATTTTTTCGGCATTTGGCATCTGCTTGGCTTTGATCTGCGCAAACTGCTCTGGCGTCATAGTCCCGCGCCCCAAAACGCGTTTTTCCTGCTCTTGCGCTGGAATAGAGACACATGCAACAGCATCCATCAGCTTGTCCGCGCCTATTTCAAAGAGTAGGGGAATATCCAGAACCGCAATATCTGCTTTAGTTTCATCCAGAAATTTAGTTCTGTCTGCAGCCACCAGCGGGTGCACAATTGCTTCAATCCGCGACAGCGCATCAGGTGACGCGGCGATAATCTTTCGTAAAGCGTCCCGAGACACAGCACTTTCAACAATCGCCTGAGGGAAAACGGCACCCAAGGCAGCAACCGCCGCGCCATTTTGACCGTAAAGCCGGTGAACAGCTTCGTCCGCATCCCACAGGGCGCACCCAAGATCTGCAAACATCTGCGCTGTGGTGGATTTACCCATGCCAATGGATCCGGTCAGGCCCAGCTTGAAAGTCACGCAAGAACCGCCTGCCTGGTGGCTTCAGTTACTTCGGGGCGCTGGCCAAACCACCGCTCGAACCCGGGAACGCCTTGGTGCAACAACATTCCCAAACCATCGACAACCGTACAGCCCTTGGCCTCAGCCTGTTCAAGAAGATTTGTTTTCAATGGGTTATAGACTAAATCCGTGACAACGGTATCAGGGGTCAAACCATCCAGTGACAATCGCATCTCTTCGTGACCGACCATCCCCAAGGATGACGTGTTCACGACCAGCGCAGACCCTTCCAGAACATTTGCGCGCCTGCACCCAGTCGACAGCCATGATCCGGTTGCCAAAATCCGATTGCAGCTTGTCGGCACGGGCGCGGGTTCTGTTCGACAGGATGATCTCGGGCACGCCGGCATCCAATAAGGCGACAATCACTGCCCGCGCAGCACCACCCGCGCCCAAAACCGTAGCCGGGCCCGCCGTTGGATCCCAGTCCGGCGCACCTGCTTTCAGGTTTTCCAGAAATCCGTAGCCATCCGTGTTATCGGCGTGGATTTTGCCATCTTTCGCAAAGATGAGTGTATTTGCGGCCCCGATCAGGGTCGCACGATCCGTCACCTGATCCGCGATACGTAACACCAGCTCCTTGTGCGGGATCGTGACATTCACCCCGACAAATCCAGCTTTTGGCAAAGTCTGTAGCACATCCTCCAGATCAGCGGCGCTTACGTCCATGGGAATATAATAGCCGGACAGCCCGTATGTCTTTAGCCAGTGGCGGTGCAAGAGCGGTGATTTCGAATGCGCGATGGGTGATGCCGATGACACCTGCCAATGGGATTTTCGGTGCACTCATCTCGGTAAATCTCCGCGCAGGCTCAGGTAGGACAACAACTCTAATAGCGGCAAGCCCAGAACTGTAAAATAGTCACCATCGATTCGCGAGAACAGCCGCACCCCTTCCTCTTCGAGCTTATAGGCGCCGACGGAATGGCGGATGCTGTCCCAATTGCGCGCGACGTAATCTTCCAGATAGCCGTCGCTGGAATCGTGCATGCGCAGGCGAACCATACCAACATGCCGCCAGATCGGTTTACCATCTTCGCAGATCACGGCAGCGGACAGAAGTGTATGTCGGTCACCCCGCATGCCACGCAACTGCTCGACCGCATGGTCGGGACTTGTCGGTTTCGACAACAGCTGCCCCCGGTGATCAAGAACCTGGTCGCAGCCCAGCACAAGTGCGCCGGGTGATTTTTCACTGACCTTACGGGCCTTCATCTCTGCCAGCGTATCCGCAATATCGCGGGGCGACGCTTCTTCGGCCAAAAGGGATTCGCGGATCGTTTCTTCATCGATGCGCGCAGGCATCACAGAGAATTCACAGCCCTGCCTGCCGCAACATCTGACCCCGTATCTGGGAGGTCGATGCAAGTATCAGTGGCTGTGCCATGTGTGTAACCCTGTGTGTAGTCCTAAGGATATATGTAGGATTGGTTCTGAGCAAAATCTTGGAATTCTGCAAGCAACCTGTTGTCCTGTGTGTGACTGAGTGTTCCAGCCATTTCATGCATCGAGGCATAAGAACAAGTTGCCTATGGCGGATAACTTGAAATGTTTTTGGTTATCCACACAATTGTACAAGGTAACACGAGAAAATATTTATAATAAGTTTCTGTATTTAAATAATTAAATTAGATTTTAAACATTTCCCCAATTAAACTGAAAATCTTGTCCAGAAGGGGATAAAAACGATGACAAACCGTTAATCCACAGGTTTGGCGTTCCCTACTTAATCATCATCCTTTTTATCTTTCTTTATTTATTTATAAGAAGGGCCAGCGAACGGAGCGTATTCATGTCTGATCTTCTGGCGACGGGTTATCCCTGGATCAAAGCATTTCATATCATGTCTGTGATAGCCTGGATGGCGGGCCTGTTCTATCTGCCGCGCCTGTTTGTGTATCACGCCGAACAGGTCGGGCAGACAGGCGAAACGCACGCGCTATTTCAAACGATGGAAATCAAACTGTTGCGGGTGATCATGAACCCTTCGTTGATCGTCACATGGGTTTTAGGTCTGTGTCTGGTCGCCACGCCGGGGATCGTTGACTGGTCTTCGATCTGGCCTTGGACCAAATTGATTGGCGTTGTGGGGATGACGGGGTTTCACATGTGGCTGGCGAAAAAGCGCAAGGTTTTTGCTGCAGGCGAAAACACATTGACCGGCCGTCAGTACCGGATGATGAACGAAGTACCGACGCTTTTGATGGTACTGATCGTTTTATCGGTCGTCGTGAAATTCTGAATCGTTTGACAGCTACGCCTTGCTTGCGTAAACGAACTGCACCGCTCCGTTCGGGGATGGCGCAGACCTGAAATCTCAATTGTTTTACGCCTGATGTCTACCATCAGGCCATTGCGGGTATTTTTATGACTTCCGAAGAAACAGACACCGTACTGGAAAAGCTGAACCTCGCTGATCTTAAGCGCAAGAGCCCCAAAGACTTGTTGTCGATGGCCGAAGAGCTTGAGATTGAGAACGCCTCGACGATGCGCAAAGGCGAGATGATGTTCCAGATCCTGCGCGAACGCGCGGATGAAGGCTGGGAAATTTCGGGCGACGGTGTGTTGGAGGTTCTGCAAGACGGCTTTGGTTTCCTACGCTCGCCCGAGGCGAACTACCTGCCGGGTCCCGATGACATCTACGTCTCGCCCGAAATGATCCGCAAATATTCCTTGCGCACCGGGGACACCATCGAAGGCGTGATTAAAGCGCCTGACGATAGCGAACGTTATTTTGCTTTGATCGAAGTCTCACAGATCAATTTTGAAGACCCCGAGAAGGCACGTCACAAAGTTGCGTTTGAAAACCTCACGCCGCTTTATCCGGATGAACGTCTGACGATGGAAATCGACGATCCGACGGTCAAAGACCGATCAGCGCGAATCATCGATCTGGTGGCACCGATCGGGAAGGGCCAGCGGTCTTTGATCGTGGCACCCCCGCGGACAGGTAAAACGGTTCTGTTGCAAAATATTGCTAATTCGATCGAGCGTAACCATCCTGAGTGTTACCTGATCGTTCTGCTGATTGATGAACGGCCTGAAGAAGTGACTGACATGCAGCGGTCTGTAAAAGGCGAAGTTGTCTCTTCGACCTTTGATGAACCTGCGACGCGCCACGTAGCGGTATCGGACATGGTCATCGAAAAAGCCAAGCGTCTGGTCGAGCATAAGCGCGATGTTGTGATCTTGCTAGATTCGATCACCCGTTTGGGACGTGCGTTTAACACCGTCGTGCCATCGTCGGGTAAAGTTCTGACCGGTGGTGTGGATGCCAATGCGCTGCAACGCCCCAAACGGTTCTTTGGAGCTGCGCGGAATATCGAAGAAGGCGGGTCGCTGACCATCATCGCAACTGCGCTGATCGATACCGGCAGCCGCATGGACGAAGTGATCTTTGAAGAATTCAAAGGAACGGGTAACTCTGAAATTGTTCTGGATCGCAAGATCGCTGACAAACGCGTCTTCCCGGCGATGGATATTCTCAAATCCGGTACCCGTAAAGAAGATCTGCTCGTGGATAAGATCGATCTGCAGAAAACTTTCGTTCTGCGGCGTATTCTGAACCCGATGGGGACCACAGATGCGATTGAATTCCTGATTTCAAAGCTGAAGCAGACCAAGACGAACTCAGACTTCTTCGATTCGATGAACACTTAACTTATTGTTTAATAACAGTGGGTTAAACCATGGATACCATCTTTGCACTGGCATCTGCGCAAGGCCGCGCGGGGGTTTCTGTTATACGTATATCTGGCCCTGCAGCTTTTGATATTGCGGGTGCCATGTGTGGCGTATTGCCCTCTGTGCGCAGACCTGCGGTTCGTGCGGTGCGCGATGCTTCTGGAGAGCTGATCGATCACGCCTTGGTATTCTTATTTGAAGCACCGCACAGCTTTACTGGTGAGGACGTGGTCGAATTTCAGGTGCATGGCAGTATCGCAGTTGTGCGTTCAGTTTTGTCCGAGCTTGGGAAAAGCGATCAAGCGCGCCTTGCAGAAGCGGGAGAGTTTACGCGTCGTGCCTTGGAAAATGAAAAGCTCGACCTCGCGCAGGTGGAAGGCCTTGCTGATTTGATCGATGCCGAAACAGAAGCGCAGCGAAAGCAGGCCGTGCGTGTGCTGTCGGGTGCTTTGGGGGATCGCGTAGAGCGGTGGCGCAAGGATTTGATCCGCGCGGCTGCATTGCTTGAAGCGACCATTGATTTTGCAGATGAAGAAGTACCCGTTGATGTAACCCCAGAAGTTTCAGAGCTATTGGAGGGCGTGTCTGCGGATATAGCGGAAGAGATCGCAGGATCGTTCGTAGCCGAACGTATCCGGCTGGGGTTTGAAGTCGCTTTAGTGGGCGCGCCAAATGCGGGCAAATCAACGCTTTTGAACCGTTTGGCTGGTCGAGACGCGGCTATCACGTCCGAGGTTGCCGGTACGACGCGCGATGTAATCGAAGTGCGTATGGATCTTGACGGTCTACCCGTTACGTTTCTGGATACAGCGGGTCTCCGGGAAACTGAGGACGAAATTGAAACTATTGGCATTGAGCGTGCGATATCGCGCGCGCGCGAGGCAGATTTACGGGTTTTTCTAGAAATGGACGGTGCGCCAGATTTGTTAGATGCTGTAGAAGGTGACATCCGCTTGCAGTCGAAAGCAGATTTATTCCCAACAGCTGCAGGCGGAATATCCGGTAAAACAGGAGAAGGGGTGTCTGAGCTTATCTCAACGATTACGCGTACTCTTGAGATACGCTCCGCCGACGCTGGACTGGCTGCGCATGAACGCCACCGCGCCGCAATGCTGCGTGCATCGCAAGATTTAACCGCAGCACAAGAGCAAGCCGCTCGCGGTCCGGATTTTTATGATATGGCATCAGAAGAATTACGATCGGCGATTCGAGCTTTGGAAGCTTTGCTGGGGCGGATAGACGTAGAAAACCTGCTGGACGAGATTTTCTCGAGCTTTTGTCTTGGCAAATGATGGAGTGTTTCACGTGAAACATTACGACGTTCTGGTCATTGGGGGTGGTCATGCTGGCGTTGAGGCGGCGCATGCCGCTGCGCGCATGGGTGTGCAGGTAGGTCTTATCACGATGACAGAGGATAGCATTGGCGTTATGTCATGCAATCCTGCAATTGGTGGCCTGGGTAAGGGGCATTTGGTTCGGGAAATCGATGCGCTAGACGGTGTCATGGCGCGGGTTGCTGATGTTTCCGGTATCCAGTTTCGGTTACTTAATCGCCGGAAGGGTCCTGCAGTGCAGGGGCCGCGTGCCCAATCAGACAGGGCAATTTACCGACGAGAGATGCTGGCAGTCACAAAGGCGCAGCCGAATCTGGATATTATTCTGGGTGAAGCAGTTGATTTTATGACATCCGGCGGAGTTGTCACGGGCGTTGTTCTGGATGAGGGGACGAAAATTCCAGCACAAAGTGTTGTTTTGACAACTGGCACTTTCCTACGAGGCGTAATCCATATTGGCAATATTGCGCGCTCTGGAGGCCGGATGGGTGACAAAGCTTCAGTTCGTCTCGCAGATAGGATTGACTCATTTGATTTGCCTCTAGGGCGACTTAAGACAGGAACGCCGCCTCGGTTAGATGGGAAAACAATTCGGTGGGACGCGCTCGAAGCGCAACCCGGTGATGAAAACCCAACTCTGTTTTCGTTTATGTCTAAGGGTGTATCTGCGCGTCAGGTGTCCTGTGGGATCACGCACACCAACGAAAAGACACATGATATCATTCGTCAGAACCTCGAAAGGTCGGCGATGTATGGCGGACATATCGACGGTGTTGGGCCGCGTTATTGCCCTTCGATTGAGGATAAGATCGTTCGCTTTGCTGAGAAGACTTCGCATCAAGTCTTCCTTGAACCTGAAGGCCTTACGACGGACACGGTTTATCCAAACGGTATTTCAACCTCTTTACCTGAATCCGTGCAGGAGGACTATGTACGTTCTATTTATGGTCTTGAAGACGCAGTGATTTTGCAGCCGGGTTATGCAATTGAATATGACTATGTTGACCCACGCGCCTTGAACGCAAACTTGGAGCTTCGCACAGTCCCAGGCCTATATCTCGCCGGTCAAATCAACGGAACGACCGGATATGAAGAAGCAGCGGCGCAGGGTTTGGTTGCTGGCTTGAATGCCGCGAGAAGAGTTCAGGACGAGGGTCCCGTACAGTTTTCCAGATCCGAAAGCTATATCGGCGTTATGATTGATGATCTGACCACGCGTGGTGTGACCGAGCCTTACCGGATGTTCACCTCGCGCGCGGAATTCCGTTTGTCGTTGCGGGCTGATAATGCCGATCAGCGCCTTACACCTGTCGGGATGGAAATTGGCTGCGTTTCCCCGGCGCGGAAATCACTGTATATAGAAAAGGCAGAGGCTTTGGATGTTGCCCGCAGTGCACTGCAGAGCGCTACCTTTACGCCGTCTCAAGCGGCATCTGTCGGTATTCGTATAAACCAGGACGGATCACGGCGCACTGCGATGCAGCTTTTAGCATTTCCTGATGTGACTTTTGAGCAGATGTTGCAGTTGAATGAGGATTTTTCGTCAACTTCACCTGAGGTAAGGCGCCAAATGGAACGCGAGGCGTTGTATGCGAACTATATTCAACGCCAGCAAAAAGATATCGATCTTATGCGGAAAGATGAGGCGCAAGCAATTCCGGTTGGATTTCCATATGAGTCGCTTGAGGGGTTATCCAACGAGCTTAAACAAAAGCTAATCGCGGTAAAACCCGCTACACTGGCTCAAGTTGGACGGATTGACGGCATGACTCCTGCGGCTTTGACTTTGATACTGGCAAAAATTCGCCAGATGCAGAAAAAGAAATCTGCTTGATGGAGCATATTCCGAAAGGCTTGGATGTTTCACGTGAAACAATTGAAGATCTGAAGCGTTACCATGACCTTTTGATCAAGTGGAATTCTAAAATCAACCTTGTTTCAAAAGCTAGCATTAAGACACTTTGGGAGCGACATATTTGGGATTCAGCGCAAATTGTCCCGATTTCGGGAAATGGGTTGAATTGGGTTGATATTGGTAGTGGTGGCGGCTTTCCGGCTTTGGTGGTTGCCATCATGGCGAAAAAAACTCTACCAGATCGCAAAACCACCATGGTTGAAAGTGATCAGCGTAAGGCGGCATTTCTGCGGACGGTTGTTCGAGAGCTCTCTCTTAATGCCGACGTGCTTTCAACGCGTGTCGAGGATACCGATCCCCTTTTATGCAGATGTCCTGTCCGCGCGTGCGCTATCGGATCTTGACCAGCTTTTGGGCTTTGCGCATCTGCATTTGGCAAAAGAAGGTGCATGCTTCTTTTTAAAGGGTGCTACATGGGAAAATGAAGTGGAAATCGCCCGGAAAACGTGGTCTTTTGACCTGAGGGCGCATCAAAGCAAAACAAGCCCATCGGCAGCTATACTGGAAATAAAGGATATTGAACGTGTCTGACTTGTCGCGTCCGGAAGGCCCCAGAATTATTGCGGTTGCCAATCAAAAAGGTGGCGTAGGCAAAACAACAACAACGATCAATCTGGCTGCAGCCTTGGCAGAAGCGGGCCAGCGCGTGCTGGTGGTTGATCTTGATCCTCAGGGAAACGCGTCAACAGGGCTTGGTATTGAGGTTGAAGACCGTACATTTACCACATATGAACTGCTTCTTGAGGATATTGACCTCAAATCCGTTATTTTACCGACAGTCACGCCGGGGTTGTTGATTGTGCCTGCAACGGTTGATCTAAGCTCTGCTGATCTTGAGCTTATGTCCAACGAAAAACGGAGCTTTCTACTTCATGATGCGCTGCGCCAGACACAGATGGACCAGTTCAATCTTGATTACATTCTGATTGATTGCCCGCCATCCCTGAACCTGTTGACGGTCAATGCAATGATTGCCGCGCATTCCGTGCTCGTGCCGTTGCAAAGCGAGTTTTTTGCGCTTGAAGGGCTATCACAATTGATGATTACCATTCGGGAAGTGCGCCAAGCAGGGAACAAGGATCTTCGGATCGAAGGCGTTCTGCTGACAATGTATGATGCGCGGAATAACCTGTCATTGCAGGTGGAACAGGATGCGCGGGCGAACTTGGGTGAACTGGTTTTTGAAACGCATATTCCCCGGAATGTTCGGGTGAGCGAGGCACCTTCATTTGCGATGCCTGTTCTGACCTATGACACTGGATCGAAGGGCGCACAGGCATATCGTGCTTTGGCGCGCGAACTGCTACAGAAAAATAAATTGAAAGTTGCTTGAGGGGGCGAGAATGGCTGGAAGTGATCGCAAAAGGGGATTGGGGCGCGGATTGTCCGCCTTGATGTCGGATGTTGCTGAAACTGAAGCAGTGGTGAGCACGGGTCCCGCGTCTGCTGACCGTACGTTGCCGATTGAACAGATTTCGCCAAACCCCGATCAGCCTCGCAAACGGTTTGAGGATAGTGATCTGGATGATTTGACAGCCTCGATCAAGGAAAAGGGTGTGATCCAGCCTTTGATTGTACGTGCGGTTGGCGGTGACCAGTATGAGATTGTCGCGGGTGAACGTCGCTGGCGTGCCGCGCAGCGGGCGCAACTGCACGAGTTGCCCGTTGTCGTGCGCGAATTCACGGATGTTGAAGTTCTTGAAGTTGCGATCATTGAAAACATCCAGCGTGCTGATCTGAATCCAGTGGAAGAGGCGGCAGGCTATCGGCAGTTGATGGACCGGTTTGGTCATACGCAAGAAAAGATGGCGGAAGCTTTGGGAAAAAGCCGCAGCCATATCGCAAACCTGCTGCGTTTGCTTAACTTGCCCGATGAAGTGCTTGAGATGTTGCGGCGTGGTGATTTGAGCGCAGGACATGCCCGTGCGCTGATTCCAGCCGAAGACCCGTTGGCTCTGGCGCAAAAAATTGTCAAAGGGGGACTGTCCGTCCGCGCGGCAGAGGCTTTGGTGAAAAGCGAACGCCCGGACGATACAAACAAGACCTCAAAATCCAAAGCGCCCAGCCCCGAGAAGGACGCAGACACTAAAGCGCTTGAAGGTGATCTGTCGGCGACATTGGGCATGAAGGTAAGTTTGAACCACAAGCCCGGGCAGGAACAAGGCCAGATGACCCTACACTACAAGAGCCTGGAAGAGCTGGATGAGCTTTGCCGAATCCTTAGCGGATCTTAGGCGCCAAGCAGTCGGGAAATAACCGCGTTTAGAACCATAAACCCTTGATTTGAAACAGTTATTCTGTCTTCGACCTGTTTGATCATCTCTAGATCGACAAGTTCTTGGATGGCTGGTGCAGATAGGGGCTGACCGCTGATTTCTGCGTATCGTGACAGGTTTATTCCCTCTTTCAGGCGCAAGCCCATCAACAGGAACTCTTGTGCTTGATCTTCTCGGGTCAAGGCAGCACGCGGTTTTTCTGTATCAACAGTCGCCACAGCAGATAGCCAGCGCGTTGGATTGGAATACGCCTCGGTTGCCCAGCGTGTTCCATCAATTGTCACCCGACCATGCGCACCCGGACCGATGCCCGCGTAATCGCCGTACCGCCAATAGATCAGGTTGTGTCGTGATTGCGCGCCATCGCGCGCGTGGTTCGACACCTCGTAAGACGGCATACCCGCAGCACCGCAGATATCCTGGGTCATCGCGTATAGATCAGCGCTCAGGTCTTCATCCGGCAGATCGCGCAACTTGCCCGCGTTATAGCGATCGCCAAATGCAGTGCCTTGTTCGATTGTCAGTTGGTAGAGCGATAAATGATCAACAGCCATATCTAGCGCTTGCTGCAGTTCACTCTCCCAGTCCTTTAGCGTCTGGCCCTGTCGCGCATAGATCAGGTCGAAACTGACGCGTTCAAAGGTTGAACGCGCAATGTCAAAAGCGATCATCGCCTCTGCCGTGGAATGGATGCGCCCAAGTCGTTTCAAATCTGTGTCGTTCAGTGCTTGCACGCCCATCGAGATGCGGTTGACCCCGGCTTGACGATACGCGTTGAAGCGTGCGGCCTCGACTGATCCGGGGTTCGCTTCCAGCGTGATTTCCAAATCGTTGGCGGTTGGCCAAAGGCGGCGGATTTCGGAAATCACATCCGCAACTACATCTGGGTCCATCAAGCTGGGCGTGCCGCCGCCAAAGAAAACAGAACCAAGTACCCGATCTGGTGTTTCAGCCGCCGTGCGCTGCAATTCTGTCAAATAGGCGTCGCGCCACGCTTTTTGGTCGATCTGGCGTGAAACATGGCTGTTAAAGTCACAGTAGGGGCATTTGGCTTCGCAGAACGGCCAATGAATATAGAGGCCAAAGCCGCCCTGACGCCAATCGTCATCCAAAGCAGCCAGCGATCAGTTTTGCGAAGGCATCCGCACGGTGGCTGACCTGGTTTTTCTCAGCCGGGTCCATTTCAGCGAAGGTGATGTCGTAGCCGTCGGGTTGAAACATCGGGTCATAGCCGTGGCCGATGGTGCCGCGCATGGGCCAAACGAGCGTGCCATTGACGCGTCCTTCGAAAACTTCTTCATGACCGTCGGGCCATGCCAGCACGAGGGTTGCGCGAAAACGGGCACGGCGGGGATGCGGGGCGTTCACCGCCTCAAGCCTGTCGTGCGTCTTGGTCATCGCCATGACAAAATCGCGACCGTTCGGCGTTTCGGCCCAATCGGCGGTATATACGCCGGGCGCATCATCCAGCGCTTGCACTTCAATACCAGAATCGTCAGCGAGCGCAGGTAAGCCGGTCGCCTTAACCGCCGCCTGCGCCTTAATCCGCGCATTGCCGACGAAGGTAGTTTCGGTTTCTTCAGGCTCGGACAGTTTAAGTTCGGCGGCGCCCACCACTTGAACGCCATGCGGGGCGAATAGTTGCTGCATTTCTTCCAGCTTGCCTGCGTTATGCGTGGCGATAAGGATCCGGGCGCCGTCGAACTTGCGTGTCATGTGGTGGCGGCTTTCTGTGCAGTGACCAGTTCGCCGATACCTTTTTCAGCGAGATCCATAAGAGCATTCATCTGGTCGCGCGAATAGGTAGAGCCTTCGGCGCTCATCTGGACCTCAATCAGCCGTTTAGAGCCTGTCATAATGAAGTTTCCGTCTACGCCCGCCTCTGAATCTTCGGGGTAGTCGAGGTCCATCACGGGTTGGCCTGCGTAAATGCCGCAGCTGATCGCGGCGACCGGATCAACAAGCGGATCGGTAATCACATCTCCCGCCTTCATCAGCTTATTCACCGCAAGGCGAAGCGCGACCCACCCGCCGGTGATGGACGCGCAGCGCGTCCCGCCATCAGCTTGTAAGACATCACAATCTACGGTGATTTGACGCTCGCCCAAAGCGACCCGGTCAACGCCTGCGCGCAGGGATCTCCCTATCAGACGCTGGATTTCGACAGTTCTGCCGCCCTGTTTGCCGGATGCCGCTTCACGACGCATCCGTGTGTTCGTGGCGCGTGGCAGCATGCCGTATTCTGCGGTGACCCAACCCAGCCCTGATCCCTTGATGAACGGGGGCACACGGTCTTCGATTGTTGCGGTACACAGCACATGGGTGTCACCGATTTTGATCAACGCCGACCCTTCGGCATGTTTCGTAAACCCTGTTTCGATAGAAACAGCGCGCATTTCGTTGAGTTGTCGACCAGAGGGGCGCATATTATTTCCTTTTTTATGTGCGACAAACAGGTACAGGGGGGAGAGGTGAGGATGCAACCCCGATTGAATTCTGCCAGAACTGTGCTTTTATCAGGTGCGATGTAGGAATCTAACATGAACGACGTACCAAATATCATCGGAGAGATGAATAACCGCTCGCGCGAAGTGTTTCGACGGGTTGTCGAAGGATATTTGGAGGACGGGATACCTGTGGGGTCGCGGACCCTGACGCGCGATTTCAGCGAAAAGGTAAGTGCGGCCACCATTCGGAACGTGATGCAGGATCTGGAGTTTCTGGGTCTGCTGGATAGCCCGCACGTCAGCGCCGGCCGTGTGCCGACGCAGTTGGGTTTGCGCATGTTTGTCGATGGGTTGCTTGAGATTGGCGACCCGAATGAGACCGACCGCGAGCGGATTGATGCAACCATGGTATCAAATTCTGATGACGTCAGCGGGCTGCTGGACCGTGTGGGCTCGGCGTTATCCGGTGTGACGCATGGGGCGTCATTGGTAATGACCCCCAAGCATGAAGCGCCAATCAAGCATATCGAGTTTGTATCCCTGTCACCCGACCGTGCCTTGGTCGTGCTGGTGTTTGCAGACGGGCATGTGGAAAACCGTCTGTTCGCGCCACCGCCCGGTCAAACACCCAGTTCAATGCGCGAAGCTGCGAATTTCCTGAACTCGCTTATCGAAGGCAGAACGCTTAGCGAGCTGCATGGCGCGATGAAAGTGGAAATATCCAAGCGGCGGCAGGAAATTGATTCGCTTGCACGTGACCTGGTTGATAGCGGTCTGGCGGTTTGGGAAGGCGAGGGCGATCAGATCGAACGGCTTATTGTGCGCGGCCGGTCTAATTTGCTGAGCGACGAGGGCGAAACCGAAGATCTGGAGCGTATTCGACAGCTTTTTGACGACCTCGAACGCAAACGCGATATCGCCGAATTCCTCGAGTTGGCCGAAGAGGGCGACGGAGTACGCATTTTTATTGGTTCCGAGAACAAACTTTTTTCACTTTCGGGTTCCTCTCTGGTGGTTTCCCCATATATGAACGCAGATCGAAAGATCATTGGTGCCGTGGGTGTCATTGGTCCGACAAGACTGAATTACGGCCGTATCGTTCCGATTGTGAGCTACACGGCGCAACTGGTGGGCAAGCTGGTGTCCGATCGGAGTTAGAGGGTTAAAATGGCAGAACCTAAGAATGATGATTTCCTGGATGACGTTGAAGATGCGGAGGCAGAAGCCTTTGCAGACGAAATGGAAGAAATCGATGACGAAGCGCTTGAGGTCGAACAGTTGCGCGCCGAAAGGGATGAGCTGAAAGACCGATTCATGCGGGCGCTGGCGGATGCTGAAAATGCGCGCAAGCGGTCTGACAGAGATCGTCGCGAAGCCGAGAATTACGGCGGATCGAAGCTGTCGCGGGATATGTTGCCTGTTTATGATAATATGAAACGCGCGCTGGAAACGGTGACCGAGGAGCAGAGAGAGACAAACGCTGCTTTGATTGAAGGCATAGAACTTACGATGCGAGAATTGCTGAGCGTGTTCAAAAAACACGGCATCGAAGTGATTGCGCCTGAAGTCGGTGACCGGTTTGATCCGCAACATCACCAGGCCATGTTCGAAGCGCCAGTGCCCGGCACGAAAGCTGGAGATATTATTCAGGTCGCTGCTGAAGGGTTCATGCTGCACGACAGGTTGTTGCGACCCGCGCAGGTTGGTGTTTCATCTATGCCCGCATCGTAGCACTGACAGAGACTTTTTGCCTTCGGCGAGAGTTTATTTGGCAAGATGACGGGGAAGCTTGAGGGAAGCGGTCAGGATTTGGCCGCTTCTTTTAGTTGGTAGAGCAGGTCGAGTGCTTCTTTCGGAGTAAGCTCGTCCGGGTGGATGTCTGCGAGACGGTCTTGAAGCGCGGTTGATTGTGGGGGAAGTGGTGCTGGTGGTGGTGATGCAGCGAAGAGTGGCAAATCATCTATCAAGGTTTTTTGAGTAGCGCCGCCTTCGCGTTCGCCCTTTTCCAAAGCTTCGAGCACGATGCGGGCGCGGGCGATAACGGCTGGAGGCAGGCCTGCCAGTTGGGCGACTTGAACGCCGTACGAGCGGTCGGCGGCACCCTTTTTGACTTCATGCAGGAAGATAACTTCGCCATTCCATTCCTTGACGGACACAGTTGCGTTTTCCACGCCGTCCAGCTTTCCGGCGAGGGCGGTCATTTCGTGGTAATGGGTGGCGAACAGCGCGCGGCTTTTGTTGACGTCGTGCAGGTGTTCAAGTGTGGCCCAAGCGATGGAAAGTCCGTCATATGTTGCGGTGCCGCGCCCGATTTCATCGAGGATAACCAGCGCGCGGTCATCTGCCTGATTGAGAATTGCGGCGGTTTCCACCATTTCGACCATAAAGGTGGAGCGCCCACGCGCGAGATCATCAGAAGCCCCTACGCGGCTGAAGAGTTGGCTGATGAGCCCGATATGGGCGGAGGCTGCGGGGACGAAGCTGCCCATTTGGGCGAGCAGGGCAATGATTGCGTTTTGTCTGAGGTACGTTGATTTACCGGCCATATTCGGGCCGGTCAGCAGATATATATGTGCGGTGTCGTCTTCGGCGCTTAGGTCGCAGTCATTTGCGATGAAAGGCTCGCCTGCGTTTTGCTGTAAGGCGTGTTCGACAACGGGGTGCCTGCCGCTTTCAATTTTGAACGCGCGTGACCGGTCCACTGTCGGTCTTGTCCAGTTGCCTGTGGCGGCGCGTTCCGCAAGAGCAAAGCTGAGGTCAATTTCGGCTAGGGCGGTGGCTGTTTGGGCGATGCTAGCTGCGGCCTCTATGATCTTTTTTTGCAGCATTTCGAACAGGCGTTTTTCGATTTCGATGGCACGTGCGCCGGCGTTTATGATCTTGGTTTCCAACTCAGACAGCTCAACGGTTGTAAAGCGCACCTGATTTGCCGTGGTCTGGCGGTGGATGAACGTGTCGGACAGGGGTGCTGACATCATCTTTTCTGCGTGGGTTGCGGTGGTTTCTATGAAGTAGCCCAGAACGTTGTTGTGTTTGATTTTAAGGGATGAAATGCCCGTGTTAGAGACGAATTCCTGCTGCATCTGGGCGATAACGCTACGGCCTTCGTCACGCAGTTTACGCGCTTCATCGAGATTTTCATCGTGGTCAGGAGCAATGAACCCACCATCACGCGCCATAAGTGGCGGTTCTGCGATAAGTGTTGTTTCCAGCAGCTCGATCAGATCATCGTGGCCGGTGAGATCTTCTGCGGACATGCGTATCAGATCGGGTAGCTCGTGGCACACGAGTGTGTCATGCAGCAGTGCCGATTGGACGAGACCATTTCTGATCGCCGCCAGATCGCGGGGGCCGCCCCGGTCGAGCGATAGCCGTGACAGGGCGCGATCAAGGTCCGGCACTTTGCGCAGCGCATCGCGAATGTCATGGCGCAGGCGCATATCGTTTTGTGCGAATGACACAGCATCAAGACGCGCGGTGGTGATTTCAAGATTGCGCGATGGGCTTGACAATCTATGGGCCAGAAGTCGCGCACCGGCGGCGGTGACCGTTCTATCGACGACAGACAGTAATGACCCCGCGCGACCGCCCGACAGCGCTTGGGTCAGTTCGAGGTTGCGGCGCGTTGCGGCGTCGATCTGAACAGTCTGGTTTTCACTCTCAGTTTGAGGTGGGCGCAACAGGGGGAGTTTCCCCTTTTGCGTAATCTCGAGGTACTGGATGATCCCGCCCATCGCGGAGACTTCGGCGCGTGTGAATGTGCCGTAGGCGTCAAGTGTTTCAACGCCAAAGAGATCGCAGATACGCTTTTCCCCGGATGTGCTGTCAAAGGCAGAGCGGGCCAGGTCGGTGAGAGAGATGCCGAAATCCTCGACCAGTTCGCGCAGGTCTTCTGCGTGTCCTTCAGAACAAATGAGCTCGGACGGTGCGAGGCGGGCAAGTTCGGGACCCAGTTTTACCGAAGCCAGGGGCATGACGTGGAACGCACCGGTTGAGATATCCACCCACGCGAGCGCTTTGGCATCGCGGATGCGGGCAAAAGCCGCAAGATAGTTGTTGCGTCGCGCTTCTAACAGCGCCTCTTCGGTCAGGGTCCCCGGGGTCACCAATCGGACCACATCGCGCTTTACGACGGATTTTGAGCCTCTTTTCCTGGCTTCGGCGGGGCTTTCCATCTGTTCACATACGGCCACGCGAAACCCTTTGCGGATGAGTGTCAACAGGTAGCCTTCGGCGGCATGAACGGGAACACCGCACATCGGAATGTCCGCGCCATCGTGTTTTCCGCGCTTGGTCAGTGCGATGTCCAGCGCTTCGGCAGCGGCGACAGCATCGTCAAAGAACATCTCGTAAAAATCGCCCATGCGGTAGAACAGCAATGCGTCCGCGTAATCGGCTTTCAGTTCAAGATATTGCGCCATCATCGGCGTGACGGTCATGTGTGGCCCCCCGGCAGTTTGGCCGACCTTACAAATGCGCGGCACGGGGTAAAAGCCCTAAAGCCGACAGGTTGAGGCGCTGGATGGCTTGGGCTAAAGATGGAGGGCTTAAAAGTTCAGGAAGGAACGCTTCGATGTCAAAAACCCGTGTTACGGCCGAAGAGGCGCTTGCGTTCCATTTAGAACCAACGCCGGGCAAGTTTGAAATCACTGCCACCGTGCCAATGACGACGCAACGCGATCTGAGCCTTGCTTATTCGCCCGGTGTTGCGGTGCCCTGCGAGGCGATCGCGGAAAACCCTGAAACAGCTTATGACTATACCAACAAGGGCAATTTGGTTGCTGTGATCTCGAACGGGACAGCGGTTTTGGGGTTGGGTAATCTGGGTGCTTTGGCGTCCAAGCCGGTAATGGAAGGCAAGGCGGTTTTGTTTAAGCGGTTCGCTGATGTAAATTCCATCGATATTGAGCTAGACACCGAAGATACGGATGCGTTCATTAATGCAGTCAAGCTGATGGGGCCTACCTTTGGGGGTATAAACCTTGAGGATATCAAAGCGCCGGAATGTTTTATTATCGAGCAGCGTCTCAAAGAGGAAATGGACATTCCCGTTTTCCATGACGATCAGCACGGTACGGCGGTGATTTGTGCAGCGGGGCTTATCAATGCGTTGCATTTGTCGGGCAAAAAAATCGAAGACGTTAAAATTGTGCTGAATGGAGCCGGTGCTGCGGGTATCGCTTGTCTTGAACTGCTTAAGGCGATGGGTGCGCGGCATCAGAATTGCATCATGTGTGATACCAAGGGCGTGATTTATCAGGGCCGGACCGAAGGTATGAACCAGTGGAAATCCGGTCATGCGGTTCAGACCGAGGCGCGGTCGCTGGAAGACGCTATGAAGAATGCGGATGTGTTTTTGGGCGTGTCGGTCAAGGGCGCTGTGACGGATCAGATGGTTGCAAGCATGGCAGACGATCCAGTGATTTTCGCGATGGCGAACCCTGATCCTGAAATTACGCCTGAAGAAGCACATGCGGTGCGCGCGGATGCGATCGTCGCCACAGGGCGCAGTGATTATCCTAATCAGGTCAATAACGTGTTGGGCTTTCCGTACTTGTTCCGGGGTGCGCTGGATATTAATGCGCGCGCTATCAACGATGAAATGAAGATCGCCTGCGCCCATGCTTTGGCAGCATTAGCGCGCGAAGACGTGCCCGATGAGGTTGGGCTGGCTTACGGCAAAAACCTTACCTTCGGGCGGGATTACATCATCCCGACGCCGTTTGATCCGCGTTTGATCCACCGTATTCCGCCTGCCGTCGCAAAGGCTGGTATGGATACCGGGGCGGCACGGCGTCCGATCATCGACATGGAAGCCTATGAGCTGTCGCTGAAAACACGGATGGATCCGACGGCCAGCATTCTGCGCGGCATTAACGCCCGTGCCCGCGCAAATCAGGCGCGTATGATCTTTGCAGAAGGCGATGATCCGCGCGTATTGCGGGCGGCGGTCACCTATCAACGGTCCGGTTTGGGGCAGGCGCTGGTTGTGGGTCGCAAAGAAGACGTGCGCGAAAAGCTGGATCAAGCAGGCATGACCGACGCCCACCGCGAGATCGAGATCGTAAATGCGGCTAATACAACGCATCTCGATGTATATAAGGATTTTCTTTATAACAGGCTCAAACGTGGGGGTTTTGACGCGCAAGATATCCACCGTTTGGCCGCGCGCGACCGGCATGTGTTTTCGGCTTTGATGCTGGCACATGGGCATGGCGACGGTTTGGTCACAGGTGCCACGCGCAAATCGGCGCATATCATGGACCGGATCAATCACGTCTTTGACGCTGACATTATCAATGGTGCTGCGGGCATTACCGCCTTGGTCAACAAGGGTCGGATCGTGTTCATTGCTGATACGCTTGTGCATGAATGGCCAGACGAAGAAGACCTTGCCAACATCGCCGAACGCGGTGCGACCGTGGCCAAGAATATGGGTCTGGAACCGCGCGTTGCTTTCGTGAGCTTTTCGACCTTTGGGTATCCGGTGTCGGAGCGTGCGACCAAGATGGCGCGCGCGGCCGATGTTCTGGACGCGCGCGGTGTCGATTTCGAATACGAAGGTGAAATGACCGTTGATGTGGCGTTGAACCCGGTGGCACAGGCGAATTACCCGTTTTCACGCCTTACCGGGCCTGCGAACATTCTGGTTGTACCAGCGCGTCATTCGGCCAGCATTTCGGTGAAACTGATGCAGGAAATGGCGGGTGCGACCGTGATTGGGCCCATTCTGGCGGGTGTCGATCGCTCTATCCAGATTTGTTCAACCACGTCCACGGCGAATGATATTCTGAATATGGCGGTTCTGGCTGCCTGCAAGGTCGGCTGATGACGATCTATAACCTCGGGTCGATCAATGCTGATAATGTCTACCGCGTGCCACATCTGGTTGGGGCGGGTGAAACGCTTGCAGCGACGGAATTGACCCAAGGGTTAGGTGGCAAAGGGGCCAATATGTCGGTAGCGGCGGCGCGTGCAGCGGCGCGTGTGGTGCACATCGGTGCCGTTGGGCCTGACGGGCGCTGGGCGTCGGATCGGATGATGGAATACGGGGTCGACACACGCCACATCGCGCATGTCACAACCCCGACGGGGCACGCGAACATCTGTGTGGATGACAACGGCGAGAACAGCATAGTGCTTTTTACCGGTGCCAACAGCGCGATTTCCGAAGCGACGATCGGCGCCGCCTTGTCCGAAGCATCGCCGGGCGACAGTTTCGTGACGCAGAATGAAACCAACGGTCAGGCCTATGCAGCACAGATGGCAAAATCGCTGGGACTTCGGGTGATTTATGCGGCGGCCCCTTTTGATGCAGCATCAGTGCGCGCCGTTATGGAGCATGTGGATTTGCTGGTGCTAAACGCTGTGGAATCAGCCCAGTTGGTGGCAGAATTAGACACTAAAATTGGTGATTTGCCGATAAACGACATTGTTGTCACCAAGGGTGCTGATGGTGTGACGTGGTATTCAAAGGGAGCAGAGCCGCTTGATTTTCCGGCTGTAAAGGTCACGCCGGTTGATACAACGGGTGCGGGTGATACGTTCACCGGTTTTCTGATTGCAGGCCTGGACCGTAGTATGCCGATGGCGCAGGCTATGGATCAGGCCATACGCGCAGCTGCACTGATGGTCACACGGGTCGGAACCGCGGATGTCATTCCCGACCTTCGAGAGCTTCAGGACCAGCGTTTGGGTTAACCGCCCACGAAGGGTGCCGCATCCCCCCATAGTTCTTTGACACGGGCGTCGCGACCGCAAGCCTTGCGATAGGCTTTATACGCGGAAGACTGACGTTTGGGCCCGAACCGCGTCAACACAAGTTGTGTGCCTTTGTAGTAATCCTGATGGTAGGCCTCTGCCGGATAGAAATCGCTGGCGTTCAGGATCGGTGTCACAATCGGCGCGCCCAATTCGGCCTGAGCTTTGGCCTTTGCCTGCTTGGCTGCATCCGCCTGTGCGAGATCTGACGGGAAAATGGCGGTGCGGTAGGTATCGCCGCGATCACAGAACTGGCCGCCTGAATTGGTCGGATCAACCGAGCGGAAAAACATGTCATAAAGCCGGTCGATGCTGACAACATCGGGGTCAAAGGTGATCTGCACAGCCTCGTAATGGCCTGTATCGCCTTTCACCACTTGCTTGTACGTCGGGTTGGCGACGGTCCCCCCGATAAAACCGGAAACTGCCTCTTTCACCCCGTTCACGCGTTCAAAATCCGATTCGACGCACCAGAAACACCCGCCAGCCACAGTAATCGTTTCCAGATCAGCGGCCTTGGCCTTGCCGACCTGCGCGCAGATGCCGAGCGTGATGAAAAAGGCGAGTGCGAGTGATTTCAGCGTGTAAATTCGGGTCATAACGATGCTCCTTTTGACGATAGCGTGCCGATATCCCGCGTTTGAAGCAATCAGGGTTGGCCTGTTCTCACGCGCTGGTGAAGACAGTTTACGCCTTGGCAGGGCAGATCGGGCTTTTTATCGTAAATTGAAACAAATCGGCAGGGCTGCTTGATGGCATGTGAAACAATTCTTTGGCGGAAACGATAATGCGAATCGCGATGTGGTCGGGGCCACGTAATCTATCCACCGCGATGATGTACAGTTTCGGCGCAAGGTCGGACTTTACGGTGATGGACGAACCGTTCTACGCACCGTTTCTAGCGTCCTCTGGCAAGGATCACCCTATGCGTGCCGAGATTCTGGCGGCGCATGAAACGGACCCTGACGCTGTGGCCCGTGCCTGCCTTGCCCCGACATCCACGCCACATCTTTATATGAAGCATATGCCGCACCACATGGCCGATGGGTTCCCGATGGCGTGGGCGGCAGATTGTGTGAATGTTCATTTGATTCGTCATCCCGCGCGGGTGATCGCGAGCTATGCTGCCAAATGGCCGGACGTTAGCTTTGACGAGATTGGTTTCGCGCGGCAAGCGGCGCTTTACGATCAGATCGGGGGGTTGGTTGTAGATAGCTTTGATATTCGCGAAAACCCGGAAAAGACGCTGCGTAGGCTCTGTTCTGCGTTGGATTTACCCTTTGACCCTGCGATGCTCGCATGGCCTGCAGGGCCGCGCGTCGAAGACGGTGTTTGGGCCGCGCATTGGTACGGCGCGGTGCGCCGAAGCACGGGCTTTGCTGGGGCAGAAGGCGACTTGCCAGAATTAGAGGGGCGATTGGCCGAGTTGTGCGCGCGCGCGGTGCCGTATTACGAAAGGCTCGCAGCGCATAAGCTTTAGCCCAACAGCTTGCTGAGCTTTAGCGCAACGGACATGTCACCCGATACTTTCAGCTTGCCGGTCGCGAAAGCCGTCATCGGGTTCAGTTTCCCCGCTATCAGCTTTTCTAAATTGTCAGCACTGATCCCGATTGTGCAATCTGCGGTCTGATCGCCGACAATCGCCTGACTGCCCGATAGCGTCAGCGTACCGTCCTGCCCACAATCAAATTTGAGCGCGCTGTCCAGCGGCCGCTTATCAAGATTTTTTTGGATGCGGGCAGCAATGTCGTTCAGGCTCATGTGTCTGACTTCAGCCGACGATCCCGCGCGGCCAGCAGTTTCAGGCGCAGCGCGTTCAACTGGATAAAGCCCGCCGCATCTGTCTGGTCGTAGGCGCCTGCGTCATCCTCGAACGTCACATGTGCTTCAGAATAAAGCGAATGATCCGACCAACGGCCCACAGTACGCACGTGGCCTTTGTACAGTTTCAGACGCACAACGCCTGTCACATGCGTCTGGCTTGCGTCGATGGCCGCTTGCAGCATCGTCCGTTCGGGGCTGAACCAGAAGCCGTTATAGATCAGTTCGGCATAGCGTGGCATCAGCTCGTCCTTGAGGTGCATCGCACCACGGTCCAGCGTGATGGATTCGATGGCGCGGTGCGCTTCAAGCAATAGCGTGCCGCCGGGTGTTTCGTAGATGCCGCGTGATTTCATGCCTACAAAGCGCCCTTCAACAAGGTCAAGCCGCCCGCATCCGTGTTTGCCGCCCAATTCGTTCAGCTTGGTCAGGATGGTGGCCGGCGACATCGCCTCGCCATTGATGCTGACTGCGTCGCCTTTTTCAAAACCGATTTCGACGTACTCGGGGGTGTCGGGCGCATCCTCTGGGTTGACTGTGCGCTGGTAGACATAGTCGGGTGCATCCACGGCTGGATCTTCGAGCACTTTACCCTCGGATGAGGTGTGCAGCAGGTTCGCGTCTACTGAAAACGGTGCTTCGCCGCGCTTGTCTTTCGCAATCGGAATCTGGTTTTTCTCTGCAAAATCAATAAGCTTTGTCCGACTGGACAAGTCCCATTCCCGCCAAGGCGCGATCACCTTAATATCAGGGTTCAGCGCATAAGCCGCTAGTTCGAACCGAACCTGATCGTTGCCTTTACCGGTGGCGCCGTGGGCCACTGCATCCGCACCGGTTTCCTCTGCGATCTCGACCAGCCGCTTGGAAATCAGCGGGCGCGCTATGGAGGTTCCCAAAAGGTACAGCCCCTCGTAGACCGCATTCGCGCGGAACATCGGAAAGACGAAATCGCGCACGAACTCTTCGCGCAGGTCTTCGATGTAGATGTCCGTCGCACCCATCATTTCCGCTTTGGCGCGGGCGGGTTCCAGTTCTTCGCCCTGGCCCAGATCGGCGGTAAAGGTGACAACCTCGCAGCCGTACTCTGTTTGCAGCCATTTGAGGATAATCGACGTATCAAGACCACCGGAATAGGCGAGCACAACTTTTTTAGGCGCGGACATGGAGAGCTTCCTTTAAGATTTGCAAAGCGCCCTATCGGGTTTTGCGGGCTCAGGCAAGATTGAAGCCTCGCGTTGACCTGACGCGACCCCACGCGTATCGACAAAGGGTTGAACCCGCGAGGCCCCTATGACCACCCCGTTCCGCCAAAGTGCAGATGCTGCAACCGCTGCAATGCGCCACGTTTTTCCGAAAACGCCATTGATGCGCAACGCGCTGCTCAGCGCGAAATACGATGCGGAAGTCTGGCTGAAGCGCGAAGACTTAAGCCCGGTACGGTCTTACAAGCTGCGTGGCGCCTTCAATGCGATGCGCAAAGTTATTCCTGACCGTGACTTGTTTGTCTGTGCCAGTGCCGGCAACCATGCGCAGGGGGTTGCCTTCATGTGCAAGCATTTTGCCGTGCATGGGGTGGTATTCATGCCGATCACGACGCCCGAGCAGAAGGTGATGAAAACCAAGATGTTTGGCGGGGACCATGTTGAGGTGCGCTTGATCGGGGATTATTTCGACCAGACATTGGCCGAGGCGCAAAAGTTCTGCGCAGAAAAACACGCACATTTCCTGTCGCCGTTCGATGATGAAGACGTAATCGAAGGACAAGCCTCTGTCGCGTCAGAAATCCTTGAACAATTGGGCCATGCGCCGGACCGCATTGTGCTGCCTGTCGGCGGTGGCGGGTTGTCGGCTGGGACACGCAGCTATTTTGGGGCCGATACGAATTACACATTTGTAGAACCAACAGGTGCCAAAAGCCTGGCCGCTGCGGTGGCCGAAGGGCATCCCGTTGATGTGTCCCCGATTAACAGTTTTGTGGACGGTGCAGCTGTGGCCAAGATCGGTGCGCGTACTTTTGCGCGGCTGTCCGATGTGGCACCACAGGATATTATCAACCTCTCTGAGGACCGCATTTGCGGCACGATTATCGAGATGCTGAATGTTGAAGGCGTTGTTCTTGAACCAGCGGGCGCGCTGGCGCTTGAGGCGCTGGGCGAGATTTCGGAGCTGATTAAGGGCAAAACCGTTGTTGCGATCGCTTCCGGCGGCAACTTTGATTTTGAACGCCTTCCCGAGGTGAAAGAACGTGCGCAGCGCTATGCCGGGTTGAAAAAGTACTTTATTTTGCGGCTGCCGCAACGGCCCGGTGCGTTAAAGGATTTTCTACAGATGCTGGGGGATCACGACAACATCACACGGTTCGAGTATATGAAGAAGTCCGCGCGTAATTTCGGATCGGTTCTGATCGGGATCGAGACAGACGATCCGTCGAATTTTCAGAAGATGTTCCAGCGCATTGATGACGCGGGTTTTACCTATACCGACATCACTAATGACGAGACACTCGCGCAATTTGTGATCTGAGGGCGAATGACGTTTGAGGGTAAAACAGTCGTTGTCACTGGCGGGGCGAGCGGCATTGGTGCTGCGTTTGTCGGTCGATTTGCATCGCTAGGCGCGAAAACCTGTGTTCTGGATACGGCCCGATGCGAGGTATCTGGCACAGACCCGGATCTATCGCTGCGGTGTGATGTTGCCGACGAACAGTCGCTGAAGGACGCGCTTTCTGTTGTTGAAAGAGAACTAGGTCCTGTAGACATCTTTGTCTCTAATGCAGGAGTTTTGAGCAACGATGACGGAACTGACGGGGTTGGTATCAACGCTGACTGGGCGCGGTGCTGGTCGGTGAATGTGATGGCGCATGTTTACGCGGCACGCGCCCTTTTGCCCGATATGGCGCAGCGCGGGTCGGGGCATTTCGTGACAATCGCTTCTGCTGCGGGTCTGTTGAACCAGATTGGCGATGCGCCCTATTCGGCGACCAAACATGCAGCTGTCAGTTTTGCGGAATTGATGGCGATCACCTACGGCCCAAGTGGGATTAAGTTTACCCTTGTTTGTCCGCAATATGTGGCCACACCGCTGATTGGCCTGACCGAAGCGGACGTATCTGATGCAGGCACCTTGTTGACGGCGGACGATGTTGCGGCGGCTACGTTCGACGCCATGACCGCCGGCCGGTTTCTAGTCTTGCCCCACCAAGATGTTTCATCGCTTTGCCCAGTCGCGTGCGCGGGATCACGACAAGTGGATCAAAGGAATGTTGGATCTGCGATTGCGCGCCATTGATAGGTTTGGTGATGCGCGACCCGAGCGTTTTTACAAGTTGCTCTAGCTAGGGAACCGTGTCGGCAGGTCGGTAAGAAACGCGTCGCGGGACGTTTTGTAGATTGAGTGCAAAAGATCAATATCAAAGGGTGCCCCAGGATCCAACGACAATGCCGCTTCTCCTGTTCCGCATAGAGTGGAAAATTCGTTGAAGCCCAAACTGAGCGCGCTGCCTTTGAGGAAATGGAGTTTTTCGGACAGTCCGTCGCGGTGTGTTGCCGAGGATATACTTTCGATCTCTTGATCCACTTCCTGAAGAAAAAGCTCCACCACTTCTTTAAAATCCTCGGGGCCAACTTCGTCTCGTAATTCAGCGATACGGTTCCAATCGATCATCTTATAGTCCTTCCAAACGCACGCTGTGAGTACTCTCAAAAACCTAATCTCGGGTTGAGAGTGATCGCTTTTTAAGTCGCATTTTAGCTTTCATAAGACCTTAAGGCTCATGCGGTACGGACTTGGGCTATTCCAGAGTAAAGGTCTTAGATGCCCGGTTTGCCATCCTTAAAAACACGCGATACGTCGGAGCCTGAACAGGGCCTCTCGCGGCGCGTTCTTGTTGTGGACGACAGCAGGTTGCAGCGCAAAATCCTGTCTAGTTCGCTGATGCGTTGGGGGTACGACGTGATCGAGGCAGACAGTGGCGATTTTGCCTTGCAGATTTGTGCCGAACATCGGCCCGATATTGTGGTCAGTGACTGGATCATGCCGGGCATGAGCGGGCTGGAATTTTGTAAGGAATTCCGTGCGTTGACGCCAGATAGTTATGGCTATTTCATTCTCTTGACGTCCAAGAGCGAAAAGAATGACGTGGCTGAAGGGCTGGATGCTGGTGCCGATGATTTTCTGACGAAACCGGTGAACGGAAACGAGCTGCGCGCGCGGATCACGGCGGGTGAACGTATTCTCAAGATGCAGCGGGAGTTGAAGCAAAAGAACGAAATGATCGGCGACACGCTTAAGGAATTGCAGCGCCTGTATGATTCGCTCGATAGCGATCTGAAAGAGGCGAAGATATTACAGCAGTCGCTGGTGCCCGAGCAGTTTAGACAAATCGGTGACAGTGATCTGTCTTTGTTGCTGCGATCCAGCGGCCACGTTGGCGGCGATCTGGTGGGCTATTTTGAGGCTGGCGAAGGCCACTTGGGGCTATATTCGCTTGATGTGTCTGGTCATGGCGTCAGTTCGGCGCTTATGACGGCGCGGCTGGCCGGATATTTATCGGGCAGTGCGCGGGATCAGAACATCGCGCTTGAGAAATGTGAAAACGGGACGTACCGCATCCGCCCGTTAGGTGCCGCTATCGAGACGCTGAACGAACTGGTGCTGGATGAAATGGAGACCGAGCATTATTTCACGCTGATGTTGGCTGATGTGAATTTGGAAACCGGTTTGGTGAAAGCGGCCCAAGCTGGTCACCCCCATCCTTTAATACAACGCAAGGATGGTACGATTGAGCAGAACGGATCAGGCGGATTTCCCGTCGGGTTGATGTCAGGAGCAGCCTTTGGCGAGTTCGAGATGCAGCTTTTCCCCGGTGACCGGCTGGTGATTCTGTCTGATGGTGTCACCGAATGCCCGAATGCCAATGATGACTTGCTGGGCGAAACGGGATTGGAGGATCTGATGCACAGCCTTGCCGACGCCACAGGTTCTGACCTCTTTGAATCGTTGATCTGGAAGCTGTGCGAATTCGCGGGGACGGCGGATTTTCCCGACGATATCTCGGGCGTCCTCTTTGAATTCCAGCCTCAGACGAACGAAAGATAACGCCTCAGGTATAACCTGTCTCCGTCGTTTCCGAGCGATTGCAACGCCTCTGCTGATGGCAAAACCAGTGTTTCATGGTCCGGTTCAATCGGGTCAGCGATCTGGCGCACTGGGCGTGCGCAGTAGACATGGCATATTTTCTCGGCCCAAAGATTATACTCTGGCATGAAAACAAAACGACGGAAGGCCCCCAACCGGCGTGGTGTGGCGATCCGCCAACCGGTTTCTTCTAGCACTTCACGGTGCAGCGCACGCAAGGGGCTTTCACCGGCATCGATACCACCACCGGGCAACTGAATATCAACCGCATCGGCGATTTGCATGGTGAGCAAAAACCCGCTCCCTAAGGGCAAAATCGCATACGCGCCCGGGCGGGGTGTATAGCGCTGGGTTGCGTCTGGAGCATATCCGACCCGCGGTATCATTCTGCCGTCTCCTCTTTTTATCGGGCTTGAGGCCCCTATATGGACGCGGTATGCCAATCCATTAAGGCTAAGGAAACCCCAATGACACTCGGACAACAGATCGCATGGGACGATACCGTCTTGCCGTTCCAGCTTGATGCCAGCGACATGCGCGGCCGCGTGGCCCGTTTGGATGGCGCTTTGAATGGTATCCTCAAGCAGCACGACTATCCACCACAAGTCGAAGCGCTGGTCGCTGAGATGGCTTTGCTGACTGCGCTGATCGGCCAAACGGTCAAGTTGCGTTGGAAACTGCAACTGCAGGTTCAGTCCAAAGGTGCCGTGCGCATGATCGCCACCGACTACTATGGCCCCGAAGAAGAGGGCGCACCGGCCCGTGTTAGAGCCTATGCAAGCTATGATGCAGACCGCTTGTCAGAAGGAGCGCCGTTTGAACAGGTGGGCGAAGGCTATTTCGCGATCATGATTGATCAGGGCAAGGGGATGACACCGTACCAAGGTATTACGCCCTTGGCGGGTGGGTCTTTGGCCTCTTGTGCCGAGGCGTATTTTGCGCAGTCCGAACAGTTGCCCACGCGGTTCTCGCTTAGCTTTGGTTTGTCGACCGAAGAGGGGTCGGATGAACGCTGGCGCGGCGGCGGTGTGATGCTGCAGCACATGCCAAAAGCGTCGCCTTTCGTTGCGCAAGGCTTGGGTTCCGGCGATGTTCTGCAGCCAAGCGATTTGGTGCAGGGCGATCAAGAAGAAAACTGGAATCGCGTGAATATCCTGCTCGACACTGTCGAAGATATCGAACTGGTGGGACCAAGCGTGGCGCCTGCCGATCTACTGCTGCGGCTTTTCCATGAGGAACAACCACGGGTTTATGACGCACAGCCGGTGCGGTTCGGGTGCACGTGTTCCGAAGATCGTGTGCGTCAAAGCCTGTCGATCTATTCGGCGCGGGACATTGAAACGATGACCACGAACGAGGGGCGCGTCACGGCCGATTGTCAATTCTGCGGGGCACATTACGATCTTGATCCTGCAACGGTGGGGTTTGACGCGGCTAGCGATGACGACAGTGCATGATCTTGCACAGATCCGTGCGGCAATGGCGTTGGAGGGTCGCGCGTCCTCGGATTTTGACCTGAACCCCGAAACAGTTTTGCCTGAGGGTCGCATATTGCGACCTGCGGGGGTGCTTGCCGCGATTACGGAAAAACCTGACGGGTTTCATGTGATTCTGACGAAAAGGTCGTCTGCATTGAAACATCACCCTGGTCAGATTGCGTTTCCGGGCGGCAAGCAAGACGAAGGCGATGCAGACGTGACGGCTGCAGCTCTGCGCGAGGCCGAAGAAGAAATCGGCCTACCGCGCGGTCAAGTCGAGGTTCTGGGCCATCTTCCCGCGCATGAAACGGTGACCGGGTTCATGGTGACACCTGTTGTCGGCTATGTCGCGCGTCCCTTTGATATCATACCCGAACCCGGCGAAGTGGCTGAGGTTTTTACCGCACCCTTGTCGCATGTGCTGAATGCTGCGAATTTTGTCGTTGAAGGCCGTCGGTGGCGCGGGACACGCAGATACTATTACGCGGTACCTTACGGGCCCTATTACATCTGGGGCGCAACTGCGCGTATGTTGCGGGCATGGACCGACCAAATGACATAATGCTCCCCGTGAGCACGGCTTGGCTAAAAGACGCGGACACGCGCGCCGTTTATGATGCTTTGGCGTCGGACGGGGGCAGCGCATTCTTTGTGGGTGGCTGTGTGCGCGATGCCTTGCTGGGTGTTCCGGGTGCAGACGTTGATCTGTCCACCCCGTGGGAGCCGCAGGACGTCATCCGCCTAGCCAAAGCTGCGGGATTAAAGGCCGTGCCAACCGGAATTGATCACGGAACGATCACTGTTGTGTCTGGCGGTCACGGATTTGAGGTCACAACTTTTCGCCGCGATGTTGAAACCGACGGGCGGCGTGCGGTTGTCGCCTATTCGACGAATATAGCCGACGACGCGCGGCGGCGTGATTTCACACTGAATGCGCTTTATGCAACTATAGACGGGCGAGTGGTCGATCCGCTGGGGGGCGTTGCCGACTGCCTGAACCGCCGCATCCGGTTTATCGAAGATGCAGGCCAGCGCATTCAGGAAGACTATCTGCGTATTCTTCGTTATTTCCGGTTTCACGCCTGGTATTCTGATCCTGCTGCGGGGTTTGATCCGGATGCCCTGGATGCAATTGCTGCTAATTCCGACGGGTTAGAGACACTTTCCGCCGAACGTGTCGGGAGTGAGATGCTGCGCTTGCTTGCGGCGCCCGATCCGACGCCTGCCATCGCTGTAATGCGCCAGACGGGATGTTTGCCGCGCATTTTGCCGGGTAGCGATGACCGCTTGCTTGGCCCCGTTGTGCATCTGGGCGCATCTATTGGCGCGCCCATAGATTCGATTGTCAGGCTGGCCGCTCTTGGCGGTGAAGATGTAGCAGACCGCTTACGGCTTAGCCGTGCGGACGCGCGGCACCTGAACGACATAACGCAAGCGGCTTATGGGCCGCAACCGCTTGCTGAGGTTGCCTATCGCAAGGGGTCCGATGTTGCACGGGCGGCGTCGATGATCCGGGCCGCTTTGGCGCAAATGCCTGTAAACGCCACCGACCTTGAAGCGATTACAACCGCGACAAAAGCTGAATTTCCAGTGACAGCTGCCGATCTGATGCCTGAATACCAAGGGCCTGCCTTGGGCGAAAAGCTCGCCAAGCTTGAGGCGCGATGGATCGAATCGGGCTTTACACTGACGCGTGAAGATTTGGTAACAAGCGGCTGACAGCCTCGACAGAGCACCGGTTTGTCTGCTACGCCATCCGGGCTACAACGGAGGAATACGGAATGTATCGCGGGATTTGGAACAGCTGATAACAGCTTAACCGCACCGCTGGCGGCGCGCCTGATGGCGTCCGTGCGTTTCGTATTTTCGACCAAGAAAGCCTCCGACCATGTTCCGTTTCTTTGAAAACCTCATCGACCCCTACGCTGATTACGTACAGGACGATCAGCCACCGCCCAAGCTTTGGCCGTTTTTGTGGTCTTTCTCGGGACAGTTTCGCAAGTTGTTCGGGTTTGCCGCGTTTATGTCGATTGTGGTGGCCAGCATCGAGGTCTGGTTGATCTACTATATGGGCCGTGTCGTCGACTTGATGGAGACAGACCCCGCGACTTTTTGGGCAGACCACGGGACCGAGCTTGTCCTTGTGGCGCTGTTCATTCTGATTTTGCGTCCCGCGTTTCAGGCGCTTGATGTTCTGGTGTTGAACAATGCTATTCTGCCAAACTTCGGGATGCTGATGCGCTGGCGCAACCACCGTCACGTTCTGCGCCAGTCGGTTGGGTGGTTTGAGAATGATTTTGCTGGACGGATTGCCAACAGGATGATGCAGGCGCCTGCCAGTGCCGGTGAGGTGATCTTTCAGATATTTGACGCGATCTCATTTTCGCTCGCGTATTTCATTGGGGCCGCGATCTTGCTTAGCACGTCTGACGTACGCCTTTTGATCCCGCTTTTGGCGTGGTTTGCGCTTTATGGTTGGCTGGTGCGTTGGACTGTGGTGCGTGTGGGCCCCGCGTCAGAGGCGGCGTCGAATGCGCGGTCCAAGCTGACGGGGCGACTGGTGGATGCCTATACCAATATCCATTCTGTCAAGATGTTCGCCCATCACGAGCGCGAGGAAGATTACGCCAAGGAAAGCATCGAAGAGGCGCGGCAGACCTTTCAGCAGGAAATGCGTATTTTCACAAAAATGGACGTGACCCTTGTGGCATTGAACGGTTTGCTGATCGTCGGTGTCGTCGGCTGGGCCATGCTGCTTTGGACCCAAGGCAGTGCCACCGTCGGCGTTGTGGCTGCGGCCACGGCGCTGACCTTAAGGCTGAATGCGATGACGGGTTGGATCATGTGGGCATTGACCAGTTTTTTCCGTGAATTGGGTGTGGTCCGGGAAGGGATGCAGACAATCGCGCAGCCGATCATGTTGCGCGACACAGCAGAGGCAAAGCCGCTGGAGCTGACCAAGGGCGAGATTGAAATCAAAAAGCTGAGCCATCATTACGGGCGCAGATCGGGTGGGCTTGACGCGATTGATCTGACAATTCGCCGGGGTGAAAAGGTCGGCCTAATTGGCCGTTCGGGGGCGGGAAAGTCAACATTAGTCAAGCTTTTGCTGCGGTTTTACGATGTCGAGGACGGCGTCATTCGGATCGACGGTCAGGATATAAGCACGGTTACGCAGGACAGTTTACGTCTGGCCATCGGGATGGTGCAGCAAGATAGTGCGCTGTTGCATAGGTCGGTGCGGGATAACCTGCTCTATGGCAAACCGGCTGCTTCTGAGGAAGAAATGATTGCTGCCGCGCGTCGTGCGCAGGCGCATGACTTTATCCTTGATCTGCAAGACCCGCAGGGGCGCACCGGCTATGATGCGCATGTCGGGGAACGGGGCGTTAAGCTTTCCGGTGGTCAACGGCAACGTGTGACACTGGCGCGGGTTATATTGAAGGACGCGCCGATTTTGCTGCTGGACGAGGCAACAAGTGCGCTCGACAGCGAGGTCGAGGCGGCGATCCAGGATACACTCTATGGCATGATGGAGGGTAAAACCGTGATCGCCATTGCGCATAGGCTTTCGACCATCGCGGAGATGGATCGGATTCTGGTGCTGGATCAGGGCCGGATCGTAGAAGATGGCAGCCATGACGCGCTTTTGGCCAGCGGCGGGCTATATGCAGATTTCTGGGCCCGACAATCGGGCGGATTTCTAAATTTAGAGGAGCGTGCGTGAAGTTAGCTGGTTGGATTGATGCATTTCGCGCGGCCGAGGGGCCGCCACCACAATCGCTGGGTGCGTTCATGCGCTGGTGTCTTGCAGGCGCCTGGCCTGCTTTGTGGCTTGCCGCGTTCTTTTCGGCGCTTGCGGGTGCGCTCGAAGTGGGCACTGCGCTGATCCTTGGCAAAGTGATTGATGCGGCTGCTGCGCTGGGCCCCGAGGGATTCTTTGACGGGCAAAATATCGCCCTTATTGCCGGGGCGCTGGCGTTTTTTCTGATCGCGCGGCCTGTGTTGTTTGGTCTGTCATCTGCGGCTAACTCGATCATTGTGCAGCCGAATGTGAACCCGTTGGTTCTGTCGCGCCTGCACCGCTGGACGCTGGGGCAGACTGTCGGGTTCTTTGACGACGATTTTGCCGGGCGGATCGCGCAGAAACAGATGCAGGCGGCGCGGGCCGTTACAGAGGTCGTGTCCGAGCTTATCAACGTCGTGGCCTTTGCGCTTGCCTCCCTGATCGGGGCGATTTTGCTGCTCTTTTCCATTGATTGGCGTGTGGCGCTTGGGTTTGGCGTGTGGCTTGTCGCCTATTTTGCACTGATCAAATGGTTTTTGCCGCGCATCCGCGCGCGATCTGCTGAACGGGCAGGCGCGCGGGCGATGGTGTCGGGTCAGGTTGTGGATACGATCACCAACATCAAGACTGTCAAGCTGTTTGCCCATGCCGACCACGAAGACCGTGCAGCACTGGGTGCCATGCAAACCTTTCGCGAACGTGCTTTGCAATTCGGGTATCTGTCGGCGGTGTTCCGGTTTGCGCTGATGTCACTGGCGGGCATCCTGCCCGTTCTGCTGTTGGGCGGTACCTTGCTGATGTGGCAGGCCGGAATAGCGACAGAAGGGGATATCGTGGCCGCTGGTGCCGTTGCGATCCGTATCGCGCAGATGACGGGCTGGGTTAGCTTTACGCTGATGGCGATCTATTCCAACATCGGTGAGGTCGAAGACGGAATCCGGACGCTAACGCCCCGCAACAGGGTCGAAGATGACCCGGATGCCCAAGTTCTGATGGTCCCGAAGGGCCAGATTGAAATGCGCGATCTCGGGTTTGCTTACGGGCGTGAAACCGGCGGTGTTCAGGGGATCAACCTGACCATCAAACCGGGTGAAAAGCTGGGTATTGTGGGCGCGTCGGGTGTGGGTAAATCGACATTGGTGGCGCTGTTGCTCAGGCTATATGACGCTGAAAAAGGCGCGATCACGATTGATGGGGCAGATGTCACGTCGGTGACGCAGGAAAGCCTGCGCCAGAATATTGGGATGGTCACGCAGGAAACGGCGATGTTCAACCGCTCTGCGCGCGAGAATATTCTCTATGGCAGGCCAGATGCGACTGAGGCCGAGATGATTGCCGCCGCTGAAAAGGCCGAGGCGCATGATTTTATCAAAGACCTTGTCGACCATCGCGGGCGTACTGGCTACGACGCGCATCTTGGCGAACGGGGGGTCAAGCTGTCAGGCGGGCAGCGGCAGCGGATTGCTCTGGCGCGCGCAATTTTGAAAGATGCGCCGATCCTTGTGCTGGACGAGGCGACAAGTGCTCTCGACAGTGAAGTGGAAGCGGCCATCCAATCCGCGCTTGAACGTGTAATGGAGGGTAAAACCGTGCTCGCCATTGCACACCGGTTGTCGACGCTCACGGAAATGGACCGGATTGTCGTTATGGATCAGGGAAAGATTGTGGAAGACGGCAGCCATGACGCGCTTTTGGCCAAGGGCGGGCTTTATGCCCAGTATTGGGATCGGCAGTCTGGCGGTTTTATCCGCACGCAAGCAGCGGAGTAGGGCTGGCCCGCGCGCATAATCCCGCGTAGAGCATGCGCATGGTAGAAACGACAATCAAACGCTTGGGCCTGCATGGAGACGGTATTGCCGACGGGCCGTTATACGTTCCGCGTGCTTTGCCGGGTGAACGTGTCTCAGGACAGCCAGACGGGCAAAAGCTGACAGACGTAAAAATCATTGAACCCTCGGCGCGCCGTGTCGCGGCCCCTTGCCCGCATTTCAAGTCATGTGGCGGGTGCCAGTTGCAACACGCTGATGATGCTTTTGTCGCGGATTGGAAGGTCGATGTAGTGCGCACAGCGATTGAAGCGCACGGGTTAGAGACTGTTTTCAGACCAATCCTCACCTCTCCTCCGCAGTCGAGACGGCGGGCGGGATTTGCCGCGCGGCGGACGAAAAAGGGGGCGATGGTCGGCTTTCACGGGCAGGCCTCGGGGACGATTGTTGCAATTCCTGACTGCCAGCTTCTGACGCCGGATGTTTTAGCGGCTGTTCCCGTGGCCGAAGCTTTGGCGATTGCCGGCGCAAGCCGCAAAGGCGCGCTGTCGGTCGTTGTGACGCAAAGCCGTACAGGTCTGGATGTGGCGGTGTCGGACGGAAAGCCGCTGGACGGCCCGTTGCGCCAGCAACTTGCGATGATCTGCGACCGCACCGGCCTTGCACGTTTGTCGTGGAACGATGAGATCGTAGCAATGCGGGCACCACCCGCGCAACGGTTTGGTGCGGCAGATGTTGTGCCGCCGCCAGGGGCGTTTTTGCAAGCAACGCAACACGGGCAGCAGGCTTTGGTTGCCGCTGTGCAAGAGGCCGTCAAGGGGGCTGGTCGCATCATTGATTTGTTTGCAGGGTGCGGTACGTTTTCACTGCCATTGGCTGAAACCGCTGAAGTGCGCGCGATTGAAAGCGAGGCAGGGATGCTGGCCGCGCTCGATGCGGGCTGGCGTCATGCAACCGGGTTGAAAAAGATAACCACCGAAGCACGAGACCTTTTCCGCAGGCCCCTGATGCCTGATGAAATGGCCAAGACGGATGCCGTTGTTCTTGATCCACCGCGCGCCGGAGCAGAAGCGCAAATTGCGGAGCTTGTAAAGTCATCCGTACCTCGAATTGCTTACGTTTCGTGCAATCCGGTGACATTTGCGCGGGATGCTGCGGCTTTGGTTGATGCGGGATACAATTTGGATTGGATTCAGGTTGTTGATCAATTCCGTTGGTCCGCTCATGTGGAGCTTGCCGCAAGCTTTGCCTCTGCCCATATGCGGTGAGGGCGAAAAGGAGAGCATGATGGGTTTCAGAGAAAAGCTGGATATTTGGCTGGATCAACGCTGGGTCGTTAATCTGGTTATTGGCGTTATCATCTTTAATGCCGTTTTGCTCGGGTTAGAGACGTCAAAACCCGCGATGACTGCGGCGGGTACTCTGATTGTGACGCTGGATAAAGCCTGTCTGGCGTTCTTTGTCATAGAAATCACCTTGAAGCTGATTGCGCGGGGCACGCGGTTCTTCAAAAGCGGATGGAATATCTTTGATGTGATTATTATTGGTGCCGCACTGGTGCCCGGATCGCAGACAATGTCGGTTCTGCGCGCGTTGCGTATCCTGCGGGTTCTGCGCGTGATCTCTGTCGCGCCCAGTTTGCGGCGCGTGGTCGAGGGGTTTGTCACCGCTCTGCCGGGTATGGGCAGCGTCTTTTTGCTTATGGCGATCATCTTTTACATTGGTGCGGTTATCGCGACCAAGTTGTTTGCAGAGACCTTTCCACAATGGTTCGGCACCCTCCCCGAAAGCGGATATACGCTATTCCAGATTATGACCTTGGAAAGCTGGTCCATGGGCATCGTGCGCCCTGTGATGGAGGTTTATCCCTATGCGTGGGCGTTCTTTGTACCGTTTATCATGGTGACAACTTTTGCAGTTGTGAACTTGCTGGTTGGTCTGATCGTGAATTCGATGCAGGACGCCCATCAGGAAGAAGTGGGCGCCGTGACAGATGCTTACCGTGACGAAGTTTTGAACCGTCTGATCGCGATTGAAGAGAAGCTGAAAGAAAAGCCGCCGTCCTGACGATTTTGTGATCTTGTTTAATGCCGTCCTCGTGGTAAAATCGCCGCAAAAGAGCAGTCAAATAAAAACCAAATACGGGACAGCAGAATATGCGCCGAAGACATCTGTTGATGGGCACAGCCGCGTTAATGTCGGTGGGTGGATGCGCCACATCGAAATTTCGACGGTACGACGGGCCCGAAGTGACCTTTGTTGTTGTGAACAAAGCCGACCGACGCATGTATCTCTTCAACGAAGACAGGTCGCTGGCAGGGTACGATATTCACCTTGGTTTTGCGCCCGAGGGACATAAAGAATTCGAAGGTGACGGTAAAACGCCCGAAGGTCTCTACCGGATCGACCGGCGTAATCCCAATAGTGATTTCCACTTGTCGTTGGGCATCTCCTACCCGAACGTCAACGACTATGCCGCGGCCAAATCGCAGGGTAAGTCACCGGGTGGTGACATTTTCATCCATGGTCAGAAGTCGCGTTTCAAGAAGGACAAACCAGATTGGACATGGGGATGTATTGCGGTGACCAATGACGAGATCGAAGAGATTTATGCGATGGTCAAAAACGATACTCTGATAAAGATCAATCCGTAAATATTAGCTGCCGATGCCAACCTGCGAACCACCCGCATTGCCCAGCACCATGGTCCACCAGATTTTTCCGCTGTTTTCCTGATACCAGGCAAAACCCATACTATCTGCTTCGGCGCTTAGGATAATCCGGCGCGTGTCGGGCTGATTCATCCAGGCACCCAGTGTTTCAAGCTCTAACTCGTATGTCTCAGAGATGTTTTCACCAACGAGGCTGCCTGCAAAGCCAACGCGCTGCACGCGGTCGATCGGGGAAGATCCGTCAGACCCAAAGTGCCACGGCCGGTTTTGTACCGACATATCGCGCGCATGTGTCGCAGCTGCCGCATTCAGTTCGGCATTCAGGGCGACAGGTGGTTGCCCCGAAGCGCTGCGTAGTGCGTTTACTGAGTCCAGCATACGGAACTGAATCGTATCGGTATCACGATCCTTGATACGGTAAACCTGCGGGAGTGGCAGGCCGTCTGACCCAAGCCGCGTCTGGGATGAGCTTGGCGCGCAGGCAGACAGCATCAAAGCAACTGTTGTCAGTATCGATATCAGGCGGATCATTGAGTTCTCCCACAGTATTATTGTGCCACATACCGCGCAGATCACGATAATTCAAACTCGGATGCGCCTGACACCCCTTGATGACATCTGTTTGATTTGCGACTGAGACATTCTGGCCATAAACTATGCCGCAATCGGTTTATCTTTGATTAGGGAAGCATCAATGTCTGACCAAAAGTCTATCAAGCACGGTCGCCGTGCGTTCCTTGCCGGCGGTGCCGCATTGCTGGCAACACCTGCATTGGCACAAGATCTGGGGTCTGTGAACTCTGCCGGAACAACGCAAGGTGAGCGGGATCTGACTGAAACGACCCGTCGCAATATTTCCAGCTTCCGCAAGCTGGATTGGCAACCTTATTTTTCAAACCTCAGGAACGGAGCGATTCTCGTCGATATCGACAGCCGCGCTTTGCATTACTGGGGCGATGATAATGGCGTCTACAA
This sequence comes from uncultured Alphaproteobacteria bacterium, assembly GCA_963796445.1. Classification (GTDB taxonomy): domain Bacteria; phylum Pseudomonadota; class Alphaproteobacteria; order Rhodobacterales; family Rhodobacteraceae; genus Roseobacter. Next base: position 310,575 of record CAWCLQ010000004.1, on the reverse strand, counting down.
GCTTTATCCTTCAAGCGTGCCGCTGTCCGAGGAACTGACACGGCGCGGCAGAACCCGCGTTACGTTGAAAGATCCTTCACCTGACTGGCGCCCGACGCCGTCGATGCTCGAGCGGAACCCGGATTGGCCGGACTATATTCCGCCGGGGCCGGACAACCCGCTGGGCACGCGATCGCTGCACCTGAGCTGGACATACTATCGCATTCACGGAACGCACGATACGCGTAAGATCGGCCGCCAATCCTCCAACGGGTGCATTGGTTTGTACAACGAACATATCGAAGAACTTTACGCGATGGCCAATGTCGGCACGCAGGTGTTGCTAATTTGACGACATTTTCCCGCATAAAACCCGTAAGTCATAGAATCTGATTTGCAAATAAATTCGTATGATGATTTACATTGAGCCACGAGGTAAGTCTTTGGCGTCTGCTACATAAATGTGTAGCATGCCCTTTCTGGAGGTTATGATATGAAAAAACTCGTTCTCGCAGCTGCTTTCACAGCGGCAGCATCCACAGCATTCGCTGGTTCTTTGGAAGAGCCAATTGTTGAAGCACCAGTCATCGTAGAAGAAACACAAGGTTCTTCTGCTGGTGTCCTGCTTCCACTGCTTCTGCTGGTTGTTGTAGCAGCAGCTATCGCATCTTAACACTGGATGGCGAATTCCTAATAGGAAATCCGATAATATTAAAAAAGGCGGTGCAACAGCACCGCCTTTTTTTGCCTTGTGACTGATCGGTGCGGTCTAGCTGATCCAGCCTTTAAGATTGTCGTCAATGACATTGCATAGTGCATCGATATGCGCGTCGTCATCGTTCAGGCACGGAATATAGGTGAACTCCTCGCCGCCAGCCTCTTCAAAGCTTTCTTTGATCTCTTCGTTGATCTCTTCCAAAGTCTCAATACAATCGGCAGAAAATGCAGGCGCGCATACGGCGATGTTTTTCTTTCCCGCTTCGGCGAGACGGGCAACCTCTTCAACTGTGTAAGGCTGCAACCACTCTTCGGGTCCGAATTTCGACTGGAACGTCGTGGTAATTTCGGTATCGTCCCAGCCCAACCGCTCTTTCAGCAGGCGTGTCGTTTTCTGGCACTGGCAATGGTAGGGGTCGCCCTCCATCAGGTAGCGGATTGGCACACCGTGGTAAGAACAGACCAGAATATCGGGCTTTTTGGGCAGGTCCGCATAGGCTTTTTCGATCGATTTCGCCAAGGCATCAATGTAATCCGGGCGGTCGAAATAGGGATCAACCGTGCGCGTCGTCGGTTGCCATTTCTCATAGGTGAGAGACCGGAAAAATTCATCGTTGGCGGTTGCCGAAGTTGCACCAGCATAATGCGGGTAAAGCGGGAAAAACAATATCTTACGGCATCCCGCAGCAGTCATTTCCGAAACCTTGGACCGTGTTGACGGATTGCCGTAGCGCATGCAGAAATCGACCATGACCTCGTTACCGTGGCGCGCGTGCATGGCGTCTTTCACCTTGGCGGTTTGTGCTTTTGTGATGGTCATCAGCGGGCTTTCGCCTTCCGCTTCATTCCAGATCGACTTGTAAGCTGCACCGCTCGAGAAGGGGCGCTTGGACAGGATAATGAGCTGCAGCAACGGCTGCCAGATCCAAGGGCTATAATCGATCACGCGACGGTCAGACAGAAATTCGTTCAGATAGCGGCGCATCGACCAATAGTCATAGTTGTCCGGCGTGCCGAGGTTGGCCAACAATATACCGACCTTGGGCTTGGCAATTTCGGGATGATCTTCTGCCGCGTGTGTGGGGCGTGCCATCATCCGTGTTGTCGAGCTGCTATCGAGCATATTTACTTCCTTGTTTGCAGGCTACTGCCTCAGATAGACGGTTTTTGGCTCGGGTCAATCACGCAGCGGTACCTCTGGCACCTTTAAAGCATCGGCGAGCCGTTGTTTCGCTGACCCCGGGCGCAACGGCTGGGGTTGATTGTCGTCTGGTGCCCAGCCCGTCAAGAACACAATATCATATGTGGCTCTGATCCGCCCGCTGTCTGTTGCAAAGTTCTCCCGATAGATTTGCGTTGTGCGTAAAAAGATATCTTTTCCGCCATATCGCTGTTGACGCTGGCTGAGTGCATTCGTTTCGCCCATTTGTCGTAAATCATGCATTAAATGGAGCGCATCTGTGTATTCAGTGCGCAGATTAACGCTGTCTGCCACCGGCAATGCGAATCCCGCTCGTTGCAGCAGCGCGCCAAGATCCCGGATCTCTCCCATCGGAACCACACGCGGGGAAAGTCCACCGGTCGCGGCAATCTCGGCTTCACTGATCGCGCTGCGCAGCTCTTCCAGCGTTTGTCCGCCCAAAGTGGCACAAATCATCAGCCCGTCCGGCTTTAGACTGCGGCGACATTGAATCAATTGTCCGACCGGATCATTGGCCCAGTGCAGAGCCAAAGAATGCACCACGAGGTCAAAAGATTGTGTCTCTAACGCAAGAGTTTCATCGTCTGGAACGATGACTGCGCCAGGCAGCTTGCTACGCCAGACATCGGGGAAGGGCGTGACAATGGCGATGTCCTTAAACGCTCTATTAACCATGGCTAGCCGATCCTCGATCTCATCGGCGGCCGATTCTTGCAAAAACAGACGGTCCGACCGCGCGCGGGCACGGTGCAGGCGAAGAGCGTTTGTATCGGTGAGCTGCGGTGTATGCGTCATCGGGAGTTCACATAAGGTGGGACAGATCAGTTTGCAAACAGCGGTATCCCTTGTTTACCCTCCACGGTGCCTCGGGTGCGGTGGACAGGTGGACAGCGACTTTGGTCTGTGCGGGGCTTGCTGGGGTGCCACACCATTCATCGGCGGGGCGATCTGCGATACCTGTGGCACGCCGCTGCCGGGAGATGACGACGGTGACACGCTGAAATGCGACGACTGTATGATAACGCCGCGCGCATGGACAAAAGGGCGCTGTGCATTGCTCTATAAAGACAACGCGAGACGGCTTGTACTGGCGTTAAAACATGGTGACCGGCAAGAGATCGCAGAACCTGCAGCGCGCTGGATGGCGCAGGCTATTGAGGATTTACCGTTGCAGAATGCTATCATCGCGCCGGTTCCGCTGCATTGGATGCGATTGCTGAAAAGGCGTTATAATCAGTCGGCATTGCTGGCGCAGGCGTTGGCACGGCAAACAGGATTGCCTGTATGCCCGGACCTTTTGCAACGGCAAAAACGGACCAAGTCCTTGGACGGGATGACAAAAGAGCTTCGGTTCACGTCTGTGAAAGGGGCTATTCGGGTGCATCCGCGGCGGCGGCACCGTATGGCAGGGCGTCCTGTGCTGTTGGTGGATGACGTTCTGACTTCGGGCGCTACATTGTCTTCTGCGGCAGACGCATGTCTCGCGGCAGGGTCCGGTCCCGTTTTCGTGACCGCCCTAGCGCGCGTCGCAAAAGATGCCTAAATGCGTCTCCACCAAGCGTGTTGAAGAGGACCACCACCATGAAGACCGTCGAAATCTACACATCGCCCCTGTGCGGCTTTTGCCACGCCGCCAAGCGGCTTTTGTCCCAAAAGGGCATCGATTTTTCCGAAGTGGATGTTTTGGCCAACCCTGATCGTAAGGGTGAGATGATCCAACGTGCCAATGGCGGGCGCACCGTCCCGCAGATTTTTGTGGATGATACCCATATCGGCGGTTGTGATGATCTCTATGAGATGGAGCGCAAGGGCGCACTGGACAAGCTTTTGGCCGCGTAATGCGGACCGCCTTGATTCAGTTGAATGTGACCGATGATCCGGCGGCAAACCTGCCGGTGACATTGGATTATATACGCCAAGCGGCTGCGGATGGTGCTAGATTTGTGCTAACGCCCGAAGTGTCGAATTGCGTCTCTACCAGCCGGTCGCATCAGAATGCTGTCCTGCAACATGAGGATGACGACGTCAGCCTGCGCGCGATGCGTGACGCGGCGCGTACGCATGGCATCTGGTTGTTGATCGGGTCTTTGGGATTGAAAACCCATGATGATGACGGCCGTTTTGCGAACAGATCCTTCATGATCAACCCAGAGGGCGAGATTGTCGCGCGCTATGACAAAATCCACATGTTCGATGTGCAGGTGACACCGGAAGAGACATTTAGGGAATCAGACGGATACCGGCCGGGTGCAAATGCCGTTTGTGCTGAAACCGATTTCGGGACCGTTGGCATGACAGTTTGCTATGATGTTCGGTTTGCTGCCCTTCACGTGGCTTTGGCCCGGGCGGGGGCAAAGATCCTGACCGTTCCTGCCGCGTTTTCTCCGGTCACGGGGGCTGCGCACTGGCACACGCTTTTGCGAGCGCGCGCCATTGAAACAGGCTGCTATGTTCTGGCTCCTGCGCAAACCGGTACCCACGCAAGCGCGAAACACAAAACCCGTTCCACCTATGGTCATTCACTGGTTGTCGATCCGTGGGGAGAGGTTCAATTGGACGCAGGTAGCGAACCCGGCGTTTACACAACGGACCTGAATATGGGAAAAGTTGACGAGGCGCGGGGCAAGATCCCCAGCCTGACCAACGCGCGGCAATTTAGCGGACCCGGATGAACGAGGACAAAAACTCTTTGGCGATCGCTCTCTTCACCGAGGTGATGGCCGCTGATCAATTGGTACGTGCCCGCCTGAGCCGCGTTTTACCGAAAGGTATGGAAATCTCTCACTTTTCGGTTCTGAACCACTTGGCGTGGGTCAAAGACGAACGTACGCCTGCGCAACTGGCCGAGACATTTCACGTAACGAGGGGTGCGATGACAAATACACTCAGCAAACTTGAGTGGTCAGGCTACATCCACATCCGGCCCGATTGGGACGATGCGCGCCGCAAGCTGGTGTCGATCAGTCCTGCAGGCCTACAGGCACGCGATCATGCTGTGGGGTCCATTACGCCGGTTATCAAACAGATGGTCGACAAGATGGGGGCCGACCAGGTGCGCGGCGCGTTGCCCATCCTGCGCGAAATGCGCATTCAACTGGGCACGCAGACCTAGGCGGGCTTCAGGCTGGCTGTGACGTAATTCACGCTTAAATCGCGGTCGGACAACTTCCAGGACCATGATACGGGATTGAATACGAACCCCTTGCGGTCCACCGGATCAAGCCCCGCGTCGCGCATCAATTCGAACAATTCGTCCGGAGTGATGAACTTGGACCACTCATGCGTGCCTTTCGGCAGCCACCGCATCACATGCTCTGCCCCGATAATAGCCATCATGTAGGATTTGGGGTTGCGGTTAATCGTCGAGCAGATGTGCAGCCCACCCGGTTTCAGCAGTGTCCGACACGCGATCAGATAGTCGATGGGCGAGGCGACATGTTCCACGACTTCCATATTCAGTACGACATCAAATTGCTCGCCCGCTTCGGCCATCGCTTCGGCGGTGGTGTGGCGATAGTCGATTGTCAGGCCAGACTGTTCGGCGTGAATCTGTGCCACGGGAATGTTTCGTTCAGCCGCGTCTGCGCCCACCACTTCGGCCCCAAGCCGCGCCATCGGTTCCGCCAGCAGCCCGCCGCCGCAGCCGATATCCAGAATGCGCAGCCCCTTGAAAGGCGCTGTCGTTGATAAATCGCGGTCGAATTCCCCGGCAATCTGGATTGTGATATAGTCCAGACGGCACGGGTTGAGCATGTGCAAAGGTTTGAATTTGCCGTTTTCATCCCACCATTCGGCGGCCATCGCCTCAAATTTTGCAATTTCTGATGGGTCAACAGTTGTTTGCGGCGCTTGCATTCTCGGCTCCATGTGCTCAATTGCGGTTTCGTACTATATAGGCCTGTAATGGACAAATTCTCGGACCAAAAGCGCGCAGTGCAGTATCTTTACCCGCCGATCGACCCTTTCGATCAGCGGATGTTGGACGTCGGCCAAGGCCATCGCGTGTATGTGGAGCAATGTGGCAACCCGCAGGGCATTCCGGTTGTTGTGTTGCACGGCGGACCGGGCGGCGGGTGCAGTCCTGCAATGCGCCGGTATTTTGATCCCGAGATTTATCGCGTCATCTTGTTTGATCAGCGCGGATGTGGCCGGTCACGGCCTCATGCCAGTGTGACAAATAATACTACATGGCATCTGGTGGATGATATCGAGCTTATTCGCCGTGAGCTTGATATTGATGACTGGATCGTTTTTGGCGGCAGCTGGGGCGCTACCTTGTCTTTGATTTATGCGCAGGCGCATCCTGATCGAACACGGCATCTGGTGTTGCGGGGCGTGTTCCTGATGACCCATAAGGAACTTGATTGGTTCTATGGTGGTGGCGCGGGTAAATTCTGGCCCGAGGTCTGGGCGCGTTTTGTAGGCCCCATCCCTGAAGATGAGCGTGACGATCTGATCGAAGCTTACCGGCGCCGTTTGTTCTCTGGTGATATGTCGCAAGAGACGCGTTACGCAAAAGCATGGTCCTCGTGGGAAAACGCGTTGGCCTCTATCCATTCGTCCGGCGTAACTGGCGACAGCCCGGGCGAATACGCGCGCGCTTTCGCGCGGCTTGAGAATCATTACTTCTCTAACGCGGGGTTTTTGAACTTTGATGGCCAGATTTTGGCGCATATCGGTCGAATCGCGCACATCCCCGGCGTGATCGTACAGGGGAGATATGACATGATTTGCCCGCCCGAAAGCGCCTATGCGCTAAGCGAGGCATGGGATAATTGTGAATTGAAGATGGTACGCAATGCAGGTCATGCGTTATCAGAGCCGGGAATCAGCGCAGAACTTGTGCGCACCATGGATAGAATTGGCGGACGATGACACGTCGGACACATATCGACAGACGGGCGCTGTTTGCGTCGGGTGCTGCGGCTGCTTTGCTGGCAGCGACAGGCGTATCGGCGAACGTCAGCCCCCAGCATGGCGGACGGTTGCGTGCGGCCTTGTCCGGTGCGGATCGGCTTGACCGGTTTGATGCGCGGCAGGATCACGGACTGTTCATGCAAGTTGCGATGGTCGGAGCCGTGTTTGATACGCTGACCGAAATCGCAGCCGATGGTACATTGCGCGGGGAACTTGCGACCGGCTGGCAGGGCACGTCTGACGCGCGCAGCTGGGTGCTTGATTTGCGCGAAGACGTTACGTTTCACAATGGTGCGCCGTTCAAGGCCGCAGATGTCGAGGCATCATTTGCGCTGCACAGCGAGACGATCCTGAACGATGTCACATCGGTTATGGCGCTGGGCCCGCATAAGCTGCAGGTCGAACTGGCGGTGGGTGATCCCGACTTTCCTTACCGTCTGTCCGATCCACAGTTGGTTATTTATCCGGCACAAAACATGGTCGAATCGATGTATAAAGGCATCGGCACTGGCCTTTACCGTGCGCATCGCTTTCAGCCGGGCCGCCAGTTCATCGGTCACCGCGTGGAAAGTCATTACAAAGACGATCGCGCGGGATGGTTTGAAGAACTTGAACTGGTGGCTTTGTCCGCCGATGCTGTTCGAGCCGAAGCGCTGCGCGAGCATTTGGTTGATGTGGCCGACCTGACCCACGCGGCTGATCTGGGTGATGTGTCGGGCATCACCATGCTGCCCGAAGAGCATTTCATGACTACGGCGGTTGATCACTGCGTTTGTGTCCCGCGTCAGGTCGGGTCGCGCTGGCCGCTTGATAATTTGCGTGCGGCGGAACGCTGGTGGATGGCCTGACCGCCGATCAGGGGTTGCGGTAGGTTCACCTTGGGTCTATATCACGCTCAACAGCGGCGCTTTCGGGTCCAAACCGAAGGCACCACCGGAAAGTTTTACGGGCCGCGCGCCCGTTTTTTTGTGCCTGATGCAAACCCGAAAGACAGATGACAAACGACCTTATCGCCAAAGCAGCCATTGATCGCCGCATGGCCGAGATCATCACACCGGTGATCGAGGACATGGGCTTTGAATTGGTGCGCGTGCGTCTGATGTCCGGCAAGTCGACAACCCTGCAGATCATGGCTGACAAGCCGGATGGCGGTATCGAGGTCGATGACTGTGCCGAGATCAGTCAGGCAATCAGCGCTGTTATGGACGTCGAAGACCCGATTCTTGATGAATACACCCTTGAGGTTTCAAGCCCGGGCATTGACCGCCCGCTGACGCGGCTCAAGGATTTTGAGATGTTCGAAGGCTATGAGGCCAAGATCGAAACCTCTGAGATGATCGACGGACGCCGCCGCTTTAAAGGTGAGTTGGCCGGCGTTGAGGATGATGAAGTCTTAATTAACGTATCTGAGGGTACAATTGGACTTAAATTTGATTGGTTGTCCGACGCCAAGCTCGTTCTGACGGATGACCTGATCAAGGAAATGTTGCGCCAGCGCAAAGCGGCAGGGGCGCTGGACGAGACAAAATTTGACGAAATAGACACGGATATTTCCGCTGAGGGAGACCAATAAATGGCCATTACATCCGCAAACCAGCTTGAGCTTTTGCAAACCGCCGAAGCCGTCGCACGCGAAAAGATGATCGACCCCGGTCTGGTTGTCGAAGCGATGGAAGAATCGCTCGCCCGGGCAGCAAAGTCACGCTATGGCGCCGAAATGGACATCCGTGTGTCAATTGACCGCAAGACAGGCAAGGCGACATTCACCCGTGTGCGCACGGTTGTCGAAGATGAAGAACTGGAAAACTACCAGGCGGAATTTACCGTCGAGCAGGCCAAACAGTACATGGAAAACCCCGCCGTCGGGGATACCTTCGTGGAAGAAGTGCCGCCGGTCGAAATGGGCCGTATCGCCGCGCAATCTGCCAAGCAGGTGATTCTGCAGAAGGTCCGCGAAGCCGAGCGTGACCGCCAGTTCGAAGAATTCAAAGACCGCGCAGGCACGATCATCAACGGTTTGGTCAAGCGCGAAGAATACGGCAACGTCATCGTGGATGTGGGTGCCGGCGAAGCGATTCTGCGCCGCAACGAAAAAATCGGCCGCGAAAGCTATCGCCCGAACGACCGTATCCGCGTTTACATCAAGGACGTGCGCCGCGAACAGCGTGGGCCCCAGATTTTCCTGAGCCGCACAGCGCCTGAATTCATGGCAGAGTTGTTCAAGATGGAAGTGCCCGAAATCTATGACGGCATCATCGAAATCAAGGCCGTGGCCCGGGACCCCGGATCGCGCGCCAAGATCGCTGTGATTTCCTACGACAACTCAATCGATCCCGTGGGTGCCTGTGTGGGTATGCGCGGTAGCCGGGTGCAGGCCGTTGTGAACGAACTGCAGGGCGAGAAAATCGACATTATTCCATGGAATGAAGACCAACCGACCTTCCTTGTGAACGCGCTGCAGCCTGCAGAGGTGTCCAAGGTTGTTCTGGATGAAGAAGCCGGAAAAATCGAAGTTGTTGTACCCGAAGAGCAGTTGAGCCTTGCGATTGGCCGTCGCGGTCAGAACGTGCGTCTTGCGTCGCAGTTGACCGGTCTGGACATTGATATCATGACCGAAGAGCAGGAAAGCGCGCGCCGTCAGGCAGAGTTCGAACTGCGCACCAAGCTCTTTGTCGACAACTTGGACTTGGACGAGTTTTTTGCGCAACTTCTTGTTTCTGAAGGTTTTACAAGTCTCGAAGAAGTTGCCTATGTGGAACTCGACGAACTGTTGGTCATTGATGGTGTGGACGAAGACACCGCGAACGAACTGCAGGCCCGTGCCCGCGACGTGCTTGAGGCGCAAAACAAGGCAGCACTTGAAAACGCGCGTGCCTTGGGTGTCGAAGACAGTCTGGTCGAGTTTGAGGGGCTGACCCCGCAGATGATTGAAGCACTGGCCAAGGACGATGTGAAAACGTTGGAAGACTTTGCAACCTGTGCCGATTGGGAACTGGCGGGTGGCTGGACAACGGTTGATGGCGAGCGCGTCAAAGACGACGGCGTGCTAGAGCCCTTCGAGATTTCGCTCGAAGAGGCGCAAGACATGATTATGACGGCACGGGTGATGCTAGGCTGGGTCGATCCTGCCGATCTTGAGGCGGACGCCGCAGAAGAGCTGGAAGAAGTCGCGGAGGAAGCCGAGGTCTGATCTCAGACCTCGGGGTCTCCTGATGGGTCGCGGTGGCGCTCCCAAAGACCGAAGTGACGGTCCTGACCGCAAGTGTATTGCATCCGGAGAGGTGCATCCTAAATATGGATTGATACGCTTTGTGGTTGGACCTGAAGGACAGGTCGTGCCTGATATCTTGGGTAAACTACCCGGCCGTGGCATTTATGTCGCAGCGGATCGTGCTGCGATTGATAAAGCGGCTTCCAAAGGTCTTTTTGCCCGATCTGCCAAGACAGCGGTCAAAGTGCCCGACGGGTTGGCGGATGAGGTTGAAAAGCAATTGGCGCGCCGTGTCGTTGACCTGATCTCGTTGCAACGCAAGGCAGGCAAGGCCGTGGCGGGCTTTGAAAAGGTTAAGTCATGGCTGCAAATGGAAGAGGCCGAAGTCCTCATTCAGGCGGTTGATGGCTCAGGTCGTGGTAAAACGAAACTGAGCACGCCGCACTACGGGTCATACATTGGCTGGTTGACGGCAGACGAATTGGGTTTGGCATTTGGCCGCCAAACTGTGATACATGGGGCGCTCGCCTCTGGTGGACTCACTCAACGTGTTGTAGAGGAAGCCCAACGACTTAAAGGCGTGCGCGTAAAAGAGGATGGCAGCGGCCATCCGAAAGGATAGACGAGCTAAATGAGCGATACTGACGGCAAAAAAACATTGGGTCTGCGCGGTGGCGCGCGTCCGGGCAACGTAAAGCAAAGCTTTAGCCATGGGCGGACTAAGAACGTCGTGGTGGAAACCAAGCGCAAGCGCGTAGTGGTTCCCAAGGCGGGTGCTGCCGCGTCCGGCGGGTCCAAAGCGCCCATTGGTGACCCGTCCAAGCGGCCTGCTGGCATCACCGACGCGGAAATGGACCGCCGCCTGAAGGCTGTTCAGGCAGCCAAGGCGCGTGAGGTCGAAGAAGCGGCAGAACGCGAAGCAGAAGAGAAAGCCCGCGCCGAAGATCGCGAGCGTCGTCGTGCCGAGCAGGAAGCCCGCGAGCTTGAAGAGCGCGAACGCGAGGAAAGCCTGAAAGCCAAGGCGGAAGAAGACAAGCGCCGTCAGGAAGAGGCAGAAGCCGCAGCCAAAGCCGCAGCCGCCCCTGTCGAAGAACCTGTCGTACAACGCCCAGCCGCCAAAGCCGCCCCCGAGCCTGCACCGCGCAAGCAGCAGGAACGCGAGCGCGACAACAAGCGTGGCAAAGGCAATGACGACAGCCGCCGGTCTGGCAAGCTGACACTAAACCAGGCACTTGCTGGTGGCGAAGGCGGACGTCAACGGTCAATGGCCGCGATGAAACGCAAGCAGGAGCGCGCGCGTCAGAAGGCGATGGGCGGTTCGGTTGAGCGCGAAAAGGTTATGCGTGACGTACAGGTGCCCGAGGCGATTGTCGTTTCGGAACTGGCCAACCGTATGTCTGAAAAAGTCGGCGCTGTTGTAAAGGCGCTGATGAACAACGGTATGATGGTGACGCAGAACGAGACGATTGACGCGGATACCGCTGAACTGATCGTTGAGGAATTCGGCCATAAAGTCGTGCGGGTTTCTGATGCGGACGTTGAAGACGTCATCAAGGAAATCGTCGACGAAGATACAGACCTGCAGCCACGGCCGCCGGTAATTACCATCATGGGTCACGTTGACCACGGTAAGACGTCTTTGTTGGATGCGATCCGGAATGCCAAGGTTGTCGCCGGGGAAGCGGGTGGGATCACCCAGCACATCGGTGCCTATCAGGTGAAAACCGATGGCGGTCAGCTTCTCAGCTTCCTTGATACACCCGGCCACGCGGCGTTTACGTCGATGCGGTCACGCGGTGCACAGGTCACAGATATTGTGGTTCTGGTTGTGGCTGCTGACGATGCGGTCATGCCGCAGACCATTGAAGCGATCAATCACGCGAAAGCGGCTAAGGTGCCGATGATCGTGGCGATCAACAAGATTGACCGCCCGGCGGCTGATCCGACTAAAGTACGGACAGACTTGCTCCAGCACGAGGTGATCGTTGAAGAGATGTCCGGTGATGTGCAGGATGTCGAAGTATCGGCAATAACTGGTCAGGGCTTGGACGAATTGCTCGAAGCGATTGCACTTCAGGCTGAGATACTCGAGCTGAAGGCGAACCCGAACCGTGCGGCAGTTGGTGCTGTGATCGAAGCGCAGCTTGACGTGGGCCGTGGTCCTGTCGCAACCGTTCTGGTTCAGAACGGTACGCTGCGCCAAGGGGATATCTTTGTTGTGGGTGAGCAGTACGGTAAAGTCCGTGCGCTGATTAACGACAAAGGTGAACGCGTCCAAGAAGCCGGTCCATCGGTTCCGGTCGAAGTGCTTGGTCTGAACGGTACACCCGAAGCGGGCGACGTGCTGAACGTGACTTCAACGGAAGCGCAGGCGCGTGAAATCGCGTCTTATCGTGAACAGGCGGCGAAAGACAAACGCGCCGCTGCGGGTGCTGCGACAACGCTTGAGCAGTTGATGGCGAACGCGAAAGCAGACGAGAACGTCAGCGAGTTGCCAATTTTGGTCAAAGCGGATGTGCAGGGTTCTGCAGAAGCGATCGTTCAGGCGATGGAAAAGATCGGCAATGACGAGGTGCGCGTACGTGTCCTCCATTCCGGTGTTGGTGCCATCACTGAAACAGACGTTGGTTTGGCTGAAGCGTCCGGTGCGCCGATTATGGGCTTTAACGTCCGTGCCAATGCGTCCGCACGAAACACAGCCAACCAGAAGGGTGTCGAGATCCGCTACTACTCGGTGATCTACGATCTTGTGGATGATGTGAAGGCTGCAGCATCTGGTTTGCTATCGGCGGAAATCCGCGAAAACTTTATCGGGTATGCGACAATCAAAGAGGTTTTCAAGGTTACCGGCGTCGGAAAAGTGGCGGGTTGTCTTGTAACCGAAGGTGTCGCGCGGCGCTCTGCCGGCGTACGCTTGCTGCGGGACAACGTTGTTATCCACGAAGGTACGCTTAAGACACTCAAGCGTTTCAAAGACGAAGTTGCCGAAGTTCAGTCGGGTCAGGAATGCGGTATGGCGTTCGAGAACTATGACGATATCCGTGCGGATGATGTCATCGAAATCTTTGAGCGCGAAGAAATCACGCGGACGCTGACTTGATCTAACGCTTTGTTTAAAAGTTAAAAAAGGGGCCGTATCACTACGACCCCTTTTTTGTTACTGCTCTGTATTCTTAGCCGATCTAGGCGGCTTTATTCACCGGTAAACCTACATATGTGGCGTTATCTACCTTGACCACGATACGTCCATCCGGCAACGCGCGGACGTACGTTCCTTGAATAGATATTGCACTGCCAACGGTTATTGTTCTCAACATGTCGGCCCTCCCCAGGAATGTGACATGACAAAATGATAGTTGGATTATGCATAATTTTACATAAACAAACTAACAAATTATTAATGATTGTTCCCAATACAGGGATAAATTTAGGTTGGTTACAAAAGATCTCTTAAAACGGGTATCAGGGGGATGTCTGCCGCGGGCATCGGATAGTTTCTCAAGTCGTTTGCCCTGACCCATTTCAACGCTTGGTTCTCACGGGACACGGGTGTGCCTTCCCATTTGCGACAGGCGAAAAGCGGCATCAAGAGATGGAAGCTTTCATAGCTGTGACTGGCAAACGTCAGCGGGGCAAGGCAGGACTGCCATGTGTTAATGCCAAGTTCCTCTTCCAACTCGCGGATCAGGGCGACTTCGGGTATTTCCCCTGCCTCGACCTTGCCGCCGGGAAATTCCCAAAGGCCCGCCATTGATTTGCCTTCGGGGCGCTGGGCCAGTAGTACGCGGCCATCGACGTCAATCAGCGCCACAGCAGAGACGAGCACAGTCTTCATGAGGGATCACCCTTAATGTGTCAGGAGCGGTAATCCGCGTTTATATCGATATAGCCGTGGGTCAAATCACAGGTCCATACAGTAGAGCTGCCGCTTCCAATGCCGATACCAATATGAATGACGATGTTCTGGCCTTTCATGTGCTCGGCTGCTTTTGCTTCGTCGTAGTCAGGGCTCACCCAGCCGTTTTCGGCAACGACAACGTCGCCGAAACGGATTGAAAGAAGATCGCGATCTGCGGCGGCACCTGATTTGCCTACAGCCATCACAACACGACCCCAGTTCGGGTCTTCTCCGGCGATCGCTGTCTTTACCAGCGGCGAATTTGCAACTGACAAGGCATGGGTTTTCGCATCTTGGTCGGATGCAGCTCCGGTCACTGAAATTTCAACGAATTTTGTAGCGCCTTCACCGTCTTTCACGACCTGATGCGCAAGGTCCAACATCACATCGTGCAAAGCTTGGCCAAAGTCGGCATTGCCGGTCACATCTACGCCTGAGGTGCCGGTCGCTGCGACCAAGAGGCTGTCCGAGGTAGACGTATCACTATCGACGGTGATCGCGTTGAATGTCTTCTCATTATGGGCGGAGACAAGCGCCTGCAGGCTCTGTTGTCCGATCTGTGCGTCTGTAAAGATATAGACGAGCATCGTGGCCATATCGGGCGCGATCATCCCTGAGCCTTTTGCGATGCCTGCAATGCGCAGCTTTGTACCGTTCACCACAATTTCTGCACTCGCCCCTTTGGGAAACGTATCGGTTGTCATGATGGCGCGCGCTGCATCGCCAATCGCGGCAGGGTCGAGCGCGCCTGCAAGTGTTTTAAGGTGTTTGGTGATCCGCTCAAACGGCAATGGCTCACCGATGACACCGGTTGATGCGGTGAACACACGGTTTTCAGGAACACCGCATGCAGTTGCTGTGGCCTGTGTGATAGCTGCGACGGCCTCTCTCCCGTTGCGGCCTGTGAACGCGTTTGAATTGCCGGCATTCACCAGAATGGCGGCGGCTTCGTTAGACGGGCCACCGAGTTTTTCCTGACAGTCGAGGACAGGCGCGGACCGGGTCGCTGATCGCGTGAACGCCCCTGCGATTGCCGTCCCTGCCACGCATTTTGCCAACATCACATCGGTGCGGCCAGCATATCGGACACCGGCAGCAATAGACGAAAAGGTTACGCCATCAATGACAGGCAACTTCGGCAGTTCCGAAGGGGCAAGGGGCGAGACCGCAGTGATTTTTGCCATTTATTTATTCCAACAGCTCGCGTTGTATCAGGATCGCAGGGTCGATGCCTTCCAGTTCTGGTAGTATAACGTCCTGATCGTCCGGCGCGGATGTAATAATTGTGCGGGCGGCCTCATTGCGTAGGCCTGTCAGCAGTTCCTCGCGGACCTCGTCCAACGTTGGCACAGATTGTTTGCGGGCATCGTTCAGCGTGATGACGTGCCATCCGAATTGGGTTTGCACGGGGGCGGAAACCTCACCCACCTCCAATGCGATCACGGCTGACTCAAAGCTGGGGACCATCATGCCAGCACCGAACCAGCCCAGTTCCCCGCCGTTCGGGCCTGACGGCCCGGTTGATTTTTCGCGAGCAACAGTTGCGAATTCGGCACCGCCTTCAATCTCTTCTATTGCGGCGATGGCCTCTTCTTCTGTTTCCAAGAGAATATGGGATGCGTTATACTCTTCTTGAGGCTCTACATTAGCGTATTGCGCGTCATATGCTGCTTGCAAGTCTTCGTCTGTCACTGCGTCAAGCAACGCGGCCTCGACGGCTTCACCCGCTTTCAGTGACCGTTCTTCATTTTCCAGCGTCAAAGCCACGAGCGGTGGCAAAGTATCGATCCGCTGCGCAAGCGCCGTTTGCTGGATCAGTTGCTGAAGAATACCATTATAGAGGTCCTGCGGCGCTGCCTGGTCGAATTGCTCGGGCAGGGTCGCGCGCGCCGCGATCATGTGACCCAAAGTAATGTCCTGCCCGTTCACGGTCGCGACGACAGTATCAGGAGAAATGTCGGTAGCCTCCTGCGCTTGCAGGGGGCCTGCGACCTGTGCGGCGAGCATGACGGCGGCGACGAGAGTGAGGTGTTTTTGCATGGATTGTTCCTATGAAAGAGCGCGCGCACAGGGCGCGACATTGACACGGTTTGGCGCGACCCTTACATCGCGCGTGTGGCGCTGCAAGAGTGTGGCGTTTAAATACTTTCTATGGGCTGCGTTGCGGACGAGCAAGCAGATCAGCGCCTGACCCTTATACTTTGGCTGGAGAACGCATGCTGGGCATCGGAACACTCACTAAAAAGGTCTTTGGGTCACCCAATGACCGTAAGATCAAAGCGACACGGCCGCTGATTGCCCAGATCAATGAACTGGAACCAGAGTTCGAAAAACTGACCGATGAGGGCATCAAGGAAAAGACCCAAGAATTGCGCAAGCGCGCCTTGGACGGTGAAAGCCTTGACGATCTGCTGCCCGAAGCCTTTGCGAACTGCCGCGAAGCC
The DNA here is from genome assembly GCA_963796445.1 of uncultured Alphaproteobacteria bacterium. Taxonomy (GTDB): domain Bacteria; phylum Pseudomonadota; class Alphaproteobacteria; order Rhodobacterales; family Rhodobacteraceae; genus Roseobacter. Next base: position 294,208 of record CAWCLQ010000004.1, on the reverse strand, counting down.
GCACGACGGGCGTTGGGGCTGCGAGCATTCGATACCCAGTTGATTGGTGCGGTGTTTCTGCATCAGGGCAACATCGCCGAACAAAAGACCGGTGAAGGTAAAACCCTGACCGCGACCTTCGCGGCCTATCTGAATGCGCTGACGGGACGCGGCGTCCATATTGTGACGGTGAACGAATATCTGGCGAAGCGGGATGCGAGCTGGATGGGCAATGTGTTCAGTGCCTTGGGCCTGACCACCGGAGTGGCCTATTCGGACATGCCCGAAGACGAAAAGCGCGCGGCCTACGATAGCGACATCACCTACGCGACCAATAACGAGTTGGGTTTTGACTATCTGCGCGACAACATGAAGTCCGAGCTGAGCCAGATTTTCCAAAAACACCATAACTTTGCGATCGTGGACGAAGTCGACAGCATCCTGATCGACGAAGCGCGGACGCCGCTTATCATTTCCGGCCCCTCGCAGGATCGCTCGGACATGTACAAGACCATTGACGTGATCATCCCTGAATTGACGGCTGATCACTTTGAGCTGGACGAAAAGACCCGGAACGTAACCTTCACCGATGAGGGCAACGAGTTTCTGGAAGAATTGCTGCATGCGCGCGGCCTGCTTGAAGAAGATCAGACGCTTTACGACCCTGAAAGCACAACAGTCGTGCACCACATCAACCAGGGTTTGCGCGCGCATAAACTGTTCCAACGCGACAAGGATTACATCGTTCGCGACGACAATGTCGTGTTGATCGACGAATTTACCGGGCGGATGATGGCAGGGCGTCGCTTGTCGGACGGGCTTCATCAGGCGCTGGAAGCCAAGGAGGGCGTGGCGATCCGCCCCGAAAACATCACATTGGCCTCGGTGACGTTTCAGAACTATTTCCGACTTTATGACAAGCTGGCCGGAATGACCGGTACGGCGTTGACGGAAGCCGAAGAATTCATGGAAATCTACGGTCTTGGGGTTGTGGAGATTCCGACAAACCGTCCGATCGCACGGGTTGACGAGGATGACCAAGTCTACCGCACGGTACGCGAAAAATACGAGGCGATGCTTGAGCAAATCAAGGAAAGCCACGCAAAAGGTCAGCCTGCGCTGGTCGGCACCACGTCGATTGAAAAGTCTGAAATCCTAAGCTCTATGCTCAAAGAAGCGGGAATTCCGCATAACGTTCTGAACGCGCGCCAGCACGAGCAGGAAGCCCAGATCGTCGCGGATGCCGGTAAATTTGGTGCTGTGACCATTGCAACCAACATGGCGGGCCGCGGCACCGACATCCAGTTGGGCGGCAACGTGGACTTGCAGGTGATGAATGGCTTGGCTGCTGATCCTGACGCGGATCCTGATGCGTTGCGGGCCGAGATTGAAGCACAACACAAGGACGAAAAGAATAAGGTGTTGGAAGCGGGCGGTCTTTACGTTCTGGCGTCTGAACGTCACGAAAGCCGCCGGATCGACAACCAGTTGCGCGGTCGTTCAGGCCGGCAAGGGGACCCGGGCCGGTCGTCCTTTTACCTAAGCCTCGAAGATGATCTGATGCGCATTTTCGGGTCTGAACGGTTGGAAAAAGTACTGAGCACGCTTGGCCTTAAGGAAGGCGAGGCGATTATTCACCCCTGGGTGAACAAGTCTTTGGAGCGCGCTCAGGCGAAGGTCGAAGGCCGCAACTTTGACATCCGCAAACAGTTGTTGAAATTCGACGACGTGATGAACGAACAGCGGAAAGTGATCTTTGGTCAACGCCGCGAAATCATGGAAGCGTCTGACCTGAATGAAATCACGACCGATATGCGCCATCAGGTGATCGACGACATGATCGATCAGTATCTACCGCCCAAAACCTATGCGGATCAATGGGATTCGGAAGGGTTGTATGCCGCAGCGATTGAAAAGCTTGGCGTCGATGTGCCGGTCATGGAATGGGTGGAAGAAGAAGGCGTCGATGACGAAGCCATTCGCGAGCGGCTGGTTGAGGCTTCCGATGCCTATATGAAAGAAAAGGGTGAGGCATTCGGCCCTGAAAACATGCGCAACATCGAAAAGCAGCTTTTGCTGCAGTCAATCGATGCAAAATGGCGCGAACACCTTCTGACGTTGGAGCATCTGCGATCTGTTGTGGGCTTTCGGGGCTATGCACAGCGTGACCCGCTGAACGAATACAAAAATGAATTGTTCCAGCTTTTTGAAGGTATGCTGGATAGCCTCCGGGAAGACGTGACGCAAAAGCTGTCACAGATTCGCCCTATGACCGAAGAAGAGCAACAGGCCATGGTTGCTCAGATCAAGGCGCAGCAAGAAGCTGCGGCGGCTGCAGCATCCCCTTTACCTGCTGACACTCAGGCCACGCCTGAAACTGCGACCGGACAAGCGCTGGATGGGTTTGTCGAAAGCGATCCGACGACATGGGGCAATCCCGGTCGGAACGAACAATGCCCGTGCGGATCCGGTAAGAAATTCAAACACTGTCACGGCCGTATGATCTAACGGTCGTGCCTTGATCTTGCCCGAATGACTCCGCTTGTTCGCCACATCTCGGCCTTGTTTACCTTTCATTAACAGTTTGTTCCAAATGGTGAAGGGGAGCAAACATGTCTCGTAAGACAGAGATCATGACTGCGGTCGGCACACTGGCATGTGCCGTTGGGGTTGGTTTCATTATGCAAATGGGCGAAGTGGCCGAGCTGCGCTACGGCTCTGCACCTGTGAAATCCGCGTCGACCATGCCCTTTATTGGCGAACCGGCTCCTTCTGTGATCTCTTCTGCCAAAGTTAAATCCACACCGCTGGAACCGATTGCCATGCAGGACGCCACGCTTACGTCTGCGCAGGTTCCTGTGCCCACCAAATTTGGCTTGGCACCAAACGTGATCGAAATTGTCGCGGACGAGGACGTCTTTGACCTGTATCTTACGCCAGAGGAGTTCTGGGGCGGCTTGCTGGTTCCCGAACTGGAAAAGATGCCAGAGTGCCCGATTGAGGCAACGGCTACGGCGCAGGCCGCGGCGATGATCAAATATACACTGACGGCCCCGTGTCTTGCCGGCGCCAAAGTCGTTATCAGCCATTCAGACCTGATGTTCTCGGGAATAATGCCCGACGATGGAACGCTAACAACCGAAATCCCGGCGCTGACAAAAGACGCGATGGTGCGTGCATTCTTCACGACTGGCGAAACGATTGAAATCGTCACTATCGGTTGATAGCTTTGATCTTTACGATCGCGTTCTGGTACAGTGGCGTGGTGCCACAGGTGTTCAGATACACGCCCGTGAATTCGGCGCAAACTATGGCGACGTTGGCCATGTATGGTCTGGGTCGACCCGTGGTATGTCCGCTATTTCAGAAGGCCAAGGCGGCTATTTGACGACACTGGGCGACAGCACCTTAGATGGTGCGCATATTGCCGAGGTTTACACTTTCCCAAGCGCGCTAACCCGCATGTCAGGTGCGGTTGATCTGACCATTGAGACAGAGGTAACCGCGCAGAACTGCGCGCGTGACATCGAAGCCCAAGCCATCCAGTTCAAAGCGGGTAAAGAGGTATCTTCGCAGCTTTTGACCCTTGCGGTGCCTGATTGTGATACGATTGGCAGCTTTCTGGTGTTGAATAATCTGCTCCAAGACCTGACAGTCGCCAGTAAGTAATTCTGGGACGAGGCCTTTCTAAATGACATCGAGATGTGCAGCGATCACCGCTGCACTTTTACTATTCGTGGCAAGCCTTCCGGCGCTGGCTCAAGATGTGACGCTGACCTCTCGTGACGGGCAGACGGAAATCACGGGCACGCTCTTGGGGTTTGATGGCGAATTCTACCGGTTAGAGACGCTGTACGGGGAACTAACCATCGACGGCAGCGGGGTGCGGTGTGATGGTCCGGGCTGCCCTAATTTGCAGGATTTTGTCGCTGAAATCGCCGTGTCCGGTTCGGCGACGATGGGGGCTGTGTTGATGCCAGCGCTTTTGGAAGGGTTTGCGCAGCGCAACGGGTATGAGGCGATACGCCAAGATCGAGACGAGACGCATTTTACCTATACGCTGACAGATACGCGGACCGGTAAGCGCGCCGCTGACTTCTATTTTCGCGTGACGACCTCGGACGAGGGGTTTGCCGATCTGTTGGCGGATGAAGCTGATCTTGTAATGTCCCTGCGTGAGATTCGCGCTGGTGAACAAGCCCGTGCCAAAGAAGCTGGGATGGGGGATATGACAGACCCGAACCGTTCCCGTGTGCTGGCGTTGGATGCTGTTGTACCCATCGTATCGCCGCAGAACCCCATTCAGGAAATGTCACCGCTGAACGTGGCGCAGGTCTACGCGGGTCAGATCACCAATTGGTCTGTCCTGGGTGGGCCAGATGCGCCGATTGCCTTGCATGCGCCGTCGTCTGCGACAGGCCTTGGCCAAGCGACCGAAGACCAGATCCTCGGGCCGTTGGGCTTGCAGATATCGGATACGGCCACGCGCCACCTACGGGGTCAGGCGTTGGCGCAGGCCGTGGTAGATGACCCTTTTGCCTTTGGTGTTTCCAGCTTTGCCGAAGTTGGAAATGCGCAAGCCTTAGTGCTAAAGGGTGCATGCGGGCGGGTTTTGCGCGCGGCCCGTCGGTCTATTAAAACGGAAGACTATCCGCTGACCGCGCCCATGTTCCTCTATACCCCTGCGCGGCGGTTGCCGAAAATTGCGCGCGAATTTCTGGCCTTTACCCGCAGCACGGCCGCGCAGAACGTCATCAGGCGGTCGGGTTTTGTAGATCAGGCAACCGAAGAGGTGCCTATAGACCAGCAGGGCGATCGGTTTTCAAACGCGATCTCTGCGGCGGGGCCGGAGACTTCGCTGGCAGAGTTGCAGCGGATGATGGACCGTCTTGGTCCGATGAAGCGTTTGACGATGTCTTTTCGTTTCGAAGCGGGCTCTGCGCGACTGGATGCACAATCGCGGTCGAACCTGATGCAGTTGGCGCGCGGCCTTGAACAGGGCCGTTTTGACGCGCGTAGTCTCTATTTTATAGGGTTTAGCGATGGTGTGGGCCCCGCTGACCGGAACCGCCAGATCGCACTTACCCGCGCCGAGGCGGTACGGGATGCGGTACTTGATCTGTCAGAGACGGTTGATCCTGAAGACGCTGATCTGCAGGTCGATGCCTTTGGAGAGGCGCTGCCGCTGGCCTGTGATGACAGCGCATGGGGCCGGCAGGCGAACCGGCGTGTCGAAGTCTGGCTGCGCTAAGCTTACAGATATCCCGCACTGCGAAAGCTTAGCTCGGTTGATTTTCCGATAATCAGGTGATCGTGCAGCGTTAGGCCAAGGGCAAGACATGCGCTGTTGATCTGATCCGTCATCGAAATGTCCGCCTGCGATGGCGTTGGATCGCCCGATGGATGGTTATGCACCAGAATAAGCGCACTTGCGTTTAACTCTAGCGCGCGCTTGGCCACCTCTCGCGGATAGACAGGGACATGATCCACAGTGCCTTTTGCCTGTTCCTCATCCGCGATTACGGTGTTTTTACGGTCCAGAAAAAGCACGCGGAACTGCTCTGTCTCGCGGTGCGCCATGCTTGTATGGCAGTAGTCCAGCAGAGCGTCCCAACTGCTGAGAACATGGCGTTGCAGGACACGGGCGCGCGCCATGCGGTGGGCCGCTGCTTCGACAATTTTCAATTCGGTAATCACGGCTTCCCCGACCCCAGACACATCGCGAAGCCGCGCAGGTGGTGCGGATATCACACGGTTAAAATCACCAAAGCGGTCCATTAATGCACGTGCAAGAGGTTTGACATCACGCCGTGGGATGGCGCGAAACAGAACAAGCTCCAGCAGTTCGTAGTCAGGCATTGCCTTGGCCCCGCCCACCATGAACCGCGTCCTTAGTCGTTTGCGGTGATCCGCCAGATACGATGGTGCTTTGCCGCCCGGTAGGTGCAGGGGCTCTGCTTCGTCCAGTAGAAACGGCAGGGGAGTTTCGTCAAAACTATCGGTGCTGTGGGTCATAGCTCAAAGCTAGCGCTGCTATGCTTTCCGAAGTCTTAACGCATCTGCAAAAGGGGGCAGGTGGCGGGTTGTACCCCGCCACGGCAATCAGCCCTTCATACTGTCCCAAAAGCTCTTTACCGAAGAAAAGAAGCTTGAGGATTCAGGATTGTTGTCCTCTGCCAACTCGTCAAATTCGGTCAGTAATTCCTTTTGACGCGCTGTCAGGTTCACGGGTGTCTCAACGGCCAGTTCGATGAACATGTCACCGGCACTGCCGCCACGCAGGGCGGGCATACCCTTGCTGCGCAACCGCATCTGACGTCCTGACTGGCTACCCGCAGGGATTTGAACACGTCCGCGCCCGCCGTCGATGGTGGGCACCTCGATTGACCCGCCCAAAGCTGCTTTGGCCATGGATACGGGGACCCGGCAAAAGAGGTTGGTGCCTTCACGCTGGAACAGCTTGTGATCGGCCACCTCGATAAAGATATACAGATCGCCCGACGGTCCACCGCGCATTCCTGCCTCGCCTTCGCCGGCAAGGCGAATGCGCGTACCAGTTTCAACACCGGTCGGAATATTCACGGACAACGCGCGGTCTTTTTCCACACGGCCTGCGCCCTGACAGGATTTGCACGGGTTCTTGATGATCTGACCAAGGCCCGAGCATGTCGGGCATGTCCGTTCAACCGTAAAGAAACCCTGTTGCGCGCGCACCTTACCCATCCCTGAACAGGTCGGGCAGGAAGTCGGCTCCGATCCACCTTCTGCGCCTGTGCCGCTACAGTTGTCACAGGCCACGGATGTTGGCACGTTGATCGTTTTTTGCAGTCCGCTAAACGCCTCTTCGAGGCTGATGCGCAGGTTATAGCGCAGGTCCGACCCGCGCGACGCACGATTTCCGCCACCACGTTGACCGCCCGCGAAGTTGCCAAACAGATCGTCGAATACATCGGAAAAGGCCGAGGAAAAATCCGCATTTCCGCCGCCGAAACCACCTCCGCCGGGGCGGCCGCCACCACCCATTCCGCCTTCGAATGCGGCGTGGCCAAATCGGTCATAGGCTGCTTTCTTGTCGCCGTCCTTTAGCACCTCGTAGGCTTCGTTTGCTTCTTTGAATTTCGCTTCGGCGTCAGGGTTGTCTTTGTTACGATCGGGATGCAGCTCTTTCGCTTTTGTTCGATATCCCTTTTTGATCTCGTCCGCAGAGGCACCCTTCGAGACGCCTAGAATGTCGTAATAGTCACGTTTCGCCATTCAATTTCCCCTTATTGGAACGTGACGGGCCGACCTCGAAGGTCGGCCCAATCATTGGTTCCGGGTTTCGCGCCGATCTTAGGCGCGTTTGTCGTTGTCGAGGTCTTCGAACTCGGCGTCTACGATGTCGTCGTCGCCACCCTGCGCTGCGTCCGCAGCCTGGGCGATATCGTCGTCACCCTCTTCCTGGGCAGCTTTGTAGATTGCTTCGCCCAGTTTCATGGCGGCCTCTGTCACGTTCTGGATGCCGGACTTAATCTTGTCGACATTGTCGGTTTCCAGTTCGTCTTTCAGCGCAGCAATCGCAAGCTCAATGGCCTCGACGGTTGTCGGGTCCACCTTGTCAGAATGCTCTTCGACCGACTTTTCAGTCGAGTGGATGAGGCTCTCGGCTTGGTTCTTGGCTTCGATAAGTTCACGGCGCGCTTTGTCTGCTTCCGCGTTCTCTTCGGCATCCTTGACCATTTTATCGATGTCGTCATCCGACAGACCGCCCGACGCCTGGATCGTGATCTTTTGCTCTTTGCCTGTGCCTTTGTCCATCGCGCCCACGGAAACGATACCGTTTGCGTCAATGTCGAAGGTCACTTCAATCTGAGGCATGCCGCGTGGTGCTGGCGGAATGTTCTCGAGGTTGAACGCACCGAGGATCTTGTTGTCGGAGGCCATTTCGCGTTCGCCTTGGAAGACGCGGATTGTCACCGCGTTCTGGTTATCTTCGGCGGTCGAGAAGATCTGAGACTTCTTCGTCGGGATTGTCGTGTTACGGTCGATCAGGCGTGTGAACACACCGCCAAGGGTTTCGATACCCAAGGACAGGGGCGTCACGTCAAGAAGGACAACGTCTTTCACGTCGCCTTGCAGAACACCGGCTTGGATCGCGGCACCCATCGCAACGACTTCGTCAGGGTTCACACCTTTATGCGGCTCTTTGCCGAAGAATTTTGTTACTTCTTCGATAACTTTCGGCATGCGGGTCATACCGCCTACCAGAACCACTTCGTCGATGTCCGATGCAGAAAGGCCTGCGTCTTTCAGCGCGTCCTTGCAAGGCTTCAGCGACGCCTTGATGAGATCGCCAACAAGGCTCTCCAGTTTGGAGCGTGTCAGCTTCATGACCATGTGCAACGGCTGGCCGTTAGCACCCATGGAGATGAACGGCTGGTTGATCTCTGTCTGGCTGGAGCTGGACAGTTCAATCTTGGCTTTCTCGGCCGCTTCTTTCAGACGCTGCAGCGCCATTTTATCGGCGGTCAGGTCAACCTGATGCTCTTTCTTGAACTCTTCGGCGAGGTAATTGACGATCCGCATGTCAAAGTCTTCACCACCGAGGAACGTGTCGCCGTTAGTGGATTTTACTTCGAAAAGGCCGTCATCAATTTCAAGAATGGTGACGTCGAATGTGCCGCCGCCAAGGTCGTATACCGCGATCGTTTGGGTTTCTTGCTTGTCCAGGCCATAAGCCAGAGCAGCAGCAGTTGGTTCGTTGATGATGCGCAGAACCTCAAGACCCGCGATTTTACCTGCGTCCTTGGTCGCCTGACGCTGCGCGTCGTTGAAATACGCGGGAACGGTGATGACCGCTTGCGTGACTTCCTCGCCCAAATAGCTCTCGGCTGTTTCTTTCATCTTGCCGAGGATGAAAGCGGAAATTTGGCTTGGGGAATACTTCTCGCCCTTGGCTTCAACCCATGCGTCGCCATTGCCGCCGTCGATCACGGCGAATGGGAGGTTCTTTTTGTCTTTTGCCAGATCCGGGTCGTCATTGCGGCGACCGATCAGGCGCTTGACGCCAAAGATTGTGTTGTCGGGGTTTGTGACGGCCTGCCGTTTCGCAGGTTGGCCTACGAGGCGCTCGTCGTCCGTAAACGCAACAATAGAAGGTGTTGTGCGTGCGCCTTCGGAGTTTTCGATGACGCGTGGCTGCGATCCATCCATGATGGCGATACAGCTGTTTGTGGTTCCTAAGTCGATACCAATAACTTTTGACATGTTTTGATCCCTTTTTTAGCTCAAGGCGATGACACGGAGCGTTGGCCCGTTTTGGCGCCGCTGCTCCAACTTGTTTCGCTCACAGCAAATGCTCCAAGCGGTTCTGCGGGTATATAGGCAGGGGGTCGTGAGGCTGCAACCTTTCACTTCTTTAATGCAGGCAAATTCTGATGTAATTTTACCAATTGTTGCAAGCAAGGCGGTCTTGATGTCCCATTTGAACGTTCTGGGCTTTGATATTTACAAAGATCACCTGTCCCCCGAGGAGCAAGCCGCGATTGTTGAGGATGTGCGCGGAATCGTGCGCGCTGCGCCCTTGATTCAACCGGTAACGCCGCGCGGACAGAAAATGTCGGTGCAAATGACGGCGGCTGGTGCTTTTGGATGGGTGACCGACAGGCAGGGGTATCGCTATGCAACGCAACACCCCAATGGTCAGCCTTGGCCGCAGATACCGGACTCGATCCTGCGGCTTTGGCGCGATTTGAGCGGAGTGCATCGTATGCCCGAATGCTGTCTGGTCAATTTTTACGGTGACGGCGCGCGTATGGGCCTGCATCAGGACAAAGACGAGGCAAGCGATGCCTGGCCGGTTTTATCTGTGTCGCTGGGCGATGACGGGTTGTTTCGAATGGGCGCCCCGACCCGAGGCGGAAAAACCCAATCTGTCTGGCTGCAGTCTGGCGACATCGTGCGCATGGGCGGCGCTGCGCGGCGCGCTTTCCACGGTGTGGACAGGATCAGGTTTGGCTCTTCTTCGTTGCTGGAGCGTGGAGGGCGGCTTAATCTCACGCTTCGCGTTGTGACGTAATGGCTAATCCTAAGGTCTGACAATGTGCATGTGACTTTACCGCCGCGCACCCCAGCTGACCGAAGCGCTGCGCCGCGTATAGAATTCACCCATGAGCCCTATCATCAAAATCGACACCCCGACCCACAGCGCATAGTGCCAATCCGTGTACATGGGGCTGTAATTAATAAACACAAACCCGCGCGCTTGATCGATACAGTGGAACAAAGGGTTCCAGTCGAACATAGCGAGCATGTAACCCGGTAGCATGTTGGCAACGAACATTTTGCCTGACGCGATCATGTTGGCGCGTTGGTAAATTGTTGTAAACACAGACACAAATTGGGGAAACCAAGGTTTCAACGCCATCAGGACGACCCCGATAGCCACGCCGGCAAACCACGCGATCAAGAGCATTCCGAAGGCGGCAAAAGGTTCTTCAATGACGATGGGCGTAAAGGCGACATGGTAAATAAACAGGATGATAAAAAGGCTGAGAACCTGTATATAGAGCGACCCCAGCGCAGCCGCCGCGATGGCGACGACTGTGTTCATTGGCGCATGCTGCATCATCGGGCTTGCCGGTCCTTCCGCGCCAGCGACGGCAGCAACAGCCTTGGTGTGTGTCATGAAGATGAAAACACCAGACATGATATAAAGCAAAAAGTCGCCACGGATGGCAGCCCCTCTAAGCCCCAGCATCGTGAACATGACATAGAATGTCATGACGAATATCAACGATTGCAGGATGTTGATGCCAATCGCCATGAAAGCGTTGTTGTGCGTTTTCCGCACCGACCGCACCACGGAATGGTAAATTAATTCTAAAGTTGTAAGTGCCGCACCTTTCCGGCCCCTACGGTGTTCTGCCGCTTGAAACATTTCTGAAATGCCCCGTGATTTTCGATCACTCTGTCACGGAATTCTTGCTGTTCCGTTACGCAACCAGCATAAGTGGCTTTGCATGGTTTATCAACGCGCGGTTTGCAGAGAGTAAAAATGATTGATTACAATAAACTAACTATAGTGTCGCGTCGGCTCGCGCTTGAGGCTGGTGCTAAGATCATGGAGATTTATGCCTCTGACGATTTTGATGTGAAGGTCAAATCAGATGAAAGCCCGGTGACCATTGCTGATGAGGCGGCAGATGCGATTATCTCGGCTGGTTTGCAAAAAGCATTTCCCAATCTTTTGCTGGTGACCGAAGAGCAGGCCGCGACGCATGAAATTCAGGGCGAGACTTTTCTGATTGTTGATCCGCTAGATGGCACCAAGGAATTCATCCAGCGCCGGGGCGATTTCACGGTGAACATTGCCTTGGTTGAAGGCGGCACACCGACGCGTGGTGTGGTCTATGCACCCGCCAGAAACCGTATGTTTTTTACTTTGGCAGATGGCACTTCGGTTGAGGAAAGCGGCGAATTTGCATTGGATAAAATAGGTATAACCAAGCCGATATCAGTTTCTAACCCGGATAATTCTGCACTTTTGGTTGTCGCCTCCAAGTCGCATCGCGACCAGGCGACGGATGATTATATCAACCGGTACAGCGTTGCCGATATGAAAAGCGCGGGCAGTTCGCTCAAGTTTTGCCTGATCGCGACCGGCGAGGCGGATTTGTACCCGCGTTTGGGTCGCACGATGGAATGGGATACCGCCGCTGGACATGCGGTCTTGAAGGGTGCTGGTGGTGAGGTCGTGCGTTTTGATGACCACACACCGCTTCGTTATGGCAAGAAAGGGTACGCCAACCCGTTCTTTATCGCTTACACGCCCGATGTGGAATTGAGGAAAGCCTGATGTCGGTCCTAATCGCGATCCCTGCCCGCTATGCCTCGACCCGGTATCCGGGCAAACCTCTTGTTGGGCTGCGGGGCGCATCCGGCACCAGTATGAGTCTGATTGAGCGGAGCTGGCGTGCGGCGATGTCGGTTGCTGGCGTGGATCGGGTTGTCGTCGCCACCGATGACGACCGCATTAAGGACGCCGCAGAGGCATTTGGCGCCGAGGTCGTCATGACCTCGTCTGATTGTGCAAACGGGACCGAACGTTGCGCCGAGGCCCATCAGACTTTAGGCGGCGGATACGATGTTATCGTAAATCTGCAAGGCGATGCACCTTTGACACCTTCGTGGTTTGTCGAAGACCTTGTATCAGGGCTGCGCGCGGCACCCGAGGCAGAGGTCGCAACGCCTGTCCTGCGCTGTGATGGTGCTACGCTGAACGGATTGCTCGGCGACCGAAAAGCGGGGCGTGTGGGTGGCACGACAGCGGTTTTTGATCGTGCGGCGCATGCGCTTTATTTTTCCAAGGAAGTTATTCCCTTTACGTCTGAGACCTACTCGGACGCCGACAAAACGCCGGTTTTCCACCATGTTGGCGTCTATGCCTACCGGCCTGACGCGCTGGCAGCCTATTCGGATTGGACCGTTGGCCCGCTGGAGGTGCTGGAAGGGCTTGAGCAGCTGAGGTTTATGGAAAACGGGCGCGCGGTGCTCTGCGTCGAGGTCGAAGCACGTGATCGTCAGTTCTGGGAACTTAACAACCCCGAGGATGTGCCAAAACTGGAACAAATGATGCGCGACATGGGGATCGAATGATCTCTATCTCCGTAAAGTCAATAGGTTACAAAAACGCAGAATTTTTCAGAATATATAAACAATTGTGCCATAATTGGCATCTATCCGCCCTTTTTGTTGCAGGTTGTCGGGATAGGTCTTCAACGGGCGGCCATTATGTTACATACGAATGGTGGCATAGTCATACGCGCCTCCGTGTAGGTGCGTTTTATTTTTGATCGATTGAGTGTGAAGGTGTTCAAATGACCCGTAAGGTTACCAAAGCTATTTTCCCTGTAGCGGGTATGGGGACGCGGTTTCTACCGGCGACCAAATCCGTTCCTAAAGAAATCATGACATTGGTAGACCGCCCCCTGATCCAATATGCGATTGACGAGGCGCGGGCGGCAGGTATCAAGGAATTCATCTTTGTCACATCGCGCGGCAAGGGCGCATTGGAAGACTACTTCGACCACGCGCCTCAGCTTGAGGCGCAGTTGCGCGAAAAAGGTAAGACAAAAATGCTGGAGATGTTGGAACAAACCAACATGGACAGTGGTGCGATAGCATATATCCGCCAGCACAAGGCTTTGGGGTTGGGGCATGCTGTCTGGTGCGCAAGACGTCTTATTGCCGATGAACCCTTTGCGGTGATCCTGCCGGATGATGTGATTGCGGGCGAAAAACCCTGTTTGCAGCAAATGGTGGAAGCCTATGAAGAAACTGGTGGTAACATGGTTGCCGCGATGGAAGTCGCGCCTGAGAAGACATCTTCATACGGTATACTAGACGTTGAAACCGAAGTGGGCGCCAAGGTTCGGGTCAAGGGTATGGTCGAAAAACCGGCTGCTGGCACTGCTCCTTCAAACCTTGCGGTGATTGGACGTTACATTCTATCGCCTGCCGTTTTGGAAAACCTGAACACCAAACAAAAGGGCGCAGGTGGCGAAATACAGCTTACCGACGCTATTGCCGCGGAAATCCCGTCTGAAAGCGGTGTGTACGGTTACCGTTTCCAAGGTCAGCGTTTTGATTGTGGCTCTAAATCAGGGTTCTTGCAGGCGACCGTTGCATTCGGTCTGGCGCGGGATGATCTACGCGACGATCTGCAAGCATATCTGCATGACATCGTGAATATGTCCAAGGCGGCTGAATAAGCTTTTCGGCTGTTGCGTGAAAATAGCTGTCTTGTCACTTTTGCGGTCATGGTAAGCGCATCGGTCTTGTGGCAGTCTTTGGGGAGGTAACCCGAGGGCGCGATGCCGCAAACACATTCCCTATTGGCGCGCTATAAGCTACGCCTGCGTCGCAAGCGGCTTTTGTGGCGTGCCTTTCGCAAGCGGAAAGAATTGCACGCAATTTCGCGAAATGTAGGCTCTATTAAAGCTGAAGATGTTCTGCTTTTCGCCACGGTGCGCAATGAAGCCGAGCGGCTTCCATTCTTTCTGGAGCATTACCGCAAACTTGGCGTCGCCCATTTTCTGATTGTCGACAACGGTAGCGAGGATGACACTGTTGCTCTTTTGCGTGATGCGCCGGATGTTTCAATCTGGTCTGCACCGGGGAGCTACAAAGCATCGCGCTTTGGGATGGATTGGTTGACCTGCTTGCAATGGCGGTATGGTCACGGGCATTGGGCGGTCACTGTCGATGCAGACGAGCTTTTGATCTATCCGGACTGGGAAAGTCGCGATCTGATAGATCTGACGGCGTGGCTGGATCAGTGGAATATGCTGCAAATGGGGGCTTTGATGCTTGATTTGTACCCCAAAGGACCTGTTGCCGCTCAGAGCCATACAGCCGGACAAGATCCGACAGACGTGCTGCGGTGGTTTGATGGGTATGGGTACTGGGCCCAATTGCAGCCGAAAATGAATAATCTATGGCTGCAAGGCGGTGCGCGTGCGCGTTTGTTCTTTCAGGACACCCCACAGCTTGCGCCAACCCTGAACAAAATCCCTTTGGTGCGCTGGGACCGGTCTTATGTCTATGTAAACTCAACGCATAACGCGTTGCCTGCCGCGTTGAACCAAAGCTACGATGTGGCAGGCGTTGAAAAGCCGACGGGTGTTTTACTTCATACCAAATTGCTGCCAGATGTTACGGCGCGCGCGCGCCTCGAAAAATCCCGGAATGAGCATTTTGCCGATGCCGCCATTTACGGTGACTATTACGACCAGCTGGCAGACAGCCCGGATTTCTGGAATGAAGATTCCATCGAGTATGCGGGATGGCAACAGTTGGTGCAGTTGCGTTTGATGTTTGAAGGTGGCTGGCGGTCGAGCTGACCGGTATTGAGACGGCTCACTCGCCAATAGACTGTTGCGAAAAAGCCCTTTTTAGGCAATAAAATGTAAATAACTCGCGCGGTATCAAGACGCGAAAAGTGCTACGTGCTGCAAGGGCTGAAGAAACAGACCTGTAACAGCTGCGAGGCGGAAGAGAAGAAGGGCAGAAGCTTGGGTGTTCTGGGGTCTTACCGGATGCGTTGGGCGCGTAAGCGTCTGCGGTATCGTGCGGACTTGAAAAGCCGAGAGTTGCGGCGCGTTATCGACCGCACAAAGCAGATCACCAAAGACGACATCCTTCTCTTTTCGACGCAGCGAAACGAAAAAATTCGCCTGCCGTTTTTCCTGGACTACTACCGCGACATGGGTGTGTCGCACTTTCTGATCGTCGACAATGACAGCACCGACGGTTCAGCCGAATATCTGGCGCAGCAACCCGATGTTTCTGTCTGGACCAGCCGGGGAAGCTACAAGAAATCCCGCTACGGGGTAGATTGGCTGAACCATCTGCAAAGCAAGTACGGGCACGGTCATTGGTGCCTGACCGTCGATCCAGATGAATTCTTTCTCTATCCGTTTTGCGATACCCGCCCCTTGCGGGCTTTGACGGACTGGTTGGATACCTGTTCGATCCGCGCCTTTAGTGCGATGCTGCTGGATATGTACCCCAAGGGAAGGCTGGACGAACAAACCTATCTGCCCGGCATGAACCCTCTGGATATTGCCTGCTGGTTCGATAGCGGCAACTATACGATGTCGCGCAACCCGCACTATTGGAACCTTTGGATTCAGGGTGGGCCCCGCGCGCGCGCTTTTTTCCCGAACGAACCTGAACGTGCCCCTGCTTTGAACAAGGTTCCGCTGGTCAAATGGGACCGGAGGTATGCGTACGTGCATTCGACGCATATGCTGCTGCCGCGTGGGTTGAACCTAGTTTACGATGAATGGGGTGGCGAAAAAGCATCGGGCGCGCTGCTTCATGCCAAGTTCATCGACACCTTTGCGGATAAGGCCGCCGAAGAGATCAAACGCCAACAACACTATGCCGAAAGCTACGAATACCGCGCCTATGCGGAAAGTCTTGGGCAGGACACGCAGCTTTGGTGCAACTGGTCGGAAAAATATATCAATTGGCGACAGCTTGAGATTTTAGGCCTCATGTCCAAAGGAAACTGGGCGTGACCGTCGGCGTCGTAATGCTTGTGCACACTGCTTTGGGACGCGCAGAGCAAGCCGCGCGGCATTGGGCGGCATCGGGCTGTCCTGTGGTGATCCACGTGGATAAATCTGTGCCGCGCAAGGTGTATGATGCATTCGTCAAAGCTGTAGCCGATGTGCCGGACATCCGGTTTTCCAAACGCTATCGCTGCGAATGGGGCACGTGGGGGATCGTCGCCGCAACCCAAAGCGCGTCAGAGCGTATATTGGCCGAATTCCCGCACGTCCGGCATGTCTATCTAGCATCCGGCTCCTGTTTGCCGCTGCGGCCGGTGCAAGAGCTGATTGACTACCTTGCCGATCGCCCGCGCACGGATTTCATCGAAAGTGCGACGACGGCGGATGTACCCTGGACGGTAGGCGGCCTTGATGCGGAACGCTTCACGCTGCGGTTTCCGTTCTCGTGGAAAAAGAACCGGTATCTATTCGATAAATACGTTCAGCTACAGCGCGCGATGCGGCTGAAACGGTCTGTTCCAAACGGGTTAGTGCCGCATATGGGGTCACAGTGGTGGTGTCTGTCGCGGCAAACGTTATCGGCAATTTTGCAAGATCCCGCGCGCGCCGAATATGACCGTTACTTTCGTATGGTCTGGATTCCGGACGAGAGCTATTTCCAGACGCTGGCGCGACAATATTCAACCAAGATTGAAAGCCGTTCGTTGACGCTGTCCAAGTTCGATTTCCAGGGCAAGCCGCACATCTTTTACGATGACCACTTACAGCTTTTACGCCGCTCGGATTGCTTTGTTGCGCGTAAGATCTGGCCCTACGCTTACAAGCTTTACGATGCCTTTCTGACCGATTCCGCTGGCGCGCTGAGCAAGCAAGAACCTAACCCCGGCAAGATCGACCGCGTGTTTGCCAAAGCGGTAGAGCGTCGGGTGCGCGGACGTGCCGGTCTTTACATGCAAAGCCGCTTTCCGCGCGAAGACTGGGAAAACGGCGTGACCGCAGCGCCCTATTCGATGTTCCAGGGCTTTACCGAGCTGTTCGAGGATTTTGAACCATGGCTGGCAAAAGCTACTGGTGCACGGGTGCACGGCCATCTCTTTGCGCCAGATCGCGCGCATTTCGCAGGTGGGCAAACGGCGATGAATGGCGCGCTAAGCGACAGTGCCGTGCTGCGCGATTACAACGCGAACGGCTTTCTGACCAACCTGATCTGGAACACACGCGGAGAGCGTCAGTGTTTTCAATTCGGCCCGACAGACAATCAGGTTATCAATTGGCGCGTGGCCAAAGACCCTAACGCGCAGGTTTCTGTGATTACGGGTGCTTGGGCTGTGCCGCTCTTTCGGTCAAATTCGAACTTTATTGATTTGCGACAGGATGCTGCGCGCCTGCAAAAGATCGAAAGCGATCATCTAGATGTGTTGCGGTCGACGTGGACTAAGGCGCGGGTTCGCATTTGGACGATGGCTGAATTCATCGAGGCACCGATGGAGCCGTTGCAGACTATTCTGGACGAAATAGGCCCAAGTGCGCAGCGCCGACTTTCCGAAGCGCCGCGCATGGTTGATCTGGCAGGTTTTGGCCAATTCCTGCAAAATCTCAAGAATCAGGGGATGCATCCCTATCTCATGGGCGACTTTCCGGTTGATCCCACCGAGGCCCCTGTTCAGCCGCAGAAGCGGCCCCGACCGTATGTGGTTCGGTAGCCTATGACCGACAGGTTCGACAGCTTTGTTGTGTTCGCCGAGATGCGCACAGGCTCAAACTTTTTAGAGGTCAACCTGAATGCTTTCGAGGGGGTCGCCTGTCACGGTGAGGCGTTCAACCCGCATTTCATCGGCTATCCGAACAGTGCGCCGATACTGGGTGTATCGCTCAAGCAGCGCGACCGTGATCCGAACGCCCTGCTGGATGCAGTTTCCGCAGCACCGGGACTGAACGGGTTCAGATATTTTCACGATCATGATCCGCGTATTTTTGAGCGGATGATCGCGGACACGCGCTGTGCCAAGGTGATCCTGACCCGTGATCCGTTGGAAAGCTATGTGAGCTGGAAGATCGCCCAAGCAACGGGCCAGTGGAAACTGACGGACATGAAGCGCCGGAAAGACGCCAAGGCTGTTTTCGATCCGGTGGACTATGCAGACCATGTGGGCGGTTTGCGGGCTTTTCAGAATGACTTGTCACGACGCTTGCAGGTCTCGGGTCAGGCGCCGTTTCGACTGACCTATGATGATCTGCAGTCGTTGGATGTGATAAACGGACTGGCTGCGTTTTTGGGTGTATCCGCGCGCCTTGAAAAGCTGGACAGCAGCCTCAAGGTTCAAAACCCCGCGTCCCTTGCCAGCAAGGTTATCAATGCCGATGAGATGGCAGCAGCTTTGATCGCGCGGGAACGCCGCGATCTTGATGATACTCCCGATTTTGAACCGCGCCGCTTTGCCAATGTGCCGTCCTATGTGGCCGGCGATCAAGCGCCATTGTTGTTTATGCCGCTACGCGGGGGGCCCACGGAACAGGTGACTGCCTGGCTTGCATCTGTTGAAGGTGTCGGTCCCGATAAGCTTCAGCGCAAAATGTCTCAGAAAGACCTGCGGCAATGGAAACGTGCGCATAAAGGGCACCGGAGTTTTACCGTTTTGCGCCACCCCGTCGCCCGCGCACACCATGCATTTTGCAATCATATCCTTGGCAACGGACCACAGGTTTACAACGGCATCCGCCAGACATTGATCCGACGCTACAAGCTGCCTTTGTCACCCAATGGGCCGGACGAGACCTATACTCTGGACGATCACCGTGCGGCTTTTTCCGCGTTCCTGAGTTTTCTGAAGCCGAACCTTAATGGTCAGACTGCCATCCGTGTTGATGCCGCCTGGTGTACTCAAGCTCAGGCATTGCAAGGGTTTGGAACGCTGGTGCCGCCTGATTTTGTTCTGAGAGAAGCTGATCTTGCCCGTGACCTTGATATATTAGCTCGTACTGTAGGGTGCGTGCCATGCGACCTGCCGCCGGGCAAGGGCGATGTGCCTTTCACGCTGGATGAAACCTACACGGACGACATCGAAACGCTGACAGCCAGTGCGTACCAACGGGACTACATGGCATTCGGTTTCGATCGGTGGCGTCAGGCTGCCTGATCGGATTCTGCGGAAGTCAGGATGGTGTGCAGCGTCGCAGGGTTCCGGTTGGACCGCAGCTTGGTGCAGATCGACGTGTCGCGCAGTGTACGCGATACCAGAGCCAAGGCTTTCAGATGGTCAACGCCCGCGTCTTCGGGTGCAAATAACGCGAAGGCAATGTCAACTGGTTGACGGTCAACCGACCCGAAATCAATCGGTTTATCGAGCAGAACAAACGTGCCGACCACACGGTCCAGATCTGCGAGGCGTGCGTGCGGCAGGGCGATGCCGTGGCCCACACCTGTGGGCCCCAGCGCTTCACGTGCGAGCAATGCGTCAAGAACGACATCAGTATCCATGCCATAGGCGTGTTCGCACAGGTCGCTGATATCTTGCATCATACGCTTCTTACTGGTGGCCGCGTTCAATACTTTAACGGCCTCCGGCTTGAGGAGTTCAGAAAAATCCATATCGCCCGTACTGCTATGGCACTTTATGTGCCGGTTACATTACTGAGGATCGATCCACCCGATATTTCCGTCATCCCGACGGTATACCACGTTCACGCCCTCTTTGCCCTCGTTTCGAAACACCAATACAGGCGCACCTGCAAGCTCCATCTGCATTACGGCTTCTCCCACGGACAACGAAGGGATTTTCGTTTCCATTTCGGCCACAATAATCGGCTGGAGCGATTCTGGTTCTTGATCTTCCGACTCGACCTCTGACGCGAGGATATACGAGGACGCGCCATAGATTTCAACCGGCTCTACCCGATCTTTATGATGATCTTTCAACCGACGCTTGTAGCGCCGCAGTTGTTTTTCCATCTTTTCGCGGCAGAATTCAAATGCAGCGTAGATCTCGTTTTGGTGGGCTTTCGCCTGGGCGGTCAGGCCCGTAGATAGGTGTACGGTCGCTTCGCAGACAAATTCATGACCTGACTTGGAAAAAACCACGACAGCTTCGGTCGGGCGTTCCGCATATTTCTTGACGGTTTCGTTCAACTCGTCCTGAACATGGGTCTGTAGGGCTTCACCAATGTCGATCTGTTTGCCGCTGATTTGGTACCGCATAGTCTCTCCTTATTGTGACTGACCCGCAAATGCACACCGCACGCTAGCGTACGGATACCGTTTCACAGGTTAGGGGTATAGCGTTCTATCAGGATGTTGACCTTCGTGCTCTGACGAGCTGTCGGGCTTTCGGGAAAACGGAGACTGGTAGAAGCCATACTGGTATTGAGCCCGATAAGGTGGGTGCGAGTCAAACAAAAGCCGTCGCAACGCTGCTAAATTTTTGCTCAGGCTGTTAAGAGATTTTAAACTTGTCACCAAGATAGACGCGGCGCACGTTCTCATTCTCGACCACATCTGCAGGGGTTCCGGACATTAAAACGCGGCCCTCGTGCAAAATGTAGGCACGGTCGACGATCTCAAGCGTTTCGCGCACGTTGTGATCGGTAATCAGCACTCCGATACCCCGCTTTTTCAAGTCTGATACAAGCATACGAATATCATCCACAGAAATTGGATCGACGCCCGCAAAGGGTTCATCCAGCAACAGATATCTGGGGTTGGCGGCCAGACAGCGCGCGATTTCGACCCGTCGCCGCTCACCGCCCGACAGCGCCAGCGCGGGCGCGCGCCGCAGGTGTTCAATTGAGAACTCCGACAAAAGCTCTTCAAGCCGTTCGCGGCGTTTGTGTCTGTCAGACTCTGATATATCGAGGATCGCGGCGATATTGTCCTGAACTGACAGCCCGCGAAAGATGCTCATTTCTTGTGGCAGATATCCGATCCCCAACTGGGCGCGGCGATACATGGGAAAATTTGTGACATCCTGTCCGTCAACCACAACTTTGCCGCCCTCCGGCGTCACAAGGCCCGCGATCGCATAGAACGTTGTCGTTTTGCCCGATCCGTTTGGCCCCAGAAGGGCCACCACCTCACCACGCGCCAGATCCATCGAAAAATCACGGATCACCGTTTTTTTGCGGTAGGATTTGCGCAGGTGTTCGACATGGAGCCCTGCGCTGCCTTCCGCTACGGTCAGGTTTGGGCGCGCCATCAGTTTTCTCCGGTTTGGAGAACGGTGCGGACCCGGCCTGACATTTGCGCCGTACCGTCCTGCAACCGCACGGTCATGCTGTCTGCCGTCAGCGCCGAGGGGCCTTGCGCCACCAGCACATTGCCGGTCATCACAATGGTGCCGTCATCCACATTATAGTCCGCGCGGTCGGATTCTGCTGCATCCTCGCCTGAAATCAGGATTACGTTGCCCATGGCTTGGATCTGGTCAATGCCCTGGGCCACGTTGTCATACACCACTGTGACCTGATCTGCGGACAGCCGCATCTCACCCTGAATGATAAGCACATTCTCTGAAAATACCGCGCGCCCTGCGGCCTGATCGACGGACAAATTTTCAGCGATTACTTCAACCGGCAGGCCGCTGTTCTGCTGGATCCTGCCAAATGCCACCTGCGGGCCTTGTGCTGCAGCCCACGTGGTAGACACGATCAACAAGATCGAAGCGGTAATGGATTTAAGAATTGTCACGCGGCAAACCTTCATTTTCCTGGTTGATATATCAGCTTAACGCCGTTTGTGAAAACCAATTGGCTGTTACCGGTTTCGTCTGGGGTAAAGAAATGCATTGTACCTGCTTCAATCGTGCCAACAGGGCTCGTACCGGCCACCGGACCGGGAGAATCCATTTCAGGTGACGACATGCGCACAAACATCAATTCGCTTTCAAGAACGTAGCCCTGAGACGTGACGATTACAACCTCACCGGTCAGGCGCGTACGATCATCCGCGATGTTGATAAGCGCCTCGTTGGCCGTCAGTTTTGCGCGCAGGCCGCTCACGAAATTAACCTGAACATCGATGTTTTCCGCAATATTAGAGCCGATTGAGTTTGGTGCCGCCTTCACCGTTTCGGCAACAAAGTCGATCTGATCGCCACTGGCGGAAATGCTTGAAAAATAGGGGCCTGTGACTTGTTGGTTGTTCAAACGGTCCTGCACTTCTGTATCGGCAAAAGGAATTGCGACCGGTTGATCAACCGCACGCGAGATCAAAAACAAGGTCGACAGAATCGCAAGTGCAAGAAGGGGCAGACTGACCTTGAGCCAGGCCACCATGCGCGAATAGCTATCTGCATGCATGGCACCCTACCCCAACCCAACGCGCAGGCAGTCGTGGATATGGATCAAACCGGCAACCTGTTTCGGTGCATCGGGATTTACGACCAGCAGGCAGGTAATTTTTTTGTCGTTCATAATGCTCACCGATTTTTCAGCAAGCGCATCCGGCTCGATCGTGACTGGTGAGGCGGTCATGACGTCTTTTGCCGTGAAGGTCGCCAAGCCTTCCATGTGCCGGCTGATGTCGCCATTGGTGATGATGCCCAGCAGATCGCCTGCCTCATCTGTGACGGCCACAACACCAAACCCCTTGCTGCCGATTTCCTTGAGCGCGGCCGACATCGGGGTGTCTTTAGATACGATGGGCAAGGCATCGCCGGTGTGCATCAAGTCTGCGACGCGGCTAAGTTGCGCGCCCAGTTTGCCACCGGGATGGAAGGTGCGGAAATGCTCGGGGGTAAAGTCCCGATGCTCCATCAGGGCCACGGCCAGCGCATCCCCCAGTGCCAGTGTCATTGTTGTCGACGAAGTCGGCACCACACCGGTGCCGCAAGCCTCTTTGGCGCGGGGCAGAACAAGGGCCACGTCAGATTGCCTGAGCAGGGTCGACTCCGGACGGCTTGCGACGCCTATCATTGGAATGGCAAAGCGGCGGGTATGGGCGATGACATCGGCCAGTTCCGGTGTTTCGCCAGAGTTTGACAGAATGATGACCACGTCACCATGCCCCATCATGCCCAGATCGCCATGGCTTGCCTCGGCGGGATGAACAAAATGTGCAGGCGTGCCCGTACTGGACAGCGTTGCAGCAATTTTTCGGGCGATATGGCCGGATTTCCCCATGCCAGAGACAATAACACGGCCTGTTGCTGCAAGGATCAGTTCAACGGCTTGGCTGAAGCTTTCGTCAAGGCTGGCTTCAAGCTGGGTCAGGGCGTCTGCCTCAATCCGGATGACGCGGCGCGCGGTATCTAGGAACGATCTGCTCATGAATGCGCGAAAATGTCGGTATCGGGCCAGCCCATCAGATCAAGCTTGGCGCGCATGGGTAGAAAATCGAAACAGGCTTGGGCGGTTTCCATGCGGCCTTCCCGTTCGAGCATTCCGTTCAAGACGTCGCGTAGCTGGTGCAGGTACAACACGTCCGAGGCTGCATAATCCACCTGCGCCGCCGTCAGCGTTTCGGCGCCCCAATCGCTGGATTGCTGCTGCTTGGAAATGTCGATGCCTAAAAGCTCCTGCAGGAGTTTCGCAAGCCCGTGCCTGTCAGTGTAGGTGCGCACAAGGCGGCTGGCGATCTTGGTGCAATAGACCGGTGACGCGGTTACGCCGAACGCATTCAGCATCGCGGCGATGTCAAAACGGCCAAAGTGAAACAACTTCAGCACTGACGGGTCTTCGAGCAACCTGCACAGGTTTGGTGCCTCGGTCTGTCCCTTGGCGATTTGCACTAGATGTGCTGTACCGTCCCCACCTGACAATTGCACAACGCACAAACGATCCCTGTGCGGGTGCAAGCCCATCGTTTCGCAATCAATCGCGACCATCGGGCCAAGGTCCAGGCCATCGGGCAAATCATTCTGGTGAACGTGATGTGTCATGGGTGTTCTATATCCTGCTCGGGCGCCGGGGCAAAGTGGCCTTTATGTCGTCGCAGCGTTACCGCTCTGTCGCTTTGGTGACAAGGGTTCAGGGCGCTGATTGCAAGCGCCGTTCGCGCCAGATGATCATTAACCCGCCAAGGGCGATTAGGAACGCACCGGGGAAGAGCGCGTCCCATGGCGTTTCGCCAAAGAAAACCCAGCCAAGCAGAAAGGCCAGCGGGATGCCGAAGTAGCTGAATGGGGCGAGGTTGCTTTGTTCAGTCATGCGGTAACTGGCGACCAGAAACAAAACAGCTGTACCGCCAAAGCCGCCCATGGCCATCAACCATCCGAAATCTGACCAGCTTTGAATTGGCGTGAAACCGCCCCATAAAAGCGCGATGATAGAGGAGGCTGCGAGTGCTGCAATCGCAGAATAGAGACTGATAAGCGGGCTGAGTACGTCATCATCGAACAGGCGTGCCGTGACGCCGACCAGTGCATAAAATACGGCCGCGCAAAGCGGCAGCAGCGCATAGGGCGAAAACGCATCTGTACCTGGCTGCATCACAAAGACCACGCCGGCAAACCCGATCAGGACCGCACTCCACCTGATCCACCCAACTTTTTCACCCAGCAGAGGCACTGCAAAGGCCGTCATGAAAAGAGCATTGGCGTAGGTGATTGTCGACGCAGTGGCGAAGGCCATCAACCCCAACGACAAATAGAAACAAAGCTGCGCGCATGACACGATCAGGCCGCGCGCGAACGCAAGCCGCCATTGTCTCAGACGCATCGGCCGCCCAGACGCATGCCACGCGCGCGACCCAAAAACCGCGATGGCCGAAGGGATAAGGCCGAAAAGATTGCGCCAAGCAGAAAGCTCCATCGCGGAGTAGCGGTCAGACAATAGCTTGATGACCAGCCCCATGGCATCAAAAAGCGACAGCGCAATCAGGCTTAGCACGATAGCAAGGCCAGTCCGGTCGTTGGGGCGCATCTTATGGTAAATCCAATCGTTACCCGAGGACCCTACCGGAGATTCGCGAAAAGTCACGCGGGCAAATCATGGTCAGGGCAGTCTATTTATTTGGGTCGACCTTACCGCGCAACGCTTTGACCTCGCCGCGTTGTTTCTTGGCGCTAAGCCGCCGCTTTTTCGACCCTAACGTGGGTTTTGTGGGGATGCGGCGTTTTGGGGCGACCAGTGCTTTTTTGATAAGTTCGGCCAGGCGGTCCCGCACGATTTCGCGGTTGCGGGCCTGGCTGCGTGTTTCGTCGCATTGCAGTACAAGTGCGCCATCCGTCGTCCAGCGACGCCCCGCCAAGCGGCGCAGCCGCGTTTTGACCGGGGCGGGCAAATTGGGCGACCGGGCCGCTTCGAACCGCAATTCAACAGCGGAAGAGACCTTGTTAACGTTCTGCCCGCCGGGGCCTGACGCGCGCATGAAGCTCTCGCTCAGTTCCCAGTCTTCAATGCTGATATCGTCGCTGATCCAGATCATCTTGATTTCCGTTGCATCTGCTTTCTGCGGAACGTTATCCGCTGGGGCTGCGTTGTACCTGTGAAGACACCAAAACAGAATGGAGGAAAATATGCTTTCCACATCGTCGATTAAAGAACTTAGCACGACACGCCCCGATCTTTACGCTTTTCGCGTACAGGGTACGGTATCGCGTGCGGATATGACCGAAATGGCGCGCCATATGAACACGGCTTTCGATGCACATGATAACGTTGATATGTTGCTTTACTTTGAGGATTTCGAAGGGTCCAAGCCGGATGCGGGGCTGGACCTTGAAACGGTAAAGTCGCAACTTCGGTCGCTTTCTTCTGTGCGCCGGTACGTGGTCGCGAACGCGCCTGATCGCGCGGCGGACATGGTTGAAGCCTTCGGGAAAATCCTGCCGGTAGAAACGGAGGCATATGACGACCTGGATGCTGCGTTTCAATCCTTGGACGCAAAGACGATGACGACCACCGGTCAGCCTGCCGCCTGACCGGATTCTCCACATCAAAAAGGGCCGCGCAATGATGCGCGGCCCAATCGAATGGTTGCGGAGGTGGGATCGGTTAGACGATCACGTCCACCTTGGGATCTGCCCGACCAAGGGCTGCCTTAGCAGGCGACCTCCAAAGCTGTTCCGACACCTCTCTCCAATACCTTTCTTGACACTGGATCACCTCCTTTACCTATCTGTTGACGTTGAAAGAATCGTCGCACAGGTTTCGAAGATTGCCAAGCTTTTTTTCGTTAATGCGCGGCAGTTAGATGCGCGGTGATAACCCGGAACGGGATCAAGGCGATTAAGGCAAGGCTTAGCTTGACGCACCAGTCGGCAATCGCCAGCGACACCCAAAGCGGTGCTTGCGGCCCCATGCCCAGAATAGGCAGGACTTCTCCGGCCCACGACACGTCATTTGAGGGTTCCATGAATGTCAGACTTGCGGAAAAGGCGATTGTGAAAAACAGCGCCGTGTCGACCGTGCTGCCGATCAGGGTCGAGGCGAGCGGTGCGCGCCACCATTTCCCGTCCCGCAGGGCAGAAAAGATCGCAACATCCAGCAACTGCGCTGTCAGAAACGCGATGCCTGAACCTACCGCGATGCGCAGCGTGACCAGTGGCCCGAATTCACCCATGATCTGCGTGCCGATCAATGAACAGATGACCCCGACGATGAAACCTGCAAACACAACTTTGCGCGCGGCCTGCGCACCATAGGTGCGGTTCATAATGTCTGTGACCAGAAAGGCCAGCGGGTAGGTGAAGGCCCCCCATGTCAGCCAGTTCCCGAACAGAAACTGAACAAGGATATTTGAAGCAACAACAATAGCGGCCATGGCAATGATGCCGGGGAGGTGTAAGCGTGTCATTTGATTAATCCGTTTTGGCAAGGGTGCGGCACTTGGTCGGCGACCGTCGCCGACGCGCGCTGACTAGGCCTATTTCGCGGAGGAGGCAACCCCGTCCTGCAAGACGTACTCGACAATTTGGCTTCTGGAAAACGGGAGAAAGTTGTTATCAGACACCATCGTGAGCGTGATGAAGCCGCTCGGGTCCCGCCAGACTGTGATGCCTTCAAGGTTTCCATGTGCGCCAAGGTGTGTCTGCAACACTGTTTGAATGTCCTCAAATCCTTGATCAGAGACTGCCATTGTGCGCACACGGCTGTAAAAACCGAAGGGGTACAGACCTCTTTCCAGAATATAGAGGCGCCCGTCCGGACCAAAATCAGCACCGACGGGTTTATAGTTCTGATCGACCGGCAACGTGAACGGTTGGGTCCATGGGCCGGTGGGGGAACGACGGTACACCAGCGATTCCGATGCGCCATTGTTGATCTTTTCGGGGATGGTGAACAGCGTTCCGTCGTCTGATATAGCCAGCGCCTCAAGGCCCTGGTTGTTTGCGAAGGCACGCCAGGACCGCGTATAGGATGGCCAACGTGCGTGACTTTCCCAAGTATCATAGAAAAGCACCCTATGGGCAAATTCAAATGACACGAATGTGCGCCCTTGGGTGTCCACGGCCAGACCTTCTGCGTCCGTATGGGGAAACTTCTGGACCAGACCGTCTTTATCGACCAGCGGTTGATGTGCTTCGAACGCCACTTGGCTCAGCTTGCCCCCCTGACGGGACAGGCTGCCTTTCACGATCTGCCCCCGGTCTGTGACCATGTGGAATGCAGTACCTGTTGCGTCAACCTCGATACCTGAAAAGCCACCCATCCACTCTTGGTCATCGGGTAGCTCAATCACACTGGAAAGTGTGGCGGGCAGCGCGCCGGGCGGCGGTTCAGGGTAGAACCAGACCCACGCTGCGATCCCGACTGCTGAAATTATTGCGACTGTAAAACGTCGGCGCATTGAGCGGGCAAATCAGCAAGTAGCACTTGCGGTCTGGGTCGACGTGGTTTGGCGTTCGGGTCCGGGGGTGGCGGGTTCAGGATGTTGTTTACCCAGTCTTGCGCGTCATCACAGCCGTCTCCGGCAGGGGGCGGCGATTGATCCACGCATCCTGCAGCGCCTGAGGGGCAGGCGAGCCTGACATGAAAATGGTAGTGATGCCCGTACCAGGGTCTGATTTTGCGCAACCACGATCTATCACCAGTTGCGGTTCTGCACAGTTCTACCTTTGCGCCGGGAAAGATAAAGATACGCGCTACCCTTGGGTCTGATGCGGCTGCTTTGAGGATTTCCGCATGCGCGGGGGTCCAGTTATCGTTCACAAAAGCCCCCTTGTTGCGCCGCAGGGACGTCGAAGAAATATTTTCGCGCTGTGTAACTGACAGGGACAGATTGTCAGCGGGCCGCAGCCAGATGTCGGCATCCAACCCGATCTGATGGCTCGCGTGTCCGGTAAGCATGGGGCCACCGCGCGGTTGGCTTAAGTCCCCCACATAGAGACCGTTCCACCCCGGTTGGCGCGCCGCAATCCGGCTGAGGTCTTGGATGTAATCGACCGTTTCAGGGTGCGCCCAATTGCGGTTGCGCGACAGCCGCATAGCTTGCCATGTTGGGCCGGTTTCTGGCAACTGTGCGGCCCCTGCGACACATCCTTTAGCGTAGCTGCCAAAAGGCGCTGGCGGTGTTTGCGATGCGACGGTTTTCGCCCCGAAAAGCTGTTTCGCGGGCTTCTGGCTATCCTCATGGCCTGAGGTGCCGATCGTTGGCAAAGGTGCTGTGTCTTGCGCGGCCGGTGTCGTTTCCACGCATCCGGCCAGCAATGCAAGCAGGGTGCCCGCGATGATTATTGGTTTGAAGGTCATTGAAAGTCCCCCTTTGGCGTTACCCAGATGAGTAACAGTAACCCGAGTAGGAAAAGTCCCACAATAGGCGTGATGCCCAGACGTTGACTGCCTGTGATATCTGACACTATGGCAATCAAAGCTGGTGCGAGAAAAGAGGTGGCCTTGCCCGACAGAGCGTATAGCCCAAAGGCTTGCGTCATGCGGGCGGGATTTGCTTGAAAGGTCATCATGTTGCGCGAAGACGACTGCAACGCACCACCCGCCGCGCCGATCAGGGCACCCGCCACGTAAAAGGCGATATCGGGCAGGTTTGATCCCTCTGCCAGCGAAATGCCCAAAACCGATGTCGGAGTGAGTGACATGATAAGGCCCGCCGTCAGAATAAGCGTCACGCAGCACCCTA
Source organism: uncultured Alphaproteobacteria bacterium (assembly GCA_963796445.1). GTDB lineage: Bacteria > Pseudomonadota > Alphaproteobacteria > Rhodobacterales > Rhodobacteraceae > Roseobacter. Next base: position 265,162 of record CAWCLQ010000004.1, on the reverse strand, counting down.
CGATGACCGGCTTTGGGCCAACGCTGCGGTCAATCTGGCCACCTACCCAGCAAAAGACTGCGCCGCTTAAGGCTGCGAGGATGCCGAATATCCCGATTTCCATGATCGTCCAGCCCAGCACGCCCAAGGCATAGATACCGCCAAAGGTATACATCCCGTTCAGTGCATCGCGGTAGAACATGGACGAGCCGAGATATGCCAACAGTGACGGGCTACGCGGTAAGCCTTTGAGCGTTCCGATCAAGTCGCTTAGCCCACCTGTCAGGCTGGCCCGTTGCATTCTGTCGACCTTCACGTCTTTAACAAACAGAAAAAACGGCACCATAAACACCACGAACCAAATCGCGGTCATAGGGCCTACGATCCGTGTGTCGGCACCGGTTTCGGGATCGAGCCCGAACAGCGGGGTTAGTCCGACCATTGTGCGCCCGTTGTCCCCGGCCTGAAAGAACACCAGCATCACGACCAATGCCGCGACACCCCCAAGATACCCAAAGGCCCAGCCAGAGCCTGAAATTCTGCCGCGTTCGTTTTCGCTTGCGTGCAGTTCGGGCAGATAGGAGTTGGTAAAAATCGTCGCGAACTCCATCCCAATGAGGCCGATGCCAAAAAAGAAGAGCGCCCAAAGCACGGAGAAATCCGAAGGCGCAGTCCACCAAAGCCCGGCTGAGCCGACAATATACAGCGCAGAGAAAACCCAAATCCAAGGGATACGCCGCCCCGTCTTATCCGCAACCGAACCTAGCAGCGGTGCCAGCACAGCGATCGCAAGCCCCGCGACTGTCAGACCGTAGCCCCAATAGGCTTGCGCCTGCGCTTTGGCCGCGTCAGGGGCCATTCCGCTCTCAATCAGGGTATTTGTGGCTGTCTGCGCGAAATAGGGGCCGAAAATGAAGGTCAGCATAAGGGTATTGTAGGGCTGGCTTGCCCAATCGAAAAAATACCATCCCCAGATGCGTTTGCCTGTCGCAGCCATTTTTTTGTCTGCCTGTTATTACTGCTGATACAACCTAAATCAGTCCCGTACGTGTCAGGCAAGTAAAGCTTTTTTAAGTCCTGCCATTAAGGTGTTGCCGCGGCCTTGCCCTTTGCGGCGTGCTTGCTTAATTGAGGAAGGCATCAGGAAAGGTATTGTCATGCAATCATTGTTCGAAATTTTGCTGCTTCTGCTCGGTGTCGCAAAATTCTTCATCATTGCGCATGTGATTATGAGTTGGCTCATTAATTTTCAGGTGCTCAATACTCAACAGCCGCTGGTTGCGCAAATCTGGTACGGGCTGAATCGGTTGTTAGAGCCTGTATATGGACCTATCCGGCGCGCGCTTCCTGCGATGGGGGGCGTTGATCTCGCGCCGCTTGCTGTCTTGATCGGTATCCTCATTCTCGAGATTGTACTGAAGAATAACGCAGCCGCTTTCTTCTAGGCTCAAGTCGAAATTCGAACTGACCGCGTGAAGGGGCTTGTTCACGATTCCTTAGTGTGGGACTCTGCAAAAAAGAGCAGAAAAACCACTTAAAAGGACGACTATGTCAGGCGCCCCCGCTTTGCTTCGTGATGTGTTTGGCTTTGATGATTTCAGGCCGGGACAGAAGGAAATTGTCGAGGCAGTCGGCGATGGCGAAAACGTGCTGGCCATTATGCCGACGGGCGGCGGTAAATCCCTTTGTTTTCAGTTGCCTGCCCTGATGCGGGATGGGGTGACGGTTGTGATCTCTCCGTTGATTGCGTTGATGCGCGATCAGGTCCGGGCCTTGCAAGAGGCTGGCGTTTCGGCGGGCGCGCTCACCTCTGGCAATACGCCTGAAGAAACAGACGCCGTATTTGATGCGCTGGATGCCGGCCATCTAAAGCTTTTGTACATGGCACCCGAGCGGTTGGCGGCAGGCTCTGCACTGGGACTTTTGCGGAGGATTGGTGTTTCCTCGATCGCGGTGGATGAGGCGCATTGCGTCAGCCAATGGGGGCATGATTTCAGGCCCGACTATCTGCGCATTGGTGAATTACGTCGCGCGCTGGGCGTGCCACTCGCGGCTTTCACGGCGACGGCAGACGCGGAAACACGTACCGAAATCGTGGAAAAGCTTTTCGATGGGGCCGCGCCGCGTAGTTTTCTGCAGGGGTTTGACCGCCCGAATATTCACCTTGCCTTTGCAGCAAAAGATGGCCCCAGGCGGCAAATTCTGGATTTCGCCGATCGCCGCAAGGGCCAGTCAGGAATTGTTTACTGCGGCACGCGCGCAAAGACCGAAGGGTTGGCGGGGGCCCTTCGCGAAGCGGGGCATACGGCGCTGCACTATCACGGCGGTATGGAAGCAGAGGACAGGCGCATCGCCGAGCGCCGCTTTCAACAAGAGGATGGGTTGATCGTCGTGGCAACGGTTGCCTTTGGCATGGGCGTCGATAAACCCGATATCCGCTGGGTGGCCCATGCAGACCTGCCCAAATCCATCGAGGCCTATTACCAAGAGATCGGCCGCGCCGGACGGGACGGTGCACCTGCCGAAACACTCACGCTGTTCGGTTCTGAAGATATCCGGCTACGGCGCAGCCAGATTGATGAGGGTCTCGCCCCGCCGGAACGTCGCGCGGCGGATCACGGACGCCTAAACGCGTTATTGGGCCTTGCCGAAGCTTTGCAATGCAGGCGGCAGAGCCTGTTGCGGTACTTTGGAGAGACCGAAATAACCTGCGGGCGTTGCGATTTGTGCGACACCCCGGCAGAGGTTTTTGACGGCACAGTAGCCGTGCGCAAGGCGCTTTCGGCGATATTGCGCACGGAAGAATGGTTTGGCGCGGGCCATCTGATCGACATTTTATTGGGCCAGAACACCGACAAGATCCGGCAAAGGGGTCATGACAGTCTGCCGACATTCGGCGTAGGGCAAGAATACGACCGCCGCGGGTGGCAGGCCGTTTTCCGCCAGATGCAAGGTCATGATCTGGTGCGGCCAGATCCGGACCGTCATGGCGCGCTCCGGATGACCGATAAGGCGTTGCCGATACTGCGAGATGAGGCAACCATCGACCTGCGGCGCGATAGTATCCGCAAAGCGGCGGCTTCACGGCGTCCCGCAGTCAAGGCGATGGTGTCGGAAGAGGATGCGCCCCTGTTATCGGCCCTCAAAGCCAAGCGCCGCGCCTTTGCTGAAGCCGCCAAAGCACCGGCCTATATCATCTTCAATGACCGCACCTTGATCGAAATGGCCGAAAAGCGCCCGCAGACGCTGGACGAGATGGCGCGCATTGGTGGTGTGGGTGCTAAAAAGCTTGAACGCTACGGCGATGCCTTTCTCGAGGTCATCGCCGGTGAGGCCCAACAGATGCATCCCACCCGCCGGAAATTAGCTGGGCGCTCTGCAGGATCGGTTTATGACCAATTGCTCGAAGTACAGGCCGAGCTTGCCCGGGGCGATGCGGGGATCGACAAGCCGCTGAGCTGTTCGTCGTCACAACTGGCAAAGCTGGCCCAGATGCGACATGCCGATGCGCAAATGCTAGAAAAACTGCTTGGCGATCGGCGGGCAGAACGTTTTGGCCCTGCATTTCTGGACGTCTTGCGGGCAGCGGGCTAGATAGCGCTACAACAGGTGCAAGGCACCAAAAATGCATCAAGGGGATGACGTATGCTGGTGGTAATTTCGCCTGCGAAAAGGTTAGATTGGGAAGAGCGCGACGTGGCTGTCACGCAACCCGATTTTCAGGAAGACGCAATACGCTTGGCCAAGTCCGCGCGGAACTTAACGCTAGGCAAGCTGAAGGCGCTGATGGACCTCAGCGATGATCTTGCACGGTTGAACCGCGACCGGTTCAAGGCTTTTGCGGACGAACCGGATGCTTCGGTCACCCGCCCTGCAGCCCTGGCCTTTGCTGGTGATACTTACCAAGGATTGGAAGCGTCTAGTCTGGACGCTGACGAACTTTCTTGGGCGCAGGACCATTTGCGGATTCTTTCCGGTCTTTATGGTGTGTTGCGCCCACTGGATGCGATACAACCCTACCGTTTGGAAATGGGCAGCAGGTTAAAAACGCGCCGTGGTGCATCGCTTTATGACTACTGGCGCGATGATCTTTCCAAGGCGCTGAATGCCGACGCTGAGGCGGTTGGAACGGGTGTTCTGGTGAACTGTGCCAGTCAGGAATATTTTGGCGCGGTCGCCCTCAAGGCACTGAAGTTGCGCGTCGTGACCCCAGCCTTTATGGAAGATAAGGATGACGGCAAAGGCCCCAAGATCGTCAGCTTTTTCGCGAAAAAGGCGCGCGGTGCGATGGCGCGGTATGTTGTGCAAAACCGTTTACAGGATGTTGAAAGCCTTAAGGCGTTTGACACGGGCGGGTATACGTATCGAGCTGAATTATCAGAGGCCGACAAACCGGTCTTTGTGCGCCCCTATCCTGCCTGATCCAGTTCTTCCGGGCAGGGTGGTATGGCGTGTTGCGGACAGTATTCCAGAATTTGAGCGATAATTTCTTTCTTTCTCAAAGGTTTGGTTAGATATCTGTCTAGCCCGGCATCCAGAATATCGCGATCATCCCCGGACATGGCGTGCGCGGTGAGTGCTACGATAGGGGTATGAACACCAGTTTCCGCTTCGATGGAGCGGATGGCTTTTGTTGCTTCCTTTCCGTCCAGACGCGGCATGGAAATATCCATGAAAATCAGATCGGGGTGAAAGCTGCCATATGCTTCCACGGCTTCTTGCCCATCGCAGGCAAATTGTAGATCGACATTCAGTGTCTTGAGTATTTTTCCAAAGACCAGTCGGTTGGTTTTGTTGTCTTCGGCTGCAAGAATACGCATTTTGCGGGGCGCGTTTGCGTCGACTGTTGTTTCCCCATCATCCGCAGCTTGTGTCTGGTCACTCTCTAAGGCGCGCGCAGGCACGGCGTTGGATAACCACGCCGTCAAATCCGCGCGGGTGAATGGTTCTTGCGCGACGATGTCGACGTTTTCATGCGGCAGATCTACCTTGGCTTGACCCGCATCCGGGGTGAGCAGAATGATCTGCTGAAGGTACCCCGCCGCGCGCGCCTCAGCCGCAAACGCGAGACCACCGCCGCTTTCACTGCGTACTGCCACGATCACGGTGTCTACGGTCTGATCCAGCAGGCCAAGCGCGCTTTCTGCCGTGCTGCATGCGGTGACCTTCAGACCTAGCCCTTCAAATTTGTGGCTGGTCGCTTCGCGTGTCAGGGCGAAATCGTCCAGCACCATGGCATGACGGAGGGCTGGGTTGATCTGGGGATGATCCGATACCGCAGGGCCAATCGCTTCCAGTGCAATCTCGAACCCGAAGGTCGACCCTTTACCTTCTTCGGACGTAAGCCATATCTGGCCACCCATCATCTGAATAAGTTCCTTGGTGATCGCAAGACCCAAACCGGTACCGTCAAACTGGCGGTTTCTTTCGCTTTCGACCTGATTAAATTCGCCAAAAACGTAGTCTATCATATCCGCTGGAATGCCTATTCCAGTGTCTGTAACGGCGACCTGCAAGGCCACCTTGCCAGTTGCAGCATTCGGGGTGCCGCTAACCCGCACGTTCACTGCACCTTCTGTCGTGAATTTGACCGCGTTGCCAACCAGATTGGTAAGAATTTGGCGAATTCGACCGGGGTCACCCACAAACTGCGATGTAAGCGACAGGTCATATTCCACAGCAAGGACAATCCCTTTGTCGCGCGCTGTGGGTTGCAGCAGCATCAACACTTCGTGGATCGCTTTTTCCATATCAAACGGTGCGGGGTGAAGCTGCAAACGCTCGGCCTCAATCTTGGAATAGTCCAGCACATCGTTAATAATGACGAGCAGCGCCTCACCCGAGTTTTTGATGGTATCGATATACAGCCGTTGATCTTCGGTCAGGTCGGTGTCGATTAGCACGTCTGCCATACCGACGACGCCGTTCATCGGCGTGCGTATCTCATGGCTCATGTTTGCAAGGAACGCTGATTTCGCGCGATTGGCGGCTTCGGCCACCTCGCGCGCACTTTTCAGTTTTTCTTCGTATTGCACGGACTCGGTGATGTTCAGCCCGAGTGAGATGATATCCCCGTCGGGACCGCGGCGATCAATCATGCGGATGTATTCACCGTTCCAAAGCCGGATAACAACGGGTTCCGGTTCTGGCAATTGCACACGTTCGATCATAGATTGACGCCATTTAGTGGGGTGCATATCGCCGATATCGACAATGCCCTCTTCGGTCAGCAGCTGCAAAACGGTGACGTAGCTGACCCCCGGTTTAATGTCGTCCAAGCCATCGAAAACCGCTAAGTAAGAGCGGTTGGCCATGATCATTTCCAGATCGGGTGAGTAGAAGGCAAAACCGTCGTTGATCGTCTCGATCGACTGCCACAGCCTGCGTTCGACACGTTCAATCTTTTCCTGTGCGGCGCTCAGGTCTGATTTGACTCGCTGGTTTTCATCGCGGACGGTCGCCACTTCGGCGCGGGTTTCCACAATCTCGTTCGATAGTTTGCGCGCGTGAAGGCCCAGTTTTCGGTTTGCAGCAAAGAGTTCCGCCTGCTTGACCTCAAGCAGCCGTTCCGCAGCCAGCCGGCTACGCCGTTCCTGGGCCAGTTTATTGGCCAAACTCATCAATACACTCGAATCAAACAGACATCGCTTTCGCAGCTACTCTGCTGGAATGATCTAAATATCTGTTTAACTATCAAAGGCGCGTCTGCGCTTTAACGACGCCCTTCGCGCAGCCATGCCGCAGTTATCAGACCGGCAGAAAGCAGCAGCACCAACCATGGCGGCAGCAGATTAGTCTGGCGCACGTCGCGGGTTTCGTAGGCTTCGCGCGGAGTCAGGCCGATCCAGCCGCGTCCGGCTGCTGGGCGTCCGATGCGCACGTCGCGCAGGCGCGGCAACCCGTTTTCTATCATATTGGTCCCACCGCGGAGTGTGGCCAGTACCGGGGCAAGCACCTCTGGTGTTGCGATGGTTTGTTCGAATTCGCGTGGGGCTGCGGGGCCAAGGCCGATTACGGCCATCTGGTCGCCGTTTTCCAACCGGTAAAGCCCAATCTCTGGCCCTTCGAAGACTGTCTCGAAGATACCCGGTTGGCTTTCGGTCAATGGCAATTCTGTTACGTTGCCAGAGGGGTCTGTGATGGTAACGGGCGGCACGCTGTCTTCTAACGTGCGCCGTTGAATGCGCATCGTTTGCCCTGTTGCCTGCGCGGTCAGTGCCTCTTCTTCAAGCTCGGGTTCTTTCATCATCCAATGCGCGAGCCTGCGCAAAAGCTCTAACTGCGGGCCGCCGCCCTCATATCCGCGATTCCAGAGCCAGGCGTGATCTGACGCCAGCAGCGCTACGCGGCCCTCGCCTACGCGATCAAGAATCAAAAGCGGGCGATCCCCTGCGCCGGTCATGACAACGTTTCCAACCGGTTCGGTTACATCAACCTGGCGCAGCCATCGGCCCCAATCCCCGCCGCCGGGCAGGCTTGTGGTGACGGGGTGTCTTTCCCCCAGATCGGTCACGCTGGCGCGGTAAGGTTGGTCAAGCACAAGCGCTGTCGGTTGGGCAGGCAAAACAGACCCAAGCGGCGACCGGTAGATGCTGTCGGCCCCTGCAAAATCCGGGCCTGCTGCGACAAGCACAGCGCCGCCTTGGCGAATGTAGTTGGCAACATTCTCTAAATAGAGGGCGGGCAGGATACCGCGACGCTTATACCTGTCAAAGATGATAAGATCGAAATCGTCGATCTTTTCCAAGAACAGCTCGCGCGTGGGGAAAGCGATCAAAGACAGTTCGCTGACTGGCACGCCATCCTGCTTTTCCGGCGGGCGCAGAATGGTGAAATGCACCAGATCAACCGAGCTGTCGGATTTGAGCAGGTTGCGCCACGTTCGCCCACCGGGGTGCGGTTCGCCCGAAACGAGGAGCACGCGCAAGCGGTCGCGCACACCGTTCATCTGAATAAGCGCCGTGTTATTGCGGTCGGTCAATTCGCCCTCAGCTTCGGGGACGGAAAATTCAATCACGTTGCGCCCGCCATGGGGCAGGGTCACCGGCAATTCGATGTCTTCGCCCAAGGGGACTTCGAACAACTGCGGTTCGGCACCGTCTACCGAGATTTCCAAGGGTGCAACGACTGCATTTGGCGGTGCGGCCCCCATGTCTTCGACCCGCAGCGTCAGTGTTACCGGCTCTCCGATGATGGCAAAGGCGGGGGCGTTTCGGATGCTGAGACGCCGGTCCCAGTCGGTGTTTTTCCCGCTGAGCATCAGATGCATCGGTGCAGGCAGATCAAGTGCAAGGTCAGCATCATGCACCTGACCGTCGGAAAAGGCGATGATCCCTGCAACACGGCCGCGCGGCTCTTCCGATAAGGCGGTGGAGAGGGCGGTCATCAGTTGTGTGCCAGTATCTCCGTCGCCATCCGGCACTGTGATGCGGCGCACTTCTGTGTTGGCGCGCGCGCTGATCCGGTCGGCAAGCGTATCCGCGGCAGCCCCGCTTTGCTCGGGGCGGTCGGCAAGCCTTTGACTGGCGCTTTCGTCTTCAAGCAAAAGTACGATATCGCTGAGGGGCGCGCGGTCTTCTTCCTGATATGACGGACCTGCTAAAGCGCCAAGGACGACAAGTGCTGCAAGCCCGCGCAGGGCCCAGCCCGTCAACCCGCGCATAGCAGCGAGGATCACACCAAACAGCGCCAAACCTGCGACAACGGCAAGCAACTGCCAAGGGATCAGTGGGTCAAAAAGTATCTGTCCGGTCATTGGCCTAACCTGTCCAAAAGCGCAGGCACATGGACCTGATCCGATTTATAGTTGCCGGTCAGCACATGCATGACAAGGTTGACCCCGAAGCGGTACGCCAGTTCACGCTGCCGTTCGCCCGAAAACCCGCGCCCAATCGGCACGAGCGGCGCGCCGAACTCCGACATGGCCCAAGCCGACGCCCAGTCATTACCGCCGATCACCACAGGTGTGACCCCATCATTGAGGTTGCGAAACGGCATGCCTTCGATCTGTTCAGCATCTGGCGGGGCGGCTTCGACCCAGACATCGCGGCTGGTGTGGCGACCGGGATAGTCTTGCAACAGGTAAAATGTACGCGTCAGCACGTGATCGGTGGGCAAGGGTTCCAACGGTGGAATGTCGAGGGACGCAGCCAGATCGCGCAACTTGCGTCCGTTCGGGCTGGCAGCACCGAAGCGGGCAATGTCGGCGTCTCTGGTGTCGAACAGGATCAACCCGCCCGAGCGTAGATACGCATTGAGTTTCGAATATGCCTCGGACGACGGGCGCGGCTGGTCAGTTGTAATGGGCCAGTAGAGGATCGGAAAAAAGGCGAGTTCGTCGCGTTCCAAATCGACGCCGACAGGGTCAGCAGGTTCTACTGAGGTGCGGAAATTCAGTGTCTGTGACAGGCCAAACAGTCCTGCACGGGATATTTCATCCAACGACTGATTGCCGGTTATGACATAGGCCAGCACCATTTCCTCGGTCGACAGAAGGGCGAAGGCGTCTGTGTCGCTGTCTGACTGGGCGCTGCCCGTATTAGGTACGACCAACGGCATGAAGGCCGCGACCAGAGCTACTGCCATACGGCGTTTCGTGCCATTGCTTACCAAGCGGCCCGTCAGCGCGAGTGAAGCGATCACATCGGCCAACAGAGCAACGATGGCCAAGCTTAAAAGCCAACCGGCGACGGGTTGTTCCGGCGGCACGGAAAAGCCTTTGACCGGAATGCGCGCGGGCCATGAGGCTGCTTCCAACGTTGTGTCTGCCGTTACCACATTGCGCGCCAAACGGCGGTCGCCCGAGATGTAGATGCCGGGCTGTAACGCTTCGCTTGCGGGTGCGGAGACCAGATCGGGGCCGGGCACGCCGGGCAGGTTGCCTGCTTCGCGCAACGTTCCAAAACCGTCCATCACCTGCTCAGGCGTCCATGTGGTGCCTTCAAGGGATTCTGCATCGGGGCGCGTAGCGGAGGACGACACCGCCAGTCGCTCTAGCATCTGCACGAACAGTCCTGAAAGCGGCAGAGTCGACCAATCTGCCGTCGCCGTGACGTGGAACAGGACAATCTGGCCTTTTTCCAAGGCTTTGCGGGTAACGAGCGGGGTGCCGTCGGTCAGTTCCGCGATCACGCGCGCGGCGAGCGTCGGGTCGGGCTGCGCCATCACCTGACTGGTGATCTGAACGTCATCGGGTATCTCCAGACCGAAGAACGGCGACGTTTCGCTGAAGGGGGCCAGTGATTTTGGTTCGCCCCAGCTCATCGCGCCGCCAACGGTGCGCCCGCCCGAGCGTAGGCGCACAGGCATCAGCGGGTCTTCGTCTACGCGGCTAACATCGCTCGCCGCAACACGCGGACCGGCGAAACGGACAAGCATACCGCCCTCTGCCAACCATTCGGTCAAGCGATCACCTTCGGCAGCGGACAGGGTCGCTATATCGGCCAGCACGATAACGTCTGGGTTTGCCGGCAGAATGTCAGACAGTCCGCCCTTGATAAGATCCGCGTTGGGGGCAAGTGCCTGTTCCAGATAGTGAAGCGGCGACAACAGTTCCAGCCCCTCGCGGTCTTCACGCCCTGCGATCAGCGCAATTTCGCGTCGTCTCAGCCCATCATCAGCAAGGGTCGTCGCCCCGGCCGAGCGTTGACCCTGAATGTCGAACCGTGTGATCCGTGCGCGCAGTTCAGCCGGTAGCACGATGGCCGTTTCCGCCGTCGTGCTGCCCTCTTCAAAGGTTGCTGTTGCTGTTGCAAACAGGGTGGCATTTCCTGCCGGATCGCGGCCCTGTACCTGCAACTGCACGTCGCGCGCCTGTCCTGCGGTCGCACGCAACGCGGTCAATTCAACGGCGCCATCTTCAAAGCTTGCAGGCGCGAGCGCCACGACATTGGCTGTTGTTTGATAGACCTCTACGGCGCCTTTGCCCTCGAACGCGGCCAGTGCATCTTCGCGACCGGGATAGTTCAGGCCGTCGCTGAACCAAAGCGTGTCGAAACTGTCCGTTTCACCAATGATAGAGACTGCTTCGGCGATACGCGCAGCGTCCGGTTGCCACGCTGAAGGTGTGAAACCGGCCAGTCTGCTTTGCCAGACATCAGCCGACTGAAAGACGGGCGCTTCTGGCTGCGTCAAGTCAAGGAAGGCAACAGTACGTTCTGCACGACCGGCGCGGGTCAACTGCGCCTCGACCGATTCCATCTGTTCGGTCCAACCGGTTGCACCGGCCCAGCTACCGTCAAGCACGATTAGCAGGGGGCCACTTCCTTCGGCCTGGTCTTCGTTGGGGTTCAGAACAGGGCCGGCCAGCCCAAGGATGATCGCCGCAACGGCCAGCATACGCAGTAGCAATAGCCACCACGGTGTACGGTCCGATACGCTTTCGTCGTCGGACAGCCCAAGCAGTAGTGCCACACCCGGGAACAAACGCCGCACAGGAGCGGGTGGGATCGCGCGCAGGATCAGCCACAGAACAGGCAATGCCAAAAGCGCAAGCAAAATCCAGGGCGCTGTAAATCCGATACCACCGAGAACCGTCATCTGTATCCTCCGGAGGCCAATGCGCCATATAGCCAAAGCAGCGCGGATTGCGCGGATGTATTCGTATGGTGTTGCCCATACTGCCACCCGGTGACCGTGCACAGGCTTTGAAGTTCGGCTTTGCGGTTTGCCAGACGTTCAAGGTAGCGGTCGCGCAGGTCGTTGGCCTTGAGCGTCTCATGGCTCATCGTGCCGCCAACGCTTTCAAATATGGTGCGCCCTTTGAACGGAAATTCCTCTTCTGAGGGGTCAAGCACATGCAATAGCACGCCGCGCACGCCGCGATCTGCCGCCTTGGTCAGGGCGAGTTTGACTTCGGATACATCGCCCATGAAATCCGAGATAAACAGCGCGCGGGCAGAGGGGATCATGGCGCGATGCTCTGGCGGGGCATAGTCTTGGTCGGCATCTTCCGAAAAGGCTTCGGCCAGCCGCATGATTTGGGTGTTACCACGTCGGGGAGGTAAAGTTGTCCCGGTCAGTCCGACACGTTCGCCGCCGCGCACGAGCAGAATCGCGATCGCCAGTGCCAACAAGCGCGCGCGGTCTGCTTTTTGAGGCAGGTCGTCGCCGCTGGCAAAGCGCATAGAAGCACCTTGATCGACCCACAGCATGACCGATTGCGCAATCTGCCATTCGCGTTCGCGCACGAATTCAACATCGCCCATCGCAGAGCGGCGGTGGTCAATCATGCGGCGGCTGTCACCGTGTTGCGCGGGTCTGTATTGCCAAAAATCGTCACCCATTCCTGCACGGCGTCTACCGTGATCGCCCAGCAGGACAGCGCCGGCCAAATGCTCGGCCCGCGCGAGCAGGGGCGGCAAGGCAGACGCCTGCGTTTCCGCATTAGCGCGCAGCCCTTTGGCGCGCGCCTCTGGAGGGAGGGCGGAGAATGAACTCACGCGGCGGCCTTCGCTCCGGAGAGGGAGAGCGCCGTGCTTTCGATCAGGTCCGTCAGACTGTCTCCACGTGCCCGCGCCGCAAAGTTCAGCGCCATCCGGTGGCTCAATACGGGCCGGGCCATGTCGATTACGTCTTCTGCGGAAGGTGCCAAACGCCCTTGCAACAGCGCGCGGGCACGCACGGTTAGCATCAGGGCTTGTGCGGCGCGCGGCCCCGGACCCCATGCGATGGTTTCTTTCACGAGCTGGCTTGCGCCTTCTTCTTCGGGGCGGAATGCCCGTACCAGATCAAGGATCATCTCTACGACGCTTTCGCCGACGGGCATACGGCGTAACAGATGCTGAGCGGCCAGAAGGCTTTCCGGTGTGAACACCTCGGTCGAGGCTTCTTCGCTTTCGCCGGTGGTGGCCAGAAGGATATCGCGTTCGGTGTCTCGGTCAGGGTAGGCCACGTCAATCTGCACGAGGAACCGGTCAAGCTGCGCTTCGGGCAGCGGGTAGGTGCCTTCCTGTTCAATCGGGTTTTGTGTCGCCAACACGTGGAAGGGCTGGCCCAATGACCGATTTTCGCCCGCAACAGTGACTGTTTTTTCCTGCATCGCCTGCAGCAGCGCGGATTGCGTCCGGGGCGAGGCGCGGTTGATCTCGTCTGCCATCATCAGTTGGCAAAAGATCGGACCGGGAATGAAACGGAAAGCACGCGACCCGTCAGACGCAGTATCCAATACCTCTGACCCGAGGATATCTGCAGGCATCAGGTCTGGCGTGAACTGCACGCGGTTACCATGCAGGCCCATGACGGTCGACAGCGTTTCCACCAGTCGGGTTTTGCCCAGACCGGGCAGGCCAATCAGCAAACCGTGCCCGCCGCACAGCAAAGCGGTCAGTGTAAGTTCGACGACACGCTCCTGTCCGATGAAACGTTTGGTGATGGAATCTTTCGCCAGTGCAAGCTTTTCGCCCAATTCTTCGATATCGGCGACGAGATCCTGTGCTTCGGTCATGACAATGCGCTCCGTTGGTTTATATCTCTAGTGTAAATCTATTGCGCATGAGGGAAATGGCAAAAGGTATGAGTGGACAAAAAACCGTTACTCCGTCAGCTGAGAGCCTAATTGCATCGGTAACTGCCGCCAAAACACGCGGCTTACCGCCGGTTCACCTGTGGAATCCGCCATTTTGCGGCGATCTGGACATGCGGATTGCCCGCGATGGCACGTGGTTTTATCAGGGAACGCCCATTGGACGGCCCGGATTGGTCAAGCTTTTCTCATCGATTCTCAAGAAAGAAGGCGAAAATTACTTTCTCGTGACCCCTGTTGAGAAAGTCGGACTCACGGTGGATGACGCGCCTTTTCTTGCGATTGACTTTGACGCAGCAGGTTCGGGGGCTGATCAGGTGCTGACGTTTACCACGCAAGTGGGCGATACCGCAGTCGCCAGCGCCGAGCTGCCGATCCGCGTGGTGCGCGACCCCGACACGGGCGAGCCGTCGCCCTATGTGCTGATCCGCAGCAATCTTGAGGCGTTGATCGACCGCAAAAGTTTTTACCGATTGGTCGACGTGGGCGCGCACCACGATGGTTGGTTCGGATTGTGGTCGTCGGGGACGTTCTTTCCCATGATCCCCAGTGCGGAGCTGCCTTAGACCAGTCGGTTAATGCGCCTCGGCCCAGTTTGCACCTTGTCCCGCATCAACGGTGAGTTTTACGTCAAGCTTTACAACGGGGTCTGCCGCGTTCTCCATAATCTCGCGGGCGGCGGCGATTAAGTCATCTTCGGCACCTTGTTCGACCTCGAACAGTAATTCGTCGTGGACTTGCAACAGCATTTTCGCGGGGATATCCCTTATGGCATCAGGCATCCGCACCATCGCGCGCCGGATTACATCGGCGGCCGTGCCCTGAATTGGCGCGTTGATCGCGGCGCGCGCGGCAAAGCCTGCCTGCGGGCCCTTGGCCGTAATGTTCGGCGTGTGAATGCGCCGCCCGAACAGCGTTTGCACATAGCCGTGTTCTTTGGCGAAGGCTTTGGTGTCGTCCATGTAGGTGCGAATACCCGGGAACCGTTCAAAGTACCGGTCGATAAAGCCCTGCGCCTCGCTGCGCGGAATACGCAAGTTGCGCGCCAACCCAAAGCCGGAAATGCCGTAGATCACACCAAAGTTGATGGCCTTGGCGCGGCGGCGGATATCGGGGGTCATCTCGTCCATCGGCACGTCAAACATCTCAGACGCGGTCATCGCGTGAATGTCCTGCCCGTCTTGAAACGCCTGCTTTAGAGCAGGAAGATCCGCGATATGGGCCAGAATACGCAACTCAATCTGGCTGTAGTCCAGGGCAACCAGTGTCTTGCCTTCCTCGGCGACGAAAGCTTCGCGGATGCGGCGGCCTTCCTCGCTGCGGATCGGGATATTTTGCAGGTTCGGGTCGGTCGAGGCGAGACGCCCCGTCGATGCGCCCGCAATCGAATAGGACGTGTGCACGCGCCCGGTGTCGGCGTTGATATGGTCCTGCAAGGCATCGGTGTAGGTCGATTTCAGCTTGCTCAGCTGACGCCAGTCCAGAATGCGCGCTGGTAGTTCATGTTCTGTCGCCAAATCTTCCAGCACGTCGGCACCGGTTGCATAGGCACCCGTCTTGCCTTTTTTCCCACCCGGGAGTGACATTTCGTCAAACAGGATTTCACCAAGCTGTTTTGGTGAGCCAACATTGAATTTGCGCCCCGCAAGCGTGTAAATTTCATCCTCAAGCCCCGCCATTTTCTGACTGAACGCGTTCGACATTCGGCTAAGTGTGTCGCGGTCGACCTTGATTCCGGTGCGTTCCATCTCTGCCAATACGGGCACCATGGGGCGTTCCAGCGTCTCATAGACCCGAGTGACCTGCGCGCGGTGCAACGCCGGTTTGAAATGCTGCCACAAGCGTAGGGTGATGTCGGCGTCTTCGGCCGCATAGGGCACCGCATCTTCTAACGGCACCTTGTCGAAGGTGATCGCAGATTTACCAGAGCCTAACAGGGGCTTAATTGGGATCGGCGTGTGGTTTAAATAGCGTTCTGCCAAAGCATCCATTCCATGCCCGTGCAGTCCGCCATGCATTGCATAAGACATCAGCATTGTGTCATCGATCGGGGCGACAGTGACGCCGACCTGCGCAAAGATCTTTGCGTCGTATTTCATGTTCTGGCCGATTTTGAGGATGCTTTCATCCTCCAATACCGGTTTCAGCATCTCCAGCGCTTCGGCTGTCGTCATCTGCCCCTCAGCCAGATCGTCAGAGCCGAATAGATCATCGCTGCTTTGCGCTTTGTGGATCAGCGGGATGTAGCAGGCCTTGCCCGGCTCAACGGCCAGTGAGATGCCGACAAGTTCTGCCGTCATTTCGTTCAGGCCGGTTGTTTCGGTATCGACCGCCACGTAGCCACGTTCATAAATGGTGTCGATCCAGCCTTGAAGCGTGGCCGCATCGCCAACGCTGCTATAGCCGGCCTTATCAAAGGGCACTTCTTCGATATCGGGCGCGTCGGGGGCCGCGGCAGGAGTGTCGTTGATTTCGGGCATCTCAACGCCCAGTTGATCGGCAATCCGTTTGGTGAGCGTGCGGAACTCCATCTCGGCCAGAAATGGCATTAGCGCGTCCGGGTCCGGATCGCGGACCTCAAGATCGTCGAGCGTAAAATCAAGCGGGGTGTCTTCATCCAGCAGAACCAGACGACGCGACAACCGGATCTGATCGGCGTGGTCGATCAGGGTTTGGCGTCTTTTGGGCTGCTTGATTTCGCCTGCGCGCTCCAGAAGCGCGTCCAGATCGCCGAATTCGTTGATAAGCAGGGCCGCCGTTTTGATACCGATGCCCGGCGCGCCGGGGACATTGTCAACGGAATCACCCGCCAGCGCCTGCACGTCTACAACGCGTTCAGGAAAGACGCCGAATTTCTCAAAGACGCCGTCGCGGTCGATGCGTTTGTTTTTCATCGCATCCAGCATTTCGACGCCGTCGCCTACGAGTTGCATCAAGTCTTTGTCGGAACTGATGATCGTGCAACGCCCGCCGGCAGCGCGCGCTTGCACGGCGAGGGTGGCGATGATGTCGTCGGCCTCAAAACCTTCCTTTTCCTTGCAGGCAATGTTGAAGGCTTCGGTTGCGCGACGGGTCAGAGGGATTTGCGGGCGCAAATCTTCTGGCATGGCGTCACGGTTTGCCTTGTAGAGGTCATACATATCGTTGCGGAAGGTATGACTGCCCTTGTCAAAAATTACAGCGGCATGGGTTGGTGCGTCGGGGCCGGTGTTTGCTTCTACGTAGCGGTGCAGCATATTGCAAAAGCCTGATACGGCGCCGATAGGCAGGCCGTCGGATTTGCGGGTCAGCGGCGGCAGCGCATGGTAGGCGCGAAAGATGAAGGCAGATCCGTCGATCAGGTGTAGGTGGTGCCCCTTGCCAAATGCCATTGCGCTCTCCCTCCGATGCGTTGTCTGCCTACATGGCGCGACACCGCGTCGAAGTCCAGAACCGTCAGGCCGCTAAGTGGTGTCAGCCGCCAAAGATCGACCCCATGTTCTCCATGATCCCGATCAGCAGCATTACACCCGCCACAATCATCAATACGATCAGAAAAACCTGCACAAAAATCGCGCACACACTAAGCGCAAGCCCATAAGACGCGATGCGTTTGGGTTCGCGGCGAATATACGCCGTGATTGCCATGATCACGCCAAGTACGCCTGCAGCAGGGGCTGTGGTCATCAAAACCCTGTCAATGTCCCAGGCGCGTTGCACAATTGTTGACTCAGGTTGTTCCAGACCCAGAAAGGAACGCCATGCAGCGGCGCGGATATTACCCGCGATTTCGCCGATGGCGGTTCCAACATCCTGCTGGGGCGCAAAGGGTCCAGCGTAGACCACCAGTAATGCTATAAAGAGGCCTATCCCGCCAAGCCCGATGGCGGCGAAGGAAAATCCGGCTGTCTTAAAGTCAATATCCATGCTGCGTCTCCAGTTAGGGCGGCGACCGGATACCGCGAAACTGTGTCGACTTTTTGTTCGTGGTTAGACTTTGCCTTCGAAGTCCTTGTGGATGAACTTGCAGTCGCAGTACCCACATTCTACCCAGCCTACGTCTTTGGGAATTTGCAGCCAGACACGTGGATGGCCCAAAGCGCCCTCTCCGCCGTCACAGGCAATACGGTAGCTTTCGACTATTTTTGTTTCGGGGGGTTGCTGCATCTTCGGCATCCTCGCTTTGGCTGAGGGCTTTATGACCAAAGCCGGCGCTCGGGGCAAGCCTGTGCTGCAGCTTAGGGGTCAAGGCGCAACGGATAGCAATTGTTGCGTGCCGAGCGGACATGCAAATAGGCCATGCGCGGATTATGGAACAGCTTTTCCGTGCAGGCATGCAGGTCAGGTTGTGGAAGAATAGCGCCCGTGTCGTAGACGATTCGATTGTCGGCATCGTAACCTTTGACTGGATAATCCGGTGATGTGGTCAGGATTTCCGGCACCTCGGGGCCGCCGCTGCGCGAACAGGCTGCGGCACACAGAAAGATGGGGCCGGTTTCGGCATAGAGGTGCAGTGTGGAAAATGGTCTGTCTGCGAGAATCAACATCTCGGCGTCTTGAGGAATTTTTTTCAGGCAATGGCGGCACGGGTTTCCGTGACCATCGAAATTAACCGCTCGGGCGGGGTGCCCGTGTGCGTCTGGCCCGCCTGCTTGGATCTGACGAACGGTTTTCGTCTCTAATTAAGTTTATTTCATAGCTGTTCTCGTAGTTTTCCAGTCCAGAGATATTCTTGCACTGGCCTGTGGGCGACCCGTTTCCAGCGAATTATGCGTACAAAAAAGGGACTCCCAATGAGAACAAAAGGTGAATATAGTGAAATCTTGCTATGTTTTCAGAATTGAATATCACGTCGAATTTTTCGTTCCTCAAAGGGGCGTCCCACCCCGAGGAATACATGTCGAGGGCGGCTGCCCTTGGTATGGATGCGATTGCGATTGCGGATGAGAATTCTGTGGCGGGCGTTGTGCGGGCACATGCGAGGGCGCGTGAAATTGCACGGCAGGTCGCAGAGCGGCAGGCATGGGAGGCAGAGCACGGGCAGATCGGGCCTGCGGTGCCGCAAGGCATGCAAGACCATCAGATCGCACCGACTCTTTATGCGACACCCCGTTTGATACCTGCGGCGCGTCTCGTCGTTAGCGATGCGCCGGACATTACAGTGCTGCCGGAGACCCGCAAAGGCTGGGGCATTTTGTGCCGCCTTTTGTCGACGGGCCGGTTGCGTGCGGAAAAGGGGGCCTGTGATCTGCAGCTTGCGGACCTTATGAAAAGAGGAGAGGGGCTGCAGTTGATCCTTTGGCCACAGGAACAACAACAGCCGCGCGGCGCGAGTACCTGGGAGCAGACAGCGCAGCGGTTGACGCGCCGCTTTGCCGGGAAAGTCCATGTCGGCCTTGCTCCACAGTATGATGGCCGCGACAGCCAGCGGTTTGCTGAATTAAGCGAAGCGGCGCGGCGGTTAGGTTTGCCCACCGTGGCCAGTGCCGCCCCGCTGATGCACCACGGCGCACGTCGCAAGCTGGCCGATGTCGTGACTGCGATCCGGATAGGGCGCCGCGTTGATGATCTGGGCCGTGATGCCTTGCCCAACGGAGAGGCGCGTTTGCGCTCTGAGCATGAGATGCGCCGCCTCTTTGCCGGTTTCGAAGGGGCCGTCGATCGTGCTTTTTCCCTTGCACAGAGCCTAAAGTTCTCGCTGGATGAGCTGCGCTATGAATACCCTTCAGAGATTACCAAGAATGAGACACCCCCCGAGCGGTTGCGCCGCTTGGCCTATGAAGGGCTTGCGTGGCGCTACCCGTCAGGGGCGTCTGAAAAGGTGCACCGGTTGCTCGAACACGAGCTGACGCTGATCGGCAAGCTTGGGTATGAGCCCTACTTTTTGACAGTGCGCGATATCGTCGCCTTTGCCCGCAGTCGGGATATTCTGTGTCAGGGGCGCGGGTCTGCGGCCAATTCGGTTGTGTGCTATTGTCTTGGGGTGACTTCGGTCAGCCCAGAAATCGGGACCATGGTGTTTGAGCGGTTTGTGTCCGAGGCCCGGGATGAGCCCCCCGATATTGACGTGGATTTCGAGCATGAGCGCCGCGAAGAGGTGATCCAGCATATTTACGAACGCTACGGGCGGCATCGTGCGGGGCTTTGCGCCACGGTTGTGCACTACCGTGGCAAGCGCGCGATCCGCGAGGTTGGGCGTGCCATGGGCCTGACCGAAGACACGATCTCGGCGCTGTCATCACAGCTGTGGGGATTTTTCTCGACCAAGGGGATCGAAGCGGAGCGGATGGCTGAAATTGGCCTTGATGCAAAGGACCGTCGTCTGCAGCAGACCCTTGCACTGGTCTATGAGATTAACGGCTTTCCGCGCCATTTGTCCCAACATGTGGGCGGGTTTGTCATCACAGAAGGGCGGCTGGACGAATTGGTGCCGATCGAGAATGCAACGATGGAAGGGCGCACCGTTATCTGTTGGGATAAGGACGATATCGAGGCGTTGGGTATTTTGAAGGTAGATGTTCTGTCGCTCGGTATGCTGACCTGCATCCGGAAAGCTTTTGACCTTTTGCAGATGCACCACAACGTGAGCCATACGCTGGCCACGCTGCCGCCAGAGGACCCGGTGGTGTATGATATGCTGTGTCGGGCGGATAGCATTGGGGTTTTTCAGGTGGAAAGCCGCGCGCAGATGAATTTCCTGCCGCGTATGCGGCCGCGCTGCTTTTATGATCTGGTGATCGAGGTCGCGATCATCCGCCCGGGGCCTATTCAGGGCGATATGGTCCATCCCTATATCCGGCGCCGTAATGGCGAAGAGGAGGTTTCCTTTCCCTCGGACGAATTGGGCGAGGTGTTGGGTAAGACGCTGGGCGTGCCGTTGTTTCAGGAACAGGCGATGCAGATCGCCATTGTGGGCGCGGGTTTCACCCCCGATCAGGCAGACCGTCTGCGCCGGTCGCTTGCGACCTTCAAGCGGCACGGAAATGTCAGTGAGTTCAGGAACCTGTTTCTGAGGGGAATGAAGCAAAAGGGCTATGATGAGGATTTCGCGGAGCGGTGTTTCTCCCAGATCGAGGGGTTCGGGTCGTATGGGTTTCCTGAAAGCCATGCGGCGAGCTTTGCGCTTTTGGTCTATGCGTCGAGTTGGCTGAAGTGTCATCATCCGGGGATTTTTGCCTGTGCGTTGCTGAACTCCCAGCCGATGGGTTTTTATGCGCCTGCGCAGATCGTGCGGGATGCCCGCGAGCATGGTGTCGATGTGCGCCCGATCTGTATCAACGCCAGTTTCTGGGACAATGTGATGGAACCTGACGGGCAGGGCGGGTTGGCGCTGCGTTTGGGATTTCGTCAGATCAAGGCGGTGAGCGAGGAAGACGCCACATGGCTGACAGCGGCGCGGGGCAACGGGTACCGGTCGGTGCGGGATGTGTGGCGGCGTGCGGGACTGCCGCCCACGACGGTCGAGCGGTTGGCCGAGGCGGATGTCTTTTCGGGTCTCGATCTGTGCCGGCGCGACGCACTTTGGGAGGCCAAGGCATTGACCCCTGGTGCGCCTTTGCCGCTTTTCGCCGGTGACATTGACGGAGAGGCCATTGACGAGCCAGCGGCACTTTTGCCGGAAATGACTTTGGGAGAAGAGGTGGTCGAGGATTATGTTTCCATGCGGCTTACGCTGAAAGCGCATCCTTTGGCGTTGTTGCGGCCTTGGCTGACACCTGAAGAGGATGGAGCGCCACCCCCTGTTCCAGTGAGCGATCGTAGGGCACCTGATCTGTCAAAGATCAGCTATACGCGGGGCAATCCTGATTAAAGGCCTGGGCGCCAGAAGAGATTTCCAGCCTCCGGCGGCGGTATTTTGCACCATTTGGATCAAGGGGAGGCGAAAGAGGTTCACGCCGCACGCCCGACCCGCTACAAGGCGGCAAACCCATAAGAGGAGAGCAGGAGATGAGCGTGCCGAAACCTGTCGTTTTGTGTATTCTGGATGGTTGGGGTCTGAGTGAGCGGCCTGAGGGTAATGCCCCTTTGCTTGCCCGAACGCCCAACATGGACCGTCTTATGGAAACCTGCCCGCATGCGACGCTGACCACTTTCGGGCCTGATGTGGGCCTGCCGCGCGGACAGATGGGCAATTCCGAGGTTGGTCACACCAATATTGGGGCGGGTCGCGTTGTTGCGATGGATCTGGGGCAGATTGATCTGGCGATTGAAGAGGGGAAGTTTGCGCAGAACCCGCCTCTTAGAGACTTTATCGATGTCTTGAAGCGGACCGGTGGTACGGCGCATCTGATGGGGCTTGTATCTGATGGGGGCGTACACGGACACTTGACGCATATGGTTGCGGCAGCCCAAGCGTTGGACGACGCGGGGATACCGGTTGCTATACATGCCTTGACCGATGGTCGTGATGTCAGCCCGAGGTCTGCGCTGGCGTTTTTTGAGACGTTGGACGCTGCGTTGCCTGAGGGTGCACGAGTGGTGACGGTCGCGGGGCGTTATTTCGCGATGGATCGAGACAACCGCTGGGACCGCGTAGCTAAAGCCTACGCGGCTATCGTTCATGCCGAGGGTGTGCGTGCGGCGTCTGCGACGGCGGCGATTGATGCGGCTTATGATCGGGGTGAAAATGACGAGTTTGTGACCCCCACGGTGGTCGGAGACTATCAGGGTGCGTCGGATGGCGACGCGTTCTTTTGTTTGAATTTCCGGGCGGATCGGGCGCGCGAGATTATGGCGGCTTTGGCGGCACCAGAGTTTGATGCCTTTGATGCGGGAAAGCGCCCTGACTGGGCAGCAGTCATGGGCATGGCACAGTATTCAAAAGCGCATAGTGCCTATATGACCACGATGTATCCCAAGCCTGAGATTGTGAATACGCTGGGGTCTTGGGTCGCGGCGCAGGGGTTGCGGCAATACCGGTTGGCCGAAACGGAAAAGTACCCGCACGTTACGTTCTTTCTCAATGGTGGTGAGGAAGTTTCGTTTGAAGGTGAAGACCGGCTGATGCCCAAGTCACCGAATGTGGCGACCTATGATTTGCAGCCGGAAATGTCGGCAGATGAGGTGACAGACGCTTTTGTGGCCGCAATCAAAGCCGACTACGATTTGATCGTTGTGAATTACGCCAACCCCGACATGGTCGGGCACACGGGTGATCTGGAGGCAGCAATCAAGGCGTGCGAAGCCGTCGATCAGGGATTGGGGCGTGTTTTGGCCGCATTAGAGACTGCAGGTGGTGCGATGATCGTGACGGCGGACCATGGCAATTGTGACGTCATGATTGACCCTGAGACTGGCGGCCCACATACTGCGCATACGTTGAACCCGGTGCCGGTGGTTGTTTACGGAGCCGCAGAAGGGGCGCAACTGGATAGTGGGCGGTTGGCTGATCTGGCTCCGACTGTTCTGTATCTGATGGGCTTGCCAAAGCCTGATGAGATGACAGGGAAGTGTCTTTTGTCATGAAGCCTTTGGCGCTTATTGCACTGTTGATTTTGCCTGTAGTTGCTGTTGCGCAAACCGGTCCCGCTGATCGTGCGCGGGCCGCCTTGGTGCTGTTGGAGGATGCGTCCGACGCTTTGGCAGATGCAGAGTCTGCGCGGGACCGGGTGCGCGCACTGACGGCGACGGTGATGGCTTATGAAACCGGGCTAAGCGCCCTGCGCACTGGTTTGCGTGACGCATCGTTGCGAGAAGCCGAACTTTCAGCCCGGCTACAAGAGCATGACGGTGAGATTGCGACATTGCTTGGTGCTTTGCAGAAGGTCGGGGGCACCGCATCGCCGGTGATGCTTTTGCATCCGGCGGGGCCTTTGGGAACGGCGCGCGCTGGCATGCTGCTGGCTGATGTTGCACCTGCTTTAAACGATGAAGCGGATGATCTGCGGCAGGATCTGGAAGAACTGCGGGGGCTGCAGGCTGTGCAAACGGATGCGGCAAACCGTCTAGAGGCAGGCCTTGCCGAAGTACAGTCTGCGCGAACGGCGCTGAATCAGGCAATCGCGGACCGAACGGATTTGCCGCAGCATTTTGTTGCGGACCCTGTGCGGCAGGCAATCCTCATTTCGTCCGCCGACACGCTGGACAGTTTTGCGGCGGGGCTGGACGAGCTGTCGGCTGACCTGATTGCTGAGCCGCCTGTTGCATCGACGTGGCAGCGCGGATCGATCAACCTTCCCGTGCGCGGACGTGTGTTGCGCCAAGCGGGAGAGCGTGACGCCGCGGGTGTTGCACGTCCCGGAATTATTGTAGAAAGCGCGCCACGGGCTATTGTTACCAGTCCGGTGGCCGCCACATTGCGTTATGTTGGGCCACTTTTGGACTTTGGCGAAGTGGTGATTCTTGAGCCGCAAGCAGATGTTCTTTTCGTCTTTGCGGGTCTGGAAGTCGCGTATGGCGACACCGGTGGGGTCGTAGAGGCAGGCGCGCCGCTGGGCTTGATGGGCTTGGGAGGTCACAAAAAAGCGCCAGATTTGTCAACAGATGGTGATGAGGCTGGTACTGGCCTCTCAGAAACGCTCTATATAGAAGTAAGAAAGAACAATACGCCTGAGGACCCGAGCCTCTGGTTCCGGACAGACAAGGATGGATAAACAGATATGAAGAAATTTGCCATGGCGGCGGTGGCGGGAACTCTTGCGGGTGCTATCGCGACAACGCAGATTGCAGGGCCCTTGCTGGCGCAGGAAACAGCTCGGTCCAGCAACGTATATGAACAGTTGGATTTATTTGGCGACATTTTCGAGCGCATCCGTGCGCAGTATGTGGAAGAGGTCGAACCCGGTGAGTTGATCGAAGCCGCGATTGACGGGATGCTGACATCGCTTGACCCACACTCAAGCTACCTTAGCCCTGATGATGCCGCCCAGATGCGCGTGCAGACGCGCGGCGAATTCGGTGGCCTTGGCATTGAGGTCACGCAGGAAGAGGGTTTTGTAAAAGTCGTGTCTCCGATTGACGGAACACCTGCGGACGAAGCTGGCGTAGAGGCGGGCGATTTCATTACCCATGTGGATGGCGAATCTGTTCTTGGTCTGTCGCTGGACGAAGCCGTTACCATGATGCGGGGCCCTGTCGGTTCCGAAATTATCATCACACTGGTGCGCGAAGGCGAAGCGGAACCTTTTGATGTTTCAATCATCCGCGACACGATCAAGCTGACTGCGGTGCGCACGCGGACACAGGGTGAAACGGTGGTATTGCGGGTCACTACCTTTAACGACCAGACATACACCAACCTTGAGTCAGGTTTGAAAGAACAGATCGAGGAAGCGGGCGGGATCGACAAGATCAACGGCATTGTTATCGATTTACGCAATAACCCCGGCGGTCTTTTGACCCAGGCTATTCGGGTGTCGGATGCTTTCCTTGAAAAAGGTGAAATTGTATCGACCCGTGGGCGCGAAGTTCAGGATGGGGAGCGGTTTAACGCAACGGCGGGTGATCTGGCCGAAGGCAAACCGATTGTTGTTCTTATCAATGGTGGCTCTGCCTCGGCTTCTGAAATCGTCGCAGGTGCGTTGCAAGACCACCGCCGTGCCATCGTTGTCGGCACCAAGAGCTTTGGCAAGGGATCGGTACAAACGGTTATGCCACTGCGCAGCGACGGCGCTATGCGATTGACGACCGCACGGTACTATACGCCATCGGGCCGGTCCATTCAGGCATTGGGTGTTTCGCCTGACATCGTTGTCGAACAGCCACGACGCAGCCCGAATGCGGAAGAGGAAGAAGAAGAGAACACGCGTCCTTCTCGTTCGGAAGCGGATCTGCGCGGGTCTTTGAACAATGACAGCCTGTCAGAAGATGAGATCAAGCAGATTGAAGCCGACCGCGCCAAAGCCGAAGCTGCTGCAGAATTGCGTGAAGAGGATTACCAGCTTGCTTATGCTATTGATATCCTCAAAGGCCTGTCGGCGATCGGGCCGCAAGACTGATATTTGCGACCCGCAGGTCACTGTATGACCTGTTAGGGATGCTGCCAAAACGAACCCTGCCGCATCAATCATGTGGCAGGGTTTTTTCTTTGCTTAAGCCTGCAATACTATGCCCTCGGAGTAGCTAACGCGCCGGGACGAGCTATAAGGCAAAGACAGAAAACAGTATTACCCGATCTCTAAAATGCCTGTCCCACGTAAATGTAATACAGCGTTTCATCATCGCTATTTATGGTAACATCCCCTGCAAAATCGACTGGAAACGCGTTTGAGAGCCTGTACCTGAGGCCAAGCCCTGCAGCGGAATGTGTTCCGGATTCAGAGGTAATTGTTCCGTTTACAACCCCTGCGCCTGCAAAGGCCGCGTATCCGAAACGGCTGCCGCCAAAACGCCCGCGATATTCGGCCTGAACGGACAGCAAGCTGTCCCCGATATAGTCGGTCACGGAAAACCCGCGCAACCCGTCGGTCAGGCCAATAGAGCAAGCATCAAAGAAAGGTGCACTATCAGAGGCTCTGCACGCGGTTGCGGACAACGGCCTGTGACATCGCCTCGGAAGATATCCAGCGAGATTAACGACCCGGTAGTTGGAAAAATGTCGTCGTCACGACGGTCCCATTGGGAAATGATCCCGACTTTAAGTACTTCCAGATCGGCGGCTGGCGAGAATTCAGGCGGTAAAATGCCATTAAAGTTGGTTGAAAGGGTCTTTTCAGCGTAGTTCAACCCCAAGCCTACGGAAAACTGGGGCGTGAATCCGTATGATCCTTCCAGTTTATAAAGCGTGCCGGTTTGCTTGAGTGGAAAGTCAAAAGCCCCTGAAGTGAAATCGTATTCAAGGCTCAGGTCACCGGCTAGAAACGAAACGCTGTACCTGTCGGATTGAAAGCTCAAATCAAGGCTTACTGCTGCGCCCTCGCTGCCATTGTCTGACCAAAACCCGCCAATTCCGATGGAAGAGGTGTTTGAGTTTTCATCCGCTGAAAATAACCATGCTACACCGGCAGCTAGCCCGTTGCCGAGCGTCGGATTGCTGAACGGTATGGGGACCGCGATGAAAGAGCCATTGGAAAAACCGATGTCGCTATCTTCGCCTTTCGGGACGACGCCGATCGCATCTTCGGACAAGGATGTCTGGGCAAACCCGCCGCTGGCTTAAAGAACGGCCACACCAATTGCGGCGCCTGTTTGAAGTAAAGCCCGAACTCTCATGCGCTTGGACCTCCCTTCGGATTATTAATTACAAAGGTGTGCGCGGTCCTTGCCACGGTTAGCTCGTTTCAACGCAATGTCTGCGAAACGCGCGCTTGAGCATGTCCAGTTCGGCACGCAACAGGTCGACTTCGGCCCGCAGATCATCCCCCAAGGCTTCGCCTGCCATAAGTGCGATGCTATTCAAAGCGTCGCCTGTCGCCCTGTCTACGATCAGCAGCGTTTGCATACCGTCAGACAGCACGTTGGCGGGAATCGGGATTTGCAAAAGCCATGTGTCTGCAGCATCCGCAGGGCTAAGGCTAACATCGGGAATTTCCGTACCAAGATGGGTGACAGCGATCGCCGGTTGTTCGGCGGCACCTGTGATCACACCCTGCCAGACGCCTGACTGCATTCTTGTCTTTGTCAGTGTCAGCTCGGGCATAAAGCGTCTTTCCTACAACTGCGCACGTGGACGGCGGCTGAATGTCAGATCTCGCAATGTGACCTGATTCATCTGCGGGTTTTCGAAAATGAAGTCGATCCACATTTTTTCGACCCGCTTTTCGTTTAGGTTGGCGTAGGCAAGATCAAATTCCGCGTTGATTTCGTCGTTCTGAACCGAGAACTCGCGCACGATCTGTTCAGTGTTCGGGCCGTGCTTGATGTTTAGCCGTACAAAAATCTCAATCGGCTTTTCCATGTTGACGATGGCGTTAACCCGCAGAATATGCGTGCGTTTCAAACCGTCTATGGCACTTTCGGGCAAGTCGAGCACAAGCGACAGAAATGATCCATCAAAGTTAAATACATCAAGACGCAACCCATAGGGCGCAAGGTCTTGTTCGCGCTGGTTGCGCAGTTGGCGCAGGGTCAGTTCGGATCGTTCGCAATCATGAAACAGTGTGATTTCATCACCCAGTTTAGATTTGCTGGCGACTGACGAAATCCCGCGCACAGGCAGGGGGCCACGCCAAATCTCGGGCCGCCAGGCCCAATCCGCGTTATGTGGCTTGGAAAAACTGCTGGACCCGATTACCGGCAAAGACAGCCGTTCGTCGGCGACGTGGATCAGTTCATCAATGTGGGCGCGCAATTGACGGGCGCGCATGCTTTGGCGGCGCAATACGCTTAGCTTGGCCGTTCTTGCATCGCGTGCAGACATAGCCCATCGGCTAAGAAGCCGTCGGTATAGCGTTGCGTCCCACAAGGTATCGCCGATTTTGCCCATGCGTGCAGGCCTGCCCTTTTCCTAGACTACCCTTTCTCTATGCGGAAAGAGTTGCATTCAAATAAACTGCGAAAATGACTTTGACGCAAGAAATTGAATGAAAAAGCCCCGCATAGAGACATATGCGAGGCAATTAAGGATCAAAGATCCATATATTCGTGGCCTTCATGCTTGCCACCGGGGTGCGTGACCGCGCCCAGATAGGTTGGCCCAACCAGTTGCGCATATTTCCACAAGGCACCCGCGCCATAGATTGTCGGGCGCGGGCCTTTCCATGCGTCTTTGCGTGCTGCAAGTTCTTCATCGGTCAGGTCGACGGAAATGGTGCCGTCGATTGCGTTGATGCTTATCATGTCGCCGGTGTTCAGCAGCGCGATAGGACCGCCATGCGCAGATTCAGGGCCGACATGACCGACACAGAAACCGCGCGTCGCACCTGAAAAGCGCCCGTCGGTGATAAGCGCTACTTTCTTTCCCATGCCCTGGCCGGACAGCGCAGCCGTTGTTGCCAGCATTTCGCGCATGCCGGGGCCGCCTGCGGGACCTTCGTTGCGGATGACAAACACATCACCTTCTTCATAGGACCGATTCTGAACCGCCTCGAACGCATCCTGTTCGCATTCAAAAACACGCGCAGGGCCGGTGAACGACAAATTTTCTTCGGCCATGCCTGCGATTTTCACAATCGCGCCTTCGGGGGCTAGGTTACCTTTCAGGCCCACAACGCCGCCGGTTTTGCTCAGCGGGGTTTCCACCGGATAAATCACGCGCCCGTCTGCCTCGAGGCTGACCTTGTCGAGTTCTTCGCCGATGGAGTAGCCGGTCACTGTCATGCAGTCTTCGTGGATCAAACCTGCCTTGCGCAGCTCTTTCATCACGACCGGCACGCCGCCTGCTTCGTACATGTCCTTGGCTACGTATTGTCCGCCGGGTTTGAGATCGACGAAATAGGGTGTGTCGCGGAAAATCTCGCAGACATCGTCAAGGAAGAAATCGATGCCCGCCTCGTGCGCCATGGCTGGAAGGTGCAGACCCGCATTAGTGGACCCGCCCGTACAGGCCACGATACGCGCCGCGTTCTCCAGAGACTGGCGCGTTACGATATCGCGCGCACGGATGTTCTTTTCGATCAGGTTCATGACCGCTGCACCGGAAGCTTCGGCATAGGCGTCGCGGCTTTCGTAGGGTGCCGGTGCGCCAGCAGAGTTCGGGAGTGCAAGCCCGATCGCCTCAGAGACGCAGGCCATTGTGTTGGCCGTAAACTGGCCACCGCAGGCACCGGCGGAGGGACAGGCCACCGCTTCGAGCTTTTCGAGCTCGCAGGTCGTCATGTTGCCCGCCTGATGTTGGCCTACCGCCTCGAAGACGTCCTGAACGGTCACGTCCTTGCCGTTTAACCGACCCGGAAGGATTGACCCGCCATACAGGAACACCGAGGGCACATTCAGACGGATCATCGCCATCATCATGCCGGGCAGGGATTTGTCGCAGCCCGCAAGACCCACAATTGCATCATAGCAGTGGCCGCGCATCGTCAGTTCGACCGTGTCCGCGATGGCCTCGCGGGAGGCAAGTGACGACCGCATGCCTTCGTGGCCCATGGCAATCCCGTCGGTGACGGTGATTGTCGTGAATTCGCGCGGTGTGCCGCTTTCGCGTTTGACACCCATTTTGACCGCCTGGGCCTGCCGGTTCAGTGCTATGTTGCAAGGGGCGGCTTCGTTCCAGCACGTTGCCACACCCACAAGCGGCTGGTGAATTTCTTCGTCAGTCATGCCCATGGCGTAGTAGTAGGAACGGTGTGGCGCACGTGCCGGTCCTTCGGTGACGTGGCGGCTGGGCAGTCTTGATTTGTCGAAACGCGGTGTGGACATGGGTCCCTCCCCTAAAAATACGTAGGCTAGGGAATAGCCAACCCATATCCGCGCTGCAAGGCTCAAGCGCCGCAGATCGGTATCGCAAAAACGCGCCGTGGCTTGTATTGGCCCAGACCGAAGCCTAAGTTGTGCGCTAGGCAGGTCCTTTTCCCGCCATGAGGGTCCGGACGGCCCGCCCCCAAGGGCTCAAGACGAAAGCCGGTTTATGGAACCCTCAATTTTTTCATTCATTTGGAAATACTCCAAGCGCGAGCAGCTCTTTTTGCTGCTTTTCACGCTGTTTACCTTCCCTTTTCTCTATGTGACGCTTGAGTTGCCAAAGCGCATTATCAACGATGCCATTGGTGCTGACAGTGCCATTATCCAGATTTGGGACGGGATACAGGTCAGTCAGGTAGAATTCCTGATGATTTTGTGCGGGCTCTATCTGCTGACGGTCCTTATACACGGCCTGTTGAAAATGCGCCTTAACACGATGAAGGGCGTTTTGGCAGAGCGGCTGTTGCGACGCTTTCGCTATCAGCTAGTGGGGCGCATGATGCGCTTTCCACGCGCGTATTTCCGGTCAACCAGCCAGGGCGAGTTGGTTTCAATGGTCACGTCAGAGGCTGAGCCGATGGGCGGTCTGATGGGTGATGCTGTGGCGCAACCGGTTTTCCAGCTAGGCCAGATGCTAATCATTGTCGCATTTTTGTTTGCGCAAAGCGTGTGGTTCGGGCTGGCGGGTATTGCGCTAATCCCATTGCAGGCGTGGCTCATTCCCATGCTGCAGCGCCAGATAAACCAACTGAACAAAAAACGTATCGTTCAGGTTCGCGCCTTTGCGTCTGAGATCGGGGAGACGGCAGCAGGGATTACCGATCTGCGCACAAACGGCGGTTGGCGGTTCAGGTTGGCCGGTTTCACCGACCGTCTGGGAAAGCTGTTCGACATCCGCTTCCAGATCTACCAGAAAAAGTTCTTCATGAAGTTTCTCAACAACTTCATCACCCAGCTGACGCCGTTTTTCTTTTATTCGGTGGGCGGTTTGTTGGCGATCCGTGGCGATATTACGGTCGGTGCGCTAGTCGCGGCGTTGGCGGCATACAAAGACCTCAGCTCGCCGTGGAAAGAGCTTTTGACCTATTACAATCAGGTGCAGGATATGTCCCTGCGCTGGGAGATCGTGACAGAACGCTTTGCCCCGAAAGGCATGATCGAAGAGCATCTGTTTGAAGGCGAGCCGGAGAGCATGCCGCATCTTGATGGGGCGATATCCATGAGCAATGTTACGGTGCGCAATGCCGATGGCAACGCCGTGCTTGAGAATATATCGCTTGAGATACCAGCAGGCGCGCGGGTGGCGGTCCAGTCATCGAACCAGTTGGAACGAACTGCCTTTGCCGAACTGCTGACACGAGAGGTGTTGCCAACCCGCGGTGATATTACTATCGGCGGGAAAGCGTTAAATAGCCTGCATCAGGCCGTGATCGCCGCACGGATCGGGTATGCGCATTCGCGACCTTACCTTTTTGACGGCACATTGGGCGACAATCTATTTATGCCGCTGAAATCCAGCCCTAAAACCGTGCTCTGGGATCCAAAGAAGAAAGACCGCTGGACACAGGAAGCAGAACGCACGGGCAACAGCCCAGACAGCACGCGTGCGGATTGGCTCAACCCCGAGCTTGCGGGCCTGAACGATGCGGACGATATCCGCGGCTGGTGGTTTCATTTGGTCGAAGCCATGGGCACGGATGACGTGATGTTCCGTCGGATGCTCGCGGCGCGTATGGACCCCAATCAACACCCACAGCTTGCTGAAAGACTGGTTGCGTTGCGCGATACAGTACATGAACGGTTGCAGGAGAGGGGTCTTGATGGGCTGGTCAACCGGTTTGATCCCGACGAGTTCAACCCGTCGATTCCATTGGGGGGCAACCTCATGTTTGCCTCACCCAAACGCGATATTTCGCAGCAAGGGCTTGCCGCAGAAAGAGATTTCCTAGCGCTGGTCACAGAGCTCGGGTTGACTGAGCAGGGCATCGCCATTTCGCAAACTCTGATTGAGACACTGCACCAGACCTTTGGCATGGACGGCACAAAACACCCTCTCTTTACGGCGCTGGGCATCGAAGAAGAATTATACGAAAAGCTTGTCGACATTGCATCACGGCGGAAGGACAAAGGCGACCAAGCGATCAGTCAGGAAGAATTTGCCCTGCTGTTGACCGTACCTTTCGCCTTTACCGCAGAACAGATCGGACCGGGCTTTCCGGAAAGCTTCAAACAGGAAATCCTTGAAATCCGTCGCGCCAAAAGTAGTCAGATGCGCGCGCGTATGAAAGACCTGTTCGTTTCTGTTGCGCCTGAAAACTATCTGCCGCGTCTCACGCTGATGGAGAATGTTCTATATGGCCGCATTTCCGCAATAGCCGGTGTGCAGGGTGAGTTGATCGAAGATATCGCTGCACAGGTACTTGATGAAAATGGGCTCAAACGTCTTGTTGCAGAGACGATTTTGGATGTCAGAACCGGTTTGGGCGGCAGTAATCTGGCGAGCATTTTTCAAGAGCGCGCGGCGTTCTCGCGGGCGGGTATAAAACGTCCCGATATCCTGATTCTTGATACGGTTCTTGCAAGCCACGAAGCAGAGTCAAGAAAGCGGTCGCGCGGGCGACTGGAGGAACTGCTCCCAAAGACCACGATGTTTTTCCTCGAGGACAAATTCGAGAATCCGCAGTCTTACGACATGTTCATCGAGATCAATAACGGCCGGATTGACGGCTCAGTCGAAATTGAGGAACCCGAAGAAGGCGCATCAGGGTCCGACGACCTTCGGCGCAAAATTCGGGTGATTTCCCGCACAGATCTTTTCGCCAATCTGGACGCTCGCAACCAGCGCCTGCTGGCCTTTGCGGCGCAGTGGTATGCTGCACCCAAGGGCAAACAGATCTTTTCCATGGGCGAGCGGGCAGATGCCGCTTATCTGTGTCTTTCGGGACGCGGAATGATGAGCTATGTCGACGATTACGATGTCCGGCGTGATGTGACAGCGGTTGAGCCGGGGCGTTTGATCGGTGATTTGGCGATTATTCTGGACGAACCCCGCCAGCTTGATTTTTTTGCCGAAGAAGACAGCCAGTTTCTGAGGATCGGGGCCGAGCAGTTCCGGGCCGTTATTGGCGAGGATACGAGCGTTCTGATGATCCTGCTTCAAACAGTTGCAAGCCATTTGACGGGCGCTGCCGAATTGCTACGCTCGGCGCGGGTAGATGTTCACAACGAGGCAGAACGTCGGCGCGTGGATGCTTCTGAGAACCAACCGGATGCGGAGACACATGATCCGTGACTTGCTAAACCTTCAGGCCTACCGGTCGCATGAAATGCTTGTGTCCGCCGCGCGGGGCACCGAGCAGATTTGGCGTCTTGTCATGGGCATCATTCTGATTGCCGGTGTTGTGCTGCTGCTCAGCCAGTTCGTCAATCAAACACTTGTGACACTGTTGGGGAATGCCGGGTATGCGTCTCTAGTCGGGGCGGATGGCGGCTCTACTCCGATATCAGTACTGTATCTTCTGACGTCATTCGGTTTTTTGACGCTGGGTGTTGTGGTGGCGTTGCGCGTCGCTCATCAGCGCGGTTTTGTTGCGCTTTTCGGGGATGGCGCCCTGTTCCGGCAGCAATTCATATCGGTGCTTGCAATGATGCTTTTGCTGAATGGCTGCATTGTGCTCTTGCCGCCCTGGAACGTCGGGATGCCGGTCGAACCCAACGTTGCCTTTGGGACGTGGGTTGTTGTTTTGCCGTTCGCGATCGTGGCGATCCTTATTCAAGTCAGCGCTGAAGAGATTGTTTTTCGCGGATACTTGCAGCAGCAATTTGCGGCACGGTTTTCATCCCCGCTGATCTGGTTGGGCGTGCCCTCGGCGCTTTTTGGCTTGGGTCACTACATGCCAGTCGCAGCAGGGGAAAATGCGGTCTTTCTGGCGGTTTGGGCGGGTCTGTTCGGCCTTGCCATGGCAGATATTACGGCCCGCGCGGGCACACTCGGCCCTGCGATAGCACTTCACCTGTCGCACAATGCGGTCGCGATCC
This sequence comes from uncultured Alphaproteobacteria bacterium, assembly GCA_963796445.1. Classification (GTDB taxonomy): domain Bacteria; phylum Pseudomonadota; class Alphaproteobacteria; order Rhodobacterales; family Rhodobacteraceae; genus Roseobacter. The sequence goes on along the minus strand of CAWCLQ010000004.1, from coordinate 231,366 downwards.
TTTTTGTGTCTATTCAGGACGAATTGTCAGGTCTTGCGCTTTATACCGTTGAAATCGACCTTGCCGATACAGAAGCGGTCAGCGGGATGTTCCCGGTCGAGTTTATGATGATCTTGATCAGTTGGCTGGGCGCGCGTCTGGCCATCCGCCGTTGATTGCACTTTTTCAAGCGGCAGATTATCTAGGCTACAATGATGCCAAAGGGGCGAATGAATGAACTGGATCACCAACTACGTCCGGCCACGGATCAACTCGATCTTCTCGCGCCGCGAGACACCGGACAACCTTTGGACCAAATGCCCTGAATGCGGCACGATGCTGTTTCATCGCGAGGTGTCGGACAACCTTAATGTTTGCACCAACTGCGAACACCATATGCACATCACGCCGCGTGACCGGTTTCTTGCGCTGTTTGACGGTGGCATGTTTACCGAAGTCGCCGTCGAGACACCAACCCCGGATCCTTTGAGTTTCCGGGATCAAAAGAAATATCCTGACCGTTTGAAAGCTGCGCAAAAGGAAACTGGCGAAGCAGAAGCGATGTTGGTCGCCGTGGGCGAAATTGGCCGCACGCCGGTCGTGGCCGCCGCACAGGACTTTTCCTTTATGGCGGGGTCCATGGGCATGTATGTCGGCAATGCGATCATTGCCGCAGCGCAGGAAGCGGTAAAACTGAAGCGTCCGCTGATCCTGTTTTCGGCTGCGGGCGGCGCGCGGATGCAGGAAGGTATTCTGTCGCTTATGCAGATGCCGCGCACCACAGTTGCGGTGCAGATGCTGAAAGAGGCGGGCCTGCCGTATATTGTGGTGTTGACACATCCCACGACCGGCGGCGTGACGGCGAGCTATGCGATGCTGGGTGACGTTCATATCGCTGAGCCGAACGCGCTGATTTGTTTTGCAGGACCGCGCGTGATCGAACAGACAATCCGCGAAAAGCTGCCCGAAGGGTTCCAGCGGGCGGAATACTTGCTGGATCATGGCATGTTGGACCGTGTGACGCACCGTATGAAGCTACGGGACGAGCTGATTGGGATCACTCGTATGCTTTTGGGTCTGCCGCCTGCTGTGCGGGGTGATTTGCCTCCTCCTGACCCGTCCGATATGGTGCAGCCTTCCGAGCCTGCTGAGGATGCGCCAAAGAAATGACCACGGCTTCGTCTGATGTCATCCTCGAGAGGATGATGGCGCTGCACCCCAAGATTATTGACCTGACGCTGGATCGTGTCTGGCGTTTACTTGCGGCGCTTGGCAATCCGCAGAACGATCTGCCGCCCGTGATCCATATCGCGGGGACCAATGGCAAAGGCTCGACGCAGGCGATGATCCGCGCGGGGCTTGAGGCCGAAGGCAAACGCGTTCACGCCTACACCAGCCCGCATCTGGCACGGTTTCACGAACGTATCCGTGTGGCGGGCGATCTGATTTCCGAAGATGCGCTGACGGCTGTTCTTGATGAATGCTACGCGGCGAATGGTGGGGGCGATATCACCTATTTCGAAATCACAACCTGTGCGGCGCTTCTGGCGTTTGCGCGCACCCCAGCGGACTACACGCTGCTTGAGGTGGGCCTGGGCGGCCGTCTTGATGCGACAAACGTGATCGACCGGCCTGCGTTGACGATCATCACGCCTGTGTCGATGGATCACGAGCAGTTCCTTGGCGATACGCTGGGCAAGATTGCTTTTGAAAAAGCGGGTATCATCAAGTCCGGTGTGACCTGCATTGTCTCACAACAGACGGATGAGGGCATGGGGGTGATCGAAGACGTGGCAGCCCGTCTGCACGCGCCTCTTTTAGCCTACGGCCAGCAGTGGCACGTAGGGCCTGACCGCGACAGGATCAGCTATCAGGATGATACAGGTTTGCTGGACCTGCCACGTCCCAACCTGCCGGGGGCACATCAGATTATGAACGCAGGCGCCGCGCTGGCTGCCTTGCGGCATCTGGGCTGTGGTGAGGCCGCGTTCGAGGCTGCTGTAGCGGATGCCTTCTGGCCTGCGCGTATGCAGCGCTTGCGTCGCGGGCCGTTGATAGAGGCGGCGGAACATGCCGAAGTCTGGTTGGATGGCGGGCACAATCCCGCGGCAGGTCAGGCGTTAGCCGCGCATCTGGAAAGCTTGCCAAAACGTCCGACCTATTTGATCTGCGGTATGCTCAACACCAAAGATATAGGCGGTTATCTGAGACCTCTTGCAGGGGTCGCGGACGGGTTAAAAGCAGTGTCTATTCCGGGCGAAAAGGCCACTTTATCCGCCGAGGCGACTGCGCAGGCTGCGGCTGCTGCAGGCTTGACTGCCGATACTGCGGACACGGTTGCTGCTGCACTTGCCAATATTGTCCAGCACACGCCGGATGCACGTATTCTGATCTGCGGATCGCTTTATCTGGCGGGCGCGGTATTACGTGAAAACGGCTAGGCGCCCCAGCCTTCTGACTGCATCTCGCGCAGGCGCGATGCGGTACGTTCAAATTCGAATGTGCCTTCACCCTCAAGATACAGCATTTCGGGCGTGGCCGCTGCCGAGCAGATCAACCTGACCTTGGCCTCGTATAACGCGTCGATCAGTGTCACAAAGCGTTTTGCTTCATTGAAGTTCGAACGAGACAGCGTTGGGATATCGTCAATCATTAGCACTTTGGTGGCATGTGCCAGCGCAAGGTAATCGCCCGGGCCAAGATGCCTGCCGCAGAGGTCATGAAAACCGGTGCGGGCCACACCATTGCGAAACTTTGGAATTTCAACATCGCGCCCCGTGACTCGCAGCACCAGCGGAATGCCGGGACCGCCCGCAAGATCGTTCCAAACTGCGTCCATGTCCTTGCGCGCTGCGGCGTTTGCAGGGGTGAAATACACTTGTTGCCCGCCCAACCGGTCCTGCCGGTAGTCGGTCGGGCTGACCAGTTCATGCACGACCATGCGCTCTTTGATGAGGTCGATGAACGGCAAGAATAAGTCTCTGTTCAGGCCATTTTTATATAATTCATCGGGATGTCGGTTAGATGTGGTTACTACAACAACACCGTCTTTGAACAAGGCCTCGAACAGGCGTCCGACAATCATCGCGTCGGTGATATCCGTGATCTGCATTTCGTCGAAGGCCAACAGCCGCACCGATGCTGCGACCTGTGCGGCAACGGGTGCGATCGCGTCTTCGACATTGCCTTTGCGGGCTTCATGGATGGCTGCGTGAATTTCCTGCATGAATGCGTGAAAATGCACGCGCCTGGCCGGTATTCCGTCAAGATGTTGCACGAAAAGGTCCATAAGCATGGATTTCCCGCGCCCAACTCCGCCCCAAAAGTAGACACCTTTGGGGGCTTCGGCTGCTTTGCGGAAAAGCCCCTTTTTCTTGACGGGCTGCAAAAGGGCGTCGTGTACGCGTTCAAATTCCGGCAAGGCGGCAATCTGTGCGGGGTCCGCTTGCAAGGTGCCGTTTTGGGTCAGGCGGTTATAGTGTTCAGTCAGCGTGGTCATGGTTTTCAATAGCCGGAGAGGGGCGCGTAGAAAAGAGCAACCGATACATCAATATTTATGGTCTGACGCCAAAAACTCCTGAATTGACGCGATGTGCTGGCCCGATACTGTGCACAGACTGTCGAGGAGCCGTCATGTCCGCCAAAACCCCGTTATTCACGCCCGTCCTGATCGTTGGCTGTGTGATCATCATCGTCAGCTTTGCCATTCGCGCAACTTTCGGCGTCTTTCAGATCCCGATTGCAGAGGAGTTCGGCTGGCTCCGCGCCGAATTTTCGATGGCCATTGCAATTCAGAATCTGGCGTGGGGTATTGGGCAGCCCTTGTTCGGTGCGCTCGCTGAAAAGATCGGGGACCGTAAATCAATTATCATTGGCGTGGCTGTCTATGCCATAGGCTTGTTGCTTTCTGCGACCGCGACAACCCCGATCGAGATGCAATCCTACGCGTGGCTGATCGGCTTTGGTGTGGCAGGCAGCGGGTTTGGCGTGATCCTTGCCGTCGTCGGGCGTGCGTCCTCCAATGAAAACAGGTCCATGTCGCTGGCGATTGTTTCGGCTGCGGGCAGCGGTGGTCAGATCTTTGGCCCGCCGCTTGCCGAATGGATGCTGGGGTTCATGGCGTGGCAGGGCATATTTGTCATCTTTGCGATCAGTATCGTTGCGGTCTTGCTGTTTTTGCCGTTCATGCGGTCCCCCTCTATCGCGACAAAGACCGAGCTTGAAGAAAGCATGAGCGAAATTCTGGGCAAGGCGTTTCGCGATCCGTCGTTTACCCTCTTGTATTTGGGCTTCTTTTCCTGCGGATACCAACTGGGGTTCATTACCGCGCACCTACCAGCGTTCATCACCGAGCTGTGCGGCCCGATCATGCCGGGCGGTATGCTCGACAGCCTTGGCATCAGGACCACCTCTGCGCTGGGGGCGGTGGCTATTGCGCTGATCGGTGTAACAAACATCGCGGGGACGCTGATCGCGGGGTGGGCGGGGAAATACTACTCCAAGAAATACCTGCTGGCGGGTATTTATGCGGCCCGTACGATAGTCGGCGCGCTTTTCATCATGTTCCCGATTACACCCACAAGCGTCATTCTGTTCTCGTTGGTGATGGGGGCACTTTGGCTGGCGACCGTGCCGCTGACGTCCGGGCTTGTCGCGCATATCTATGGGCTGCGGTATATGGGAACGCTTTATGGAATTGTGTTCCTGAGCCACCAGATCGGTGGGTTTATCGGTATCTGGCTGGGTGGGCGGCTGTATGACGTCTACGGAGATTACACGCTGGTCTGGTGGATCGGCCTTGCTGTTGGTGCCTTTAGCGCGATCGTTCACCTGCCGATACGGGAACGGCGGTTGGAAGGGCTTAAGACCGTCTAAGCGTCACGGCTCAGAAACCGCAAGATCTGGTCAAGGACTTGCACTGTGTGCGAATAGGTCAACCCGTGGCCCGCGTTTGGTATGATGTGTTGCATGGCGTCAGGGTTCCATTGCGTCAGCGTATCTTTTGCAGACAGTGGGATCACATCGTCTTGGGCACCCCAGATCGACAAAACCGGGGTGCGCTGCTGGTTGATCTTTTCATGATAGGTCTGAAAGCTCTCGGTCAGCATCCCAAGAAGGCTTTCGTGCACGGCAGGCACAAAACCGCGAAACCCAAGCTCGGCGTGTTGTAGCGCGTTTATGTCGGGTATGCTTGACGGTTGATCTGCTTCAGCACGCAGGCCGCGACGCAGCATAGTGGGATATCGCGCCATCATCAGCCAGCGGCCCACCACCGGCATCTGCACCATGCGCTGCAATGCCGGAGAGCCCACAGGCTGCATACCCCCAGGTGCGAGCAAGACAAGCTGTTTGACCGGACGCGACCCGATTGCCGTATAGGATGCACCGATCGCGCCGCCCATCGAATAGCCTATCAGGGCAAAATCGCCTTCGACATTCTGGTCGCTTAGTAAGGCGTCAAGCTGTGCGGCAAAAAATGCGGGGTCTTGGTGGCCCTTTGGTCTGTCGGAATACCCGCGCCCGTAAAGATCGTAGGTCAGAACACGGTACCCTTCGCCGGCAAGGGCGGGTGCGATGCTGTTCCAGACAAAACTGGGTGTGGTCAGCCCATGCACGCAGACAACAACCGGGCCGTTTTCTGGGCCGTACCATTGGTAGTGCGTGACGCCTTGCGGTAGCCTTGCGAACTGTCCCGGGGCTGTTGCGCGGGCTTTGGCGTCCATGGGAGCCCTGAGCGCCTCGCGCAGGAAAGGTGCTGCCGCCACGATCGCCAAAAGGATGAGCACCCACATCATACCAGGGCGCTGTGCTTTTGGCGCGCGGGTGTCATGCGGCTTCTTCGGGTGTTAGTAGTCCGGCAGAGACGAGGCGTGCAGCCCATCCTTGCGGGCCGTCAAACAGATGCGTTTGCCAACCGAATGCCTGTGCTGCTGCTATGTTGTCGCTTCGGTCGTCGGAAAAAAGCAATGCTGCGCCCGACAGACCGCTTGCCTTTTCAACTGTTCGGTAAATTTCAGGATCTGGTTTTGTAACTCCCAGATGCCCGGATATGTAGTCCTGATCAAATTCATCCAGAAATGGATAATGTGTAGCAGCGTAAGCATAGCTTTGAATGCCGAAGTTAGTCAGCGAGAACACAGGTACGTTCTTGGCCTGCAGTGCTTTCATCAGCCTGACGGAATGATCTATTGCGGGCGTTGCCAGTTCGATCCAGCGGTCGTGCCACATCCTGATTTCAGCGCGCCACTCGGGGTATTCCTCCGCAGTAGCATAAATCGTGTCGGTAAAGTTTTCACCACGGTCCACGCGTTCGTTCATCCAGTGCAGATCGACGGCGTCGAACATCGCGCGGCGGCGCGGCTCGCCGATGGTGGCGTCATAGAACCGTTCCGGTTGCCATTCGATCAGGACATTGCCGATGTCAAAAATTACCGCGTCGGGCTGGGGGGGCACGCTCATTTAAAGGGTCCTTATCCTTGCTGGCTTTTGGCCTTTGCCGCGCGCAAAGCCCTTTCCATCGCGTCTAGAAAACGCGACCGGTCGGCTTTGGTGAACCCCTTGCCGCCGCCTTGCCGGAAAGGGTCAGCCGCACGCAGGTCGGCCATCAGATCACGGGTGGCCAGCACGTTTCCGATGTTGGCGGCAGTCAGTGCCTCGCCGTTGTGTTTCAGGACCTGCGCACCACTTTCCACGCATTTGGCGGCCAGCGGGATATCCCCTGTCACGACCACGTCGCCTGTTCCGCAACGATCTGCGATCCACATGTCGGCGACATCGGGGCCGTCCGACACGATAATAGTCTCTACCAAAGGGTTTTGCGACGGGCGAAGCCCCCCGTTCGAAACGACATACATTTTGACGCCGTGCCGGGTCGCGACCTTTTCCGCTTCTGCTTTGACGGGGCAGGCGTCGGCGTCAATGTAGAGGACAGTCATGAATAAAGTGCATCCGCATGGAACGCTATATGCTCTTCCATGAAGGTTGAGATGAAGAAATAGCTGTGGTCGTAGCCCGGTTGCAGGCGCAGCGTTGCCTGCTGGCGTCTTGCGTTGACGGCTTCGGCAAAGGCTTCGGGGTTGAGCAGGTCGATGAACTGGTCCTTGGTCCCTGTATCGATCAAAAGAGGGCCGTCAAAGCCACGCTCGCGCATCAACAGGGTGGCGTCATGGGGCGCCCATGTCGCGGTATCGTCGCCCAGATAGGCGCTGAATTGCTTGCGGCCCCAGTCGCTCGCGGTGGGGTGGCTGATCGGTGCGAAAGCCGAGACGGATTTGAACCGACCGGGCAGCGACATAGCAATCGTGAGCGCGCCATGCCCGCCCATCGAATGGCCTGTGATCGCCTGACGTTCCATATCAAGCTCAAAGCTGCGTTCTAAAAGCTCGGGTAATTCGTCGGTCACATAATCCCACATGCGGAAGTGCGGGCTCCATGGGTCTTGGGTGGCGTTCACGTAAAATCCTGCACCCTGTCCCAGATCATAAGCATCATCGTCGGCGATATCTTCGCCGCGCGGAGATGTATCGGGAAACACAAGTGCGATGCCCTGTTCGGCGGCCCAAGATTGCGCGCCGGCTTTGATCATGGCGTTTTCATGGGTGCAGGTCAGACCTGACAGAAACCACAAGACCGGTACTGGCCCGTCGTTGACCTCTTGCGGTTGGAACAACCCGAATGTCATGTCGCAGGCGCAGCTGTTCGAGCTGTGCTTGTAGACCCCTTGCGTGCCGCCAAAGCAGGCGTTTTCCGAGATTACTTCCATGCCGCGTCTCCTTGTTGGTTCATGCCTTGGCTAGCGTCTGCGTTTGCGCACGGCAAGCCTTGATCCGCGTCAGGGGGCCACAAGACCGATGACAAAGCTGACTGAGAAAATGCTGATTGCGGTCGACACAAGGATCGTGGCTGACACCCGTTGCGGGGCGACGCCGTAGTGTTGCGCCAGAATATAGACGTTTCCGGCGACTGGCAGAGCCGAGGCCGATATCACGACCGCTGCCGTGTAAGGATCGACCGGAAAGAGGTAAAGTACCCCAACCGCCACCAACATCGGGTGCAGTACCAGTTTGCAAAAGCTGAGCCAGCCCGCGATGTACAGCCTTTCGGCTGATTTGCTGGCTAGGGAGGCACCGATGGCAAATAGCGCACCGGGTGTTGCGGCACCGCCAAGGATTGACAGGAATTCGTTCATCGGTGTGGGAATTGGAATGGCAAGGGCTGACCAAGTGAAACCAAGTGTAATGGCGACGATCATAGGGTTTTTTATCAACCCCAATGCGACCGTGCGCAGAACGCCAAAGCTGAAACGCCCATCGCGGGATCCGGTGATGAGGATGACAATCAGGCTGGAGAAGACGATCAGATCAACGGCAAGCGCCATCATGATGACGCCTACCGCAGGTTCACCCAGCAAAAGGGCCAGCATGGGCACGCCTAAAAAGCCCACGTTGCCGATACAGGCGCACTGGGCTTCCACAGCCGTGGTCGGCACGTCAAGCCCGCGCATCATCGCGACCACTGTTGCAATGACATAAACCACGATTGTGGCCAGTAGGTACCCCATAACAAGGTTCGGGTCCCAGACATCTGCAAACGACAGATTGGCGGAGAACTTGAACAGCATGGCCGACAGCGCAAAGTAGAAAACGAACTTTGTCAGGTAGGCCGTCGCCTCTTCGCTGAAGAACTTGGTGCGGCCCGCCCAGTAGCCCAATGCGATCAGTGCAAAGAAGGGAACGGTTTTAAAGAAGATCTCAATCATATTGGCACGTCAGATGTGCAGCCCTTTCCCTAGCCCGAGCCAATTAAAACGCCCGCTGCAAAGACGAGGGCACCTCCCATAACCACCTGCATGGTGGCGCGCAGGAACGGTGTATCCATATACTTATTCTGGATCCATGCAATTGCCCAAAGCTCGATAAAGACGACAATAGTCGCGGTGATCGTTGCCGTCCAGAAATCGGGGATAAGGTAAGGTAACGCGTGTCCGAGGCCACCGATGGTCGTCATGATGCCCGAGGCAAAGCCGCGTTTGATCGGAGAGCCACGCCCCGACAATTCACCGTCGTCTGATGCGGCTTCGGTAAAGCCCATGGAAATGCCCGCGCCCACCGAGGCCGCAAGCCCGACCAGAAAGGTGGTCCAGGTGTCTTGTGTGGCGAAGGCGACCGCGAAAATCGGCGCCAATGTAGACACTGATCCGTCCATCAGACCTGCAAGGCCGGGTTGGACCCATGTCAGGATGAACTGTCTTTTGGCCTGTTCTTCTTCAGAATGGCGGTTTTCGTCGTTTAGATGCTTGGCTTCCAGGTCTTCCGCTGTGCGCTGGTGCCCGGCTTCGGCGGCGGCCAGATCACCTAGCAGCTTTCGGGTGGCGGCGTCTTGTGTGCGCGCGGCGGCTTTTAGGTAGAAGCGTTCGGCCTCGCGCTCCATCGCTTCGGCTTCGGCGCGTATTTTCTCAATGCCGAGGTTTTCTACCAGCCAGACAGGGCGGCGGTTATAGTATCCGGCGACATGTTCGCGACGGATCAGGGGAATCGTTTCGCCGAAACGGCTGCGGTGCAGGTCGATCAAACGCTTGCGATGCGTGTCTTCTTCGGCGGCCATGCCTTCGAAGACTTTTGCCGAATCTGGATAATCGATACGCAGGGTTTCGGCATACCCACGATAAATGCGGGCATCGTCCTCTTCCGAAGAAATCGCAAGGGCGAGGATTTCCTGCTCGTTCAAGTCGCTGAACCGTTTGCGGGATAGGGAAAAACGCATGACATAAGGCTCCTGATTTAGAACGATTCTAAAGTATAATCTTGGAGACGACAATCAAGTCATTGATGATTGGATCATTTTTCTCTTGGGAACTGAACCGTTCGGTTTATATTTAGGCATATTGAATCAGGGGACGTTATGACTGTCGCAACGGTGGCCATTCGCAAAGGGCGAAAATTCGACCAGGTATTGGACGGTGCGCGACAGGTTTTTTTGACTGACGGCTTTGAAGGCGCGAGCGTCGACGACATCGCGCGCGCGGCCAACGTATCGAAAGCTACGCTTTACAGTTATTTTCCTGATAAACGGTTGCTGTTCATGGAGGTGGCGACGACCGAATGCCAGCGTCAGGCGCGCGACGCGATGGACAACATAAATGCCCAAGATGCACCGCGCGCTGTGCTGATGCAGACGGGCATGCATTTTCTGCGCTTTATTACGTCGGATTTCGGGCAGCGCATTTTTAGGATTTGCGTGGCCGAATCGGATCGGTTTCCCGAACTGGGGCAAAAGTTCTACAATTCAGGCCCGGCTGTCTTCAGGTCAGAGATGGCGACTTATTTCCAGCAAGCCGAAGCGCGGGGCGAATTACACATGACTGACCCTGTGTTGGCGGCGGACCAGTTTGGCGAATTGTGCAAGGCTGATGTTTGGCCCCGGCTTATTTTCGGCGTGACGAAAACGGTGTCAGAGGACGAGATACTGCGCGTTGTCGAAAGCGCAGTAGAGACTTTTATGGCACGCTACGGCATCTGAACGGACTCGACTCTGGCGCACGACAGGGCTATTTCTAAAAAGAACAAATAAAGAACATTTGAGTTTGTCAGGTGCCGCTGCCATGAAAACCCGACGTATTCTTTCCCTGTGGTTTCCGCATTTCGGGGCAAACCGGCTGATGCGCCGTGACCCGATGCTGGTCGATATGCCGCTGGGCGTGGTGGAAGAACAGCACAACACCCAGGCGCTGACGTCGTTGAATGATGTAGCACTTGGCTTCGGGCTGCGTGTTGGTCAGCCCGTGCGGGATGCGCATGCAATGTGCGAGCAGTTGGTCACACGGACACGCAGCCGACCTGCCGAACAAGCATTCTTGCAAGCGTTGCAGCGGTGGGCGGGCAAGTTCAGCCCTTGGGTCGCGACTGAATCCGACGACGGGCTTGTCGTTGACCTGACGGGGTGCGCGCATCTTTTCGGAGGCGAAGAATCGTTGCTAGGCGTCGTGCAGCAAGACTGCGAGGACTTGGGGCTGGTGGTGCGCATGGGGCTTGCCGATACGCGCGGTGCCGCGTGGGCTTTGGCGCGATTTGCAGGCCAGCAGGCTGGGTCGCATCGCAACGGTGACGCCATTGACCAGGAGGCGCGCGCAACACGGTCACGCGCAACAAAGCGGCGGCACTGGACAAAGGGCGGTACGGCCCCTTTTGTGACACTGGGGCCGGACGCAACTGCACACCGGATCGCAGCACCGGGCCAGACATATTCGGCCCTCAGCCCGTTACCCGTGGCGGCATTGCGGCTCGATGGGCACACCACGGCGCAACTGTCCCGGCTGGGTATTCGCCGTGTGCATGACTTACTTGGCCAACCCCGTGCCAGCCTTGCCCGCCGGTTTGGGCGCGGCCTGGTGATGCGGATGGATCAGGCGATGGGGTCTGCGCCCGAACCCGTTTCGCCCGCACGTGCGCCGGATCATTTTGCCGTTCGCATGACCTTGCCGGATCCTATCGGATTGCAGGACGATATCCTTGCCGGTCTTGACCGCCTGTTGCCGCGCCTTTGCGAGATGCTCGAGAAAAAGGGACGCGGTGCGCGCCGTGTGTTGTTTCAGGCCTACCGCACAGACCAGACCGTGCAGGCGGTCGAAGTCGGGTTGGCGCGCGCGGCGCGGGACCCTGCGCGGATCAGGCCGCTGATTGCGCTGAAATTGGAAGATATAGACGCAGGGTTCGGCATTGATATGATCCGTCTGGAGGCCCTGCAAACAGAGCCTATTCACGCCCGAACGCCTGTTGGTCATCTGGAAGCAGGGGCCGCCGTCAGCACCCGACTTGCAGGGAACACGGCAATCGATGATTTGATCGGGCGCATCGGTGCCCGTGTGGGGCTGGATACCATTACGCGGGTGACCCCCGCCTCAAGCCACATCCCCGAGAAAAGTGCGAGCGTGTTGGCGGCGGCGTGGTCTGTGGCGCATGACGGGGTCTGGCCAGCGGCACCCAATGCGCGCCCATTACTGATGTGGCAGCCCGAACCGGTGCAAGCCCCTGACCGCCCCGAGGTGCCCGAGGTGTTCCGCTGGCGGGGTCAGAAATTGCGCCGCACGCATGCAACCGGCCCTGAACGAATAGCGCCTGAATGGTGGTTGGATGACCCGAACTGGCGCAGCGGGGTGCGCGACTATTGGGTGGCTGAAACGGAAGACGGTCAGCGGCTCTGGCTCTTTTATGCGCATGGGCATTTGATGTCGTCGGGTTGGTTTTGTCATGGAATTTATGCATGAGGCGGCGCCAGTCGAGTGCCATTTAGCCAAATTCTGCCATCAGTACTTGATTTGCGGCGCGTTCAGCGCAACTCTGTAAGTATGAACTATCAGGTACCGCCGCAGGATAATCTCCACCAGATGCCGCCCGCGCAGGTCGCGTTTCACCGGACAGAATTATCTTTGATCCTATCGCTGTACGGGCGTTTCGTTGCCGCAGGCGAATGGCGTGACTATGGTATTTCCTGTCTGCGGGATGTGGCCGTTTTTTCGGTGTTCAGACGCACCGCTGAAACCCCGCTTTACCGGATCGAAAAGCGGCCAAAGTTGCGGGACAAACAAGGCATGTATGCGGTTGTTGGCATGGACGGGCAGATCATGCGCCGTGGTCATGACCTGAAAACAGTGTTGCGCGTGCTGGAGCGTAAGCTGATCCGCGCAGTCGACTAACCGTACTGCCTTCAGGCATCAACAGCAGGCAACCGTTTGCGGCTCGTCGGGGCACCGTCACCCTGCGCTATGATGCGCGTAATCGCCTGTTCAATCGGTTCATACGCCACGGCCATGTCGTTTGCGTTGGCGTGGATCAGCATGGTGGCGTCGGTCACCAGTGCCACATGACCTTTCCAAAAGATTAGATCATTACGCCTGATCGGCGTCGCTTCGTCGAGCACCGTTCCTAATATGCGTTCTTGTAGGTCGCTATCGCCGGGGCAAGGCAACCCGCAGGCCAGACAAGCGGCCTGTATCAGACCTGAGCAGTCGATCCCCGAACACCCGTTGCCCCCCCAAAGGTACGGCGTGCCCAAAAATAGTGCTGCAACCTCTGCGGGGTCGGTTGCCAGTTCGTCAGATGGGGTCAGATGTTGTTCGGGGATAAATCCAATTTCTGTCTCAATGAACCGGCCCGCCTGCGACAGCGCCTTTATCTTTGAGCCAAAGCTGAGCAACACCTGATCGGTGCTTTTGAAATCTGGTCCGGCATAGGCATGTGTGGCAAGGGCGCTGACGCGGTGACTGGCGGGGCGTGGCGCTGCGATCGTGCTGGATGCTACCCAGCCGCAGTAGCCATCTTTGGCGGCACGGACCAGCGCATGATCATCCGTACGATTAAGTACGTTTACCTCGTCTCCGAACAGCAGTTGCCTGTCTCGCGGGCCTTCAATGCTGCGCAAAAGATCGACTATTGGCGCGCAAATGCGGCCCGTTTCGTTCATCTGTACAAGCGCAGGCTCAGGCGTGATGCGTCTGTCGGTCACGATTGCGCGAAATCCGGAATTGCTTGAAGCAGCGCGCGCGTTGCCTGTCCAACGCCACCTTTGGGACGGCCCGGTGCATCAGCGGGGTTCCACCCGTAAACGTCGAAATGCGCATAGGGCGCTTTACCAACAAAGCGACGCAGAAACAGCGCTGCCGTAATCGACCCCGCGAACCCGCTCTTGGGTGCGTTGTCCAGATCGGCAATGCCGGGTTCGATCATGATCTCGTAAGGCATGTGGAAGGGCATCCGCCAGACTGGATCCCATGTCGATTGTGCTGCAGTTTCGAGGGCCGCGATAAACCTTTCATCGTCACAATAGTAAGGGGCCAGGTCCGGGCCGACAGCCACGCGCGCGGCACCTGTCAACGTCGCCATCGAGACGATCAAATCGGGTTCATCCTCTTGCGCGTAGGTCAGCGCATCAGCAAGGACCAATCGGCCTTCGGCGTCGGTATTGTTTATCTCCACGCTCAACCCTTTGCGGGAAGGCAAAATGTCACCGGGTCGAAAAGCATTGCTGGAAACCGCGTTTTCAACAGCCGGTATAAGTATACGTAGCCGTATGCCTAGAGCGCTGGACATGATCATATGTGCCAGCCCAAGGACGTTAGCGGCACCGCCCATATCCTTTTTCATCAACCCCATCGACCCACCTGGTTTGAGGTTCAGACCTCCGGTGTCAAAGCAAACACCTTTGCCGACAAGCGTGATTTTGGGGCCGGTCGTCCCCCATGTGATATCGATCAGCCTAGGCGTACGGTCCGACGCGCGACCGACCGTGTGGATGAGCGGAAAGTTCTGGTCCAGCAAATCCTGGCCGGAAATTACGGAAATCTCTGCGCCATGTTCTTGTGCCAGCGCGCGGGCGGCCTGCTCCAGTTCTGCGGGCCCCATGTCGTTTGATGGGGTATTGATAAGGTCTCGGGTCAGGCACTCGCCCATGGCGATGTAGTTAACCTTCTGAGCGTCGACCCCGCTTGGGCAAACCAGTTGCGCGGGCATCGCGGATGCAGCACTGTATCTTGTGAACCTGTAGCCAGCCATCAGCCAGCCCAGTACCTCGTTTTCCAAATCTTCATCCGGTATTCCCGATGCGATTTCATACGCACCTTTGGGCAATTTTGTTGCCGCAGCAGCAAGGTGAAACCGTCCGCGGGCCCGCGCGCTGGCACCGCCGTATCCGACAATCGCCATTTCTGCGGCGCCTTCTTTTGAGGGAACGACCAAGGCTTGCCCAAGTGCTGCTTTGAAATCATTTGCAGCAACCCATGCGGCCACTTGTGTTGGCTGCTTTGCCAACCAATCGTCCAGCCCATCTTGAGCGATAATGTGAAGAGGAATAGCGTGTTGGTCTGCGTCGGCAAAGAGCGTGGTCATGCAAGCGGGCCTTTCGAAAAGCATTCGCTGCGCAGCCTAGCCTGATCTTTGGCCGGTGCAAGCAATCAGATGGTAATGTCCTGTAGGTCCCATATCGCGGTCAGTGATTGTTCACCAATCCGCAGCAGTCTGGCCAGCGTTGCACCGGTCGCGGGTACATCGCCGTTGTCCAGCGTTTCAATCACGTCGCCGGCGACGCGTGCAAGAACCAGCATGCCGATCTGGTCCGAAATCGCGATAAGAGACCGGGTGCACTTGCGCATTTCATCCCACTGATCCGCACTGTGCAGCCTTCTACACTGGGATAACCGCAGGGCCAATTCCTCCATCGCGCGGCAAACGACATCTTCTGCGGCGGCCTCGCCAAGCTGGGCATAAAGCGCACCAAGCCGGTCTTGATCGACTTTCACGTTTTCGTTCAACCTGATTTTCAGGACATGATCCATTCTACTCACCCTTTTCGTGCCCCCACGGCATTGGCGCACACTGCGTAATAATCCTGACTAAAGGGTTGAGATCGATCGATGTTTGCTCTCGAAATTACAGATAATTTTCTGTAAGACTGAGTAAACACGTGCGCGAAAGACGAGATTTATGGATCAGGCCAAGCCGTTGCCAGGGTATCTGGTGCAACGTTATCACGGTTGGAAAGCGACCGGATACGAAGAAAACCAGTCGTGGTACCGGCAATTGGCACGGGGCGGGCAGCACCCGCGCGCGATGGTGATTTCATGCTGTGACAGTCGCGTGCACGTCAGCGCGCTTTTCGGGGCTGATCAGGGCGAACTTTTCATTCACCGCAACATTGCCAGTCTCGTGCCACCTTACGAGCCTGACGGCGAAATACACGGGACATCTGCCGCGGTCGAATATGCGGTCACGATGCTGAATGTGGCGCATGTGATTGTTCTGGGCCATTCGGGGTGTGGTGGGGTCAAGGGATGCATCGATATGTGTCAGGGCCATGCGCCTGATCTCGAGGAAAAAACCAGCTTTATCGGGCGTTGGATGGATATTTTGCGTCCAAGCTATGCGCTTGTCGCAGGAGAGAACGACCCAGAGATTCAGGCGCAAGCTCTTGAAAAACAATCCGTGCTGGTGAGCTTGCAAAACCTGATGACCTTTCCCTTCATTCAAACGCGTGTTGATGATGGTATGCTGACACTGCACGGACTTTGGACCGATATCGGAGAAGGCGGGCTGGAGTTTTTCAACAGCAACGATCAGGCGTTCCGGCCTGTTTGACAGCGCGTGGCCCGGGCGTTGAGACTTGAAGGCGCTGATAAAGCCGCCTAAAGGCCACTTAACCCGATAAGGACGCGCAAATGGATCAAATTCTTTCTTTGGCTGCAACGAACCTGCTGTCTCCGATCATTTTGTCTTTTGCCTTGGGCGTTGCCGCGTCCCTTGCGCGGTCTGATCTGAGTGTTCCAGAGGCTGCGGCCAAGGCGTTGTCGATCTATTTGCTGTTTGCCATCGGATTTAAAGGCGGGGTCAGCGTTGCTGCGCACGGCATTGATGCCAAGCTCGGGCTTACACTTGTTGCAGGTATTATTCTGTCGGCGGGCTTGCCGATCATCGCTTTCGCATTGCTCAAGGTGATGACGGGCCTAAGCCGGTTGGACGCTGCCGCAGTCGCCGCGCATTACGGGTCGATTTCTATCGTGACGTTTGTCGCCGCGACGTCCGTTTTGCAAAGCAGCGGCATTGTATTCGAAGGCTATATGGTGGCTGTCGCGGCTGCGATGGAAGCGCCCGCGATCTTGTCGGCGCTCTGGCTTATAACGCGCGGTGGCGGTGACCAGCGCATGGACGGCGAGCTGTGGCGCGAAATACTGCTGAACGGGTCGATCGTACTGCTTGTGGGGTCGTTCCTTATCGGATGGATCACGGGTGAAAAGGGCCTCGAAGAGATATCGAGCTTTATTGTAGCGCCCTTCAAGGGTGTTTTGTGCCTGTTCCTTCTGGATATGGGTCTTGTCGCGGGACGCGGCTTGCGTGACCGCAGTGATGTGCTGCGGCCGGGAGTATTGGCGTTTGGTGTGCTGATGCCCATCATTGGCAGTACTTTGGGCGCAGTATTCGGCCTTTTGTTGGGGCTGTCGACCGGTGGTGTCGCACTTTTGATGGTGCTCTCTGCATCGGCGTCCTACATCGCCGTACCGGCGGCCATGCGGGTGGCGCTGCCCGAGGCAAATCCGTCCATCTATCTGACATTATCTTTGGGGGTCACTTTCCCCTTTAACTTGACGCTGGGCATCCCGCTTTATGTGGCCGTTGCCTCGGCGCTGACGGGAGCTTGATATGATGCAAACACACGAGGCAAAACGCGTAGAAATAACGATCGAAGCGATCATGCAGTCACGACTGACGGATGCTCTGCGCAAAGCCGGTGTAACAGGGTACACTGTTCTACCTGTGCTGGGCGGTTCCGGCCGGTCAGGAGACTGGGTGCGTTCTGGCGAAATCGGTCGCGCGAGCGGCATGGTACAAGTGGTATGCATTATTCGCCCGGCGCGTTTGGATGGTCTTTTGGATGCTGCATTTAGCGTCGTAGACAAACACATCGGCGTTGTATCGATTGCCGACTGTGATGTCGTGCGGGCCGAGCGTTTTTAACGCATTTTAAACAAAGTCTAAGCAAATCTGCTAGGCATGAATAAGCGCCACGTTTCCGTTGAATTGCCGCCTGATCTGTTGAGGGCGGTGCACGATCTAGCCACTGAAAAGGAAGACACCGTATCGCGTGTGCTTCAGGATTTGTTGTCGGATCACCTGACAACCAGAAAAGGCGCGAACCAGCCTGCGCGCCCCGCAAATGAAAAACTGGTTTTTGCGTTGCAAAAACTGCTTTTTCGCGACATGGCAGAGGCGACAAGCTGGGAAGACCTGGACCGCCGGATGCGCGAGCACGGGTATTATTTAAAGATCGCTTGGGGCGGGCTGTCATTGCATACTCACACAAGTGGGCAAAAAGTGTGCCACACCCATCAGCTTGGCTTTTCCTATGGCACTTTCGTGCGTCGATTCGGACCGGGTAAACCAAAAGACCCTCGCGAGCCGTAATCCTGCCGCTGCCAGATTATTGAACGGCTGGCATCAAGCATAAACTCCTTTTCTATCGGGCCGAAAATCTGGACCCATGATTTATAATTGCTGTGTGCAAAAAAGTGCGGCTTGGTCCATAATAGTGGTGCCGCAAACACTAGGAGACAGCGCTTGTTCCAGAGTATCCTACTTAGCTATCGTCATGCGCTTCGGCTTTGGGTGCCGCTGCTGGCATCCCATATCTTTGTGCGCTTGGTGGCCACTGCGGTGCTGCTGCCGCTGACCGGTATTTTGCTGGCCTTTACCCTGTCGTTCTCGGACCAGTCCGCTTTGACAGATCAGGATATCGCCCGCTTTTTGCTGACACCTGCGGGGGCTATCGGTGCGCTGGTTGTCGGTGCCTTCGTCATCATAGCCGCTGTGGTTGACGTGGCCTTTATGACGGCTGTTATCCGTGCCGAACAGGGATCGGTTACCAGGTCATTGCGTGTGGCCACGGGTTTTCTGATCGGCGCTGTGCCGCGTCTGTTTGCCTTCGCGGTTGAATTGCTCATTCGTGTTTTATTGATTTCGCTGCCGTTTCTGGCGATTGGCGGCGGGGCTGCGGCCTTGTTGCTGACCGAGTTTGACATCAACTACTACCTCGCCAACCGGCCACCGGCTTTTCAGTGGGCAGTCGCAATTGGCGGCATCAGTGCGGTCGCTTTGATCCTCGTGTTGTTAGAGCGGTTTTCGGGATGGGCCGTTGCGCTGCATCTTGCGATATTTGACCGGGAACGCCCCATGCAAGCTTTTGCGATGAGCCGC
The DNA here is from genome assembly GCA_963796445.1 of uncultured Alphaproteobacteria bacterium. Taxonomy (GTDB): domain Bacteria; phylum Pseudomonadota; class Alphaproteobacteria; order Rhodobacterales; family Rhodobacteraceae; genus Roseobacter. Next base: position 212,653 of record CAWCLQ010000004.1, on the reverse strand, counting down.
AAAAAGATGAAGGGTCACCGTTTAGCGCTCCTGCGAGAGCTCGTTTATTGGGCGCTTATTCGCATCGCTCTGGCCACGGTGGTGCTGGGCATCGTCGGTTTTTTGATTGCCGAGGTGCCGCAGCTTTTCGGTTGGAATATGAATGTTTTCTTCACTGTTACGGCCATTTTGATTGCTTTTTGGATTCTTGCGAACGGGTTTGTGAACGCAGTTTCAAATGGCGCGTTGTCGAACATTTTGAATGACGAATTTGACAGAATACTGGAAGCACGCCCAACCAAGGCCGACTTGAAATCCAGAAAGCCGACTGTGGCGCTCGTCTCGGTCCCCGTGGCCGTTGCAGTGATTTCCGTCGCCGGTGTTTTACTGGGAACACTGGCTTTCAATCAGGTCGGCGGAACCGAGAAAGTAGATGTGATCGGTCACCGTGGGGCCGCCGCAAGTCGCCCTGAAAACACCATGGCTGCGGTTGAAAAAGCCATCGAAGACGGTGCCGACTGGGTCGAAATTGACGTTCAAGAGACGGCAGACGGTGAAATCATCGTGGTGCATGACAGCGATTTCATGAAATCGTCCTCTATGCCGCTGAAAGTCTGGGATGCAACGATGGAGGACATCGCCGAGATAGATATCGGCAGCTGGTTTGACCCTGCCTATGCCGACCAGCGCCCGCCATTGTTGCGTGACGTGCTGAACGTCGTGAAAGACCGCTCTCAACTGATTATCGAACTGAAGTATTACGGGCATGACATTGATCTGGAAAACCGCGTTATAGCCTTGGTCGAAGAGGCTGGGATGGCGGACCAGATCGCCACGATGTCACTGAAATACCCAGCGGTGCAAAACATGCTGCAACTTCGCCCGGAGTGGCGCACTGGCGTCTTGGCAGCCACATCGATTGGCGATTTGACGGGGCTTGAAGGTGATTTTGTAGCCGTAAGTGCGGCGAGCCTTACGTCTCGTCTTATCCAGCGGGCCGCAGCTGCGGGCAAAGACGTTTATGTTTGGACAGTGAATGATGCGGCAATGATGTCGCGGATGATTTCATTGGGTGTTGATGGGTTGATTACCGATGAACCCGGACTTGCGCGGGACGTGATCGCCCATCACCAAACACTGAGCACGGCAGAGCGGTTCTTGTTGCGTTTGGGAGACACGATCGGGTTCGCGTTCGATCTGACACCAGAGGTCAAGGACGAGGTGTAATGCGTTTTCCTGCTATTCTGCTTTTGCTCTTGCCTGCGACTGTTGTGGCGCAAGATGATACTGCCGACAGTTCCGTATTGCGCATGATTGAATTGCCCGCGCACCGCGCCTTGCAGTCCCTCATTCAGGCCCCTGAAACAGCGCTTGCGCCTTTTGAAACAGACGGGTGCAGTGGGGGCATGTCTTGGAGTTGGCGGCTTGTGTCGGACCTTTTTCCCGATTTTGAAAAGGCACAGGGCGAAACCCCGCCGTGGGAGGCGTGCTGCGTAATCCATGACCGTGCGTATCACAATGCAGACGGTGCGGCGGATGCAGCAGAAAGCTATTCCGCTCGACTGGTTGCGGATCAGGCTTTGCGCCAGTGCGTGATACGGCAGGGCGAAGAGAATGTGGCGGATCTGGCCGAGCAATACGAGGTGTCGCATGATTTGGTTCGGCAGGCTTACGCGACGATTGGCGACGCGATGTTTAACGCGGTCCGGTTCGGTGGTGGCCCTTGTTCGCTTCTGCCTTGGCGCTGGGGCTATGGCTATCCGCTCTGCCTTGGTATTTTCTAAAGGATCTGAGCCGAATACCATTCTCATTCGGTCATACCGCGCACAAAAAATCCCGCGCCATTGCACATGCCGCGGGACTGAATGATGATATTGCTGCGCCTTAGCCTTTTTTGAGCACTTCGCGGCCCAAAAGCTCGGCGATTTGTACGGCGTTCAAGGCGGCCCCTTTACGTAGGTTGTCCGACACGCACCACAGGTTCAGGCCGTTGTCCAATGTGCTGTCCTGCCGGATGCGGCTGATGAATGTTGCAAAGTCACCGACGCATTCAACCGGCGACACGTAGCCGCCATCTTCGCGTTTATCGATTACCATGATACCAGGCGCTTCACGCAGAATTTCGCGCGCCTCGTCCTCGTCGAGATGGTCTTCAAACTCGATGTTGATGGCTTCTGAGTGACCGACGAACACCGGAACACGCACACAGGTTGCTGTGACTTTGATCTTGGGGTCGACGATCTTTTTTGTCTCGGCCACCATCTTCCACTCTTCCTTGGTCGAACCGTCTTCCATGAAGACGTCGATGTGCGGGATCACGTTGAACGCGATCTGCTTGGTGAATTTCTTTGGTGGCTTGTTGTCAACCGGATTATAGATCGACTTGGTCTGATCCCACAATTCGTCGATGCCTTCCTTGCCGGCGCCTGAAACGGATTGATAGGTGCTGACGACAACGCGTTTGATCGTTGCGCGGTCATGCAACGGTTTCAGCGCCACGACCATCTGCGCGGTGGAACAGTTCGGGTTGGCGATGATGTTTTTCTTGGCGTAGCCCGAAATTGCCTCGGGGTTCACTTCTGGTACGATCAGCGGCACGTCAGGATCATAGCGATAAAGCGACGAGTTATCGATGACGACGCATCCCGCTTTGGCAGCCTTCGGTGCATATTTCTTGGTCGCGTCCGAGCCGACCGCGAACAGGGCGAAATCCCAGCCCGTGAAATCAAACGTATCAAGGTCCTTCGTCTTCAGTGTCTTCTCGCCAAAGCTCACCTCGGACCCCAAAGATTTGCGGGACGCCAGAACGGCGATCTCGTCCACGGGGAAGTGGCGTTCGGAAAGAATGTTAAGCATTTCGCGGCCCACATTTCCTGTGGCACCCGCTATGACGACGCGGTAACCCATCTTGATACTCCAATGTCTGTGATGTGATGGTGCGCGCGTCTTATACGCCAAAAGCCCCTGTGGAAAGGGGCATCAGGCGGTTGCGCACAGTACTGTGACCATTAAACGCGTGGTGGTCTGCGCGCTAACGGTTTTTCCAGTGCTTCGCAGTGGCCTTTGCTGTGTTCAAGAGCATGGCAATATCCATCGCAACGGCAACAAAGCGTGCGCCTGCATCAAGCGAAGACCGGATCATCGCATCATCGGTGGTCAGGATGCCTGCAGCCTTACCGCTGTCGCTGATGCGTTTTAGCGCGCGCAGGATTGTGGCTTGCATATCGGGGTGCTGTGTCTGGCCCAGATAGCCCATGCTAGCCGATAAATCCGCAGGGCCGATGAACACGCCATCGACACCATCGACCTTGAGAATGTCGTCAAGATTACCAAGCCCGGTTTTCGTCTCGACCTGAACGAGTAGGCAAATCTGCGCATCTGCCGTCGGTCCGTAATTGCCATACTGTCCGAAACCGCCTGCCCGTGACACCCCGTAGCCGACGCCGCGCGTTCCTTCTGGGGGGTAGCGGCAGGCGCGCACCAGTTCTTGCGCCTGCTCTGCAGTCTCTACCATGGGGACCAGTATCGTCTGAACACCGAGATCAAGCACCTGTTTGATGATCCAAGTCTCGCCAATTGGGACGCGGACAACCGGATGGCTGTCGCTGTTCGACAATGCGATCACCTGATCGCGTATCGACCGGATGTCATTGGGTGAATGTTCGCCGTCAATCAGCAACCAGTCAAAACCCGCCCTTCCCAGAATTTCGGCTGTGTAGACTTCGGCAATGCTCATCCAGCAGCCAAAGACCGTGTCGCCCGATGCGAGAGCTTTCTTGAACGCGTTCACAGGTGCCGGCATTTCAGTTCCTTTTTCTTAACAGCATGCAACTCTAGGCCCGATGCAGCAGAAAACACCAGCCTTGGCCGTATGAATATTTTTGATGGCGTGCAGCCCGTCACACAGATAGCTTGCGACCAAATCCACCGTTTTTACCGCTAGCGGGAGAATAATTGTGACCGAAAACATTCATCCAATGGCGCCACAGCACCTGCCGCATTATTTCGGTGGCCCTGACGGTGGGGACTCGCTTTTTACCATGATGGTGTTCCTGCTTGTCGCTGCGATCATTCTGCTGGGTGTTTTGTACTTCACTTTACACTCGCTGCCCGAACGCATGGCACACAAAGGGAACGCGACGCAGCTGCAACTCATTAGCATCCTGTGCATTCTGGCGCTGTTTACGCACAATAACCTGTTCTGGGTTCTGGCCTTGGGGCTTGCGGCATTCCGGCCCCCTGACATTATAAGTCCGCTGAATTCCATGGCAAAGTCGCTGGAAAACCTTGTGCACAGGGAACGCTGACATGTTGGAGTTATTTTTCTGTTCGTTGCTCACGATTCTGCCGGATTACCTGTTGCGCCGCCACTTTCAGGGCAAGCGCTTTGGCGAGCATATCAACTTTTTTACCGTCTGGTACGAACTGCGCTGGGGCATCACACTGTGCCTGATGCTGACCATCACGCTTGTCACACTTGTGTTCTACTACCACCCCAGCACGTCTAACGTCGCTTCGTTTTTCCGCACGGTAACCATCCTGTCAGAAGGGGCAGGGCGCGTGGAAGAGGTATACGTCGAGAACAACCAATCGGTTGAGGCAGGTGCCCCGTTGTTCAAGTTGGACAGTAGCCGCCAGGAAGCGGCACGCGACGCAGCACTACGCCAGATATCCGAAGTGGATGCAGCACTTGCCGTTGCGCAAACCGATCGTGCCGCCGCCGTTGCTGTCGTGGATCAGGCGCAAGCGGCGTTGGTTCAGGTGCGCGAAGATTTGGATCGCAGGCTGACATTGCAGGCGCGTGGGTCGACCGTTGTATCCGAACGTGACGTGGAAGTTTTGGAGAACGAGCTTGATCTGCGCGAGGGTGCATTGGATGCAGCCCGCGCGGGTGTTGCGGCAGTTGATGCGAACATATCTGTTTTGCTTCCCGCGCAGCGTGCAACGGCCGAGGCGGCACTGGTCCAAGCCGAGGTTGAGATTGAGAAGATGACCGTTTACGCGGGCACATCAGGCCGGGTGGAGCAATTCGCTTTGCAGGAAGGGGACATCGTGAATCCGATACTGCGGCCTGCTGGTATACTGGTGCCGTTGGCGTCAGGCAATAATAGTTTTCAGGCCGGATTTCCGCAAATCTCAGCTCAGGTCGTTAAAAAGGGTGGCGTGGCCGAGATTAGCTGTATGTCCAAGCCCTTCACGATTGTGCCCATGGTCATTGTAGAGGTGCAGGATGTCATTGCGGCGGGTCAGGTCCGCCCGTCTGACATGTTGCTCGATTCACAGAATTTGCAGGAACCCGGCTCTATAACAGCTTTTTTAGAGCCTATATACCCCGGGCAAACGGATGACATCCCACCGGGCAGCCGTTGCATGGCAAATGCGTATACCAGCAACCATGAACGATTGGAGGACCCTGATCTGGGGTTTGGCACGCGGATTTTTTTGCATGTCGTCGATACGGTGGGGGTTATCCATGCTGCCGGTATTCGCATACGGTCGTTGTTGTTGCCGCTGCAAACGCTGGTCTTTTCGGGGCACTGATCGCCTAGATCACCTGAATGACATCCTTGTCGATGGCCAGCATATAGCCGCGGCGCGCGATGTTTTTCACCAAAAGCTCTGACACGATCTGATTGCCCAACGTGTCACGCAGCCTCTTTATGCGGGTCGCACCCGCGGCTTCATCGCAGTCGGCAGCATTGCGCCCTGATATGACACCTTCGATCTCCGAGCCAGACAGCACATCATTATCCATGCGTGCTTCGGCGAGAACGGACAACGTCTCCATCGCGGCATCGGTAAGCTTGAAGCCAAGGTTATTTAGATAGACGGTATTCTCTTCGCGACTGATCAGCAGGGAATTCACCTGAATACCGGCGCGTTCAATCTGCGCCATTCTGCGGTTGAACCCGACCAGCAGAACCAAGAAAACCAGCGCAGCCACCAGCATCGCGGTGGCAAAGACCAAGAGCACAAAGATCACCACCCTATAGCTGCTTAGCGTGTCCGAAAAGGCAGTGCCCGATTGCGCAAGAATTTCCAGCAGTTTGATTTCGGCCTGCGTGGTCAGGTCGTCATTTTCAATGAACAGACGCTCGACCTTGGCGTTGAAAGCATTTGCGTCAGGCAGCGCCCAGAAAAGCAATGCAGCAGCGATGGCAAGGATCGCGATGATGCCGCCAATGCCGAACCCTACGATCCGCGCGCCGGACCGGCGCATTTCAATAGCGGAGGTAGTTTGGTCCTGCACTTTGTTTCCTTTCTTCCAAGCCGCCTTGATCGAAGACAGATACGACGTTCAGCAGTGTCCACCCTTGGGCTGCCAGCCGCCCCGTCAGTTCCGCTTTGGCAGCTTGTTTGGAACATTGCGAAACCTCGGCCACGCCGTAATGCAATCGCAGCGGATTGTCCTGTTTGGCTTTATAATCAGCGTAGCAGTCGGCTGCTTGCGCGTGGGTGGCACCCGCGATCATCCATAAAGCGCAGCAAATTTGTCTTGCGTGTTTCATGTGGCGATCCTGCGGAGGATGGGCAGGATATTCAATAACAATCGGGGTTTGTGCAGCATGATATTGGATAGCAGACCGGCGATATTGCCTGTCTGGCCAATGCTCACCCAGTTTGGAACAGGAAGGGCGCGATGCTGTCGTCCGTCCCCGCACCAAACAGGAGTACACCTATGTCACGCAAATTTATCGCCATTGTCGCCAGCGCCGCCCTTCTCATAACAGCCGTTGGAAATGCACCCGCGCGGGCCGACGAAGATCTTGCGAGGCTACTGGCAACAGTTGTGGGTGTCGCGATTGTTGGGGCGGTGATCAGCAACAAGCTGGATGACGACAAAGACAAAGATGACCGGGTGTCCCGACGCAGCACGGATCGCGACGGTATCACACGTCAGGCGACACCGCGGGGTGACGTGATACGGCGTGCAGAAACAGGTGCGTTTCCACGCCGAACAAACCGCCGATTGCTGCCCGGCGCTTGCCTGCAGAGTTTTGATACGCGCGATGGACGCTATCGGGTGTTCGGTAAGAAGTGTTTGCAGCAGAATTACCGGTTCACCAGTGACCTGCCCCGAGCTTGCAAGGTGAAGTTTCGCGCGAACGGTAAGAAACGTAACGGATACGGCGCGCGATGCTTGCGCCGCTCAGGATATCAACTGGCCCGTCGGTAACTGAGGGCAGACAAAAAGCAGCACGACCTGATCGCGCTGCTTCACCTGAAAGGGGCGTTCGGGCGCCCCTCTTTTTTGCCTTGGTATTGTGGTTTTCGAGACCCAATCCCTTGCACGCGGCGCGGGTTCGTTGGATGAACGTGTCATGGGACCCGATTTTAAGTTGGAAACGGCGGCAATGGCCGCAGGTGCATCGCGTATTGCGGGTGTGGACGAAGTGGGGCGCGGGCCGCTCGCGGGACCTGTTACCGCTGCAGCAGTGATCCTTGATCCTGCGTGTATCCCAGAAGGTCTTAATGATTCCAAACAGGTATCGGCCAAGCGCAGGATCGCTCTGGCGGTGATGCTTAGAGAATGCGCCATTGTCAGTGTTGGCCATGCCAGTGTCGAAGAGATCGAACAGCACAACATCCTCAGAGCCAGTCACTTTGCGATGCAGCGGGCAATTGCGGGGCTGGCCGAGACCCCCGATCTGGTGCTGATTGACGGGTCTATGGTGCCGCGCGGTTTGAACATTGCAGCGCAGCCGGTCGTAAAGGGCGATACGCGTTCTTTGTCGATTGCGGCCGCTTCGATAGTGGCCAAAATTGCGCGCGATGAGATCATGGTGGATTTGGCGCAACAGCATCCGGGCTACGGGTGGGAGACAAACATGGGGTATGGATCGAAAAGCCACATATCTGCGTTGCAGAATCTCGGGGTGACCCCACACCATAGACGAACCTTCAAGCCAGTATACAATATGTTGTATCAAGAGAAAAACGTAAAGTCTTGATTCAAAAAAGAAATTGACGGCGAATCGCCGCTCGGACATCTTGGTCTCAACAAATGAGCGCAAAAGCGCCATGACAGAGGCAGAACATGATGACCAAGTCCAAGGGCGCTACGGCGCTTCCCTTGAATACAATTTTGAGTGGCGACTGTATCGAAATAATGAACAGTTTGCCCGAAGCTTCAGTTGATCTGATCTTTGCGGATCCGCCCTATAACCTGCAGCTCAAAGGTGATTTGCACCGTCCCGATAACAGCCGTGTTGATGCTGTCGATGACGCATGGGACCAATTTGCCAGCTTTAAGATATACGATGACTTTACCAATTCCTGGCTCAAGGCTGCCCGCCGGTTGCTGAAGCCCAACGGTGCGATCTGGGTAATCGGCAGCTATCACAACATCTTCCGTGTGGGTGCCGCGTTGCAGGATCAAGGGTTTTGGATTCTGAACGATGTTGTATGGCGCAAGTCAAACCCGATGCCGAATTTCCGTGGCAAACGTTTTACCAACGCACACGAGACGATGATCTGGGCGGGCCGTGACGAAAGCAGCAAGTATACGTTCAACTATGAGGCGCTGAAAGCCCTGAACGAAGGTATACAGATGCGTTCTGACTGGGTCTTGCCGATCTGCACAGGCCACGAAAGGCTTAAGGACGAAAAGGGTGAAAAAGCACACCCGACGCAAAAGCCTGAATTTTTGTTGCACCGTCTTTTGGTCGGCTCCACCAATGCTGGTGATGTGGTTCTGGACCCGTTTTTCGGTACTGGTACCACAGGTGCTGTCGCCAAGATGCTGGGACGTGAATTTATCGGGATCGAACGCGAAGAGGCCTACCGCAAAGTGGCTGAAAAGCGGATCGCGAAAGTACGCAAATTTGACCGTGAGGCGCTGCAGGTCAGCACCTCGAAACGGGCGGAACCGCGTGTTCCTTTCGGCCAATTGGTGGAACGTGGGATGCTGCGACCCGGAGAAGAGCTATTTTCGATGAACAACCGCCACAAGGCCAAAGTGCGCGCAGATGGCACGCTGATTGGCGACGACGTTAAAGGGTCTATCCATCAGGTCGGTGCCGCTCTCGAAAAAGCGCCCAGCTGCAATGGTTGGACCTACTGGTGCTTCAAGAAAGAGGGAAAGATGATCCCGATTGATGTTCTGCGCCAGCAAATCCGCTCAGAAATGGCAAATTAGAGACTTTTCTTCGTAACACCGCCGGTGCCTGTGGCCTTCTGAACGAGGCTGCCTGTGTAGGGCACCCCACTTTACCCCGCCTTTATGGCGGGGTTTTTTTTAGCGCCGTGGCCCATTTGCTTTTTATATACTTGTGTTGGTTGCGTGGGAGCGTTTGGCACTTGGAAAAAGGATTTAGAATGAGAACTGTTTTTTCGCAGCCGCTATCGCTTCAATTACTGGAGCTGCCTATGCCGAAACAGCGTCTATGGACGGTGAGGGTGTCGGCACGTCAGATTCTATTGTGACCCAAATCAGCGAAGATCACTTGGTGATGGTCACTACGTCGATCTATGAAGGTTTTTCTGGATCAGACAACCCCGTTTACGGCTTCATTCGGACTCTGTAGTGGCACACAGGAATTGATGGCAGGCAAACTCTCTGGTGGAAGGCACCGCGTTTATTCCGACAAAGACGGCGACACCTGGGTGGTGAACTGGATCCCGAATGCGATGATGGAACACGGCGCGGTAGAAGGGAACTGCGTAATAACCGGCGGATCCGGAAAGTACGATGGCGGCGCTGGAAGTGAAACGTTTTCGACACTAACCAATCAGGAAACCGGCAAATTCGTTAATAACACCGCAGGCTCTGTCGCGCTGAAATAGTCGGCTTGATGCCCAAGCGCTGTGTGTGTGCAGAGATTTTGTTGCCACGCTAATCGTCACCTCGGTAGAGGGTTCCGCGCCTTGTTGTATGGCTCCCAATCCATGATCTGTGGATAGTGGGTCTTGCGCCATGCGCGGACCCTTGGGTTCATGATCCTGTGCCAGAGCGGCGGGATCATCGCGGCCATTGTCATGACGGGATATCCATAAGGCAGCTGCGGCGCTTCTTCTGTAGGATAGGTCTGCAAAACTGGGTAGCGACGGTTGGGCTTGTAGTGGTGATCGGAATGCCGTTGCAGGTTGATAAGCAGCCAGTTTGACGCGCGGTGGTCGGAATTCCACGAATGTCGCGGTTTCACGTTTTCGTATTTGCCGTCGCCCAGATGCGCACGGGTCAGCCCATAGTGTTCGATGTAGTTGACCAGCTCAAGTTGCCAGATGGCTGTGCCTGCCTGAATGAGGAAGAGCACAAGGCCAGACCACCCGCCCAGTGCCAAAGCCAGCCCCAGCATACCCGTCTGAAGCGTCCAGTATTTGAAGAACGGATTGGAAAGACTGTACCAAGGCAGGTTTTTGCGTGCCAGCATCGCCCGTTCAGCTTGAAACGCAGATACAAAGGATTGGCGCAGCACACGGGGATAGAAACGGTGAAAGCCTTCGTTATAGCGCGCAGTTACGGCGTCAGCGGGTGTGCCGACATACCGGTGGTGAACAAGCATGTGTTCTGACCTGAAATGCGAATAGAGCACCATAGCCAGCAAGACATCGGCCAGCCAGCGTTCTGCCTTGCTGCTTTGGTGCATAAGCTCGTGGCTGTAGGTGATGCCGATGGTGCCGGTAATCACGCCGACACCGAAAAACAGCGCGCCGCGTTCAAGACTGCTAAGGTATTCGGCTTGCGGGACATACCAGATCAGGCTGAACAGCAGCACAAACTGTAAGGGCGCCCAGATCAGCGTTATCAGGCGATATGCAGACAGATCTGCCACCGGCGTATCTGGGTTTGCATTGGCGCTGTTGCGACCGACGGCAAAGTCGAGGCCTGAAAACAGATACCAAGTACAAAGCGGCAGCAAGATAACGGTCCATCCGCCGTAGATCGCGCCAACGACGGCCAGCGGTAAAAGCGCGATCGAGACCCAAAACGGGGCGGCGTTGGGCAGACGGCTTGCAGGATTTAGTGTTGTGTCTGAACTCATATACCGACCTTACCCTCACTCTATCCGTCTGGCCAAGAATTAGCGTTGCGTCACTTGGCTAGATTAAATGCTTTGCGCATGACGGTTGGCAGGTCCGACGGCCTGAAATCATCAGCTGATTTGAACCTGCCGCGTTCGGGCGCACAGTCTTGTGGTAAATGCGCTGTAAAGACGTGAAGGATCAAATGAAAGTGGGTGAAAGTGTGCCGCACTTCTCCCTCGGACAGCTGCCAATCGGCGGTGCAGGGGGGCGATACCTCGGGGAGGGGGGTGCCTGTGTCGATCCAATCTGATCCTGGCCACCCCAACATGCCACCAAGCAGGCCCTTTTCGGGCCGTGTTTCAAGCAGCCATGCGCCATCAGCGCGCTGGGCAATAAAAACGGTCCCGTGTCGGACAGGTTTTGGTTTCTTGGGCGTCTTTTTGGGCAATTCAGCCGCTGTCCCCAAGTCTCGGGCGCGACAGGGCGTGCGCCACGGGCATATCCCGCAGGCAGGCGATTTGGGCGTGCAGATCGTGGCACCGAGATCCATCACTGCTTGCGCGTAGTCACCGGGTCGTGCCTGCGGTGTCAGGGTTTCGGCCAGCGCCATCAGGTCGGGCTTGGCGTCCGGCAAGGGGGTATGAATATCGTGGAGCCTCGCCATCACACGTTCGACGTTGCCGTCCAGCACCGTGTGCGGCTGATCGAAGGCAATCGAGGCGATTGCGGCGGCCGTATAAGGCCCTATTCCTGGGAGCTTTAGCAATTCTGCGTGGTCCGCAGGGAAGTATCCATCGTGCAATTCTACTACCTGCCGCGCACATTTAAGTAAATTCCGGGCGCGGGCATAATACCCCAGTCCGGCCCATTCTCCCATGACGTCGGCATCCTGCGCCGCAGCAAGTGCAGCGACCGTAGGCCACCGCGTCGTAAAGCGTTCGAAATACGCCTTCACGGTGGCGACGGTGGTTTGCTGGAGCATGACCTCGGACAGCCAGATGCGGTAGGGGTCGGGCTGCGCGCCTGCCATACGTGCCTGTGGCGAGACCCGCCACGGCATGCTGCGCGCATTCACATCGTACCAGTCCAACAATTCGCGGCTGAGGTTTTGCGGCTCGAGGGCGTTGTCACGCAATGTTTATGTCTCACTTCATCTGCTTGGGCTGGTTGACTGCGCTTGGGCGCGCTAAACTGTAGCTTCAGATTTATAGGAAGATAGCGATGCGATCCCGACGCGCCAGTACAAAAGGCTTTACGCGCACATCCTCCCTGCTGACGCAGCGGGTGCGGACGGCGTCGGAAAAGCGTGGCTTTGCGCAAAGCCGGTTGCTGACGCAATGGACTGAAGTCGCGGGGGAAGCGATGGCTGCGATCTCGCGTCCGGTCGAGGTCAGTTACGGCCGTGGCGGTATGGGCGCAACGCTAACTTTGCTGACCACGGGGGCGAATGCGCCCATGTTAGAGATGGAAAAGGAAAAGCTGCGCGGCCGTGTGAATGCTGTTTACGGCTACAACGCTATTGCGCGCATCAGGATTACGCAGACGGCGGCAACGGGCTTTGCCGAAGGGCAGGTGGATTTTCAGCATGGGCCAGACCGTACCGTGTCCGTGCCGACGAACCCTGAGATCCAGCAAAAAGCACTGGAAGTCGCTGAACCTATAGAAGATGAAGGGCTCAAGCGGGCGCTGGCGCGTTTGGGTGAAAACATTCTAAAAAAGACAAACCGATAAAAAAGGGAAATTCGATGTCTCGCATGATGATCATTTCTGCCGCTGTGGCGGCCATTGGCCTTGGGGCCTACTTTGTGACCTCCCCCGGACCAAACTCTGTCACGCCAGTTGACCCGCTGGGCGCTGCAAATGCGCAGGAAGCAGCAGACGTGGATACGTCTTCCATCGTCGACATGTCGCTTGGAAATCCTGATGCGCCAGTCACCGTAATCGAATATGCCAGCTACACCTGCCCCCATTGCGCGCGCTTTCACGAAGGTGCCTTCAAGCAGTTGAAGTCGGATTATATCGACACCGGCAAGATCAACTTTGTGTACCGTGAAGTTTATTTTGATCGTTACGGTCTGTGGGCCTCTATGATTGCGCGTTGTGCGGGCTCTCCCGAGGCCTTTTTCGGGATGAGCGATCTGATCTATCAAGGTCAGTCCGAATGGACCCGTGCAGGTGACCCCGGCGCGATCGTAAGCGAGTTGCGCAAAATTGGCCTGCTCGCAGGTCTTGATGCGGAAACGATGGAAGCGTGCCTGCAGGACGGCGAAAAAGCGCAAACACTGGTTGCATGGTACCAGCAGAACGCAACCGAAGACGGTATCGAAAGCACACCGAGCTTTATCATCAACGGGGAAAAGTATTCCAACATGTCGTTTGCGGAAATGGCCGAAGTCATTGACGCCGCTGCCGACTGAGCCATTGCAACGGGCAGGTAGCAACGGTTATCTGCCCGCACTTAGCCTTCGAATAAAGGGGCCAGTAAGTCCTTGAGCCCTGCTCCCCCGTCATCAAATTGTAACCGGACGGGCAACGTAATCACTTTAGTTCTGAAACTAGCAGGTAGGCGGACCGCGTCCTTTTCGGTCGTGACCAGTTGTGCGCTCAGTCGGTTAGCATCTGTTTCCAACCGCGCCATGAGCGTGGGGGTCAACGGTTGGTGATCGTCCAGCGGTTCCGTGTGCACAACCTCTGCCCCTAATCCCCTGAGTGTTGCGAAAAACTTTTCCGGATGGCCGATACCTGCGAATGCAATCGCCTTGGTGTCTGACCAGTCCATACCGGTTTGCAGCGGTGTTAGGGCCGCGCGCAAATGCGGTGTGCCGGGCGGCAGCTTGGGGGATTGAAACGCGGCTTGTGCTTCGGCGTCGCCGATGGAAAGCAGCGCCTGTGCGCGCGCAAGCCCAACATCAACGGGTTCGCGCAACGGGCCTGCGGGCAGGCAGCGCCCGTTTCCAAATCCCTTTTCCGCATCCACGACAATGATGCTGATATCCTTGTTTAGAGACGGGTTTTGAAAGCCATCGTCCAGCAGGACGACAGTAGCGCCCGCGTCGGCTGCGGCTTGTCCACCGGCGGCACGGTCTTCCGCGACCCAGACCTCTGCAAAGGCTGCAAGCAAAAGCGGCTCGTCACCGACTTGAGCTGCGGTGTGATGTGTCGGGTCGACGCGCACCGGACCTTTAAGGGACCCGCCATAGCCGCGCGTCACGACGTGCGGTGTCTGGTACAAATCGGTAAGCTGGCTTAGGATAGCAATGACCGTGGGGGTCTTGCCCGTGCCGCCCGCGTTCAGGTTGCCCACGCAGATCACCGGGATTTCTAGACTGGCCACAGGCGGTTGAGCGACCCTGCGCGCTGTCGCACGGCCATAAAGCCACCCCAAGGGCTGTAATATCCGCGCGCGAAATGCGGGTCGTTCGGGCGGCGTAAACCAAAACTCAGGCGCCCGCATTCAACTGCTCCATCTCGCCATCAAGGATAGCGTGTGCCAGATCAATTACCCTATCCGTCAAGTCTGCGCCCTGACTGACCACATCCCACCCCGCATGCGCCATGGTGGCTGCCTGATCGGGTGCGATCAGGCGAATGACCGCCGTGCTGAGTGTTTCGCCATCTTTCACCATCCGGGCAGCACCCGCGTTGGCCAGACGTGTGTAAAACGGCATAAAGCGGCTCACATTTGGCCCGTATAACACAGCCGACCCCAAAGCCGCTGCTTCGAACGGATTTCGCCCGTTGTACCCGTTGACCAAAGAACTGCCCATAAAGCTGACCGGGGCAAGCCGGTAGAACAATCCCAAATCCTGATGATCCGGTGAAAGTACCACTTGTGTGGCGTCATCAGGTTCTTCTTCGCGGGACCAATCGGCGCATCGAAACCCTTCGGCGGCAATCGCTTGGCGGAATTCTTCCACCAAGCCGCCGTGGGATGGGTGGAGGATCAACAGCAACCGATGTGACAGCCGCAAAGCTTGTCGATGCGCGTGCAGTACGATCATGAGTTCTTCCAGTTGCACATTGCTTGCCAACCAGACGGATCGGCCACCCAGAAGTTGCGACCAGTCCGACAGATCACGATCATCGCAGGGCAGCGCATGGCCCCCGGCTTCCAAAGGTTGTGTCAGGCGGATTCGCCCTGTGTCCAATCCGATCTGTTCCAGCCTCTTCTGCCCTTCATCTGACTGCACAATCAGAGCGGCGAATGGCTCTAGCAACTGGCGGGTCAGGTCGGGCAACCACTTGTCCCTTTTGCTGTCAAACCCGGCCGCATCCGCATCAATCAGAACCATTCTGCAACCTTCATCATGGGCTTTTTTGATAAGGTTTGGGCGTATGCGACCCCATGTCCAGATCCCCATATCAGGGGACCAGTGACGCCAGAAATCAGAGACCGCGTCGGGGTGTTCAGAGGGGACCAGCTCCAGCAGCATTTGAGGGTGCGGCACCCAGTTGTTCTGAATGGATTGAAAACTTGTGTCATCAGGCAGGGTAATCAGCATGTGCACCCCATGCCGTGCGGCACAAATGCGCTGTGCCAGATCCTGTAGCGCCATGAGGCTGCTCGCCTCGGCTGCGTGGATCCATACTAGAGGGCCTTTTGGTCGCGGCGCATGTGGCGTGAAGGCACGGAGGGTGGTGCGGCGCGTGTACGCGCGATAGGCCGCAAACCCCAGAGAGCGGCCCAAGAGAGCTTACCCCAGTTCTTCAGTAGAGGATGCTGCCGCTTCCTCATCACGCAACCGGTGCAAATGCGCAATAAAATAGCGCATATGAGCGTTATCGACTGTGCGTTGCGCCTCTGCCTTCCATGCATCAAACGCGGTGGCGTAGTCTGGGAAAATGCCGACGATGTGAATATCGTCAACGTCTTTGAAGGTGTTTTTGCTGGGGTCCACCAGTTCACCGCCAAATACAAGATGAAGCCGTTGTGCCATGGTTCTATCCTTGGATCAGGTACGCAGTGCGCGCAAGCTGTCTGATCTGGCGCGTGTGGTCAAGCCAATGGCGGCAACGAGTGCCCGAGTGCGACCATCAGTTCAGAATGCATGTCACGGCCTGCGGCGATCATACCGTTAAGCTGCGGCGTGGGGTTGTTGAATATCAGCCGCCCGCCGGTTTTGTCGGTACAAATGCCCTGCGCCTCTTCCACGATCAGCGCGCCGGCGGCCACATCCCATTCCCACGTCGCGCGAAATGTAAGCATTGCGTCAAACCTGCCTTCGCCGACAAGCCCAAGTCGGTAAGCAAGAGACGGGCGGTGCGCACGATTGAAATCGGGGACCCCAAGCGGCCAGTGCTGCGCTGTAAGCATGGGCTTGGCGGCAAGCACGTCCGAGCCGGTCAAATCCACTTTACGCGACACGGTCAGCGGCGCGCCGTTCAGCGTTGCGCCCTGTCCACGAGCAGCGGCATACAGCATGCCGCGCAGGGGCAGATAGATGGCGCCTGCCGTCACCTGCCCCTTGTGCGCCACAGCGATAGAGTGGGCCCATGTTTTGGAGCCTTCGACAAAGCTGCGGGTGCCGTCGATAGGATCGATGATGAAAACGGTGTCGCGTGACAGGCGGTCGCTGCTGTCTTCAGTTTCTTCTGACAGCCACCCGTAATCAGGGCGAGCGCGCCGCAAAACAGTCTCTAAATAAGTGTTTACCGCAAGGTCTGCTTCGGTCACGGGGCCTGCGTCACCGGGTTTGTTCCAGCGCCGTGCGGCGCCGCCGACAAAGCTGGTTGCGACCCGACCTGCCATGCGGATCGCATCCGTAATGAGGGCAAGGTCAGTCGCCGGCAAGTGTCATCCCCGGCACCAGAATAGACGGTACAACCCGGCTGAGATGCTGGCGGGCGTCATTGGCGGGAATCATTGCCAGCAGCATTTCGCGCAGGTTGCCCGCGATGGTGCATTCGTTGATCGCGTGTGTCACTTCGCCATTCTCAATCCAAAGCCCTGACGCGCCGCGCGAATAGTCGCCCGTGTTCGGGTTGACGGTCGAGCCGATCAAAGATGTCACCAACAATCCAGTGCCCATATCCTTGATAAGGTCGTCGCGGGACGCATCCCCCTGTGTCAGAGCCACATTCCACGTGCTTGGCGAGGGCGCAGAAGACGTGCCGCGTGATGCGTTTGCCGTCGACGCCATACCCAGCTTGCGCGCGGTGGACAGATCCAACGTCCAGCCCGTCAGAATGCCGTCGGCCACGATATCGCGCGGTGCGGTAGCCAACCCTTCGGCATCGAAGGGACGCGAAGACGAGGCGCGGGGTCGGTGCGGGTTCTCGTGCAGCGTGATGCCTTTTGGCAGGACCTGGTCGCCCAACGCATCCCGCAGCCAAGATGCGCCCCGGGCGATTGAAGACCCGTTTGCCGCAACCAGCAGATGGCCGATCAGGCTGGAAGCAATTCGCTCATCAAACAGAACTGGATAGCCTCCGGTTGGAGGTTTGCGCGCACCTGCCCGTGCAACGGCGCGTTCAGCGGCACTTTTGCCGATGTCTTCAGCGCTGCGCAGATCGCTTTGGAAAATTCTGCTATCGCCGTCATAATCCCGTTCCATTGCGGTGCCGCTGCCGGAGATGGCAACGCAAGACAAACCACGGTCCGTCCTTTTGTAGCCGCCGGTAAATCCGTTCGACGCTGCCAGATGCACTTCGCGCGAGGAATAGCCCGCGGATGCGGATTGGACCTGCGAAATACCCTTGTTTTGCAAGGCAGCAGCTTCGGCTGAGCAGGCATCTTGCTGAAGGGCTGCAGGCGTGGGTTCAGGCGTGTCATCATAAAGTTCAAGCGTGCCGACATCAAAACCTGTGGTGATGTCGGCAGGATCGGCAAGACCGCAATAGGGATCTTCGGGGGCTTCTGCCGCCATTGCCACGGCCCTCATGGCCATTTCATCAATCGTGCTGTCGCGCAGATCAGAGGCTGAAACAATCGCGCTGCGCTGCCCTAAAAACACACGCAGGCCAAGATCAACGCTCTCGGCGCGCTCTGCCTGTTCCAGCGCGCCGTTGCGCACTTCGATGGTCTGGGATGTGCCGCGCATTGTCATTGCATCTGCCGCATCTGCGCCCGCGCGCTTGGCCGCCTGCAGCATTTTTTCGGTCAAATTTTCCAGCGGCTGCGTCATGTCAGGCTCCTGTTGCGGTCAGGGTGAGGTAGCGGCCCCACCCCTTCTGTGCAAGGGGAGCTCTGAAAATGATCGTGATAAGACCCGCTACTGGATACGTTGGCCGTTTGCCAGAACGTGCCCCTGGTCGTTGATCTCAATCTTCGAGTTCAGCGTATCGGGTCCGTCGCCCGGCACCGCCAGCAGGCCCATCATCATCCGCACACCCATTGCATCCTGATCTTTGATCAGTCCACCGGCGACAAGTTTGTCGATCAACCCATTCCCCCCAGTGAGGGTCAGATCGACCGTGCCTTGAGGTTGCGGCATGGGGCCTTGGTTGTTGTCAAAGGTAAACCCACCGTCTCCGGTCAACTCGGCGCCGGCAGCGGTAATCTGCAACTTATTGATATCCAAGTTTTCTACTTCCGCTGGGGCCGTGTCAGGACCCAGGCCCGCGACAGTGTTCGGATCCAGGAAGTTCACCATCAACTTTGCTTTCCCGGCGAGGTCCAGCGCGATGCTGGCAGGGTCACGGGGTAGCTGGTTGCCGGGGTCGAACATTCCCCATAACATGTCTGACATTGTAAAGCCGTCCAGCGAGAAGCCAAAGGCAAAGTCATCGGGTTCTTCCGATTGGCGCACGGGAACAGCAAGCTTGAAAGATGCGCTGTCCATGTTGAAAGAAACCGGAACAGGTAACGCCGGTGACGTCATGTCGACCTGCAAACCGGTTTGTGCGACATCGTAGGTCAGCCCTTGGCTGTTCATGGTGACGCCCAGCGAACCGGGGCCGCTCAGGACAGAGGTTTCGACCGGATTTTGTGCATCCTTCACTGTGGCGGTCAGCGCGTTTGCCGCATAGTTGAACATACCATCCGCCGAAAAACCAGCGGCCAGCATTGCATCAAAGTCGTCGCTATCGATGTCGCGCAGCGGGACTGCGCCGTCGCCATTGAAAGCCAGTTGCTGAATTTGTCCTGAAACGTCTGATACGGCGCCGGTCGTGGGGTCGGTTGCCTTCATTACATACCGCATGCTGCCGGCATTCATTGATTGCGTATAGCGCCGCAGGTTATCCAAAGTCGTCGTGCTGGTCCCGTTGATGTCGTTGATCGTGATTTCCACATCGCTCGTGTCTTCTGGCATTGCCTGACCGTTTACTTCAAAGCCGGTCGTGCCCAGAGTGACCGTATCAGCGGAATATACGTAATTGATCGCATCCGGTGTGCCAGAGGCCACCACAGACATACCAGACTGCCGATAATCCAGAGACACCCGCGTCAAACCGCCTGTGTCATTCGGAGTTGTCGCCTCGATCGGGATGATTGCCGGAAATTCAACCGTCACGGTGCCGTCGGACTGGTCGGTCAGCACAATGCGGTCAATGGCAACAGATGCCCCACCAGGCGCGGCATCTTCGCCCGAGCTGATGGTGACACCAGTGATGGTCAGCACATTGCCTTGGCGCGTCTGCGTCCCGTCAACGTCATATCCAAAGCCTTCTGTGTAGGTTTCCCAGTCGTTCCAGACATCATCTGCCGAAAGCTCGGCGAAAGCAGTGGTTGCGCAAAGAGCGATGGCGGAGCTGGTTAAAAAGTGGCGCATCAAGCGAGACATGAGCTGATCCTTTTAGCGTGGATGAGCGCACATCGTCAGGTATGCACGCGGGATGGTCAAGAGGCCTTGGACTGGACCCGCGCGCACAGCGGGTCTAGGACTACCGGCAAAGCCATAAAAGGGAGCAAACACCATGGATATGACAGGAAAAACGGTCATGATTACAGGCGCCAGCCGCGGCATTGGTGCAGCCGCTGCCAAAGTTTTCGCGGATGCAGGCGCGAATGTAGCACTTTTGGCGCGTGGACAAAGCGAGATTGCGGACCTGGCCGGTGAAATAGGACAGCGTGCGTTGGCCATTCCATGCAATGTGGCGCGCTATAGCGATGTGATCACTGCGGTCGAGGCCACAGCCGATACCTTTGGCAGCCTGGACGTGCTTATCAACAATGCCGGCGTGATCGAGCCGATCTCGCATATCGCAACGGCGGACCCTGATGCCTGGGGCGAGGTGATCGACATCAATCTCAAGGGCGTTTTCAACGGTGTACATGCCGCATTGTCGGTCATGAAAGAACAAGGTTCTGGCAGTATTTTGACCATTAGTTCGGGCGCAGCGCACGGCCCCGTCGAAGCGTGGAGCCATTATTGCACCTCGAAAGCGGCGGTGAATATGCTGACAAGGTGTCTGGACATGGAAGAAGCCGCACATGGTATTCGCGCGATGGGCCTGTCGCCGGGAACGGTGGCAACGCAGATGCAGCGTGACATCAAAGCCAGTGGCATCAATCCGGTCAGCCAGTTGGATTGGGATGTGCATATCCCGCCAGATTGGCCAGCACGCGCGCTGTTGTGGATGTGCAGCCCCGAGGCGGACGCGTTGTGCGGTCAGGAAATCTCACTGCGTGATGAAGAAATACGCAAAAGGGTCGGCTTGATATGATCGAGGTCGAAAATGGCGGTGACGTTTGGACCGTTACGCTCAATCGGCCGGACAAGGCCAACTCACTAACCGAACAGATGCTTGCCGATCTGGTCGCAACGATGCGCAAGGCGCAGGAGGCGCGCGCAGTTATCCTGACGGGCCGTGGCAAGGTTTTCAGTGCGGGTGCCGATCTTGATGCCGCCCGCGCGGGTCTGGCGACTTCTCCGCTGTGGGAAGAATTATCGGACGCGATTGCATCCCTGCCTGCATTCACGGTCGCGGCCTTGAACGGAACACTTGCCGGGGGGGCTTTTGGGATGGCGCTGGCCTGCGATGTGCGGATCGCGCCACCCTCGGCCAAGTTTTTCTACCCGGTGATGCAGCTGGCTTTCCTGCCACAGCCAAGCGATCCCGGTCGTATGGCGGCGCTGATTGGTCCCTCGCGGGCCAAGCTGATTCTGATGGGTGCGCAGAAAATTGACGCGGAAGAGGCGCTTTCGTTTGGATTGATCGACCGGATTGTACCGCAGGAAGACATACTTGTGCAGGCGTCCGAACTGGTTGCTGCAAGCGTTGCCGCGCCGCCGGAAATCGCGTCAGCTATTCAGAGAATGTGTCACTAACGGGTGCGTTTTCGCATCCCGCCTGGTACTTTGGACATGAAGCCCGTTGGTCTTTTGCGCACCCATGCGATGAATTTCTCTAGCCGGGGGTGCTTTTTGAGCGCTTCCATAGTGCTAAAGTCGCGGGCAAGTTCGGCCTCGGTCAAGGTTGCGTGTATCTCCCGATGACAAATGTGATGCAGCAAAACCGTAGGCCCGCCCTTGCCTCCCTTTAGTTTCGGGATCAGGTGGTGCAGGCTTTGTTTTACGTCCGACGGGATCGGCCGGTCGCATAGGGGACAAATCGGGTCTGACATTCGGCTTGCTCTGTCATATGGCTACGGTCAAGACTTAGGCGGGTACAGAGTTTGGGAAAGAGGGGCGCGATTTGGAAATTGACCTGACGGATCAGCCGCAGATCGTGCAAGACGCTTTTGGCTGGGCGCAGCAGGTATGGGACGTCGCGCAATCATGGGCCCTTAGCCCCGCGGCATGGTCGCAGTTTGCGCTGCTTATTCTGGCGTATCTGGCCGCTTTATTGGTGGCCGCACGGCTGCGCGGCACACTGCGAAGACTGCTTACACCGGCGGAAGACGCCGAGACGATGTTGGCGCGGGCGCGCCGTGCTGCGCTGATCTATCTGCCGTTATTGCTGCCGCTTTTGGCTTACGCTTTCACTGCAATCGGGGAAACCGTCGTTCGGTCCTTGTTCGATAGCGGTGCGGTGATTGCGTTCGGTAAGCGCGTTTTCCTGTTTCTCGCCGTGCGGACACTGGTGCGCGAGATTTTTTCCGACCCGCTTCTCAAACTGCTTGGGCGGTATGTTCTGATCCCGATTGCCATGATTTATGCGTTGGGCCTTTTGGACGAGGTATCGGCCGCACTTACCGAGATGACGGTCAATCTTGGGAATATCTCGTTTTCAGTGATGAGCCTTTTGCGCGGTATCGTTGCGGGTAGTTTCCTGTTCTGGCTTGGCGGGTGGACCAATCGGCAAAGTGCGCAGTTCATCGAAGCACAACAGGAAATGCGCCCGTCGATCCGGCAGCTCGTCGCAAAATCTGTCGAGTTTGCCATTTTTACGGTAGCTTTCCTGCTGCTGCTGAACATCATGGGCATCAACCTAAGCACGCTGGCCGTGATCGGTGGTGCTGTTGGTGTGGGTCTTGGATTTGGTCTGCAAAAGATCGCGTCGAACTTTATTTCCGGCGTTATTCTGCTGGTCGAGGGGCAGGCGACGGTTGGCGACTATGTCGAATTGGACGGGGGCGAATCCGGTCGCATCGTCAAAATGACGGCGCGGGCGGCGATCCTGGAGACTTTCGACGGACGCTGGATCGTTGTGCCGAATGAAGATTTCATCACGACGCGGGTGATCAACTATTCGGACAGCGGATCCGCCAACCGCTATGAGGCGCCGTTTTCCGTCAGCTATGACACGGACATCAACAAGGTGCCGCCCATTATCGAGGCGGCAGTGGCGACCCATCCGGGTGTTTTAAACGAACCCTACCCGCCAGATTGCGAGCTGCGCGGCTTTGGCGAGAGCGGAATTGATTTCGCGGTCGAATTTTGGGTGAACGGGTTTGATGATGGCCCGAACAAGTTCACGTCGGATGTGCTTTTCCTGATCTGGAATGCGCTGAAAGACAATGGCATAGAAATTCCCTATCCGCAGCGTGTGGTAGAGATTAAAGGCGGCTTGCCGCAGCCCAAAGCGTGAAACATGCTTTGGTCATAGGGTCCGGTCCGTCAGGTCTGATGGCTGCGGATACGATGGCGCAAGCGGGCCTTCACGTCACAGTCTGCGATCAGAAACCGTCGTTCGGGCGCAAGTTTCTAATGGCTGGAAAGTCCGGTTTAAACCTGACCAAGAACGAACCGCTGCCGGATCTGATGCGTCACTACTACGGGGCATCTGACGATTTACATGCGATAATTTCCGATTTTGCCGCACCGCAGGTCACAGAATGGGCCCAAAGCTTGGGGCAGGGCCTGTTTACCGGCAGCACGGGTCGCGTGTTCCCCGACGCGATGAAGGCATCGCCTTTGTTGCGGGCGTGGTTGGCGCGATTGGACAGCTTCGGGGTCGAGCGTCGCACGCGGTTTAAATGGCTGGGCTGGGAAGGTGCAGACGCATTGTTTGAAACGCCTGACGGGGTGGAGCGTATCAAAGCTGATGTGACCGTTCTTGCCTTGGGTGGTGCGAGCTGGGCCCGGCTTGGGTCTGACGGTGTATGGGTTAAATCGCTTACTGACAGCGGTGCCCACATAGCGCCTTTCGTGCCGTCCAATGCAGCGCTGGCAGTTGAGTGGTCGGACCATATGCAGCCCCATATGGGCGCGGCAATAAAGTCTGTGGCGTGGCAGGCACGGCAGCTTCGGTCGCGGGGCGAAGGGGTGATTTCCCGGCGCGGGCTTGAGGGCGGTGGCCTTTACAGCTTGACGCCCGCGTTGCGGGAAGGTGCGCCGCTTTTTGTTGATCTGATCCCCGATGTGTCTGCTGAAAAGGCTGCGCAGGTACTGGACAGCAAATCGCCCAAGCTACGGTTGGCGCATTGGCTGAAGAACACGTTGCGGTTGCCGCCTGCGAAAGTTGCACTGTTTTTCGAGATGGTGAGTGGCAACCCGCCCGCGCGCGCGGACTGGGTGAAAACCGTCAAAGCGCTGCCGGTGCGCCACGCCGGATTGCGCCCGATGGACGAGGCGATCTCGACCGCAGGCGGGGTTACGTTTGACAGTTTGACGCCTGATCTGATGATGACCGCCCGGCCCGGTGTGTTTTGCGCGGGCGAGATGCTGGACTGGGAAGCACCAACAGGAGGCTATCTGATCACTGCCAGCCTGGCGACAGGGCGTTGGGCGGGCTTGGGTGCCGTTCGTTACTTGGCCGCCGCAGCCTGAAACGCGGGCCGCTGGCGCAGTTCTTTTCCGTAGTTGAACAGCTTGTCATCGACACGCGGAAAACCTGCGCCCACAGCCCAGTTCAAGCAATGACACGCCAGAATATCAGGCACTGTTAAGGAATCTCCGGCCAGAAACGGGCCATCCAGCCGCGTTGCAAGCTGTGCGGCCGAGGCGCTGAACTCTTCTTTCAACACGTCCTTCACAGCAGCAACTCTTTTCTCTTCGGGTAGAATAAAGCTGTGTTTTGCCGCTGCCCACAGTATCGCATCGAACTCGTCAATCAGCCAGAATGTCATTGCATCCTGCCGTGCGCGTGCGGGTGTTCCTGCAGGCGCGGTCAGCTTGCCGTGTTTGTCAGCCAGATAAGTCAGGATGGCCATTGAGTCTGTCAGTACCTCGTCGCCGTCGACAAGGGCAGGTATCTTGCCGCTCGGGTTATAGGTCTTGGCTTCGTCAGACCTTGGGGCGGCTGGGATATGCTCGTAAGGTTCGCCCATCTCTTCAAGGGCCCACATCACGCGGAAAGCTCTGGATTTCGTGGCACCGATCACTTTGTACATGGTGTATTTCCTCGTTCTGTTTAACGACCGGCCAACATGGCAAGCCGAATAAAAGCGCGTTCTACCAATGCCATGCCCGGCGCGTGCTGACCTGCAGAGCGCAGTTGCAAGTCTGTATCGGTCAGAACGGTCAGAGCTGTTTCCAATTTAACAGCCCCCCACTTGCGTGACTGCGCGAGCATCCGGTCGCGGTTGGGACCAAAAATTGTGGGGCGGCCAGAGGTGTCACATGCCGCGCGGTGGAGCGCGCGAAAGTGGCGCATCGCACCGATACAAAGTCCAACAGGATTGGCACCCTGTGCCGCAAGCTTTTGCATCATGGGTCCGATGTCTTGCGCGCGCGCTTCGGCGACGACCATCAGCACGTCGTCTACATCCGCCTCGGTAGATGTGGGCGCGCAGGCCAAGATGTCTTGGATGGTCACGGGCTGCGGGTCTTGCCATTTGTAAAGCGACAGTTTTTCAAGCGTTTGCCGGAAATCGCCGGGATCAATTGCTTGCGCCAGATCGGTCAGCGCTGCCATGACATCCGCCTGAGGCATTTCGAACCCTGCGTCTTTAAGTGCTGCTTCGATTTCGGCGCGGGTTGGCGGGTTGTCGTAAATACCGACCGCATAGGCATTGGGGTGTGCCTCAAACGTCTTTCGCAGTTTAGAGGTTGGTTTCAGAGCACCCGCAGTAACGATGATCTGCGAGTCGCCCGATTGCCATTCGTCCAGCGCGCTTAAAATCGCGGGGGCCGTGTTTTCATTCGCTTCTTCGACGAAAACCGCGCGCGCACCCGGGAAAAACCCGACAGCCTTGATCGCGTCAAGCAGCAGGGCTGGATCTTTGCGCAAATCCCCACCGCCTAGCCGCGTAAGCCGCATTTCTTCGTCAGCACCGGGGCCAAGCAGCGCTTCGATCAGTTGCTGACGTTTAAGGGCTACGCGCATGGCGTCGTTGCCATATATCAGCGTGCCGGTTTTCGTCGGGTCAGGGTTGGTGAAATAGCCGACCGAATCGCGTGTTGACAGTTTCATGTTAGATCGGCGCTGAGCAAACGCACGACGACCTGATCGGCGAGCAGCGTCATCAGACGTCGTTGCGCGTCGCGTTCAGCGGCCAGCGTCGCGACAGTTGTTCCGGTCGCGGACGAACCGGTAAAGTTGTTGACCCTACCCGAGGTCACAACCCGCCCTGTCGATTGATCAATCAGCGCATAATCTGCGATACCCACGAGGTTAAAGCGGTTGATATTGCTTTCGGTGTTAACAGCCAAAGCTTCGCGTTCAGAGCGGACGGTAATGTTCAGCCGGTAGGTGGGCACGGTGGCCCGCCCTAGTCTTTCTTCAAGCCGTCGCGTCAGCAAATATGAGTTGTCATCGTTTGGCTCAACCACCTCAACACTGTTTTGCAGCGCGCCACCGTTGGTTCCCGTGCCGTAAACAGGCGTAAAGCCGCAAGCGGCTAGCGCGAGTGGCATCAAAAGAATCGTGCGGCGTTTAAATGACGACATTCACAATCCGTCCCGGAACAACGATGACTTTCTTCGGGGTGGCCCCGTCCAGTGACCTTATCACAGCAGCATCCGCGAGGGCGGTTTTTTCCACGTCATCTTTGGACATGTCTGCCGGCACAGTGATTTCCGCGCGGCGTTTGCCGTTGACCTGAATGGGCAGGGTAATGGTGTCGGAAACAAGCATCGCCTCGTCCGGCTGCGGCCAGTCCGAAGTTGTGATAAGCCCCGTTTGTCCATGCCGCGCCCAGATATCTTCGGCCAGATGCGGTGTCATCGGCGACATAAGCTTGGCCAGCGTGAGGATCGCTTGGCGCTGTGCTGCCGCACCTGCCTTGGATTTCTGCAATGTGGCGGCAAAAGCGTAAAGCTTGGCGATTGCTGCGTTAAAGCCAAATGATTCAATGCCCAGCGTTACATCGCGGATACAGACGTGCATCGCGCGCAGTAGTGCTTCGTCGTCCTGACCGTCGCCGGACATTTCGGCGATCTTTTCGCTCAAGCTCCAGACACGGCTAAGGTGTTTGAACGCCGCTTCTGCGCCGGATGCAGTCCATTCAACATCTCGTTCCGGCGGGCTGTCAGACAGCACGAACCAGCGTGCAGTATCGGCACCAAATGCCGAGATAATGCTAACCGGGTCGACCACGTTCTTTTTGGATTTGGACATTTTCGCCGAAGGGATCACCTCGACCATTGGGCCGTCCGCACCCAGCCGTGCACCGGATTCAGTCCAGTGGATATCTTCTGGCAGATGATAGACGGGCCGGTCGTTTTCATCGCGCGTCAGGTAAATCTCGTGCGTGACCATGCCTTGGGTGAAGAGCGCATCAAAGGGTTCGGACGCAGATTTCGGCAGATGCCCTGTAATTTCCATCGCGCGAGCGAAAAAGCGCGAATACAGCAGGTGCAGGATCGCGTGTTCGATCCCGCCGATGTACTGGTCCACATTCATCCAGTAAGTTGCGTCTTCTATGTCTGTCGGGGTTTCGGCATGCGGTGCTGTAAAACGGGCAAAGTACCATGAGCTGTCAACGAAGGTGTCCATCGTGTCGGTCTCGCGCTGTGCGGGCTGGCCGCAGGACGGGCAGGCACAATCGCGCCAGGTGGGGTGGCGGTCAAGCGGATTGCCGGGCGTGTCGAAGCTGACATCATAAGGCAGCTCAACTGGCAGATTTTCCTTTTTCTCCGGCACCACACCGCAAGTATCACAATGAACAACGGGGATTGGACAGCCCCAATAGCGCTGTCGGCTAAGCCCCCAATCGCGGAGGCGGTACTTGGTCACGCCCTGACCGATGCCATTGGCTTCGCAGAAATCAATGGCGGTATCTATTCCTTCAAGCCCGGTCTGGTGGGCTTCGCCTGCGAACCCTCTGTTGTAAAAAACCTTTTCCGTCTTTGGCGGCACGTAGGCTTCGGCCAGCGTGTCGTCTGCATCCTCAGAGGGCAGATACGTTGCAATGATCGGCAGATCGTATTTTGTCGCAAAGTCGAAATCGCGTTGGTCATGGGCCGGGCAGCCGAAAATAGCACCGGTGCCGTAATCCATAAGGATGAAATTGGCGATATAAACCGGCAGTTCGTGCGCCGTGTCGAACGGATGGCGAACGCGAAGGCCCGTGTCGTATCCAAGCTTTTCGGCGGTTTCAATTGCCTCTTCTGTTGTGCCACCCTTGCGGCATTCAGCGCAAAAGGCTGCGACCTCTTTATTGTCACGTTCCAACAGTTTGGCCAGCGGGTGGTCGGGCGAGATGCCGACAAACGACGCGCCCATCAGTGTGTCGGGGCGCGTGGTGTAGACTTCGATGCGGTCGTGACCCTCGGGGCCGTCGATTGTCGAGAACGCAAACTGCAGACCGCGCGACTTGCCGATCCAGTTTTCCTGCATCAGGCGCACTTTGGCGGGCCAGTTTTCGAGTGTATCAAGTGCGTCGAGCAATTCTTCCGAATGGTCCGAGATCTTAAAGAACCACTGGGTCAACTCGCGCCGTTCCACCACGGCACCGGACCGCCAGCCACGCCCGTTTTCAACTTGTTCGTTGGCGAGCACTGTCATATCGACAGGATCCCAGTTGACGATCGCGTTCTTGCGGTAGACCAGACCCTTATTGAGGAAATCCAGAAACAGCGCCTGCTGCTGGCCATAGTATTCAGGGTCGCAAGTGGCGAATTCGCGTGACCAGTCAATCGACAGGCCAAGCGGTTTCATCTGCTCGCGCATGTCGGCGATATTACCGTAGGTCCAGTCTTTTGGGTGGCCACCAATGGCCATGGCCGCGTTCTCGGCAGGCATCCCAAAGGCGTCCCAGCCCATCGGGTGCAAGACATTATGCCCGGTCGCCAGCTTGTAGCGCGCAATCACATCGCCCATCGTATAGTTTCGCACATGTCCCATATGGATGCGGCCCGACGGATAGGGGAACATCTCGAGGACATAGTATTTGGGCTTGTCAGCCGACCGCACTGCCTTGAACACTTCGTCCTTTGACCATGCCTCTTGCCACCGTGCTTCGATCTCTGCGGGGGTGTAACGCGTCATTTTAGCGTCCTTTTTCACGTACGAGCGCCGGGAGCTGCGTGATGTGCACGGCCCGGCGTATAAGTAGTCTTTTGCCGTTTGAGGCAGGTTTATCGGTCACAGCGTCAAGTTCAACCGCGAATTAGAGAGCGTCGTCCGAGATCCGTAGTTGGCGTGCGCGGCTGAGAATGGCGTTTTCAACGGCACGTACTGATGACGCACTGGCAGGGCCGTTGCGCGTTTGCAGTGACACGTTAAGGGACCGCGCATCAAGGGCCGGATCATCAATCAGAATTGTGGCACGATATGCACGACCGCTTCCGGGAGGGGTGCCAAAACCCGTGACGATGACGCCAGTAAACGGATCGACCGATTGAACAGGCAGGAAATTAAGTACTTCAAGCGATGCAGCCCACAAGTATTTATTGACGGAAACTGTCTGTTCCTGCGATCCGCTGCGGAAGGCATCCCATATTGTTGTGGGTTCGCCGGCCGTTGTGGTCTGGTTGCGCCGCTCGTCCGAACTCGAGTCCAGGACCCGGGCAGATTGGCCGGTTGTCGTGGTCGATGTGGCTGACGGGCCGCCACAACCGGCAAGGAGCGCTGTGGCCGCTGCCGCTGCTGCTGCGAATTTGAAATACGACTTTGCCATTGTGCTGCTAGCTCCTCACATTCGGTGGCAACGTAATCCATCTGTCTTGGCGGGGACAAGGGCCATAAGCGGCTTCTTATATATGTACCTTGCCAATTTCGCCCGTAATGGGTGTGCTGCCTGTTCTTGTGGTCGTTCAGAGTGTGGCAAAGCTGCACCATTTTATCCGTGTCTCGTCATAGCATTGCCCAAATTCTTGAATGGTGCGCCAGAAAGAGCGAAACACGGCACAGGTTCACGAGAGATTCTCTCTTTTGGGCAATGAATAAAAACCGAGGATAAGTCATGAAAAAACTTCTTATCGCTACAACAGCTCTGGTTGGAACAGCCGGCGTCGTAGCAGCAGACGTAACATTTAGCGGTTATGGCCGCTTTGGTATCCAATACGACGAGGATC
Source organism: uncultured Alphaproteobacteria bacterium (assembly GCA_963796445.1). Taxonomy (GTDB): domain Bacteria; phylum Pseudomonadota; class Alphaproteobacteria; order Rhodobacterales; family Rhodobacteraceae; genus Roseobacter. The sequence goes on along the minus strand of CAWCLQ010000004.1, from coordinate 182,981 downwards.
GTACTCGAACCGTCTACAGCAGGTGCTTGCTCGTTGGACGACTCCGTAGTAGACCGTCATCGATCTTGAAGAAACGCGCCTTGAAAGCCGTTTCCGCATGAACATCGACGCATCGACAGAAACTGACGGCGGCGTTCGCTTTGCGGTTCGTCAACGGATCCAGTCCGACGACAGCGCGACTGGTGCAGTAAGCACGTCCAGCCTGAACGCACCGCGTTTCCAGGTTTCTGCTGGCGGCTTCCGCGTTCGTGTTGGTAACATCTCTGGCGTAACTGACGCGTCCGACGTTGTTAACTTCTTCGGCATTGAGCCAGGCCTCGTTGGTAAAACAGGTATGTATGCTACTTTCGGTGGTCAGGTTCTGGGCGCATATGATGCCTATTCCTCCACAGGCAAAGGCAGCACAGGTATCAACGTAAAGTATGAAATCGGTGACTTTGCAGTCATGGGTTCCTGGACAGACGACTTTGACGCTGACGAAAAAGACGGTGGTCTGGGTACCGGCGACCGTACGACATGGGAAATCGGCGCATCCTACACCTTCTCTGGCTGGACCCTTGGCGGTGTATATGGTCAAGGCGACTATAACGGCACTGGCCCGCTGATCGCTGGCCTTGATGGTATTACATGCAAGCCTCGACAACTTCGACTATAATTGGTGGGTCGTGACAGCGACTGGATCTTTTGGCGCAGCTGACGTCGCCGTATTCGTCGGTGATACAAACGTTGACGAAGGCAGTACTTACGACGACAAAGTTGCCTATGGTATCTCTGGTTCGTACCCTGTTGGCGCAGCAACAGACATCACAGCATCCATCGCGGGTGGTGGTGAAAACGATCTCGACACAGCGTTTGGCATCGGCTTCGACCACTCTCTGGGTGGCGGTGTAAACCTGAAAGGTATGGCCGGTCAGAACGCATTCGGCAATACGATTGCTGATCTGGGTGTTATCTTCAACTTCTAAGTTGAACGAGACAGTCTAAGATCGGGGCGGTCCTTCGGGACCGCCCCTTTTCTTTTGCCGGGACATGTTATGTTATGCTGCGGCAACAAAGGTAAGAAGATGAGCCTTCAAGAGATTAAAGACAAAGCTGCGCGCGCAGCGGAAGATGCCGGCCGTGTGCCCGGTGACGTGAAACTGATCGCCGTGTCCAAAGTGCAGCCCAATCAACGGGTCGAGGCCGTTTTGCAAGAAGGGCACCGCTGTTTTGGCGAAAACCGCGTTCAGGAAGCGGCGGGTAAGTGGCCGGATTTCCGCGAACGCTTTGACGGTATTGATTTACATCTGATTGGCCCGCTGCAGACAAACAAAGCGCGGCAGGCATTCGAGCTTTTCGAGACGATCCACACGCTGGACCGACCGAAACTGGCCAAAACCTTCGCGCGGTTGGCACAGGAAACGGGCCGGTGCCCTGACATGTTCGTCCAGATCAACACCGGCGAAGAGCCGCAAAAGGCAGGTGCACTGCCGCAAGATGCCGATGGTTTTATCAAGGAATGCATCGCCCTTGATTTACCTGTTCGGGGGTTGATGTGTATTCCACCCGTGGATGAAGAAGCGTCGCTTCATTTTGCGCTGCTGGCCAAGATCGCCGAAAGAAACGGATTGACCGGCCTGAGCATGGGGATGAGCAGCGATTTCGAAAAGGCGATTTCCTTCGGCGCGACCCATATCAGGGTTGGATCAGCTATTTTTGGCGCGCGCGAAGCCGGATAACCTGACCAGTTTGCGCCTTAGGGTATGACAAGCCGTGTTTGCAGCGTGATCCTTGGCGCGATGCCGTGCAGGTGTTTGCGTGACAGCGCGATGCACCCTTCGGTTGGGTAACCTGGACGGCGATATTGGTGAATAAATATCGCAGAGCCGCGCCCTTTTACGGCGTAGGGCCAGTTCCAGTCGGTCAGAAGGATCAAGTCATAAAGCGGATCGGCGCGGCGCAGTTTTTCGTGGCTGAAAGGGTAGGGCGCACGGACCATCATGTTGTAGTCTTCATCCGTCGGATCATCTGACCACAAATCTTGCGGGCCGATGGGCAGCGCCCAACTTGCAGGTCGCGCCAACCGGTCGGGCCGGTACAGCATGCCCACAAGTCTGTGGATACCGCGCGGCGTTGCCCCATCGCCTTCACGTTTGCGCTTCGTCAGCCCACCTTTGCCGATGGTGCATGGGTAAACACGACCCTGAAACCGCAAACCCCGAGGCGTTATCACCAGATCGTCTGGTTTCATTTCAGGTGCCCCGATTTTTCGCGTTTGGTCGCCAGATAGGCACTGTTGTGGCGGTTTTCACCTACGTGCAGTGGTACACGCTCAGTCACTTCGATACCGCTGGTGGTCATCATTTCCACCTTGCGGGGGTTGTTCGTCAGAAGCCGCGCTTGGTGGAAGCCCATGCTGCGCAAGATATCTGACCCAAGCCGGAAATCGCGTTCATCATCTTCAAAGCCCAAGCGGTGATTGGCCTCGACCGTGTCAAACCCCTGATCTTGAAGGGAATAGGCGCGCATCTTGTTGGCAAGCCCGATGCCGCGCCCTTCCTGATTCATGTAAAGAAGAACGCCATGACCTTCATTGCCCATGTGTGCCAGGGCCGCCCGCAATTGCGGACCACAGTCGCATTTGAGCGATCCCATCAAGTCGCCGGTAAAACAGGCGGAATGCAATCTGGTTAGAACGGGTTGCGCCCTGTCCGGCTTGCCGATTTCGATTGCGTAATGTTCATCGCTGCCGTCTTCGGGGCGAAAAATATGCAGCCGCCCTGCCTCGGACACTTCCAAAGGCAAGCGCGCTGTGACCACCGGATGCAAGGGGCTGCGTTCTTCCATAACAGCGTGAACGGTCTTCAGATCAAGCGACACCAGATCATGCCGCGTGGCAAACTGCTGCCCGTCCTCCAGCGGAATGCACAGAACAGCCGGCAGCAATCGCGCACTTTTAGCAAGTTTTAGGGCAAAGCGGTGCGGTGACGCATCGCCATCCCGTTCGCTGACAAGCGGCCCCTTCATAGGCGTGCGCAAGTCATCGGCAGGGTCCGCAACACCCTGCAGCCAATAGAGATCGGCGTCTTTCGGCACGACAAGACGTGCGATATCGCCGTCATAGGCATGTGCCTTCAGGGTTGACGCACGGCGGGCTGAGACCGCCAAGACAGGTTGTTTCGAAAGCGCGACGAGATCTCTTGCGCGATCCGCGCTCAGCGTTTCGGCGGCGGCAAAAACGATCGGATGTGCCCCCTGCAGCACGACCGGCAAGCCCATGCGCAGGTCCGCACGGGCGCGCGCAAGCAGTTCGGCTGGGTCGGGTGAGAGGGTCATGATGTTACAATGCCTGACGATTCATGCTCTGATCTAGGGTATTTGGGACCGAATTGAAACATTTACAGGGCTTTGCAACACGAGGCCGTGAAGGAATTCAGCACAAGCTTGTGTGTCGGGCGGCAAATACACATCTCTAAGTCCATCACAAGGGAGACACCCATGGCACAATTAAAGAAAATCCTTTTGGTCGACGATGACGATGACCTGCGCGATGCGCTCAGTGAGCAACTGATTATCACGGAAGACTTTGATGTTTTTGAAGCCGCGAATGGGGCGGACGCGATGGTGCGTGCGAAAGAGGCGCTCTACGACCTTGTGATTCTGGATGTGGGTCTTCCTGATACCGATGGCCGCGAGCTGTGCCGCCTGATGCGAAAGCAGGGTGTGAAAAGCCCGATTCTGATGCTGACCGGCCACGACAGCGATGCAGATACGATCTTGGGTCTGGATGCGGGTGCCAACGACTACGTGAGTAAGCCTTTTAAATTCCCTGTATTGCTGGCGCGGATCAGAGCGCAATTGCGCCAGCATGAGCAGTCGGAGGATGCAGTATTCCAATTGGGGCCGTATACCTTCAAACCGGCGATGAAAATGCTGATCACTGAAGACGACAAAAAGATCAGGCTGACAGAGAAAGAGACGAATATCCTCAAGTTTCTGTACCGCTCGACCGAAGGTGTTGTGGCGCGCGATGTGCTGCTCCACGAGGTGTGGGGGTACAATGCCGGTGTAACAACGCACACGCTTGAGACACACATTTACCGCTTGCGTCAAAAAATTGAACCAGATCCGTCCAATGCGCGCCTTCTTGTGACCGAATCTGGCGGCTATCGTTTGATGGCGTGAAGGGTTTTTTAAAATTCTTGATCCATATCAAGAGGCCATTAACCAACGTTTGTTATAAAGTTCCTATCCCGCGCATGTCCGGGTTATGACATGCACCTCCCTGTTGGACTTGGCCGGGCTTTTTAGCCCGGTCTTTTTTTGTCTAACGCTCGTCCACACCAATATTTCTGAACCAAAGTCGACATTGTACACACCATTGGCATGGCACCTTGCTGCGGGGAAGGGTACGGTGCGCGACAACTGATTTACGGGGCGGCACATGGCATTTTCGCTTGCAACATGGAATATCAATTCGGTTCGGCTGCGTGCGGACCTTGTCCTTAAACTTTTGGCCGAGGAAGCACCGGATGTTTTGTGCCTGCAAGAGTGCAAAAGCCCAGTGGACAAGATGCCGTTGGACGTGTTTGCGCAGGCAGGCTACGGCCATGTCGTTGCACGTGGCCAAAAGGGGTATAATGGGGTCGCCATCCTGTCAAAAATTCCGATGGAAGAGGCCGGATCGGAAGATTTTGCCGCGTTGGGACACGCGCGGCATGTCGCAGGAAAGTTGGAAAACGGCGTGACTGTTCATAACTTTTATGTGCCTGCAGGTGGCGATGTTGCTGATCGCGCGGTGAATGAAAAGTTCGGCCAAAAGCTGGATTACTTGACCGAGATGCGCGACTGGTTTCATAAAGATCGCCCCGAAAAGTCGATACTCGTCGGGGACTTGAACATCGCGCCGCGTGAAGACGACGTGTGGGATCACAAAAAACTTTTGAAAGTCGTGAGCCACACACCAACAGAAGTCGAGCATTTAGCCCAAACGCAGGACGCCGGCGGATGGGTTGACATCACCCGGCGCGATATCCCGGAAGGGCGCTTGTATAGCTGGTGGTCATATAGGGCGGCCGATTGGGACGCAGCCGACAAAGGACGCCGGTTGGATCATATCTGGGCCACATCCGATATTGCACAGGCAGGCCATGGCAGCCGCGTTCTGCGCGCGGCCCGTGGATGGGAAAAGCCAAGCGACCACGCCCCTGTATTTGCTGATTTTGACCTTTGAATTTGCTTGAACGCTCCCATATAAGCGGCACCGCTGGTGCGAAAGGAAAATAAGATGATGGACCTCAACCTTGGAGCGGCCCCTGCCGCCGATGATTTGATTAAAGATTCGACCGAGGCCGCTTTCATGGCGGACGTGATTGAAACTTCGCAAACGGTGCCTGTTATCGTTGATTTCTGGGCCCCCTGGTGCGGCCCGTGCAAAACGCTTGGCCCTCAACTTGAAGATGCTGTGCGTGCCGCAAAGGGTGCGGTAAAGATGGTCAAGGTGAACGTGGATGAGGCCCAGATGATCGCGGGTCAGCTGCAAATTCAGTCGATCCCGACCGTTTATGCGTTCTTCAAAGGTCAGCCGATTGACGGGTTTCAGGGCGCTGTGCCTCAGTCAGAGATAAAAGCGTTTGTCGATCGTGTGGTTCAGGCCGGCGGCGGTGAAGCGCCAGGTGACGGTTTGGCGGATGCCGTAGCAGCAGCCGAAGACATGTTGGCCGCAGGGGCTGCAGCGGATGCAGCCCAGACATTTGCGGCAGTGCTTGGCGAAGATGCCGCCCACGCCGGTGCCTACGGCGGTTTGGTTCGTGCGCATATTGCCTCCGGTGACCTTGATCAGGCCGAGGCGATCCTGAACGGCGCCCCCGCCGAGATTTCGAAAGCACCAGAGTTGGAAGCCGCTTTTGCGCAGCTGGAACTGGCGCGGCAAGCAGAGGACGCGGGCCCCGTGGCCGAGTTGCAGGCCGCTGTCGAGGCAAACCCTGATGACGCACAGGCGCGTTTTGACCTTGCCCTGGCGTTGCATGCGAACGGAGACATCGAAGCAGCCGTTGACCAGCTTCTTGATATGTTCAAACGCGACCGCGAGTGGAACGAGGGCGCGGCCAAGGCACAGCTCTTTACCATTTTTGATGCATTGAAACCCAATGATCCGGTGGTCCTGAATGGCCGCCGTAAGTTGAGTTCGATGATATTTGCCTGAGGGCCGCGTCGCTCTAGTTCGTTGAGTATGATAAACGCAACCGAGCTGCCCCAAACAATACCGATTTTCCCGCTGGCTGGTGCTTTGTTGCTCCCCAGGTCCAGATTGCCGTTGCATCTGTTCGAGCCACGCTACCTGCAAATGCTTGAAGACGCTCTGAAAACGCCGGAACGGTTGGTTGGCATGATCCAACCAAATGAAGTGCCCGGTCGGTCGGGCACCGGGCTGCATTCGATTGGTTGCGCGGGTCGCGTCATGCAGTTTTCCGAGACGGAAGACGGGCGCTATCTGATTACGCTGGGCGGTGCGTCGCGCTTCCGCATCATCAAGGAAGTTGAAGGGTTCACGCCCTATCGGCGCTGCGATGTGAACTGGGATGGCTTTGACCGCGACCTTGGACCCGAAGAAAAAGACAATGGATTCGATCGCGCGGCCTTCCTTAAGCTGCTTGAGCGGTACTTTGATGCGCGCGAGCTTTCAGCCGACTGGGAGACGCTGAAGGAAGCCGATGATGAGCTGTTGCTCAATTCGTTGTCCATGATGTTGGATTTTGACCCCGAGGATAAGCAGGCCCTGCTGGAAGCGCCGTCATTGACGACCCGCCGTGAGACGCTTGTGACCCTACTGGAATACCAGCTGCGTGGCGGTCAAGAGAACGAGATGATGCAATGAACGAAGTCACAAGTGTCGAGTTTGACCGCCGGATGCTCGAAGCTTTGATCTGTCCGCGCACTCAGACCACTCTTGAGTATGATGCGACGCGACAGGAGCTTGTATCAAAAGCTGCAAACCTCGCCTATCCGATCCGCAACGGTATTCCTGTGATGCTGATCGATGAGGCGCGCGTTCTCGACTAAAGCTTTTTGCCTTTCAGCAATCGAGGCAAGTCCCCGGTCAGGCCTGCGGCCTCGCGGATAAAACTACGGCGTGCGGCGGGCAAGCGGTTTACGACTCCCATACCGATGTCGCGCACAGCCCGAAGTAGAGGGTTATCGTTTGAAAACAGCTTGTTGAACGTATCTGTGGCCAGGGCGAGGGTGGTGTTGTCAAACCGCCGCCACTCTTGGTAGCGCGCAAGAACAGCGTGCCTGCCGATGTCTTCGCCGCGCCTTGTCGCGTCGATGATAACCTCGGCAAGGGCTGCAACATCACGGACCCCTGCATTCAGGCCCTGACCTGCAATCGGGTGCACACCGTGTGCAGCATCCCCCACCAGTGCGACACGCTCGCGGACAAGCTCATTGGCCAGCGACAGCGATAGCGGGTAGGTGAACCGCGCACCGACCAAGTTTATATCACCGAGAAAACTGCCAAATCGCGGCCGCAGGACATTCATGTAGTCTTCGTCTGACAGCGCGTTGATCTCTTGGGCGTGGGCTGTTGTTTCGCTCCAGACAATGGACGACCGGTTGCCCGTCAACGGCAAGATTGCCAGCGGACCGGGTGGCATGAAAAACTGATGTGCGACGCCATTGTGCGGCAGCGCATGTTCGACCGCGCACACAAGTGCTGTTTGCCCATAGTCCCAGCCGGTGCGCGTAATACCAGCACGCTGCGCTGTGCCGGATTGCCGCCCGTCACACCCTACCAGAAGCTTGGCGCGCAGCGTTTTTCCTGACGCCAGCGTCACTGTAACACCAGTTGCATCCGGTGCCTGATCAACAACGGTTTCGCCGTGAAGCTGTGTGATATTTTCTCTTTTGTTCAGAGCGCTTAGTAGGTTGGCACGCAGGTGGCGGTCCTCTACCATATAGCCCATGGGTCCCTCTTCGATTTCAGCGTGATCGAAGTGCATAAAGAACAGCGATGGGCCCTCGCCGACGCGTCCGTCGGTCACCTTGATGTCCAGCATCGGCTGCGCGTGATCTATCAGGTCTTCCCAGACGCCGACACCTTCAAGCAGTCGGGCCGACGTCAACGCAAGCGCATAGGACCGTCCGTCAAATTGCGGGTTTTCCAGCTTGGCAACAGGCAGGCTGTCGACCAACGTCACAGTCAGCCCGGCATCTGCCACAGCCAGCGCAAGAGCAGGTCCGTTCAACCCACCCCCGACGATCAGAATGTCACTGTCATATGTCATGAGGGTGAATATGGCTGCGGCGGGGGGATTGTCCATGCGCGCTTGCGTCGCTACCGTTCTTCTTAAGTAAGGGTAGGGGACGATATGCAAGACTGGCTGAAGATGACTGCCTGTGATCTGGGCAGGGGTATTGGCGCGGGGCAGATTGATCCTGTAGCGCTTGCTCAGGTGTATCTTGACGCGATCGAAGCGCATCCTGCTCGGGATCGCATCTATACGCAGGTGACGTCGGAGCGCGCACTGATCGAGGCGCAAGCCGCCGCCCAGCGGGCCACCTCAGGCAACAGGTTATCGTTGCTGGACGGGGTGCCGATCAGCTGGAAAGATCTGTTTGATACGCAGAACGTCGCAACCGAAGCGGGCTCGGCTTTGCTTGCGGGCCGTGTGCCTGACCGGGATGCACGGGTGCTTGAGAACGCGACAGCGGCAGGCTTGGTGTGTTTGGGCAAGACCCACATGAGCGAGCTTGCTTTTTCGGGGCTTGGCTACAACCCGAGCACGGCAACGCCCCCTTGCATAAACGATGAAAACGCAGTTCCCGGTGGATCATCATCAGGTGCCGCTGCCTCGGTTGCATTTGATCTGGCGGCAATTGGTATCGGCTCTGATACGGGCGGATCGGTGCGTATCCCATCGGCCTGGAATGATTTGGTAGGGCTGAAAACCACCGCCGGGCGGCTTAGCCTTGAAGGTGTTGTACCGCTAGCTTTGAAATTTGATACGGTGGGCCCGCTGTGCCGTTCCGTTGAGGATGCAGCTCACATGCTTGCAGCTCTGGAGGGGGGCAAACCCGCCGATTTGGCAGGAGCTACGTTAAAGGGGAAGCGGCTCGCTATTTTGCAGACGATTGCGCTGGAAGATGTGCGCGAAGAACCGCAAGCCGCCTTTCAGGATGCAGTGCTGAAACTTGGCGCAGCAGGCGCCAAGATCCGCCATGTGACCGTGCCCGAGATTGAAGACGCGATGGCGCTGACCTCATGCCTTTACACAACCGAAGCCTACGGGCTGTGGCGCGATGTGATAGAAGCGCATCCTGAGAAGATGTACGCGGAGATACTGGAAAGGTTCCGGCTGGGTCAGAACCATTCCGGTCCCGACTATGTGGCTGCATGGGCCACTTTAGAAGCCGCGCGGATTGCCTACGACAAAGCAACCGCAGGCTTTGATGCGGTCATTCTACCGACCGCGCCGATCCTGCCCCCCAATCTTGAACGATTGAACAGTGATCGTGACTACTATGTCACAGAAAACCTGTTGTCTCTGCGCAATACGCGGATTGGCAATCTTATGGGGTTGTGCTCCCTCAGCCTGCCTACCGGGGTCCCCAGTTGTGGTCTCATGATCATGATGCACCCCTATTATGAAGAGTCTTTGCTGAGATTGGGGGCAGGGGCGGAACGAGCTTTGGCTTAAAAGCCACAAATCGCCACAAAGCTGCGCGTTTTTGTGGACGCACGCCGCAGGCTTGGGTACTCTGTTTCGTAACGGGACGCTAATGATCCCGACTTGAGGCAGTTTTAATGGTGTATCCTGAGCGGTTTTCGAACCTTCCGGCACATGCATGGCCGCGTTTGCGCGCCCTTCTAGACGTGCATGAAGGCGGTGGTCCGACCATTCACATGACAATCGGCGAGCCGAAACACGCGTTCCCGGCGTGGGTCATGGATATTATTGCAGAACATGCGGTAGGGTTTAACAGCTATCCACCAAACGATGGTGCGCCCGAGCTTAAGCATGCGATCGCCAGTTTTGTGAACCGCAGATACGGTGTGCCAGTTGATCCAGAGACGCAGGTCATGGCCCTGAATGGCACGCGCGAAGGTCTGTACAATGCAGTCATGGCGCTGTGTCCAGAGACAAAAAACGGCTCTAAACCGGCTATTTTGATGCCTAATCCGTTTTATCAGGTCTACATGATCGCGGCTCTGTCTGTTGCTGCCGATCCCATCATGGTGCCAGCCACAGCGGAAACCGGGCATTTGCCGGACTACGCAAGCCTGCCCAAAGATGTGCTGGAACGCACCACTGCTGCGTACATCTGTTCGCCTGCCAACCCGCAGGGCGCGGTTGCCACCGCTGAATACTGGCGGGATCTGATCACGCTGGCCGAGCAGTATGACTTTAAAGTCTTTGCGGACGAGTGTTACTCTGAGATTTACCGTAACGCGCCCCCTGTCGGGGCCTTGCAGGTTGCTCAGGACATGGGCGTTGATCTGGACCGTGTGGTGATTTTCCATTCGCTGTCCAAGCGGTCAAATCTGCCGGGTCTACGGTCTGGTTTTGTCGCAAGCGGTGCAAAAAATATCACAGAGATCAAGCAACTGCGCAACTTTGCGGGGGCGCCCTTGCCTTTACCGCTGCAAATGGCAGCCGCGGCGGTTTGGAATGACGAAGTTCACGTAACCGAGAACCGTGCGCTTTATGTCGAAAAATACGAAATCGCCGACCGTATGCTGGGTAATGTGGCAGGCTATGCCAGCCCAGACGCAGGATTTTTCCTGTGGCTTCCGGTCGACAATGATGAAGCGGCAGCCGTAAAGCTTTGGCAGGAGACCGGCGTCAGGGTCTTACCTGGCGGTTATCTTGCACAGGATTGGGATGGGGTGAACCCCGGCCAGAAATACATCAGGGCCGCTATGGTGGCTCCAAAAGCGGAAACGGCACGCGGGATCGAATTGATCCGCGATTGCCTATATCCGCAATAATATGAGGGGTAAAAAGAGTATGGCATATCAGACGCGTGGACGTGATCCGCTGTTCGACAGCAATATGGCTGAGGCAATGGAAAAGCGTGGCAAAGAGCTTTTCGGCCTGTTCCTGATTGCTTTGGGGCTGATGGCCTGCGCAATGATTGCTTCTTATTCGCCGGATGATCCGAACTGGATGGTGTCCACTGATGCGCCGGTGCAAAACTGGATGGGACGCTTTGGCGCTTCTCTGGCAGCACCGCTCTTTATGATTGTGGGGTGGGGGTCTTGGGGTATTGGGCTTGTCCTTTTGGTCTGGGGCGCGCGGTTCGCGCTGCATATCGGTGAAGAACGCGCCATCGGGCGGTTAATCTTTGCGCCGATCGCTATTGCGTTTGGTTCGATTTATGCAGCTACCCTGACACCTGCGGGCAACTGGCTCGATACGCATAGTTTTGGGCTTGGTGGACTTTTTGGCGACACCGTCATGGGCGCTCTTTTGACGCTTTTGCCTGTCGGTTCTGCTGTAACGGTCAAAGTAATGTCACTGCTGATGGCGATTGGAATTGTTGTGTTTGGCGGGTTTGTCCTTGGCTTCACACGGGCCGAGGTGACGCGGGTTACGCGGTTCATGATGATGGGCATGATCATGATGTATGCGCTGTTGATGTCGCTGCTTGGGCGCGGTGCGCGTGGCGCGGTTACAACGGCACAAGGCATTTCGGCACGCCACGCCGAGCGTCGTTTGTATGCACAGGAAGCTGCGGAACTGCGTCAAACAGAGGTGGCACCTGCCGATGGTGCGCCAACTTTCCAAGACGCACCCGAGGCTAAGCCAGGGCTTTTTGCGCGGATGCCGAACCTTGTGAAGCGCCCCGAAGCAATGCCTGATCCCGAACTTGTCGAATACGACCAGGACGATTTTGACGAAGACGCCCCCGGTGAAGAACGCATCAAGGCGCGCATCGCAGACGTTATCAAGTCACGCGTCAGATCCAGTACGGCAGTGCATGTGCCTGCAACGGCGCCCTTGACGCGCGGTCGTGGTCGCGGACCTGATCCTTTGGTACTGGATACCACGTCACCGGTACGGTCTGAACCTCCGTTGACCGCCACGGACCAATCGTCCGACGAGATGTTCTATGCTGAAGAACAGGCTGTGATCGAACCTCAAGCCTTCGTCGAAGCGTCGGAGCCGCCTGTGTCAGAGCCGCGCCGTGTCGTGCAGCAACCGGTTCGCAAGGCGGTTCAGCCGTCACGCCGCGCGCAAGCAGAAGCGCAACCGGCTTTGTCCTTCGACGATACACATCCGGGGTTCGAGCTGCCACCGCTGAACCTGCTGGAAAACCCTGTGCATATTCCACGCCTGCACCTGAGCGATGAAGCGCTGGAAGAAAACGCCCGCATGCTCGAATCCGTGTTGGATGACTATGGCGTTAAAGGCGAAATTGTCGCTGTACGTCCGGGTCCTGTGGTCACGATGTACGAACTTGAACCTGCGCCTGGCTTGAAGGCCAGCCGCGTAATCGGGCTCGCGGATGATATTGCCCGTTCAATGGCTGCTTTGTCTGCACGTGTCTCGACCGTGCCGGGCCGGTCTGTAATCGGTATCGAACTGCCCAACGACACGCGCGAAAAAGTCGTGCTGCGCGAAATACTGGCGGCACGTGATTTTGGCGACAGCAATATGCGTCTGCCCCTTGCTTTGGGCAAAGACATCGGCGGCGACCCTGTTGTCGCCAACCTTGCCAAGATGCCCCACCTCTTGATCGCGGGGACCACAGGGTCGGGTAAGTCGGTTGCGATCAACACCATGATCCTGTCACTGCTTTATAAGCTGACGCCGGAAGAATGCCGGATGATCATGATCGACCCCAAGATGCTGGAACTTAGCGTCTATGACGGCATTCCACATCTTCTGTCTCCGGTTGTAACAGACCCTAAAAAGGCGGTTGTGGCCCTGAAATGGGTCGTCGGAGAGATGGAAGAACGCTATCGCAAGATGTCCAAAATGGGCGTGCGCAATATCGAAGGCTACAACAGCCGCGTGCGCGAGGCTTTGGCCAAAGGCGAGATGTTCAGCCGGACGGTGCAAACCGGATTTGACGACGACACAGGCGAGCCGGTTTTCGAGACGGAAGAAAACACACCTGTCGCACTGCCCTATATCGTCGTCATCGTGGACGAGATGGCAGACCTGATGATGGTCGCCGGTAAAGAGATCGAGGCCTGCATCCAGCGTCTGGCACAGATGGCGCGAGCCTCCGGTATTCACTTGATTATGGCCACGCAACGCCCGTCGGTTGACGTTATCACCGGCACGATCAAGGCAAACTTCCCCACGCGGATTTCGTTTCAGGTAACGTCGAAAATCGACAGCCGCACCATTCTGGGCGAAATGGGCGCGGAACAGCTTCTGGGTATGGGTGACATGCTTTATATGGCTGGCGGCGCCAAGATCACCCGCTGTCACGGGCCGTTTGTGTCTGACGAAGAGGTGGAAGAAATCGTCAACCATCTTAAAGCCTTTGGTGAGCCTGATTATGTCAGCGGTGTCGTTGAAGGGCCTTCCGAAGACGCAGAAAACAGCATCGACGCGGTGTTGGGCCTTGGCGGCAACACCGATGGCGAGGATGCCCTTTATGACACGGCCGTGCAGGTTGTTCTGAAAGACCGCAAATGCTCAACCAGCTACATCCAGCGTAAATTGGCGATCGGCTACAACAAAGCCGCCCGTCTGGTCGAGCAAATGGAAGATCAGGGGCTCGTGTCGCCGGCAAACCACGTGGGTAAGCGCGAAATTCTGGTTCCCGAGCAGGGCTGATCCGTAATTTTGGCAGTTGGAGCGGGCTTGATATCGCATATCAGGCCCGTTCGTCTTATGTTGTCCCCAGCAGTTGTACAGTTGGAGTGACCCCGTTGGCTACATTCACGCGTATTTTCGTTGCCGCTACCTTTGCTCTTTGGCCAGCCCTGTGTGGTGCAGCCGAGCAGTTGAAGCTGGCTGAAATCTCGAGCTATCTAAACAGTATATCGACCCTAAAAAGCGATTTTCGTCAGTTTAACGCGGATGGGTCGGTTAGCACTGGCACACTGTACATCCGCCGTCCGGGTCGCATGCGGTTCGAATATGACCCCCCCGAACAAGCTCTGGTGATTGCTGCGGCCTCGGCCGTCGTCATCATTGATAGAAAATCAAACCAGCCGTCTGAGACCTATCCGCTCCGGCGTACCCCGCTTTCGCTGATCCTTGCCCGTGATATCGATCTGACGCGCGCCAGTATGGTCAGAAATGCGCGATTTGACGGTACTGCCACGATCGTCACAGCGTTTGTGCCTGACGAACCGGATGCAGGCTATATCGAAATGGCGTTTACAGATGGGCCCACGCGCTTGCGCGATTGGGTCATTCATGATGCGTCGGGTGGCCAGACTAAGGTTGTTTTGGGGGATTTTGAAACTGGAATGGACCTGCCCTCTACCCTGTTTGACGCGGATCGTGAAAAGAACCGCGCCAATAGGTAGCCATCAGCGCAAGTTGCAGGTGGCAAGCTGGGCCTGATAGAGGTCGGCGCGTGCATCGACCTTATTTGCAACGTTCAACAACCATGATTTTTGATTGTAGGTGCCACGGGAATAGCCCGTGTGCCCTTCGTGATAGGCCAGATACTGGTTACGCGCATCATAAAGCGGGATACCGTTTCGATCCCGGCTGATGTTCATGTACCAGCCCATGAAATCGGACGCGTCCCTGATGCGGTCGCGCCGCGCGATGCGTTTGCCTGTTGAACGTTTGTAATCGTCCCATGTGCCGTCAAGGGCTTGGGAATAACCGTACGCGCTTGAGACACGACCCATGGGTATCACACCAAGAGCATATTTATGCGGGGTCTTTGCGTTTGATATAAAACGGCTTTCCTGATGCATCGTGGCCATCTGGACGTGCACAGGCACACCCCATCTCTGTTCAGTGTTCTTGAACGCACGCATATATTCGGGGCGCTGTTTGGCAATGCTGCACGCATCATCAAGATTGCGTGGCGCCGTGCCTGATCCGCCCCCACAAGAGGCTGCCAGTAACATAATTGCCAATGCGCGAAGGGTCCTGCTCATTTGCCTCTCGCTTCATTTTTTATTTTTTTCCAGTATACTAGATAAATAGCGCCAAGCAAATCACGATTTATCGGTGATTTGTGGCAAGCCGGGCTATCAAAAGCCGGAAACTGGTTATTTTCGCGCACTGTAGGCGCGATGTTCACAGTCTGTTTCCGTATTTTTGGCCCCAAGTGTTGGACAAGGACCGCTCAAACCGTCTAGTACGGGGTATGAGGGGCAATAGTGAAATGATTAGAACGCGTGCAAAGTATCATTTGGGACAAGTTGTCCGCCATAAGAAGCACCCCTTCCGTGGCGTGATCTTTGACGTCGATCCGCAGTTTGCCAACACTGAAGAATGGTACCAGTCAATTCCGGAAGATAGCCGCCCTGCGAAAGAGCAGCCTTACTACCATCTTCTCGCAGAAAACGACCAAAGCTACTACGTGGCTTATGTGTCCGAGCAAAACCTTATTGCAGATTATTCTGGCGAGCCAGTCGGCCATCCAGACGTAGATGACCTGTTCGGGCCATTTCAGAACGGCACCTATCCCCTGCATTTTCAGTTGAACTGAAAAAGTGCCCGGACCTGTTCGAACGGGCATTTTTTCCTAGTAGCCTAATGCACAACCGTCTTTGCGAGGGTCGCTCGCCCCTTCCAGCACACCGCTGTCATGCATCAAGATCGCCTGAGCGCCGCCAATAGCGGTATGGGGGATCACAACATTGTGGCCCATATCAGCAAGCTCTTGTCGGACTTGATCTGAATAGCCCCGTTCGACTTGCATGTCTCCCAGATCCGCGAAACAGCGCGGCGCATCCAGGGCTGCTTGCGGATCCATCCCGAAATCAACCATGTTGGTAACCACGCGCGCATGGCCACAGCATTGATACGCGCCGCCCATAACTCCGAACGGCATGATAACCTTGCCATTTTTCCGCAACATGGCAGGAATGATTGTATGCATCGGTCGTTTGCCGCCCTTAAGCTCGTTCGGGTGACCCTCTTCGAGCGTGAACCCCGCGCCGCGATTCTGTAGCAACACGCCGAATTTGTCGGATGCAATGCCCGATCCGAAATCTTTGAAGATCGAATAGATGAGCGAGACCGCCATCCCGTCGCGATCCACAACGCTGATATATATGGTCTCCTTGTGAACAGTTTCGGTCAATGGCGCTGCGGCTGCCATCGCCTTTGTCGGGTCGATAAGTGCTGCAAGTTCCTTGGCCAGCCCCATATCAAGCATGTGATCAAGCCGTGTCATGTAGTCGGGGTCTGACAGGAAACGGTTGCGCGCATCATAGGCCAGTTTTGTTGCTTCGGCTTCGATATGCGCGCGTTCGGTGCTCAAAGGGTCCATCGACGCGATATCGAATTGCGCCAGAATGTTCAGCAATAGAAGAGCTGTGGCACCTTGGCCGTTTGGTGGATGCTCGACCAGTTCAATATCTTTGTAGGTGCCGGAAATCGGATTTGTTTCGTCACAGCTTGCCTTGGCAAAGTCTTCGAGCGTATGCAAACCACCTGCCGCACGCAGGCTGTTGACCATATCTTCGGCCACTTCGCCCGTATAAAAAGCGCTGGGGCCGTCTTTGGCGATCCGGCGCAGAACCTCTGCCTGACCGGGCGCACAAAACATATCCCCCGTGCGGAAAGCTTCGCCCTTGTTCAGGAATGTGTCCCGGGCCGAGCCTTGCAGGTTATGTGCGTAGTTGCCCCAATCAAAAGCTACGCGCGGGGGGACAGGAATGCCGGCCTCTGCATAGTGGATTGATGGTGCCAGAAGGCGATCGAGGCCAAGTTTGCCAACGGTTTCAGCGAGATGCGCAAAGGCAGAAATCGCCGTTGGGATGGTGACCGCATGGGCATTAAAGATCGGTACAGTCGTTTCGCCCTGATCTCTGAGCCAGGCTGCGTCAAGCGCTGCGGGCGCGCGACCCGACCCGTTCAAGGCGCGCACGTTTTTGCGGTCCGCATCCGACCATAAGACAAAACAGTCGCCGCCAATTCCTGTCATTGCCGGTTCGCACAGACCAAGCAGTACTGCACCGGCGATTGCTGCATCCATCGCGTTGCCACCTGACTGTAGCGTGTCGATCGCTGTTTTGGTTGCCAAGGGATGAGATGTGGCGCACAGGCCATTTGTGGCAAAAACCGGAGAGCGGCCCGGGAGGTGAAAATCGCGCATTTTGAGGAGCCTTTTTGGATATTCAATTGCGCGCAAGCTAGCGTCGCGCACCGAAATGTCCATGCTGGTTAGCAGTCGTATAGCGATTTTAGGGGGGAAGTCCTCGGCGCCGCACACTGGGTGGGGGCTATTACGCGCGACGCCGAGGGAAGCTTTATGCAGCTACAAGTACAGTTATGCGGGTGGAAAAAGGCGGCAATGTGATCCCATCTTGTCCGTTTAAAGAAATAATGGGGAATAATTGCGACGGCGTCCGAAAACGGGCTCTGCGCACTGTTATGACAAGCGAACGGCCAGACGCATCTTCAAATGATTCTCGTTATTGACGCGTGTGTATGTGACATCCCGCGCAAGATGTTGAATTAAAAACCACCCAAAACCACCTTCGGGCATGTTGTCAAACTCTACATCGACTGGGTTTATTTCGCCCAAGGGTAGTTTGCCGTCGGGCATGGCGGTCCCGCGGTCCTTGATTTGAACCAACAGACCATTTTGCTTTTGGGCGCAGTGTATGTCGATTGGGCCACTAGGTCCCGCGGGCGGGTATGCATGTTCCACAATGTTGTTCAGGATTTCAGCCAGCACCAATTCAATCGTGCCCGCTTCTTCGAGGTCAAGGTTGAGTGGGCGCAATTTTTCCAAGAACTTTTCCAAAGCCTCGCGCGCTGCGCTTTGCCCGCTTTCCACGTGGACCTCAAAGGGCGCGAGCGTGCCGCGTTGCGGTTTTATACTCTCAGCCATCACGGTCTCAGCTCGTCCAATGCGCCTTGCAGCGTTGGGAAAACGCTAAAGACACTGTCCATTCTTGTAAGCTTGAACACACGTTCGACGTTTGGTGAGAGCCCGGCCAAGGCCAATTTGCGCGATTGTCCCATATTCTTCATGGTGGCGACGATCGCGCCTAGACCACTGGAATTGATAAACTCGACTTTGCTAAGGTCCAGAACTACCAGATCAGGGCCACTGTCTGTCTCGACGCGCATGGCATCTTTGAATTCGATCGCTACAGCAGCGTCAATGCGTGGGTCCTGTACGGATACAATGCGCAAACGCTCTTCTGTTCTGGTATCAAATCTCATTATATACTCCAAACTGAAAGAGTGTGTCGGTCATAGGCCGCAAGTCTTACGAATTCGTTGAAGTTTCAGGGGGAATGTTAAATGCGGAATGTTGTAATCGCTGGTGCTTCACGGACACCGATGGGTGGCTTCCAAGGCGATTTTTCTGGCCTTACCGCGCCCGAGCTTGGTGGTGTAGCGCTGCGCAAGGCTTTGGATGACACCCAGGTAACCACAGTCGACGAGCTGATAATGGGCTGTGTGTTGCCTGCGGGTCAGGGGCAAGCTCCTGCGCGTCAGGCGGGTTTCCACGCTGGCCTACCGGAAGACGTACCGGCCACAACACTGAATAAAATGTGCGGGTCAGGTATGAAGGCTGCGATGATCGCATTCGATCAAATCCGTCTTGGGCAGTCCAATGTGGTTGCAGCGGGTGGTATGGAAAGCATGACCAATGCCCCTTACCTGCTGCCCAAAATGCGGGGTGGTGCACGCCTCGGGCATGGGCAGGTTGTCGATCATATGTTTCTGGACGGCTTGGAGGATGCCTATGACAAGGGCCGCCTGATGGGGACTTTCGCTGAAGACTGCGCCGAGACTTTCCAGTTCACCCGCGCAAGGCAGGATGAATACGCTCTAACCTCGCTGTCGCGTGCGCTTGAAGCGCAGCAAAGTGGCGCATTCGACGCCGAGATCGCGCCGGTCACGGTGACGTCGCGCAAAGGTAGTGCAACTATCGCATCAGATGAACAACCCAAGACAGCGCGACCCGACAAGATACCAACCCTCAAACCGGCATTTCGTGAGAACGGGACGGTCACGGCGGCCAATTCTTCTTCGATATCCGACGGTGCTGCGGCCTTAGTTCTTGCCGACGAGGACACCGCCACGAAAAGCGGCTTTTCGATACGTATGCGTATTGTTGGGCATGCCAGTCACGCGCAAGCGCCGGGGCTTTTTACCACGGCACCTGTGCCTGCAGCGCAAAAGCTGCTGCAGAAAATCGGATGGGAAAAAGAGAGCGTGGACCTTTGGGAAGTGAACGAAGCTTTCGCCGTGGTCCCGCTTGCCTTCATGCACGAGATGACCCTGAGCCATGAGATCGTCAATGTAAACGGTGGGGCTTGCGCGCTGGGTCATCCGATCGGTGCATCTGGCGCCCGCATCATTGTAACGTTGCTGAACGCGATGGAACGCAGGGGTGCGGAACGTGGCGTCGCCGCTATCTGTATCGGCGGTGGCGAGGGGACTGCGATTGCGCTCGAGCGTGTGTAGTCTCTTTTGCCCGGCCTCTTTGGCATGCGACTTAATCAGGATTTAGAGATGTTAACCAACTATGCGGCGCTTGCAAAAACAATCGCGTCTTTGACTCAAGGCGAAACTGATGTGGTGTCATTGATGGCAACTGTTGCGTGCGAATTGCATCATGCAGACGATCGTTTTGACTGGACGGGATTTTATCGAGTGACCGGTCCTGAAACGCTCAAAATCGGTCCTTATCAAGGGGGGCACGGGTGTCTTGTGATCCCTTTTAGCAAGGGGGTTTGCGGAGCGGCAGCGCGCCTGAATGAAACGCAGATCGTAGCAGATGTTGAGGCCTTTCCGGGCCACATTGCGTGTGCTGCCTCAACCAGGTCAGAGATTGTGGTGCCGGTGCGCAGCGCGGAAGGGGTGTTGTTGGGTGTTCTGGATATCGACAGCGATCAGCCCGACGCGTTTAACGCTACCGATGCAGCTGCTCTTGAGACCATTTTGGCGGATACTTTTGCGCAAGTAAAAACGCCCGCTCTTTAAAATCTGACCAGGTGAAAATCTGCTGGATTTTTTCATGATTTTATTCCATCGTGAAAAATGAGAGGGATTTTTCATTGATGCAGCATGCCACACCTGACCAGTCTATGACCCTCGGGGCTGACCTGCGTGCATTGCGTAAAGCGCGCGGCATCACCTTGGCAGACTTGGCGGACCAGCTGGGCCGGTCCGTAGGGTGGCTTAGTCAGGTTGAGCGGGATAAATCCGAGCCGTCAATCGCAGATCTGCGCCGGATTGCGCGTATTCTGGATGTGTCCGTATCCATGCTGTTCCGCCACGAAGCAGCCCCTGCGGATGAAGCAGGCTATATTGTGCGCAAAACTGCAAGACGACCCATCGGCCCTACGATTGACGGGTTGATCGAAGAATTGCTGTCGCCTGATCTTACGGACGACTTCGAGATGGTGCATTCGACTTTTGAGCCCGGCAGCGGGCTACGAGAGGCGGTGAGCCGTCCGACACAGGAGGTCGCCTATCTAGTCTCTGGTCAATTGACGATCGAGATAGCGGGCAAAAGCCATACCATTCATCCCGGTGACAGCTTCCGCGTACGCGGCGAAGCACTGCGCTGGTCAAATCCTACCACCCAACCCGCTGTGGCGATTTGGGTGATTGCACCGCCGGTCTACTGATGAGTTTCGAGGCTTGGATCATTTTTGTGCTGTTCTGGGTGGTGTTCGTGACAACGCCGGGCCCGAATGCGGTTAATTGTATTCAGAACGGAATGCACCTTGGGTTCCGGCGCGCGATGGTTGGTGTGCTGGCCATTCTGACGCAAGCCTTTATGTTCCTGACGCTTTCAGCTGTGGGCGTTACTGCGTTAATCGCGGCTTCACCCACCGGATTCTTTGTCGCCAAACTCGTTGGGGCAGTTTTTCTTGTCTATCTGGGGGTGCGCGGATGGCTCATGGCCGGGCAACCTGTGGACGTCACGGACAGGCCCGCCAAGTCGGTTTACCTACGCGCCTTGGCTATCGCGACGATCAACCCCAAAAGTGTTGCGGGATACCTCGCGGCCTTCTCGCAGTTCGTGCAACCCGAGGTTCCGATCTGGCAGCAGATGAGTGTCATTATGCCAACCGCCCTGACGCTTACCGCGCTCAGCTATACGGGCTTTACCGCTTTGGGGGCAGGCATTGGTCGCGCGGCCCTGGGGGTCGTTTTCCACGTATGGGTCAAGCGGACCCTGTCGGCCTGTTTCGTCATCTACGGTGTGTTGCTCGGCGCTTCGACGACATCGGGGAGGGCATAAGATGTTTACCGGAAGCTGCCTGTGTGGCGGGGTGACCTACACGCTAACCGGTCCGTTCCGACCGTCGGTCGCCTGTCATTGCACACAATGCCGAAAAACAAGCGGCCACTACGTCTCTGCAACGCAGGTCGGGCCGGGCCAACTTTTGATCACGAATGACGAAACACTTGCCTGGTATCAGTCGTCACCCAAAGCGCAACGCGGATTTTGCAATCGTTGCGGCGCGTCGCTTTTCTGGCGGCACGAGGATGACAATGGTGCGGTATCGATCATGTCTGGCACGATCGATGGGGCGACCGGCCTGCACACGGAAAAACACATCTTTGTCGCTGACAAAGGGGATTACTATCAGATCGCGGACGGTGTCCGGCAAGAGGAGAACTGAAAATGGCTGAATTTCCAACAACTGCGCGTGTCGTCATCATTGGTGGCGGGGTCGTGGGTGTATCCGCGCTTTACCATCTTGCCAAGGAAGGCTGGACCGACAGCGTTCTGCTCGAAAAGAATGAGCTGACGGCGGGGTCAACATGGCACGCTGCGGGCAACTGTCCGTCCTTCAGTACATCCTGGGCGGTCATGAATATGCAGCGCTACAGTCTCGGGCTTTATGCGGGCCTCGAGAAAGAGGTCGACTATCCGATGAATTACCATGTCACCGGGTCGATCCGGCTGGCACACAGCAAAGAACGCATGATGGAATTCGAACGTGCGCGGTCGATGGGCCGGTATCAGGGGCTCGACATTGAGATGATGAGCGTGTCGGACATGAAAGACGCCTATCCCTTCCTGGAAACGCATGATCTTGACGGGGGGCTTTGGGATCCGGATGATGGCGACATTGATCCCGCACAGCTCACACAGGCGCTGGCCAAAGGCGCGCGGGACATGGGCGCACGGATCGAGCGGTTCTGTCCGGCCACCGGCGTCAGTCGCGATGGTGACGAATGGATCGTTCATACAGACAAGGGCGACATCCGTTGCGAGAAGGTTGTGAATGCGGCGGGTTACTACGCGCAGCGTGTTGGCGAATGGTTCAAACCCTATGGTGGCCGAACCGTTCCTATGGCGACGATGAGCCATCAGTTTTTTCTAACGGGTGAAATTCCTGAGCTGGTGGAATGGACGAAGGAAAAAGGGCGTAAAGTGCCCTTGTTGCGCGACGTGGACAGCTCGTACTACCTGCGACAGGACAAAAACGGGCTGAACCTTGGCCCTTATGAACGGAATTGCAAAGGCCATTGGATGACGCCCGATGACCCGATGCCGGAAGACTTCAGCTTTCAGCTTTACCCCGATGATCTTGAGCGGCTTGAATGGTATATCGAAGACGCCATGGCGCGCGTACCGCTTCTGGGCACCGCCGGGGTTGAACGCGTAATCAACGGCCCCATACCATACGCTCCCGACGGTTTGCCGTTGCTTGGGCCGATGCCGGGTGTGCCGAATGCGTATGAGGCATGCGTTTTCACGTTTGGCATCACGCAGGGCGGCGGCGCTGGCAAGGTGCTGGCAGAATGGGTGGTGCATGGCCAAACGGAATGGGACATGTGGGCGGTCGACCCGCGCCGATACACTGATTACACCGATCAGGATTATTGCAACCGCAAGGCTATGGAAGTCTACGGCCATGAATACGCGATGCATTTCCCCCATCACGAATGGCCCGCCGCGCGCGATAAGAAACTGTCGCCCGCCAATGATAAGGTCCGTTCCCTTGGGGGCGTAATGGGGGCCTACAACGGTTGGGAGCGCGCGAACTGGTTCGCCAAAGACGGCGATAACCTGTCGGAGGATGCAACCTTCACATGGGATCGGGATGGCGCATGGACGCAGCGTGTCAAGGAAGAATGCGAAGCGGTGCGCGACGGCGTGGGCGTTCTCGATCTGCCCGGGTTTTCCCGTTTCAAAATATCTGGCGATGGCGCTGACGAATGGCTGCGCAGCCAGATCACCGGTGCGCTGCCCAAGATCGGACGCGTCGGTCTGGTTTATTTTGCCGATAGCCGGGGACGTATCCTTACCGAAATGTCTGTCACGCGTGAGCGCGAAGACGTGTTCATTCTCGTCACAGCAGCCACCGCACAGTGGCATGACCGCGACGTTATCCTCAACGCACTGCCCGAAACGCTAAACTGTGAGGATTGGACGACAAAGATGTCCACTCTCATCGTCACCGGTCCCAAGTCGCGTGACCTGCTGTCGGGCCTCACCTCTGCCGATTTGACCCTCCCCTGGCTCAGCTTTCAAGAGACGGATGTCGCTGGCGAATGGGCCGCGCTTCTTCGGGTTTCCTTTGCGGGTGAACTGGGATGGGAAATCCACGCCGAGAACCACAGCATCCCCGCGATCTATGACGCCATCATCGGTGCGGGGGCGACACCGTTCGGAATGTACGCTCTGAACTCTATGCGGATCGAAAAAGGCTACCGGACATGGAAAGGTGATCTGACCAGCGACTATTCCCTCTTCGAGGCAGGACTCGACCGTTTTGTAAAACTCGACAAACCTCAGGACTTTCCCGGAAAAGCCGCGCTGATGAACGAAAAGCAGCAAGGCAGCACAAAGCGCTTTGTCACCCTGGTCGTTGATGCGGCTGAACAGGACGCTCCCTATATGTCGACCGTCTGGCACAATGGAGAAGTCGTTGGAGAAACCACATCGGGCGATTGGGGATACCGTGTGAATGCATCCATCGCCCTAGGTGTGATCCGCACGGACCTTGCACAACCGGGCACCCGCCTAGAGGTTGAAATCTTCGGGCAAAAACGCCCCGCAATCGTGCAAGAGGATCGCCCCCTGTGGGATCCTGAAAATGAAAGACTACGCGCATGACTGATATAACACTTCTCGATGGTGGCATGGGGCAGGAACTCGTGCACCGTGCTGGTGACCGACCTACGCCCCTTTGGTCCACCCAAGTGATGCGCGACCACCCTGGTATGGTCCAGGGTGTGCACGCTGACTACTTCGCAGCGGGTGCTACAGTGGCTACAACAAACACCTATGCCATCCACCATGACCGTCTGCTTAATACCGGAATAGAAGGGCAATTTGCAGACCTTCATGCCCGCGCAATCAAAGAAGCAAAAGCTGCGCAATCTGCGCATGGCTCTGGGCGGATTGCAGGCGCAATTGGCCCGTTGCGTGCCAGCTACCGCCCCGACTTGCATCCCGTATCGCGTACCGCGGTGCCTCTTTTCGCCGAAGTCGCGCACCTGCTCGCCCCGCATTGCGATCTGCTTATCCTCGAAACGGTTGCATCCATCGCACATGCCAACGACGCGCTGCTGGCAGTAAGCGAAACAAACCTGCCCGTCTGGCTGTCCCTCACAGTGTCCGACAGTGACGGCACAAAACTCCGCTCTGGCGAAGACCTCGAAGAAATCCGCGCCGCCGCTGCCCTTTCCGACGCCGTACTGGTCAATTGCTCGGCGCCCGAAGCTGTCACCAAAGCGATGCCGATACTGGCAGAATTCGGAAAACCGTTCGGCGGATACGCCAATGGATTTGTCCAGATCACAGAAGACTTCCTCAAGGACAAACCCACCGTTGATACATTGACAGCGCGTCGTGATATGGGACCACGCGCCTATGCCGGATATGTCATGGAATGGATCGCTGCAGGCGCTACGATTGTTGGCGGATGCTGCGAAGTCAGTCCCTCACATATCGCCGAAATCGCCTCGCGCCTGACGGCGACCGGTCACCGGATCGTCTGATGCTTGTATCATCTTGCAGAATAAACTCTGGGGTGAGGCGCGTCAGCGCCGAGGGGCAAAGCCCCTACACTATACCCCAGTCGAGGAAAGGAAGTACTTCGTGAATGATATTCCGCCGCACGCACGTGTCGTCATCATCGGTGGTGGCGTCATCGGTTGTTCTGTTGCCTATCATCTCGCCGGGCAAGGCTGGAAAGACATCGTCCTGCTTGAGCGGAAACAACTCACCTCAGGCACCACATGGCATGCAGCAGGGCTGATTGCACAGCTGCGCGCTACGGCCAACATGACCAAGCTCGCGAAGTACAGTCAGGAACTATACGGCAATCTTGAAGCAGAAACAGGTGTGGCGACGGGTTTCAAACGCGTGGGGTCCATCACCGTCGCCCTGACAGAAGAACGGCGCGAAGAGATTTATCGCCAAGCGGCAATGGCCCGTGCCTTTGGTGTGGACGTTGAAGAAATATCGCCCCAAGAGATCAAAGCACGCTACGAGCATCTGAATATATCGGATGTGACAGGGGGTGTTTACCTCGCAAAAGACGGGCAGGGCGACCCTGCAAATATTGCCTTGGCGCTGGCCAAGGGGGCGCGGCAGAACGGTGCGAAAATCATTGAACGTGCCCGGGTCACCGGCGTGTCCCGAACGGGCCGTCGCGTCACCGGTGTTGACTGGGAACACAATGGCGAAAGTGGGCATACGACGGCTGACATGGTGGTGAACTGCGGCGGCATGTGGGGGCACGAAGTTGGCCGTATGGCCGGTGTGAACGTGCCGCTGCATGCTTGTGAGCACTTCTATATCGTTACCGAAGCCATCTCGGGGCTCACCCAACTTCCGGTGCTGCGGGTGCCGGATGAATGTGCCTATTACAAAGAAGATGCGGGCAAGATGCTCTTGGGGGCTTTTGAGCCCAACGCCAAACCCTGGGCTGCCAACGGCATCCCAGCCGATTTCGAGTTTGACCAGCTGCCCGAAGATTTCGACCACTTTGAGCCGATCCTAGAAAAAGCTGTCGCGCGGATGCCCATGTTGGCGGAAGCGGGCATACATACCTTTTTCAATGGACCTGAAAGCTTTACGCCGGATGATGCCTATCACCTCGGTTTGGCACCCGAGCTTGATAACTTCTGGGTTGCTGCGGGTTTCAATTCCATCGGGATACAGTCGGCGGGTGGTGCGGGCATGGCGCTTGCCCAGTGGATGGACGCGGGCGAAAAACCGTTTGATCTGGGTGATGTGGACATCTCACGCATGCAGCCCTTTCAAGGCAACAAAACCTATCTGTTTGAACGCTCCAAGGAAACGTTGGGCCTGCTCTATGCGGATCACTTTCCCTACCTACAAAAGAAAACTGCGCGCGGCGTTCGGCGTACACCATTCCATCAACAGCTTTTGCAACAAGGCGCTGTGATGGGCGAACTGGCGGGTTGGGAGCGTGCCAACTGGTTTGCGCGTGACGGCCAAGAGCCCGCTTACGAATATTCGTGGAAACGCCAGAACTTCTTTGACAACATCGCCGAAGAACTAGCCGCCGTCCGCGGTAACGTCGGCATGTATGATATGTCTTCTTTTGGCAAGTTAAGGGTAGAAGGCCGCGATGCCGTTGCGTTCATGAACTATGTGGGTGGCGGTCAATATGACGTGCCGTTGGGCAAAATCGTCTATACACAATTTCTGAATGACAAAGGTGGGATCGAAGCGGATGTTACCGTCACGCGGCTTAGCGAGACGGCATTTCTTGTCGTGACACCCGCTGCAACACGGCTCGCTGACCAGACGTGGATGATGCGCAACCTTGGTGATTTCAACGTTGTGATCACGGACGTCACTGCGGGGGAGGGTGTGTTGGCGGTGATGGGCCCCAAGTCACGAGAATTGCTGCAAAAGGTATCGCCTGCTGATTTTTCTAACGATGTGAACCCTTTCGGCACGGCGCAAGAAATTGAACTGGGCATGGGCCTCGCACGGGTCCACCGTGTGACCTACGTGGGGGAACTTGGCTGGGAGGTCTACGTGTCATCCGATATGGCGCAACATGCTTTTGAGGTGCTGCACAACGCGGGTCAGGACATGGGGCTCAAGTTGTGCGGGATGCACATGATGGACTGTGGCCGGATCGAAAAAGGCTTTAGGCATTTCGGCCACGATATCACCTGCGAGGATCACGTTCTTGAGGCGGGTCTCGGCTTTGCGGTCAAGCTCGACAAGGACCAGTTTATCGGGCGTGATGCTGTACTGCGCAAAAAACAATCAGGACTTGAAAAGCGTCTGGTGCAGTTCCGCCTGACCGATCCCGAACCGTTACTTTACCATAATGAACCAGTTCTGCGGAATGGCCAGATTGTGGGATATCTCAGTTCGGGTGCGTATGGCCATCATCTGGGCGGTGCAATGGGTCTGGGGTACGTGCCCTGTGCTGGCGAGACCGCAGCAGAGGTGCTGGCCTCCGACTACGAGATTGACGTTGCCGGTACACGTTTCAAAGCGGAAGCGTCACTAAAACCGATGTACGACCCGAAATCAGAACGCGCGAAGGCGTAGACAGATGTGTGTGATGGCTTGAAAACACCCGTGACTTCTGCGAGCAGACGCCATGGATCAAAGCTATACGCCACCTGATACGCCGCTTAAGGTTTTGCACGAAGACGCCGAAGTCCTTTTGGTGGATAAACCTGCGGGGCTTTTATCCGTGCCGGGGAAAGGGGCGCATCTTGCGGATTGCCTCTTGTCTCGCGTGCAGGATGCTTTTCCTGATGCGTTGCTGGTGCACCGTTTGGATCGAGACACATCCGGCGTTATGATTTTTGCGCTGACCCCTCATGCGCAGCGGCATCTGGGGCTGCAATTCGAAAAGCGCATGACCAAGAAAACCTATGTGGCGCGCGTATGGGGCACCCTTTCCGAAAAAACCGGCACCGTTGATTTGCCCTTAATCGTCGACTGGCCCAACCGTCCTAAGCAAATGGTATGTTTTGAGACCGGCAAACCGGCGCAGACAGACTGGCGCGTGCTCAAGTCAGATGGCGACACATCGCGCATCCGGTTACAGCCGCATACGGGGCGCAGCCACCAGCTGCGCGTGCATATGCTGGCTTTGGGCCACCCGATCCTGGGTGACCCATTTTACGCTACGGGTGCGGCAGCAGACTTTCCTCGTCTGATGCTGCATTCGCAAGAACTGCGGTTCAAACATCCGCAAGGCGGCCGATCGATGAAAATCCGGGCGGACGCCCCGTTCTAGGCCGGATACGGTTATTCGGCAGCCCAGCCGGATACGGCTTTGACCTCCAGAAATTCTTCGATGCCGTATATGCCGCCCTCGCGCCCGTTGCCGGACTGCTTGTAGCCACCAAAGGGCGACCCCTTGGCCAAACTTACGCCATTCGTCTCGACCATGCCTGAACGCAGCCGCCGCGCGACCCGGCGCCGTTTCTCATCGTCTTGGGTCTGCACATAGTTGGTCAGACCGTAGGGCGTGTCGTTGGCGATCTGAATTGCTTCTGCCTCGGTCTCGAACGGGATGATGGACAGGACCGGGCCGAAGATCTCTTCGCGTGCGATGGCCATGTCGTTGGTGACATCCGCAAATACCGTGGGTTTGACGTAGTACCCCCGGTTCAACCCGTCGGGCCGCCCCAATCCGCCTGCAACAAGCCGCGCCTCGGACATGCCGATCTCGATCAGCTTCTGGATCTTGTCGAACTGGACTTGGGAAACTACCGGCCCGATGTGCCGCCCTTCAGCAGAAGCTGGTCCGACGTTGGTGGCGTTGGCGACCGCTGCTGCTGTTTCAACGGCTTCGTCATAGCGTGAACGGTGGACCAGCATCCGCGTTGGCGCGTTGCATGACTGCCCGGAGTTCTGGAAGCAATGGCGCGCTCCGCGTGTGACAGCCTTTTCATCAGCGTCTTCAAAGATGATGTTCGCACCCTTGCCCCCCAACTCGAGGCTGACCCGCTTCAAGGTGTCTGCGGCCGCTTTGGAAATGGCGATGCCCGCGCGGGTCGATCCTGTAAAACTGACCATGTCAACATCAGGATGGACCGAAAGCTGGGAACCGACACCCGCACCATCGCCGTTCACCATATTGTAGACGCCTGCAGGAAAGCCCGCTTCGTGCACGAATTCCGAAAACAGCAGCCCCGACAGCGGTGCAATTTCAGACGGTTTCAGAACCACGGTGCATCCCGTTGCCAAGGCGGGCGCGACCTTGAGCATGATTTGGTTCATCGGCCAGTTCCACGGCGTGATCAGCGCGCAAACGCCAATGGGCTCCAGCAGAGTTTTTTCTGTTGTGGTGAAATCGCGTTCAAACTCAAAGCTGTCAAAAGCTTCGAGGAACCCCTGAAGGTGCCACGCACCCGCACCGACCTGAGACGACCGGCTGAGGTTGATCGGCGCGCCCATTTCCAGCGACATGGCCTGCGCCATTTCTTCGGTACGATCATTATATATTTCAAGCAGCCGCTTCAAAAGCGCTACCCGAGATGCTTTGGATGTCTGCGACCACCCTTCGAAGGCGTCATGCGCAGCTTTGACGGCGGCATCCGTATCCGCTTGATCCCCAAGGGAAATTTCTGCGCACTGCTCTTCTGTTGAAGGGTCTATCACGCCAAAGTCATTGCTCTTTGCCGGGGGCACCCACTGCCCGCCGATATAAAAGTTTTTCTTTTGAATCATGGTTCTAGCTCCTGATGTTTTTTGATCGATGCGCTTCTCAGCGCGCTAACCCGGTAGAAACAGGGATGAGGGGTGCAAGTCAAACCAATAACGATTAACTGTGGGTCAAGGCAAAACACAGCATTGCACCGGAGGGTATTATGGGCTTGCGCATTAACGACACGGTTCCGAATTTCACAGCAGAAACGGATCAAGGATCTATTCAGTTCCATGACTGGATTGGCGACAGCTGGGCGATCCTGTTCTCGCATCCCAAGGATTTCACGCCAGTTTGCACCACCGAATTCGGTGCTGTCGCGCAACTGGCGGCGGAATGGGAAGCACGCAACACCAAAGTCATCGGCGTTTCCGTCGACGGTGTCGAGGACCATAAAAAATGGAAGGGCGATATTGAAAAAGTTGGCGGTGCCAAGGCAGGTTTCCCAATAATCGCTGACGAAGGGCTCGAAGTCTCCAAGGCTTTCGACATGCTCCCCGCCGAAGCCTATCTGCCGGACGGGCGGACGCCTGCCGACAGTGCTACGGTACGCTCTGTCTTTATTATTGGACCTGATAAGCAGCTTAAGCTGTCGATGACTTATCCGATGACCGTTGGCCGTAACTTTGCTGAAGTGCTGCGCGCATTGGATGGCTTGCAGACGTCGATTGGCAAGGGTGTTGCGACGCCGGCCAACTGGAATGTCGGTGACGACGTTATCATTCCGGCAACGGTATCCGACGAAGACGCAAAGGCAAAGTTTGGTGAATTCACCAAGGTATTGCCCTACCTGCGCACGACAAAGGCGCCGTCTTAACCGGTGTCATTCCAAAGGCCGGAGGCATCTAGTCTCCGGTCACGGTTTTATACAGATCTGAACGGCGCCCGAAGAGCGCGTCAAAGCGGCCGGCAACCCATCCGCTGGTCCGCACCACATCAAGCAGTGTGCGACCGCCGGTAAAGGGCAACGCGACAATCAACCCCGCAATAATGACCAGTTTTATTGGCACGCTGACCAGCACATTCAGCTTGGCCTTGGCATTGCCATCGATTTTACGGTGATAGTTGGTTGATGACTGGTCCCGTCCGCGTTTGAACTGATAGGCGATGGACAGCCGTTCTTTTGG
Organism: uncultured Alphaproteobacteria bacterium; assembly: GCA_963796445.1. Lineage (GTDB taxonomy): Bacteria > Pseudomonadota > Alphaproteobacteria > Rhodobacterales > Rhodobacteraceae > Roseobacter. The sequence continues at coordinate 152,117 of CAWCLQ010000004.1, read as the reverse complement.
GATCTCTTCGTAGACGGCGGCGTCTTTGGCCCAAGCGGTGGGCAAACCAGCTGCTTTCACCTCGGCGCTTAGCTTGGAATCCGTGCCACCGGTAAAACGCATTTTTTCATCAAACCAGATGTTGTGATGCTCAAAGATCGAAGTTTCGCCCAGCCAGTTGTTGGTAACGATCGTCACGCCGGGAGTGCCAGATAAATCCGCACGTCGGGCAGCGCGCGTTTCCTTGCGCAGGTATCTTTGCTCAATGCACTTGTCCATCAACCCGTCTACAAATGATAGCGTGCGTTCGGTCTTCTTGATCCGCAGCGGACCTCCGATCAAAACGGCCTCGCTGGTGCGGTAGGCGTCGATCAGCTGCACGAGCCAGTCTTTTGCAACGATCTCGTCATCATCGACAAAGGCCAAAAGATCGGCACCGATTGCGATGGCCTCTTTCGCAGCACGGTTGCGGCCAAACGGGATGCCAAGCTCGGGCTCGTGCACATATGTTACTTCGGTTCCATTTTCTAGGGTGCCGTATTTTGCAACGTGTTCAGCACTGCGCGGCGCATCATCGTTTTCGACGATAAGCAGCACGATCTGCGTATTGTAGGGAATATCCATGGTGCCCCATGACCCGATCAGCGACCCCAGCATCTCCGGTCGTCTCCGTGTCAGAGCCGAGACAACGACTTTCAGGGTTTTGGTGTGATCTGTATGCATTTGCGATCCATTAGACATCGTGGGGTGATGCTGCACAAGCCTTGGTAGAAAGCGAACGGCGATGTCAGCCTTCCAAGACTATCCGCCCGTGATATTTGTATAAAGCTTTGACCGCACACCAAAGGCAGCCCCCACACGGCCCGCGATCCACCCTGTTGTTTTCGCCAAACCCAGCAGCGTGCTGCCGCCTGTAAAAGGGAGCTTGATCACAAGGATGATGATCTCGATCAGTTTGCCGGGCAGTCTGAGCACAAGAGCATACCGCGAGATCGGGCTTGCCTTCATCTTGCGGTGGAAATGAACGTTTATCTGGTCGCGTGCGCGTGCGTACTGGTAGCCAAAATGTAGCCTGTCACGGGGCAAAGTCTCATAGACAAACGCATCTTTGACCCACCCGACCTTGTGGCCGGCATCTTTCACCTGTGCACAAAACACGGAATCGGTGCCGCCGGTAAAGCGCATCTCTTCGTTGAACCAGAACCCTTCTTTGGAGAATAGCCGCGTTTCTGCGATCCAGTTGTTGGTTGCGATTGTAACGCGTGGGGCTTCATTCAGTGTGGTAAGCGACGCGTTGCGTTTTTCCTTCTGCCGGTAGCCGTCCGTGATGCTGCTGTGCATCATCAACTCTAGCCGGTTCAGGCCATCAATCGGGTCAGCCATCCGAAGGGGCGCACCCAGAAGCGCCGCTTCGCTTTGGCGGTAGCCCGCAACAAGCCGGACAAGCCAGTCTTGGGCAACCGTTTCGTCATCATCTACAAATGCCAACAAATCTGAACCATGCGCGATAGCTTCTTTCGCGGCGCGGTTGCGTCCGAAAGGAATGCCCGGATCGGTTTCTAAAACATAATCTAACGGCACACCATTTGGCAGCGGGTTATGGCTGACAACCAAAGCTTGCACCTGTGCTGCTTCGTCATTTTCGACAATGAGGCAGCGTATGGTTGTGTTGTCGGGAAGGGCCATGGCGCCCCAAGACTTCAATAGCGTCTCGACCATTGCGGGGCGTCTTCGGGTCAGTGCTGCGACTGTGATCGACAAGTGTTTTGTCGTGCGGTCCTGAGCCATATGGGCCTGAAGTGTTGGTTTTGGCTTGGGTGACCCCTCCCCCCTAAGGGGGAAAGGTCCGTTTCTTTATTTGAAGAACTGCGCTTAAGCGTCGCTGGATTCTTCTTTCTTGATCTCTTCGCCCGTTTCCTGATCGACGACTTTCATCGACAAACGGACCTTGCCGCGATCGTCAAAGCCTAGGAGTTTAACCTTCACTTCCTGACCTTCCTTCAAAACGTCAGAGGGGTGGTTCAGACGGCGGTTTTCGATCTGGCTGACATGCACGAGACCATCGCGCTTGCCGAAGAAGTTCACGAATGCACCGAAATCGACGATTTTCACGACCGTACCAGTGTAGACAGCGCCCTCTTCAGGTTCTGCTACGATGGAGTGGATCATGTCGTAGGCCTTCTTGATCGAGTCGCCGTTCGGCGATGCAATCTTGATGATGCCTTCGTCATTGATGTCTACTTTCGCGCCGGAGACTTCGACGATTTCACGGATCACTTTACCGCCCGAGCCGATCACTTCACGGATTTTGTCCGTCGGGATCTGCATGGTTTCGATACGTGGCGCGTGGATCGAGAAGTCTGCAGCACCGGTCAGAGATTTGTTCATCTCACCCAGAATGTGCAGACGACCGGCTTTGGCCTGCGCCAGACGCTTTTTCCATGATCTCGGGCGTGATGCCTGCGATCTTGATGTCCATCTGCAGCGAAGTGATGCCCGTTTTCAGTACCGGCAACTTTGAAGTCCATATCGCCGAGGTGGTCTTCGTCACCCAGAATGTCGGACAGGATCGCGTAGGAGCCGTCTTCTTCCAGGATCAGACCCATTGCAACACCTGCAACCGCAGATTTCAACGGCACGCCTGCGTCCATCATGCTGAGCGAGCCGCCGCAAACGGACGCCATGGAGGACGAGCCGTTGGATTCGGTGATCTCAGACACCACACGAATTGTGTAGGGGAAGTCTGTCGCTGCTGGCAGAACTGCCTGCAACGCGCGCCATGCCAGTTTACCGTGACCGATTTCACGACGTCCGGGAGGGCCCACGCGACCCGCTTCACCGACCGAGTAAGGCGGGAAGTTGTAGTGCAGCAGGAAGTTGGATTTGAAGTTGCCATGCAGCGCGTCGATGAATTGCTCATCATCGCCAGTGCCGAGCGTGGTCACAACCAAACCTTGGGTTTCACCACGGGTGAACAGCGCGGAGCCGTGTGTTCGTGGCAGCAGGCCGGTTTCGCAAACGATTTCGCGAATTTCGTCGGTTTTCCGACCGTCGATCCGCTTGCCTGTTTTGACCACATCGCCGCGCAGGATTGAGGCCTTCGAGACCTTTCATCGCTGAGCCGAGGTTGGGGTCTTCTTTTTGCTCGTCCGTTAATGCTGCAAGGATCGTTTCACGTGCTGCGGAAACAGCTGTAGTGCGCTCTTGCTTGTCAGAGATTGCAAAGGCTGCGCGCATTTCGGTTTCGCCTGCGGCTTTTACAGCAGAGGACAATTCCGAGTAATCCGCAGGTGCGAAGTCAAATGGCTCTTTCGCGGCGTCTTCCGCCAGATCGATGATAAGGTCGAGAACCGGCTGGATTTGCTCATGTGCGAATTTTACCGCACCCAGCATTTCCTCTTCGGACAGCTCGTAGGCTTCGGATTCTACCATCATCACGGCGTCTTTTGTACCGGCAACAACCAGATCAAGGCGTTGTTCGGGGTTCAGACGCAGGTCCTGCATGTCGTCGACAGTTGGGTTCAGGATGTATTCGCCATCCTCGAAACCAACGCGCGCGCCGGCGATCGGTCCCATGAAGGGTGCGCCGGAAATGGTCAGCGCCGCAGAAGCCGCAATCATCGCAACCATATCGGGGTCATTGACCAGATCGTGGCTGAGCACTGTGCACATCACCAGAACTTCGTTTTTGAAGCCGGGGACGAACAACGGGCGGATTGGACGGTCGATCAGACGTGCCGTCAGTGTTTCTTTTTCCGTGGGGCGCGCTTCGCGCTTGAAGAAACCACCGGGGACTTTACCCGCAGCGTAGTATTTCTCTTGGTAGTGCACGGTCAGCGGAAAGAAATCCTGACCGGGTTTTTGTTTTTTGGCAAAGGTGACGTTTGCCATGACGCTGGTTTCACCCAGTGTTGCAATCACCGACCCGTCCGCTTGACGGGCCACTTTTCCTGTTTCCAGTGTGAGCGTTTCTTCGCCCCACTGCATCGATTTTTTCGTTTCGTTAAACATCTACGTTTCCTGTGTTGGCCCATTGGCCATTGCATAGAGGGCGAATTCCCTCTGACCCCGGTATCTTCTTTTGGCGGCGCTGAGGTCCGGGCGCCGGCTTTCAGATTGCGGGGACATACACGAGATAAGGGCATTTGGAAAGGGATGGATCACCCTTTGGACCATGGCTTTGCAGGGGCCGATTTATAGGTGGGTTCGGCATCTGGGAAAAGCGACAACGTCCGGTCATCGCCATGGCTCCGGTCAAAGCGTTTCATCCATGGTTTAACGGGGGCGAAAGACGTTGCAGCGTGCCATTCAAAGTAGCCTAACGCACCACGCGCGGGGATCGGATCAACCGCTTTTGGGCGCGCCAACGTCAGGCCCGTGCTGCCACCGAACCATTCGCTGTCGGAGGCGGTAACGATACCCGTCACGTCTACGGTTCCGATGATGCCACCGCGCACCAGCTCATCTGGCCGCGGGCAGGTCACGCCATGCCGCACCAGCCGCCAGTGCGCATAGCGATATTCATCTTCTTTCATACCGGTGGCCGCGTGAATGCAGATCAGGCCCGTTGTCATACGTCCGGTTTTGATGGACCCGGGTGAGCGGTTTTCGATGACTTTGCCGCCGTGAATGATAGCCCATGCCCAAGGTTGCCGGACGGATAAGGCGAGGCGCGGCAAATCTGCCATGTCAGCTTTGCGCGAATGCGGCCAACGCGACCACCAGCAGCATCGAAAGCGCCATCGCGATGTTGATTGCCCGCTGCGTGCGGTGCGGCAGGTTCATGCGGCGCACTGTGATCCCAAGCCACAACCACGCAAAGTGGATTGGTATCCAGATCGCGTTAACGATCAAAAATTTCAGCGCAATTTCCAGCGGGTAGCTGTTTGGCATAAAGCCAAAGCCGGTGAACAAGGCCGTATTCACCGCGTAGGCTTTGGGATTGATCGCTTGTAGGGCGATGCCTCCGAATACGCCTGGTGGTGACTGTCTTTCGATAAAGGCAACTTTGCTGCCTGCCAGCGCGATCTTTAGCGCCAGATATGCCAGATACAGAATGGAGGCGAAAAAGAGGATCGTGCGGAGGCGCGCGTCAGCTAGCAAAACCGCTGTCAAACCGCTGACGACTGCGATGCAGACCAGATTGGTTCCGATGAACAAACCAGCGACATATCGCGACCCCGCCCGCGCGCCGAATGCAGCCCCAACGCCCGCGGTTGAAAGCACACCGGGGCCGGGAGTGATTATCAGAAAAAATACAGCGGCGGCAAAGGTTAGCATAGGATCACTGAAACAGGTGCGTAACGCGGGGGCAAGCGGGTTTCCAATGGCGCGGCCTATGAGCGTCCGATGTAGCGGTCGCGGCGGTGATTAACTGTCATGATGGTGTTTAGAATAATCGCTCCAAACAGCGACCAAGCCACGGCCTGCCAAGGGAACAGCCAAAGTGCTGCCGTAAAGACCACGAGATCAAAGGCGAGTTGGGTATTGCCCGCTTTGATACCGCGGATGTCCTGAAGCCAAAGCGCCACGATCCCCACGCCGCCCAATGTGGCGCCGTGACGGAAGAGCGACAAGAGCCCGACGCCTGCAAGAATACCGAAAAGGGCAGCCCCCAGCCAATCGGGTAGGGTGTTGATCGTCAATACGAAAGGCAGCGTATCGACCAGCACAGACATGAGGGTCACAGCGGTGAGGCTCTTGATTGTGAAGCGCCAGCCAAGCTGCGTGACCGCCAGCACATAAAAAGGAAGGTTCAACACAAAGAACAACGCGCCGAAGCTGTAGCCGGTGGGGTAAGATAACATGAGCGCAAGTCCCGCGATCTGCCCGGTGAAGAGGTCAGACGCACGGAGAAACTGGATAGACAGAGCAACCAGTGTCGCACCGATCAGTATGCCTTGCGCGTCTTCCATCGGGCTGTGTCGATCGGCCGGAGGGGTGTCGAGCAAAAGCATGTGATGACCGTATGAAGATGTGCAGCTGGGTCAAGACTTGCGGCATAACCTACAACGCAAGTTGAGCACTGTGCAAAAAACCGCGCCGGTTTCAGCGCGGTTTAACTGATTTTTTAGGCTTTTCTAAAACCAGTGTGCCTTGGATTAACGGCGCAGGCCGAGACGCTTGATGAGGTCTTGGTAGCGTGCTTCGTCTTTTGCTTTTGTGTAGTCTAAAAGCTTACGACGTGTCGCAACCATTTTAAGCAGGCCGCGGCGGCCGTGGTTGTCTTTTTTGTGGGTTTTGAAATGCTCTGTCAGAGTCGCGATGCGCGAGCTGAGAATGGCGACCTGTACTTCGGGTGAACCTGTGTCACCTTCTTTGGTTGCGAATTCCTTCATGACGCGGTCTTTTTCTTCTGCAGTAATCGACATCGGGGTCTCCTATTATGAATGTTTCTGGTCAAGGCGCAGGCCGGGATGTCGTCCAGCACAGGCCCGTGGAGGGTCCGGACCGGAGGAATCCGATCACAGATGGGGGCGTATAAGCTCGATTGCGAGGATTGGCAAACACTGAATTGGTGCTGTTACGGAAATCTGGTGCGCCTTTGTATCAGGCAGGCTCAAGCCCCACGATCAAGGCGGAGCTAAGCGGGATAGTGGTGATATCGCCGACTGACAGCGCCGGATCGCCATAAATCTCGGCCACGCTTTTCCCGTTCAAGAGGATATGCATGACTTCCGTGTCGAAAGGGTCGCTTTCTACCGTGACTAGCGGTTCTTTACCCTCGGTGGCCAGATCATCCCATACCAGCATCAGACTGTCCTTGGCAGGTTCATAATCCAGCACTTCTGCGGTGTGCCCTTCTGCAATCCAATCGCCCAGCATGATTGGCCTATCGCCATTGGTTCGAGCATCAGGATCGACGTGTTCTGTAATCGCCCAGTCGTCTTCGATGGAATTGTTCAGATCATCAGGGTCGTCCTGATCGATTACCCCCGCGCCGTCCGGATCAAGCGCGATGCGGTGCAACAGGGTTTCGCTGGCAAAGGAATCCGTCGCTGACGCCCCTCTGATCTGATCCAAAAGGTTGCCAATTCCTTCTTCGGAGGCATCGGGTTCGAGTTCGCCATCTTCGTTTTCGGCGCTGTTTTCAAAAGGCGCAACGATAAGAGAGGCCGCACCTGCACCAACAATACCCAGCAAACCAGCCAACCAAAGCATGCGCGACCTCACCTGAAAGAACTCAAGAACTCGGAACTCCGTCTTGGTAACGGCAAAGTCTGACGACAAAGTTAATATCAGCCGGTTTTCCAGCGTTTGGGCGATATGCTGTAGGAAACGTACAGCGGATGCCTTGGATGGCCTTCTTTCGAAAGGCCCAGGTGATGCATTGCTATACCATTTTCACGCAAGAGCGCTGCCGTTGCGGGGCCACGGCCTTGATGTGCGCCATGCGTGCCCCAAGCGGCGATGACCTGCCGTGCGTCCTGCGCCATCTCCAGCAGAACGCGATCGTTTTCCGGTCCAACCGGTGCTTGGGCGGCGCGCATCGCTTTTGGGTCCGTGTCGCGCCACGCAAATATATTGGTCACGCAAAAGCCGCCGAACCCCAGCATGCGCGCGCGGCGTTCGCATCTTTCAACGGTGGGGTCATTCTTGAACTGGTCCGCTCTTGAAGGGTTGAGCATGACAAAATTTATTGTGCCACCTGTGCGCGACCATTCCCGCGTAAGCCAATAGCGGTAGAGCCCGCAATCGGAATAGGCTGCCTGAGACGAAAGGCTATCAGTGCTATGGTGCCGAATATCCATGATTTTGCAAATGCCAGCCAGCGCAAAGAGGAGCAAGCACGTATGAAGCCGCCTCTTTTCAGAAGCGGCTTTTTGGGTCGTCGGAGTTCTTAGCCGATTGCGACGGCGCGACGCGCGGGCAGGTCCATGACAACACCGCGTGTTTCCAAGACTGCTGCGGCCACCAAGGCGTAAACAACATGGCCCCAGAGAGCGACCCAAGTGATGCCAGTAAATCCAAGGAACGGCTTCATGCCCGCAACCAGATGCGCTATGCCGTAAAGGGCAAAGACCCACAACGCGACGCCGTAAACGACTGCTGTAATGCTCCAGTGAAGTTGTGGCAGCATAGCGCGTTGTACGGGGCGCGCGATCGCATAGTAACCAGCAACGTAAAAAATCAGGCCGGTGAGGCTGTGCAGAAGGTACGCAGCTCCCGCCGGGTTCGCGCCGATGACTGTTTTTAGCGTGGCACCTGCCAAACCGACAGGCGCCAGTTTCGAATAGCCAAAGAGCGGGCTAAGCGCTTGACCGAAAACGTCAAAAGCGACGGTGGCAAGGGCGCCTGCGGCCAGAATCGTGTAGAGTGTGCGTTTCATGTTGGTTGGTCCCATTCAGTGTCAATCTGTGTCCGTCAACAATGAAGTGGGCACGGCAAAGGCGTTTGCGAACAAGCTTCACGCATAGCTTACTCCGCAGGGCTGTTCTGTAATATTATCTGAAACAATTGCCCCGATGCGATGCCGGACGCGAGAGGATTGCAACGCTCTGTAACAGTTGACCCGTCTTTTAGCTGTGCAACAAGACCCGCGCGGGGTGCAGTTCGCCCGATTTGTAGACCCCGATGGCGACTGCACGCCCGTCATATGACGCCCAGCAGGTATCACCGTATTCGGCGTCTGATGTCAAAACCATGCCGGGGTTTCCGTTTTTCAGGCGCGTGGCCCCCTCTGCGGTTGTCTTCAGCTCTGGCAGATCGGACAAAGCAACTTCAACAGGTAGCAGATGGCTGTCCAGATCGGGTGTTTTGGCAAGGCTGTCGATCGTCTCTAGGCTTAGCCCGTCTTCGGCATCGAAAGGACCCGACCAGATGCGGCGCAATTCTCTCACGTGGCCCAGACATCCCAGCGCCTTGCCCAGATCACGAGCTATGGCGCGAACGTACCCACCTTTGCCGCAGACCATCTCGAATGTCGCGTGATCGGTGTCGGGCCTGTCGGTCAGCAAGAGGCTTTCCACAAACAGCGGACGGGCGTCCAAGGTCATCTCATCACCATCGCGGGCGCGCTTGTATGCACGCTCTCCGTCGACTTTCACCGCCGAGAACTGCGGTGGCACTTGTTCAATGTCGCCGACAAAGCTGTTGAGCGCTTCTTTTATCTCGTCGTCGGACGGGCGCTGGTCGCTTGTGGCAGTGATTTCGCCGTCCGCGTCATCGGTGTTCGTTGCTTGACCCAACCGGACGGTAAAGGTGTAGGCCTTCAATGCATCCGTGACATAGGGCACGGTTTTGGTGGCTTCACCCAGCGCAATTGCAAGCACACCCGTCGCATCAGGATCAAGCGTACCCGCGTGGCCCGCTTTTTTCGCATCCAGCGCCCAACGTACCTTGTTCACGACTGCCGAAGACGTAAGCCCGGCGGGTTTGTCCACGATCAACCAGCCTGAAATATCGCGGCCTTTGCGTTTGCGTCCCATGTGCGTGTCCTTGCTTTGGTGGTGGCAGGCTCATAACGGCCAATGTCAGCGCTGCCCAGCCCCGAGTTTGGCAAGTTGTGTTCTGAAATGCCTATTCTCGCGACTCGACAACACCGATGATGGGCCCCAGCGCAAAGCCGAAATCGCGGCGGTTGATATCGGGCGCATAGAGCCGCGAGATATTGCCATCAAAAAACAGTGCATTCGGCGTCTTGAGACGGTCGCGGAACAACGTCCCGAAGCTGTGAAAATTCACGGGTTCTTCCGAAATGGCAAAAACAACTGACGCCCCGTCCGAGAAAGTGCCAACCCCGTTGCGGATATAGCGTGATGTGCCGTCTTGCAGAAACCTTGGGTGCAATGCGCCGTCAATCACCAGCATTGGCCCGGATTGAGTGGCATGGGTGCAGTCTGGTGCTTCGGCGATATAGCGACGCGTTTCGAACACATCAGCACGCCCCGAGCGCAGGCACAAAACGCCATTGGGCAGCAGGCCGAAGTTACCCGGCCCCGCATGTGGAATAACGCGCATAAATTCCTGCCCGTCTTCGATATAGTGGCCTACGGGTGAACGGTCTTCGTGGTACATGCCTGCGTTCATCGCAAAACTGAGCCTCTCGCCGCGTTCGCTTAATGCGTTGTCGATCGAAGAGAATTGGCCGTAGATGTCGCCTTCGTCGTCGCGCAGGAACAACGCCAGCTTTTGCGTACGGGCATCCACCGTACATACCGTGTAGTCGGCGCCCTCAAATGAAATCTTTTCGCACGACACAGCGCCCGCCGGAGCCCCGAGGGCGCAGAGCAATAGCAGCATCGTCCAAAGTTGTTTCATTCCTGGCCCGCGTCCCCTGCGGTGTCAGTGTTGGTATCACGGCGCACTTCGGCGCGGCTAAGCATCTCGCGCGTCTCATCCATCCGGTCAAAGGTTTCGTCCAGTTGAAACCGCAAGTCGGGTGCGAACTTCAACGTTAGCTTCTTGGCGACCAAGCGGCGCAATTCGCCTTTGTTGCGGGCCAGAAGCGCTATGACTTCGTCACGGCCTTTACCTCCGAGCGGCAACACATAGGCAGTGGCGATCTTGAGGTCGGGGGACGTGCGCACTTCTCCCACTGTCACCGACAACCTGTTCAGGTCGGTGTCGTGAACGTCGCCGCGCGCCAATACATCGGACAATGCGCGGCGGATTGTTTCGCCAACACGCAGTTGCCTTTGGGATGGCCCGGGGCCATCGTGAAATTTGTTCTTAGCCATAGCCTTCATCTAAGCGGTCACTGCCCCTTTGCCAAGCGTTGCTTGGCAGGCTAAGACGCGTCGTAACACCGGAAAGTGGGAGCAAATGATGACCAATCCTATGAAAATCGCGATCACAGGCGTATCGGGGCGCATGGGGCGCATGTTGGTGGAAACAGCAGATGCTTCCGATCAGGTCGAACTGTCCGCAGCTGTCGAGCGGTCAGGCCATGCGTGGGTAGGCGCAGATCTGGGCAAGATTCTCGGCGGGGCCGCGCGCGGCTTGATTGTCACGGATGATATCGATGTCGCCCTGCAAAACGCGCACGCGATCATAGACTTCACGGCCCCCGCCGCGACAATTGCATTTGCGCAAGCCGCGGCACGGTCAGGCGCGGTGCATGTCATTGGCACAACAGGCATGACCGACGCCGAGATCGCGGCGCTGGATGAATCTGCAAAAAGGGCGACCATTGTTCGCGCTGGCAACATGAGCCTTGGCGTGAACCTGCTGGTACAACTGACCAAACGCGTCGCCGCGGCATTGGATGAAGACTATGATATCGAAATTATCGAATCGCATCATAACCAAAAAGTCGATGCGCCTTCTGGTACGGCCTTGATGTTGGGCGAGGCTGCGGCAGAGGGCCGGGGTGTCGCTTTGAACGACGTCGCGGACCGTGGCCGCGACGGGATCACCGGCGCACGCAAAAAAGGCGACATTGGCTTTGTCGCCGTGCGTGGTGGCGATATTGTCGGTGAACATGACGTCTTGTTTGCCGCGACAGGCGAGCGAATTGTTCTGCGTCACATGGCAACGGATCGGGCGGTATTCGCACGCGGTGCGATTAAGGCGGCGGTCTGGGCGCGGGGTCGCGCACCCGGGGCTTATGATATGCTTGACGTTCTGGGCTTGAAAAACGACTGATCTGCGACACATCTGCATCTGAGCAAAGTGATCCATACCGGAGACTTTTGCGTACACTGAATAACAAGAGCTTTTCGGAGGTCTATCAGATGCGCTTGATGAATATTTTCTACGCCACAGCCGCAGTCGTATTTGCGGGCACCGCCGCTATGGCTGAATTTTCTAAAGTTGAAGATCAGGACACATTTGTGGCTCTGGTCAAAGGCAAAGAGCTTAAGCGTCCATTCGTTAATATCGAAGTCAGCGAAAGCGGCGAAATCTCGGGTTACGGCGCGGCTTGGCCGGTAACCGGAAAGTGGACGTGGCGTGAAGGATACTTCTGCCGTGATCTATTTTGGGCAGGTGACGCTCTGGGCTACAACTGTCAGGAAGTGCAGGCCGCAGGCGATCGTATCAAATTTACGTCAGACAGAGGCGAGGGCGATTTGGCTGAATTCCGCCTCCGTTGATTTATCACGCTCAGTCAGGGACATACGTTTTAATGGCCGGTTGAAAAGCTCAGCCGGCCTCTAAAAATCTACGGCGATCCCTTTCTTCTCCCAATCACCGAAGCGGACGGGTTCCGGGCCTTCGCGACCACCCAGTTCGGTTGGCAGTTCAAGCTCTTTCGCTTTCTTGCGCCGCTCTTCAGCTTCGGCCAGCGCACGCTGTGCTGCTGGTGGCAGGTGTTGTGGCGGATCGTTTTCTTCGGGTGTATCGGTCATTTCGCTCTGTCCTTGGGCCTGTGCATTGATATACGTCCCCTGACTGCGCCGACAAGTCGGCTGAGACAATTCAACCAAGAGAGATGCATGGCCGATACCGGATTACCCGCCCGCCGCAGCGCTGTTTACCTGCTGGATCAGATACTGGGCGAAGGCCGTCTGATGGCCGAGCTTTTAGGCGCAGGCGCGTTGGACAAGCTTGCGCCGGAAGATCGCGCGCGGGCGGCGCGGCTGGCAAATGAAACGTTGCGTGGGATGGAACGGGCGGACCGGCTGCTGCAAAAGCACCTTAAGAAGTACCCGCCGCTGACTGTGCGCAATGCTTTACGCGTGGGGACTGTCGAGTTGTGCGCGGGTGAAGCGGCGCATGGTGTCGTAAACAGCTTTGTCGAATTGGTGTCGCGGCACAAACACTATGGCCACCTGAAGGGGCTGACGAACGCGGTATTGCGCAAAACTGCGGCGGATGGCCCTGAAGCATGGAACGAGTTGCGCGCGCCCCGCTTGCCCAAATGGTTGCGCGGCCCCTTGGTCGAGGCGTGGGGCGCCGAGGCGATGGCCGCGATGGAACTGGCTCATTTTGCCGGTGCTCCGCTGGACCTGACCGCAAAGGGTGACCCCGCTGCCGTGGCAAAGCTGACCAATGGCATTCTTTTACCGACAGGATCAGTACGCGTAGCGGGTGCAGGGCAGGTCACGACCATGGCGGGCTTTGATGATGGATTATGGTGGGTGCAGGATGCGGCGGCTGCTTTGCCCGTTAAGGTTCTGCGCCCACAAGAAGGCGAGAGCATCCTTGATCTTTGCGCCGCCCCCGGTGGCAAAACGATGCAGTTAGCCGCTGCCGGGGCGCGCGTCATTTCTGTAGATGATTCGGAAGGGCGTATGCAGAGGGTGAGGGAAAATCTGGCCAGAACGGGGCTACAAGCCGAGCTGCTGGTTCAAGATGCGTTGTCGACGACGGGTCAGTTTGATGCGATTTTGCTGGATGCGCCGTGTTCTGCAACTGGTACGATCCGGCGTCATCCCGACCTGCCGCACGCCAAGGACGGATCTGAGTTTGGCGCATTGATCGAGATGCAAGCAGAGTTGATTGACCACGCCTGGACACTGTTGAAACCCGGGGGTCGGATGGTCTTTTGTACCTGTTCTATATTGCCCGACGAAGGTGAAGTGCAGGTAGACGAAGCTTTGGCGCGTCATTCTGATATGCATGTTGATACGGCAGCGCTCGAGCTGGAGGGTATCGACGAGGCGTGGCGCAGCGACGAAGGCGGTTTGCGTATCAGACCAGATTATTGGGGCGAACGCGGCGGTCTGGACGGCTTCTATATTGCGGCTTTGACCAAAGGCACCTGACCTCGCGCTATCCAAATTCCGCGTGGCCTAGAAAAGAGCGGTGACTCGCGGCGGGTGCCGCGCTATCATTGTCAAAAGCGCCGGCAGAGCGCGCCAGGCAGAGATCATGATGTCCCATAACAACAGTTTTGCGGCCAAGAAGGTGCATTTTCTGAATAGGTGGCATGCCGCCCGTGTCGGAAGGATGCAAGCGCGTGCGGTTGGCTTTGTGTCCAGCCCCGAACCCCGTACCATCGGCAGCTTTGCCCGTGGGCGTCAGCTGTTGGCTGGGAACTTTTTGTTTGCGGGCCACCTGCTTGAACAAAAAGGCGCTGACCTTTGGGAATTGCCCGCGCCGAATTCTGATTTCGCGCTCGAGTTAAACGGGTTCGACTGGCTTGATGATCTGGCCGCTGTTGGCGACGCACCCGCACGCGATATGGCGCAGCAATGGCTGTGGGGTTGGATAGAGAGATACGGGCGCGGACGCGGTCCAGGTTGGACGCCCGAGTTGACAGGTCGCCGTCTGATCCGATGGATTAACCACGCGATCTTTCTGCTGCGTGGCACCGAAGGGCCAGACAGCGACGCGTTTTATGCCAGCCTCTACCGGCAGACGCATTTTCTGGCACGGCGCTGGCAAGCGGCAGCGCATGGGCTGCCCCGTTTCGAGGCGCTGACTGGCTTGATTTATGCAGGGTTGTCGCTGGAAGGGATGCAGGCGCAGGCGCTTCCAGCCGTCAAAGCATTGGCGCGCGAATGCCGCACCCAGATTGATACGCAAGGTGGGCTGCCGTCGCGCAACCCCGAAGACTTGCTTGAGGTGTTTACCTTGCTGACTTGGGCTGCTGCGGCCCTTTCGGAAGCGGACTATACACCGCCCGCTGAACATCTTGATGCCATAGAACGTATTGCACCAACGTTGCGTACTTTGCGGCATGCGGATGGAAGTCTGGCAAGGTTTCATGGTGGTGGGCGTGGGCCGGAAGGGTGGCTGGATCATGCTTTGGCGCAGGCGCGCGTGAAAAATAGGCAACCGGATGGGCTGTCGATGGGGTTCGCACGTCTGTCTGCCGGGCGCACCAGCGTGATTGTGGATGCCAGCACGCCACCGCAAGGGCGTGCATCTTTTAATGCGCACGCATCGACACTGGCGTTCGAGCTGACCTCGGGGCGGCGGCAATTGGTAGTTAACTGTGGGTCGGGTCGCACGTTTGGACCGGAATGGCGGCGCGCAGGCAGAGCAACGCCGTCGCATTCGACGCTGTCGCTGGACGGCTATTCAAGCGCGCGGTTAGGTCCCGTCGATCCTGCAACAGGACGAGAGGAATTGATCGAAGGACCCACTCAGGTCCCGATAGAAATAGGACACGCCTTTGACGGGCTGCAGTTTCAGGGCGGTCACAACGGGTTCGTGCCTACCCACGGACTGACGCATGCCCGCACGTTGGAAATTACCTTCGACGGGCGCGGTATCGCTGGAGAAGACATGTTGCTGGCCCTGACGGATGCAGAAAAGCGACGTTTCGATCTGGCGCTGGACGCGGGCAAACTTAAGGGCATTTCGTTCGATATCCGGTTCCATCTGCATCCCGAGGTTGATGCGGCCATCGATTTGGGCGGTGCGGCTGTCTCAATGGCCCTGAAAAGCGGAGAGATTTGGGTGTTCCGCCATGATGGCGGGCAAAACCTGCGTCTTGAGCCGTCGGTGTATCTTGAAACCGGTCGTCTGAAGCCGCGCGCATCAAATCAGATTGTCCTTTCGGGTCGGGCTATGTCATACGCCACGCGTGTCCGCTGGTCCTTGTCCAAAGCGCAGGAAACTGCCATTGGCGTGCGGGATCTCAATCGCGACACGCTTGAGATAACCGTTTAGACTGCCCAAAGGAATTTTGCATGACCGACCTTGCCCCTCTGCGCCGCGCGCTTCTTTCCGTATCCGACAAGACAGGGCTGGTTGATCTGGGTAGGGCGCTTGCTGCGCGCGGTGTTGAACTGCTGTCTACTGGCGGTACGGCCAAAGCGCTGCGGGATGCGGGGCTAGACGTCAAAGATGTGGCCGACGTCACCGGTTTTCCGGAAATGATGGATGGGCGCGTCAAGACGCTGCATCCAGTCGTACATGGTGGTTTGCTGGCCCTGCGCGACAATGACGATCATGTCGCATCGATGGATGAACACAGCATTGGCGCGATCGATCTGGTCGTCGTCAATCTTTACCCGTTCGAAGAAACGGTTGCCAAAGGCGCAGCTTACGCCGAGGTGATCGAGAATATAGATATCGGTGGCCCTGCGATGATCCGCTCTGCCGCCAAGAATCATGGTTTTGTGACCGTTGTCGTCGAT
Source organism: uncultured Alphaproteobacteria bacterium (assembly GCA_963796445.1). GTDB lineage: Bacteria > Pseudomonadota > Alphaproteobacteria > Rhodobacterales > Rhodobacteraceae > Roseobacter. Next base: position 136,164 of record CAWCLQ010000004.1, on the reverse strand, counting down.
ATCGAGGATTATAGCGCGGTGATTGATGCGCTTGAGACAAACGACGGCCAGACCACCTATGCGCTGCGCCAAAGGCTTGCGCAGACAGCTTATGCACGTACCGCGGCCTACGACACCGCGGTTAGCACATGGATGGCGGAACAAGTTGGCGAAACACCCCGCCGCCGCACTTTCGGCGGCCGATTGGCGCAAACCCTGCGATATGGCGAAAACCCTCATCAGGCAGCAGCTTTCTATGCGGATGGATCGGCGCGCCCCGGTGTTGCAACTGCGCAGCAGCATCAGGGAAAAGAGCTAAGCTACAACAACATCAACGACACTGACGCTGCGTTCGAGCTGGTAAGCGAATTCAACCCTGCCCAAGGGCCAGCATGTGCCATTATAAAACACGCGAACCCCTGTGGCGTCGCGCGTGGAACGACCCTGAAAGAAGCGTACAGCCGTGCCTTTAATTGCGACCGGACCTCTGCTTTCGGAGGTATCATTGCGCTGAACCAACCACTGGATGCTGCAACGGCGGAAGAGATCACGGGTATCTTCACCGAAGTCGTTATCGCACCCGGCGCGCATGAAGACGCACGCGCGATTTTTGCGGCAAAAAAGAACCTGCGTTTGCTGACTACGGATGGTCTTGCTGATCCGGCCGTTGCCGCACTTACCATGCGGCAGGTATCTGGCGGCTATCTGGTGCAGGACAAAGACGTAGGACGCATTGGCGCTGCAGATTTGAAAGTCGTCACCAAGCGCGCGCCATCCGAGCAGGAAATGGCAGATATGCTGTTCGCTTGGACGGTCGCCAAACACGTTAAGTCCAACGCGATCATCTACGTTAAGGACGGTGCGACTGTCGGTGTGGGTGCCGGACAAATGAGCCGTGTGGACAGCACACGTATCGCGGCACGCAAGGCGCAAGATATGGCAGAGGTGATGGGACTGCCCGCACCGCTGACCCAAGGGTCTGTCGTGGCATCAGATGCGTTCTTCCCCTTTGCGGACGGCCTTGTAACCGCAGCCCAAGCCGGTGCAACGGCCTTGATCCAACCGGGTGGGTCGATGCGGGACGACGAAGTGATTGCCGCTGCGGACGATGCCGGCCTGGCCATGGTCTTTACTGGCATGCGCCATTTCCGCCACTAAGGGTATTGTTGATGCGGTGGCTCTATATCTCGGCGGCAGTGGCCTTTCTGATCGACCAGATCAGCAAGTATGTCGTGATCCATGTCATGGAGCTGTGGCGCATTCGAACCATCGACGTACTGCCGCCCCTTCTGAATTTTCGCTATGGTGAGAACCGCGGTATAAACTTTGGCCTTTTTGACGGCGCGTCCGACGCGTCGCGATGGTTTCTGATCGCAATGGCCGTTGTCATTTGCACGTTCGTTCTGATCTGGGCATACCGCAGCGCGCTGGGCTTTTGGGCTTATGTAGCAGCAGGGCTGTTGGTTGGCGGGGCGCTGGCAAATGTATTTGATCGCGTCCTCTACGGCTATGTGCTGGATTTTCTGAACACGTCTTGCTGCGGGGTAAACAATCCGTTTGTCTTCAATCTGGCAGACGTTTTCATATTTGCAGGCGCTATCGGGTTGGTTTTCTTCACATCCGACGACAAAAAAGATACAAAAAAAGGCCAGTGACAAGGCACGCCGCTCTGGCGTATCTAGTGGTAACCGCAAGGAGAGACGACATGTGCCGCACTTTGGCTCTTATCCTGACACTTACAAGCTTGGCTGCCTGTAGCAATCAGGGCCTCGTGCAGTTGAACTCTACTTCCACCGGGCCAGACGAGTTTGTCGTCGAGCCAAGCGCCGAGCTTACGATACCCGATCGTCTGGATCAGTTACCGCCGCCTACGCCGGGCCAGGGCAACCGCACTGATATCGACCCTATTGCAGGGGCAGTCACGGCGCTTGGCGGGCGGCCTGAGGATGCAAACGGGCCTATCCCGTCGTCTGATGGTGCGCTGGTTTCAGCGGCAAGCCGGTTTGGTGTGACGCCTGAAATCCGGACCGCTTTGGCCGCGGAGGATGCGGAATTCCGTCGCAAACAATCGCGTTTCACGCAATTCCGGCTGTTCAATCAAGACTTGTACGGCCAAGTCTATAGAAATCAGGCGCTTGATGCGCGCAGCACTGCCGAAGCATGGCGGCGTGCTGGCGCACGCACCCCGAGCTTCCCGCCGCCCCAGTAAATCACCTTGCCGAACTACACCAAAACCCGATAAATCTGCTCACATTCCTGCTAGCGTGCCTTGAACATGGGCGGTTGCATCGTACTTTCTTTCACGAAGAGGCACGTTCATTTTGCAAAAAGGACAGCAGATGTTCCGATTGACTGCTATTGCGGCGCTTGCGGCGCTTTTTCCTGTACTGGCAGGGGCCAGCGACGAGGTGGTGACAACCTTCACGCTGGATAACGGTATGGATGTGGTTGTCGTTGAAGACCACCGCGCACCAGTGGTGCAGCATATGCTGTGGTACCGTGCCGGGTCTGCCGACGAACCTATCGGATCATCCGGCGTTGCCCATTTTCTTGAGCATTTGCTGTTCAAGGCAACGGACACGATGGCCGAGGGAGAGCTATCATCCACCGTGGCGCGCAATGGCGGACGGGACAACGCGTTCACCTCTTACGATTACACCGCCTATTTCCAGCGCGTCGCTGCCGACCGGCTTGGGCTGATGATGAAGATGGAAGCGGACCGGATGAAAAACATCCGTTTGACCGAAAATAACATCCTGACCGAGCGCGATGTCATCATCGAAGAACGAAACCAGCGGACCGAGAATAACCCTGGTTCATTGTTCGGTGAGCAGATGAACGCCGCGCAATATCTCAACCATCGCTATGGTGTGCCAATCATCGGGTGGATGCACGAGATGGAAACTCTCGATATGGAAGACGCATTGGGCTTCTATGACATCTATTATTCCCCCAATAATGCTATCTTGGTCGTAAGCGGCGACGTCACACCCGAAGAAGTACGCGCACTTGCCGAAGAGCATTACGGCAAAATTCCTGCGAACCCCGAACTGCCGGTGCGTGTTCGGACGCAAGAGCCACCGCAAACGGCAGAGCGGCGTTTGGTCTATCGTGACGCGCGCGTGGCGCAGCCCTATGTGAGGCGGACTTATCTGGCGCCTGAGCGGGACTCTGGCGCGCAAGAGCAAGCAGCAGCGCTGGTTTTCCTAAGTGAGATTTTGGGCGGCGGTACGACGTCGTTTCTGACCGAAGAGTTGCAATTCGATCAGCAAGTTGCGCTGTTCACAGGCAGTTTCTATCGGCCTGTGTCGCTTGACGATACGACATTCAATATCATCGTGGCGCCGCGCCCTGACGTCACGCTGCAAGAGGCCGAAGATGCGATGGATGCCGCTTTGGCCAAATTTCTGGAAACAGGCGTGGATGCAGAGCAGCTGGAGCGGATCAAGTTTCAGATACGTGCCGATCAGATCTATGCCCGCGATGATGTTGACCGGATTGCGAACCGCTACGGGCAGGCGTTGACGTCGGGTCTGACGGTTGAGGATGTGCAAGCATGGCCGGACATACTGCAAGCGGTCACGGAAGAGGATATCATGGCTGCAGCGCGTGACGTTTTCGACAAACGGGCGTCGGTAACAGGCTGGCTAATGCGCGAAGAGGTCACCCAGTGACCGTTGCGATGCGTGAGAGGATCACAAAATGAAAAGAGTATTAATTTCGATTTTTGCTGTCCTGCTATATGTGCTGCCGGTCAGTGCCTCTGTCGATATCAAAGAGGTCAAGACAGAGGGCGGTTTGACCGCTTGGCTGGTTAAGGATCAATCGATCCCTTTCATGGCGCTTGAGATTCGCTTTCGCGGTGGTGCGTCGCTGGATGCGCCTGGTAAGCGTGGCGCGATCAACCTGATGACAGCCCTTTTGAAAGAGGGCGCAGCAGACATGGATTCGCGCGAATATACGCGCGCCGTTGAAGGTCTGGCCGCGTCGATTTCCATGGGGGTCGATGATGATGCTTTGTCCCTGTCAGCACGCTTTTTGACAGAAAATCGCGATGAAGCCGTAGCATTGCTAAAGGCCGCTATTCAAGAGCCGCGCTTTGATGATGATGCGATTGAACGTGTTCGGGCGCAGGTCCTTAGTGGTATCGAATCCGACGCTAAAAAACCTGATGAACTGGCGAGCCGCGCGATGGACCGCATTGCCTTTGGCAATCACCCCTATGCGACGTCGCTCAGTGGCACGCTGGAGAGTGTCGCGGCACTTACAAAGGAAGATCTGATCCAAGCACATAGCAGTGTTCTGGCGCGTGACCGTATCTATATCGGCGCGGTTGGTGACATCACCGAAGAAGAACTCTCTGTGCTCTTGGATGACCTGCTGGGTGATTTACCTGCGACAGGTGCGCCTATGCCACCTGCCGCCGAAGTTGATTTCGCGGGTGGTGTGACAGTTGTGCCTTTTGAAACGCCCCAGTCGGTGACACGCTTTGCGCAGCGCGGGATTGCGCAGGATCATCCCGATTACTTCACGGCGATCGTTCTAAATCACGTCCTTGGCGGCGGGTCCTCCGAGAGCCGGTTGATGGACGAAGTACGCGCCAAGCGCGGCCTGACCTATGGGGTTTATTCGTACCTCGCCAATAAGGATCTGGGCGATATCTATATTGGCGCCGTGAGTTCCGCGAATGATCGTATTGCCGAAGCGATTGAGGTGATCCGTGCCGAGTGGGAGAAAGCTGCATCAGAAGGCGTGACTGCCGAAGAGGTAGAGAACGCCAAGACCTATCTTACAGGCGCTTACCCGCTTCGGTTTGATGGCAATGGGCGGATCGCGAACATCATGGTTGGCATGCAGCTTATAGACCTGCCGATTGATTATATCGCCACCCGTAATGACCGCGTCGACGCTGTGACGGTTGAAGGGGTCAAGCGCGTTGCAGGCGAGTTGCTTGATCCTGATGGGCTGCACTTTGTTGTTGTCGGGCAGCCCGTCGGGCTGGAAACGACGCCAGCAAATTAATGTTCTGTTCCGCTTCTCGCTATGAGAGGCGGAACGGCTTTGCATTTTTGTCTACGAAGCGTCGATTTAGGGGTCATTCCCCGTAGGGCACCCAGATATTTTTCACCTCTGTCGCCGCTTCAAGAAACGGACGGCCGTGGCCCTCTGATCCGAACCAGTCGCACGCTTTGCCGTTGTTGACCCATGTTCTTTTCAGATTGCTTGCTGACGCGCTTTCCACAGTCTTGCACAGATCGCCTGACCCAAAGTTCCACACCGCGTCGATATCCATGTGACCCGCCATCGGGCCTGCAATGTCTGCATGCGCGCCGGTCAGAATATTGACGACACCCGCTGGAATATCCGAAGTTTCCAGCACTTGGATAAGGTCGGTTGCCGCAAGCGGATATGCCTCAGACGCGGCCAAAATAACGCGATTGCCCATCGTAACGGCAGGTGCCATGCATGAGATAAGACCCAAAAGGGGGGCCTCGTTCGGGCATAGAATGCCGATCACGCCCACAGGCTCTTTCATGGCCAATGCAACGCCGCGAATTGGTACGCCATGTACCTGACCGTCGAATTTGTCGGCCCATGATGCATAGGTGAATAATCGGTTGACGGATGCCTCTACTTCTTCCGCGCCAGTTTTTGCGCCCTGCATCTCGTTCAGGCGTGACGCGAATTCATCGGCCCGCGCGCTTAGGTTTTCTGCCAGATAGTACAGGATTTGGGCACGCAGATGACCGGTGGTCTTGGACCATGATTTGGCGGTGTGTGCTGCTTCCACCGCGTTGCGCACATCTTTGCGGTTTGCACAGGGCACATGGCCCAACAGCGCGGATGATTTTCCCCAGACCGGCTTTGAATAGCCGCTGTCGGGACGGGTTTGCTTGCCCCCGATATACAGCTTGGCGGTGCGGTCAATCGCGTCCTTTGCGGGCGCGTTGCCCTCAAAGGCCTTGATCGACTTCAGCGGCTTTGGCTTACCCTTGGGTTTGGTGTAGCCGCTTAGGCCTTCCCATCCCCCCTCGCGGCCAAAACCGCTTTCGCGGACGCCGCCAAAGCCTGCGGCCGCATCCATCATGTTGGTTCCATTGATCCACACGATACCTGAGGCGAGTTTGGGCGCGATATCCAGCGCAAGGTTGATGTTCTCGCTCCACACGGTCGCGGCAAGGCCGTAGCGTGTGTTATTGGCTAGCTGTACCGCTTCGGCAGGGGTTCTGAACGTCGTGGATACAAGCACGGGACCAAAGATTTCTTCTTGCATCAAGGTATCCGCAGGGTGCAGCCCGGAAATGAGCGTTGGCGGATAAAAGCAACCACTCTCGGGCACTGGACCCGCGGCGACATATGTCTCGCCCGCTATATTTTGGCGCACCATGTCGTCGATGCGCTTGCGCTGCTGGGGATCAACGATGGCACCCACATCAATGCTTTTGTCCAACGGATCACCAAGGCGCAGCTTGTCCATGCGGGCGCGCAGTTTTGCGTGAAAACGCTTGGACACGGGTTCATGCACCAAAAGGCGTGACCCGGCGCAGCAGACCTGCCCCTGATTAAACCAGATCGCATCAACCAGTCCTTCCACGGCGCTGTCGATGTCGGCATCATCAAACACGATGTAAGGCGATTTACCCCCAAGCTCGAGCGTCAGCGCCTTGCCGGTGCCTGCCGTCTGCTCGCGGATGCGGCGACCTACCTCGGTCGATCCGGTAAATGCGATCTTGTCCACATCGGCGGCCACCAGTGCTGCGCCCACGTCCCCGTCGCCTGTGATGATGTTTACCACGCCGTCGGGTAGCCCCGCCTCGGTGCAGATCCCGGCGAACAGCAGGGCAGTCAGCGGCGTGTATTCAGCGGGTTTGAGCACGACGGTGTTGCCCATTGCCAAGGCAGGTGCGATTTTCCACGCCAGCATCAGCAGTGGGAAGTTCCACGGGATGATTTGACCACATACACCCAACGCCTGCCGGCCGGGGAGCTCGTCCTCCATCAACTGCGCCATACCCGCGTGAAAGTAGAAATGCCGCTGCGCCAGGGGCACGTCGATGTCGCGCGTCTCGCGGATCGGTTTGCCGTTATCAAGGGTTTCCAGAACGGCGAAAAGCCTGCTGTGTTTTTGCAAAAGCCGCGCGATAGCATAGAGGTATCGCGCGCGCGCCGCACCGCCCAGTGCTTCCCATTTGGGTTGCGCTTTACGGGCGGCAGCTACGGCTTTGGTCACGTCTGTGGATTTCGCCTGACTGACCTGCGCCAAAACTTCACCAGTTGCCGGGTTGCGGGTGTCGAACAGCGCGCCGGGCTTGGTAAATTTACCGCCGATGAAATGACCGAATTTGCCTTTGTGACGGTTGATCCATGCAAGGCTTTCGGCAGCACTTTCCGGCGCTGTGCCGTAGTCCATTGTTTCAAAAATTTCCGAAACGGTCATAGAGCTTCTCTTTTGCGGTTAGCTGCTGGCATGGCGGTATCCGGCGGAATAGTTGCCGGTCAAATAGTGTTCAAGCTGTCGTTCGATATCGTTGAGCAGGGAAGACGCGCCAAATCTGAATAGATCCGGTCGCAACCACCGGTCGCCAAGCTCTTCTTTCATAAGTGCGAGGTATGTGATTGCGTCTTTGGCCTTGGAAATGCCGCCTGCGGGTTTGTAGCCGACGCGGTACCCTGTTTGTTCGTAAAAGTCCCGAATGGCACGCACCATCACCAGCGTCACAGGCAGCGTGGCGTTCACGCTTTCCTTGCCGGTTGATGTCTTGATGAAATCGGCACCCGCCATCATGCAAACGAGCGAGGCGCGCGCGACGTTGCGCAGGCTGCCCAGTTCTCCTGTGGCAAGGATCGCTTTGACATGCGCGTCGCCACAGGCACGGCGAAAGGCTTTCATCTCGTCATAAAGAGCCTGCCAATCGCCGGAAAGCACATGTCGTCGGGAAATAACGATATCAATTTCAGAAGCGCCCGCTTTGACGCTTTCTTCAATCTCGGCAATCCGCAGGTGCAGCGGGGATAGTCCGGCGGGAAACCCTGTGCTGACGGCGGCTACAGGGATTGCGGTGCCCTCCAGCGCCCGTACGGCCGCGGGGATCATTTCATGGTAAACGCAAACCGCACCAGTCGTAAGGCCAGGCAGGCCAAGCTGCTCTAGTATATCGGCTGAAACAGGTTGGCGTGCCTTTGCACATAGTCGCGCAACCCGTTGTTCGGTGTCATCGCCAGACAGTGTTGTCAGGTCAATGCAGGACACAGCGCGACACAGCCAAGCAGCCTGATGCGATTTCTTAACCGATCTGCGCGCCGGCAAACTGGCGGCACGGCGTTCTATCGCCGAAGTATTCGCCTGCACATGCGTGACCCAATCCATGTCGAGCGCACAACCGGGGTTGCGCGGCTGTGTGACCTGCGGCAGCTGATGCGCAACCGTATCCGTGGGTTTTGTCATGTTTTTTGTATGCATGGCGTATGCCTCAGACCAAAGACAAATCGACCGTCGCATGCCGCCGAAACCTTGGCAAGCATGCTCACGCGGCGTCATATTGCCTATTTATGCGCCATTTGCGCCATTTAGGGGCTTTTGTACATGCGAATTATTCTCAATACAGTTGACTTTCTGCGAATGACTCTCATATTCAGTCTCATCCACTAGGAGTTTTTGAAATGAGCCACACGGGCAAAGATTTTGGTACTTCACGTCGCAGCTTTTTGGGTGGCCTAGCAGCCACGGCATCGTTAGGCCTGACGGCACCCCGCGCTTTCGCGGCGGGCGGATTGGATATTGTCGCCACAACTGGCATGATCGCGGATGCAGCGCGGATCGTCGGTGGTGACCTTGTGACGGTAAAGTCATTGATGGGCGCGGGCGTTGATCCGCATGCCTACCGTCAGACGCGCAGCGATATTGTTGCGATGACGCGCTCTGACCTCGTTTTGTGGCATGGCCTGTATCTCGAAGCGCAGATGGAAAACTTTTTCCAAGACCTTGCGCGGAAAAACAAGGTTGTGCCTGTGGCTGAAGGCTTGCCGCGCGACCTGTTGCTTGGACATGAGGATTATGAAGGCCGGTTCGACCCACACGTTTGGATGGATGCAACGCTTTGGGCGAAAGTAATCGAGCAGGTGCGCATCACAATGACCGAGGCGTATCCGGATGGCGCGGAAGTGTTCGCCGCGCAAACCGAAGCCTACAAAGAAGAGCTCACAGCCCTTGATGCCTACACACGCAAGTCTCTTGAGAAACTTGCACCCGAGCAGCGCGTGCTCGTGACAGCGCATGACGCATTCGGGTACTTCGGCAAGGCCTATGATTTCGAAGTGATGGGTGTGCAGGGTATTTCGACTGAAAGTGAAGCGGGCCTGAATCGTATATCCGATCTGGTCACCACTCTGGTCGAGCGTGATATTCGTGCGGTCTTTGTTGAGACCTCGGTGTCTGATCGTAATATGCGTGCGCTGATCGAAGGGGCCGCCGCGCGTGGCCACGAGGTGCGCATCGGCGGGTCGCTCTTTAGCGACGCAATGGGGCCGGAGGGGACATACGAAGGCACGTATCTCGGAATGATCGACCACAATGCAACCACCATCGCGCGCGCGCTCGGGGCCGAAGTGCCTGCGGGCGGACGCCTTGGCAAACTAACAGTGAGTAGCTGATCCGATGACCCTGTCCCTTGCAACACAAGACGGTATTTCAACACCCGATACCGCGGTAGTCACGTCGCCTTTGGCGATTACTGGTCTCACGGTTTCGTATGGTCAAAAGCCCGCCGTCTTTTCGGTGGATATGACCGTTGTGCCCGGTTCGATGACAGCCATCATCGGGCCGAACGGTGCCGGTAAGTCGACGCTGTTGAAGGCCGCTTTGGGTATCGTCAAACCGCTGTCGGGCCAGGTGCACGTTTTTGGTGAACCCTTACAAAAAGCGCAGGATCGAATTGCCTATGTCCCCCAACGCGCGAGCGTTGATTGGGATTTTCCGACGCGCGTCATAGATGTTGTCCTGATGGGGCTTTATCCGCGGTTGGGTTTGTTGGGTCGCATGACCGGCAAGCATCATGCCGAAGCCGAGGCGTGTCTGCGTCGTGTCGGCATGGAAGAATTCGCCAAGCGCCAGATTGGACAGCTGTCCGGCGGGCAGCAGCAGCGTGTGTTTCTGGCGCGTGCGCTGGCACAAGACGCTGATCTCTATGTGCTTGATGAACCCTTTGCTGGTGTCGATGCAGCCACAGAAAAAGCGATTATCAGCGTGCTCAAATCTTTGCGTGATGCGGGCAAAACGGTTGTCGCTGTGCATCACGACCTGACGACGGTTCAGGAATATTTCGACCACGTATTCCTCATCAATACCACCAAAATTGCTGAGGGCGCTGTAGAAGATGTGTTTACCACGCAGAACCTGCAAGAAGCTTACGGTGGGCGTCTTGCTGCAGCACAAATGGAACAGTTGAACGGTACGCTGGGGTAACAGATGATTGCCGATGCGCTTCTTTTGCAACTAGGGTACAACGCTACTCTGGTGACGATTGGCGCGATGCTGTTGGGCATGGCGGCCGGTGTCGGCGGAACCTTCCTTTTTTTGCGCAAACGAGCGTTGGTCAGTGATGCAATATCGCATGCGACACTGCCCGGTGTGGGCATCGCCTTTATGGTAATGGTGCTGCTTGGCGGTGAAGGCCGCAATCTCATAGGTTTGTTGGCGGGGGCAGCTGTATCTGCAGGTTTAGGGCTTTTGATCGTACACTGGCTGACAACACGAACTCGGCTGGCGGAAGACGCGGCCATCGGTGCGGTGCTCTCTGTCTTTTTCGGGCTGGGGATCGTCTTGTTGACCATCATCCAGTCTATGAATATCGGCAGGCAAGCGGGGCTTGAGGGCTTTTTGCTTGGCTCAACAGCAGGCATGTTGCGGGCGGATGCTTTTATCGTAGCGGCGTCAGCAGCTTTGACGTTGGCCCTTGTACTAGTGCTGCGCAGGCCGCTGACGCTGGCGTCTTTTGACCCGGAATATGCAGCGGCCACGGGACAGAACGTAGAGCGTACTGATCTGGCCATGATGGGGATTGTTCTTGCAGTGACGGTGGTCGGCCTCAAGATTGTGGGGTTGATCCTGATTGTTGCGTTGCTGATCATTCCACCCGTCACGGCGCGGTTTTGGACGGATAAAACAGATGCCGTGGTTATCGTGTCCGGTATGATTGGCGGGGTCGCAGCCTATGTCGGTGCGGCGATTTCCGCAGCAGTGCCCGATATGCCAACGGGCCCGATCATCGTGCTGGCGGGATTTGTGCTGTTTCTTGTGTCGCTTCTGTTTGCCCCTAAGCGTGGGGTTCTTGCAGCTTATCTGAACCATCGACGGTACCAGCAGCGGGTGCACCTGCGCCAGGGGCTGCTTGCACTGGCCCAAGGGCAACCGATTTACGAAAGACTAACCTTGCGGCTTTTGCAGCGTTCAGGCTGGGCGCGTACGGATGGCGTACCAACCGACGAAGGGCGCGCGCGCGCGGGTAAGGCGCTGTTGGACGAAACACGTTGGCAATTGATCCGGCGTGATCCGTCATTCGAGGCGGCAGCGGCGCATTATGACGGGTTGCTGCCGATCGAACGGGTGCTGACGCCCGACCAGATCGTTGAGGTCGACAAGCGTATCCCCGCCCCACAGAGTGTCGGCGCATGAACGGTTCCGAGTTCGTCCCCCTGTCTTTGACACCGTTGCTGATCGGTATCTGCGTGGCAGTTGCCTGCGCTTTGCCGGGTAATTTTCTGGTTCTGCGTAAACAGGCGTTGATCGGTGACGCGATAAGCCATGTGGTTCTACCGGGTATTGTGGTCGCCTTTCTGGTGACCGGTGCCATTTCCACATGGCCCATGCTGATCGGTGCTGCGACTGCCGCAATATTTGCGGTCGCCGCGATTGAACTGGTGCGCCGCCTTGGGCGTATTGAGCCGGGCGCGGCAATGGGTGTGGTTTTTACAACGATGTTTGCAGGCGGCGTTCTGTTGTTGGAACAGTCGGACACGTCATCGGTGCACCTCGATGTTGAACATGCCCTCTATGGCAATCTGGAAAGCCTGATCTGGCTTGATGCCTCGGGCTGGTCGTCACTGTTTGATCCTGTTGCGTTGTCTGGCCTGCCGGTGGAACTCTTGCGCATGGTGGCAACGCTGGTTGGCGTGATTGCGTTCGTGGCTGTGTTCTGGCGGCCCCTGAAAATATCTACTTTCGACGAAGGGTTTGCGCGCAGCATTGGCATCGCCACCCAACCTTTAGGTCTTGCGCTGGTAATCGTGTCGGCGATTGCAGCCGTTGCAGCCTTTGACGCGGTGGGCAGCATTATCGTTATCGCGATGTTCATTTGCCCGCCTGCAGCAGCACGGCTGATGACCAACAGCCTTGAAGGTCAGGTCGCATGGTCAGTGCTGTTTGCTGTGCTGTCGGCGGTTGTTGGGTATGTTGCGGCTGGCTACGGGCCGCTATGGCTCGGGTACGCATCGACCGTGTCTGCTGCGGGTATGATCGCAACGGTTTCGGGGCTTATTCTGGCTACGGCCGCACTGTGGGGGCCGCACCGGTTGCGCGGGGGTGGCGCAGATCGCGCGGCATAGTCCCCGCTGGAGTGTATCGCTTTGCCGTTCATAATGCGCTGTTGAGAACCTGGTGAATTCTGTTTCAGAATCGTTGTGCGCTATGCTAGGTATAGCGGTATGGCCGAAACAAACCCCAATATAAGCGAAATGCGCCCTGTTATCCGTCAGTTGGACGAAGGGGCCGTGAACCGGATCGCTGCAGGCGAAGTCGTGGAGCGTCCTGCATCCGCAGTTAAAGAGCTGGTTGAGAATGCGTTGGACGCCGGTGCGCGCCGGATCACGATCGATTTTGCCGATGGCGGAAAAACCTTGATCCGCGTCACAGATGATGGTTGCGGCATGAATGCAGATGATTTGCCGCTTGCCCTGAGCCGCCATGCGACGTCAAAAATTGACGGTAGTGACCTGCTGAACATCCACACTTTTGGGTTTCGGGGTGAGGCGCTGCCGTCGTTGGCGGCGGTAGGACGCTTGACTGTCACAACACGCATCGCCGGAGAAGAAGGCGTAGAGCTCTTGGTCGAAGGGGGCCGTGCGGGCGCCATCAAGCCCGCAGCCTGCAACAGCGGTACCACGGTTACATTGCGCGACCTCTTCTATGCGACCCCCGCACGGCTTAAGTTCCTGCGTACAGATAGGGCGGAAGCACAGGCGATAGCCGATGTGGTCAAGCGTCTTGCGATGGCTGAACCCTTTGTCGATTTTACGCTGCGCGATGTGTCCGGCGAGGGCAAGCACCGGCAGGTTTTTCACGCGTCAGCCGAGCAGGGCGATTTGTTCGGTGCGTTAAACGGCAGACTGTCTTCTGTGCTGGGCAAGGAGTTCGCAGAAAACGCATTGGCAATCGATGCCGAACGCGAAGGTTTGCACCTGACCGGGTTTGCTGCGCTACCGACATACTCCAGAGGGTCCGCTGTTGCGCAGTTTCTGTTTGTGAATGGGCGACCGGTGCGTGACAAACTGTTAACCGGCGCTTTGCGTGGCGCGTATTTTGATTTTCTCAGCCGCGACCGCCATCCTGTGGCAGCGCTTTTTCTGGACTGTGACCCCAAGCTGGTGGACGCCAATGTGCACCCCGCCAAAACCGAAGTGCGCTTTCGCGATCCCGGCGTTGCGCGTGGCCTGATCGTTTCAGCGCTGCGACATGCTTTGGCAGAAGCCGGGCACCGCGCCTCTACCACGGTTTCGGCGGCAACTCTGGGCGCCATGACACCCGAGCCTACTGGTGCTCGCGTATACCAGATGGACCGGCCCAGCACATCAGCGCGGCACGCCGCATATGACGCACAAGCGCCCGCTTTCCAAGAAACATCAGCACCGTGGGGCAGGGTCGAGACGCCAGAATCCGCGTCTCAAGAGCCCGAACAGGAACCGTCTGCGGACTTTCCATTAGGTGCTGCACGCGGGCAGGTGCACGAAAATTACATCATTGCGCAGACCGCTACCGGCATGGTGATCGTGGACCAGCATGCCGCCCATGAACGCCTGGTCTATGAAAAACTGAAAAAACAGATGGCAGAGAATGGTGTCGCCACGCAGTCATTGCTGATCCCCGAAGTGATCGAGCTGTCTTCCAACGACTGCATGAGGCTGCTTGAGATTGCGGATGAGCTTAAACAATTCGGCCTGACGATAGAGGCCTTTGGTGGTGATGCAATCGCGGTGCGCGAGGTGCCTGCAATCCTTGGAACAGTTGATGCGCGCGGGATGATTTTGGACATTCTTGATGAGTTGGCGGATCAAAACGCGACCAACCTTGTGCAAGCGAAAGTCGAGGCTATTCTGAGCCGCGTAGCGTGTCATGGGTCAATCCGGTCGGGGCGGCGGATGCGCGCCGAAGAGATGAACGCGCTCCTGCGCGAGATGGAGGCAACACCTCATTCAGGTCAGTGCAACCACGGTCGGCCGACCTATGTCGAGTTGAAGCTAACTGATATTGAAAGGCTTTTTGGCCGAACATGATCGAGATTTCCGGCACGCAGATTGATCTGAATGATCCTCTCACACTGTCTGTTATTGCTGGTGGCGCGGTGGTTTTGCTGTTTCTTGCGTTGTTGATAATGACAGTTCGGGCGGCGGGGCGATCTGCACGAATTGCGGAACCTCTGGCACACAACATTGGTATTCTCGGGCAGCAGGTGCAGCAACTGTCGGCGGGGCAGGAGCAGCTGAGGGGTGGCTTGCAAACAGTATCGGACACACAGGCCAATGCGCAAACGCAGGTAATCCAAACGGTCGAAGCGCGCCTGGCGTCTGTCCAGCAACATATGCAGGATCGGTTGGCGGATAATGCGATGCGGTCGCAACGCTCGATGACCGAGATGCAGGAGCGTATGAAGGAGTCGCTGCACGGGTCCAGCAAGCAAACGACCACGTCGCTGACGCAATTGCAGGAACGGCTGGCTGCGATTGACAAGGCACAGGACAATATTACCAAGCTGTCAGGTGATGTGCTGTCGTTGCAGGATATTCTGAGCAACAAGCAAACCCGTGGCGCATTCGGGGAAATCCAGTTGCGCGACATCGTCTCCAAAGCGCTGCCGACGGACAGCTACGAGATGCAGCACACCCTGAGCAATGGTAAACGTGCTGACTGTTTGATCCACCTGCCGAACCCACCCGGACCGATTGTCATCGACAGTAAATTCCCGCTTGAGGCCTATGAGGCATTGCGCGCCGCCGATACAGACTGGGAACTGAAGGACGCGGTCGCGAAGATGAAGACGGCGGTTACAAAACACATCAATGCCATCGCAGAGAAATACATCATCGAAGGCGAAACAGCCGATGGTGCGTTGATGTTTTTGCCGTCCGAGGCAGTCTACGCCGAGCTACACGCCAATTTCCCTGATATCGTGCGTAAAGGGTTTGATGCGCGCGTATGGATCGTGTCACCGACGACGTGCATGGCGACGCTGAACACAATGCGCGCGATACTCAAGGACGCGCGGATGCGGGAACAGGCAGGAGCCATACGGAAAACGCTCAAACATCTGCACCGTGATGTAGAACTGGTGGTTGAACGAGTTGGAAAGCTGGACACGCACTTTCGCCAAGCGCAGCGCGACGTTCATGAAATCAGTACGGCGGCTGAACGTGCAGGAAAACGCGCCACACGCCTCGACAACTTCGATTTTGAGGAACTGGCACCTGAAGAAGACGACAAAATATTGCGGCTGACGCGCCCGGATGTATAGCGTTTAGGCGCTGCGGTCGAAAGCCGCCATGATCCCGCGTAATTCTGCAAGCCCACGCATCCGCCCGATCAACGGATAGCCGGGCATGCCGTCGCTGCTGAGATCTGACAGCAATTCCTGACCGTGGTCCGGGCGCATTGGAATCTCCCAATCTTCTCGGCCTTCGCTGCGACGATTTCGTTCCTCGGCCATCAATGCCTCGATCGTCGCGACCATATCAGTGTCGCCTTCAAGATGCGCAGCCTCAAAAAAGTCAGGTCGCTGCGGGTCGCCGCCAGCAAGCCGTCTTGTATTACGCAGGTGCACAAAATGAATCCGGTGCCCAAGCCGTTTTACAAAGTCGACAGGGTCGAAATCATGGGCTACGCCAAGGGAGCCGGTGCACAGAGTCGCACCATTCGCAGGCGTATTGATTTGTCCGAGGATAAACGCGTAGTCGTCCGTCGAAGACATGATCCGGGGCAGGCCCAGCAAACTAAACGGTGGATCGTCTGGGTGGCAGCAAAGACGCATTCCCAAACGCTCCGCAGTTGGAATAACCTGAGCAAGGAAATCGATAAGATTCTGACGCAAAGTATTAGTATCTATACCTTTATATCGGTCTAGATGATTGCGTACGTCTTCTACTGTCCAATTATCGTTCGCACCGGGCAACCCAGCCACGATATTGCGCTGTAGCGCTGTTTTTTCGTCTTCATTCAGCCTGTCAAAGGCTTTATACGCCGCGTTTTGCTGTTCTGCAGAATAGCTAGCCTTGGCATTTGGACGCTCGAGAATACAAAGATCAAAGGCGGCAAATTGCAGTAATTTGAACTGCATCGCCGTACCGCCATGTGTTTGCCGTGCACGAAGCTCTGTGCGGGTCCAGTCAAGGATGGGCATGAAGTTGTAGCAGACGGTTTTAATCCCTGCCGCGGCCAGATTCTCAAGACTGGTGCAGTAGGCTTGAATATGTTCCGCGTAATTATCGCCCTTGGTTTTGACGTCTTCTGACACGGGTAAGCTTTCAACGACCTCCCAGCAAAATCCGCATCCCTGCAAAAGTTCAATACGCTCTTGTATATATTGAGAGTGCCAAACCTTACCTGGCGGTATTTGGTGAAGCGCCGTTACAATCCCCTGCACCCCGACCTGATGCAGATCTGATAGGCTGACCGTATCCGCAGGGCCAAACCATCGCCAACACTGTTTCATGGCATCCATCCTTCATATAGCGGGTGGTTCTTTGAGATCGGCAAATAGACTCGGGAACCTGTCCGCGCCGCATGATAAATCGCGGTCACCAACTCGATTGAACATACGCCGTCTTGAATAGTAACCGCTTCGTTTGGCCGCTGCATAAGGTCCTTTCCCACCTCTGAGAATAAGCCCCTGAAACCAACATGTTCATATCGCTTCTCTCTCAGGAATGTATCTATCATATGCTGCTTCGTGGGATCACGTGCTTCAAAAACCCACCGCTCTGCACCTGGCGCATAGGGGGTCTTTCCCGATACCGCAGTGAGGTTTTCAAACACAAACTTGAGGCGGGTTTCGTTGTGCGCTGCGCCCAGAGTAATACTGCTTGTTGCTAAGGCGCCGCACTGCATCTCGAATGTAATTGCGGCACAGTCTTCCGTTTCAATCGGATTGGCTCGTGTCGCCGTCAGCGCTGAAAGTGATTTTACGGCTCCGAAGAAGTAGCACAATAGATCGTGGCTATGGATCGCATGGCCCAAAACGGCACCGCCTTGTTCGCCGGCCCATGTTCCGCGCCATGGTACATCATAGTAATCAGCACCTCTGGACCAATGCGTTTCCAGTGCCGCCAATTGAGGTTGTCCGGTTATCCCCGCTTGGATTAACGCCCGCAACTGCTGTAGCGGTGGGCCCCACCTATACTGAAACACCGGATACAGTTTCTTTCCCGATTTATGTACTGCGGCACTCAGTTCATCTGCGTCTTTAAGCGATGTCGCGATTGGCTTCTCACAAACCACATGTTTTCCATGTGCCAACGATCTGAGTGAGTATTCGACATGCAGATTGGGTGGAAGGCAGATGTCTATCAGGTGAATATCCGGATTTAGCAGCGCATCCTCAATGTCTTGTGACGCCGTCGCATCCACCTTTCTTGCAAGCGCCGATGCCAAATCCGGTTTTTTGTCGATAACGCGCAATACATTGAAATACTGTGGCAAAGCACTGTATGCATCTATATGCTGCGCGCCGACACCAGCTCCGACAACCGCTACGTTGATCATTATGACGCGCTCTCAGCGCGGGCTTGTGCCTCAAGCGCAAGTTCCATGACTTTGAAGCAATGTCTCTGCGTCATTGCTGTTTCCGTACGGTTTCGTATGTCGTTAATCAAGTTTGAAAAGTAGGGCAAACCGGCATCTGCTTCAGAAGACTTTGCGACGGTCTCTCCATTCACCAAAATAACGTGGTCTGTACCCGCCGTCCCTTCAACATCGATGTACTTCCGCAATTCAATGTAGCCCTCCGTTCCCAAAATAGTGAGCCGGCCGTCCCCCCATGTGGGTAGCGCATCCGGTGTAAACCAATCAACGCGGATGCTGCCGGTCGCGGTTTCGCTTCGCAGTGTTATCTCTCCAAAGTCTTGCAGTTCTGGTGTGTGGGGATTTGCATAGTTGGCCACAAACGCATGTGTGACTTCCGCATCGTGTGAACCTGTAAAGTGCATAAATTGGTCAATTTGGTGCGATGCAATATCGGTCAGGATGCCGCCATAAGCTGCGCGACGAAAAAACCAGTCGGGACGTATTTCTTTGTTCAAGCGGTGGGGTCCTAGACCGGCAGTGTGAACTACGCGACCAATGGCGCCCTGTGCTACAAGTTCGCTGGCACGTGTGACGGCTGGTACTTCAAAACGTTCCGAGAAATTGATTGACCAAATGCGACCGGTTTCCGCAACACAGGCTTTCAGGCTGTCTAGCTCGGCCCGGGAAATACACCCAGGCTTATCAATCATCACATCCATACCTTTGTGCATGGCGGAAATAGATAAATCACACCTATTCTTTGGAATAACCGCGACTAAGGCTAAATCAGCGCCGCATGTCAGTGCGTCGTCCATTGTTTCAAACTGATGTAAGTCGGAAAACCTTTTGACAAACCCGTCAAAAGACTGTGGCCTTCCGTCGCTCCAGAAACCGACGCATTCTGCACCCGCATTCAGCATATGTTGGGTCATTCCGTAAATATGACGATGGTCCAAACCTAGGGCGACGAACTTGACGGTCATGATGCGTTTAATTCAACCCGTTGACCGGAGGCGCTGGATCTTTCCATCGCGTCAATGAAAGCATGAGCATGTAGTGCGTCTTTCCCCGATGCAATTGGTGATGTGTGGTTCCGAACGAC
Source organism: uncultured Alphaproteobacteria bacterium (assembly GCA_963796445.1). Classification (GTDB taxonomy): domain Bacteria; phylum Pseudomonadota; class Alphaproteobacteria; order Rhodobacterales; family Rhodobacteraceae; genus Roseobacter. Next base: position 117,040 of record CAWCLQ010000004.1, on the reverse strand, counting down.
CTGAGCAAAGTCCTCAAATATGGCCTGATGCCAGGCATATGTGAATGCCATAGGGTCAGCGCCCCCACCGCTTTCCGCATTATTTCCATACGATTCCGTACTTCCGTTGGTTCTAGTTATCGTAAGTGTTCCGGCCTCAAGATGTGCCGATCCTTTGGTGCCATGCAGTCGAATGCATTCGGCAGTACCTGGATAAGCGGCGGTCGTTGCTATGATGTGCCCCACCGCGCCATTGGTTGTGCGAAAAACAGCCCCTGCCCAGTCTTCGGCTTCCATTTTATGGAGCTTGGTTTGGTGCATGAGAGCTTGTAGGTCTTTGACCGGACCCAAGAGCCAAAGCGCAAGATCAAGCGTGTGAATGGCTTGTGTTATCATAACGCCCCCACCGTCGCGCTGATAGGTACCCCGTCCCGGAGCGTCATAGTAAGACTGGTCGCGCCACCAAGGAACGCGCAATTCTGCAGAAACGATGTCGCCAATCTCGCTGTCTTCGACTGCTTTTTTTAAGGTTTGCGAGACTGCGCGGGCTCGATGTTGGAAAATGATGGCCAGTGGAATACCGGCGTCAGAACACATCGATACGATTTTTTGCGCGGCTGGAAGTGTACGTTCCACCGGTTTTTCCATCAGCATGGGAATACGCGCCGCGGCAAGAGTGGCGACAATTTCAGTTCTGCTGTCGGGTGGCGTGGCGATAATTGCAAAATCGACGTCCTGATCGCCCGCTAATTCCTTAATGTTCTCATATTCCTTCACATGGTGGCCGAGCTTATTGGCTGCCTTGTTTGCAAAGGCTTCCGTCGAGCTTTTATGGCGCGCCAAGACACCCTGAAGATCAATGCCTTCGGCAGCTTGAAGTGCTGCCAGATGCGTGTCTGCAACCATGCCGAGCCCGATGAGCACGGCTTTCATGGCGCGGCCTCGTCTGGAATGATGGCTCCTCTGAACTGCACAACCCGAGCGGCACAGGCGTGACCGCACAGCAGTGCTTCGGCTTGGGAGCGCCCTGACAGAATGGCCGCCAGATACCCGCCGTTAAAGCTGTCACCGGCGGCGGTTGTATCAACAACGCGTGGTGCGGGGGCGTAGGTTTGGTGAACTTGCGACCCAAGCGATAGTGGGCCATCACTGCCTCGTTTCAAAGCGCCTACGCTTTCGTATCTCTGGAACCGTGCTACGACGTCTTCGGCCCTTTCGTCAAAGAGGGCCATTTCATCGTCGATTGAGGGTAAACAGATGTCTGCCCGTTGCCAGAAGGATTCTGTTATTTGTCGCGCGGTCTTAGTGTCTTCCCATAGTCGTGGACGGTAATTGCTGTCATACGCAAGCCTGACAGGAGTGTCAGACAACCACTGCAACAGTGCCAAGCGTGCTGGTTGTGGAAGAATTGCGACGGAAATACCTGAAAGATACACCAGATCGTATGCTGCAAGCGGGGAAAAATCGTAACCGTGTCCCGACTTGAAAACGTCGCGCGCTGCCGATGCGCTGCGCCAGTAGGTGAACGACCTTTCGCCATCTTCTGTGGTCGTAATCGCGTATAGGCCGGGTGATTTGTTGGCGATGCGCGTGCATTGGTTTGTGCCGATTGACTGGCTGGCAATAAATTCTTCGATCTGGTCGGAAAACGGATCATCGCCTAGGCATGTCACGTAGTCTACAGCGATGTCAGGTGCGCTGCGTTTGAGGTAAATCGCTGTGTTCAGGCTGTCGCCTGCGACCCCAACTTGGGCCATTCCACCCTGAAGCGACAGTTCAATCATCGCTTCGCCAACCGTTGCAACTCGCATCATTGCTGTTGCTCCCTTTTCCAGATGATGAGACCGGACATAACAATGACCAGCGCGCCAATAACGACCCAAACGTCAGGGACATGCGCAAAAACCAGCCAGCTGAGTGCGGCGATGTAAATCATGAACGAATACGTATAGGGCATCAGCGTATTGGCGGGTGCGAAGCGGTGCGCATTGGTCAACAGTTGGTGGCCCGCCCAGCCCCCTGCACCCAATGCAAACAGCAATGTCGTCTGGAGGGGAGCAGTGGGCGGTACCCAAGTCCACAGGGCAAAGGGTAATAAAATGCAGGTGCCCAGAGCGCCCAGATAGAACTGTTGGGTTTCCACCGCCACAAGACCTGCCAGTCTGCGCGTCATCAAAGAATAAAGCGCTAGCGCTGTCGCGTTATAGAGCGGCAAGATCATCGCTGGATGGAACGCTTCACCGAATGGACGGATAACAATCAGCACACCCGCAAACCCTATTAAAATCGCACTCCACCGCCACGGGCCGATATGCTCTTTTAGGATAGTCATCGACAGAAAACAGACGATGATTGGACTTGAAAACATAATCGCTGAAATGACGGTGAGCGGCAGAAAATTCAGCGCGTAAAAGTTACCGAGAGTTGCCGTTATCAGCAACAACGCGCGGCTAAGAACCTGCCAGATGTGGTCGGTCTGGAAGCGATCTGCATCAATGCCGTCTTTTGCAATCACACCGATCGATATAACGAAATGAACCGCGTAGCGCATAAAGGCAAGTTGGAACGCCGGGAAAGCCGCGAGCACAAGCCATTTTGCCGAGGTGTCTACCAAGGCAAAGAGAAACCAAGCGCCCAGCATCATCAGAATGCCAAGCTGCGGTTTGTCTTCGATAGCTTGTGCCGCGACGGCCATTCTACTTGCCGAACTTCGCCGCGTAGAAGTCGACCATCTGGCTGACCATATCGTCGGCGCGGCCGTTGTCGCGCGCTTCATTCAGTGCTGCCAAAGCGCATTTGGACATGATGCTGTCGACCCCTGCATCGTCGGCCATTTGTGCGTAGTAGCCCACGTCCTTGGCCGCATTTTTGATAGCAAAAGCCAGCTGGTTCGGGTCACCGTCAACGCCGTACCCTTTGACAAAGTCCATCATGCCCGAATGCAGAGGGCCCGCCGCCATTACATCGTACATTTGCTTGCGGTCCACGCCTGCAACATCCGCCATGGCAAAGGCTTCTGCCATCGCATTGGCAACGGTCATGCCAAAGAAGTTGTTGATAAGCTTGATCGTGTGACCTGACCCGAGCGCGCCGAGATGGAAGACGTTTTCACCCAAGTCCTTGAGCACAGGCTCCACCTTGTCGAATGCGGCTTTGTCGCCTGAACACATGATGTTCAACAGACCGTCTTTCGCGTGGCTGGGTGTTCGACCGAGGGGCGCGTCAAGATATGTTCCGCCAGCCGCCTCTGTCTCTGTACCCAGTGCGCGCGTGGAGCCCGGCAGGGAGGTGCCGAAGTCGATGACCACAGCACCGGGTTTGAGACCGGCCAGAATACCGTCAGTACCGCGCATACGGCTTTCGACATGGTCTGACGTGCCCATGCACAGCATAACGATGTCCGCACTTTCGGCCACGGCCTTGCCGTTGGATGCCTCGGCAGCGCCGCGGGCGAGGGCGGCGTCAACATAGGTGCGGTCGCGGTTTCCCAGCACAGTGAGGCTATATCCCTGATCCTGAAGCCGGCTGACCATTGCGCCGCCCATCAGTCCAAGGCCGATGAAGCCGATTGTTGGTTTTGTCATGGGTAAACTCTCCTTACTTTACCGTGTCGAAGGCACGCTCTTTCATGCCTTTCTGGATTTCATAGATGGAAATAGGAACATCTGGTTGTGGTTGCGGAATACGTACTGGGATATCCTTGAGCCGCGGGTTTTTAGTGGACTTCCCACACAGCATCCGCGTGTCATAGTCTTCGATCCCGTCCCATTTGGTCATGGACCCCATAATAGGAAAGGCGTCCGCGGCCATCATTTCGTAGAACAGAATGCGCCGCGCGTAATCCGACGTGTTCAGCGCCGAGCCGTGTACGATGCGCCCGTGGTGGATGCTAACTGATCCTGCGGGCCCGGTGAGCTGTACCGCGTCTGCAGGGTCCAGCCCGTTGTCTTTGGGTAGCATCGCACCCGCAAATACGCCGTCGACGTGATGGTCATAAACCGGCCCTTTGTGGCTGCCGGGGTAGACCATCAGCGGCCCGTTTTCGGAGGCCATGTCGTCTATCAGTACGCCAATCGCCAGAATATCGTCATTGGTGTGCGGGTAGAATGCATAGTCCTGATGCCATTCGACCGCAGCGCCATATCCCGCAGACTTCATGTTAAGCTTGGTTGTGTGAAGCCGCAGGTCAGGCCCAATCAGATCGCGCGCAGGCCCGAGGATATGGTCCGAATACATCAACTCCCGCACAACATATGAAATGGTGTGAGGCAGCTTTATACGCCGCAGGCGCGGGTTCTGCGTGGTGTGACTGTCTTCCAGATCCAGCCGGTCATTCGACGCATTCATTGTCGTGGCTTCGATTTCAAAGCGACGGATTTCATCACGGATTTTCATGATCCACTCTGGCGGTATCTGGTTTTCCAGCACCAGATAGCCCTTTTCGTCATAGCTCGCGATTTGGTCAGGCGAGAGCACTTCGGGCATGGTCGTCTCCTGTAGTTTCTGCGGAAAGTTGTGTTTCGATCTGCAAGGCAATGTCGAGCGTTCGTGTCGCATCTGCGACATCAATCAAGGGGCGCGCACCGTCTATAACATCGATGAAGTGGTCAAGTTGTGCGTCTAGTGGTGGTTTCGCGTTTGGCACGCGGATCAGGTCACGTTGCGTAGCGGGTGCGGCCCAATCGGTACCGCCCCAAAGTGTCAGGGACGGATAGCTGACAGCACCCTTGGTTCCCGTAATCCACATCATGTCCTGACCAGTTGTGCCGATGTTGGGGTTTTCGCCTGTTGCAGCTTCAAACCCCCAAGGGCTGGGCGTTGTGTCGGCGAAGCTGATGGTGCCTGCCGCACCTGACGCAAACGCCAGGGCAACGGCACCTGCCTCGATCCGGTCGCCCCCGCGACGGCTTGCGCCGCGCAGCGCCGCAACCGCTGTGATTTCGCCCAAGATGAACCGTAGAATATCTATGTCGTGCACAAGATTTATCAGCACGGGGCTGCCGTCCGTCGTCCGCCAGTTATTCTGAAAATAGGTGTCGGGTTTGCGCATGGCCCAGATAAGGCTGACCGTAATGGGCGTTCCGATCTCACCTTGCGCGATGAGCTTCTTAAGCTGCTGAACCGACGCGTGATATCTTCGGTGATGGCCGACTAGTGATCCGACACCTGCGCGTGCGACGGCCTTGCTGAGGGTCTGTGCTGACGCAAGATCAGACGCCACGGGCTTTTCAATCAGAATATGCCAGCCCATAGACGCGGCATAAGCACCTTGTGCGGCATGCAGGCGGGTCGGGGTCGCCAGAATAACACCATCCACGGCGTCCGTGACCTGCGACATATCCTGATATCTCGGCACATCGGCACCAGTTTGAACAGTGGGGTCAGGGTCAACAAGACCCACCAGTGCGCATCTATCGTGGGCCAGTACGGATTGCACATGTCGTGCACCGATCAAACCACCGCCAACGACGAGTATCCGTTTCACATTACTGCCCCGATTTGCCATGGCACGAACTCGTAGTCCCCTAGACCTTGTGCTTCGGATTTGGTCGCTTCGCCGGACGCGACCCGCAAGAACATATCGTAAATTTCTTTGCCCTTTGTCTCGATGGTCACGCCATCGGTCAGAATTGTGCCTGCGTTTAAGTCCATATCGTCGTGCATACGTTGTGCCATTGCGGTGTTGGTCGCGACTTTGATCGTTGGGCTGGGTTTTGAGCCGAAAGCCGATCCGCGCCCCGTCGTGAAACACACCAGATTGCATCCGCCCGCAATCTGGCCTGTGACGGATGCGGGGTCATATCCCGGCGTGTCCATAAACGTGAATCCGCGCGCCGTTACAGGTTCAGCGTATTTGTAGACCCCCATCAAGGGCGAGGTGCCCCCTTTGGCAGCGGCGCCCAGAGATTTCTCAAGAATTGTGGTCAGGCCGCCTGCCTTGTTTCCGGGGGAGGGGTTGTTGTCCATCGATCCACGGTTGCGGGCGGTGTAGTCTTCCCACCATTTGATGCGTTCGATCAGCCGCTCGCCTGTGGCGATATCCTTGGCGCGTCGGGTTAACAGGTGCTCTGCGCCGTAGATTTCTGGCGTTTCAGCCAACACTCCTGTGCCGCCCTGCGCTGCCAGCAGGTCGCAGGCATAACCCAAAGCTGGGTTGGCGGTGATCCCCGACCACGCATCTGACCCACCACATTGCAGAGCGACCATTAGCTCGGATGCCGGGCAGGGCGTGCGTGTGGCCTGATTGGCGATGGGCAGCATCGCTTGAATCTTTTGGATCCCTTTTTCGACCGTTTTTCGCAAACCGGCTACTGACTGGATGTTCATGACCTGAAACGTCGGCCCTTGCTGCAAGCCATATGCGTCGAGCAACCAATCGATCTGGTTCATCTCGCAGCCGAGGCCAACCATCAGAACAGCGGCATGATTTGGATGTTTGGCGTAGCCCCACATCACCCTTTGCAGCGCCTCGAAGCCATCGCCGCTATCCGCCATCCCGCAGCCTGTTCCATGCACGAACGCCACGACGCCGTCTACGTTTGGATAGCCCGCCAGGATGTCTGGCGTAAAGTGGGACGCGATCATCCGCGCAGCCGTTGCTGAGCAGTTCACAGAGGTCACGATTGCAATGTAGTTGCGCGTCCCGACCGCGCCGTTCTCGCGGTGGTAGCCCATAAAGCTGTCTCTGTTTTCAGGAGATACAGGTGTTACGGGCCGCAAGTCGGTTGCGTATTCGTATTCCATGTCAGTGTTTCGAAATTCTACGTTATGTGTGTGCACATGAGCGCCGGCTTCGATGTCCGTCGACGCATACCCGATGATTTGCGCATATTTCCGAACCGCGTCGCCCTTGGCGATATTCTGTGTTGCGATCTTGTGCCCCGTCGGGATCAACGCTTTTGTTTGGGTGTCTTTAATTGTCACGCCGACCTGCAGCGCGTGCGTGGCCGTGACTACATTGTCGGCAGCATCAAGGCGGACCGTGTCCATTAGTTCTCCTTAGGCGCAATAGGGCGCATCTGATGTCCAGCGATGAATCGGTATATGCGGTGACTTGGATAGGCGGGCACGGGCATCGACCCACATGGTTTGCCACGCTTCCCAATCACGCAGCTCTGTTTCGGGTGCTGCACGGGAGCGCGCAACAAAATCAGGGAAGTGGCTGCGTCCCGTTGGCTCGCCCGTCACGTTGTAGCGAATATCAAAAGACCAGCGGAACCCGTCGGTCTGATTGGTTAGTGAAGCATGTGGCGTCAGCGGATGAAAAAGAACTACGCCTCCCGCTTTAACGGGTAGCGGAACGGCGCTGTCTTCGTTCACAAAGCCGTCTGCGATGCCGGTCTGTGTGCGGGCGCAGTGCGGCAGGATTTGCTGATCGGTTTCTTGGGCTTGCACCTGAAGGCAGCCGTTCTCAACCGTTGCATCCGTCATCGCGATCCAGACCGTGACCATACGCGTGCTGTCTGCTTCTTCCAGTGCCACAGCGCGATCCTGATGCCAGTCAGTCGAAGTGATATGTGCGCGGATTTCGTCCTTTGCCAGATTGGCTGCCGGCGGTTTAATGCGCACATGCTGGATTGGGTTCGAGGTTAACTCGGGACCGATCAAATCCTCAACTACATCCAGCAGCGGCGCATTGGTCAGCAAGTCGAAAACGGCGGGCCCGAAGTGGAAAGGCGTGTCGGGTTCTATCTCATCACCCGGCAGGCTGATGTCCATCGGCTGGAACCAGTCGCATTTGGCCTCATAAGCGTGCAGCAGCTTACCCCAGAAATCCAGGCTTTCGGGGGCCGCCTTGACCCGTCTTTGTGCAAACCACTCTGCATAGAGGTCATCCATCAATGCCGCGTATTCTGTACGCACGTTCTCCATCACGAGTGCGGGGATCACATCCGGTACAACCAGGTAGCCTTTGGCCTCGAACTGGAGGATTTGATCTTGGGTCAGCATTTTCCTTCCTCCTTTTTCTAAAGCAGAAGCGTGACAATATTTGGCCAGATCAACAGTACTGACAGCGCGCAGAGCTGGATGCCAATAAACGGCAAAAACCCTTTGAAGATATCGGTGAGGCTGATGTGCGGCGGCGCTACCGATTTGAGGTAGAACGCGGCTGGCCCGAAGGGGGGCGACAGGAAGCTTACCTGCATGTTCATACAAAAGACCACGCCAAACCAGATCGCGATATGTTGCGGCTGCAACTGGCCGACAAAGCCGATCTCTTCGATGGGCAGGCGCATCACAATGGGCAGGAACACCGGAATGATAAGGAGCACGATGCCGACCCAATCCATAAACGCGCCCATAAAGAGTAGGATCAGCATCATCGCGAGGATAATACCCATGGTTGGTAGGTCCGTACCGACAATGAAGTCAGCGACGTAAGTAGGCCCACCCGCGATGGTGTACGCCCCGGCAAGCGCTGCGGCACCGATCGTAACCCAGATAATTGTACCTGTTGATTTAAGCGTCCTCATCAGGCTGTCCCAGATCAGATCCCAGGATGCTTCGCCACGCAGTATTGCAATAACCAGAACTGCAAAGGCGCCCATGCCCGCCGCTTCGGTGATGCCAGTGATGCCGCCATAGATCGACCCCATGACGACGCCGATCACCACGATGGGGGCCACAAGGCCTTTGCCCATGTTCCAGCCGGTTTTGGTTTTTTCACGACCGAAGTAAAAGAAGATCAGCGCCATCATCAAGAAGAACGTACCGCCGAACCACGGCAGCCAGTCTGCTGTGCCAAAGGCAAAGGGGTCGCCTTCGTTTGTCGCGTTTGAGCCAGAAAATTCGAAGAATGCCGCGCGCAGGAAGAGAGCGACCGAAAAGCCAGCAACGACGACCGACATAAATGCTGCAAACAACTTGCCCTTTTCGCGACCCTGTGGGTCTCCCGGCTCTGGCGGGGGCAGGGGGGCATCTTCGGGGTGCAACTGCGTGCGTATGATAATATAGATAATAATGAACGAGGCCAGCATGAAACCGGGCACGAAGGATGCCGTGAACAAGGCTTTGATCGACGTTTCAGTAATCAGGCCATAGATGATCAAAACGATGGACGGCGGGATCATGGTGCCCAGACTGCCCGATGCGCAGATTACCCCGATGGCAAGGTTCTGGTTGTATCCCAGCCTAAGCATTTGCGGCAGGGCAATCAGGCCGAGCAAGACCACCTCACCCCCGATAATTCCCGACATCGCCGCCATGATGACAGCCATGATAGAGGTCACGATGGCAATGCCGCCGCGCGTTCCAGAAAGCCAGACATTCAACGACGAATACATGTCCTTGGCCACGCCCGACCGTTCCAGCAAGGCCGCCATAAAGATAAACAGCGGAATTGATATGAGCACGTAGTCCGTTAAGAGCCCGTATATCTTTTGCGCCAAAATATACAGCGGCCCCGTCCCCGGTCGGGCGGTCAGCAGACCGTCGCCAAAGGACATGGGGTTGGACAACAACGTAGGCTCGAACTTCATCACGAGGACGAGTACGGCCAAGGATGCGGAGGCAAGGCCTAAAGGCATACCAATCGCAAGCAGCAAGATCAGTGCCAGCATAAGCACCAGAGAGATTGTTCCGATATCCATCAGTCTTGTCCTACTGCACGTTTCAGGGCTTCGATTTCATCTTCGTCTGGAGTGTCATCATGAATTTCCGGTTCTTTGTTCCAATCCGATATGAGGTTCAGAACCGCTTGGACGGCAACGAGAGTGATAACGATCAGGATCATCGGTTGCAGCGTCGCCGGTATTGGTGGGTCAAAGGCAGTGCCGAAGGTTTCCCATTTATAAAGCTTATTCACGAAAACCTGTTTGTAGCTTCCGTAAACAAGGAAGAAGGCAAAGATCACGATTGCCGAGGTCGAGATGCAATCGAACAGCCGCTGTACCCAGCGTGGGCAGACATCATAGAGCAGAAAAATGCGGATGTGACTTCGCTGTTGCATGGCGTAAAAACCGGACATCAGAAAGATGAACCCAGCCAGCCACAACGAAAGCTCGTTAGCCCAAAGTGTCGGCCGCTCAAGCACGTAGCGCAGGAATACCTCGTAGAGCATCACGCCCGTCATCAGGACAATCATCATCATCGTGACACGCCCGATGAAAACGGCACCTCGGTCGACCGCGCGCCAGCCTTCATATTCCATATTTGCCCGCCGCACCGTCTTACAACCGATGACGAACAGCACCGGCACGCCAATCAGGGCGATCAGATCAATGATGTCGATCTTGCCAAAGAGCGGTGTGAGGTTGGGTGTCACATCATTGCGGTCAAAAATTGCCGTGACCTGACCCAGCATGGATTCATTCTCGTGCGGGAACCACGTCAGGATGTATGCAGGGATATGCCAGATACACCAGCCGGCGCAAAGGATAAAGGCGAGGGGCACCAGCCATTCGGTCAAGCTGCCTGAGGTTCTCTGCATCGTCTTGCTCCTTCGTTTTGCGCGTGTCACGCAGCTATGGCGTAATGGGCAATGAAATCCTTGTCCGGCTCGACGCCAATGCCGGGGCCTTTTGGTATTGTGACGCGACCGCTCTGTGTCTTGACCTGACCTTGTATGTCCAAGGGGGTTGTTAGCAGGTCGTCGCGAAATTTGTTGTCTGTTGTGTCGAATTCCAGCATCGGCTCCCAGGGGTGAAGGCCGCCCGGGAGGGGAGGCATTGCCGCCAAAAGCTGTAAGTTGGTGGCGACCGCAATCGCCGATCCCCAGACGTGGTTCACGACGGGCGTAAAGTGCGCATGACACAGGGCCAGAACGCGCAGGTATTCAGTCACACCGCCCAAAGCGCAAACCTCTGGCTGCGCGATATCAAGCCCGCGGTTTTCCAGAATGGCACGCCACCCCCAGCGGCCGAACTCGGCCTCGCCACCAGATATGTTGACCGAAAGGCCGCGCCGCAGTTCTGCGTATCCATCAAGGTCTTCGGGTGCGATGGGCTCTTCGAACCAGTAGGCGTTTAACTCTTCAAGGGCGCGTCCGACGTAAAAGGCATCGGATGTCGTGTAGGCGTGGTTCGCATCAACCATAAAGTCAAAGTCGTCGCCAACGCCTTTGCGCACGGCCGCGCACAGCTTTACGTCGGGTTTCGGGCCAAAGCCGGTTTTCATCTTGGTCGCGACAAAACCCATGTCCTTGATTGCGGCGGCTTCGTCTGTGAAACGCGCGGTCAGTTGCTCGACAGGTTCATCCCGAAGCATCATGCCGTATCCGTAGCAGCGAACAGATGTGCGATGCGCGCCGCCAATCATCTTGTGAAGGGGCAGCCCAGCGACTTTGCCTGCGATATCCCAAAGTGCTATATCAACACCGGACAAGGACTGCATCGGCATACCCTTTTGTCCGTGGTCGCGCATCAGGTTGTAAACTTTGTGCCAGATGACATCGCGGTCCATGGGATCCATCCCAATGACCATCGGCTGTATGACTTTTTCGACGATGCCCTTGTTGGCGATCGCGATATTTCCGGGACCGAAACACTCACCCCAGCCGGTCACGCCCTCATCCGTTTCCACCTCGACAAGGTGAGCGGTGCGCCGGTCGTAGTACTGCTGTGAATACCCGAGCGTTTCGGGCATTTCGTATTGCAGCACGTGGCTGGTGATGCGGGTGATTTTCATCGCTGTGGCCTGAGGAAAAAGAGGCAGGGCCATTTCTAGCCCTGCCATCATTTCAACAACACTGGTGCGTTGATTACTTCATTGCGCCCATGTTTTGCAGAAAGCTGATGTGGCTTTCCAGCAGTGCTTGCGCTTCTGGTGTCGTTGCAAACTCGGTCCAGCCTTTTTGAACCGCATCACGATAGACCTGCAGGTCTTCTGCGGACCATTCGTAGAGGTTCACACCTTTGGCGCGCAAGTCCTTCGCGGTCTGTGCGTTCTGCACTTCGTTGATGGTCGCGTTGTGCAGCGCGAGGCTGTCCATCGCCACTTCCATGATGCGCCTATGGTGCGCTGGCATTGCGTCCCACACCTCTTTGTTACAGGCGAGATGGTCCGCCGGCATCGAGTGGAAACCCGGGAAGTTCGTGTGCTCGGCGATGTCATAAAGACCCAAGCCCACATTGTTTGTCAGGTTCGCCGCGTCAGCGCCGTCAATGATGCCGGTCTCAAGAGCGGTAAAGATCTCGGTGAAATCCATGACGATTGGCGACGCACCAAGGTTAGAAAAAACTTTGGTCGCAAGGCCGGGGGGGGAGCGGAATTTCCAGTCTTTGAAGTCTTCTACATTGCGGATCGGTTTTGTGGACGACAGCGATTCCGGGCCTGGGATCCACCAGCCGATGAATTCCATGCCATATGGGTTGTAGAGCTCGTTCAGTGCCGCCTTGCCGTCACCATGCAGCAACCATGCCATCTGCTGGTACGGGTTCTGATAGCCCCCCATCAGGTCGCCTGCGAATTGGAATGCTGGGTTCTTACCGGTTTGGTAGGCGCCACCGGTCATGTCGCAATCAAGAATTCCTGTCGCGGCGGCGTCGAATGTCTCAACCGACTTCACAACGGACGAACTGTAGAACATTTCGATCTGGATTTCGCCGTTCGACATCGTTGTCACATCATCGATGAACTTCTGAGCCAACTGGCCGGAGAGCTGTTCCTGCGAAAAGTGAGTTTGAATGCGCAGGTTGGTTGTCTGTGCAGATGCAGTCAGTGCAGTTGTGGCTGCCAAAGCGGCGACCGCGGCAATGCTTGCCGCTTTCTTCAATACATTCATGGTGTCCTCCCAGACGTTGAAGCGTGCATTTTGCGGGCAGATTTTTTGGCGCCCATTTCTTTACGCTGAAATAAGGGTATGCGGGGTTGAGCCATCTCGCAACAAAATTTTTGTTTTTTCCATAATTTCGAGATTATGATGGATTCACGAAATTTTATTGCTACAATCAGCAGATGAAAGTGAACATGGCCGACAGCGATATCTACGGTAGTTTAGCGCACCGCCTAATCTCAAACGATTTTAACCACGGTGACAAACTTCGCCCCGAGCATCTTAGACAAGACTATGAATGTTCTGCAAGCACCGTGCGCGAGGCACTGTTTCGGTTGTCTACGGACGGACTGGTCGATTTTCAGGAACAGCGTGGCTTTCGTGTGCCCGAAAAGTCAGCTGTTTTGCTTGCCGAACTTACCCACGTACGTGTGCTTTTGGAGGCCGAAGGTACCGCTCTGTCAATCCGTTATGGTGGCGTCGCATGGGAGGCGCGCCTGACAGCCGCCCATCATCAGTTAAGCCATATAGAAAAGCGAATCCACGCCTCAAAAGATCCCTCTCCATTGGTGGAAATATGGTTCAACGCCGAGTTGGAATTTCACCAGACATTGATCTCGGCCTGTGGGTCCGAAACACTGAAAATCATGCACCACAAAGTCTATAGAAGGTTTCGCCAACAACTGATGATTGCAGACCGCAATTTTGATTTCATCTCCAAAAATATCGAACATCACAAAGCGATTCTGGATGCCGCTTTGGAGGGTGACGAGGCACTGACGCGCCGCAAAATCCATGACCATCTGGCCCGCCACCTGTTTCCAGAAAACCGGACACAGGACCCTCAGCGCGGTAAATCATCGGCAATGTAAGTTTCGATAATTTCCTTGAAAGAGGTCTCAGCTTCGAAGCCGAGCGCGCGCGCGCGGTCTGGTTCAAAGTTGCGCGGCCACCCTTCAACGATTCGCATGATCGCAGGGTCTTTACGCGGCACGATGTGGTCCACTGCCGCTTGTCCTGCAATCTGCCTGAGCGCCTCGATTTGCTCGGCCACGGTGCAGCTTAACCCCGGCAAGTTCAGCGCACGTCGCCCGTTTAGTAATGACGTGTCCAGCGTTGCCGCATGGGTCAGGAACCTTGCGGCAGATCGAGGGGACGCATGCCAGTGACGCACCGTATCCGGTACAGGCAAAATGGCCTCTTGGCCGTTAAGCGGTTCGCGGATGATACCTGAGAAAAAACTGGAAGCGGCAAGGTTAGGTTTACCGGGACGGACACAGATTGTAGGTAGTCGCAGCGATATACCGTCCACAAATCCCTTGCGGCTGAAGTCAGATAGCATCAACTCGCAACAGGCTTTCTGAGCGCCATAGCTGGTTTGAGGCGCACACAGGAAGGTATCGTCGATCTTGTCGGGATAGGGTCCGCCAAATACCGCAATGGAAGATGTGAAAACGATGCGCGGGGTATACATACCATCCGATAGCGTATGTTGATTGCGCAATGCCTCTAGCAAATGCCACATGGACATCATATTGATTGCCCAACCTTTGTCGAAATCCGTCTCGGCCTCTCCGGACACGATGGCAGCAAGGTGGAAAATGACGTCAAACCGGTGTGCCGCCAGCGTTTCTAAAGTAGCCATATCGGTCACGTTGCCGGTGATTTGTGAGGCGTCAGCACTGTTCTCGGGAAACCCCATGTCGAACAGAGTGACATCAGGATTTGCCAGGCTGAGGTGACCTGCCGCGATCCGATGGGCGAGTTTCTGGCCAACCATGCCACCGCCACCAATAATGAGAACCTTGGTCATGTTGGTAATCCGTTACGTGCTTTGAGTTCCAGATACAGGCCCGAGTGATCTTTGTAAGCACCATCCATTTCATCGCTGAAGTGCTGAAACCGGTCCCGAACAGACTGGGTTGCGGGCAACTCAAGTCCCAGACTGGCCGCTTCGTCGAGCGTGTTGTTCAAGTCTTTGATTTGGAAAACCGTAAGGCCACCTGGTTCGAAATCGCCCGTAGTCATGCGCGCGCCATGTTGTTGCAGAATGGTGCTGTCTGCAAAGCCGCCCTTTAGCGCCGCGCGAACGGCTGCGGGATCGGCCCCGCCTTGTTCAACCAAAAGCATCGCCTCTGCCACGGCTGAAATTGTCACGGCAACAATCGTCTGGTTTGCTAGTTTAGAAAGCTGTCCCGTCCCGGACGGGCCCACATGCACCGGTCGACCCATGGCCGACAGCACATCTTTTGCGGCGTCAAAGTCGGCAGCACTACCGCCCGTCATTATCGCAAGTGTTCCCGCTTGAGCGCCTTTGGTGCCACCCGAAACAGGTGCGTCCAGATGCCTGCGCCCCAGTGCTGAAAGTGTTTCGGCCTGTGCACGGGCATGCTCTGGCTTGGTGCTGGACATGTCGATCCAGATCGCATCAGGAGCAAGCGCTTGTTGTATTTCGGGATTGTCGACCAAGGCACCGGACGCGAAGCCGTCCGACAGCATGGTGATGATGAACTCTGCTCCGCGTACCGCATCAACTTCGTTTTCGGCAATCCGCGCGCCGTCTGCCGCCAGAGGCCCCGCGCGCGCAATCGTCCGGTTCCATACTGTTAGATCATGGCCAGCCTTCAGGAGATTGCGAGACATCGGAACACCCATTAGGCCGGTCCCGATCAAGGTGATCTTGCGTGATTTGGTCATTTTGGTGCCTCTCCATTCCGGCTTTTCTTGTAAGCAGTAGCCAAAGCTGCCGCGCTGTCCTACGCTAAAGCAAAGCAGCCATTGGACCAGCCCGTCTGGTGGTTTTTTGAAGAAGTCAGCGATAATTGAGCATGCGAGAATCGGCAAGAGATACGATCCAGAAGAGCTTAAAAGCGCTGGTCAGGGGAGATAAATAATGTCAGGGCAAAGGCTTAAGGGGAAACGTGTGCTGGTAACGGCTGCGGGTCAGGGGATAGGTCGGGCTAGTGCGCTGGCCATGGCCGCCGAGGGCGCGAACGTGTTCGCGACCGATGTGAACATGGATGCGCTATCAACGATTTGGAGCGCGAATTACGAAAATATCAAGATTTTCGAACTTGATGCCCGTAGCGATGACAGTGTCGCGGCGGGGGTTGCGAAGGCAGCACCTGATGTCTTGTTCAATTGCGCGGGTTTTGTGCATCACGGCACGGCTCTGGATGCCAAGGCAGACGAGTGGGAATTTGCATTTGACCTCAACGTGCGTTCCATGCTGCGGACCATCCAGGCGGCTTTGCCAGGTATGATCGAGCGCGGTGGCGGGTCCATTATTAACATGTCGTCGGCCTGTTCCTCGATCATTGGTGCGCCCAACCGATTTATCTACGGGACGACTAAGGCAGCGGTCATTGGCCTGACCAAATCGGTTGCTGTCGATTTCATCGATAAAGGTATCCGCTGCAACGCGATCTGCCCGGGCACCGTAGAAAGCCCAAGCTGGCTTGAGCGGGTAGATGTTCTCGGCGAAGAATTGGGTAGCAGGGATGCTGCGATGCAGCAATTCGTGGCGCGTCAACCAATGGGCCGCGTGGCAACCGCGGACGAGATCGCGGCGCTCGTGGTCTACCTCGCCAGTGACGAAAGTGCCTTTACAACAGGGCACCCCCATATCATCGACGGAGGCTGGTCAGGACAATGACGCGGAAAATTGGCATTGAAGACTTGCGGTCGCGCAAGTGGTTTATGAACCCTGACAACCCTGAGATGACCGCGCTTTATCTTGAGCGCTATCTGAACTACGGGCTCACAAGGGCAGAGCTGCAGTCCGGCAAGCCGATCATCGGGATCGCGCAAACCGGCAGTGACCTGAGCCCCTGCAATCGTCATCATCTGGAACTGACCAAGCGGGTGCGCGACGGCATTATCGCAGCGGGCGGTACCTGTATCGAGGTTCCGGTGCACCCCATCCAGGAAACCGGCAAGCGACCCACGGCGATGTTGGACCGCAACCTCGCTTATTTGTCCTTGGTCGAGACGCTTTTCGGATATCCACTAGACGGTGTTGTGCTGAACATCGGTTGTGACAAGACCACCCCCGCCTTGCTGATGGCGGCAGCGACCGTAAACATTCCGGCGATTGCACTGTCAGTTGGCCCGATGCTGAACGGGTGGTTCCGCGGTGAACGTACAGGGTCGGGCACAATCGTCTGGAAAGCGCGCGAAATGCTCGCCGCGGGCGAGATTGATGACGACGGGTTCATGGAACTTGTCGCCTCTTCGGCCCCGTCGGTTGGGTATTGCAACACGATGGGAACGGCCACGACTATGAACTCGCTGGCGGAGGCATTGGGCATGCAACTCCCCGGATCGGCGGCGATCCCGGCACCCTACCGTGAACGAGGTCAGATCAGTTACGAAACTGGACGGCGTATTGTCGATATGGTGTGGGAAGATATGCGCCCGTCGCAGATCATGACACGCGAAGCCTTTGAAAATGCGATTGTAATCAACTCAGCCATTGGCGGGTCCACCAACGCGCCCATACACCTGAACGGCATTGCCCGGCATCTCGGCGTGCCGCTTGATAATAATGACTGGCAAAAACTGGGCCATGACATTCCGTTGCTGGTCAACCTACAGCCTGCCGGTGAATATCTGGGCGAGGATTATTGCCGCGCTGGCGGTGTTCCTGCAGTGGTCGGGGAACTGATGGCAGAAGGACTTTTGCCACACCCCGAAGCGCTTACGGTCAACGGTGCCACGATGGGGTCAAACTGTGGTGTCTTACGCAGTGAAAACCAAGACGTGATAAAACCGGTGTCTGCGCCGCTAAAGACGCAAGCTGGGTTTATCAACTTGTCCGGAAACCTTTTTGATAGTGCGATCATGAAGACCAGCGTGATTAGTCCCGCTTTCAGAAAGAAATATCTGTCCAATCCGGACGATCCTAACGCCTTTGAAGGGCGCGCTGTTGTTTTTGACGGGCCAGAGGATTTTCACCACCGTATCGATGATCCATCTGAAAAAATTGATGAAAACTGCGTTCTCTTTATGCGTGGTGCAGGCCCGAAGGGATATCCGGGCGGCGCCGAGGTCGTAAACATGCGCCCGCCTGCGTATCTTTTGAAAAAGGGGATCGAGGCGTTGCCTTGCGTCGGGGATGGTCGCCAGTCAGGCACGTCGGGCAGCCCGTCGATCTTGAATGCTTCGCCAGAGGCTGCGGCTGGTGGTGGGTTGGCCTTGTTGCGCACCGGCGACCCGGTCCGCATTGACCTTGCGAAATGTACGGCCGACATGCTGGTCCCTCTGGATGAACTTGCGGCGCGCGCGCGCGCTTTGGAAGCAGCGGGCGGCTATGAGGCTCCGGAAAGCCAGTCGCCCTGGCAACAGTACTTCAGGGAAAAGGTCGGACGTTTTGACGAGGGCATGATCCTTGAAGACGCTGACAAATATCAGGATATTTCGCGCCGGTTCATGCCGCGCGACAACCACTAAGCGCAAAAGCACAGACACTAAGGGAGAGACTATGAAACTGGTGAGATATGGCGCTGCAGGTGCAGAAAAACCGGGTATGATTGATGAAAACGGCACGCTGCGAGACCTGTCCGCGCATGTTGTTGATATTGCAGGTGACATCCTGTCGGACGCATCCCTTGATAAACTACGGTCTATTGAGGCGGCATCCCTGCCAGCCGTCGAGGGAAATCCTCGTATGGGTGCCTGCGTCGGTGGCATTGGCAAATTCATGTGTATCGGCCTTAACTATGCAGATCACGCCGAAGAGACAGGCAACCCGTTTCCCGACCATCCGGTTCTGTTCATGAAGGCAAGCTCTGCGATTGTCGGACCGAACGACGAGGTGTCGATGCCACGCGGATCAACCAGCACAGATTGGGAGATCGAACTGGGTGTCGTGATCGGGAAAGCGGCCAAATACGTCAGCAAAGAAGACGCGCTGGACTACGTCGCAGGATATTGCGTCTGCAATGACGTGTCGGAGCGGCACTTTCAGAACAACCTCACTGGCACATGGACCAAGGGGAAATCTTGCGACACCTTCGGGCCGACGGGACCATGGCTTGTGACCAAGGACGAGGTTGCGGATGTGCAAAACCTCGACATGTGGCTGGACGTCAACGGTAAGCGTATGCAGACCGGAAACACCAAGACAATGATCTTTACAGTTGCCGAAATTATCGAGCATCTGTCGGGGCTTATGACGCTGCATCCGGGCGATGTGATCTCGACAGGGACACCTCCGGGTGTTGGGATGGGGATCAAACCCACGCCTGTTTACCTCAAAAAAGGGGATGTCATGGACGTGTGGATCGAAGGGCTTGGTCAACAGCGCCAAGTTGTAACGGAGGACGCATAACATGCCGGATCTTTTGCAGATTGGTGGCATCACCGACGTGATGCGCGCACGGCTGGAAAAAGCGTTTACACTA
The DNA here is from genome assembly GCA_963796445.1 of uncultured Alphaproteobacteria bacterium. Lineage (GTDB taxonomy): Bacteria > Pseudomonadota > Alphaproteobacteria > Rhodobacterales > Rhodobacteraceae > Roseobacter. The sequence continues at coordinate 97,945 of CAWCLQ010000004.1, read as the reverse complement.
CATACGCTGGCGGATGGAACCTATCCGGCGGATAAGATCACCCATATCGCGACCAATGGTCATGATGGTGTCCCGGCTGATGTCATGTCGTCGCTGCCAAACCTGAAAATGGTCAGTTGTTACGGCGTTGGCTACGACGCCATTGATGTCGGCATCGCCAAATCCAAAGGCGTGATGGTGACCCACACGCCAAATGTTCTGAACGCAGAGGTCGCGACAACCGCAGTCATGCTGATGATGGCCTGCTACCGTGAGCTGTTGCGCGACGATGCGTGGGTCCGTTCGGGTTCATGGGAGGCGAAGGGAAATGCGCCGCTCACGCGTTCCGTTGATAACCAGACCGTTGGCATCCTGGGATTGGGTCGGATCGGGCAAGCGATCGCAGACAAGCTGGCGCCGTTTGGTACGACAATCGTATACCATTCCAGAAGTCAAAAAAGCGTTGAATATCAGTATTATGAAGATTTGACGGACATGGCTAAGGCTGTGGACTGTCTGATCTGCATCACGCCGGGCGGGCCTGCAACGAACAAGATCGTAAACCGAAGTGTCATTGATGCTTTGGGCCCGAACGGCACTTTGATCAACGTCAGTCGCGGGTCGGTCGTGGATGAAAGCGCGATGATTGCCGCCCTGCAGGAGGGTCGGCTTGGCTGGGCCGGGTTGGACGTATTTGAGACAGAACCAAAGGTTCCCGAGGCGCTGCGGGTGTTGCCCAACGTTGTGCTGCTTCCCCACGTGGGCAGCGCTACCGTCGAAACCCGCGCGGCAATGGGGGCACTGACGGTTGATAACCTGCTGCAGCATTTGGCAGATGGCACGGTTATCAGCCCGGTTCCGGAATGCGCAGGTCCGTAGCCCGGTGAGCCGCATCGCATCGGTCACGGCACGACTTTTCAACGTGCCACTGGATGAAGTGCTCGTGGATGCCAAACACGGCAGTCACACGCATTTTCACCTGATTACTGCGACCGTCACGCTGGAAGACGGGCGGCAGGGCACCGGGTACACTTACAATGGCGGGCGGGGCGGCCACGCGACAGTGGCCATGATCCGCCATGACCTCGCGCCGTTTCTGGTGGGGCAGGATGCCGCGGAAGTTGAACAGCTTTACGATGCGATGCAGTGGCACATGCACTACGTCGGGCGCGGTGGGATTTTGAGTTTTGCAATCTCGGCTGTCGATATTGCCTTGTGGGATCTACGCGCGACTGCAGCCGAAAAGCCTTTATGGCAACTTGTCGGCGGGGCCGCCAACTCCTGCAAGGCCTACGGAGGTGGCATTGATCTGGCCTTTCCGCTGCCCAAGTTGCTGGATCATGTGCAAGGATATCTGGATGCGGGCCTGAACGCGGTCAAGATCAAGGTGGGTCAACCGGATATGGCTGATGACATCGCCCGTATCAAAGCCGTACGTCAGCAAATCGGACCGGATGCAGCATTTATGATTGACGCTAATTATTCGCTAAGCGTGGATCAGGCGATAGAGCTTGCGGTGGCTGTTAAAGACCAGAATATCCTTTGGTTTGAAGAGCCGATTATTCCGGATCATTATCAAGGCTACGCTCAGATCAGGAAGGCAACCGGGATGGCAGTCGCACAGGGCGAAAATCTGCATACCATTCACGAGTTCGAAATGGCGCTGGCCCAAGGTGATTTGAGTTTCATTCAGCCTGATGCATCAAATTGCGGTGGGATCACCGGATGGTTGCAGGTGGCTGAATTGACCAAAGGTATGGATGTGGAAATCTGTTCACATGGAATGCAGGAGCTGCATGTCAGCCTCGTATCGGCCCAGCAACACGCGGGCTGGATCGAAGTGCATAGCTTTCCGATTGACAGGTATACTCACCGTCCTCTTGTTATCAAGAACGTCCGCGCTGAGGCTCCAGATGAACCTGGCATCGGTGTGCGATTTGACTGGTCACGGTTGGAACCGTACGAGATCGTAGGGTAAGCGGGTTAAATCCGCAAGAAGCGCTGCGCAATCTTTGGCAAGAGCTTGTCAAACTGCAATGGCGCATCAGTGACTGCGAGGCAAACACATTCTTCGTGAATATCGGCAACCGGCGTGTGGTGTAGGTCACTGTCAGCGATTTCTACGTCGCCGCGTGCAAAATATTCGTCGTCATCCTGGAACGCGCCTTTCAAAACCATGGTCATTTCCGTTCCGTGGTGGCCGTGGTCGGGCATAGCCGTTCCAGCAGGGATCATCAACAAGCGTGCTGATGCCTCTTTCGAGGTTGGCAGAATGGCTTGTTTGACGCCCATACCGACAGGTTTCCAGTGGACGGAGTCCAAGTCACCACCGACATAGCTTTGTATCGGTCCGGGCAGGACGCTGGACGCATTGTAGCTGGACGGTGCCACGGATTCCACGACGCCTCCGTCGATCAAGGCGAGCGTATCGGCGAGGCTGTCATCAGATACGGCGATGCTGCAGTCATCGTCCAGTATCTCGCCGCCCAATGCATCGTAGCTTTCCGCATGTGCGCGGCAGGTGTCGCAAAGAGATACGTGTGCTGCGACGATCAGATTGAACGCTTCTGGAAGGGTGCCAGCGGCATATGCCATAAGCACTGCGTCATTCAGGTGGTGGTTAATTGAATTGCTCATATTCTATCACTTCATTGCGTGGCGCAGTCGTTCAAGCGCCAGTCTTATTCTAGATTTGATCGTACCAAGCGGCAGACCGGTTTGCGCGGCGATTTCGCTGTGGGTAAGATCCCCGAAATACGCCTTGTCTATGAGTTCCCGTTGGGCAGGTGGCAGTTCTTTCAGCGCACTGCCTAGCAGTTGCGCCTCTTGCTGCAAATTAAGGATGTCAGCCTGATCAGGTTCGGCCTCGGGCCCCCACGTCAGATCTTCTGGTTCTGGGCGCCTCTGGCGACGCAAAATGTCGATTTTGCGGTTTCTTGCGATTGTGAAAATCCACGTTGCAACGGAGGCACGTGCGGGATCGAACTGGTGCGATTTATGCCATAAGGCGGCCATCACATCCTGCGTGCATTCTTCCGCCAAAGTTAAATCGGCACCGGATTTAATCAAGAAACCTTTAACGCGCGGCGCAAAGTGGTCAAACAATTCCGCAAAAGCCGCACGATCTTGGTGATCGCGGATGCGTGTCATGTGAGAGACCCAAAGCATCCGTTTTGATCCGTTTGTGTCTGTCACCTTTGGCGATCCTGCCTTCATCTCGCTTTTGTAGCACGCACCAGAAATTACCGCAGCTTGTGGGGCAGTTTGGATAGGTCGGGTATAGGCCAGATTTGCATTCATACAAACAGTTACGCGGCTGTGGTTACAGCGGATCAGTAATTTTTCGCTTTTTTTGATGCATCCATCTCCAGAACGCGTACGTATACTTCGCAATACCAAGCTACACCCGAGAAAGATTTTATGCCGTTTGACGTTTTGACTGTGGGAGACCTTCCCAACTACACCTTGCCGAAATCCGCCAGTAAAGTCGCCATAATCGGGGCGGGGATCACAGGTCTTGGTGCGGCGCGCATGTTGGCTCGTACGCATCAGGTCACCCTTTTTGAAGCTGAACCGCGGCTGGGCGGGCATGCACGTACGAAAATGGCCGGAAAGAATGGGGACCAACCGGTCGATACGGGTTTCATCGTCTACAATGAGGCAAATTACCCCTATATGACTGCCTTGTTCGAGCAGCTTCAGGTTCCGGTCGTCAAGTCCAACATGAGCTTTGGTGCCTCTATTGACGGCGGCTCATTCGAATATGCACTCACATCTCTGGACGCGCTTTTCGCACAGCGCCGCAATGCGCTGTCGCCTGCCTTTCTGGGTATGGTTCGGGATATCCTGAAATTCAACAAACATGCGCTGCGTGTGGCGCAAGACGAAACACTGACGCTGCGTGATTTTTTGCAAAAACTCGGCACTGGAGAGTGGTTTGCAAAATACTATCTGCTCCCTCTGTCCGGCGCCATCTGGTCGACCCCAACCGAAAAGATCATGGATTTCCCCGCCTATGCAATGATCCGTTTCTTTCAAAATCATGCGTTGCTGGGCGTTAACGGCCAGCATCAGTGGTACACTGTCAAAGGCGGTTCTATAGAATACGTCAAACGGCTTGAGGCGGAACTGAACGCTTTGGCTGCGGATGTGCGTCTGGGCGCGCCGGTGCAATCCGTCCGCCGAGAGGCCGGAAAGGTGTTCGTGCGCGCGTGGGGCGGCGAGGAAGAGGCATTCGACCATGTGATAATGGCGACCCATTCGGACGATTCACTCAAGCTGCTGGCCGATCCGACGCCTCAGGAAACCGCTGCTTTGGGGGCAATCGCCTATCAGCCCAACGACATCGTTTTGCACGCAGATGAGGCGATGATGCCGAAGCGACGCAAGACATGGGCAAGCTGGGTCTACACCGAGGACCGCTCGGCTATGTCGGACCGGATTGATTTGACCTACTGGATGAATTCGCTGCAGCCGATCCCGCAAGATGATCCGCATTTTGTGACGCTCAATACCAAACGTACGATCCGCGAAGAGTTGATATACGATCAGGTCACGCTGCGGCATCCGGTTTATGATTTACCCGCCTTGGCCGCCCAAAAGGATTTGGCGTCTTTCAATGGCACGCAGAACACGTGGTTTTGTGGTGCGTGGATGAAGAACGGGTTTCACGAAGACGGCTTGTCGAGTGCGGTCGATGTGGTTCGTGCGCTGCGTACTCCAGTTTCGCAGAGGATTGCTGCCGCGTGATATCCTCCATCGATCATATCGCAGGCCAAACATACCATGGTCGGAAGGGCGCGGTTAAAAACGCGTTCCGGTATTCAATAGACTATGTGCTGCTGGATGCCGAAGCTGAGGTGAAAACACCATGGCTGTTCGGTCGTAATGCGCGCGGATTGACTGGCTTGCGCGATACCGATCATGGCGGTGCACCGGGGAACGGACGCGGGCCTGCATGGGTGCGTGATGTGCTAGAGCATCATCAAATCCGCGACGTTGCCAAGATCGAGCTTCTGGCGCAGCCACGGGTTTTGGGTCATGTTTTCAATCCAGTCAGCTTTTGGCTGTGCCGGCGTGAAGACGGGGCGCTGATTACTGTCATCTCAGAGGTCAGCAACACCTTTGGCGACCGTCACAGCTACCTTTGCGCCCATGCTGATCAACGCCCGATCTTGCCGTCGGATACGCTGAAAGCGACTAAGATTTTCTATGTATCGCCGTTTCAGCCTGTTGAGGGTGGATACACGTTCCGGTTCGATGTGACCGACGAACGCATCGGCATCTGGATTGACTATGCTCAAGCAGATGGCGGGTTAATCGCGACACTAACCGGGCAGCGCAAGCCGCTTAGTAATATGTCGATCCTGCGCGCGGTGTTCCGGAGGCCATTAGGGGCACGTCGTGTGTTAGCACTGATCCATTGGCAGGCGCTAAAGCTTTGGGCCAAAGGCGCGTTGTACCGTACGCGCCCAACGCCGCCTTCAAAAGAGGTGTCACGCTGATGCAATCGGGCCTTCGGTTGCCTTCCTATTCGCTGTTTGCAGCGTTATTGGCAGCGGCTGGCTTGCCGATCTACATCCATGCGCCCAAGTTTTATGTGGATGAATTTGGTGTGTCACTTGCCGCGCTTGGGGCCGTGCTCTTTGGATTGCGTCTGCTGGATGTGGTGCAAGACCCGCTGCTGGGTCGGCTTGCCGAAAAGACCCGTGACAGGCGGGGAGTGGCGGTTGCCATTGGCTGCGCGATAATGGCTGGTGCGATGATCGCATTGTTTGCAGTGCCGCCGCTTCTGCCGCCGCTCCTGTGGTTTGGCCTCACGCTGACTTTTGTTTTTTCGGCCTTCAGCTTTTTGACAATCAACTTTTACGCGCAGGGCGTGATTAAAGCAGATGCAATGAATGGCAAAGGGCACCTTCGACTGGCGCGCTGGCGCGAAAGTGGGGCGCTTGCCGGGGTCTGTCTGGCGTCGGTTGCACCGGTTGCTTTGGGCGCTGCCATGCAGCAACCTTTTGCTGGCTTTGCGATGGGGTTTGCCGTGCTGGCGGTGGCCGCCGTGGTCGCAATGCGCGCAGAGTGGAGCACCGCCGGTGTTGCTGCCTCCACCGGCTTTGGTGCTGTGCTTTCGGACCCGCTGGCGCGTCGTCTTCTTCTGATTGCAATGGTCAATGCAGCGCCGGTCGCAGTAAGCTCGACGCTGTTTTTGTTTTTCGTGGAAAGCAAACTTCAGGCGCCGGGTTTTGAGGGGCCATTGTTGCTGATTTTCTTTTTGTCCGCTGCACTTGCCGCGCCCCTGTGGGGCATGCTGGCAGAGCGCTATGGCGCGCGAAATGTGCTTTTGATCGCGATGGCACTGGCCATCGCTGCTTTTGGACTTACCTTCACATTGGGGCCGGGTGACTGGCTGCTCTTTGCGGTAATCTGCATCGCGTCTGGCGCGACGCTTGGGGCCGATCTGACCTTGCTGCCAGCAATTTTTGCGTCACGCATGGCGCAGATTTCGCCTTCTGCGTCAGAGGGGTTCGGTCTTTGGTCGTTTGTGTCAAAGCTGACGCTAGCGTTTGCGGCAGTGTCACTATTGCCGATGCTTGAAGGCGTCGGGTTCGAAAGCGGGTCCGCAGAAAATCCGCCCGAAGCGCTGGCGCTGCTGACACTTTTGTACGCGGCGGTGCCCTGTGCTTTGAAATTGATTGCGATCGCTCTGTTGGCGATGACTGATTTGAAGGAGGCCTGAGGAATGACAGTTTGGTTTTACGTCTTGATCGGGGCTGTCCTTGCCTTTGCAGCGGTCTGGGCGCGCGGTGCGTTTTGGGGTTTTGCAGCCCAACAGCCTGAAGACTACGAGGATGAAAATCCGGCGTTTGACATCCGCAAGCATCTAAACGGACCGATCTTGTGTGAGGGTGTGATCTATGGGCCGCTCGGCCGCGTGAGCAGCCGCTTTGTTGCTGACTTTGACGCGACATGGGAAGGCAATACCGGTGTCATGAAAGAACGCTTTGTTTACGATGACGGGTCGGTGCAGAACCGCGAATGGCATCTGACGCTGGGCAATGACGGTGCGATAAAAGCGAAGGCACCGGATGTCGTCGGGGATGGCGCTGGCAAGCAGTCAGGCTCGACCGTGTTGCTGCGCTATAAAATACAATTGCCAGAGGCGTCTGGTGGGCATGTTCTGGACACCGTGGATTGGATGTACCTGACGCCGAACGGCACCATCATGAACCGCTCACAGTTCCGTAAATTTGGGATCAAAGTCGCAGAACTGGTCGCGACCATGCGTCCAAGAGAAGCATAATGCGACAGTGGCAGGGCAAAAAATACTGGCTTGTAGGGGCAAGCGACGGGTTGGGTGCAGCCCTCGCCAGTCGTCTTAGTGCTGCGGGTGCCCATGTGATTGTTTCGGCGCGGTCTGAAGCAAAGCTTAAATCAGTGGTCGAGAGCCTGCCGAACGAAGGATCATATCAGACCATCGACGTGTCTGATGATGCAAGTGTCGTCAAAGCAGCCGAAGCGATTGGTCAGATTGACGGTGTTGTCTACCTTGCCGGTGTTTACTGGCCGTTTGCCGCCCAAGAGTGGAATGCTGAAGAAGCCAACGCGATGGCGGATATCAACTTTACCGGGCTTGTGCGTGTGATGGGGCGCGTGGTGCCACAGTTTGTGACGCGCGATGCGGGTCATGTTGTTATCACCGGCAGCTTGTCGGGTTTTCGGGGATTGCCGGGCTCAATCGGATATACGGCGTCCAAGGCCGGCACGATGTCGCTGGCAGAGTGCATGTATGCTGACCTGCGCGGCACTGGCGTCGATGTGCAGGTGTCCAACCCCGGCTTTATCAAAACTCAGCTTACCGACAAGAACGACTTTAAGATGCCCTTCATAATGACACCGGAAGAAGCTGCAGATCATATGTTCAAGCACATGAGTTCTGACCGCTTTAAACAGAGCTTTCCGACGCTCTTTTCTTGGGTCTTCCGGGGCAGTCAGTTTCTGCCCGACTGGCTTTATTTCCGCATTTTTTCCTGAAGGGTCAGCTCAGATCGCGGTGTTTGCGGAATTCCGCAGCGGCGCGTTGCCATACTGGTCCGTTGGCGTCTAGCGTCATCAGGGTCGGCAGCAGTTGCTCGGCAAAATCCTCACTACTTTCCAGCGGCAGCATCGAAGGCAGGTTGTCGATTGCTGTGACCTCCAGAACCGGATCTTCATGCACCCGCAGCGTCGGTGCATCCCAAGAGGTCGCGCGATCATATACCTTGATCGGAGAGAAGTCGCTGTCGGGGTCGCAGGCAATATCTGAAATGACGCTCAGATGGCGGGGCGTACTGCCCGCATTAGCGGGTACGAAAACCGGCGTTCCGGGGCGGGCCAAAACGCAATTGAAAAAGATGTCATGAGCCAAGACCTCGGGAAAGGGGGCGCCGCGCGCGGTCTCCGCCATATCCCATTTTGTCGTGGCGACCCCCATCGCAGTGCACAGATCGGCAACGCCGGTTCCAACACGGCCCAAAGCGCCGATAATCAATGCAGTGGGGCGGTGCGTTCCTGTCGCCAGTAGGTCTGTTTGCAAGTCACTCAGCAGGTGGGTTGAACTGTCATAAGCGCCCACACCAGCCATCGGCTGTGACAAGCGTTGCGACGCCCAGCATTTGAGTGCAACAGCTGCACCCGCATAGCCTGCCCAATACCCGAATGCAGCAACGCGGCGCCCGTCTGCATCTACCAGATACTCCAGATCAAGAAGCGTGCCGCCGCCGGCCTTGAACCGACGCAGCAACCTCAGGCCCGACGGTTGGCCCTTGAAGGCATGACCGAACATGATGTGGCGATGCGGCAGGTCTGTGTCCTCTTCGGGCAATTCCTTGAGGCCGAAGATGATTGCGTCGCGCGGGGCATCCGGCCAGCTGTGGGCTGGTGCCATGATGCATCCGGCTTGCGCATAGTCGGCATCAGATATCACGCGGGTGGGGCTTTCTTCGACGGTGATTTGCATGCCTGCATCCAAAAGCCGCCGCGCACCTTTGGGGGTGATCCCCGTCCGGGTTTCATGGTTGCGCTGTTCGGCTCGGACCCAAAGATGCGTCATACGGTCAGCATCCCTTGTTCGATGACATGTTGTACGGATGCACGGCTGCGCATGCGCGAAAGATACGCATCAATCGCTGGTAGGGCCGACAGGTTGACGCCATCGCCCTGCAGCCAGCTACACACGATAAACAGGTAAGGATCGGCGAGCGATAGTTTTTCTCCGAGCACATAGTCACCGCGCAGGTAGTGGTTTTGCACATGACGCGCATTTTCGGTCATGTTGTCAGCGACTTTGCTTTGCATATCTGTGTGGCTGTCCGCTTTGTCAGCCCAACGGGAGCCGCGGACCCTATGCGCGTGGTTCACATGCATGGTCGAGGCAAGGTAGTACATGACGCTGCGCATATGCGCAGCGTCGGCGGGATCGGTTGGCACCAGCCCCGCACCCGGTGTTATTGCGGCGATGTATTCCAGTATCGCACCTGTTTCGGTGATCATCGTGCCGCCGGTATCCAGCGTTGGAACGCGTCCTTTTGGATTGACGTCAAGGTAAGCAGGCTGGCTTTGTTCGCTCTGGCGGAAGTCTACCAAAACAGGATCATAGGGCAGTTGCGCTTCATGAAGCGTTATGGCGGCTGCAATTGAAACCGTATTGGGGGCGTAGAACAGTCGCATATCGGACCTTTCAGACATGAGTTTGAGCGTGATGGCGGCTTGGGTCTTCTAGATGGGGTATCGCATTGAACATGGTTGGCGATAGTTGTCCGCCGATGGGAAAGAGCCTGTGTTGTGACGTATTGTATATGGCAAGTGCGAGTTGAGCCATCGCGCTGATGTCAAGCCTGAGGACCTGACGCATCACACAGGAAATCAGCCCACCCGATGTGACCACCAAGGCCGGGCCGTCGGCGGCTGCGATTTCTTTCAGTACTTCCGATATCCGGCGGTCAAAGTCTGCAAAGCTTTCTGGGGCGCCTTTGATTTCGTCGTTTTGCCATGCCGTAAAGAGCTGTGGTAGATGTTGGACGAATGCGGCTTGATCGGTCGGAAAGGGAACGCCTTGTTCGTCCTCCATCGCTTTGGCGAGGGTCAGGTACTCCAACTCGTTTAGCCGAGAATCTTGCACCCATGGCAGGCCGGTGTCCATCGCAGCGGCGGTTTCCACGTGGCGTCTGAGTGTGCCAGTAAACAGTCTGGTATGCTGGTGTTGACCTTGATGCAGATAGGCACCCAGCCACGCAGATTGCTGGTGCCCCAGCGGGCTCAATTTATCGTAGCTTGCCTCGTCTGTGGCGGTCGAATTCGCCTGACCATGGCGGATGAGTGTGATGTGCGACATGAAAGCTCCGGCTGGTGTATGCGCTTACCTAGGCTGATGTCACGCCAGAGGGAAGGCCGGGACCCTTCGTTCCCGGTAAATTAGACGCAATGAAACAAACTGCGCCCATCGGAAACACAGGTGGCGCAAATCCGGTACCGTGTGTCGGGAATAGGACTCCTGTCGTGAAGGAATTGATTTTATAGTCTGCCAACACAACAGGGAGTACATGGTCATGGGCGATACGGTCACATTCACCTTGGACGGGCAGGAAGTGCAGTCCGAGCGTGGTATGACAATCTGGGAAGTTGCCAATGGTCGGGGTCTGGTCATCCCGCATTTGTGCCACAAGCCCGCGCCCGGTTATCGTCCGGATGGCAATTGTCGCGCCTGTATGGTCGAGATTGAAGGCGAGCGTACGCTCGCTGCTTCCTGCATTCGCGAACCTGTCGACGGAATGGTTGTCACCACCAATTCCGCACGGGCTGAAAGCGCGCGTAAGATGGTGGTTGAAATGCTGGTCGCTGACCAACCCGAACCGGAAAAGGCCCACGATAGATCAAGCCATCTGTGGGATATGGCCGCCCTGACCGGTGTTGAAGAAAGTCGCTTTCCCAAGTTGGAGGAAGGTCGCATACCGCTGCTTGATGACAGCCACGTTGCGATGTCCGTAAATCTGGATGCGTGCATTCAATGCGGCCTGTGCGTGCGCGCCTGTCGTGAGGTGCAGGTAAACGATGTGATCGGGATGGCGGGCCGCGGACATGACGCTTACCCAACATTTGATTTTGCCGATCCGATGGGAGAAAGCACTTGCGTGGCTTGCGGTGAATGCGTGCAGGCATGCCCTACGGGTGCATTGATGCCCAGCACGGTGGTTGACGAACAGCAAGTGGGCGATAGCGCTGATTTTGACAGCGAAGTCGAAAGTATCTGCCCGTTCTGCGGCGTAGGTTGTCAGGTCTCGCTTAAGGTCAAAGATAATAAGATCAAATATGTGGAGGGCATCAATGGCCCCGCGAACGAGGGCCGCCTTTGCGTCAAAGGGCGTTTTGGCTTTGACTACATTCACCACCCCCACCGTTTGACCAAGCCGCTTATCCGTCGCGAGGACGCGCCGGCTAAAGGATTGAACGTGGACCCGGGTAACTGGCAGGCCCATTTCCGTGAAGCCACGTGGGACGAGGCGCTTGATTTTGCTGCCGACGGCATGCGTGGACGCGGTCGTGAAATTGCGGGCTTCGGGTCGGCCAAATGCACTAACGAAGAGGCATATCTGTTCCAAAAGCTCATCCGTCAGGGGTTTGGTCACAATAACGTCGATCACTGCACACGGCTGTGCCATGCCTCATCAGTCGCCGCTTTGATGGAAAACGTCGGCTCGGGCGCGGTGACCGCGACCTTCAACGAGATCGAGAACGCCGATGTTGCGATTGTGATCGGGGCCAACCCTGTTGAGAACCACCCAGTGGCCGCAACCTTCTTCAAGCAGTTCACCAAACGTGGTGGCAAGCTGATTGTGATGGACCCGCGGGGCCAAGCGCTCAAGCGGTTCGCAAGCCATATGCTTCAGTTCCGCCCCGGCGCAGACGTGTCGATGTTGAACGCAATCATGCATGTAATCGTTGAAGAAAAGCTTTATGATAAGCAGTATATTGATGCCTACACCGAAAACTGGGAGGCAGAGAAAGCGCATCTGGCTGACTTCAGTCCAGAGTCTATGACTGGTATTTGCGGTATCGAACCAGATGTTTTGCGCGATGTGGCGCGCACCTTCGCAGGTGCAAAGGCTGCGATGATCTTCTGGGGGATGGGCATCAGCCAGCATATCCACGGAACTGATAATTCGCGGTGCCTTATCAGCCTTGCATTGATGACGGGACAGGTGGGGCGTCCTGGCGCTGGGCTTCACCCGCTGCGGGGCCAGAACAACGTGCAAGGGGCGTCGGATGCCGGTTTGATCCCGATGTTCCTGCCGGATTATCAGCCGGTGACGGATGATGGTGTGCGGTCCGCCTTCACCAAAGTTTGGGGCTCTGCAGATTTCTCGAATGAACGTGGGTTAACCGTGACCGAGATTATGGACGCCGTCCATGACGACAAAATTAAGGGCATGTATATTCTGGGTGAAAACCCCGCCATGTCGGATCCAGATGTGGAACATGCACGCGCAGCTTTGGCCAAGCTTGATCATCTGGTGGTGCAGGACATCTTTATCACCGAGACCGCAAATTATGCGGATGTAATTCTGCCCGCGTCCGCCTTTGCCGAAAAGTCCGGCACAGTCACGAATACAAACCGGCAGGTGCAAATGGGGCGGCCCGCCGTCACCCCTCCCGGAGAGGCACGCGAAGACTGGTGGATCGAGGTCGAGCTGGCCAAGCGTCTGGGGCTTGGCTGGAACTATGACAGCCCAGCAGATGTTTTTGCTGAGATGAAGCAGAACATGCGCAGCCTGCAAAACATCACCTGGGACCGCTTGGAAGCGCAGAATGCAGTGACCTATCCGTCGCTTAGTGCAGACGATCCCGGGCAGCCGATTGTTTTCGGTGACGGTTTCCCCCGCCCTGATGGGCGTGCGCGGTTCACACCTGCAAGTGTGATCCCACCGGATGACGTGCCGGACGCCGAATACCCCATGATTCTAACGACGGGTCGGCAGTTGGAGCATTGGCACACAGGGTCTATGACCCGAAGGTCCGCCGTGCTTGACGGGTTGGAACCGGAAGCAAACTGTTCTTTGCACCCGTCGACCCTGCGCAAACTGGATGTTGCACCCGGCGAACATGTACAGCTGACCACAAAACGTGGCAGCATTTCGATCATGGCGCGTTCAGATCGCGCGGTGGCACCCGACATGGTCTTTTTGCCTTTTGCGTACGTCGAGGCCGCGGCGAACATCCTCACCAACCCTGCTGTTGACCCTTTTGGCAAAATTCCCGAGTTCAAATTCTCGGCTGTGCGGGTCGAGAAAGTTCAGACCCAAGTCGCTGCAGAGTGATGCTGGACCAAGGGGTTAAACGATGGATGGTGTGTTAGAAAATCTGGGGTAGACTGTTGGGACAGCAAGTCAGTGCGATGCGCTGGCAAGAGGTGAGAGAAAAACCCGATGATAAACCCTGATCGCTTTTTGTCTGACCTACATCACCTACGCAGCTTTGGTGCCAGCGGTGTTGGGAAAGGCGTGGTGCGCCCGGCCTATTCGCAAGCTGACATTGGGGCGCGCCGCTGGTTGTCCGATCAGATGTTACAGGCTGGGCTGAGGGTCGAGATTGATGCAATGGGCAATCTCTTTGGATTGGCGGACGGGCCTTCTTTGCTGATCGGATCGCACAGCGATAGCCAGCCCCAAGGTGGATGGCTAGACGGCGCACTTGGCGTTATCGCGGGTCTTGAGATCGCGCGGGCCAGCAAAGAGACAGGTGGCCCCGCTATTTCGGTTGTGTCGTTTCAGGATGAAGAGGGCCGCTTTGGTGTAACGACGGGGTCAGCGGTTTGGTCGGGTCATCTGACCCAAGCCGAGGCTGACCAGCTGACCGATCACGAAGGTGTTCTTTTGGTGGATGCGCGTGGCGACATGGCTGATATGGTCACCGGTCCTGTGAATCCCGCACAGTTCAGTGGTTTCATTGAAATGCATATCGAACAGGGTCCGACACTGGATACGGTGGGTGAAAAGATCGGTGTGGTGACCGATATCGTTGGCATACGCGATATGAGAATCACTTTCGACGGCCAGCAAAACCATGCCGGTACGACGCCGATGGACTTGCGCCGCGATGCTTTTCAGGCGGTGTCCGCATTTAACACTGCCCTGAACGATCGGTTTCGCAATGTTGTCACGCCGCAAACCGTTTGGACCATTGGTCACCTTACGCTGTTACCGAACGCGTCGTCGATCGTGCCGGGGCAAGCCGTCTTTTCAATGCAGTGGCGCGATGCAGACGCGCACCGTCTTGGCCGTATGGAAGAGATCATCCGGCAAACTGCTGACGAAACCGCTGCACAAAGAGGGCTGACGGTGTCTTACGGCCCGCTACTGGGGCTGGAGCCGGTTGAGATGAACGAGGACATTCGAAATGCTTTGGCGCAGGCGGCACAGCAGATAAGCCCGGACAATTGGCGCAGCATGCCTTCGGGCGCGCTGCATGATGCGACCAATCTTGCGTCATTAATGCCTGTTGGGATGCTTTTCGTGCCGTCAATCAACGGCATTAGCCATGCCTTCGAAGAAGACACGGGCGAACCGGACCTTGTCACAGGGCTAATGGTTTTGGATGAGGCCGCGCACCGTCTTCTGGGGTAGAGCTTGCCCGCTTTGGATCAAATTGCACTAATAAGTTGACCTTGGTCCTAAAACTTACTTTGTTAGAGTTGTCAAAAGTCAATAGTGACTAATCTCGCCGTCATAAGGTGAGACCCCGGGAGGAAAAACCTTGAACACTCGCTCTGAGGGCGTGGACGGATTGTTGTCCGTTCCAGCATTGCTACACCGGAATGCAAAGACTTTTGCTACGGCGCCTGCATACCGCGAGAAAGAGTTTGGCATTTGGCAAACTTGGACATGGTCAGAGACGCTAGAAGAAATAGAAGCGCTCGCGATCGGGTTTGTCGACCTTGGTGTGCGGGAAGGCGATTTTGTCGCCATCATCGGTCGTAACCGTCCACATCTCTACTGGGCAATGGTGTCCGCACAGATGGTAGGTGCGATACCGGTTCCGCTTTATCAAGACGCAGTTGCAGAAGAAATGGCCTATGTGCTGAACCATTGCGGTGCGCGGTTCGTCGTGGTCGGAGATCAGGAACAAGTCGACAAGGTTATAGAAATTCAGGATCGTTTGCCCGAGTTCGAGCAGATGTTGTATCTGGATGCGCGTGGGTTGAGGAAATATGATCATTCTCGGCTGCATCAATACAGCCACGTTCAAGACGCCGGGCGCGCCAAACGCGACGAGCTTTTGCCCGAGATCACGGCGCGTCAGGCAAAGCTGGATTATGACAGCACCTGCGTGATGCTTTATACGTCGGGCACCACAGGTAAGCCGAAGGGGGTGGTGCTCAGTAATCGCAATGTCATTGAGACATCCAAATCATCATCGGAATTCGACGACTTGCGGCAAACCGACTCCATTCTGGCTTATCTGCCGATGGCTTGGGTCGGCGATTTTATCTTTTCGGTGGGTCAGGCGATGTGGACGGGCTTTTGTACCAACTGTCCTGAAAGCCCAGACACAATGCATACTGATCTGCGCGAAATCGGGCCGACTTATTACTTTGCGCCGCCTCGGGTATTCGAGAACTCAGCTTACTAACGTGATGATCCGTATGGAGGACGCAGGGCGATTCAAGAAATGGCTTTTCGATGTTTTCATGGAACTTGCGCGCCGTGTGGGGCCAGATATTCTAGATGGCCAGCCTGTCAGCCAATGGGACAGGTTCAAGTACAATATTGGCGAATTGATGATTTACGGACCGCTGAAAAATACGCTGGGTTTTAGTAAAATCCGGGTGGGTTATACAGCCGGTGAAGCGATTGGCCCCGAGATTTTCGATTTTTATCGGTCGCTCGGGATCAACCTGAAACAACTCTATGGTCAGACGGAAGCGACGGTCTTTATCACCGCGCAACCCGATGGCGAAGTGCGTTCCGACACAGTCGGTGTCAGCTGTCCTGGCGTGGAATTGCGGATCGCCGACAACGGGGAGGTTTTCTACCGTAGCCCCGGTGTGTTTGTGGAATATTACAAGAACCCCGAAAGCACAGCAGGCACCAAGGACGCCGAGGGCTGGGTTGCCACTGGCGACGCGGGCTTTATCGAAGAAAGCACGGGGCATCTGCGCATTATCGACCGCGCGAAAGATGTGGGTCAGATGGCGGATGGTTCGCTGTTTGCGCCGAAGTATGTGGAAAACAAACTAAAGTTTTTCCCCAATATTCTCGAGGTTGTTGTTTTTGGAAATGAACGAACAGAGTGTACTGCGTTCATCAATATTGATTTGACGGCTGTTGGAAACTGGGCGGAGCGGAACAACATCGGGTACGCATCCTATCAGGAGTTGGCGCGGCACCCGCAGGTAATGGATACGATCCAGTCGCATGTCGAAGAGGTTAATGCCTCCATTGCGCAAGACGAGATGTTGTCTGGGTGTCAGGTGCACCGTTTTGTCGTGTTGCACAAGGAACTGGATGCGGATGACGGAGAGCTGACACGCACACGAAAAGTCCGTCGTCGGATTATCGAGGAGAAATTCGCGGATATTATTGCGGCTCTTTACGACGGGTCGTCTTCGGTCAGTACAGTGACCGAAGTCACTTATGAGGACGGCCGCAAGGGATCGATAGCTGCAACGCTCGAAGTGCGTATGGCCAAGGTGTTCCCGGTGGCACAACAAATTGCAGCGCAATGAGGTTTGACATGACGGGAGCCTCCGGCGGGAGTTTATTTGGCAAGATGACAAGGGAGCTGGGGCATGCTTGATCAGGCCGAAGGATACGTCACCGCGGACGGGCGGAAAATTGGCGGCGTCGTCATGGAAATGCGCAACATCACCCTGCGTTTTGGGGGGGTTGAGGCGATCAAGGATATCTCGTTTGACATACGCGAGGGTGAGATCCGCGCAATCATCGGGCCGAATGGTGCCGGCAAGTCATCAATGTTGAATGTCATTTCGGGGTTCTATGTGCCTCAGGATGGTGAGGTTTGGTACAAGGGGTCACGCAGACCACCTATGAAGCCTTATCAGGTGGCGCGTCAGGGTATTGCGCGTACATTTCAGAACATCGCTTTGTTTGAGGGAATGTCGGTTCTTGATAATGTCATGACCGGCCGGCTGACACATATGAAGACCGGGTTGTGGCGGCAGGCAATCTGGCGCGGACCTGCAGAGGCTGAGGAGACTGCGAACCGCGAAGTTGCCGAGCGGATTATTGACTTTCTGGAGATCCAAGCGATCCGAAAGACGCCGGTTGCGCGTTTGCCCTACGGGTTGAAAAAGCGCGTGGAATTGGCCCGGGCGCTGGCGGCGGAGCCATCGCTTTTGTTGCTGGATGAGCCGATGGCGGGAATGAATGTCGAGGAAAAAGAGGACATGAGCCGCTTTATTCTGGATGTGAACGACGAGTTTGGTACCACGATTGCGTTGATTGAACATGACATGGGCGTGGTGATGGATTTGTCAGACCGTGTTGTTGTGATGGATTATGGCAAGAAGATCGGTGACGGTACACCTGACGAAGTGCGTAACAATCAGGATGTAATCGATGCCTATCTGGGGGTGTCACATGACTGATTTCGGGCATCGGTATCGCGCCGGTATCACGTCGGTCTTACGTCGATGCGCGGCGCACGGTGCGTTAGCCCTTCGTTCAGAGGAGACGGCCCTTGGTTAAGCCTGTCTATATGGCTGGTGTGGTTGGCCTTGGCGCCGTGCTGGGGCTTGGTCTTGGCTGGGTGATCTGGGGGCAATCGGAAACGCCGGATGTGATTGTAACGGCGTTTCTGGAAGAACGATGCCTTCCGCACATGCAAGGCGATGAGTCGACCACGGACGATCTGATCAAGGCGAACATCGCCAACGTAACAGGATATGTTGAGCGCGATCGCCACATCGTCATCATGTTCAGAGACAATAAATATGGCCCGCGCTGCATCATCAGCGACATTCTTGCCCATTGGTCCGAGCCGGAGCGGGAAGCGGTCCTTGGCGCGACACGGCGTTTTGCCACCCGTCATATTGCAGCGCTGAACGACGGCCTGCTGGTCGAGGAAGATGTGTCAATGGAGGGTGTGGGCGAACCACTCCTCACGTGGCGCAGACCTGACATGGAAACTGGGTTTTTTGCCAGCTTCATTCATACGCCGTCCCCCGTGGAACACATAGAAACGACTGTGAAGCTGGGCGTTGTGAAATTTACTCGGCCCGCGCAGAATCCGGAGGGATCCGATGCCTGACCAACTTCTTTTTGCCACCGAAGTTTTCCTGAACGGTCTGATGGCCGGGGTGCTTTATGCGCTGGTGGCGCTCGGATTCGTGCTGATCTACAAGGCCAGCGGCATCTTCAATTTCGCGCAAGGGGTCATGGCGCTGTTTGCGGCGATGACGCTTTATGGGATCATGAACGGACTGGTGCCCTTTGCGCATTTGATTAATGCGATTTTCGGCACCGACATCCATTACTTTGGCTGGAATGTGCCAGCGCTTGCGGCGATCATTCTGACCGTCGGAGTAATGATCGGGTTTAGTTGGTTGGTTCAGCGATTTATCTTTCGCTACCTTGTTGGCCAAGAGCCGATCATTCTGTTTATGGCCACCATCGGATTGGCATATTTTCTGGAGGGTGTGGGAGACCTGATGTGGGGCTCTGATATCAAGACACTCGAAGTGGGTCTGCCGCAGGGAATCAATGAGACGATTGATGCTGTAACATTTGAGGCCTTTGGATACGGGTTCTTCATAGACAATCTGGATATTGTCGCATCGATCGTGGCCGCGGTCCTGGTGATGGGGTTGGTGCTTTTTGCGCAATACACCAAGCAGGGTCGCGCGATGCGGGCTGTGGCGGATGACCATCAGGCGGCGTTGTCTGTTGGCGTGTCGCTTAACTTCATCTGGATTTTGGTGTGGTCGCTGGCGGGGTTTGTCGCATTGGTTGCGGGCATCATGTGGGGCGCGAAATCTGGTGTGCAATTTTCGTTGAGCCTGATCGCGCTGAAGGCGCTGCCGGTGCTCATGCTTGGTGGATTTACCTCGATCCCGGGGGCAATTGTCGGCGGGTTGATTATTGGCGTAGGCGAGAAGCTGTTCGAGTTCGCAATTGGCCAGCCCTACCTTGGCGGTGCGACGGAGAACTGGTTTGCCTATATGCTTGCGCTGATCTTCCTGCTGTTCCGTCCGCAGGGGCTCTTTGGGGAGAAGATCATTGAGAGGGTGTGATGCGGAGATCTTTGTTCGGGCGAGCCGGCCTTTGGGCCGCCGCAATCCTGTGCGTTTACGCTGTGATCTACGCACTGTACCTGACGCTCGCCGCGATATTTGCGGTTCGGTTCGTCGGGTTTTCCATCAGCATTCTACTGTACTACCTCTGGGCCGCTGTTCCCTTTCTGATGTACCGATATCTTGCAGCGCCTCAACGACAATCAGGGATACTGGGCATCACAGTCGGGATAGCTGCGTTAGGCAACCTGTTGGCCGGACTAAATGTTGCAACCGAAGGGTTCGCCAGGTCCGTTGTTTCACCGGAGTTGATTTCGGGAGTTCTTCCGTTTTTGGTATTACTACCAATCGGCTTGTCCGCACTGTGCCTTATCGTGGTGCTGGCTGTCATTCTATCAGATTTGCGCGCTTGGGACACCGCATGACAGATGAATGGCAGCGTTACCTGCCTCAGGTATCGGATTCCTGCAAGAGGGCCACGCAGATTGCGGCGAG
Organism: uncultured Alphaproteobacteria bacterium; assembly: GCA_963796445.1. Lineage (GTDB taxonomy): Bacteria > Pseudomonadota > Alphaproteobacteria > Rhodobacterales > Rhodobacteraceae > Roseobacter. Next base: position 78,192 of record CAWCLQ010000004.1, on the reverse strand, counting down.
GATCGTGACGCCGAGGGTCAGGGCGAGGTTCATGTTGTCGAGAAAGAGTAGTGTCAGGGCGATGCAAAGGCCCATGACCACAAGTACGACTACAAATCCCAAGCCAACGGCAGAGGAACTGCTTTTGAATGCTGGTGTTTCAGAGGCCTGCACCTCGGCTGCTATTGGCCGTTCGACGGGTGTGATATCGATGATATCAGGCTGTACGTCTTCGACGGTGTTCAACAAATTTGAACGCCGTTTGGCATATTCTTCGGTCGAGATTTCACCACGGTCGAGCAGTGCATCAAGCCTGCGTATCGAATTCAAAACAGCTGTCACGTCACCCGTTCCTTCCCACCGCGGCTTGGATGCCATGGTAATTGGGGCAGAATTGGGAAACCGCGAGATTTCTGAAAGCTTGGTTAATGGACAACTGATACTGATGGTTGGCCGGACTGTTCTGACACGCGATCCAGAACACCATGATGCGCAGCATATTTATGTCTGCGCAGTTGCTTCACCTTGCTTAAACAAGACCATTACAAGGGAGACTTTCTGATGCTCTACCGGGAAGCAGGGGATTTCAGTACGACCTATCCGCAGGACAGTCAGACCTTTCCGATCCGGTTTGACCGGTACAGGTACTACGCTGTTCTCATTTTTGCAGTCTGCGTGATCCCATTTGTCATTAACGACTACTGGGTGAATTCGATCTTTATGCCGTTTTTGATTTATTCAATTGCGGCGATCGGGCTCAATATATTGGTTGGATATTGCGGTCAGGTCAGTTTGGGCACCGGCGGATTCATGGCGGTGGGGGCTTATGCCTGTTACAAACTGATGACCTCCTTTCCGGAGGTGAGCATGTTTATTCATGTGATCCTTGCGGGCGGGATCACTGCGATGGTGGGTGTTCTGTTCGGTCTGCCCAGTTTGCGTATCAAGGGGTTTTATCTGGCGGTGGCCACGCTGGCGGCCCAGTTCTTTTTGGTCTGGATGTTTAACAAAGTGTCGTGGTTTTATAACTATTCCGCCTCAGGACAGATTAACGCGCCCGAACGTGACACCTTTGGCATTCTGATCACCGGACCAAATACCGAAGCCTGGGCCACATATCTGTTTTGTCTGTTCTTTACGATCCTGAGCGCGTTGCTGGCGCGGAACCTGACCCGTGGGGCCATGGGGCGCCAGTGGATGGCGATCCGAGATATGGACATTGCGGCCGAAATCATCGGGGTTAATCCGCTCAAGGCAAAACTGACGGCCTTTGCGGTGAGCTCGTTTTTTGTAGGCGTTTCGGGTGCCTTGTTCTTTGCAGTATACTTGGGGGCGGTCGAAGTTGGTGAGGTCTTTGGCATTACCAAGTCGTTCCTTGTGTTGTTCATGATAATCATCGGCGGGTTGGGGTCCATTTTCGGATGTTTCGCAGGGGCGGCGTTTCTGGTCCTGCTGCCCGTGGTGTTGAAGATTGTGGGCGCGGATATGCTTGGCTGGCCTACGGATATCGTGGCGCACTTGAACCTCGTGATCGTGGGCGGGTTGATTGTCATCTTCCTGATCGCGGAACCGCACGGACTGGCGCAGCTTTGGCGTGTATTGAAAGAAAAACTGAGATTGTGGCCGTTTCCGCATTAGGGTGGGGCCATGCAACAAGGACAGGGTGAACCTGTCCGTAAGACGCTGGGAAGCCGGCGCATCGGAGATAAACCAAGGGAGGTATACCGATGAAGAAACAACTACTCACATGGGCCACAGCGGCCCTGATGGCGGCAAGCCCGGCGATGGCCGAACTTGTCTTTCCATCGCTTGATTACCGCACCGGGCCTTATGCCGCGAATGGCATTCCTCTGGCGGATGGCTACCAGGACTATTTCACCATGCTGAACGAACGCGATGGTGGTATCGGGGGTGTGGCAACACGCGTTCTGTCTTGTGAAACCGGCTACAACACCGAGAAAGGTGTGGAGTGTTACGAAAGCACCAAAGGCGAAGGTTCGCTGGTGTATCAGCCCTATTCTACAGGCATCACCTATCAGTTGATCCCCAAGGCCACAGCGGATGACATCCCGATCCACTCTATGGGTTACGGGCGGACATCGGCCAAAAATGGCAAGATTTTCAGCCACGTCTTCAACTACCCTGCCAGCTACTGGGATGCGGCATCGATCGCGGTGAAGTACCTGCTGGAAGAAAACGGCGGATCGCTTGACGGTAAAGAGATCGCGCTGGTCTACCACAACTCGGCCTACGGTAAGGAGCCCATCCGCACACTGGAGGGTCTGTCCGAAAAGCACGGTTTTGATCTGACCCTCCTGGCGGTGGATCACCCCGGCCAAGAGCAGAAGTCACAGTGGCTGTCGATCCGTCAGCAGCGGCCTGACTATGTGCTGATGTGGGGCTGGGGCGTGATGAACCAAGTTGCGATTCAGGAAGCTGCGAACATCCGCTTCCCGATGGAGAACTTCATCGGCGTGTGGTGGTCCGGTTCTGAGAACGACGTGGAGCCTGTGGGCGACAAGGCTGACGGCTACAAAGCCTTGGCGATGTCGGCACCCGGTATGGATTACGGTGTCTACGAGGACCTGAAAACCTATGTCTATGACAAAGGTCTTGCCGCGGGCAACGGCGACCAAATGGGCACCGTGCTTTACAACCGGGCGATCTATGCGGCGATGCTGGCAGCGGAAGCGGCCCGTACGGCGCAGGAAATCCATGGTGAGCCTGATATCACACCCGGTATGATGCGCGACGGGATGGAAGCGCTTGATATGTCCGAGGCACGCATGGCCGAGCTTGGCTTTGCCGGTTTCGCACCACCCTTCAAGGTGAGCTGTGAAAACCACGGTGGTGACGGATTTGGTGCGGTGCAGCAGTGGAATGCATCGACCGGGGAATGGACGCTCATCACGGATTACATCGAATCCGACAAAAGCATCATTGATCCGCTGATCGCGGAAGACAGCGCGGCCTATGCTGCGGAAAACAATATCGCAGAACGCTGCAACTAAAGACGGCATTCCCGGCGGCGGGGTTCCCTGCCGCCGGACTATTTTTATCAGTAAAGGTACCTGATCCATGCTGGACGAGGCACAGGCCAAAACGACCGAGGCTGACACGGTTCTGGACGTCAACAATATCGAGGTGATCTACAATCACGTGATCCTTGTTTTGAAGGGTGTGAGCCTGAACGTGCCCAAAGGCGGGATCACTGCGCTGTTGGGGGGCAATGGTGCGGGCAAGACTACGACGCTAAAGGCGGTATCTGGTCTATTGGCGTCCGAGCGCGGTGAGGTGACTAAGGGGTCTATCAAGTACCGCGGTAAAGTCATTCAACATATGGACCCTGCCGATATTGTGAAAAGCGGAGTGGTTCAGGTCATGGAGGGTCGGCACTGCTTTGAGCATCTGACCGTCGAGGAAAACCTACTTACAGGGGCCTATACCCGCCGCGATGGTCGAGCGGCCATCCAAACTGACCTTGAGAGAGTTTATGCCTATTTTCCCCGTCTGAAAGAACGGCGCAAAAGCCAGGCGGGTTATACATCGGGCGGAGAGCAGCAAATGACGGCGATTGGCCGCGCGTTGATGTCCAAGCCCGAGACTATTTTGCTGGACGAGCCGTCTATGGGATTGGCGCCGCAATTGGTCGAGCAGATTTTCGAGATCGTGAAATCAGTGAACGAGAAAGAAGGCGTTACCTTTCTTTTGGCGGAACAGAATACCAATGTGGCTTTGCGATTTGCCCACTATGGGTACATTCTGGAATCGGGTCGTGTCGTCATGGATGGGCCTGCGTCAGAGCTGCGCGAAAACCCTGATGTCAAAGAATTTTATCTCGGTATGTCCGAACAAGGTCGCAAGTCCTTCCGTGATGTCCGCAGCTATCGTCGCCGCAAGCGTTGGCTTAGCTGATTTGAAGGTGGGCAAAGGCCCGGCCTGAACGATACGAAAGGATAGCGCGGATGACACATTTTGATGATTTGGAAACCCGCGGTGCAGAGACACGCGCCAAGGATATAGCCGATGCTTTGCCGCTTCAGATCGCGCGCGCGCAACAGCTGGCGGGATATGGCGGCAGGCTGGACGGGTTTGATGCCGCAAAGTTAACGGATGCGGCGGCGCTGTCGGAATTACCCGTCTTGCGTAAATCCGATTTAGGAAAAGCGCAGGCAGCAGATATGCCTTTTGGTGGCTTCACCACCAAGAAGGCCAGCGCATTCAGCTATGTGTTTCAATCGCCCGGCCCGATTTATGAACCGGCTTCCACGGATCACGATTGGTTTCGGATGGGGCGGTTCCTGCATGCAGCGGGCATCGGTCAGGGTGATATTGTTCACAACTGCTTTGGCTATCATCTGACGCCTGCGGGGGTCATTTTTGAAAGCGGCGCGCGCGCTGTGGGGGCCACCGTCCTGCCCGCAGGTACGGGCCAGACCGAACTTCAAGTCATTGCTGCGCGGGATGTAGGGTCTACTGCTTACGCGGGTACGCCGGACTTTCTCAAGGTCATTCTAGACAAGGCAGACGAGATGGGCGTCACGCTGGGTATCACCAAAGCGGCAGTTGGCGGGGGCGCGCTCTTTCCCTCGTTGCGTGCCGAATATGCTGACCGTGGGATCACGTGCCTGCAATGCTATGCGACTGCAGACTTGGGGAACATCGCCTACGAGTTGCCCGCAATGGAGGGGTTGATTGTTGACGAACAGGTTATCGTGGAAATCGTGACACCGGGCACGGGCGACCCTGTGCCAGAGGGCGAGGTAGGCGAAGTTATCGTGACTACCTTGAACCCCGACTATCCGCTGATCCGGTTCGCTACAGGTGATCTGAGTGCGATACTGCCGGGCGAAAGCCCTTGCGGGCGCACAAACATGAGGATCAAGGGTTGGATGGGTCGCGCTGACCAAACGACCAAAGTAAAGGGTATGTTCGTGCGGCCCGAGCAGGTCGCATCGTTCGTAGCGCATCACCCCGAAGTTCCTAAAGCGCGCGTTGTCATCACCCGTGCAGATGAACGGGACGTGATGACTGTGAAGGTCGAGACCCCATCGACAGAAGCCGCGCCTTACGCGGAGACGGCCAAGAGCACGCTCAAGCTAAAGGCAGTGGTCGAATTGGTAAAACCCGGCAGTTTGCCCAAGGATGGCTTGGTGATTGAAGATCAACGCACCTACGACTGACGCTACAAACCTGCTTTATGGCCCGGAGGAACTGGATCAGGCGCATACGATCGCCATTCTGGTGCCGGGCGCCTTGACGCGCATCAGCATGTTTGACGCGATCGAAAGCTGGCGCGCGCGCGGATATGGCCTTGTCCACTACCGTTTTCCAGGACTGGACGGGCGCCCGGTTTCACCTGCGCTTTCCATCAATGAAGCCGCTGCCGAGATCGTTGAACTTGTGGCGAGGCACCCTGACAAACCGGTCCGGCTGCTCGGTTTTTCAACCGGAGGGCCTATTGTGCTGTCAGCGGGGGCGCAGATCTCAGGAGATGTGCGTGTGGCGGCTATGGCTTGCGCCGTTGAGCTTGGGGGTGGGGTGCAGACGGCCATGCGTTGCGCGTATGACATCATGCGCGCCGCTGCGCGCGCCCGTTCTTTGCGTCTGCGATCTGTTTGGCCGGAATATTATCAGGTGCTTCTATTCGGGCGTGCCGTTTGGGACAGTGACGAACTACGTGCACGCGCGCGCACAATCATTGAGGCCCGCCGTGACAAGATCGTGCTGCCGCAAGGTGGGAAACCGCGCGCTCATACGCGCGACCTCCGACGGTGGCGTCTTCCCGAAAACCTGCAATTGGCTGTTGGTCAGGTCAAGTTTTTCTGGGGTGCCGAGGATCCTGTCTTCTCGTACCGCCAGCAAAGCGAGTTCTCTGAAAAAGTTGGCTGTGCGCCCGTTAAAGCTTACCCGAAACAGGGGCATTTGCTTTTCGCCAGCCATCCTGAGGTGTTCGAGGATATCTATGCTTTTTTCGAAGGTATCCCTGAAAAGACCACTGGGGCTGGCCATTCTGAGTAAAACAGTCAAAAAAGAGGAATGACAGATTCAGCTCATTCTCTTGGCGGTCCTGTGCGCAGGCGCGCCGGGCATATTGCCGGTGGCCACTGGCTGGCGCGTATCGCGATGCTTGCGGCAGTTGCATGTGCCTTGCCGATGGTTGCCGTCGCACTGGCCGCACTGACAGGCGGTACGGATACGGTACAGCATCTCGCTGCAACAGTTTTGGGGCGGTATACGGCTACCACGATTGGACTGGTCCTGATGGTGTCGATCGGTACTTTCGCGATCGGTGTGGGTGCGGCGTGGCTGGTCACGATGACACGGTTCCCCGGCGTTCGCTTTTTCGAGATCGCGTTGGTTTTGCCACTGGCTTTTCCGGCTTATGTGCTCGCCTATGCCTATACGCATGTGCTGGATCACCCCGGCATTGTACAAAGCCTGTTGCGGGATGTGACGGGTTGGGGGCCGCGCGATTACTGGTTTCCGGAAATCCGCAGCTTGGGCGGAGCGGCTGCAATGCTGATCCTTGTCCTCTACCCCTATGTGTATCTGCTGGCGCGTGCGGCCTTCCTTCAACAAAGTGCGACGACCTTTCTTGCCGCCCGCGCGCTGGGATCAAGTGCTTGGTCTGCATTCTTCAGGATCAGCCTGCCCCTGGCCCGACCAGCTATTGCGGGCGGCGTCCTGCTGGCCGTGATGGAGACGATCGCCGATTTTGGAACAGTCGCATATTTTGGTGTGCAGACCTTTGCGACCGGAATTTATACCAGCTGGTTTTCGCTTGCTGACCGTGCGGGTGCGGCGCAGTTGGCCTTGTGCTTGCTCAGCTTTGCGTTGTTGCTGGCCATGCTTGAACGCGCACAACGGGGGCGCGCGCAGTACCATGACCCGTCACGCAGGCAGCAAGGAATGGAACCCGCGCAGCTGTCACCGCGTCAGTCGGTGTTCGCGATGCTGATGTGTGGTGTGCCGGTCTTGTTCGGTGCGGGCCTACCCGTTGTCATCCTGCTGAGCATGGCAATCGGGTCCGAGCAGAACCTGCTAAGCCCACGCTACATCGGGTTTGTGCAGAACTCGCTGACCCTCGCGTCGATTGCGGCCATTGTGACGGTGGCTGCAGCGATTGCAATTGGCTTTTACCAACGACTGTTGCCGGGTCGGAAGTCGAACACGGCAGGGTATATTGCGCGCTTGGGCTATGCAGTGCCCGGTGGTGTGATTGCGGTTGGGCTTCTGGTGCCATTTGCCGCCTTTGACAATGCGCTGGACAGTTTTATGCGTGCCACCTTTGATTTTTCGACCGGGCTGTTGGTGACGGGGTCCATCTGGCTGTTAATTGCAGCGTATATGGTCCGTTTTCTTGCGGCGGCTCTTGGGGCATATGAGGGTGGACAGGCGATGGTGCCTGCCAATATGGATGCCGCTGCGCGGTCTCTGGGGCAGACACCTGCGGGCACTTTGCGGCGCGTACACTTGCCGATCCTTGCTCCCAGTTTGCTGACCGCTTTGCTGATCGTGTTTGTTGATGTGATGAAAGAATTGCCAGCGACACTTATCATGCGGCCTTTCAACTATGACACGCTTGCTGTTCAGGCCTATAGGCTTGCCAGCGACGAACGGCTGGAAGGTGCTGCCGTGCCCAGTCTGGTGATCGTTGCAATCGGGCTTTTGCCGGTTGTGCTAATCTGCCGTCAGGTTGGCCGGCAACGGCGCTGACGTTTTCGCTGGCTTCGATAACCTTAGACCGCGCCGACGGGAGGTCGACGCGGCCTTTTGATGGTAGTGGGGGGCGGTGCGAGACGCCTTATTCCCAACCTACCTCATTAAAAATCCGCTGCGCCGTGGGCACATTCGCGGCTACGTCAGACAGATCGACATCGTCCGTTTGGAAAAAGCCCAAAGCGGCAACCGAGGGTGACAAGGCAACCCCGGGCACAGCCGGGTATTCGTCATTTCCGGCCGAGAAATACTGCTGGGCCTGATCCGATGCGAGATACTCAAGGAAGGCGATTGCGTTGTCGCGGTTAGGCGCATTGGCTGCAACACCGCCGCCTGACAAGTTCATATGCGCACCTTCTGCGCCCTGTGCGGGGAATACCCATCCGATGTTTGCCATATCCTCTTTACTCAATCCTTTGACGTCGGTGCGGATTGCCCGTGCAAAGTAGTAGGTGTTCGAAATCGAGATATCGCATTCGCCAGAGACAAGACCGCGCAGCTGGTCTGTGTCACCACCTTGTGGGGCGCGTGCAAAGTTGTCGACGACACCCTTCGCCCAGATTTTCGCGGCTTCTTCACCATGGTTTTCAATCACAGACGCGAGCAGGGTCTGGGAGTAAACGTTTGAAGACGACCGGTGACAGATCATGCCTTTATAGGCAGGATCAGCGAGCGATACGTAATCCCTTGGCGGGTTTGCGACTTCGTTCTTATCGTAGAAGATGATCCGCGCGCGTTGCGAGAAGCCAAACCACTGGTTGTCGCCGTCTTGAAGGTATCCGGGGATGCGTTTTTCAAGCACGTCGCTGTCGATGCTCTGCAACAAGCCCATCTGCTTTGCACGCTCAAGGCGCGAGGTGTCGACGGTAAGCAGTATGTCGGCGGGGCTGTTTGCGCCCTCGGCCTGCATGCGGGTCAAAAGTTCATCTGCTTTGCCCTCAATCCGGTTGATTGTGATGCCAGTGGCTTCGGTAAAGTCCGAGTACAGTCTTTCGTCGGTGTCGTAATGGCGTGACGAATAGAGGTTCAGTTCACCGTTTGCGTAGGCGGGTAGGGCGCAACTGATGGCCAATGCGGCTGCTGTGATGCGTCTAAGGGTCATGTCTGTATCCATAGCTGTTGTTTAGGGTTGGAATTAATCCTGACTAAAAACATCAGAAACATAACGCAGAACGAAGCGCAAGGTATTTCCGACAAAAATAATCGGTAATTTATTTCGCGAATTTCAGCGCGGGTTAGGTATTTTCCATCACTCAAATTACCTACTTCTTTTGCGGGGTTGAATGCACTATATTTCATCTGCCGGCTTGCTTGCCGCATGTGGCGACAGATCACCTGCCAATACAGCGCCGCAGGATCCAATCACGCAAGCGCTCCTTGGGAAGACCCTGACCAGTTCGGGCTCCAAGATCCAACTGCAGGAATTTAACAAGATGGTGGGTGCCGCCGGACCCAACGGCAACGAAATTACTGACGGTGCCTGGGAGATCAGAAACGGTAAGTGCTGCTGCACGCTAACGACACCTGCGCAGCTGGCGGGAACGGAATGTCAGGATATCACAATTGACGGCGAAACCGCGACAATCGTGGGCCGGAATGGACCAGTCAATTATATCATCGCCGATTTGTAAGGAGTTGAAATTAGGAAACGCGCCCGCTGCAAAGCCGGGCGCGTTTATTTATGTCTTGTTCAAATGCGGCTGCCTTCACCAATCTTGTCCTGAGTGTTTGTCTCAAAATCACTGGCGTCATGCCGCTCGTGAAGCTGAGTTTCGGGTTCGCCTGACGTGCGGTTAACCATGCGGCCGCGTTGAACGGCGGGGCGTGCGTCAATCTCTTTTGCCCACCGCATTACGTTCTTGTAACTCTCGACCTCAAGGAATTCCGCAGCGCCGTACAAGCGGCCCAGCACAAGCTGACCGTACCAGGACCAGATTGCCATATCGGCGATTGTATAGTCGTCACCTGCGATAAACGCATGATCAGCCAGTTGACGGTCAAGCACGTCCAACTGGCGCTTAGTCTCCATCGAAAAGCGGTTGATCGCATATTCGAATTTTTCCGGAGCATATGCATAGAAGTGCCCGAACCCCCCGCCAAGGTACGGGGCCGACCCCATTTGCCAAAAGAGCCACGACAGCATTTCAGCGCGTGCGCCAGTGTCCGTCGGTATGAACTTGCCGAACTTTTCTGCCAGGTAAAGCAAGATCGCGCCGGATTCGAAGACACGTTGCGGTGTGTCCCCTGAGCGGTCCATCAGCGCCGGTATCTTAGAGTTTGGGTTTACTTCCACAAAGCCGCTGCCGAACTGATCGCCATCGCCAATTCTGATCAGCCACGCGTCATATTCGGCTTCCTTTATGCCCAGTGCCAGCAACTCTTCAAAGAGGACGGTGACTTTGACACCATTGGGCGTTCCCATCGAATAAAGCTGGAAGGGGTGTTTGCCAACGGGTAGTTCTTTGTTGTGTGTCGGTCCGGCAATCGGGCGGTTGATGCTGGCGAATTTTCCGCCGTTGCTTGTATCCCATGTCCAGACTTTGGGTGGTATATATTCAGTAGTATTGGTCACGAGATTGCCTTTCAGACGTGTTGTTCATTCCACGAGGTATACCTGAGGCGCAGTATAACAAGGGTGCGGATGATTAGCGGCACCCACAGATGCTGTGCGCAGACGGATAGGGTCGCAGCTGTTTGGGTGAAGTCGTTAGAAGTCCTGCCATAAGTTTTTGTTTGCTTGCCAAATTGTCATTTCGTCGGTTTGAATGGGGCAATGGCGACAGATTTCAAAGCGTTACTTACCGAACTATACACTGGATCGCGCGTCGGATCGCGCAGGTTCCGGTTTGGGTTGATCGCATTTGACGCTTTCACGATTCTTTTATTCATCGCGATTGCGCCTTGGCCGGTCACGCCGGAACTTGAGGCTCTGGGGTTCGTTTTGGGTCTTTTGATCCTTGCTGATTTCTCCGCACGGTGGTGGATCGCAGAAAACCGGCGGGAGATGCTGCGTAAGATTTACACGATTGCAGATGTTATCGTGATTGTGTCGTTGCTCATTGCGCCGTTCATTCATGCGAATTTGGCGTTTCTGCGTATTCTACGCGGGTTGCGCATCCTGCATTCGTACCAACTTCTTGCAGACTTGCGTAACAGCAGCGTGTTCTTTTCGAGGCATGAAAGCGCTTTGATCGCGGCGGTGAACCTTTTTGTCTTTGTCTTTTTCACGACCTCGGTCGTCTTTGCCCTGTTTGTAGATAAATCTACGGGCTTCGAGGGCTATGTCGATGCGCTTTATTTTACGGTCACGACGCTTACGACTACGGGTTATGGCGATATCACCCCCACGACCACGGGCGGCAAACTGTTGGCTGTGCTCATTATGGTTGTTGGTGTGGCGCTTTTTGTGCAGTTGGCGCGGGCGATCATTCAGCCAGCTAAGGTGACTCAGGAATGTGCGGCCTGCGGCTTGCTCAAGCATGACTATGATGCATCACACTGCAAACATTGCGGGGCCGTCATTCGTATCAAGACAGAAGGGGCGGCCTGATGGTCTTGGCGATTTTGCGACTTTAGCGACTTGCCAAAACGTGGCGGGATCGGTTTGATTGTCGATGTGATGCGTGGCTTTAAAATATCAGGTTTAAAACGGTGCCTTGGCTGCGCGCTGACCTGCATGCTTTTTTTATTCAGCGTCGCGCCGTTACACGCCACCGATGAAGCGCCGCGTCACGGGCTGATGTGGAACAAGACAGGTCTACCGGCTGTGTTTCCGCTGCAAGTGCGCAGCAATGCAGGGACCGATTACCACATGGTGTTGACCGATGCTGACACCGGTACACCTGCGCTTGCTGGCTATATTGAAGGTGGGCAGTTCTTTAAAGTGCTTGTACCGCCGGGGCTATACACTGTGCGCTTTGCAACAGGCCATATTTGGCGGGGTGAACAACAGTTATTCGGCGCAGATGAGACGCGCATGATCAATGTGCCTAGCCCGCTTCGGTTCGGGGTGGTTGGGCTGTCAACTAAGGCAGGCCATGTACTTGATATAAGAGAGCCAGACACCGGCGTTTTGGTTCAGGACAGTTTTGACTGTCGGCGGATCAGGTTGACCAAAGGGCCGCGACCACTGCCTGCTTATGACCCTGATGCTGCTCGGGTCGCTGAGATTAAGCCAGAGCAAGACCTGATCGAGTATCCTTACCGTTCTGGGCCGTTGCGGGGGGCTGATCGTCAAGACACGCCACCGATCGCTACAGACTACGCGCCCTATTTCTCGCGCCCTGAATATGAAGTGCGCCGCAGCCCATGCTGAAACGAAAAAAAACCGCCCCGAAACCGGAGCGGTCTTTGATTTGCACTGCAGCAGGGGTCAGCCTTGGCGGGCTTTGAACCGGCGCTGCGTTTTGTTGATCACGTAAACGCGGCCTTTTCTACGCACAACACGGCAGTCGCGGTGCCGGTTCTTGAGCGAGCGGAGCGAATTGCGAACCTTCATGGTCGTTCTCCTCATGTTGTGGCGCGGGCCAGCGCCTTGGTTACGGGTAGCACACTTGCGTGTGCCAATGAATTCAGGTGGTGGGCGATACTGGGATCGAACCAGTGACCCCTTCGATGTCAACGAAGTGCTCTACCGCTGAGCTAATCACCCACTATGTCGCCGCTTATCCCGATACCCCAAAACAAAAATGGGGCGCGAAACGTCGCGCCTGAGCCGCGTCTATAAAAGGAGTTGTCCAAGGTATCAAGAGCTTTTGGTTTTAGAGTTTTATGCGCTATGTTGCCGAATAGGATGAAGACTGACTAATGCACCATATTGCCTTTCATACAAGCCTGCCAAGGCAAGACGAATCATGCGTGGTCTTTGCATCCCCACATAGTGGGTCCACCTACCCTGCAGACTTGATGGCGAAAACTGTGTTGAGCGATCACATGGTGCGTTCATCAGAAGATGCCTTCGTGGACCAGTTGTTTGATTGTGCGCCGGAATACGGCGCACGTTTCATCAAAGCAGCGCTGCCCCGCGCCTATGTAGACCTCAACCGTAGCCCGGATGAGCTTGATCCGGCCTTGATAGAGGGGGTTCGCAGGCAAGGGCATAACCCCAGAGTGGCGTCTGGACTTGGCGTTATCCCACGGGTCGTGGCGAATGGCCGTGCGATTTATCGTGGCAAATTGCGCATGTCCGACGTGCAACAGCGGCTTGAACGGTATTGGCACCCCTACCACCGTCAATTGCAGCAAATGCTGAACGACGCACATGGCTATCATGGTCAATCGGTTTTGATTGATTGTCATTCCATGCCGCATGAAGCGGTTGAAAGCGTGGCACGCGCAGGAGCTAAGCGCCCTGATATCGTATTGGGCGACCGGTTTGGCGCTGCGGCGTCCGGTGCTGTTGTCGACCGGGTAGAGCAGGCATTTGTCGCTCAAGGGTTTCGCGTGGCGCGGAATACGCCCTTTGCCGGTGCCTATATCGCGCAGGCCTACGGGCGCCCCGCACGCGGGCAACATGCCGTACAGGTAGAGTTGGACCGTGCGCTTTACATGGATGAAAAGCGGATCATTCCAAACCGCGATTTCGACGCCGTGCGCATTGCGGTGCGTGCTGCGGTCGGGCAGATTGCGCGGATCGGTCAGGAACGGATGCCGCTGGCCGCCGAATGAGCCCGAACCTTAGCGCAACGACCGGCCTTTCAGAATAGCATCTGACCCGAAACGATCCCTGATTTTATCCGTTGCACGTTCTGCTGCACTGCGCTGGCGTTCCTTCGGGTCCAAAAGATCGCCTGACAAGTCTGCACTGCCCTCGGCGATGAGGTCAGACAAACCGCAGCCCAAAAGCCTGTACGGGCCTTGATCCCCGACCTGATCGAACAGTCCACGTGCCGTGCGGTAGATCCTGTCTGCCAACTGCGTTCCGTCCCGAAGGCTGACCCTCTTGGACAGAAGCGAGTGATCTGCACGTTTTAGTTTGAGGGTGACAACACGCCCCGCCAAGCCCTTCGCCTTGGCCCGGTCGGATACCTTTTCCGCCATCCGCCACAAGTGGCCATCCAACAAATCGGGGTCGGAGGTATCTTCGTGAAAAGTGGTCTCGTTCGAAATCGATTTCATCGGTGCATGTGCTGACACGCGACGCCGGTCTTCTCCGCGTGCAAGATGCCACAACCGGTCACCCATTGATCCAAAGCGGGCAATCAGATCTGTCCGCTCCCACCTTAGCAAGTCGGAAAACGTCCGAATGCCTGCCTTCTCTAATGAGGCTTGTGCCGAGGCACCGACACCCCAGATCATCCGCACTGGTTTGTCGCGCAGAAAGCTGTCGGTTTCCGCCTTGCCGATCACAGAGAACCCGTTTGGTTTGTCCAGATCAGAGGCTACTTTGGCCAGAAACTTGTTATGCGACAGGCCGATTGATCCTGTCAGGCCAAGTTCGCTGTGCATTCGCTTTACAAGCCTGGCCAACATTGCGGCGGGCGGTGCGCCATGCAGTCTTGTGGTGCCGGTCAGGTCCATAAAAGCTTCGTCCAGTGACAATGGTTCAATGGCGGGCGTCAGGGCTTCCATCATTTTACGGATCTCGCGGGATGCTTCCACATATGCGTCCATACGCGGTTTGATAATGATCGCATCAGGGCAGAGTTTGAGCGCTTGGAACATCGGCATTGCCGACCGGACCCCCCTGATGCGCGCGACATAACAGGCGGTAGACACAACACCACGGCGTCCACCGCCGATAATGACAGGCTTGCCCTCTAGCGCGGGGTTGTCGCGTTTTTCGACAGATGCATAGAACGCGTCACAATCCATATGGGCGATTGTCAGTTGGTTCAGTTCGGCATGCGCAATGATGCGCGGGCTGCCGCAGGTCGGGCACCGTCTTGCGTCAGAGAAGGCAGCAAAGCAATCGCGGCAAAGGCTGGACATAAAACCGTCGCATCTAAGGTCGTACGGAGCTTACGACGCCTGCGCCGGATTTAACATGCGAAATAGGGTTCAGGCGCTGAAAAGCCCCCCGCCTAGCGTGAGCGGGGGGAGGTAACGAACCTCAGGAAGATATGGTTCGTTGGGGAGTATCACCTAACGTAAACCTACCACCTTCGCGCGAGTCTCCCAAAGCTGGATTAGTAAAAAAACGCTACATGAAGTTGTCTGTTGTCAACGCGCCACAGTTTGTTGATACGACTTTCGCATTTTACAAGTCGATTTGAGATTGTGGAAAACTCTAATTATCGGAGTTTTATCAGGGATTTGCCCTGTGTATTCAAACACGCCGCAGTTCATCCAATATCGATTTTGCAGCCAGTCGCGGATCAGCGGCTTTCCAGACAGGACGGCCGACAACAATGTGATCTGCCCCGTTTAATATGGCATCTGCAGGTGTTGCGACTCGTTTTTGATCTCCCAGATCTGCCCCGGCTGGGCGCACGCCTGGAGTTACGATAAGCCGATCTTTCGCCGAAGACAGCGCACGAACAAGTGCTGCTTCGTGCGGTGAGGCGATGACCCCGTCTGCGCCTGCCTCAAACGCCCGATCTGCGCGAGACTGTACGAGATCGGAAATTTCCCCCGACTGAATCAGGCAAGCGTCGAGATCTTCGCGGTCCAAAGAAGTAAGGATCGTGACGGCAAGGATTTTCATGGACGAACCTGCGGCACCGTTTTTGGCCGCCCGTACGACATGCGGATCACCGTGGACTGTCAGAAAATCCAGATCAAACTGCGCCAGACCGCGCACCGCCGCTTCGATTGTGGCGCTGATGTCAAAGAGCTTCATGTCCAGAAAAATCCGCTTGCCATGTTCTTGCTTCAGCTCATTGGCAAGCGCCAACCCACCTCCCGTCAACATACCCAGACCGATTTTGTAAAAGCCGACCGCGTCCCCGATCCGGGCGGCCATTTCCTGACCCGCCAGCGCATTTGGTACATCTAGTGCGACAATCAAACGGTCATCAGCCATATCCGAAACTCCAAGCATGTGATTGCTGGAGCTTTAGGGTGTTGCGACCGTCCTGTCCATTGGCTTGGGTTTCGTCCGGCTCAAAGAAAAAGACCTGAGCGTTTTGCAAAAGCAACGCGCTCAGGCTGAAAGATGCGGAGCTGTGCTTTCGGGCACTGAAAAGGCTTGTCATCCTGGGGAAGGATAGCCTGACAGCAAAAAGCAACCGCGCCAGTGGCGCACATCCGCAAGCCACGCGCATAAACGTGGCCCATATTGTTGTTTTACGGCGTACTGTGCCAACTCTTTAGGAGAGGATTACGATTTAAAAACTTACTAGCCATCCCACCCTCTTAACGTAAATATAAGGTACTACGCCCCAGCGGTCAGGGGGAAAGCGGTGCCGCTATTCCCATCAGAAAAATGGGGTGGAATTTGACATTTGTCAGAGTTCAGCTTGTCTCGATGTGCTACGCAAAAAAACTGTACCAAGCGGTGCATCTTGCTCTTGAAGCTGTGCCAGACACCGCCCACATAATCGTCAAGGCCCAATTCGTTGCCGTGCCGCCAAGTCGGGCGCAACACCAAACCGGGCGCTTATATAGAAGGAGAGAACCATGGACTTAAACAAGTTCACGGAGCGGTCGCGCGGCTTTATCCAAGCTGCGCAAACGATTGCCACGCGGGACAGCCACCAAAGGCTGGCGCCCGAACATCTGTTGAAAGCATTGATGGACGACGACCAGGGGCTTGCCAGCAACCTGATCGCGGCGGCGGGCGGGCAGCCCGCGCAGGTCGTACAGTCGCTTGATCTGGCCTTGGGTAAGATGCCGAAGGTCACGGGCGAGGCGGCACAGGTCTATGTCGACAACAACACCACGAAAGTTCTGGCCGAGGCGGAAGCGCTTGCAAAAAAAGCGGGCGACAGTTTTGTGCCGGTAGAGCGTATCCTGATGGCTCTCACTATGGTCAAATCCGGGGCTAAAGCGGCTTTGGATGCGGGCAGTGTGACGGCTCAGGGTCTGAATGCCGCGATCAACGATGTGCGTAAAGGTCGGACGGCCGATACGGCAACTGCCGAAGAAGGCTATGACGCCCTCAAAAAATACGCGATGGATCTGACGGAGCGCGCTGAGGCGGGCAAAATCGACCCGATCATCGGGCGTGACGAGGAAATTCGCCGCACCATGCAAGTGTTGAGCCGTCGGACCAAGAACAATCCCGTGCTGATCGGTGAACCCGGCGTTGGTAAAACGGCGATTGCCGAAGGACTTGCTTTGCGTATTGTCAACGGTGACGTTCCCGAGAGCTTGCGTAACAAAAAGCTGCTGGCGCTGGACATGGGTGCGCTGATCGCAGGTGCAAAATACCGCGGTGAATTTGAAGAGCGGCTTAAAGCTGTTCTGACCGAAGTCACCGAGGCTGCCGGCGAGGTTATTCTCTTTATTGACGAGATGCACACGCTTGTCGGTGCCGGCAAAACGGATGGCGCAATGGATGCGGCCAACCTTATCAAACCAGCACTTGCACGGGGTGAATTGCACTGCGTCGGGGCCACCACGCTGGATGAATACCGCAAGTATGTCGAGAAAGACGCAGCCCTTGCGCGGCGTTTCCAGCCCGTCATGGTGCTGGAGCCGACGGTCGAAGATACAATCTCGATCTTGCGTGGGATCAAAGAGAAGTACGAACTGCACCACGGTGTGCGGATTTCCGACAGTGCGCTGGTTTCGGCAGCAACGCTGAGCCATCGTTACATTACGGACCGCTTTTTGCCGGATAAGGCCATCGACCTTGTAGACGAGGCCGCGTCGCGGTTGCGTATGGAAGTCGACAGCAAGCCGGAAGAACTGGATGCGATTGACCGTCAGATCCTGCAGATGCAGATCGAAGCGGAAGCCCTGCGGCTGGAAGACGATGCCGCCAGCAAGGACCGTTTGGAAACGCTGGAAAAAGAACTGTCCGATTTGCAGGAACGCAGTGGTGCGATGACTGCAAAATGGCAGGCTGAGCGTGACAAACTTGCCGGTGCGCGCGATATCAAGGAGAAGCTGGATCATGCCCGCGCCGAGTTGGAGATTGCTAAACGCGAGGGGAACCTTGCCAAAGCAGGTGAGCTTTCCTACGGGGTGATCCCG
Source organism: uncultured Alphaproteobacteria bacterium (assembly GCA_963796445.1). GTDB lineage: Bacteria > Pseudomonadota > Alphaproteobacteria > Rhodobacterales > Rhodobacteraceae > Roseobacter. Next base: position 60,411 of record CAWCLQ010000004.1, on the reverse strand, counting down.
CAGCTTGAAAAGCAGCTTGTTGACGCGGAAGGTCGCGATGACAGCGACCTGATGGTCGAAGAAGCCGTGCGTCCTGAGCAAATCGCGAGCGTAGTTGAGCGGTGGACCGGTATCCCTGCTGGCAAGATGCTGGAAGGCGAGCGTGACAAGTTGTTGCGGATGGAAGATCAGTTGCATGGCCGTGTGATTGGTCAGAATCTTGCTGTCAAAGCGGTATCGAACGCGGTTCGCCGTGCGCGTGCAGGGCTCAACGATGAAAACCGCCCGCTTGGATCGTTCCTGTTTCTGGGGCCGACCGGTGTGGGTAAAACCGAACTGACCAAAGCCGTGGCCGAGTTTCTGTTTGACGATGACAACGCGATGGTGCGCATCGATATGTCGGAGTTCATGGAGAAACATAGCGTGGCTCGTCTGATCGGTGCGCCTCCTGGATACGTCGGATACGACGAAGGTGGCGTGTTGACCGAAGCTGTACGGCGCAGGCCATATCAGGTTGTTCTGTTCGACGAGGTCGAGAAAGCGCACCCTGATGTGTTCAACGTGCTTTTGCAGGTGCTGGACGATGGTGTGCTGACTGATGGTCAAGGCCGGACGGTCGACTTCAAGCAGACGCTTATCATCCTGACGTCCAACCTTGGGGCACAGGCGCTAAGCCAGCTGCCGGATGGTGCGGATGCGTCGGACGCCAAGCGTGATGTCATGGATGCGGTGCGGGCACACTTCCGCCCTGAATTCCTGAACCGTCTGGATGAAACTATCATCTTTGACCGGTTGGCACGCGACGATATGGACGGCATCGTTGATATCCAGATGGCACGGCTGCTCAAGCGGTTGGCAGGGCGGAAGATCACGCTTGATCTGGATAGTGACGCCCACAAATGGCTCGCTGATGAAGGGTACGATCCGGTCTTTGGAGCGCGTCCGCTTAAACGGGTGATCCAGCGCGCCTTGCAGGACCCACTGGCTGAAATGCTGCTGGCGGGCGATGTAAAAGACGGTGATACGGTGCACGTAACTGCGGGTGCTGACGGTCTTCTGATCGGAGATCGTGTATCGGCGTCTAACAGGCCTAAGCCGGACGATGCAGTCGTCCATTAAAGCGCGAACAAACACAAAAAAGGGCTCGTTCATCGGGCCCTTTTTTTCGACCGATCAGTGCCAATGCTGATCTGCATTGGTTAATTGGGTTTTGTCATTGCCGGACGCGCCTGCTTGCACTTATCGTCGGCTATCCCGCCCTGTTGCGGGGATGAATTTCCGACTGATAGCACAGGCCGTTTAAAAAAATTGACGTTGCATATGATACAGAATGCGCGTCCGGGTCAGTGCACTTTTGTCTGTCAGGGGTGCTGCGGGTGCGCGGGAATTGTCATTGCAACGCCTGTCGTGTTCTGGTGAACGTACCTAAGCACACGGTTACTGGCTGGAACCTTAAACAGGTCGATATCATCGCGGGGGCTGACACCTTTGTTGTGTTTCAGCATCCGGATTTGACGATGAAGAAAGTGTTGTGCGCCCAGTGCGGCGAGGTGCTTTAGAACACGCATAAGATGGACTGGCGCGTTGCGTCTCAACACCTCTTGAAAAAGAGGCTCGGGACGTTGCCTGAAGAACTCATGCCGATCAGCCATTTCCACAATTAAACCGGATTATAGATATCGACGATGACCTTCCCAAAAAAGAATAGACCCGGCAGATTGCTCCACCGGGCCTACCTTTTGCCAAGCCGTAGTGTGATACTTAGCTCTGTGGTGGCAGAATAACAGCGTCAATCACGTGGATCACGCCGTTTGACGTTTCAATGTCTGCTGTGACAACGGACGCTTCGTTAATTTTCACGCCATCATCCAGATCGATCATGATTTCCGAGCCTTGCACGGTTTTGGCCATCATGTCGTCAGTAAGGTCAGTGGACATGACTTTGCCGGGGACCACGTGGTAGGTCAGAACAGCAACCAGTTGGTCCTTGTTCTCTGGCAGGAGCAGTGTCGCGACCGTGCCTTCTGGCAAAGCGGCAAACGCTTCGTCAGTTGGGGCGAAGACGGTGAAGGGGCCTTCGCTTTTCAGTGTATCAACGAGGTCGGCAGCACTTACGGCTGCGACAAGTGTCTCGAACGTGCCCGCGCTTACGGCTGTGTCGACAATGTCTTTATTGGCGCTGCCGGCGAAAGCGGATGTAGCTGCGATAGCGGTTGCTGCGGTCAGTGCGAAAAGTTTCTTACGAAGCATAGTGAATCTCCTGGTTTTGGTTTCTTGCTGTGTCTGCCGTTGTGGCATCGTAAGGTGAACGCACCGGAAGTCGGTTCGGATCAGCTGAATTTCTGACTCTTTTGGTTTGACGGGGCAAAGGTGCGCGCTAAGCCGCTGTGTCGCGGCGTTTCAAATGACAAATATGTTATTCAGCGTGAGTAAACGTCGTTGACCGAAGTGCCGCTGACGGGCACTAGAGCGGTATGAATATGCCCCCCGAGATGGTTCTATTTGATTGCGACGGCGTTCTGGTCGATAGCGAAACGCTGGCGGCCAATGTATTATGTGCCAACCTGACCCGACATGGATTGCAGATCACCCGCGAGGGTTTTGCCGATTTGTTTCTGGGTGGTACTATGACAGGCGTGTCCGAGCAGGCGCGCGAGATGGGCGCGCAGTTACCGGACACATGGATTGACGATACCTATCAGGAAATGTTCGTGGCTCTTGCCGCTTCGGTTGAGGCAATTGAAGGTGCGGCGCAGGTGCTGGATAAACTTGATGTCGCTGGTATTCCCTATGCTGTTTGTTCAAACGGACCACACCGCAAGATGGATATTACACTTGCGCGGACCGGTCTGGCCGCGCGGCTGCAAGGGCGCATCTATTCTCGGGAAGATGTCGCCGCACCAAAACCGGCACCCGATTTGTACCTGAAAGCTGCGGCAGATGCCGGTATCCCTGTGTCACGCTGCGTTGTCATAGAAGATAGCCCGGCAGGGGCGCGGGCAGGGGTGGCGGCAGGGATGCATGTTTTCGGTTTTGCTGCGGAAACACCGGCGGCGCGGTTGCGGCCTGTCAGCGCCACTATCTTCCACCACATGGACGAATTGCCGGCGCTTTTGGGGCTCTGAACCGCTTACGTTACAATCATCTGTAGCAAACGTGACCGGATTTGCTTTGGAAGATCGCGCGCGCGCCTCTACATCTAGCCCAAAGGTACCATAACCGGAGCGCAAAATGGCTTTTCGCTGGAAGAACACACTGAAAGACAGAGACGTGACAGACGAGGCGGTTTTTCTGAACCGGCGTCAATGGATGGCTGGGGCGGCGGCGGGCGTGGGCCTTGCGGCGACCGGTAGTCATGCCACTGCAAAAGAAGAGCTGGTGCCAAATGCCTGGGAAGACATCACACAATACAACAACTTCTACGAATTCGGCACCGGTAAGAGCGATCCGGTTACATATGCAGACGAGTTGACCACGACCCCCTGGTCCGTGACGATTGACGGGATGGTTGACCGGCCCGCGGAGTATGCTTTCGAAGATATCATGAAAGCTATGACCGTCGAAGAGCGTCTCTACCGCTTCCGTTGTGTCGAGGCGTGGTCGATGGTGATCCCTTGGAACGGGTTCGAGCTGGCTGATCTGCTGAACCTCGCAGGCGTGCAGGACAGTGCAAAATACGTGCGTTTCGAGACGCTTTACCGGCCAGCGGAGTTCCGTGGTCAGCGCAGCGGCTGGATTGACTGGCCTTATGTAGAAGGTCTGCGCATGGATGAGGCGCTGCACCCGCTGACCATCATGGCGACCGGCATCTATGGTCGCGACATTCCGAACCAAAACGGTGCACCGTTGAGATTGGTGGTGCCATGGAAGTATGGCTTTAAGTCAATCAAGTCGATTGTGAAGATCACCCTGACCGATGAGCAGCCGGTAAACACTTGGCAGCAACTGCAGCCAAGCGAATATGGCTTCTATTCCAATGTTAACCCCAACGTGGATCACCCGCGCTGGACGCAGGCCACGGAACGCGTGATCGGCGGTGGGTTGTTCCAGCCGCGTGTCCCCACGTTGATGTTTAACGGATATGAAGAAGAAGTCGCCGGCCTTTACGACGGCATGGACCTGACCAAGTTCTACTGAGAGATACAATAGTATATAGTAGGGCAACATGACTGCGGTGGACCGGATAAACAGATTTGCACGGCGCGTACCGGTGTGGGTGATCTATCTGGTCTATCTGCTACCGGTGCCTTGGTTGCTGTATCTGGGACAGACCGGGGGGCTGGGTCGCGAACCGATCAAGGCTCTTGAACACGAACTGGGCGAGATTGCCCTCCAACTGCTTATCATCGGTTTGTGCATCTCACCGCTGCGCAGTTATCTGGGCATCAACCTCATCAAATTCCGGCGGACGTTTGGATTGCTGGCCTTTACATATGTAGCACTGCACTTGCTGGTATGGCTCGTGCTCGACGTGGGCATCCTCAGCCAGATCTGGTCGGACATTCTAAAGCGTCCCTACATTACAATAGGTATGCTCGGCTTCGTTCTGATGCTGCCACTTGCGCTGACATCCAACAACTGGTCGGTGCGTAAGTTGGGCAACCGATGGCGCAAGCTTCACCTTCTTGTCTATCCAGCCGTCGTATCGGGAGCGGTACACTTCATCATGGTCAAAAAGGTGTGGGAGATTGAGCCGCTGGTGTATTTAGCGGTGATCCTAGCGCTTCTGGCGCTTCGGCTTCCCAAATCGCCCAAGCGCAAAGCAGCCTGACCGGGCAATGCTGCCGAAACGGGCGCTTTAAAAACTTTGGGATTCGCCGGAAGGCTAGTTTAAGTCGCTAAATCCTCCATATTCGCGCAGCTGTTCATACGAATCCTGGGGTGCTCGGGGGGAATCACGTGAAATCGGGCGACTCGACTCGGGCGATTCATGTGCTGGATCGCTCCGATTCAGGGGTGGTTTGCAAAATAAATCGCGGCGACTTGGGGATAACGCTGTGGATACCCCTATATCTAGCAATTCAGAGATGCTTACTTACCTATGGTAAAGGGATCATTTAAAGTTTTGCGCGGAGATTTGAAAATAATTGCCGACGTAACGCATTGAAATTAAACAATATAGAATAAATTCGCAAAAAAAATGACGATTGATGAAAAAAGGGGTTGCGGGTACCGGCCACTAACCGTAGAACCCCCCTCACCGGCGGCGCAGAGATGCACCAACGGGGCGCCAGACGGGCGGGACACACCGGAAACGGGACGGACCGAAACGAGGCGGAACAAGAAAATCAGAGGTAAACGAGGCGGGGCGCGCCAAAGAAGTTAGGGCGCATCCAGTCACTTTTGTCTCTACGCTCTTTGAAATTGATGAATATCTGAAGAGATATGTGGGCGGTTTGGTTCATTCGATGGATCAACGTCTGTATATCGCGCTAGTAGGGGTCAACCCGATGATCTAGTGTCAGCTTCACTGTTTGGACGGCTTCTGGTTTCTTTGGTAACCTGAAGCACAACAAACAGAAGACTGTCTTGTACTTTACAGTAATGGGTATAGGACGATGTGCAGAGGTTCGAACGTCAAGGATAAGCATGCAAGATGCTTTTCAACTTGAGAGTTTGATCCTGGCTCAGAACGAACGCTGGCGGCAGGCCTAACACATGCAAGTCGAGCGCACCTTCGGGTGAGCGGCGGACGGGTTAGTAACGCGTGGGAACATACCCTTCTCTACGGAATAGCCACTGGAAACGGTGAGTAATACCGTATACGCCCTTCGGGGGAAAGATTTATCGGAGATGGATTGGCCCGCGTTAGATTAGATAGTTGGTGGGGTAATGGCCTACCAAGTCTACGATCTATAGCTGGTTTTAGAGGATGATCAGCAACACTGGGACTGAGACACGGCCCAGACTCCTACGGGAGGCAGCAGTGGGGAATCTTAGACAATGGGCGAAAGCCTGATCTAGCCATGCCGCGTGAGTGATGAAGGCCTTAGGGTCGTAAAGCTCTTTCGCCAGGGATGATAATGACAGTACCTGGTAAAGAAACCCCGGCTAACTCCGTGCCAGCAGCCGCGGTAATACGGAGGGGGTTAGCGTTGTTCGGAATTACTGGGCGTAAAGCGTACGTAGGCGGATCAGAAAGTAAGGGGTGAAATCCCAGGGCTCAACCCTGGAACTGCCTCTTAAACTCCTGGTCTTGAGTTCGAGAGAGGTGAGTGGAATTCCAAGTGTAGAGGTGAAATTCGTAGATATTCGGAGGAACACCAGTGGCGAAGGCGGCTCACTGGCTCGATACTGACGCTGAGGTACGAAAGTGTGGGGAGCAAACAGGATTAGATACCCTGGTAGTCCACACCGTAAACGATGAATGCCAGTCGTCGGGCAGTATACTGTTCGGTGACACACCTAACGGATTAAGCATTCCGCCTGGGGAGTACGGTCGCAAGATTAAAACTCAAAGGAATTGACGGGGGCCCGCACAAGCGGTGGAGCATGTGGTTTAATTCGAAGCAACGCGCAGAACCTTACCAACCCTTGACATCCTGTGCTACTACCCAGAGATCGTGCGTTCCCTTCGGGGACGCAGTGACAGGTGCTGCATGGCTGTCGTCAGCTCGTGTCGTGAGATGTTCGGTTAAGTCCGGCAACGAGCGCAACCCACATCTTTAGTTGCCAGCAGTTCGGCTGGGCACTCTAAAGAAACTGCCCGTGATAAGCGGGAGGAAGGTGTGGATGACGTCAAGTCCTCATGGCCCTTACGGGTTGGGCTACACACGTGCTACAATGGCAGTGACAATGGGTTAATCCCAAAAAACTGTCTCAGTTCGGATTGGGGTCTGCAACTCGACCCCATGAAGTCGGAATCGCTAGTAATCGCGTAACAGCATGACGCGGTGAATACGTTCCCGGGCCTTGTACACACCGCCCGTCACACCATGGGAGTTGGTTCTACCCGACGGCGCTGCGCTAACCTTCGGGGGGCAGGCGGCCACGGTAGGATCAGCGACTGGGGTGAAGTCGTAACAAGGTAGCCGTAGGGGAACCTGCGGCTGGATCACCTCCTTTCTAAGGATGTTTCTAGCCATTGATGTTCGCATCAATCGTGAAACACTTAGCAAGATCAGCAATACAAAGCCGGTCAAAACATCGGACCGAGCCGTCCTCATATCTCTTCAGTAAAACAATTTCACGGGCCTACTGGCCTCGTACTGGGTCGGTAGCTCAGGTGGTTAGAGCGCACGCCTGATAAGCGTGAGGTCGGAGGTTCAAGTCCTCCTCGACCCACCATATCCCTATGGGATCTTATGGGGCCTTAGCTCAGCTGGGAGAGCGCCTGATTTGCATTCAGGAGGTCAGCGGTTCGATCCCGCTAGGCTCCACCATTACACCGTCAGATTAGATCGTTAAGCACTTCATCGAGTGTTTGAACCGTCCAATCTGCAGACGAATTGACATCGTAAAGAGAGATACAGTATTTTGAGAGCAATCTTAAAGTGACAAACAACACTGTTTGATCCTGCCGAGTAAGGCGATAGATCTCAGGTTGGTGCCGACTTCAGGTGAGCAAGCGTTTGTGACCCGGCTGTTTCCTCGGCTGCGTCATGAGTATGCCTGCTGAAAAGAACAGTGTTGTCCAAGTCAAGTACACTAACCCGAGTAACGATGCGTACCTCCTGCACGGACGGTTCGCTATACACGTTGCTCATTGTCTGGTTCGAATGAACCAGGCGGGAAAAAGTATGCTTTTGGTTCAGAATAAAGGTCGTCGTTTAGTTACCAGCTGCGCGGTCCGCGATTGACGACAGTCTTTCTTTTTCTGGATCAAATCAAGCGCGAAAAGGGCGTTTGGTGAATGCCTTGGCAGTAAGAGGCGATGAAAGACGTGATACTCTGCGATAAGCCATGGGGAGCTGAGAATAAGCTTTGATCCATGGATTTCTGAATGGGGCAACCCACCTGATACTGTGTTATTATTATCCTTCGGGATAGCTAATAATGCGGTAAAACAGGTATTTATAGACTGAATACATAGGTTTATAAAAGCAAACCCGGGGAACTGAAACATCTAAGTACCCGGAGGAAAGGAAATCAATTGATACTCCCCTAGTAGCGGCGAGCGAACGGGGACCAGCCGAGCCTCAATTGTGATTAGAATGCGTTGGAATGCGCAACCAAAGTGGGTGATAGTCCCGTATAAGAAGCATGAGAGGACGTATTAAGTAGGGCGGAACACGTGAAATTCTGTCTGAAGATCGGAGGACCACCTTCGAAGGCTAAGTACTCCTTACTGACCGATAGTGAACCAGTACCGTGAGGGAAAGGTGAAAAGCACCCCGACGAGGGGAGTGAAACAGTACCTGAAACCGAACGCCTACAATCAGTTGGAGGGGCCTTGCGCCCTGACAGCGTACCTTTTGTATAATGGGTCATCGACTTGGTCTCACGAGCAAGCTTAAGCCGTTAGGTGTAGGCGCAGCGAAAGCGAGTCTTAATAGGGCGATCGAGTTCGTGGGATCAGACCCGAAACCGAGTGATCTAGGCATGGCCAGGTTGAAGGTAAGGTAACACTTACTGGAGGACCGAACCCACATCCGTTGAAAAGGATCGGGATGAGCTGTGCCTAGGGGTGAAAGGCCAATCAAACTCGGAGATAGCTGGTTCTCTGCGAAATCTATTTAGGTAGAGCGTCATCCGAATACCCTCGGGGGTAGAGCACTGGATGGGTAATGGGGCCCCACAGGCTTACTGATCCTAACCAAACTCCGAATACCGAGGAGTACTAGATGGCAGACACACGGCGAATGCTAACGTCCGTCGTGAAGAGGGAAACAACCCTGACCTACAGCTAAGGCCCCTAATTCATGGCTAAGTGGGAAAGCAGGTGGGACGACCAAAACAACCAGGAGGTTGGCTTAGAAGCAGCCATCCTTTAAAGATAGCGTAACAGCTCACTGGTCTAAATAAGTTGTCCTGCGGCGAAGATGTAACGGGGCTCAAGCCATGAGCCGAAGCTTAGGATGCATTTATTGCATGGTAGCAGAGCGTAGTGTGACATAATTCCATGTGTCCTTACTCCCTTCGGGGATATTGGACACAAGGAGTTTTCTGTGAAGCCGGCGCGTGAGCGATCCGGTGGAGAGATCACTAGTGAGAATGATGACATGAGTAGCGACAAAGAGTGTGAGAGACACTCTCGCCGAAAGTCCAAGGGTTCCTGCTTAAAGCTAATCTGAGCAGGGTAAGCCGACCCCTAAGGCGAGGCCGAAAGGCGTAGTCGATGGGAACCAGGTTAATATTCCTGGGCCAGATGGAAGTGACGGATCTCGAGGGTAGTTCATCCTTATTGGATTGAATGGGCTGCTTAGAGGTTCCTGGAAATAGCTCCATCGCTAGATCGTACCCTAAACCGACACAGGTGGACTGGTAGAGAATACCAAGGCGCTTGAGAGAACTATGTTGAAGGAACTCGGCAAAATACCTCCGTAAGTTCGCGAGAAGGAGGCCCAGTTTCTACGCAAGTATTGGCTGGGGGCACAAACCAGGGGGTGGCGACTGTTTATTAAAAACACAGGGCTCTGCGAAGTCGCAAGACGACGTATAGGGTCTGACGCCTGCCCGGTGCCTGAAGGTTAAAAGGAGGGGTGAGAGCTCTGAATTGAAGCCCAGGTAAACGGCGGCCGTAACTATAACGGTCCTAAGGTAGCGAAATTCCTTGTCGGGTAAGTTCCGACCTGCACGAATGGCGTAACGACTTCCCCGCTGTCTCCAACATAGACTCAGCGAAATTGAATTACCTGTCAAGATGCAGGTTTCCCGCGGTTAGACGGAAAGACCCCGTGCACCTTTACTACAACTTCACACTGGCATTAGGCCGAACATGTGCAGGATAGGTGGTGGGCTTTGAAGCGTGAACGCTAGTTTGCGTGGAGCCTCCCTTGAGATACCACCCTTGTTCTGCTTGATGTCTAACCGCGGTCCGTTATCCGGATCCGGGACCCTGTGTGGTGGGTAGTTTGACTGGGGCGGTCGCCTCCTAAAGCGTAACGGAGGCGCGCGAAGGTTGGCTCAGAGCGGTCGGAAATCGCTCGTTGAGTGCAATGGCAGAAGCCAGCCTGACTGCGAGACTGACAAGTCGAGCAGAGTCGAAAGACGGCCATAGTGATCCGGTGGTCCCAAGTGGGAGGGCCATCGCTCAACGGATAAAAGGTACGCCGGGGATAACAGGCTGATACTGCCCAAGAGTCCATATCGACGGCAGTGTTTGGCACCTCGATGTCGGCTCATCTCATCCTGGGGCTGGAGCAGGTCCCAAGGGTACGGCTGTTCGCCGTTTAAAGAGGTACGTGAGCTGGGTTTAGAACGTCGTGAGACAGTTCGGTCCCTATCTTCCGTGGGTGTAGGATACTTGAGAGGAGTTGCCCCTAGTACGAGAGGACCGGGGTGAACGATCCACTGGTGGACCAGTTGTTATGCCAATAGCAGTGCTGGGTAGCTATGATCGGACAGGATAACCGCTGAAGGCATCTAAGCGGGAAGCCCCCCTCAAAACAAGGTATCCCTGAGAGCCGAGGTAGACCACCTCGTCGATAGGCCAGAGATGTAAGCGCAGTAATGTGTTCAGTTGACTGGTACTAATTGCTCGATAGGCTTGATTTGATCCAGTAGAAGCAAGACTTCTATTCGGATTCAGAAGCATACACATAAACACAGTCGTACATGACTTGGACACAGAGGTTTTTCATGGTTTGGTGGTCATAGCGCAAGCAAAACACCCGGTCCCATCCCGAACCCGGCCGTTAAGTGCTGTTGCGCCGATGGTACTGCGTCTTAAGGCGTGGGAGAGTAGGTCACCGCCAAACCTAGTAAAACCTCTGTTTCGTATCTCTCTTTCGATAGTTTTCCGAATATCAAAAACGCATGCTATAATCTCTTTGGGTGTTGTCACTGGTTGCCGCATGGGTAGATAGGCAATGAACATCCTTCAGCGAATATCCATCGCGATTTGCTCAGGGCTGATAATTACGTCCGTTATTGCTATGTTCATTCGCAAGGACGCTCCCTGGAAAGATACCAAACAGTGCGAGTTAGCCGGATTTGCCTTCGATTATTTTGGTGAATGGTCTGGAGCCGCGAGTGTTGCAGACCTGATTACACAAGGCCTGTTTGTCGAAAATCCACTGCGGAAAGATGAGCTTAGTATATATTTGGTCCGGATAGATTCTCATGGCAATGAAGACGCGAAAATGCATTGGCTGAAGTTTAACGCGTGGACCGGCAATATCGAGGCGCTCAGAATGAGTGACTCTCCTGAGCGTATTCGTTAGATGAGCAAGGCTCTTTATCACTGTATTGAATAGGGTAAGCTGACTTTTCCGGTTCCTGTTTCCATCACTCGCAGTTGACCCAATGCACGTCTGTTGAAGTCGCTTGAACGCCCTGATAGCGATAGCTTATGAAAAAGCAGATCGTCTGCATCAATTGGGGCACAAAATATGGGGCGCCCTACATCAATCGGCTTTACCAGATGGTGAAGGCGAATATTACGCCGCCATTCCGGTTTGTTGCTTTCACTGACACGCGCGCAGGGGTTCATCCCGACGTTGATTGCTTTGACCTGCCAGAAATGCCTGGCTTCATGCCAGAGCGCACGATTGGCCAGTGGCCGAAATCGCGGCTATGGGCCGCTGAATTGGGCGATCTGCAGGGACCGTTCCTCTTTGTCGATCTTGACGTCACCATCACCGATTCTCTGGATCCGTTTTTCGAATTTGGGGAGCCTGAGGATGTGATGCTGGCTCGTAACGTTGCAAAACCATTTCAAAAACTGGGTCAAACATCGATCTACCGCATGCCGGTCGGCGCATTGGCCTCCCTGCAGGACATGTTTGCCGCTGATCCGCAGTCTGTCGCTGACAAGTATCGTTTTGAGCAGCATTTCGTGACAAAGAATGCACCAAACGGTGTAAAATTCTGGCCGGATGCTTGGGTGAGCCACTACCGTATCGAGTGTATTCCACGGTTTCCGTTGAACTACTTTTTTGACCCTAAACCGCCAAAGGGGACACGTGTTGTCATCTTTGCTGGCGCGCTTAACCCGCCGGACGCGATCGCCGGTAGATACAACAAGCGGACCCCCTATTTGCCGCCCCTTTCACACATAAAACGAGCACTCTCGAGTGATAAAAAGTGGAAAGCCATACGCCAATATGTTCGACCTGCTCCATGGGTGAAAATAATTTGGGACCAAGCAAGTTCATTTCAACCGTGCGATCAAAAAGGCGAAAAATAAGTTCTGTATTTTGAGTAGATGGCCTTGAACCTTTCAGAGCGCTGGCATAATACAGCGTACGCATTGGCGCGGGATGGAGCAGCCCGGTAGCTCGTCAGGCTCATAACCTGAAGGTCGTAGGTTCAAATCCTACTCCCGCAACCAACGATCCTTGCGATAGCAAGTTGTCTAGTGCCTCGGCCTCCGAAAGGAAGTCGGGGTTTTTCTTTCCTGATGCAAAGCGCAGGATTGCGCCCAGATCGCCGCGCAGGATGATCGCCAATTCCCCATTGTCAGGCATGAGCGTCACTTGCTCTATGAACGACCGCAGCACATCGACCGCTGGCGCGCGGTCTTCTTCGCGGCGCAGGTTCTCGCAGAGCTTGCCGACCCGCTCCTGATAGATATGTGCCATGTTTGGATGCAGCAGAGGCGGCGGTTCATCGGCATTCGCCAGCAACTCAGCCAGTTCGGCTTTACGCGCTTCCAGCTTCTCGGCTTTGTCCTTCAGCTTGAGCGGCGGGTAACCCTGGAGAATGGCGTCGACCATCTTGTCCAGCTCGCGATCAGCCCGTTCAAACTCTTTTTGCCATCCAACCAGATCCGCGCCGCGCTCGATCCTAAGACGGTTCACCTCGCGCGTGAATTCCGCGCAGAACTCCTTGAAGAGCTCCGGCTCCATCAAATGCTTGCGCAGGCCGTTCAGGATCGAGGCTTCGAGAGCGTCGCGCCGGATATTCATTCGATTGCTGCAGGTCCCTTTGTTACGGGCCGTCGAACAGCCCAGCAGGTCTTTTGAGATCAGCGAATAGCCACCGCCACAGCATCCGCATTTGATGAGGCCCCCCAACAGGTGCTTGGGCCGCCTGCGATCATTCATTGGATTGCCGCTGTCCCCGGTTATATCGAACGCCAGGCTGGCTTGTCGCGCCTTGACGTCATCCCATATCGACTGATCGACAATCCGCAGGTCAGGCACTTCGTGCACAACCCATTCGCTTTCCGGGTTCGGGCGAGACACTCGCCTGCCGGTGTCAGGATCCTTCATGTAGCGCAGCCGGTTCCAGACCAGCCGCCCGATGTAGAGTTCGTTGTTGAGAATACCTGTGCCGCGCTTGGGGTTGCCGTGGATCGTCGAAGGCCCCCATTCCTTGCCCTGCGGGCCTGCAATGCCTTCCTCGTTCAAGGTCATTGCAATGGTGCGCGACGATTGCCCAGCAAGGTAGTCGCGGAAGATCCGCCGCACGACAGCCGCTTCGATCGGATTGATCTCGCGTTCCCCTCGGTCATCTGGGTCCGCGGTCCGAACCACGTCATAGCCAAAGCAGAGACCGCCGCCGGACCTCCCCATTTCCACCCGACCGCGCAGGCCGCGCCGGGTCTTGTCCGCGAGGTCCTTCAGAAAGAGCGCACCCATCGTCCCTTTCAGGCCGATATGCAGTTCGCTGACCTCGCCTTCAGACAGTGTCACGATGCTCACATCCGCGAAACGCATCCGTTTGTAGAGCCCGGCGATATCTTCTTGGTCACGCGAAAGTCGATCTAGCGATTCCGTGAGGATTACGTCGAAACGTCGCTTGAGTCCGTCGGCGATCAGTTCCTGAACGCCTGGACGGAGGAGCGAGGCACCGGAGATCGCGCGATCCGTATAGCTGTCGATAATCGTCCAGCCTTCGCGTTCCGCACGCGCACGACAGATGCGCAGCTGATCCTCAATGGACGCATCGCGTTGATTGTCCGATGAATACCGTGCGTAAAGTGCTGCTTTCATATGCTCACCTCCCTAATCGCGGGGGCGAGTCTGTCCATGACGCGCGGTTTCCGCTTCGACAAAATCTCTTGCAGCTTGGCGTGCCAGCAGGCGAACCAAGTTGACCAGACGCGGGTCATCGCTTGCACGTCCCACGCGCGCGACATCACGATCTGCATTTTCGGCCCCAATGGAGCAATGCCCCGCTGAGCTATCGCGTGCCGTCTGGCTGCCGTGTTTTCTTTGATCGGTGGGTTCCATAAAGCCCAGCATGACAGACGACAGCTGTCCCTCAAGAAAAAACCATATGGAAAAACAGCGCGTTGCCGCATGCGTTGGCGCGCCTTGGCGTAGGCTGTCGCGGTATGGGAGAGCCTGGCGTCGCACATATAGGCACCGTAAAGGCGGGAGTTCGAATGCGCGTCAGTCCGAATTCTGTCCATGGCGAGGTCCTCGGCGGACGAATTGCCAGTGCAATCGGCCCATCCTTCAAGAATGCCACAACCCGCCCGAATCGCAAAACGACATCGAGTTGGGCTTGCGAGATTTCGCCGTTTGTACGCCCGGCTACTCCGGCGGGAGAGTGAGAGATGGGTTTGGGGAGCCGTGACGGGCTAGGGCTGGAGGAGTGGCCTCCGGCGCCTGTCGTGGAGGTTTTCCCATGATTCAGGAACAGAATTTCGATGCACGCCCCGATGCGAATAGCGGCTACAAAGTGGATGTGTCGCGCGGCACGAATGTGGACCGCGTGTCGTCCGAATGGTTTTCGCGGCCGGATGACGAGCGGTATCTGTCGCTCGACGATCTGTTTGCCTCGGTCAAAGGCCGCGCGGAGCGGAGCCGGACGCGCACAGTGGAAAGCGCTGCGATCCGCGTCGAGGCGCATCGCGACAACCCGGAGAAGTTGGGGCTGATCTTGCCCGGAGCTGATGAGCCGATTGCGCCAACGCATTGGAGCTTTGGGCAGTTATCCAGCCTCGTCGGCGCCCCTGCCGCCTATCTGCGACAGCTGCCCGCCCCGCTGGCGGGGATCAACCTGCAGTATGGGCTGAGCAACCACCGGGCCGAGCAGATCAAGACGATGGAGGTCGCGAACGGTCGCACGGAACTGCGCGCCGTGACCGGCCCCGACTATGGCCGTATCTACGATCACGAGTTGGTATCTGCCGTTCAACGCATCGCGGGAAACGGCACGGGCGACACGCGCTGGAAGGTGCCGGGTGTGCTCGACTGGTCGACCGGCATCTACAGCCCGCGCGTGGACGTGACGAAGGAGACGACGACACTCTACGCATCGGACCGTGACGTGTTCCTGTTCCTCGTTGATGACCTCAACCCGATCGAGGCGGGGCTGCTGCCCGACGGCTCACCCGACCTCTATTTCCGGGGGTTTTATTGCTGGAACTCGGAAGTGGGTGCCAAGACGCTGGGCATCGCCAGCTTCTACCTGCGCGCGGTCTGCCAGAACCGCAACCTCTGGGGCGTCGAGGACTTCCAGGAGATCACGATCCGGCACTCGAAATACGCCGCCTCCCGCTTCGCCCATGAGGCCGCCCCGGCGCTGAGCCGCTTCGCCGAGTCCTCGCCCGCGCCCTTCATCGACGGCATCCGTGCGGCGCGGGAGAAGATCGTCGCACGGTCGGACGACGACCGTCAGGACTTCTTGCGCAAGAGCGGGTTTTCGAAGGCGGAGACGGGGCGGATCGTCGAGACGGTGCTGGCCGAGGAAGGCCACCCGCCCGAGAGCATGTTCGACTTCGTACAGGGGATCACTGCGGTCGCCCGGTTGAAGCCGCAGCAGGATGCGCGGCTGGTGATGGAGGGAAAGGCGAAGGTTTTGTTGGAGAAGGCGGCGTAGACCACCTTGGATGGGAGGCTGTTTCTAGAGACAACAGCCTCCCAAGATCACGATCCAAACAGTCGGTTTCGACCGGTTCAGACACTCCCTCTGCTTCAAGTGCCGCGAGTGCATATGGCGGGTCACAGCCGGAAGCGGCCCCATGACACTGGACGCGAATTTGCGATAGCCGACCTTCGCCGCGCAGGTCGCCAACTCACACAAGGCGGACGAACCAGTCGTTAGCTGCGACTTGGCCGAAGGTCGGCTCTGGATCGAAAGTGGCTTTCGTCACTTCGGGCGGAGAGTTGAATTTCAGATATGCAGCGCCCGACCCAGCCCTTTCAGTGCGGCCTCTTGAACGGTTTCACCTAGCGTCGGATGGGCGTGAATTGTGTCGGAGATGTCGGTCAGAGTGGCACACATTTCCAAGGCCAGCGCAAACTCTCCGGCCATTTCCGAGACCCCCGCACCGACGGCCTGAATGCCCAAAACCAGCTTCGTATCAAGATCATACACGATCCGCACGAAGCCGTCGCTGCGCTCCATGGTCATGGCACGGCCATTTGCGCCCAACGGGAATTGCGCAACCGCCGAGCCGTCGATGTCATCCGGCAAAGCGCCAACGGTGACGATTTCCGGATCGGTAAAACACACAGCGGCAATCGCCCGCTTGTCCCATGTCGCAGGGTCGCCCGCGATGTGTTCTGCAACCATGGCCCCCTGCGCCATGGCGCGATGGGCAAGCATCGGATCGCCGGTGACGTCACCGATGGCATAGACCCCCCGCATGGATGTCGCACATTGTGCGTCAATGGCGATATGAGGCCCTTGCATGGTCAGGCCCAGATCTTCCAGACCAAAACCGGATGTGACCGGGGACCGGCCTACGGCAACCAACACCTTGTCTGACCGGATATGGATGTCACCATCCAAAGTTTCCACCAAAAGATTGGCACCGTCCTTGGTCATCCCTTTTGCCTTGGCAGACAGGTTGAGGGTGACGCCCAGCTCTTTCAGCCGTGCCAGGACCGGTTTTGTCAGCGCCTCGTCATATTGCGGCAATATCCGGTCGGCGGCCTCGACCACGGTGACTTTCGCGCCCAATTTCGCCATCGCCGTGCCGATCTCAAGCCCGATATAGCCCCCGCCCACAACCGTGAAGTTTTTGGGAATGTCCGTCAAATCAAGCGCTTCTGTAGAGGAGATCACAGGCCCACCGAACGGCAGGAAAGGCAGCTCAAACGGTTTCGAGCCCGTCGCAATCACAAGGTTTTCGCAAGATATCCGTATCGGCCCATCCGAGGTCACCACCTCCACGGTCTTGCCGTCCAAGACACGTGCCTGTCCTTGCACATAGCGCGTCTTTGCACGATTCAGCAGCCCGGATACACCGCCGGTCAGCTGTTTTACGATTTCGTCCTTCCAGGCAATTGTTTTTGACATATTAATCTCAGGTACACCGGTCGAAATTCCCAACGCGTTTTCACCGATAAAACTGCGCGCCTTGGCAAATTCATCCGCCGCATGGATCAGCGCTTTGGACGGAATACAGCCCACATTCAGGCAGGTGCCGCCGGGCCTAGCAGCCTCAACAACCATAGTATCGATCCCCAATTGTCCGGCGCGTATGCCGCAGACATATCCGCCGGGACCAGCGCCGATAATCAACAGTTTGCAACGTTCCTGTTTCATCTCTCAAGTCTCCATGAAAATCAGCGCCGGAGTTTCCAGCAGAGATTTAATTCTGTTGACGAATACGGCTGCGTCCCAACCGTCAATGACGCGATGATCAAAGCTGGCCGAGATGTTCATCATCTTTCTTGGCACGAATTGCGACCCGTCCCACATCGGACGAGTGGCCATCTTGTTGATGCCCAGAATGGCGACCTCGGGGTGGTTGATGATCGGAGTGGTCGCCAGAGCGCCCAGCGGACCAAGCGACGTGATGGTGATGGTCGATCCTGTCAGTTCGTCCCGCGTCGCCTTGCTGTCCCGCGCAGCCTTGGACAGTCGCGTGATCTCGCCAGCGGTGTCGAACAATCCAAGAGCCTCGGCATTACGCAAAACGGGCACGACAAGTCCCGCGTCTGTCATTGTGGCGATACCTGTATTGACCGACGCATGACGGGTGATCACACCAGCATCATCGTCGAAATGTGCGTTCATTTCCGGATGATCCTGAACGGCTTTGGCCAGCGTTGCTGTGATAAACGGCAGGATGGTCAGCTTGGGCTTGTCGCGGCGATCGGCATTCAGTTTGGCCCGCAATTCTTCCAATGCTGTGACGTCGACCTCTTCCACCACGGTGATATGCGGGATCCGGCTGTTGGCCAACGACATGCGTTCGGCAATTTTGCGGCGCATGCCGATCACCTTGATCTCTTCTGTCCCCGTACGAGGCGATTTGCCTGCGGGCTTGGTCGTACCGGGCTGTTGCCGCGACCTACCGAAGACGGCATCCAGATCATCGTTAGTGATCCGCCCCGCCGGGCCGGATCCGGAAACTTGACGCAGATCAATGCCGCCTTCACGGGCACGTGCGCGAACCGATGGCGATGCAAGTGGCCCCTGGCCTTCGGGACGCGGCGCGCCAGTCTGTGCAACTGTTGATCTGGCGATCGGCGCGGGCTCATTTGGTCTGGCCGCTTGTGCCGGTTTCTGCGTTGTTTCTGCCGGTTTTGCTTCGCCTTCATGCGCTTCGGTTGCGGATGAAGCGGAGCCAACGGCCCCATCATCGGTCTCAATGCGCACCAGATCCGATCCAACGGCCAGCGTTTCGCCAGCCTCACCACCAACCCAAACCACCTTACCGCTATAAAGCGACGGGATTTCAACCGTCGCCTTGTCCGTCATCACTGCGGCAATCACATCGTCTTCATTTACGATGTCGCCGACCTTGACGTTCACTTCGACCAGTTCGGCTTCGGTCACCCCTTCGCCGACGTCAGGAAGTTTTACAGGTAGAATATTCATTCAATCCTCCATCACGATGTTCAACGCGCGGGCAATGCGGTCGGGGCTGGGGAAATAGTCCCATTCAGCTGCGTGCGGGTAAGGCGCATCCCAACCGGCAATGCGTTGCAGCGGAGATTTCAGGTGCCAGAAACAAGCCTCTTGAATCTCGGCAATCAATTCGGCGCCAAAACCGCTGGTTCGGGTGGCTTCATGCACGATGACACAGCGCCCGGTCTTTTCAACCGAGGCCTTGATGGTGTCCAGATCCAACGGTAGCAAGCTGCGCAGGTCGATGATTTCGGCATCAATGCCGGTTTTTGCAACAGCCGCTTCAGCGACGTAAACCATTGTTCCATAGGCAAGAACCGTCACATCCGCCCCCTTGCGCCGCACCTCGGCCTTGCCGATTTCAACTGTGTAATGGCCTTCGGGAACTTCGCCGCCGGGATGGCTGGCCCAGCCAACCGACTTGCCAGCATGATCGCCGTCGAATGGCCCGTTGTAGATACGTTTCGGTTCAAAAAAGATCACCGGATCAGGATCTTCTATCGCCGCGATCAACAGGCCCTTGGCGTCATAAGGCGTCGAGGGCATCACCACTTTCAGACCCGCGACATGGGTGAACAATGCCTCGGGGCTTTGGCTATGTGTCTGCCCACCAAAAATGCCGCCACCCGTAGGCATACGCACGACCAATGGACAGGTGAACATCTCGTTCGAGCGGTGGCGCAAGCGCGCGGCCTCTTGGGTGATCTGGTCATATGCCGGGAAAACATAGTCGGCGAACTGCACCTCGACGCAGGGCCGCATGCCTTGGGCCGCCATGCCAACCGCCATACCGACAATCGCGCTTTCGTTGATCGGCGTGTCAAAAACCCGCTCTTCACCGTGTTTGGCCTGAAGCCCTGCGGTGCAGCGGAATACCCCGCCGAAATAGCCGACATCTTCGCCGAAAATCAACACCTTGGGGTCTTGTTCAAGCTTGACGTCCATGGCGTCGCGCAGGGCTTCGATCATAGTCATACGGGTCATATCAAAACCCCATTTCTTGGCGTTGACGACGTAGGTGTTCGGGCATTTCTGCGTAAACACCTTTGAAAATGGTGGCGGGCGACATCGGTTTCGGGGTCACGAATGTGCCATGCGTTTCGACCTCTTTCTGGACCGCTTTGACCTCGTCCAGAATTTCCGCTTCGGCCTGAATGTGCCGTTCTTCGGACCAGTCACCCAGCCGGATCAGATGGGTTTTCAGACGCTCAAGCGGATCGCCCAATGGCCATGATGCGGCATCGTCTTTGGGGCGATATGCGGACGGGTCGTCCGAGGTCGAATGCCCTGCTACGCGATAGGTGAACCACTCGATCGCAACAGGGCCATACCCTGACCGCACCCGCTCGACCGCCCATTTCGAGACAGCTGTGACCGCAAGGTAGTCATTACCGTCCACCCGCAAGGCCGGAATGCCATAGCCGCGCGCGCGGGCGGCATATGTCCGAGAGGCCCCGGTCGCCACGCCGGTATAGGTGGAAATGGCCCATTGATTGTTGACGATGTTCAGGATCACCGGCGGCTGGTAAACCGACGCACTCAAAAGCGCCGAGTGAAAATCGTTCGAGGCGGTGGCCCCGTCTCCGATCCAGCCCGCAGCAATCTTGCCATCACCGCTCAGAGCGTTGGCCATCGCCCAACCCACCGCCTGAATATACTGTGTGCCAAGGTTTCCAGAGATGCTGAAAAACCCGTATTCGCGTGACGAATGCATGATCGGCAATTGCCGCCCTTCCAGCGGGTCGCATTCATTGGAATAGATCTGGCCCATCAAGGCCTCCAGCGGATAATCCGCGGCAATCAGCAGGCTTTGCTGGCGATAGGTCGGAAAATTCATGTCGCCCTTGTCCAACTGCCGTTGGAATCCGCAACCAATGCCTTCTTCACCGGTGCATTGCAGATAGAACGAGGTTTTGCCCTGGCGTTGCGCATTCAGCAATCGTTTGTCCACGGCGCGCATTTTTAGCATGTCGCGCAGACCCACAAACAATGCATCTGCATCCAGATCGGCGATGTAATCGGCCCATGGGCCGACGGCATCCCCGTCGTCGTTCAAAACGCGAATAAGGCCGTTGGCATAGTCGCGCGCATCCTCTGCTTTCAGATCCAAGGGCGGCACATCCAATGCGCCAGCCGGGGGGATTTTGATCGCAGAGAAATCAGGGGCCTGGTCTGGACGTGCTGGTGGTTGGGGAAAACGCAATGTCGGTTTCTTGCTCATTTTGCTTGCATCCTTGTGCCAGCATCCAGGCGGATAACTTCACCGTTCAGCATTGAGTTTCGGGCGATATGCAGGGCCAGCGCGGCAAATTCCTCGACCCTGCCCAAACGCTGCGGAAATACCGAGGTCTGCGCCAATGCGTCCTGTATGTCTTGCGGGAAACCGGTGACCATGGGGGTGGCAAAGATACCGGGTGCAATGGCCACAACGCGTATGCCGCTTTTGGCAAGATCACGCGCCATCGGCAGGGTCAGCCCGACAACACCCGCTTTTGACGACGCGTATGCCGCCTGGCCCATCTGACCTTCGTAAGCCGCGATCGAAGCGGTGTTGATAATCACACCGCGCTCATTGTCATCATTCAGCGGGTCGGCGCTGGACATGCCGAGTGCAGACTGCGTGGCCACGTTAAACGTACCAATCAGATTAACCGAAACTGTCTTGGCATAAAGCGCAGGATCATGGACTGCGCCGCGCGACACGGTCTTGGCTGCGGGCGCAATCCCGGCACAATTGACGCAAATGCGCTCTTGTCCTTGCGCGGCTCGCAGCGCCACGAGTGCGGCAGAAACGGCCGCAGCGTCGGAAATGTCGCACTGCGCAAACACCGCTCCGGTTTCAAGCGCAAATGCCTCTCCGGCGTCTATGTCCAGATCGAGAATGCCCACAGGGACACTTTCAGCCCGCAAAGCCCGGACAACCGCCGCCCCTAGACCCGAAGCGCCGCCAGTGACAATGGCAGGTGTTTTTTCTGTGGTATTCATTGCTGGGATCTCCTCTTCAGGTCACGGGAAATGTTGATGCGCTGCACATCAGAGGTGCCCTCGTAAATCTGGCAGACCCGCACGTCGCGATAGATGCGTTCCAGCGGATAATCAGCCAGATAGCCATAACCTCCCAAAATCTGGATAGCGTCCGAAACCACACGCTCGGCCATTTGGCTGGCTGTCAGCTTGGCAATCGATGCCTCGCGCAGGCAAGGCAGCTTCAGATCCTTTAGTCGGGCGGCGTTCAGCACCAGCTGGCGCGCGGCTTCAATCTGAGAATCCATATCCGCAAGGCGAAACGCCACGGCCTGATGCTCGAATATCGGCTTGCCAAAGGCGGTGCGCTCCAGCGCATAGCCCACGGCATAATCCAAGGCCGCCTGCGCCATACCGACGGATTGCGAGGCAATGCCGATACGTCCGGCCTCGAGCGATGACAGCGCAATGGACAACCCCTGCCCCTCGTCCCCTATCAATGCTCTTGCATCCAGATGCAGATCTTCGAACGACAGCGCGCAAGTATCCGACGCTTTTTGGCCCAGCTTCTTTTCGGGCTCGGCAACAATCAGGCCCGGAATGTCCTGTTCGATATAAAAGGCCGAGATGCCCTTTTTCCCGGCATCCGGGTCTGTTACTGCAAAAGCGATGGTCGCGCCGCCAATGCGAGCTGACGAGATGAATTGCTTTGTGCCGTTGAGACAATATCCGTCATTTGTTCGCTGCGCCTTGGCCTTGATAGCTGCCGCATCAGTCCCGGCACTCGGCTCAGTCAAAGCGAAACAGCCAATGAAGGCCCCTTGCGCTGCCGGTCTCAGCCAACGTTCTTGTTGTTGAGGCGAGGCAAAGCGTTGAAGGATTGCACAGAACGGGGCGTTGTGGACCGACATCATGGTCGAGACAGCGCCGTCTCCGGCAGCAATCTCCATCAATGCCAGCGCATAAGAAACATAGTCAGCACCAACTCCGCCCAATGCCTCGGGCACTGTCATGCCCAAAAACCCCAGCGCCCCCAGATCTGCGATTACTTCCGGCTCGATGCGACCTGCCGCTTCGCGGGCGGCCGCGCCGGGGGCCAGTTTGTCCTGCGAAAACTGGAGTGCCATGTCCTGGATCATGGCCTGTTCAACTGTCAAAATGCCGGTCATTTCTTTCCTCCCCGTTCAATGGCAACCGCCAACGCCTCGCCACCGCCGATGCAGATCGTGGCGACGCCTCGACGTAGGCCTCGCTGTTCAAGTGCGTTCAAAAGCGTGACCAGAATACGTGCGCCCGAGGCGCCGATCGGATGACCCAAAGCGCAAGCCCCGCCGTTAACATTCACCATTTCGTGGTCGATTTTGAATTCGTGCATGAAGGCCATCACAACAACGGCAAACGCTTCGTTCACCTCCCAGAGGTCGACGTCGGAAACCGACCATCCGATCTGGCCAAGCAGTTTCTGCGTTGCGCCAATCGGGGCGGTGGAAAACCAACAAGGTTCCTGAGCATGACCAGCACAGCCCACCACTTGCGCCCGAATTGGATAGCCTTGCTCCATCGCTTCGTCGCGAGATGTCAGGATCAGGGCCGCAGCACCGTCAGAGATTGACGAGGCATTGGCAGCGGTTACCGTGCCATCCTTGGCAAAGGCGGGTTTCAACTGGCGGATCTTTTCCACCTTGGCCTTGCGTGGCTGTTCATCTACGCTGACCTCGACCACACCTGCGCGGGTTTTGACGGTTGCTGGCGTGATCTCGCTGGCCAATGCCCCGGCCTCTGACGCCGCCAGCGACCGTTTGAGCGACGCGATGGCAAAATCATCCTGTGAGTCCCGCGAAAACTGATATTTCTGAGCGCAGCTTTCGGCAAAGCTGCCCATAAGACGACCGCTTTCATAGGCATCTTCCAGCCCATCAAAGAACATGTGATCAAGCATCTGCACATGTCCCAATCGCGCGCCTGATCGTGTCTTGGGTGAAAGATAGGGCGCGTTCGACATGCTCTCCATTCCACCCGCGACGACAGTCCGGCTGTAGCCCGCTTTGATCTGGTTATAGGCCTGAATAACGGCCTGCATGCCCGAACCACAAACCTTACTGATCGCTGTGGCTGGCGTTGCTATTGGCAAACCGCCTCCCAAACTCGCCTGTCGCGCCGGAGCCTGCCCGACACCTGCCGGCAAAACGATCCCCATGAATATTTCATCAATTGCGACTGGCGGAACCTGCGCATCTTCCAGCGCGCCCTTTATGGCAACGGCGCCAAGATCGGCGGCCGTCAGAGAACTAGAGCGTTTTGCGTTTAATCGGTTCCATACCCTGCGGCTTTGAAGAAGTTGAAGCATTCTTCGTCGGTGAACAGATCGCAAACATGACCGACAGCTGTCCAAAGTGCTTCATATGTTCTGGCTGCCGCCTTTCTGATCAGCGCCTTGAGCTTTGAGAAGGCCATCTCGATGGGGTTCAGATCGGGTGAGTACGGTGGCAGGAACAAGAACCATGCGCCTCGGTCTTGCAGCAGCTCTGCGGCGTATTGGCTTTTGTGGCTGGACAGGTTGTCCAGGATGATCACATCGCCTTTGCGCAGCGTCGGCGCGAGTTGGGTTTCGACATAAGTGTCGAATGTTGCGCGGTTCATGGTGCCGTCGATCACCCAGGGCGCATCCAACCTGTTGTGGCGCAGCGCTGCGACAAATGTTTGCGTACGCCAATGCCCGAAAGGCGCATGATCGACAAACCGCTGCCCGCGCGGTGCCCAGCCGGTGGTCTTGGTCATGTTGGTTTTCAGCCAGGTCTCGTCCAGAAAGCCGATGCGTTCCAACATATGTGCCATGAAAGGCTGGCGATGCACGATCCAGATACGCCGCTCTCGCGCCACTTTGGCACGCTTCTGCTCAAGCGCCTGAATGTCTTTTTTTGTGCGTCAGCCCAAGGCGCTGGAAAAGTCGCCAGACCGAACTGGGGGTAACAGATATGCCCCGCTCCGAGAGGAGCCGCGCGGTCATCTCGTCAAGCGTGATCTCGCCTCTTGTTTCCACCTGTGCCCGCACCCAATCTTCGTGTGGCGTCAGTTTGCCGATGCCCGGATTACCCTGACGTTTGGGCGCAAGCGACCCGGTTTCGCGTTTCAGTTTGACCATGTCATTGACGAATTTGACCGATACATCGAACCGCGCTGCCGCAGAGTGATGCGTATTGCCAGCCAGTACATGCGCCACAACGCGCTCACGAAGCTCCTTTGGATGAGGTTTGCCCATATTCACCGCCTTTGTTTGTTTCCAAACAAAGAACCACGGTTCACCCCAAATGGGAATCCCGAATCCGATCACACGCAAAGCGCTCTAAACTCGCCCTGAAACCCGCCCATGGGGGTGCGCTTTGCTCCTGCGATTACAACTTCGGTCATACATCCCTCATGGGTTGGCACATTGAACAGGGGGACATGATACGGATATTCGGCGGGACAATTTGCCTAAGATCGGCTTGATGTCGATTTCCTGACATAGTATCACTTCATTTTGCGGAAAAATGGGGTGAACCATGCTCAATATCGACGAAACCGATCTGAGAATTCTTCGCGCGTTGCAGCGGGACGGCAGCATGACCGTGACCCAAATCGCCGAAATTGCCGGGATTTCCCAATCACCCTGTTCGCGCCGTATTATTCAGCTTCAGGACGCGGGCATCATCCTCGGAAAGCACGTTGAACTGGATCGCCGGAAGCTGGGTTTCAATGTTGTTATTGTGGCCCGTGTCAAACTCAAAAAGCATGACCGCAAATCTCTTGAGGCGTTCAAGGCGGAAATTCACGCCATTGCGGAAATCCAATCGGCCGTTCTGTTGCTTGGTGAGTTCGATTACCATCTGCGCATCGTTGTGCGTGACATCGACCACTACCAGGCCTTGGTTCAGGATCGTCTGGTTTCACTTCCGGGCGTTCAGGAGATGCAGAGCTCGGTGATACTGGACGTTGTAAAAAACACCTCTGCCCTACCGCTTTGAGATCACCCTGCGGCGCAACGAAAAATGGCGGCGCACGAGGCACCGCCAGATTTTTGCCGCCGGACCCTTGGTCACGACTGCGGCTTGAACACAGTTACTTCGATTTCAACCAAGGCATCTGGCAGCATCAAAGCCGAACACACGGCAGACCGCGCCGGTGGGTTGTGCGGGAAATACTCGGCGTAAACCGCATTGAAGGCCGCGAAATCGGCGGTGTCCGTCAACCAGATCGCGGCTCGGGCAACATCTTCCATTCCGGCATCCACCGAGGCGAGCAAGGCCTTGATGCTTTCCAGACATTGTCGGGTTTGCGCAGCGATTCCACCTTCGACGATCTTGCCATCCGCACCAAATGCCAACTGGCCAGACGCGAGGATGAAATCACCCGTCCGCACAGCTTTGGACAACGGGACCGCCGCGCCATTAGGAAGACATACGGCGCCGCCAATCGTTTCAATTGTCATATTTGGTATCCTTTCAAGGTCAGGTGTCAGAAGCGGGCGGCGCTGTATTCAGCCAGTTCTATCGCTGGCGCTCGCCCCGAGATCAAATCGCTAACGGCCTTTGAGGTTCCGCAGGCAGTGGTCCAGCCAAGATAGCCGTGACCAGTATTGAGATAGAGATTCTCGGGTCCATGCTGACCAACAATCGGCAGGCAATCGGGCGTCATTGGGCGGTGGCCGCACCAGGTTGACAGCGGCGCGGAATTCTCAATGACCGGACGGACCCCGGGGTAGATTTGGATCGCCGCGCGGCGCAGGTTGTCAATTCTGGCCGGATTGACCGCCGGAGAGAAGCCGCTGAATTCCGCAGTCCCGACAAATCGCATCCGACATCCCAGCGGAGTTAACCCGATATGCAGTTCGTCATCGACGACGGGAATTTTTGGCTGCTCTTTCCAACCTGTCACATCATAGGTGACCGAATAGCCCTTGACCGGCGCAATGGGAAGGCGCAGCCCTAGGCTATGACCCAGCGATTTACTCCAAAATCCTGCGGCAAGAACAACGGCATCTGCTTCGTAACGCTGCTTATCGGTAACAACGGCACAAACACTGTTACCGTTGCGTTCGATGGTCCGAACGGTTTCGCCAAACTTCATCTGCACGCCCTGTTCAGCGGCCTTTTGACCCAGTGCGCGGCTAAACAGATGTGCATCCCCGTGCTGGTCACAGCCATAGTGAAACCCGCCGGAAAGCTTGTCACCGACCGGTGCCAACGCGGGCTCCAGTTTGATCAGCTCTGCCGGTGAGCAAAGTCGCACATCAACGCCTGCGTTTTCCACTATTGCGTTTGAAGCCTTGGCCCGCTCAAGCGCCGCTGTGCTGCGATACACCATCATGGTGCCGCGCGCCGCGCCGTCAAATTCCAGACCCAACTCGGAGATCAGCGTGTTTTTCTGATCCAAGCTGAAATTCGCCAAGCGCGCATTGCGTTGGATCGTGCGCTGGAACCGGCCCGGGGTCGAATTGCGCACAAACTGCATCCCCCATGTCAAATACTGGGGCAGCGCCGAGAACTTGACGTAAAGCGCGCCCGTTTCATCGCCGATTGACGACAGCAGAGTGCGCAAAATGCCCGGCGAGTTCCAAGGGGCGGCATGGCTGGGGGTAATCAACCCGCCATTGGCAAAACTGGTTTCCAGCGCGATCCCGTCGTGGCGCTCGATCACCGTGACGTTGTGGCCCTCGCGCGTGAGGAACCAGGCAGTTTGAATACCGGCAAGCCCGGCACCTACTACAACGACATTCTTGACCATAGCCGTATCTTTCTAGTCGAGAAGCGAAGGCAGCCAGAGCGACAACTGTGGAATAAAGGCCAACAGGAGGATGGCCGCAATGACCGCTGCAAAAAACGGCAAGGCGACGACGATGACACGTTCATAAGGGACTTCGGCGATCTTGGCCGCAGTCAGCAATGTCATCCCAACAGGGGGCGTGATGTTCGAGACGTTAAGTGTGACGATCATCACGATGGCAAAGTGCAGAGGGTCAAAGCCCAGACCGACCATCGTGGGATGCAGCACCGGCCCGGCAACCACCAGCGCCGGCAACACGTCCATCACTGTGCCCAAGACCAGCAAAAAGACAATCACCAGCAACAGTTGCAACGATGCGTTATCGGTGATGGTGGTGATGATATCCGCCGCTTCACGGGCGATGCCCGAGCGCACGACAAACCATGACAGCACGGCTGAGGCCGCAAGCAGCAAAAAGACCACACCGGAAAAACGGATGGTTGTGACCAACGCATCCCAGACTTTTCCCCAGGTCAGGCGACGGTAAACCAAAAAGCCAATCAGCAACGTGTAGACAGCTGCAAAAGCCGAGGCTTCGGTCACGGTGGTGAGGCCGGACAGGATCCCGCCAAGAATAACCAGCGGCACCATAAGTGCGGGCAGCGACAGGACAAAGGCAACGGCGGCCGCCACAAGTCCGACAGGTGCGTGACGCGGGAAGCCGTGCTTCCAAGCGAGAAATCCGCTTACCACAAGCATCGACAGCGACATCAGCACCCCGGGCACGATCCCGGCGGCAAACAGGCTGATCACCGAGACATCACGCAGAATGGTGGCGTAGATCACCATAATGATGCTGGGCGGAATGATGGGTCCAACGATGGACGAGCAAGCCGTCACAGCCGCCGCGTATTCGGCGGTATAACCCTCTTTTTTCATCGCCGGGATCATGATGCGTCCGATCGAGACCGTATCAGTGACGGCCGCGCCGGTAAGCCCGGCAAAAAAGATACTGACGGTAACATTCACGTGGCTCAAGCCGCCGCGCACACGGCCAAGAATGGCGTTGTTAAAGGCGATCAACCGCTCTGTCAGGCTCGCGTGGCTCATCAATTCCGACGTGAAGATGAAATAGGGAATGGCGATCAGCACAAACGAGGACACGCCTGAAAACATCTTTTCGGGAACGATGGCCAAATAATCCAGGCCACCCAGGCTCATTGCACCAGCGCCTCCAGCAAAGACCATCACCAACCCAACCGGCGCACCGATCAGCAACATAACGAGAAAAACGGAAATCACGATAGGCATCAGGCACCTCGTTCTGGAGTAAAGTGGTCGACTTCCGGTGCCATGCCTTCGGTTGTCTCGGATAGTTCCTTCGGCCCCTCAACAAGGGCGCGCCCGGTTAATAAATGCACCAAGAGAATGACACCCGTGGTCGGAACACTGGCGGCAACCCAGCTTTGAGATATCTGGATCTTGTCGGAGATCATCACCAGTTGGCTGGATTTCGAGGGTGAATTGCAGGCCAGCAATGGTCAGGAGCAAGGCAAACAGCCCGATAAAGGTAACAATCATCCACTCTATCGCCACGCGAATTCGGCTTGGTAACGCGTTGACAATCATCGCCATCGCAACGTGTTCACCGTTCTTGAAGGCGACCGTGATAGACAGCAGCGCCACCCATGGCAGGAACTGGCGCGCCAAAGAGTAGGTCCACGCAAGTGCGTCCCCCGTGACCGCCTGATAAATTGCGCCGGAGAAGGAAATCCCCAGCATGTTGACAAGAAGTGCTGCGCAAAGCGCCGTAACGATCAGATTGAGCCAATCGCTAAGTCGTTTCAACACTGGCATGCCGGCTTCTCCTGCTTGCAAAAGAAAGGCGTGGACCCGTCGCAAAAGCGTTCAGGTCCACGCAACGATGTAAGATCAGTTGGCGTAAAGACTTACGCTAGTGGCCTTTTCGGCAGCCGAGATGCGGGCAACTTCCGCCCAAAGCTCGTCAATCAGAGCGCCGTCGACACCAAAGTCACCGGTGGCCCACTCGCGCCATGCGGGGCGCGCGATGCCAGCCATCTTCACCCGCTCAGCTTCTGGCAGAACGTAGCATTCCTTGAAGACTTTGCAGCTTTCAGACCAGCCGTTGATCGCCTGCAGAGCTGCGATACCGTGACCGATTTTTACCGCCTCGCGGGCCGCAACAGTGATTGCGTCCTGGTACTCTTTGGGCAGCGACTGGAACCATTTGTCACTGACAACAAAGGTCGTGGAGTTATAAACATGGCCGCTCAGCGTTGTGTAGTCGGTGACTTCATAAAGCTTGTACGCGGTTGAGATACCGGGCGCGTTGAACTGGCCATCTGCCAAACCGGTCGACAGAGCGGTGTGTACTTCACCCCAAGGCAGCGGGGTTGCGGATGCACCAAGTGCCTTCATGATGGCAACGTGAGCCGGGTTCTCTTCGACGCGGATTTTCAAACCCGCCAGATCTTCGACAGTTTTGACCAAACGCTTGTTTGTGGTCAAAGCAACAAACCCGCCGCCATCATCAAAGGTACCCAGATAGCGCAGACCAGCATCTTCGATTGCGCCTCGCATGAACTTTGCATGCCATTCGCCGTCGAAATAGGCGCGCGCCGTCAGATAGTCGTTGAACAGAAACGGAGTGGTGATGATCTGGTAATCTTTGTAGAAAGACGACATCGCACCAGAAGACATCACTGTCGCTTGCATTGTCCGACCAGACTGAACTTCCTTGCCGCTTTCAACTTCGTTACCAAGCTGACCTCCAGCGAAGATCTGAACGTCGATGGCTCCGCTGGTGGCGCTTTCGACCAGGGCTTCAAAATGCAGCAAGCTAGGCTGCACTTCGTTGCTCATAGGGTCTTCAGGATAAAGATGACCGATAACCATCTCGTAGTCGGCGGCGGCTGCCATGCTCACCGTCATTAGAGCGGCGGTGAGACCAAATGTGAATTTGCGGATGGCTTTCAGGACAAAGCCGTTCTGTTTGTTAGTCTGGGCCATGGAAATCTCCCCTAAATGGACCTTGAAGCGTCGTGGCGCAGAACCAAAACCTCATTTTTTTGGTCAGATGTTGGCAGTGGTTTGCACCAACTTGCTAGCACTCACTTTTCTCAAAATCAAATATTTCTTTTAGGAAAATTTTTGAGAGTATGATCTCGAAGCTGGTGCAAAAGCGGCGTTCCAATTTCTTACCATAAAAGTATCTCTACTGGCGTTTCCGCCTAATACATTGAAGCCAGTACCCATTTTCGCATCCAATCCGCAGACCGTAGCCCTCCCAAAAAAGTGATTATTGGGCATCAGAAGGCTCAATCGCGAACGCCTATCTTTTGGGCGGCCCATGCGAGCCTTGTGGCAAAACCCGCGCAGCGCTGAAAATTGCACGCCTCTTGGATCGCGCAGATCAAAAGAATCTGCAGGAACGGGAATGCTACCTCAAGGGTATGAATGCCGGCTTGAACCGTTCGCCTGAAAAACAGACCGAACGCAGAGGTCCTAAATCGACTGCAATTCGTCGCCGGGGTTTGTCCCGGCGCAAACGCAAAGTATGACGGCCTTGGCGTCCGAGCCACGAACATAGGCATGACCCATGGTGCTATCGAGATAGGCATAGTCGCCTTCGCCAAGCTTCTCCGACGTGTAAAACTCGCTGTGAATTTCAATTTCGCCCTTTAAAACATAGACAAATTCTTCCCCGCCATGTTGTATCAAGGCACCAAATTCCGTCAAGGACCCAGCTTTGATATGGACCACGCAGGGGACCATTGATTTGGTCCTCAAGTTCGAGCACAAGTAAAAATGCTCATAATTGTCCGTCTCAAGCAGCTCATACTCGTCTTTGCGCCCGATCATTTGCCAGCCGCTTGGTCCCCTGATGCTGGCTGCAGGCTCTAGAGGCTCTCCAAACATTTCGCTGACGCTGCTAAGAAAGGCCGCGCGCCAGTTTAAGGATCACATCATAGGTCGGCGAGACCGCGCCATTTTCCACCTTTGAGATCGTTGATGCGGAAACGGATGACAAATGGGCAAGCTCGGTCAGCGTCAATTTCTGGGCCTTACGGCGTGCTTTGAACCGTTTACCGAATTCGGCGGCGGTCTGACCCGCGACGGTGTCCGGCGCATTCATCGCGTGCTCCCCTCCGGTATCTTCAATCCCTACAACAATGGTATGCCGGAAACGGTGCCCTGACAATATCGATATAGAAAATTTATCGATATAGAAAATATTTCCGATGTAAAAAGCGAAATGATATCCTTTGCGTTGGTACGAAAATAGAGTTCTCTCGGACCGATAATGTAGAGAGTAGTACCGTCGCACCGGGGATCTATTTGGGTTCGAGCGGCTTCGAATGCAGCCCCGGAAGCTGTATACGCGTCAAAATCAGAATTGCCTCGGCCCAAAATGCACGCGCATTCCGTTTCTCATCGATTGTCGCAGGTTTCCTCAAGCCCTAATATCTCTGGCGTCGCGATGATGGGTGATGGTTTCATTGTGAGTTCGGGTCGTGGCGAAATGCACCTTACGGAGGTACTTTCCGGTGCCAAGACAACGCGTTCGAACGTGGCCTGGGACTATCATCTGATTGGCGGTTGACCGCCGCAGCCGACATTGGAACGAAGTGCAGCAAACTGTACTATGGGGCTCTCAGCCGCCGATCGCTGCACGAAGGAGCAAAGTCTGCTTCGGTAGTGGGGCGCATCCTGGCAAATTCTACGTTCGGCGCATTGCGGCTGCTCAAGGCAGCCCTCGCAGCATCTACTGGGTGTGACTGGAAGTTTCGCTGAGCCGCACTTACCGGGTGGCCTGTTCACGGCCCATCGCCCCTTAGAGGGAGAGGTGGGCCGGGTTTTCCGTGACGGGTTTGGAGGTCGAGAGAGTGGCTCCCGGCTGGCCCGTCGCGGAGTAATCCCGATGACCAAGCAACAGAAAATCACCCTCAGCGCCTCGCGCGACATCCCCTTCAACAAGCTGATGCTCAGCCAGTCGAACGTGCGCCACGTCAAGGCGGGCGTGTCGATCGAGGAACTGGCCGAGGACATCGCGCGGCGGACGCTGCTGGCCTCCATCACCGTGCGGCCCGTGCTGGACGACAACGGTGCCGAGACCGGCATGTTCACGATCCCCGCCGGTGGGCGGCGGTTCCGGGCGCTGGAACTGCTGGTGAAGCAGAAGCGCCTGAACAAGACCGCCCTGGTGCCCTGCGTCGTGCGCATGGACGGCCTCGCGGAAGAAGACAGCCTGGCCGAGAACATCCAGCGCGCACCGCTGCATCCGCTGGATCAGTTCCGCGCGTTTCAGGCGATGCGCGAGAAGGGCCGGACGGAGGAAGAGATCGCCGCCGCGTTCTTCGTCTCGGCCAGCGTGGTCAAGCAGCGGCTGAAGCTCGCCGCCGTCGCGCCCGTCGCTGCATGACGTCTATGCCGAGGAGGAAATGACGCTCGACCAGCTGATGGCCTTCACGGTCAATCCCGACCACGCGCGGCAGGAACAGGTC
Organism: uncultured Alphaproteobacteria bacterium; assembly: GCA_963796445.1. Classification (GTDB taxonomy): domain Bacteria; phylum Pseudomonadota; class Alphaproteobacteria; order Rhodobacterales; family Rhodobacteraceae; genus Roseobacter. The sequence continues at coordinate 27,340 of CAWCLQ010000004.1, read as the reverse complement.
TGGGAGGCGCTGCAGCGGCACTATTCCAAGCAGCCCTACGAGATCCGCCGGATGCTGACCGAAGGCGCGGTGCGGGCCTCGGACAAGCGGGCGCAGTTCGTGGGGCTCGACAACTATGTCGAGGCCGGGGGCGACATCCTGCGCGACCTGTTCCAGCAGGACGATGGCGGCTGGCTGCAGGACGCCAGCCTGCTCGACGTCATGGTGACGCGAGAAGCTGGCCGAGGAGGCCGAAGTGATCCGGGCCGAGGGCTGGAAGTGGGTCGAGGTCGACACCGACTTTCCCTATGGCCACACCTTCGGCATGCGGCGCATTCATGGCGAGGCGGAACCGATGAGCGACGTTGAGGCCGCCGACTATCAGGCGCTGAAGGCCGAATACGACGCGCTCGAGGCCGAGCATGCCGAGGCGGATGAGTTGCCCGAAGAGGTCGATGCACGGCTCGGCGAGATCGAAACGGCGATGGAAGCGCTGCAGGACCGCCCGATCCGGTTCGAGGCGGAAGACTTGGCCTTGGCGGGTGCCTTCGTCAGCATCGACAGTTCCGGGCGGCTGCGCGTCGAGCGCGGCCATGTGCGGGCTGAGGACGAGCCGGTCGAGGAACCGGAAGAGACCGGTGACGCCGATGCCGAAGCGCGATCGTCGAGGATGCGGAGGATACTGTCTCGCCCGCCGCCGAAGACGAGGAGGAAGAAGACGGCCTCAAGCCGCTCTCCGACCGCCTCGTCATGGAACTGACGGCGCATCGCACGTTGGCGCTGCGCAATGCGCTGGCGCAGGACCCGCAGGTCGCTTTCCTCGCGGCGCTCCATGCGATGACGCTTCGGCTGTTCTACCGCTATGGCCTCGACAGCTGCGTCGAGATCGAACCGCGCAACGCGGCCTTCGGGTCGCAGGTGCCGGGTCTTGGCGACACGGCCTATGCGCAGGCCATCGACCAGCGGCACGAGACCTGGGCGCGCAACCTGCCCAAGGCGTCGGAAGACCTCTGGGAGGCGCTGACCGAGTTCGACAGCTGCAGCCGCGAGGCGCTCTTCGCCCATTGCGTGGCGATGAGCGTGAATGCCGTCCACGATCCCTACCAGCGCCGCCCCCGCGCGATCGCGCATGCGGATGTGCTGGCCGGGACCGTCGGGCTCGACATGGCCAAGGCGGGCTGGGTGGTAACCGGCGACAGCTATCTCGGTCGCGTGACCAAGGCGCGCATCCTCGAGGCCGTTCACGAGGCGAAGGGCGAGGACGCCGCCGACCGCATCGCCGGCCTCAAGAAGCCGGAGATGGTCACTGCCGCAGAGGACCTGCTTGCGGGCACCGGCTGGCTGCCGGAACCGCTGCGCACGCCGCCGCTGCCGGAGGAGGATGTTCCGGCATTCGAACTGGTCGACACCGTCGATGAACCGGCTTCGGACGACGATACCGACGCGGGCGAAGGGCAAACGGCGGAAGACGGCGGCGAACCGGCTATCGGAGAATCCGATGTGCCGGAGCGAAGATGATCCCGTCACCACGGACGCCTTCGCCAAGACAGCCGCCGAGTGACATTCGAGCAGGTCGAGGCCCCTCCAAGAGGTCCGGCCACAGGGGTCCGCCAGCAATGGCGGGCCCCTTCTTTTGTCTATGGCTGACGGAGGTCCATATGCACAGCCCCGCCGCAGAACTGTCCCGTCGCCTTGCCGAAAACGCCGAGGCCGTGTGCCGCCACTACCTTTCAAACGGCAGGAGGCAGGGGCACTACTGGATTGTCGGTGATGTTCAGAATGCTCCAGGGCGGTCCATGTATGTCCGTCTTTCCGGACCTGCGAATGGCAAAGGAGCTGCAGGCAAGTGGACCGATGCGCAATCCGGCCTGCACGGGGATCTGCTCGATATCATCCGCGAAAGCTGCGGCTTGCACGACTTCAAGGATGTTGCCGACGAGGCGCGGCGGTTCTTGAGCCTGCCACCACCGGAGCCGTACTTGCCGACTGCAGCCCGATTGCAGGCACCGGTGCCCGTCGGATCAACGGAAGCTGCACGACGCTTGTTCGCGATGGGCAGTCCGATCTGCGGCACTCCAGCCGAAACCTATCTGCGTGGCCGCAGGATCAGCCTGTTCGATCCGGTGCCGAACTTGCGGTTCCATCCAACGTGCTACTATCGGTGCGAGAACGGCGGGCCAGCGCTCCGGCTTCCGGCGATGCTTGCTGCGATCACCGATCTGGACGGCCATCAGACCGGGACACATCGCACATGGCTGCGACCGGATGGGACCGACAAGGCGGATGTCGAGACACCGAGGCGGGCTATGGGCGCGCTGCTTGGCCACGGGGTCCGGTTCGGCTCGGTTGATGATGTCCTCGTCGCGGGCGAGGGCATCGAAACCGTCCTGTCCGTTCGCTCGGCCCTGCCTGCAATGGCCACACTCGCGGGGCTGTCGGCGGCACACCTCGCTGCCATCCGGTTCCCCGAAGGCCTCAGGCGGCTCTATGTTCTGCGAGACCGCGATCCGGCCGGTGCGGCTGCGAGGGACACGCTATGCTCTCGCGCAGAAGACGCCGGGATCGAAGCGCTGACCCTCACCCCGCGGCTGGGTGACTTCAACGATGATCTGCGACGCTACGGCGTGGCCGCCCTGCAAGAGCGTTTACGGCTTCATCTGCATCCCGAGGACGCTGCACGGTTTCTGGCGGTCTGAGGAGGCAACGGGTCGGTAATCGCTGTACCGCTCATCGCATGACCTTTCGTGCTCGTTCCCTGCGGCTCCTTCCTCGTGGACTGGCCGGCGCGCACGGCCTTCTCAGAGGGCAGGGGACCCACAAACGGGATGGCCCGGCAATGGCCGCGCTCCGGTTATTTTCCGCCGCGCCCCGATGGGGCGCTTTGCATCGCGAAACAAAATAGCCGGGCTTGGCCATCAAGGCCCTCGCAAAGAGCTCGGGCTGCCAGCCCCTCCCGCCCGTGGGCGCGTTCCTGCCACGAAGGCCGCGTGTGTCGCGCGGCTCACCCGAGAAAGGAGCCCCGAGATGACCTTAGAGCACGAAAGCGCAGCCGTTGAGCCGCATCACAGTTCTTCACCAACCGACCACGTCCTCACCGAACTCCAGCTTTATGGCTGGCGTCCATATCGAGGATGAACCCGATCCCCGCCCGCTGCCTGAGGGCAACCAGGTCGCCGCCGCCGTCACAGATATCGTCGACGCCTTGGTCGCCACGCTGGGCGATACCCGACTTGAACCCGAACTCGACGAACTGCTTTGGGGCACGGTCAACCTGTTCCATCGCGCGCTGGCCCGAACCGAGCGGCAACTCGACGACAACGAACAGGCGCAGCGCCGCCTGCAGCGGGAACAGGACGGCTCCGAGGTGAAGTCCCTCGAACTCGAGCGCCTTTTGGCCGAAGGGCAAAGCATGCTCGAACGCCGCGCAGCACTGGAGCTTTTCCGCGACCTCGCAGCCGAAGGTTTCGAGCATCACCTCGCCAAGCCCTGGCATCCCCGGAGCGGCTCGCGCGTCAGCCATCGCAACCTGACTGCGGCGATGATCGACAGCCGGGATTTCCTTGCCGCGCGCCGCCGGGCCGAGGCGCAGCTGCTTCTGCCCGAGGGGCCCAAGGTGGCCGTCACAGGCGGTGCTGACTTCAACGACCACCACCTGATCTGGGCACGCCTCGACCGGGTCCATGCCAAGCACCCGGACATGGTGCTGTTGCATGGCGGCTCGCCCAAGGGCACGGAACTCATTGCCTCACGCTGGGCTGATCACCGCAAGGTGCCGCAGGTCGCCTTCCGCCCCGACTGGGCGAAACATGGCCGCTCAGCCCCGTTCAAGCGCAATGACGCGATGCTGGATGTTCTACCGATTGGCGTCCTGGTCTTCCCCGGCACGGGCATTCAGGAGAACCTCGCCGACAAAGCCCGCAAGTTGGGCATCCCTGTCCTGAAACACGAGGGCGGCGCGTAAGCGCCGCCTGACCCCACTGCAGACGTCTCAACTGAAAAACTGCCGCAACGACCGAAAGCGTCGGTATGATTGAGGCTTCGCCGACGCAGCGCAGGCAGTCCAAGTGACAGCTACGTACCGTCCTTTGGCAATTCCGCATGCGTTACAAGACCTTGGAAATTGACCTCCACGACGCGGTTGACCATCCAATCCTGCGGTGTCTCTGGCGGTGCTTCTTCACTGATCAACGCGAGTGCGGCCTCGATGGACAGGATCTGACGCGCCTTTGAGACCGATGGAATGATGATCAGACCCGGATGCATTTGGTCTGGTTTCCCGCAGAGCTTCCGAAAATCCTTGCCGTTTACAGTGATCAACGTGTGATCGAACGCGATGCAATAGGCGAGCACATCCGTGTCCGTCGCCCCCGACATGTTGATATCGCGCGTGTGACAGGTCGCATGGGCGGTCGTATCGCGAAAATGAACCGCTGCACCTGCCGAGACGCATTCGTCGAAGAAAAGGTTCATGCGGGACTACGCGGCCGCCTCCCAAGGACGGCCAGCCGCCACGGGGCGTCCGCGTTCCGGATGGGTGCGTGCGTAGATGTCGGCCGCGACGAAGGCTTCTCGCGGGATTTCGGGGTAGTCTTCCAGCAGATCATCGATCGTATCGCCGTCGGCCAGCCTCCCGCTCACAGCATAGACTGGAATCCTCGTGCCCTTGATGATCGGAACGCCGCCGAATATCTCCGGATCACTGGTGATGTGACGCTTCTTGTTGACCATGTAGGCGCGCGCGGCTTCGAGTTTTGTCCCCGCGATCATCGGCAGATCGAGGTGGAGGCCGGGTTCGAGATCGAGCGGCGCAAGGTTTGTACCGGCCATCCCCCGGATGGCCTTCATCAGGATCTTTTTGCGGCTCACCGGAATCTCCTTGAGAAACCTCATGTGCCCGACTGCTGCGAAGTAGCAGACGGCATCCACATTGAGGAACCGGGCGCGGGTCTTGGTGAACATTCCACGGCGCTTTACCGGCGTCATGATACCGGTCTCGATTGCCTTCTCCACACTGCGTGGCGGGACATCGGCGATGTGCGCGACTTCGTTGATCGTCAGTTCAGCGGCCATGGATAAATCCTTTCCTCGTTGGGAAAGATATATACCGAACACGCCCGGAATTCAAGTCAGCACCCACGACCGTACTGCGGTCGCTTTGTCCGCGATGGGGGCGAACGAAGCACAATGCGCGAAGGTTCGCCGCATCGTCACATTTTTCTTCGGCCAAAAGCGGGTTTGGGCCATAATCCGACCAGCAGAACCGGCGTAGCAGCACAGTCGCAGGCAGAGCGCAAATTTGGGCAGCCTGACGTGATCACGATCATCACTGACTAATGGAGGCTCCCATGTCACTCGTTCTTCTTGCCATCTCGCTATCCTTCGCCCTTGGCGTCCTGGCCTTCCGTTTCGCGGTCTTCGCCCTTCCGGTCATGGCCGGTATTGCCGCTTTCTTGCAGGTTCAGGATGGCGGTTCCGGTTTCGGGTTGGCCCTCCTTGCGGGGGTGGTCGGGGCAGTCGTTTCCATCGGGCTGGTCATCGCCATTCTGGGATTTGCGCGGAACCCTTTCCTTCGCCTTGCAGCGCTCGGCCTGTTCGCTGTGCCTGCAGCGGTGGCGGGCTATGCGCTGGCTCATGGGATCGCAAAACACGCCCTCGATCCGGGTGTCTTATCTGACGCTTCTGAGTGGGACCTGTGGTGCCGTAGTCGCGATAGCGGCAATCATCAATCTGAACGCGCTTGGCGACGGCGTCCTCGAGCCGTGACCAATCGGCATGGTCTGAGTTCGGCTTCGTTTGAACACATTCCGGTCGACTTGGCCGCAAAGCCTCGGGTGTGCCTCACTGAGGAACTTCGTCGCGGCCCTAGAATACCTCGACGACATCGCCTGCCGGTCCCTCACAGCAGTCTGACAAAGGCGGATTGTCTCAAGCGCAAACTTACCCCACGCGCGGTTCTCGGTCTGCCTGTTGCGCGTAAGGCCGCGTGAATGCAGCTTCCCTTTCCCGCCGCTGAACAAACGTCCCGCCGAGGCTATGGCAGCCGACACGGTGCTGGTTGCCTTGAGCGTTTTGCCGTTCATGCGGATTCTGTCCCGCTTCGGATTTGTGGCGGCGATGCTGCACGAGGTGGCGAGGATGATAAGAGGTGCCAGGGCGCTATTGGGTCTTGGGGATGTCCGACGTTAAACCTGCGTTCGGATGCTGGTTCTGCGCCGCGTCTCCGTTGGTGCTTCTTCAGAAAGACCTGTCCCTCCTCCTGATTGATTCCCTAAGCCCGTCCGTCCGAGGCCAGCAACCCCGCGCGGCGGGACCCGTGTTGGCGCGTTCCGCGCCTGCCCGCACCACGTCCCGCCTTTGGGGGTCAAGCAGACGCCGATGGCGTCCGTGCAGGCCTCGTCCAGCGGTCTTTGACGGGCCTCATCGGAGGGACGGTCCCTTCGGATGAAGCAACGGAGACCACATCATGCAAAACATCGTCATCCTCGCTGGCAACATCGGCCAGACCCCCGAGACCCGCACCACCCAGGGCGGCACCTCGATCACCAACTTCACCCTCGCCACCTCCCGCCCGCGCTATGCCGAAGGTCGGGTCCTCCGCGACGAGAACGGCTTTCGCGTTCAGGACACCGAATGGCACCGCATCACCTGCTTCAACGGCCTCGGCAAGACGGTCCAAGAATATTGCGAAAAAGGGATGAAGCTTCTCGTGCGCGGCCGTATTCACTACACCAAGTGGACCGACGCCGCCGGGGTCGACCGCTACGGGTGCGAGATCATCGCCGAAACTGTCGACTTTCTGAACCGAGCGAAGGCGTCCGACGACGAAGACGAGACCTTCATCGACGACGAGGACGTCCAGTCCTGAGAAAGCAACACCCCGGACCCGGCGGCGCAAGTCGCCGGGTTTCGCGTATTTGGCCATCCTGTCCCGATCACATTTGGTATCATTCGGCGAAAACCTGCCGCGCGCGCAATCCATCGCTGATGCGATTCGGACCTGGCAGGCCATAGTGGCGGATCACCGCAATACCGCGCCGCAACATTGGTGATCTCTGGCAAGCCAAGGGAACTGCGACTAAAATAGGCGTAGTTCTGGCATGAGTGACTGGCTGGGTGGGAGGTGATCATCATGATCACCGCCCGACAATCACGGGCCGCGCGCGCTTTGCTGGGATGGACGCAGCAAACGCTTGCCGATAAGGCCCTGGTATCACTGACCGCACTCAAAAGGCTCGAGTCTCAAAAGGGACTTCGGGTCTACGAGACGACAGACGATCAGGTGCGCCGGGCTTTTGAGGCCGCAGGCATTGTTTTGTTGCGAACGGACGACGGTGAGGGCGTGTTGCTGACGTCGCAGCAGGTGAAAAAGGCCAAGTCGTCGTAAAGAGTTGAGAAGGCCCCTGCTTGGGGTCTGTACAAAACGACAACTATGGGAGGGGGGTCCTTTCTGCGATCCTGCACGTACATGGCACAGACCGACACAGCATTTCTCGACGCGCCACCGGCAAGCGAGACGCTGACCGAATACGACCACGCGCATATGGTCCTCTACCTCCGCCTATTCGACGCCGCCGAGGAGGGCGCCGACTGGCGCGAGGTGGTCGAGATCCTGTTTGGCCTTGATCCGGTGAAGGCACCCGATCGCTGCAGACGCGTCTATGATAGTCACCTTGCGCGGGCGCGCTGGATGACCGAGCAGGGCTACCGTGAGCTTCTCGAAAGTGGCCGCAAAACGCCCAGCGGCTGAGCTCACGCCGAAACCCGCCGAAGTGAACGGGGCCAGACTCCCGAAAATCAATCAATGCGTGTAAAATCCTGAAGCTTGAGAGATGTTTTCGAACAGGATTTGTCATGCCATCGGACCAGTCCGGCTGGCGTTCCACGGCAGAGTACGACTACGTCGAAGACCTGAGTGCGTCCGATCTGGCCTGGGAATGGCTGCGCCGAAACAAGCGCTATTCAAAGGACTACGCGACCTTGTCGAAGGCCGCCACGGACAACGCGTCCCTGAAAACGGCGTTTCTCAAAAAATGGAGGTTGCGATTTCGCAGCCGATCCGACGCTGACAGCACCAAAGGCCCGCATCTTCTGGGATCCTGGGATCGACCCGGCGGTGATACTGCTGCAGAAGGAACCCGACGGCACTGGAGGACGCGACCCCACCGACGCCGCTGCCCAGCAGGACCACTATTCCCGACCGCAGACGGCCTCCATCATCTCGTTGATGTCGGTGGCAAACGGCGCCTCCAAATACTCCAGTCGGATCCTGACGCCACTGCATTGGTCGCGATCGTGCCGCTAGGTCATGACGGGTTCGCCCGGCTGGACGCGGTCTATCGACTTCTTGCCACGATCTGCATGGACGGGCTGTTCCTGCCGACAAACGCCTGACACGCCAGAAGCGCAGGCGCGCCAGGCGCATGCTCCAAGCCCATGATGGGCGGATTGAGGGAGCCTCCCAGCGCGAGATCGCCGAGGCGATCTTTCAGATGCCACGGGTCAGCCGGGACGAGTGGCAAAGCGCTTCGGAGCGCTTCGCAGTCATGGCGCTGCTTCGGGACGCGCGGAAGATGATCGATGGTGGGTATCTCACACTGCTGCGGCCCAAAAAGCTTGCGTGATATCCCGGCCTGCGGCACCCGTGGCGACCCAGCCCTTGCAGCGCTAAGCAGTCAGACCTCGCAATCTGTTTGATGCAGTCGACCCTGGTTGCACCGTTCCCTCGCAAAAATTGCAACAGCGCATGATGCTCAATGGCAGCGTTGGCAACAATCCACGAGACGTTTAGGATGCATTTAAACAAGACGAGGCCTGCCAATGGAACCCGAACCAAATCTGGTCAATTCGAGCGCTTCACAGCAGGTTGTCGTGGAAGGCGTCCCCTTCAAGGTGGACATCTACAGGCTTGAAGGCGGCGATGGGTGGTCCCTCGAAGTGGTGACTGAAGACGGAACATCCATCGTATGGGACGATCTGTTCGACGATGACAGGGCTGCATTTGAGGAAGCACTGGCGACTATCAAGAAGGAAGGCCCCGTCGCATTTGTCAGGGGTAACGAAAACGTCGTTCCATTTCGGCGATAGGAGCGCATGACCGGCGCATTGACGCACGTCAGTCCGGCATGTTCACAACAGCTACGCCCTTGATGCTGTCTCGTGCCAATTCGACCAGATGGGCGTGATGCGTGAAGAGAATTGCCTGTCCGTTCCCGCCGATCTCCGCGCAAAGCTTCAGAGCCGCCCTGGCGCGCGTATCGTCGAATGTTTCCATGATGTCATCCAGGATCATCGGCAGTGGGCCGGGTTCGCGCGCAAAGCTGCGATATCCAGCGAGGCGCAGCGCAAAGTACAATTGTCCCATCGTGCCCGTTGACATCTGTTCCACAGGAACGGTTCCGCCGTCAGGCCGGATACCGACGAGCTTTTCGCCTTCGGCCTGGGTCCAGACGTCGACGCCTGTCCAAGCGGGGGCGGTCATGGTTACAAAGGCCTCTTCGACGTCACGCAACATGCTGCTGCGCCGCTCTGCCGCAAGCCGACGCAACGCTCCACGTGCCGCAAGCACTCCGAGCCGAGCCACCGCAGCCTGACGTGCGCCGCTCCGCAATTCTTCGAGCAATGTTGCCTGTTCTGTCGCGAGGTCGCTGCGGTCGGCGGCCTCAAAGGCTTCACGGTACAAACGTTGAGCTTCGGTTTGCGCGTCGCGAGCGGCGTCGCGGGCGAGCTGTGCGTCTTGCAGCGCCTGTTCCAGCTCTGGCCCGCGTGTGGCGTCAGGCATTTGGGCCAGTTCCTGGACAAAGAGATCATCATCGACGCCATCACGGGCCTTCTGACGCTCATGGTCCGTTGTTACCTTTTCCGCCCGGAGACGATCACGTTCCGCCAGCTTTGCGACACGGTCGCGCGGTGCGTGGTCTTGCCCGCCTTGCCCCTCGAAACAGACGGCCAACTCATCTTTGGCATCCTGACGCTCGGTCTCTGTGCGGCGTTTCAACTTTTCGGTTTCGTCCAGTCTCGTGGCGGCTTCGGCACGTTTTTCGTCTGCCCGCGCTGCCTGCGCTACGCGCGTTCGTGCACGGTCGACAAGTTGGATAGGGTCGATATGTGTGTCTTCCTCGGGACCATCCATGATTTGAGCCAAACGCTGCGCGCCATCTGCAAGGGCGGCAATCGCTTGCTCCAAGGCCTCGATCCGCTCCGAGAGCCCTTGATGGTCGCCATGGTGTCGATACAAGCGGCGCAGATGCGGTAAGGCCGAACGGATTGCCGGGATCGAGCGATCCGGCAAAGGAAGCGCCGCTGTCAACTGGTCGAGCTTTCCCTGCGCCATTTCGAAGTCGCTGCGGCATTTTTCTGCTTTCTTGTCCAGTTCGGCAACGGTCTTCTCGCCATCCTGCCATTTGGCCCACGCCTTGCGATCGCTCTCCTCCAGCGTCAATGCGCGTTGTACCTCATTGGGCAGGTCGCCCTTTGCAGATTCAAGCCCGAGGGGCCGCGCCGCATCAGCCAGCGCAGTGCGAGCCGTGTCCCTTCGGGCAAGACGATCTTGCAGCGCTGTTTCAGCGTTGGACAGATCGGCAGCAGCGTCTGCCGCTGTCCGAAGAGCTTGTTGGCGCGGGCTGAAGGCGGAGGGGGGCGCGCCGTCTTCCAATCCCAGTGCATGTGCCAATCCGGAACAGCGCTCCGTCAGGCGGTCACGCTGCGCAACCAAATCGTCGTGACGGGTCTTTGCGGTTTCATGCCGGGCTTGGGCGCTGCGCACTTGCCCTTGTGCTGCCAGCAGCCGTTGCCGGGCCTCGGCCCCCGTCAGATAATGTGCACGGGCGCCGTCATCGGCGTACATTGCCGCTTCGAAATGATCGGCTGTGTCGGTTGTCAGTTTGCCCCGATGCTGCTGCCATACGAGGTCACGCTGACGCCGGGTCTCTTCGGTCTTGACGATATCAACAGCGTCGGGTGCGTCCTCCTGCGCGGAGAGATCTGCCCGCGCCTCGGCCAATTCTGCTGTGCGGGCCTCAAGGTCTGTGCGTGCCGATGCAAGATCTGCGGTCAGGGTCGCCCATTCGCGACTGACTTCACCAAGCGTTTCCGGCGCAGGCAGACCTGCGGCAACACGGTCTTTCCAAGTACTTGGCAGGTCAGCGGTGACCTTGGTCAGGCGCGCCAATGCCTGTCCCTGGCTTGCCTCGGCGGCGGAGACATCCGCCACAGTCTTCCAGACATCGAAGGCGGCGCGCAGCGCTGTCAAATCTTGCGGTTTGGCGGGCGCTTCGCCGTGTTGGGCGCGGGCTGCTTGGACGGCCTTGTGTGCGGCGTCGGCTGAAAGACAGGCGGTCAGGCAGTCCTGCACTGCAGTCTCCAGCGCCTCAAGATCGCTTTGCCCCAATGCGATTGTGGATGCCGGCGCATCTGGTATCTGGAGAAGCCCCAGAGCCTCGGAGATCTTTTCAGCGAGTTTCTCCCGCTCTTCGCGGCGACGGTCCAGATCAGCTCGCGCAGTGCTAGCCCGTCCCATCATCGGCGCGCCGTCGATGGTCAGTTGATCAAGCCGCTCCAACTCTGCCGCCAAAGGCTGGGCCAGTGTGTCGGCCGGATGGTCTGCGATGATCTGTTCTTGTTTGGCGATCTCTTCTTCCGCTTCCTTGATCCGGATTGCCCGCGCTGCGATTTTCTCGACAAGGCCTGCAACACGCTCTGCCGCATCGGGAGTGAGATCAGGGCCGTCCGGGAAATTGGCCAGGGCCTCTGTCACCTGTGTTATCTTCCCGGTCCGGTCGTACCAGACCGCCGCAGCCTTCGACGCAGCTTGCCTTTGATAGGCCAGTCTAAGCTCGGCATCGGCAGTTTCGAACTCGGCTGATGTCCGGTCGCGATCATGACGAAGGGTGCGCTCCCGATCGGTCGTCAGACGATCAGCCCGCAATTCGCGGCCAATCTCTTTCAGGCGATCACTGCCGGTCTTCAACGCTGTGCCCCTGCCACGTTTCTTATAGAATTTGTCGGCCCGCTCTGCCAATGAGTCCAGCGTTTGAGCCATGCCTGTCAGCCCGGAGAGACCCGCATGCAGGAGTTGGCCAAGGTCCCCCTGCGCTCCGGCAATCCGTTCGCCGCCTTCGCGCAGACCCTTCTCGTTGAGCGAGAACCGCTCCTCATAGGTATCTCGCGTCAGGCCGTGCAATGCACCTGAAAGGATTGCCTCGTTTATCGGGCGGTCATCTGCGTCCAAAAGCGATTGGGTCCTCTTGCTGTTGCGGCGCAAGACCACAGGCCCACGCCCGGGCAGATCAAGTTCTGCCCCTACGACAAGATCACTTCGGTCAAACCGGAAGGCATAGGGATGCGCACCGCCCTTGAAACCGAAGAGCAACTCCAGAAATCCGTTGAACGTGGTGGATTTTCCCGCCTCGTTCCGGCCAAAGATCACCGTCACGTCGGGCACGCCTTTGGCTGGTTTCGGGAAAGCAATGCCTGCGTCTTTAAAACGCCCGTAGCGGATCAAGTCCAACCGGTTCAGCCTCATTTCGAGGCCCCCGCGTGCAATGTCAGTGAGACTTCGGCAATCGCTTCCTCAAGTAGCGCATCCAGACTGTCATCATCCAACTCGTCCATGATTTCCGGCGGCATAGCAAGACGCAGTTCTTCAAGCTCTTGCAAGGCGGCCTGTCGAAAGCCTTCTTCGGCCAATTCATCGCGCATCAGACGAACCAGATCATCGGTCCCGGCCGTGGTTTTGCCGGGCGGCGGGGCGCATTTGACCTTGTCGAGGAACACGCCGTCAATGCTGTCCAGCACTTCTGACGCCAGTTCCGTCACAAGGTCCGCGCCGTGTTGATCCGAGGTCGCGTAAAGGCGCACCGCCGTGTCGCGGTCCGGCACTTGCACGGACAAAAATGCGTCGCGCAGATTTCGCAGAACCTCCTGTTGATCAGAACAGTCGCTCAAGTCCAACGAACATTCGGAGAAGCCAAGGCGGCCAATGGCGCGGCGTTCGAATTCCGGGGTGCCATCGCCAAAGGACACCAAGGTGACGGTGCCACCCTTGCGCTCACCAAAGTGACGCGGCTGCGGGTATGCCGGGCATGATCGCCAAGACCGGTCCGTCGAGCCGCTCAAATGGTGCATGAATGTGCCCGAGACACCAGAGGTCGAAGCCATGCGCCATCAGGTCCCGTTCGGAGCATGGCGCATAAGGATCATGACCGGGCGCGCCGTCGAGCGATGTATGCATCAGCCCGACGTTGCGCTTGTCCTGCACCGGCTGCGGATAGTCGGGCAGGAAGCTCTTCGCCACATGCGCCGCATCGAATGACAGACCATGGAAAGCAGTATCGCCGATTTCGACCGTGGGTGCGCCTTTGTGCAGCAGGTGGATGTTCGGCCCCAAGTCTCCATGCGCCTTGTGATCCAACAGCGCATCGTGGTTTCCCCTGATAAGCACAGTAGGCACACCCGCCTCTGAAGCGCGCGCCAACTGGGCAACCAGGAAGGCCCGGGATTTCAGGTCCGGGTAACCGTTGTCAAAGATGTCGCCCGCCAGAACCAATGCATCAACCTGTTCCGAAATCGCCATATCGACGATATTGGCAAAGGTGTCTCGGCTGGCCTGCTTCAAGCGATCCCCCAGGTCAGGATTGCGCAGTGCTACGGATCGGATAGGTGATCCGAGATGAGTGTCAGCTGAAACGAGTAGACGCATTTTGTTCCGTCCGTATCCCGCGAATGCCGCGGTTGTTTAATTCAGAATTGTAATTTGGCAGTAACGCTCTTCAATGTCCCTGTTAATTGATGATGGGTATGATGTTTCGATCAAGACTGAACGTTCTTCAGCTGCCCCGGAGCGAGAATTTCTACCACTCCCAGCGCCTCGCCAGCAGCGAGACTGATATCTTCGCTGTCTGGCAACATATCGAAACCTGTATGATGGCTGAAGTGGTTGATCAGCACACTTTTGATTTCAATCTCATATTGTTCGATCAAATACCGTAGAAATCCGTCAAAGTCCGTCAGATCTGGGCGACAAAACTTCCACATTCCCTCGACTACGGAACGGATGGCGTTGGGAGTTGTGTGGTCAGGTGCAATCGTCTTGTTCGCGACTTCCGCAACATGTTTCAGTTGTAACAGGTGAGGCGTGGCGAAGGATTTCTGGCTAACAAGGCGGTGCGCTGTTGCTCCCGGTACCAGCTGGAAAAGCCCTGACTTGCTCACAACATTGTTCGTGCTGACCACGTTGAAAAAGTAGTTGTTGTGGGTGAGGATCAACATTTTTGGGCGATGAACGTCTGAATTCAGATTGAACTGAATTTCGCCATTCTTGTTGATACGTAGCAACTTCAACGCCTGAATGATCGAGTAGACGAAGTCGAACGACATCGATGTTACTGGATCATCAAAAACAAAGTATACTTTCTCATAGTCTTCGTTCGATGCTACGCGCAAATGGGTCTGTGCAATGAAGTAGCAAAAGGCCAAAGCCGCCTTTTCCCCGTCGCTGAGTGTTCGGTCGCTGCCTCGGCGTATTTTCATGTCTTTTCGGCGCACTTTGAAGCTCTCGGCATCAAAGGTGTATCGATCCCCAAAAAACCTCCCGAGTAGAAGGGAAAAGGTCTCAACGACCCGGTCACGTGCTTGCGCCCTATCGCCATGGCTTTTACTGATTTCTGCGACCTCAGCAGAAAGCCGAGCAATGTCAGCCAAAAAAGCTCGGATTTCGTCGATCTTGCCCTTATTGTCGTCGAAGAACGTTATCTCAAAAGCCTTGCAGGACTTGTTCTGGATCGATTTCCGTTCTTCGTCAGAGTTCTCGACCAATTTATTGAGTACGTCGATCAGTTCATTGGCCTCGACGACGAGGCTGGATATCTTAGCGTGGTTTTTATTCCAGGCTATGTCCGGCATTGGAAGAACGCTGGACAGGGAATTTAGTTTTTCGCGCAGTGACGATTGAAGCGAAGCAACGTCACTTTTCAGGTTCTGAACAATTTTCGATGGATCGGGCACCACGGAGCCAGAACAAGAAGGAAAATATGTCTTGAGCGCATCATATCGGCGTGCGTTCTGAAGATAGCGCGATAACCAAGTATCCAGACTGAGAACAACACTATCTAGGTTTGAAATCATGCGGTTGATGCGCTTGATTTCCTGCGCTTCTTTATCGTCAAAGTACTTGGCGTAGGCATCGACAGCGGTCATGGCCACATCGCCCATGTCTTGGGTACAAAAAGGGCAATTGTCCGGTGCAGCACGATGCTTCTCTAAGCCAGCCTCAAAGAAACTGGGGTCGGATGCGATCTTGTCCCGGAATGTTCTGGCAACGCTGGAAGGTGAAGTGACAGCTTGCAGGGCTGAGGCTATAGAATTCAATTCTATAGCGGAATCCGGCGCTGCGAAGGGGACGGGTTGATCTTTCTCCTGAGGAATGGATTTGAATAATTCGTACTGCTTCAGCAGTTTGTCCAAAGTCTCGGCCGAACCATCAGGTGCGTAAGTTTGATCCTGGAAGTAGATGTCTGTCGTCAGCGCTTTGAAGGCTCCGAGCGATGCCCGAATACCAAATTTCTTCTGGTGCAAGCTCTTTCCGGTGACATACTCTGCATCCAGAGCTGATCGCGCTTCTTCCAGCTTCGCCGCCGTTTCGTCCAGAAGTTTTTGCTTTTCATCAAGTTCGGCGTTGTCCTTGCCGACGACGATTTCGTGGGTGATGTTGCCGTCCAAACTCTCAAGCTTGTTTCTAAGATTTCTCGTCAACATAGTCTTCGGAGAATACATGAAAGATATAGGAAGGTTCTGAAACAGAAGTCGTTTTTGTAGAGGTGCTCAGTTCAATTCTTCCAATGCAATTTTCGTCCTCGTAAAGTGCAAACGAACCGACCCCATCTGATTCCTCTGACACCAGAAAATCGGGTATCTCCACTGTGTCCATTTCAGACAGTGCGGCCTTGTCAAGCATCCTCAGTGACCTTGCAATAAAGGACTTTCCAGTACCATTTCGTGCAAAAATAAGATTACGTTTTTCTTCCGAAAGCGCCGCATCGATACTCATTATCGGGCCGATGCTCTGAGCTGTGATCTTCAGCTTTGGCTTGTTTTGCTTTTTGGTGTTCATTGGGCTCATTACAGCTTCAGTCAAGAAATTTCGATCAGTCTGTCAGTCCTGTCGATCAATTGGAAACAGAATTGTCCTCCAAAAGCCTCGGCAGACGTTGCAGCGTCGGCAAACAGTGCCACTCATTGGCAATCGGCACGTAAGCTGCTTCCCATTTGTTGGGCAGCATCAGCCATTGAATGGCTCATCGACTGCGAAGTTGTAAGCACCGAGCTAAGGAGCCGCAAGTTCGCTTCCCGTACTCCTTCATGATATTAAGACTTCGCCATCACGCAGCATGGGCACTAAAAGGGACTTCGCTCTTTCTCAGTGACCTGTACCCGTCCCCGCAGGCCAAAATTCAAGCAGGTAGTTACAACTCCACTCAAGCATCACGGTGTGCGATTTCCGCACGCCGATCTTCGCACTCCATCCCACCCAGTCGTTCTTCGCCATCGTGGCCCCAATCAGCCGCCACTGTCCGGCGGCCTCACGGACCCCACGGAGGCCTTTCATGCGACCCGATCACGCCCCCCTTCCACCGCGCTATCTTCGCACCAAGGAAGCCGCGCAGTTTCTCAGCCTGTCCGCCCGGACCCTCGAGAAACACCGTACCTATGGTACCGGCCCTGCCTATCACAAGCTCGGTGGGCGCGTCGTCTATTCGATCGAGGACCTGGAGGCTTGGGTGAAACTCGGTTCCGTCACCTCGACGACCGATCCGCGCGGGGGGCAGGTTTTGCCCGCCAAGCGCCATGTGTTCACCGCGACCCCGCCCGCGGGCCGGGCTTTTCGCTGAACCGGTCGAGGCGCGCCCGATGTCAAAAAACCCTACCGAACGCGGCCAGCTCGATCTTTTCCATGCGCTGCCTGGTGAATTCGCTCCGCGGGACGCGCAAGACCTCATGGCCTATCCGTTCTTTTCGCTCGCAAAAAGCCGCCGCATCCGGCCCATCGAATTTGCCTCGGGCAATGTCGAAATCCGTGTCGAGGCGGTGCCAGACCATGGCATGGCCACGATCTGGGATGCCGATATCCTGATCTGGGCCGCAAGCCAGATCGTCGAGGCGCGCGATGCCGGTCTCAGCACATCACGCCTGATGGCAGCGACGCCTTACCAAATCCTCACTTTCATCGGTCGCGGCACCTCCGTGCGCGATTATCACCGGCTGAAGGCCGCGCTGGACCGGTTGCAATCAACGACGATCTGCACATCGATCCGCCAGCCCGTCGAGGGACGGCGGCATCGGTTTTCCTGGATCAACGAATGGCAAGAGCGCTCCGATGCCATGGGCCGACCCGATGGGATCGAACTCATCGTGCCGGACTGGTTCTATCAAGCGGTGCTCGATGACACGCTGATCCTCACCATCGACCCTGACTATTTTGACCTGACGGGTGGCTTGGATCGTTGGCTCTATCGCCTCGTGCGCAAGCACGGCGGTCGCCAGCGCGCAGGATGGCGGTTCGAATTCCGCCATTTGCACCTCAAATCCGGCAGCCTCTCGCCCTTCAAGCGGTTTGCCTTCGAGCTGCGCGAGATCATCCGCCGCCAGCCTTTGCCGGGCTATCGCCTTGCGCTCGAGATCGAGGCGCAGGGGCGCGCGCTTGCTCGCGTTTGAGCCCTGTGGACAACCTGTGAATGGCCTCGTGCTATCGGGAACCTACGGTATCGTGCCATCAGGAACCGGACCCTCGTGCTATCGGGAACCCGAACGGGGCTTAACCTCTTCTGAACAGCGACAGAAATCGCGCCCTTAACTTAGAATCTAACAAAGAATCTAACTCTTGTAGGACCCGGCACGCTGGGGAAAACCCAACTCTGGCTCGTTTCAGGCGCTCGGAAACCGGCCGAGAGGCGAGCCCGCAGGACCTGCCGATCGGTCCGACGAGCGAGGCCAAGCCATGACGCGCAGGGTTCCTCCAAAACGCGCAGCGGATGCGCGACCCAGATGGGATCGACCTCGATCTGACATTCGTCGAACTGACATGGAAGGAAGGCCGGGTCGAACAGTGGATCCGCTTCGGCAAACCGGCCTGTGAACACCGGATTGATCAGCACCGCCGCCGGTTTGGCTTCGCGCCGGGTTCGGTCTTCGGAGTCAATCGCTGGGCTTCGAATGACTTCGGGACGGTCCTGTCGCGGTTTGACATTCTGTGCGCCGCCCCTGCCGGAGAGACCATCCAGACGCTGCCCTTTCTGCGTCCCGGTGGCGCGCTTCTGCTGTCGACCCATGGCTGGCCTAAGGTTGAGCGGGTCCTCCAAACAATCGATGCCATCGAAGCACTCGGCATCGACACTGCCGATGTTGCCCCCGACTATTGGCGACATGTCCACAATCGTCTGGCCGTTGGGCAAGCGGCTCATGCTTATACGCGGCTGCAGCATCGGGCCTGGCTCAAGCGGCGGAGCCTCGGGCAATGAACGGGCGGGGCAAAATCGTCTGGGCTACGGCCATCGCCGCTGCCCTGGTTGTCGTGCCGTCGTTCGTTTCTTGGTCGCCGCGTCTCCTTTGGAATGCCAGTGCGAGCGTGCCGATCGGGCTCTATCTCCTGCGCCCCGTCGACAATGTCGCCGTCGGCGATCTGGTTGCCGTTCAGCCACCACCGGAGCTTTCTGATTTCCTGGACGAGCGCGGCTACCTGCCGAGGCATGTCCCGCTGCTCAAGCATGTCGTGGCGCTCCCGGGTGCCATGATCTGCCGCGCCGGGAACACCATCACCGTCGATCAAAGCGTCGTTGGGTCTGCACAATTGCAGGACAGTCTCGGCCGTCGTCTTCCGCGCTGGGAGGGATGCCGACGCCTTACCGACGGCGAGATCTTTCTCATGAACCCGGATGCGCCCGACAGCCTCGACGG
The DNA here is from genome assembly GCA_963796445.1 of uncultured Alphaproteobacteria bacterium. Classification (GTDB taxonomy): domain Bacteria; phylum Pseudomonadota; class Alphaproteobacteria; order Rhodobacterales; family Rhodobacteraceae; genus Roseobacter. The sequence continues at coordinate 8,416 of CAWCLQ010000004.1, read as the reverse complement.
GCGGTATTTCGGTGCCTTGCCGAGCACCGCGATCACCGGGCGACTGGTGCCTGTCTGGGTTCATTCCGGCAGCGCGCACCGCGGGACCATGACCGCCAATTTACCAAACCACCGCAACAGAAAGGAGCCCTTCCATGCCCCAGATCGGTGAATTCACCCGCACAAAATCCGGCTTTGCCGGGCATATTCGAACGCTGACGCTCGACCTCGACGTCACCCTAAGCCAAGCCGACGCGACCGAGGTGGAGAACGGGCCAGACTACCGCCTGTTTCACGGCGACGGAGAGATGGCGCGCGAAATCGGCGCGGCCTGGACGCGTACGGGCGAGAAAGCCGGTGAATACCTCTCGGTGCTGATCGACGACCCAATGCTCGCGCAACCGATCCGCGCCAACCTCTTCCGGAATGGCGAGGCGTCGATCTGGGCATTGCAGTGGAGCCGTCCGCCGAAGCGCAACGGGAAGGATTAACCCATGCACCGATCCCGATCCCGCAGTAACATTCTAGTGACGGTCGCAGATGCCACGCGCAGCACGTCGCGTTGTCATTCTCCTTCTTTCCGGCTTCGCCGCTTCGGTGCCGTCGAACGGAGCTAGCGCTCGCAGAAACTGCGCTTCCAGCCCTCGCTGTGATGCACGATTTCCGCATGCGGCCGCCATCTGCTGAAGCCTCGGTACGCTTCGCCATTCCGGAACACTGGATCCGCGCCGTGATGCGCGTTGAAAGCGCAGGCAATCCGCAGGCCGTATCGCGGGCGGGGGCCATGGGCCTCATGCAGGTGATGCCCGGGACCTGGGCCGAGTTGCGACAGCACCACGGTCTGGGACCCGATCCCTTCGAGCCGCGCGACAACATCCTTGCGGGCACCGCCTATCTGCGCGCGATGCTTGATCGCTACGGCACAGTTGGTGCCATGCTTGCCGCCTACAACGCGGGACCGGGGCGATATGACGAATTCCTGTCAACAGGGCGTCCACTGCCCGCCGAAACCCGCGCCTATGTCGCGACCCTGGCGCCGCTTCTTGACGGCGACGGGGCACTTCCGCACCGCCATCTGCCGCTAACGATTGGCGCGAAGCCGCGCTCTTTACGGACAGATCAGCTGCAAGCGAACTGCAGTCTGAGAGCGAACCGGCGACAGCGCGCCCGACGATCGACGATCCTACGCCAACGGCCGCATCGGAGCTTTTCGTCGAACGGCAAAGCGAGGGCAGTCAGCCATGAGAGTGATCGCACCCCTGCGTGTTCAAGCGTGCTGCCGGATGATCTGGGCGGAAGGGCGTGCCTGGAGGAAGGGCGGGAAGAGAAAAGGGCGAGATAAAAGCGCATGCCACGAATGCCGCAAGTCCCTGACAGGACTGGCGTTTTCGCGTGCATAGGGGTCGGTCGTGTGCAGGAATTCCGAGTTTTCTGAAGCGATTTCAATGGTCCGGCATGCACAGTGTTTGTTTGTCTTTCGAATGGGAGCGTGTCGTGAGCGAGATCGAGCGCGACTTCCGGATCCGACCAGGCAAGCCCCGAAGCACCCGTGTGCCGCGCACGAAAGGCTTCATTGATCAGGTGCTGCGCGCGGCTCAGAAGGCGGGCCACACGTCGCCCTCTCGCACGAGCCGTGGGCCTGGCCGCTCGACCTTCGGGCGCGGACAAAACCGATTTGGGCGCAGCCGACTTTTCTCGCCAACGCGCCGCGTTGTCGTGAAGGCAAGGATCGCGCGTCACAAGGGCCGGGCCTATCGCGCGGCCCCGCTCAAAACCCATCTCGCCTATCTGCGTCGCGAGGGGTCAGCCGCGAGGGCGAGAAGGGACTGCTCTTCGATGCCGAGACCGACGATCTCGACGGGTTGGATTTTGCAGAGCGCTGCGAAGAGGACCGCCACCATTTCCGGTTCATCATCTCGCCCGAGGACGCAGCAGAGATGGAAGACCTGCGCGGCTTCACCCGCGACCTCGCGCGCCGGATGGAGGCCGATCTCGGCACGCGGCTGGATTGGGTCGCAGTGGATCACTGGAATACCGACAATCCGCATGTGCATCTGATCGTCCGGGGCGTGGATGATCGCGGCGGCGATCTGGTCATCGCGCGTGACTACATCAGCAGCGGGTTGCGGTCCCGCGCCGAGGATCTGGTCGCGCTCGAACTCGGACCCAAGCCTGAACACGAGATCCGGCATGCGCTCGAACAAGAGGTCACTGCGGAACGCTGGACCAGCCTCGACCGCGAAATCCGCTATCGCGCCGATGACCTCGGACTGATCGACCTGCGCCCCGAGACGCGCGGGCCAGAGGATCCCGCAGATCAGGCGGTTGATGATCGGCCGCTTGCAGCACCTCGAAAAACTTGGCCTCGCCTCCGAGGGCCGCCCCGGCGAATGGATGCTTGGGACTCGAGGCCGAGACGCACGCTCCGGGATCTTGGCGAGCGCGGCGACATCATCAAGACCATGCACCGCGCCTTCGCTGCGAGAGAGGACAGGACCGTGGCTTCACAGATTTCGTCATCGACCACGGCGGGGCGGGCGACCCGATCATCGGGCGGCTGGTCGCGACCGGGCTGCATGACGAACAGACTGGCATGGCTTATGCCGTTATCGACGGCACCGATGGGCGCGCGCATCATGTCCGTTTCCGCGGGCTGCGACGCCTTCGACCATGCGCCGCATCCGGGCGGCATCGTCGAAGTCCGCCGCTTTGGTGGACCAGACGATCCACGGCCCGACTCTTGTCCTCGCCAACCGGTCCGATCTCGATCTGCAAAGCCAGATCACCGCGCCCGGCGCGACCTGGCTTGATCACCGGCTGGTCGAGCGTTCCCAGATGCCGCTCGCCAATGGGTGGCTTTGGGAGCGAAGTCCGCAACGCGCTCGAGGCCCGCACCGAACACTCTGGCCGCGAGGGACTTGCCGAAAGACAGGGACAGCGGATCATCCTGCAGCGCAATCTCCTCGCCACCCTTCGGCGGCGCGAGCTTGATAAAGTGGGCGAGGCGCTTCGAGGCCGAGACCGGCCTGCCGCATCGACCCTCGGCGGCCGGCGAACATGTCTCCGGCACCTACAGCCGCCAGCTGCGCCTGTCCTCGGGCCGCTACGCGATGATCGAAGGCATCGGCCCCGACGGCGGCCGCAGTTTCCAACTCGTCCCCTGGTCCCGCGAGATCGAACCGCGCCTTGGCCAGCACATCACCGGGATCGCGCGCAGCGGAGGCGGCATCGACTGGAGCCTTGGGCGAAAACGCGGGCTCGGCATCTGACGAAAGGACCCTGATCATGACCGCCACGAAAATCCTCTGGGGCCAGATCCTCGTCGTCTTCCTGATCGTGCTCACGACAACCTGGAGCGCGACCCAATGGGTGGCCTGGCGATTGGGGTTTCAGGCGCAGCTCGGCAACCCGTGGTTCGAGGCCTTCAGCGTGCCGATCTATCCGCCGCCAGCTTTCTTCTGGTGGTGGTACTTCTACGACGCCTATGCCCGCACCGTGTTCTGGGAGGGGGGAGCCATCGCAGCGTCTGGCGGTTTCATCTCCATCGCTGTCGCCATCACCATGTCGGTCTTGCGCGCCCGGGAGGCCGCCGATGTCGATACCTATGGCTCAGCCCGCTGGGCGAACACGGTCGGAGGTCGAGGCCGCTGGGCTGCTCGGTTCCGATGGCGTCGTTCTAGGCAAGTTGGACCAGACCTACCTTCGCCATGACGGCCCGGAGCATGTGCTCTGCTTCGCGCCGACCCGGTCGGGCAAGGGTGTCGGTCTCGTGGTCCCGTCGCTCCTGACCTGGCCGGGCTCCGCCATCGTCCACGACATCAAGGGCGAGAACTGGGACCTGACGGCCGGCTTCCGCGCGCGCCATGGCCGGGTGCTGCGCTTCGATCCGACCAGCATGACTTCGGCCGCCTACAACCCGCTGCTTGAAGTGCGTCGCGGCGAATGGGAGGTGCGCGACGTGCAGAACGTGGCCGACGTCCTGGTCGATCCCGAAGGCTCGCTTGAGAAACGCAACCATTGGGAAAAGACCTCGCATTCGCTGCTGGTGGGCGCGATCCTGCATGTGCTTTACGCGGAGAAGGACAAGACGCTGGCCGGCGTCGCCGCCTTCCTCTCAGATCCGCTCCGCCCGATCGAGGAGACGCTGGAAGCGATGATGGCGACCCGCCATCTAGGCGAGGCTGGGCCGCATCCGGTCATCGCCTCGACTGCAAGGGAACTGTTGAACAAGTCCGACAATGAACGCTCGGGCGTTCTGTCGACGGCCATGTCCTTTCTCGGGCTCTATCGCGACCCGGTCGTCGCCCATGTGACCCGCCGCTGCGACTGGCGGATTGCCGACCTGATCGGCGGCGAGCAACCCTCGACGCTTTACCTCGTGGTGCCACCCTCGGACATCTCACGCACCAAGCCGCTGATCCGGCTGGTGCTGAACCAGATCGGCCGCCGCCTGACGGAGGATTTGAACGATACCAAACGACGTCACCGCATTCTGATGATGCTCGATGAGTTCCCGGCACTCGGGCGGCTCGACTTCTTCGAAAGCGCACTGGCCTTCATGGCGGGCTACGGGATCAAAAGCTTCCTGATTGCTCAATCTCTGAACCAGATCGAGAAGGCCTATGGCCAGAACAACGCTATCCTCGACAACTGCCATGTCCGCGTGAGCTTCGCGACCAATGACGAACGCACCGCCAAACGGGTGTCAGACGCCCTCGGCACGGCGACCGAGATGAAAGCGATGCGCAACTATGCCGGACACCGTCTGGCACCTTGGCTCGGCCATTTGATGGTGTCCCGCTCCGAGACCGCCCGCCAGCTTCTGACCCCGGGCGAGATCATGCAGCTACCGCCCGACGACGAGATCGTCATGGTGGCTGGCTCGCCACCTATCCGGGCGAAAAAGGCACGGTATTTCGAGGACCGACGGTTCGCGGAGCGCGTGCTGCGGCCACCAGAGCCCGAAGAAGCTGAAGCCACCACAATGAATGATCCGTGGTCTTCTTTGGCACAGGCAATTCGTGCGGATCCGGAGCCAGCCGCTGACACCAAGCCCGATGATGACGAAGCCAATGCGGGACTGCGTCGAGAGCCGGAATTGCCTGATCATGTTGCGATCGCGCCAGAGACCCCGGCAGAACCAGCACGCGAGTTCGAAATGATGCTGGACGATGAGCCTGAGGAAGCAGTCCGACAACGACAGGCACTACGCCGACAAATGGGACAGGTGGCCCGCCAAGCTTCGCTCGACCGGAATGATGGCATTGATCTTTGAGGGCTGACCTATGCGCGACCGTCTCAACCTGTCTCTGCCAGCCGACCTGATCGGCCGCATCAACGATTTGGCCGACCGGAAACGGTTGACCCGGTCCGCGGTCGTCGAGGCGGCGGTCGAGTCCTTCCTCTCTCCCGATCATGCCGACATGCAGGAGGCCGCCCTGACGCGCCGCCTGGACCGCCTCTCGCGCCAGATCGCGCGGCTCGAACGAGACCAGCGGATCACAACCGAGACGCTGGCGCTGTTCGTGCGGTTCTGGCTCACTATCACGCCGCCAATCGGGCAGAAGAACAGGCGGCCGCACAGGCCAAAGGGCGAGCGGTTCGATGGGTTCGTCGAGACGCTGGGCAAACGGGTGCAGAAGGGGCGGTGGTTTGTAGATGAGATAGTGGAAGACAAGAACAAGCGTTCGTAGTGTTTTGTCGCTGTTTGCATCCTTTAGCTGAAAAGGGACGCATGGTTCAGATGTACACATATGTCTGGGGCCCACCTGGCGATCCCGCATGGCCAATGACCTTCGCCTCCAAAGCGGGCCGGTCACACGCGCGGAAGGTTCTGAACGAGGGCGATCTGGTCTTCACTGTGGGGACAAAGAGCGAACCGACCGCGCCCCAAGATAAAGGTTGTGTTCTTGGCGTCTTCCGCGTCTCCGACCTTGAGGTGAACACGCAGGATTATGGCCTGCCGAGGCGCCACGAGAACCCCGACTTCGACAGTGTGAACCGGTTCCCCTACGCCCTACACCCAATCGCCGTTTGGGAGATTACCTCGCCTAACAGTGTTTTCTCCGAACTTGTGGGGCCGCTGACCCCGAACCACCACCTGCAAGCTCAGTCGAAGGTGGTCGAACTGGACGAGATCACCGCTAAGCCTTTGCTGGCCTTGGACCGCAAGCGAGTGCCGCCTGCACTGCCCAAAACCTACTTCGGGAAGGGGCTGGTGGCGCACAAAAACAGCAAGCTGGCTCCAAAGCATAAGGGCAGCTTCACCGGCACATTCGGAGATCACGACGTATGGTATGTGTATACGCTGGTGTCGAGGAATGAGAAGAAAAAGGCACTGGCTGTGAAGGTCGGATATTCCAACGCGCCGGAAAAGCGGGAGGCCGCCCATAATGGCCCTATGGCACAAGAGGTGACGGGGCTGCGTTGGGGTGTCGATGCCAAGCAGCCAACAGCTAGCGAGGATACTGCCCGCGAGAGATAGAGCAGGCCGTGCTGGTCAGAGTATGATAGCAGCAGGCTGGCCAGCAATGGCGAGATACTGTCTGGCGTCGATCCTTTGATGGTCGCGCCGAGATAGGCACGCTAATGCGGTCTCGGTCTAACTAGTGATATTCGAGCTTTATCGCCTGAATAGTTGAGAACCGTTCAGGAGTTCATGGTTGCGGGTCTCAGGTAGATCGAGCAGCGTTTCAAATCGTTGAGAACATTGCCTCGTTGCCTCGGCCAGTACCCTGCCAGTCCGCCTTTCCCTGTCTTTGCACGCCAGAGCCCTACGCCCCTTGAATAGCTGTTGAGCGAAGCCGGTTTCCGGTCTTCTTGATGAACCCGATCCAGGGCCGCCTTTCGGCGGCCACATCACGGAACGGGGACAGCATGGCAGAGGCAGTTCAGAGACCGGAGGCGATCGAGCCCGGGGCGCGCGGATGCTGCGCACGGCGCTCGGACCCGCCATCGCCGGATTTCTGGAAGACCCCATGACCGTCGAGGTCATGCTCAACCCCGACGGGCGGCTCTGGATCGACCGGCTGTCCGAAGGGCTCTCCGACACCGGTGCCACGCTGTCGCCCGCCGATGGCGAGCGGATCGTGCGGCTCGTCGCGCATCATGTCGGGGCCGAGGTGCATGCCGCGCGCCCGCGCGTCTCGGCCGAACTGCCCGAGACCGGCGAACGGTTCGAAGGGCTTCTGCCGCCGGTCGTCACCGCGCCCGTGCTTCGCGATCCGCAAGCCCGCCGTCGCCGTCTTCACGCTGGCCGACTACGTCGCGGCCGGGATCATGACCGAGACGCAGGCCGGCGCTGCTGCGCGAGGGCGTCGCCACGCGGGCCAACATCCTTGTTGCGGGCGGCACCTCCACCGGCAAGACGACGCTGACCAATGCGCTTGCTGGCCGAGGTCGCCGGATACTGTACGACCGCGTCGTGATCATCGAGGACACGCGCGAGCTGCAATGCGCCGCGCCCAACCTCGTCGCCCTGCGCACCAAGGACGGTGTCGCCTCGCTGTCCGATCTCGTCCGCTCCTCACTGCGCCTGCGGCCCGACCGCATTCCCATCGGCGAGGTGCGCGGGGCCGAGGCGCTGGATCTGCTCAAGGCCTGGGGCACCGGCCATCCGGGCGGCATCGGCACCATCCATGCAGGCTCCGCCCTCGGGGCGCTGCGCCGGATGGAGCAGCTCATCCAGGAGGCGGTGGTGACCGTGCCGCGCGCCCTCATCGCCGAGACCATCGATCTCATCGCCGTCCTCTCCGGGCGCGGTGCCAGCCGCCGCCTCGCCGAACTCGCCCGCGTCGATGGGCTGGGCCCGGACGGCGACTACCGCATTATCCCGGCGGCGCTGCCGCCGGATGGCCCCCATTGTCACAGGAGAAACCCCATGATCCGACACCTTCACCGCCTGCGCGCGCAGGCCGCCCATGCCGCCATCTTCGCTTCCGTCAGCCTGATGCTGGCCAGTCCCGCCCGGGCCGCAGGCTCGTCCATGCCCTGGGAGGCGCCGCTGCAATCGATCCTCGAGTCGATCGAGGGGCCGGTCGCCAAGATCATCGCGGTGATCATCATCATCGTCACCGGCCTGACGCTGGCCTTCGGCGACAGCTCCGGGGGCTTTCGCCGCCTGATCCAGATCGTCTTCGGCATCTCCATCGCCTTCGCGGCGAGTTCCTTCTTCCTGAGCTTCTTCAGCTTCGGCGGCGGGGCCCTGATCTGATGGCGGCCGACCTTGAACATCTTGATGAAGTCCCGGGTTTCACCGTTCCGGTCCACCGGGCGCTGACCGAGCCGATCCTGCTGGCTGGCGCGCCCCGGGCCTTCGCGATCCTGAACGGCACGCTCGCCGGGGCCATCGGCCTCGGCCTGCAGCTCTGGGCCGCCGGGATCGCCATCGGGGTGCTCGGACATGTCCTGGCCGTCTGGGCCGCGCGGCGCGATCCGC
>CAWCLQ010000003.1:0-104287 GCA_963796445.1 uncultured Alphaproteobacteria bacterium | reverse complement strand
ACGGGCCGGAAACGATAACCTGGCCGGATGGAGGCACCACATCTTTTCATGGGGAAAAAGCACGACATGGGAAGGTGGCTTTCGTGTGCCCGCAATCATCCAGTGGCCGGGCATGGTCCCTGACGTCCGCGTAGCGAACGGTATTTTCTCAGGCATGGACTGGATGCACGCGCAGCAGGTGGGTCAGACAATCTGCCAGCGGCTTTGCTGGAATGCTACGAAGGTAACAACGTACATCTGGACGGCTGTAACCAACTGCCCCACCTAATGAGTGGCGAAGAAAGCCAAAGCGACAAGACTGTGTACCATGGAGGTACCAGCCTCCAAGTGAAACGCTACCGCGATTGGAAAGCGCATTTCGTGGTGCAGCACCATGGCTGGGCAGGTCCCAAAGACGAACTGAACGTCCCTTTGCTCTTTTATTTGCGCCGCGCCCCATACGAATAAGCCGCAGAAGAAACCGGTATGTATACAAACTGGATCGGCAAGAAAATGTGGGCCTTAGGTCCGGCGGCACGTCTCGTGCAAAATCAGCTGCAGAGCTTTCAAAGTTTCCCGCCACGCGGTGCTGAAGTCGACAACCGGATCAAAGTAGAAAAGAAGGTATCCCCTAAAGGCGGCAAGTCGCAATAGGGTCACCACGCAACTTCAAAGCCCATCGCAGTGACGTAGTTGCGGCGATAGGGGCGGTTCTAAACCGACAGTCCACAAGGGTCCCGCGGAACGGTACTGTCGATTGATCAAAAGAATACGGCACGAAACCTCTTTGAAAAAGAGGCATGCAGTTGTGGCTTTGGTAAGTTTTAAATATGGTTGAGAAACCGCGCGCGAAACCCTCAGCGTTCGGCTTGAAAATATGTTCTGCCAGCCAAACAAACAGCCTATGCAGAAAACGCAACAACCAGAATTCCAACTGCTGCAACCCACGACCCGATGACCTTTGGTACCAGAGGAGTTAGGCGGCGACCCGCAGCCTCGAACGTGAACCACAAAAGCGTCACAAGCGCCGAAAAACCAAAAAGCGAACCCAGCAGGGTTTGGAGCATGAGACCCTCGTCCGGAACGCCAGTGCAAGCCCGGTCACCGCGCCCGCCAGAGCCATAAGCGCATAGACCAAAGGCCACGGCGACCAGTTCTCGGGCAACGCGGCTGCAAGCCCAGCCAGCAAAGCGACGAACCCAGCAACAACGGGAGGAGGTGTAGCGAACGTACCCGAAAAAGCCGCAACAGACGCAAAGCCCGCTAACAGTACAAATATCGGAATGGCGCCACGCACAACTGAGAGCGAACGCCCGGCGAGAAAGGCCGCCGTGCCGACAAGCACCGCCGCCTGTAGCGGGTCGGCCAGCGGGTGCAGCATACTTCCATAAAACGGGCCTAGATCCCCGAACGCGTCATGGGCGACTGCCGTCGTGGGTAGCAGAATTAGAATTCCGCCGTGAACGAGTAACAGCGCAATGCGAGACAAATGGCCTATTGATCGCCGTAAAAGCATTCCTTCGCTGCAGTCCAATATCATGTGATGATGCCTGCCACCCGTTCGACCGTCCAAAACGCGGCCAGCGTGCCGACCCCATAGGCGACAGCCCGAAGGCCCGATGAACCCGGAGTTGCCAGTCTCTGCGAAACGTATGGATAGAGGCGCGCCAGCGCCGCACCCAAAGCAAGCGCTACTGAGATGAACAGGATCTGTCCCGCTTCGACGCCGACATTGAAGGCGAAAAGCGCCAACGGCACGTCACCTTCTGGCAGGCCAACCTCAAGCAGCGCACGAGCAAATCCCAGCCCGTGCAGAAGGCCGAAAGCGAAGGCTACAATCCACGGGTATCGCTTGCTAAGGCTGGGTTGGTCGTTGCTTTCATGCAAAAGTTCCGCAGCAAGGAAGACGATCGAAAGCGCCACGATTGCTTCAACCGGTGGCGCGGGAACGACAATCCAGCCAAGGCTGGCCGCACCAAGCGAGAAGGAATGGGCGATTGTAAAAGACGTCACCGCAGCCAAGAGCGGCCGCCAGTCACGGATCAACAAAAGTAACATCAACACAAAAAGCAAATGATCCACGCCTTTGAGGATGTGATCGACACCAAGCGCGAAATAGCCCGCGGCGATGCCAAGAGATCCGGGATCTTCTGGAATGACAAACGACGGTGCCCAGGCTGTAAGGCGAGTTGCTTGCGGTGTCGCATCAGGTTCGGTGGCGTAACGCACCAGAACATCGGTTCGCGTCTGTTCCAGACCCTCAATTCGAATTTCGCCCCCCGAAAGCCCGCCTTCACAGGTAGCAACCCAAGCGCTTAGGAAGGCTCTGCCATCAAAGACCGGCTCTGGTCCGCGGCGCGGACTGCACCGAGCGGGAAGCTCGGCTTCGATTGCCATTGGGGCACCGTTCACTTGTGGCTTGCGCCATGTCACCCGCCACTGCGACGGCCCAAAAGGAGCCAACTCCAAAAATCCCGGTTCGAGTGCGTGTGACCGCACTGAAGAGGGGGACAAGGCCATCAAACATAGTGCCAAGAGTGCGAAGACACGGATCATACGCCAGGAACCTCGGCCACGTCAGGCTGTGCGACCACGTTTTGCGCACGCATCGCCAATAGCCTTTCTTGGCTGCGGTCGGTCACAGGCGCGAGGCGCTGCCCGAAGCTCGTCGTTTCCAGGCCGCCCCACTCACTTGGAGGCAGTTTCATAATCTTCGAAAGAAAACTGGTGCCGAAGATGCCATTAATCACGCGGGGTCGACCGACCAGTGCGGTGCTGGGCAGCAGGTTATGTGCATTGCTGAGGCCACTCGCGATATCCGCTGAGCGGGCGGAATTGACGTTTGCGTCCGGATAGACCTGTTCGACAGCCAAAACCGGCGTAATGGCAAACCGCTGGGCATTAGCAACGAGTTGGGCCGGAAGCGTAGCGACATCAGCAGCGACGATTTGTGTTCTGGCTTTGGTCAGGAATTCCGTTTTCGTTTGGAGGCTGCGTCGGGCAATCGAGTCACCCTGATCGAGGACAAGCGCTTTCGCCTCGCGGAGAAGGGCTTGCTCGTGAACCGAATGTTCGATCAGTCTGTCGAGCTCATCGGGAGTGGGTGTCCGGCGCCGGGTCACTTCAAACTCGGCGGCAAGGCCCCGCGCGTCCTCCTTGTTAAAGGCGATCATCCGCTCTGCTGTCGGTGGTCGTGCGTCTTCAAACGCAACAGACAGGCCGAAGGCGACGATGCCGAGAGCAAAGACGTGTACCAACGGTTCGCGCAGTATGCGTGTCATTTCGAAACCTGAAATCGCTTTTGTGGCGCGGTCATGCAACACCGGCCAGAAAAGCGGCACCGACCAAGGCAACAAACACGCCAGCAACGCGAACAGCCCAGTTCCCCCACGGCCGCCCCCAAAGCAGGCCAATCGCAATACCGGCAAGGTGCAAAAAACCCGTGGCAATCACAAAACCCACGGCATAGGCTATCGGGTCGGCTGCCGCAGGCAATTCAGTGCCATGGGCGTGTCCGTGGAACACCGCAAAAGCACCAACGATCAAGGCGGCAATCCAAAGCGGCGCACGAACGGCGAAAGCCACCAGAAGTCCGAGCACAACACCCGACAGGGCGATCCCCGTTTCCACTGCCGGCAGCGGTACCCCCACGACACCGAGAGCGCCCCCCAAAGCCATGACGACCGGAAATACAACCGGCAACAGCCATAAAGCGGGCAACCCCAATACTGCGCCCCAGAGGCCCACGGCCACCATGGCAACCACATGATCCCACCCGAACAGCGGGTGCAGAAAGCCGCTAATGAGCCCCCCCGCAACACCTTCCCCCGTGTGCGCTTGGGCAGCGCCAGCCGCCAGCATCGCTGTCATCATGAAGGTGAAAAATAGGCCATTTTTCATTTGCAACTCTCCCAAAGAGGATCCAATAGCAACATTTAAAAACCTGTATACAGAGCCACGTGCCGCGAACAATTCCAAATATGGGAAACACGTAGTCCGCGCTCTTGTATCGTTCTGCCAGTCAGGTCCATTTTCGGCTCTCCCCCGATACACGTTACCACCCCGCTGTCGCATAAGTAACACGCGTCCAATCGCCCTGGCTTTCAGCTCTAGAACAGTATTCGAAAGATGCCTGTCCTGCCCTGTCATTGTGTTTTCCACCAAGAACAGGACCAGAGCTTCATGTGCTGCACGCGATGGGAAGGCAACGGGCATACATCCCCATACGCACAGCCATCCCCCATCGCACACCGACATCCGGGTTTACGCTCGAAAGACCATCAGCAACCATTTTACCTGGCTTTTCCGTCCAGACGCCATAGGCCAAAGCGATACCCCCGCTACTTTCGCAAAAACGTGATCAGCCCAGTGCGTAACGGCAGGATCAAGGCGTATACCAGATGGGCGAGGTGTAGGCGCGCTCCTGCTGCACCATCACCGCGTCGTCGGGCAGGTCGATATTGCCGTAGAACGCCTGGTCGTAGGCCAGCCATGACGGCGTCGGGATTTCCAGCACGCGGACGTAGTAATAGGCGCGCTGTGCGGGGTCGAACTCGGGATCCACCCAGTAGCCGCCGAGCACTGCGGCGCCGATGGTGTTGGTGAAATCCGCGCCCGTCTACGGTGCTGCCCACGGGCGGCACTTGCCGTCCGCGTCTGGCTCCCGGTCGCCCGACCACGCCACGTCGAACACCTTGGTCATCGGCTCGCCATCGTCGCCGACCCAGCCCTTGACGATCTGGATGCGGTCGAGATTGGCGCCGTCGGGATCGCGCAGCGCGCGGATCATGAAGGTGGGCGCCGCGCCCTCGGGGCCCGCGAAGAGGTCGGCGCCCATCGGCACGCCGCGGTCATAGCCCTCGGCGGCGAAATCGGGGCGGTGCACCTCGTCGGCCTCGAAATCCCAGCCGGCGAAGACGCGCACCGATCATGCGCGAGCCGGTGGTGGCATAGACCTCCTTGCGCTGGAACGCGTCCCAGATCGCCTCGCGCGTGTTTTCCCGCGCCCAGGCCGCGGCGAGGCCGGAAGCGAGCGTCTCGTAGTGCACGGACCGCGACCTCTTCGACCGAGGGTCGGGCTTGGATGATTTACTCGTCATAGCGTTCCGAGCCTGTGCCCGGCTCCATCGAGCGCTGACCTTGCCGAAATAGTTGTCCTCCCGCGTCGTGGCGAGCGAGGTGTGGCTGTCGGTCGAGCCGATCTGGCCGAACTTGAACGGGTTGGCCCCGATCTCCTCCTCGATAGGCGAGGCCGCGTGCCAGCGCCTGACGCGCATATTCCCTCGGCAACATCTCGGGCGTCTTGAGCTCAGAGCCCGAAGTTGCCACGATCCCAACTGTAGTAGTCGGCAAACTCGTCGTTAGGGCTCAGCATCGGATGCGTCTCGCCGTCGCCCTTGATCTGGGTGGTCTCATAGACCGGCTCCCACCGCGCCCGGCGCTCGGCATAGTCGATGTCGATCGGCTCGCCATTCATGCGCACATCGTCGAACATCAAGCCCGTTCGACAGGTTGCCGTTGTGGGGGATCGCCAAGACACGGCCGCCGGTGTCGTCCTCGTAGGCCTGCATCCAGTCCCACAGGTCCTCGGGATCGCTGCTGTCGTAAGCGGAGAACGGGACGAGGTCCTCAACCCTGTCGGCGTCGTCGCGGAACATCACGACGCGATGCAGGTTATTGACGTCCGGCGTCGACGGTCCATTCGAAGCCGTGTATTGCCGAGAACACGCCGGGCTCGTTGAACCGCTCGGCGCTGTCGACGATCCGGTTCCAGATCGTGCGCGTCAGATCGTCGTCGGCAAGGGGATCCTCCAGCGCGGCCATTGCGGTTGCCCCACTTTTCCATAGGCCGCGTTGATTTCGCCCCGCCTTCACGATGTCATGTAGCTCGCGCCCCCACTCGTTCGCGAGCAGCTGCGGGTTTGATTCCTCGATCATCGGCGCAAGGCCGAGGTTCTCGGCATGGTCCGCGACCACGAGAAAATCCAGAGGCCGGATCAACTGGGCGTAGTCTCCGAACGAAGCGCGCACCTTTTCGCCGCGCGCGAAGCGGAACGCCTCATCGGGCCGAGCGTGTTGCCGATCATGCCCGCATCGGTGGAATAGGACGTGTGCAGGTGCGTGTCGCCGAAAAACACCCGGTTGGGATAGGACTGGTTGAGATAGGGCGAGTAGTGCTTTGCCCCGAGCGCCACGTTATCTGCGTCGATTGCAACATCGCCCGCGTAGCCTTGCGCCAGCGCTGTGCTGGCCCACAGGAGTGCGGCGCAGGTCGCCAAAATTGGGGTTGCTGTTCTCATGTCATACTCCGTTTTTCTGTGAGTTCTGCGCTGCAAAACCCTAATATGAATCTCGCGACGCGGCGTTGTTGGAAATCAATTCGGCGTATACCAAATCGGCGAAGTGTAGGCGCGGTCCTGCTGCGCCGCTGGGACGCCTTCAGGCAAGTCGACGCCATAGAACGCGGCATCGTATGTCGTCCACCGCGGGGTCGGGATTTCCAGCACCCGGACGTAGTAGAAGGCACGCTCGGCAGGGTCAAAGTCGGGATCCTCCCAGTAGCCCATCAAGAGCGCGTCGCCGATGCCGTTGGTAAAGGCCGCGGCCTCGACGTTGACGGTGTTGCCGACGGGGCCGTCGCAGCGCCCGTCCACGATTGCACGGTCATCGGAACAGACCACATCCACCACGACCTCCTGCTGCGTGCCATCCGCCTCAAGCCAGCCTTTCACGATCTGGACACGGTCGAGATTGGCCCCGTCCGGATCGCGCAGCGCCCGGATCATCAGGCGCGGCGCAGCGCCTTCGGGATGGGCGCGCATGTCGCCGCCCATGGGAACGCCCCGCGCATAACCGGTCTCGGCAAAATCAGGGCGCAGCACTTCGTCGGCCTCGAAATCCCACCCAGCAAAGATACGCACCGTGATCCGGCTGCCAGTGGTGGCATAGGTTTCCTTGCGCCGCATCGCATCAAACAGCGCCGCCCGCGTGTTCTCGCGCGCCCAGACGCCCTGCAAGCCGGAGGCAAGCGTTTCGAACTCGAAGGTTCCCGTGCCCAGATTATTCGGATCGGGGACAATCGCCTCCTCGAAGCGATCGTCCGACGGCTCCATAACCGGCACCTTGCCGAAGTAATTGTCCTCCCGCGTTGTAGCCAGCCCGGTATGGCTGTCGGTAGCCCCGACAAGGCCAAATTTGAAAGGGTTCACACCCAGATCCTGCTCAAACTGAAGGCCCAGTTTCAGGGCGCTGCGCGCATATTCATTTGGCAACATCTCGGGCGTTTTGGGCTCGCCGTTCCAATTGCCACCGTCCCACGTTCCGTAATCAGCAAATTCGTCATCAGGTGAAAGGAGCGGATGTGCCTCGCCATCCCCCTTCATCTGGGTGATCTCGTAGAGGGGCTCGAAGCGCATACGGCGTTCGGCGTAATCCTCGTCGATCGGCTCCCCAGACAGGGTTTCGACAGCGAACATTGCGCCGTTAGACAGGTTGCCGTTATGCGGGATCGCAAGCAGGCGTCCGCCGGTCTCGTCCTCGTAAGTCTCCATCCAGTCCCACAGGTCTTCGGGATCTGCCGAATCTGATGATTTGAAGGGCAGAAGCCGGTTCGCCTTGGTCGCATCGTCGCGGTAGACGACGACGCGGTGGAGGTTGCTGCCCCCCGGCGAAGAGGACCATTCGTAGCCGATGAAGGCGGTGAACGCGCCCGGATCGTTGTATTCTTCTGCGTAGGCGGTGATGTCTTCCCAGACCGTGCGGCTGATCTCGGGGGCGTCCAACGGGTCATTGCCGCCGACAATTACACCCAACCCCCATTCTTCGAATGCACCATATAGATCGCCCGCTTTCCACAAGTCGTAGGTCTTGCGTCCGGGTTCGGTCGCAAGCAGCCGGGGATCGGCGCTCTCGATCATCTGCGCGACACCGAGGCTTTCGGCGTGGTCCGCCACGACAAGCCAATCCAGTGGCCTGACAAGCTGAGCACGGACGCCGAAGCTGGCGGTCACTTCCTCGCCGCGCGCGAACCGGTAGGCGTCTCCGGGATCAAGTCGGCCACCGACGAGCCCCGCATCCCAAGAGTAGGAGGTGTGAAGATGGCTATCACCCCAGAACACCCGATTCGGGAAGTTCTGCCCCACGAAGGGAGAGTATTCGCCGCCTGTAAAGGGCAATTCGTCGCGCGATACCGCGAAGTCCGTGCCAAATGTTGCATCTGTTTCTTGTGCCAGCGCGGTGCTGGCAAGAAGTGCGGCCCCTGCCGCCCAGATTGGGAATGACTTCATCATTGTGCTCTCTCCTATTCAATTAACCGGTTCGACCTCTGGGAAGGTCCAGCTACCGTCGAGGATTTCTTCGCGCGGTTGGTAGAGCCGGACAGCATAGCTCCAGCCCGGTGTGACGGGGATACAGTTCACGCGGCCATCGTCACAGGCCCCCATGTGGATGGTGATAGACCCATCGTCATTCGGCTCGGCGGTGACGTTGTTGTAGTTGTTGCGGCCCATATCGTTGGGTTCCATGTAGCCGTCGGCGTTATAGATGGTGATCGACCAGAACGCGTCTACCGGTACGTCTTTGGCCGTGACCGCATAAGGCGTTTCGCCGTCGTTTTGGTCCACGGAGTCGATCAGATAGATGGCACCGCGTGCGGGCAGACCAGCCCAACCGGCGATGCCACCAACCAAAAATTGCACCGGGTCCACCTCATCTTTGCGCCCGAAGGCGAGAGCAGAGTCAAAGCTGATCTCTGCCGCGAGATCGTTCAGCGCCTTGCGGACCGCCGCCAGTTTTTCGGTGTCCCAGTCCGGCGCCTCAAACGGCCCGGTCCCACCGCCAGACACGATGATACCGTCCTGCGCGGCATGAGCGTCTTTCAGATCGTCAGGGTTGGACGGCTCCACAAAGGTGCGAAAGGCCAATGCCGCAAAACGGGTGCCTACTTTCTCTTCGGTCAGTTCGTAGGTACCGGGCGAGGCCTCGACGAACATGTAGTGATCCTGGCTCATCACATGCATCGACTGATAGCGCCCGTCGATCACGGGCAAAGTGATCTCGACCGGTTCAGACAGATCAAGAACGAGCGAGGAATACAGCGTATCCAAGTTCATGCGGATGACCGGCTGATTGGCAAGGTCCAATATCTCGCGCTCGTGGACGATCTGCCCAACCTCAAGCCCGAAAGCCGCGATATTCTGCCGGATCATGTGGTCGGTTTCCGCCCGGAGGAGATTGTCAAGCGTGATCTCTTCTGCAAAGACGACAGTTGGGAGGAAGAGCATCAGCGCAAACAGCTTTTTCATGATGGAATCCATTCTCAATTGGCTGGTTCGATGTCGGGGAAGACCCAGCTTCCGTTGAGGATTTCGGGCCCTGGCTGGTAGTGGCGCACGTTGTAGTTCCACCCTTCCATGATCGGCAGACAATTCACGCGCCCATCTTCGCAACCACCGAAATGCACGGTCATTGACCCGTCATCATTTCGCTCGCCCATGACCGAATTGATGACGTAGCCGCCGAGGGCGTTCGGCTCGAAAAAGCCATCCGCGTTATAGAGGCTGACAGACCAGAATGCGCCTACTGGCACCTTTGCTGGTACCTCGATTTTGTACTCGCCGACGGGCAGGCGTGGCTCCACGCCGAGGTAGAATGCCTCCCGTTCCGGTAGGCCGCCCCATCCAACAGCCGTGCCTATGAAGTGCAGGATCGGATTGACCTCTTCTTTCGATCCGAAAGCGCCGGTGCTGGCCGAGGCGTAGCGGCCAAGTTCCAGCGCCGCCTGCACCAGTCCTTCAAAGCTTTCCTTGTCATAGTCCAGCACGATGAACGGTTTGGATGATGCTGCTTCGATTGTCATTGCATCCTGCAGCGCATTGACCGCAGCCACGTCGTCGAGATCGTTGGCATCTACCAATGTCCGCATAAAGACGATAACATATGGTGTATCGAAGGTTTCCATGTCCAGCGTGTATGTGCCGCCGCCTTGGAATACCTCGTTGATGTAGTGGTCTTGATTGACGACCATCGCGCCCATATAGCGGTCACCCGCGTCCGGCAGCGTCAATGTCGCGCCCTCACTGATATCGACGACCACGGTGCTGTAAAGCGTGTCTCGGTTCATGCGGATGGTCGGTTGGTTGTCCACCGGCGTCGGTTCGCGGAAGTGGTAGAACCGGTTTATGCCCCCGGCGAGCGTCACGTACTTATCGAGTTCAATATCGGTCGCAGCACGAATGAAATTGTTAAGCGTGACCGGTATCTCGCGCGCCTGTAGCCGTTCGCTCAGGTTGTCGTTGGCGAACTGCGCCGCCGCTGGCCCGCCCGGAAGAGATGCAGCAAGGCCGGAAGCCAAAGAAAACGCTGCAAATCGTGAAAGTTGAACTCATGACTTTCTCCTTTTTGTCACCGGCTGATGCCATGATCTCGCATGTTGTGTCGTTCAGAACTTCCACGCACCTGTCAGCGTAACGTAATCAGATTCAAAACGGTTATCGGCGTCGAGGTCGTGCATCCATTTCCCAAAGACGGTGAGCTGACCACCGCCAAACTTCGGGATCCACACGAAACCAGGTCCGATCGCATAGGATGATGATTTGTAGTCTCCGAGAGTTGCGCCCGAACCGCTGTCACCCGATACCTGGTCATAGTAATAGCCACGCAGGCCGATGGCGAAGTTCGGTGACACAAACTGGTTGACGGCAGCGTCCAGATGGAACTCCGTTCCCGTCTTGTAGTCCGTGTCATCGTTCTCGGTATTGTACATTATGCCAGCGGTAACCGACACCTCCGTACCGGCATCGGGGTTGAACCAAGTGAAGGCTCCGACGGTATCGAAACTCCAATAATTCCGACCGAGATCCACAAGATCGCCGTTCGAGGTGCTGTATCCACCGCTCGGCGTGATGATGGTCTCGGAAAACTTCAAGGACCAGAGCCCTGTGGTCCAGTTCAACTGAACAGGTGTGATGGAGATATCGCTCAGGTCAAAGCTGTCGTCGGAGAAGCCCAGCCGCCCCCCATTCGGGCCGGTCAGGGCCCCGTCTATATCAGAATATCCGAAGGGAAGTGCAGCACCGATGGTGAAACGTCCTCCGAGTACCGGCTGTTCGAAGGTATAGGTCACCGACGTGATGTTGAGAAAAAGGTCCAAATCGAGGTCGAGGCTGAGCTGGCCTTCAAGAAGTGTCGATCCTAGGCTGCCTGACTGGTAATAGAAGACATTGGCAACCTGAAACCCTGGGTCTGGCGGCAGTGCCAGAAATATATCCCCCGCTGCGCCAGGCAGGTAATGACTTCCGCCACCTTCGGCCGCCAATGCCGCGTCTCCGATGGCAAGCACCATCAGGGAAGATGTCAGAAGGGAGACTGCGCAGCCAGATATGCGTCGCATCTTTATGTCAGAGCCCATTCAATCAAATCCTCCTTATTGCGGATCACGAATTTTTTCCTTTGGTCTCGACGCGTGTTGCATCGCTGTGGTGGGTACCAGGGGACCTCAATCGTACAATTCCATCGTTTCCTTGATTGCAATGTCTACAGCACCTGCCAGCAGCATGCCGGGATCGTCGTCGCAAGCGTCTTCCAACTCCTCGACGAACTCGTCCCGGAGCGCACCGCTCTCCGCCTCTTCAGGTGCGGCGGCAAGAACGTCGATCTGTCGATTGTAAAGCGATACCATCGCCATCAGCCGCACGATTTCCGCGACCCTGTCGTCGTCATCGCCGTAAGTGTCGAGCATACTGCCGCAACTGTGGTGCATATGCGGCGCAGCATCACTGATGATCTTCTCCATTTCAGGGTCGGCTTGGGCCATCCCAGCATTCACCGACAAACAAATCGCCATCATCGCAGATCTTTTCAGTCCGGTTTGCATATTGATATTTCCTTGTATTTCCCGCGCAGCTCAAACGGATCAGTAACGTCAAAAATCACTTCCTCGCACCGGCGATCGCGCCAACAACGGCACCTCCTGTCGCGCCTTTTTTGCCGCCGACAATGTAGCCGACCCCAGCACCTACAACCGCGCCTCCGACAGCATTTTTCACCTTTTTGTCCGCTGCGGCAGGCGTCGGCAGGGCAAGCCCCATTGCGAGCGTAAGCGTAAGTGCTGTAGCAACCAGTTTATGTTTGGCGTACATGTTGCGATCTCCTTTTTGTGTTAGGCATCCAACAGGGCCGAGCGTCGACCACGTCTTAAACAGCCTTGAACCCACCATTTGACTCGTAAGATTGTTCCGCCTTGTAAACTGCTCCTTGCAACGCCCTCCTGAAACAGGATGGGTAGGCAGAATAATAATTTCACTATGATATATTTTTTTGCAATAGTCAGGGCAGCCCAGACCGCGTGCGGCCGCAAACATCGAACTCAAAACGCTTTTATTCATCGGCACACCACAGATTGCTTGCCTGAAGGTTAGCATAGCCAGCGGGATCATTTTGCGACAAAATGCAGTATGAATTCAGGGGATGGTAAATTTAGTCGAGTTGGTGCATGTGATTGAATTGCTTGATCGCGTCGCATCTCCGGCCATCGTCGACCGCGCGCTTAGGGCATCAAATTTCAGTCGAAAGGCGATCAAGAAAGCCAACGGATATGTACCCTACAGGCTTGAAGCCAGCGTCATTGAATACGTCGCTCGTGCAACCGGGGATACGCGGCTCGGTGCGAAGTTGGGAGAGCAATTCAACTATGCAGCCTACGATGCCTATGCGCGATATGTTCTCAGCTCCAAAGATTTATACTCAGCTGTGCTGCGCGCCCGCCAAGCCTTTTCCCTGATAAACCCAGGCAGCGAAATCCACCTTGAAGTCAGGGGGGATTTTCTGGTCGCCGGGCGATATTCCGGGCTCGATAGTGTTGTCGGGCACCGTCATCTTGACGATGGCACAATTATTATCATAGCTAAAGTCTTTCAGTATTTCCTCGGACCAGATTGGCGCCCGGAATGGGTGGAAATCGCAGGCACAGACCGGCAACGCGCCAGCTACCTCGAAGATTTGGTAGGCGCACCTTTACGCACAGACGCAAAAATACCGGGGGTCGCCGTCCGGCTGGCGGACCTATCTACGCCAAACCCTGATCCGCCTGATCCAAACGAGGTTCTCTCTTTCTCCGCGCTTCCAAGTGCAATGGGTGTGCGTCCTCTCGTCTCTGCGCGGGATCTCGTCTGGCACACGCTGGCAATTCAGTTTGCAATGGGTGACATGACGCAAGAGGCGGTGGCGCGCCAACTTAACATGGGGCCAAGAACCTTCCAACGCATGCTTCAGAGTGAGGGCACCTCTTTTCGGGATGTTAAAGCAGACTTCATTAGAATCCCGTGCCCGGGCGCTTCTTGCGGAAACCAATTTTGAAATACCGTCAATCGCGCGCTCTCTGGGTTATGATGAACCCAAAAGTTTCCAGCGGGCCTTTCGGAAACTGACCGGCATGACACCAACTGCTTACAGAAGCGTCACGATAAATGGTTGAGTATCGCGATATCGACACTTGGAAACACAAACCTGTTCAGGTCGATTGGGCTTCAGGCTTTGGAAAGCCGGGGGAACTGACGGCCAAAATCAGTTTAGTGCAGAAGACCATGATAGGTGGGCTGCGTGCGAAGAGTTGCGTTCCCACAACTGAAAGGCTCTAACCCATGGAAAGGAATGTCATTGAGGTGTACAGTGGCTTCGTCAAGCCGCTATTGCCGTTTTCTTATCTCGTTGTTTTGGTTTTGGTGACGTTCCCTCTTGCCGTTTTTGTCGGCTTCAAGATAGGTGCGTTTGAACGACGCCGGCTGGGGTATGAAAAACTGCCGGCAGACCAGTTGCCAGGTGCCACATCGCTCGGAGCGATGCTTGCGCTTTTGGGGCTGCTTCTCGGATTTGCCTTTAATTCCGCGATTAACTGGCGCGAAGACAGACAGTCCGAGCTTGTTCAGGAGGCCAATGCGATCAGCACCGCTTTCCTCACGGCGAGCCTTTTGACAGAGCAAAATCGAACAGCTCTCCAAGAAAAAATCCTGGCTTATGGTAAAACCCGCCTTGCAACGGAGGATGACATAGAAAATGTGCAAGCTTGGCGATCCTTCTTGACCAGAACGATGCAGGCGCAGGCCGCGATTTGGCCAACCGCGGAAATTATCCTTTCAGAAACCACCTCTGATCCCATACGTGTAACTGTTGTGAATAGCCTAACGCACATGTTTGACGCGCATAATTTGCGCATAGCGGCGGCTGCACAACATATTCCGATACCTGCGAAAATGATGATCTCAATTGCTGCATTTGCGGCGCTTACGATCGTTGGGAACCGGTCTGCCCTGCACGGAAGGTCACTAACATGGCGGACGTTTGCCTTGGCGTTTTTGCTTGCAGTTGTCATCATCGTTATTTTTGATCTGGATCGGTCCCTTGAAGGAACGATGAGAATTAACCCCGATACGCTGCTCGCCGTCATTCATGACATGGAAGGAATGCTGGCTGCGCGCTGAATTGCTTTCAGCAATGGAACTCTCCCGAATTTCCCGTCAAACGCGGCACTTTTGGCGCTTAGAAAGCACCACGCTACCAATATAAGTCCCGATACTACGGTGATGCCGCCGAGGGCTGCCCCGTCGGCATAAACATTCAGGGTCAAAAATAAGCAGTAATCGCGCGGAAACGCCCGATTACTGCTTTAAGCTTACAAAACGGCCATTTGAACGCGGCAGCCCGCTGAAGCACCGACACATAATAACCCATTCGCGACCAAAGGATTAGTGGGAAATAACTGAAAAGTTGAAATTGCATAAAAACTGGCGGCCGCTTTGCCCACACGACAAGGTCATTAGCGCCCGCCAAAAAAGATCGCTTACCACAAAAAAGGCCGCTCAAATGAGCGGCCTAAGCCAAAGGTCTAAAGGTTCAGTCGTCAGAGGTCGGTAACTCGGTAGATTTCCGCGCCAGCAGCTTGTGGGTCCCATACTGGTGCGATGCCTTTAAACGACAACTTTGATCTCAGACGGTCCGGCTCCCGATGCCAATATCCACTAATCCTCGCGAGCTTTTTGTAGCGACGTTTGAACTTGCGCAAACTGTTACGGTCAACCAAGTCGCGCATAAACCCCATGTGACGAACCTGTCCGCTGGTTTCCAACGCGGGATGGCCATCCGGATCCTTTGCTTTCAAGAGAAAACGCACAGTTGTCGCTGTGAGGTGTAGCTCTTTTGCGGGCTAACAGACTGTTAGCCCTGGCTTACCAGATAAAACCCCCAGCCGCTTCGCGACTTCTTCGAGATGTACGAACCCAGACCTAAACTTGAGTTCTTCCGGTAGAAGTTCGACTTTTGTTAGTTGGCCAGTGAGCAATAGATATAAAATCTCCATAGATGGAACGGTTAGGGTTCCAGCTGCATCGCCAATGTTCAACATGCCTTCGCTTGGCTCAGAGACAGAACGACCAGTCTGGCGCATTGCTTTGATTAGGCGGTTCAGGTCGTGACAATCCACACCCTTGTGCCGCCCTCTCGTGTCGCCGTCATCCTGGATGATTGGCTTCAGGAGCCACTCTCCAATAAGAGAGTAGCCTGCGATCTGCTGCATCCAATATACTTTGGGATCTTGGCGACAGGAATTGCTCGAGCCAATTGTTCAAAAAGAGCTTCAGCGGGCTCGGC
Source organism: uncultured Alphaproteobacteria bacterium (assembly GCA_963796445.1). GTDB lineage: Bacteria > Pseudomonadota > Alphaproteobacteria > Rhodobacterales > Rhodobacteraceae > Roseobacter. The sequence continues at coordinate 88,669 of CAWCLQ010000003.1, read as the reverse complement.
AGGCACGGTTCGGCGCTCATCAACGTCCTCACGTACAGTTGGTAGGAGGCCTGATTTACGAAGCGCGTGTACAGTCGTTTTCTGATGAACTCCGTACTTGGCTTAAAGCGAACCCACTGAATGTCGTAGGGTTTGATCCACAATCCCACCAAGCAGATTTGTTCCACGTTCCACATGAAACCTATCTAAAATGAAGTCGCGGAGATAACGGCTTTGATCGGCCCAACAGGTTTGTCGTTTTTCCTGAACTGAGCCCACGTATAGAGATTTCCGAATGTGCCTTTCGGCCCAAGCCGAGAGACGTTCTTCAATGGACGTCGGTAGATGAGTTCGAGCCCCTCAGGAATACCCTCTTCCCCACGAGAAGTGAACTCGAATCCAACTCTGCCGGCGGCATCCCAATTGTCTTCGGTAAGTTCCGACAACGTAACACTGGTCCCAAATTCCATGCAGGCACCCAGAATCTCGGTAGCGCAGAATGGCTACGTATGTGACGCATAGTTCCGCTCGCATCTTGGGACGCCTTGTCCAAGAATATCTGCATGTCAAAGGGATAGCGCGCGCATGAGCCACGAACTTTAGTCTGCTAGATCTTGAAATTCAGAAACATACTTTTGGTCAGGCTGAGACGCTCTGGGTCGAGCCAGAACGCATGCGAGATGGATAGTCCGTCTTTAGCCTTTTATTACGATGCAAGAAGGAGTGGGATCGACTATCGCAAAGGCTGCTCAGCACTGCAAAGCAGTCATTTGACAGAACTGAGCAGTTGACCGCTCCGAGCCCATACCGGAAGTGCTACTGCGCTGTTGTTCGCGGATGCAGCAATGCGGACGCCAAAATTGTTAGCTGCATCACAGAGAAAAAAGCGGCCGTTCATTCATAGCGCAGCGCGATTTGGGACATCTATTTCCGCTCTGCGGACAAAGCCGAAGCCGGAAACCTTAAGTGACCACAAATAATTCCAAGTTACCCGCAATACCTTTAAAGCGGTGTGAGCCGGCAGCAACAAATTGAAGCCCTGAGCCGGCAGTGAGGTCGCGCACTGTTGTTGAGACATGACATGCGCCCCCCGGAGTAGCGTCCAGTATCCTTGCTGCCACATTTACTGCAATACCCGATATGTCCTGTCCTCGACGCTCGCATTCTCCAGTGTGGACAGCGGCGCGGACAGTGAGACCCAATGCTGCTGCGTCAAACTTCAGCCGTTTCGCACATGCAACGGCTCGACTGGGACCTCCAAACGTCGCCAATACTCCGTCTCCCATGGTCTTTACGAGTGTGCCGCCGTCGCGCGCAATTGCACGCGCTGCGGCAGCATCGTGCGCCTCGATGATCTCACGCCAACGAGCATCTCCCATCCCTGCCGCTGCTTCGGTCGATCCTTCGATGTCCGTCATCAGAATGGTTGCGAGAATACGATCAGATAACTGCCCGTCCGTGGCTGCGAGAGCAAATGAAGTAATTTCGTCTGCGATATCCTCTACTTCACCGATCCAAGGCAGATGATCATCCCTGTCCAATACTTTCAGGCGACCATTCGGTAATCCATTTGTCAGGAATTCTGCGTCTTCGGTGCTTACCACTCTGTCACCCCGGGAATGGAGTATTAGAGCCGGAGCCTGTATCGACGGAAGAATTGGGCGGATATCGAGTTCATAATTCAACCTCGTGATCTTCAAAGCCGTGCTCCGGCTTCCGGATTGTACGAAAAGCCGATTATGAAAATCGATTTCCATCTGGTCTTCGGCAACAGAGGGCATGCGGGCTGTCAAAAACTCTCCCAAGTCTCCCCAGCTCTCCTCCAGAATTTGTATTATCTTCTCAAAATCAGCGCGCCTTTGCCCATGTGGCCAGTCCGGCTTCCATTTCTTACAGGCAAAACATCCCACCAACGTAATGCTGCTTACAAGTTCAGGATAAATTGCGGCGAACATCGTGGCCATGTTGGCGCCTTCGCTAACGCCGAAAATAGAGGCTTTCTTTGATCCAGCCGCCTCCATGACCGCACGGATATCGTCTGTGCGTTCTTCAAGGGTTGGTACACCGACATCTCGGTCAGACATGCCTGTCCCGCGCTTGTCGAATAGGATAAGGCGGCATTGCCCAGCTAATCGAGAAAGGAAGCGATTGTAGCCAGTGTGCTCCCAAATGACGTCGATATTGTGCAACCAGCCCGACGCATAGATTAGGTCTACTGGACCATCGCCGACTACTTGATAGGCAATTGCGACGTCCCCCGCAGAGGTGAATTGTGTGCGCGGCTTTTCCATGCATGGCCTCAAAGTCACTGTGCGCATGATTTGAACACGAAAGTGCTCGGACGAGCAACCATCGTATTGCCCACACGACAGACCGCTTTCGGCTGGAAGCTGCCTTGCAGCGATGCAGCAGTCCAGGCTTTATGCGCATTCCGAAAGCGGCCATTCTCAAGAACCGGATAATTCGGCGGTTTCATTTAAGTGCAGCCATGTGCGGAGATTCAACGGTTGAAAGTGGTCACCAGATGAACTGGGCCGGAACGACAGAAGTGAGCCCCAAGCAGACGGTACGGCAGTCCATCAATTCACTTGCACCTCAGACAGTTTCATTCGCTCGGCATCAGCTTTCGGCAACAAGTTTTTGCAACTCGTGTTTAATCAGGCGAGGAACAAAAATATAGGTCCCATCACGCAAATAGCTTTTGGAGAGCAGGTCGAAGACACTGCGCGACAGGATGACCGGTAGGTATTCGTCGTGGTTTTGTGCCAAAACTTGATGCTCTGTTTCCAAGTCTGAGATGTCGTACCCTATCGTCAGGCTGCCCTCCTTCGTTGGTTCATATCCTAGCAGGGACAGCCTGTCGTAAAATGACCGGGCATATTTCTCAGCACCTCCATCAGACGCACGAAACAGGATTTGCCGTCCGTCGGCGACCTCTATGATTTTTTTCAGGGTAACCTCCGTTGGGTCGACCACGATCACATCTTCAAATTCGTTTTCGATGGTACGCAGGCTGATCTCGTCACGCGTCGTTTCCAAGTGCCCCAATTGCGTTGCTGTGACAAACCGGCTGCATTGTTCTTTGTCGCCTACGATCAAAACGCGTTTTTTTTCCCATCCACAGGTTTTTTCGTGCTCCCGGATCAGCCGCAGTGCTATTTCGATCCGGTGCGGAGCAACGTCGTATTCATAAGGACCGGGAAGAAACAGGTGCTCATCCACAACCGGAAATAACACGTACTCACCCGCCTCCTCGGAATTAAATTGTTTAAGCACACGCTCATATTCCTGGTCACCTTCCGCGGTGACAAATCCACCCCAGAAATCGGTATAGCTCGGTTTAGTGTTGCAAAGGGTTGGCCCGATTTCGGGTTGGTCCAAAACGAGACTCTTGGCGACCTGATCGCCATTGCCAACGAACAGCAGCGAAAATCCCGGCTCAAAGGATATACGCGCCGTTCCATCGGCGATCATTTTGGCCAGCTTTTCCTGAGCACCCAAAACGCGGTCTTTCCAGTTGTTCTTGTTTAGACGCCGCCAGAGCTGGCGCACACCGGCAACGCCAAAAGCGTAAACGATAATGTTGGGCAGGTGATACATCAGGTGCTGTTTTTTGACGGGCTCTCCTACCAGTCCCCAGATATAGTCCAGCGCTTTTGCCAGTCGGTCCGGCAACACGAAGAGATCAGGCAAAACCTGGATCAACCACTCACCAACTTCAGGGAAGATCACCAGCACAGATGCGAAGAACAACGAAATCCACGCCGCGAGCCGGAGCATAAAGACGCTGAGGCGGGACGATTCCTGAAACGTATGGTCAAGGAAGGGTTTTACCTGTCCAACCTCGATTTGTTTGCCATCGATTACCGCGTTTGCCAGTTTGATCAGCTCAAATTTGCCGAGGATTTTCGCCATGCAGATATCTCAAAATGTCGTTGTGTCGAGGTCGCAACCTTAGACGGAATTCTTTGCGGACACGTTGCCGATGTATTGGTCATCAATCAACCCTTTGGATCAATTGTCACTGACGCGCCTCTAAGGTCAACTTCGTCCCGCATGTGAGACATCGGACGCGGGCGCGACGAACGTCTGGATTGGATTACGTCGATTTGGCGCATCACGAACGTCCGGTTTGGGGAGTGTGCGCTGCGCTGCCGCAGAGCTTGTGCATTCAGGCCGCGTGTCGAAGCTATGTTCTACGCTGCATCCGCATCAGGCGGCTTCGTCCGCAACTCAGCCGCTGGCCATTTTTTGTCGAGTGTCCGGTGCTGGTGAAAGCGGTCACTCAGAACCAGAAATTTGAATTTTCGGTCGTGAATGGCTGTTGAACGCGAAACAGCCGACACCCATCAAAATTCGTCGAAGGTCCGGTCCGAGCCTATTCTGTTGAAAAACTCTTGTTGATTTGCGGCTTCCTCACTGATTCAATTGTCTCGTTGATATTGGAGTTTGATCGCGATGATGGGACCACGTCAGGAAGCGCAAACGGCTCTGTTCTATGATTTCTCGATAGAGGACCATGTCCCTGCTGATCATGTACTGCGTGCGATAGATGGCGTTATCGATCTGTCCAGCGTTCGGATCCATTTGACCGGGTTCTATAGTTCGACTGGTCGCCCATCCATCGATCCTGAATTGATGATGCGCATGCTGCTGGTCGGATATGTCATGGGCATCCGTTCAGAGCGTCGGCTCTGCGAAGAGGTTCATTTGAACCTCGCCTATCGGTGGTTCTGCAAGATGGATTTGTCGGACGCGATTCCGGATCACTCGACATTTTCCAAGAACCGCCACGGCAGGTTCCGCGATAGCCACCTGTTGCGGCATGTGTTCGAGGCGGTGGTCGCGCAGTGTATCGAAGCTGGTTTGGCAAGTGGCCAACGATACGCGGCTGATGCGAGCATTATCGCCGCTGACGCCAACCGCCAAAAGTCCTCACCAAAGGCCGACTGGCACCCCGAGGCGATTGATCCGAATGAAGCGCCACGCGCAGTTCGGGAGTATCTTGATACATTGGACGAGGCCGCGTTTGGTGCAGCCAGCCCGGTCACACCAAAGTTCATCTCGCACTCAGATCCGGCATCTCAATGGACTGGTGCGCGAGGTGGACCAGCATATTTTGCGTATTCTACGAACTATCTGATTGATACAGACAATGCGGTGATCCTGGACGTTGAGCCCACACGGTCCATTCGGCAAGCCGAGGTTGGTGCCGTTCGAACCATGATTGATCGGGTGGAAGAGACCCATGATCTTAAGCCCGAACGCCTCATCGCAGATACAGCTTATGGCTCAGGTCCTATGCTGGATTGGCTGGTCGAGAAGCGTGCGATTGCGCCGCATATTCCTGTCATCGATAAATCTGGCCGCAAGGATGGAACGTTCGAACGAGCCGACTTCACCTATAACTCAGAGAATGACCTTTACATCTGTCCGGGTGGCAAAGAGCTCAAACAATATCGCCGGGCCTATAAAGCGCCAAGAATAGGTGCAAACAAAGATGAGACAATCCGATACCGCGCCCGCAAGCCAGAGTGTGATGCCTGCCCGTTAAAGCCGCGCTGTTGTCCAAAAGAGCCCCAGCGCAAAGTCACCAGATCAATCTATGAAAGTTCGCGTGATGTAGCCCGACAGTTGGCCCAAACAAAGCAATATGCGGTCTCTCGAAAACTTCGAAAGAAGGTCGAGATGTCATTTGCCCACCTCAAACGCATTCATGGTCTGGGCAGGCTCCGGCTGCGTGGACCATGTGGCGCACATGACGAGTTTATCCTCGCTGCAACCGCCCAGAACCTCAAAAAGCTCGCCAAACTGGCTCCAAATCAAAACCGCCTTGGAAACCCGGCGTAAAAAGCCACTCGGTCGGATTCTCCAAACAGTACAAGCTCAGAAACTATCGAGTTTTTCAACAGAATTAGCCCGAAGCGGCCGGATCAAAACCGTGCCCTTCGCTGGCGCAGCAAACCGGTCTTTGTTTGTAGAAACTGCCTGGTTATTGCATTGTGACATCGCAAGACAACACCGGAGAACGAATGTCCCGAAAACTTGCTGGAAATCCTGGTGGCTGATGCAGTTGCCTACAGTGCCCGGATGGAGGAAAACGAGGCCAAAGCACTGGCCGCGCTCTCCAACTCGCGCGCGATTATAGACGGCATTCTTGCTGAGCATCAGGGCTCGATTATTGCTACTGCCGCAGATAGCGTCATCGCCGAGTTTCCTTCGGCGCTGGATGCCGTTCGCGCCGCTCTCGATGCTCAGGCCCAATTGGAGCGAGATGAAGCAGATAATTTTCGCTTTCGTATAGGGGTGCACTTCGGGGACGTAGTACAGCAGGACGGAACACTTCTCGGTGATGGGGTTAATATCGCCGCGCGCCTAGAGCCTTTGGCGCCGAAGGGCGGGATAATGATCTCCGGCGTTGTCGCCGATCAAATTGTGGGGAAGGTCGATACGAGAGTTCGCGTCGATCGGCAAGTACAGTGTTAAAAACATTGCACGCCCGGTTGATCTGTATTGCTGGCCCGGACGGCAGCAAAGGCCTACCGTCGACGTAAACTCATGCGTCTGTGGCCTATTGCGACGGCCGCATTGATCGCTGTCGCCTCAGTATTCGCGTGGTTCGCCCGACAGGAAGAGGTCGATCAAGGTATGCCAACTGGTCCCAAGATTGCAGTTCTGCCATTCGAGGAAGTCGGCGCGGATAAGGACGAAGCCTTCTTCGCTGATGGCCTTAGCCGCGACATCAACGCCTATTTGACCAAATTTTCCAATCTATTTGTTTTTTCTTTCAGTTCGACACGGGAGTATTCCGAGGTTGAATGCGCCACCATCCGCAATGAGTTGAATGCAGATTTTATACTATCCGGGACCGTCCGTCGCGCGGACGAAAGCCTCCGGGTGACAACCTCATTCACGGATGCCAGGGATTGCGTCCAACTTAACGCGCCCGGTCCGTTCACACGGGATCTTTCGGCACAAAGCGTGATTGAGGTGCAAATCGAAATCGCTAGGAAGGTCGTTTCCGAGATCGGGTCTGCGGACGCCCCCATCTTCGATGCCAAGCTAGCTCGCGCGATCGAGGAAAAGGCACCGGAGAACCTCAACGCTTATGAGTGCGTGCTACTTTCTTACTGGTTTTACGAGAACTTCGAACCTAACCGCCATCGGCGAGCGCGTGACTGCCTTGTGGATGCGGTGAAATCCGACCCCGACTATTCGCTCGCATGGTCGAGGCTAGCCTTCTCACACATCGAATCGAAGAAATACGCTATCGACACGAAGGACAGTTGGGCCGAAGACAGTTTACGCGCGGCGCAGCGTGCGATCGATCTGGATCCGGCAAATCCAGATGCTTATTACGCCCTGGCGATCCGTAGCCAGATGGTCAGTGATCTACCGGATGTATTTGCGAACCACGCGCGTAAGGCGATTGAGCTCAACCCATACGATTCCTTCGTTCTGGCGGATTTGGGCACTTGGATGGCCTATGCCGGTCAATGGGATACGGGCAAAGAATGGGTAACTCGTGCCAAAGCGTTGAACCCCAAGCACCAGAGCTGGTGGGATTTTATATGGCAACTGCACTCATTCCTCCAAGGCGACTATTCGGCCTCTATTGCGCATGCGCAGACCGTGAACTTGCCCGGTAACTATATGGTGCAGGCTGCTCTAACGGCTGCACACGCCATGAACGGGGACCAAGAGATGGCCGAAAGGACATTGGAAAAAGTTCTTGAATTGAAACCCGACTATGCGGAAGATCCGAGACAGCCATTCCGGGCACGTGGTATGGAAAAAGTTCTCGTGGACAAGCTCATGGAAGGTCTCGCCATGGCAGGATTGGATATTCCGACATGACCTCTTTGAACCTTTAGGGCGTTGAGCTTAGCTTTCGCGAACCTTGCAAAAGTAGTCTTAAACAAACGATAATCTCTGTGATCTGACGAATTATCTTGAACAGCACGCAAGGACTGCATTGTCCGCAACTGAGACATTCGTTGTGACCACAGCGAAAGTCTGGTGCTGGTGCAAGCGGCCATTCAGAACAAAAACTTCGAATATTCAGTTGTGAACGGCTGCTCAACGCGACACAGCAGACACTTTCCAAAATCCGTCGAAGGTCTGCACCGAGCCCATACCGGAAGTGCTCCTGAGCAAACGCGCGCAAGTGCAGCAAGCTGATGCCGAGCGAATGAAGCTGTCTGAGGCGCAAGTGAGTTAATGGACTGCCGTACCGTCTACTTTGGGCTGATTGTGTTGAAAAACTCGGTATCCGACCCGGAACGGTCAAATTCAGAGAACCTTTTTCCGCGGCGAACTACTACATCGCTCCCAGAGTGTCAGATTTTATGCGTTGCACGAGCGGCCGGAAAGCGAAGGAAGCGCCCTTTGCAAAGTTAGCGACTGAGGTAAAAATCGCCACTGCCGTGGACGGCGGACGTTGGATAGGCGAATTTCGAGCGAAAGTTTCGCGCGCCTCAGCGGTAATTTGAGTGCCAGACACCGGTCGAATGCATGTCTCTGATCGCAGACTGCACATTTCCCGCGTGGGAACAGCTTTTGGGAGGTGGACGACAGGATATTGCATGGCGCAGCCAAACTCTCCAGATCGCCTTTCCGATGTCAGCTACGAGGTGTGCCGACGTCGGAAATGGCGGGCATGTCGGCATGCTCACGTGCCAATATATCGTGCGGTAAAACGGGCTCTATCCCGACAGGTGGACTCTCAAGATCTACCTGCGCGCCGCTTCACCAAGGCCAGACCGCCCAGTCCCGCCAGCAGCAGCGGCAAACCGGCTGGTAGCGGCACCGGTGATATCCCATCATCTGTGTCACCGTCGTTTCCGTTATCAGTACCGGCTTCAAAAGACCCTGAAATCATAATATTTGTAAGGTCCCGGAAGCGAATATTGTATTCCGTACCGCTTCCATCTTCTACGCGCGTGCCTCCGAAGGGCGTTGTGTCTACGATAGAAGTTGCGTTGAGAGGCCAAAAGCCTGAGTAAGGTCCAGATCTGTTCCATTGGGAAACAACTCGACAGTGAACAGGCTAGAGAAGGAAGAAGAATTCGACCCGGTATCAAAAAAGAAATTACCCGTCGTTTTGTTGTAGCCCACTCGGTACAACGACGGATCGATGTAGTCGAATGTTCCAAGACCATCGATAACAAAAGTTGCCGATGCTAGAGGATCGTAATAGTCGATTATGCCCTCGGCAGGCGTTCCCGAAAACACGGTCTCGTCATCAGTGAAGTTGGCCGAGTCTGTGACGAGGGTCAGTGTGAAGTCTGTCACGAACTCGTTAAAAGCGTCGGGAACATTGTAATCAACTTCGCCAGTTCCAGAAATTACTATGGTCGCAGTACTGGAATACGCACATACTGGCGCAATGGAAATGCACGCTGCCGTGGCAGCCGCAGAAAAAAGTTTCATTTACAAACCTCCTCACTAGAAGGCATAAATCGTAGCATGCTCAGTTTTTACGTCAAATTCTCGAACTCTTCAGAGTTCACGAAGGTCCGCCATCTACCCACGTTGTGGGTAGTACCGAGATGGTCACGCACCTCAACGAACGGCAAGAAAGAACTGCCTCCCGTCTTTGTCCGGATCTAGCGAACGGCAATTCTGTCCCGCAACTGAGACCTTCGTTGTGACTGCAGCGAACGTCCGGTGCTGCTGAAAGCCGACATTCGGGGCGGAAATTGCAAATCGACGGCATCGAACGGCTGCTTGCCGTGACACACCGGACACCCGCCAAAATCCGGCGAATGACTCCACTGAGCGGTCATAACCCGATATCCTATCGTTCATACACAGCACGCGGTCATTTCAGCCGCCGGTTTCTCGAACATCCAGCGCATCGCGGAGACCATCCCCGACAAAATTAATGGCCAGCACCACTAGCATAATAGCTATCCCGGGATATACACCCAGCCACCAGGCCTGTGAAATGAAGCTGCGCCCATCTGCAAGAATGAGGCCCCAAGTTGGTGTATTTGGTCCGACGCCAAGCCCGAGAAACGATAGAGATGCCTCGCCAAGAATAGCGTAGGATACACTCACGGTGGCCTGTACGATGATTGGCGCTAATGCGTTGGGTAAGATGTGCCAGAACATGATGCGTGCATCAGAAAACCCTTGAACACGTGCGGCGTCGATGAATTGCTCTTCCTTCAAGGTCAAAACCATGGAGCGTGCGATGCGGGCGAAATCGTCCAGAAACGCAAGTGCAATTGCCACGATGACATTCAGCAACCCGGTCCCGAAAACGGCAACCAGATAGACGGCGATAATAAAGTTCGGAAAGGCCCACTGGAGATCAATATAGCGCATGATGATATTGTCGATCCAGCCGCCATAGTAGCCCGCCAGCACTCCCAGAGTGACGCCTGCCACTAACGCCAGCGCCACCGTGGACACCCCCACAAGCAGCGAAATCTGCGTGCCCCAGATGATGCGTGACAGTAGATCGCGCCCCAGATCGTCAGTACCCAGCCAATGCTCGCCCGAGGGCTTACCCATCATGTCGAGCGTCATTTCATTGGGATCGAACGGCGCGATCAATGGCGCAAGGAGCGCCAGCAGCACAAAGAAGACAAGTATTAGAAGGCCCACCTGAGCCTTGCGATCACGCGCAAATGTACTGCGCAAACGAGACTTTGGCGGGATCGTTTCCGGCACGGCGAGTTCTGGTGCAGATACATCGGTCATCACGAATACCGTATTCTTGGGTCAATGACCGCATAGAGGATATCAACAGCGAGGTTGGACAATACAAAGAACGCCGAAACAACGAGGACCGCACCTTGAACAACCGGGTAGTCGCGGTTCTGAATGCCCTGGATCAGCACGCGGCCCAGCCCCTTGATGGCAAAGACATTCTCCACCACCACGGCGCCGGAGATCAGCAACGCGAAGGCGATCCCGATCACAGTTACCACTGGGATCAACGCGTTGGGGAACGCATGACGCAGCATCTGCGCACGGACGGTAATGCCCTTCGAGGCCGCAGTACGCATGTAGTCAGCCTGCATCACTTCGAGCATTGACGAGCGGATCATGCGCGCGATGATCGCCGAAAAGCCTGTGCCGATGGCGATCGAAGGCAGGATCAAATGACTGAGCCAGGGCCATAATCCCTCTGAGAGAGGCGCGTAGCCGATAGCAGGTAACCATTGCAGATTGGCGGCAAAGACGATGATCAGCAGAATCGCTAGCCAGAAATCGGGCATGGATAGACCGAGAAAGGCAAAGAGCGAAACCGCTGTATCGGTGGCGGAGTTCTTGCGCGTGGCCGACAGGATGCCAGCGGGAATGGCAATGACCAAGGCAATGATGAACGACAGGAAGGCCAGCGACATGGTGCGCGGCAGAGCCTCCAGCAGGATTGTCGACACTGGCTGATTGTTGCCGTAAATTGATGCGCCCAGATCACCCTGTAGCATCGCTGTAAACCATTTCCAGAACTGCACGATTAACGGTTGATCGAGGCCCAGCCTGCGGATCATCGCCTCTCGCGCTTCCGGGCTGCCACTATCAGCAAGCATCGCAGCGATAGGATCGCCGGGAACCAGTCGGATCATGAAAAAGACAAGCGTCGCCACGGCCAGCATGACCAGGGCAGCGCCGATCAGACGTCTGAGAATGTATGATGCCATAAGGGGTCGGGCAGACCGCAACGGACCTGCCCGCCTTTCTTTCAGTTAGGCCAGCGAGATGCGGTCCAGCTCGTGAAGGCCGGGGATGCGTGCGTCTTCGGGCACATTCACCGCGGTGTTGTGCACCAGCACGTCGACCGGATGATAAAGGAACCCGCAGGCTACCTTGTTGGAGGTGATCGCATTGGCTTTTTGCACCAGTTCACGGCGCGCTTCGGGATCTGCCGTGACCGACTGCGCATCCGTAGCAGCATCCGCTTCGGCCTCGCTCCAGAACCCGAATGGCATCATTTCCTTATCGCGGTCAGGGCCATTGAACTTGGACTCAGTCTGCATCCAGTCGACCAGACCATCATCCGGATCATAGTCACCGCCAGAACCGCCAAGACGCAGATCAATGTCCATCTTGTTGAACTCCTCGATACCGATCGAGAAGTCCTTGGGGTCAACGATGACGTTGATGCCGAGCACCTGTTTGAGGATATTGGCAACAACCTGACCATCCCGCTTGGTGTTGGGTGTGGTTTGCAGTTTCAGATCGGGAAAGCCTGCGCCGCCCGGGAAGCCAGCTTCAGCCATCAGCGCCTTGGCACCTTCTGGATCAAACGCTTGTTCGGATGTCTCTGCGAGGCTTTCGTCAAAGAAGAAGCCCATTGCAGGGTTGATTGTCCCATGCGCCGGAATGCCGAAGCCGAAACGGCCCTGCTGAACGAAGAGATCGCGGTCCAGAGCCTTGGCTATAGCCAAACGCACCATGAACCCTTTTTCCTTCTTCAGCTCTTCGATCGGCTTGTTGAAGTCGGTCACTTTCATGGACGTGTGCCAGGGGTTGATCCAGACCGACTGGAAACCGGGCGCCGGTTTGACGTCGACCACCAGATCGGGGTTCGACCGCATCCGCTCAATCAGTTGCGAGGGGAAGGGGTTGCCGCCAACATACTGGATGTCGCCCGCCTCGAGCGCTGCGGCCAGCGGCTCCACGCCGTCCACGGGCTGGATGGTGATCTTGTCAAGCTTGGGGCGTTCAGGATCATAGTATTCAGCGAATTTCTCCAGCACGACAGCCTGACCCAGTGTGTGCGAAGCCACTTTGTAGGGGCCTGTTCCGATGGGCGTGATGCCGTATTGAGACACGCCAAGCGCCTCTAGACCTCCACGGGAAACGATGGTCATCGCCCGGCCGGAAGCACGCTCCAGTGCTTTGGTCAGGAAGGATGCCTGCGGTTGCTTGAGCACGAACTTTACTTCGAAGTCATTCAGCTTCTGCAACTCGGCAACATTGCCGATCACGCGGCTATGACGGGATTTTTCGGGGTCACTGGACCTCTCAAATGTAAAGACGACGTCATCGGCGTTGAATGCATCGCCATTGTGGAAAGTCACGCCCTCGCGCAGTTTGATCGTATATTCCAGACCATTGTCGCTGACTTCCCAGCTTTCCGCCAGATCGCCCTGAGCCACCAGATTATTGTCGATGTGCATCAGTCCGCTGTAGATATTGGACGCGATCTGGAACTGCAGCACCTGACCGATCTGTGCCGGGTCAAGCGTTGTGATCTCGCCGACACCGGCCCAGGCGCAGTTCAGCTCGCCACCGCCATGACCGGCGGCCATCGCCGTGCTCGGACGCAGACCGGGCAGGACTTGCGTCATGCTCAATACGCCACCTGCTGCAAGCAGGCGCAGAGTTGTCCGGCGGCTGATCTTGTTGCCGCGCAGATCATCCTTGCTCAATCCAAATAGTGGATCGCGCGGGTCATAGTCATAGGCATCACGCATTTCGGCTTCTGCGCGTTTCATGAGGTCTTTGTCGGTCATGGGTCTCTCCTGTTGCTGGTGGTTTTTTGGGGTCATTCAATTGGCTGTTTGTGGCGTCACCGCATGACAGGCGGCGACATGCCCGGGGCTGAACACCTCTGCGACGGGTTCGACTTTGCTGCATACATCCATCGCAATAGGGCACCGGGGATGGAACACGCAGCCAGAAGGTGGGTCGAGCGGGCTGGGCACCTCACCTTTCAAAGCAACGTGGTCACGGGTGCTTTCAGACAGAGGGTCCGGATTTGGTACCGCATCAATCAGGGCGCGTGTGTAGGGGTGTTGCGGGTTGGCAAAAAGCTCTTCGGAACTGGCAGTCTCCATCACCCGGCCCAGGTACATCACGGCCACCCGGTCGCAAAGGTGACGCACGATCGACAGATCATGCCCGATAAAGAGATACGTCAGGTTCAGGCGCACCCGCAGGTCTTCGAGCAGATTGATGATCTGCGCTTGAATGGACACATCCAGCGCCGAAACGGCCTCGTCGCAAACGATCAGATCAGGTTCTATCGCCAGAGCCCTCGCGATCCCGACCCTCTGGCGCTGACCGCCGGACATCTGGTGAGGGTAAAGGTCGACAAAACGCTCTGACAGGCCGCATAGCCCCATCAATTCGATGACGCGCGCTTTGATGTCGCCAGCATACTGGTGCACCTTCAGCACCTCGGTAATTATCGCTCCCGCTTTCATGCGCGGGTTGAGTGAAGAGAACGGGTCTTGGAAAACGGCTGCCACACGCTTGCGGTAAGGAGCCAGGGATACACCTTTGAGTTCCGTGATGTTTTGACCATCAAACCAGATCGCCCCTTCGGTCGCATTGACCAGCCGCAGCACTGTCCGCGCCAGCGTGGTCTTACCGCATCCAGATTCACCCACCAATCCGAATGCCTCGCCCCGGTTCAGCGAAAGCGTCACGTTCTCAACGGCTTTTACTTTGGCCACCTGACGCTGCAACACACCTTTTCGCACCGGAAAATGCACCGAAACGCCTTCGATCCTGAGAATGGGTTGAGCCATCAGGATGCCTCTCTGTTTTCGGAGATGAGCGGAAAGTGGCAGGCTGTCTTGCCGTCAAATTGCGGTGCCGTGCTGCGGCACAGATCCTGTGCATACTGGCATCGGGGATGGAACCTGCAACCGGTGATTTTCGTAAAGGGATCGGCCGGGTTGCCCATAATCGGCTGCAAAGGTTCATCACGGCTTTGGTCCAGCCTAGGGACAGACCGCAGCAGTCCTTGCGTATACGGATGGTGGGGCGAGTAATACACGTCTGCTGCAGAGCCGGTTTCCACAATGCGCCCGCCGTACATGACATTCACGCGGTCGGCATAACGCGCCACGATGCCCAGGTTATGTGTGATCAGGATGAGCGCCGTTCCATGGTCACTGCAAATCTTGGCCATCAGATCGAGGATTTGGGCTTGGATGGTCACATCAAGCGCGGTTGTTGGCTCATCTGCAATAATAAGCTTGGGAGAAGCGGCCAAAGCAATGGCGATCATCACCCGCTGTCGCATGCCGCCGGAAAAGTGGTGCGGATACTGACGCATCCGTTGTTCCGCATCCGCCACCCCGACTTCGTTCAACAGAGAAATGGCCCGCTGCCATGCATCTGACTTGGAAAGCCCGAGGTTCTCTTCAATGCTCTCTGTGATCTGGCTGCCGATGGTGCGGACCGGGTTGAGCGAGGTCATCGGCTCTTGAAACACCATAGATATGTCACGACCACGTCTATGCCGCATCTCTTCCAAAGAAAGAGTCAAAAGATCAGTGCCATCCATCCTGATGGATCCGGACTCAATACGTAGGTCTTTCGCCAGCAACCCCATGACTGCGAGAGAAGACAACGATTTTCCTGAACCGGATTCGCCTACGATAGCCAATGTCTCACCTTCAGACACCGTGTAGGAAAGGTCATCGACGAGAGTTGTCTCTACCCCATCTGCATCGTGAACGATTTTCAGTTTCTCGATTTCGAGCAAGCTCATGATTGCCTTCCGGCCAATAACTTTCAATGCCCAACTAGCTGGCCGGCTCCGGATTAACAGTTTCTTACCCAAAACTTTCGCTGCTACCAGTGGAATTCAGCCCATTTTTTGTGCATTTTGAGATCATATCACCAGTTTCGCCCACTATTCCATCGGTTTTTGAATGAAAGCTTGCTGCAGTCTTGTCTTTCGCGGATCGAGATACCATGCGATGACACAGGCCTCATGCGCACTCAAAGGCCAGTAAATGATCACGAGAGGCGAACCATGACTTATTCAATTGTTGCAAGAAACTCAGAGACAGGCGAGATCGGCATCGCCGTGGCCAGCAGGTTTTTCGCCTGTGGTGTTCAAGTCCCTTGGGTGTCACCCACCGCCGCCGTGGCGAGCCAGGCCTTCGTCAATCCCCTCTGGGGTATCGAAGGCCTGTCGCGGCTCGACAACGGTGAAGCAGCCTCAGACATCCTTGCCGATTTCGTCGCCCGTGACAAAGGTCAGGCATCAAGACAGGCGCATTTTCTGGCGCCCGACGGCCAAATGGTTCAGCACACCGGCGCTGACTGCGTGCCTTGGGCTGGCCATGTCTCCGCTCCTGACATTTCGGTTGCCGGAAATATGCTGATGGGTCCTGAGGTCGTTCAAGATACTCTTGCGAGTTACCTGGATCACCCGGACCTGCCTTTTGCGGAAAGACTTCTGACGGCTATGGAGGCAGGCGAAGCCGCAGGCGGCGACAAGCGCGGACGACAGGCCGCAGGCCTGATTATTTACAAAGGTCAGCCCTATTCCGCCATCGACATTCGTGCCGACGACCACTCCGATCCTTTGGCAGAACTGCGCAGGCTCCTTGCAGTAAGCGAAGAGCGATACGCTCTGTTCGCGCAAGCCATGGCGACGACAGATAACTTCTCTGGTATGGTCGACCGTAGGCCTCTGGATGAAGCAATCACCACCTCAGAACAGCATCGCAAAGATCAAGGTATCAAGTCCCAATCCTTCGCTGTTCCACTGATCTGAAACACCCTCCATTGGTTCGCAACTGCCTGCAAATCTCAACGCCCAATCAAATCTTATTATCGAGGCTTGTTCCCATGGATATCCGCGCGACCAAAGCAGTAACGGACAGTTTTCGTAGTGGTTCTCTTCTCGTGAACTGGCAGCCATTTCGAATGAACACTTTGGCCTGACCAAGAAGGCTTAAGGGTCGCCTTGAACACGTGCCAATGTCTGAGATTGAAATCATTACGGATGGTGGCGGCAGTCCGGTTTGTTCAAACGGTCTGCGTATAAGATATGGCGCACGGAGGATTGTATGTTCGTGCGATGCCCATAATCGCTTTGGGGACGAAACCAAAAAAAATTCCGCGTGGGTCGGCTTCGCTCCACCTGCCCGGCCCCTTTCGTCGAGGGGGGGGGTGTTTCCGAAAGTCGCTTTTCGTCCTGAGAAATCCACAACCCGGCTCGACGTGCATAACGAATGTTGAATTCGAACCTCAAGCTGCGTTTGTAGCGTTCAGTATTCGATAAACCGACATGCGCGATATGCCCATCTGTTCTGCAATTGCTGCTGGACCCAAGCCGCGCGCATGAAGTGACACTACCGCCTCACGATCTATCCGCTGTTTGCCGCCTTGGTAGACACCCCTATCCCGGGCTTTCGCGATGCCCTCTGCTTGCCGCTTGCGAATAATTGACCGCTCGAACTCAGCAAACGCACCAAGCATCTGGAACTGCAATTTAGCAAAGGCGTCGGCGTCTTGGTGCCCGAAGGATAATCCCTCCGAGACGAACCTGATCCGCGCTCCAATGTCGGTTACTTGCTCCACAATGTTTTGCAAATCGCGCAAGTCACGCGCCAGACGATCAATTGACCATACAACCACTTCATCACCGTCGCGGATGTATCCCAACAAGTCCTGCAATGCCGGACGGTCCCTTTTCGACCCGCTTTCGTGTTCTTCAAAAACGCGATCCAAATCCCCAATATCTTGGCGTTCCAACTTCTGGTCGTGCGTTGAAACGCGCCGGTAGCCTACGGTTGCCATTTTTTGATCCTTTGTCACATCAGGGTTTAAACTAACATTATCCGATGTAACAAGTAGCCTCAATACGCCCTAATGTGACATTATATCTGTCACTCTTTGAAGTCACAGCAGGGTACACTCTGATGTTACTCCTGCGCGACTGCCTTCGCTTCAATTGCATTTCGCTTTGCACGACGCTCCGGCAATTGATCCGAGATAGCGCGCAAGTCGGGAACGCGCGCTCGAAGCTCAACAGATCCAGCGTGAACATGACCGACGATGACACTATCAGGTTTTCCAAAGGCGCGTTCTTGGGCAAGCGACGCCAGCAGGATCTGTTCCCGCGGCTTCATCCAGCCCCCCTGCCCCCAGGCGCCATCATCATTTAGCAATTGATGCATGCGCATGACCGCCAGCTGACCGTTGCGACCGATGGCCTCGCGGATGCTTGGGTCGATCTTCGGACGCCCACCAGGATTGCCACTCTGTCCTTTTTGCCAAGCCATTGATTTCTCCTGTTCTCAGTTACATTTCGCGCGCCCGTGCGCGTGTCGTGCCCGCGGTGTCGCGCACCTCTCGGCTTTTGACTGCAGTTCTTATTGTGATCCCCGTTTTCTGCGCTCCGTGTTGGTCATCTTCAGCCACCGAACACTTGAACGCTAGCGTTGCCATGCCTTACCTTGTTTGCTGCAAGATACTGGACTGCCTTGCTTTGATGGTATCATTTTACCCCATTGCGGACAAGAAAAAACGCCCCGAGCGTATCTCAGCCGGTGCGCTTGGCCGCTTATTTCCCAAGACGGGGGCACGGCGCCAGCCGGTCCGTGTCTTCCCAATCGCAGTGCCGTATCTACCCAATCGCAGGGCCGTGTAACAGTTGTACCACTAATATGGCCCAATATACTGTCGGGCTATATGGGGGTATGTATCTCCCCCTTAGTGCTTATCTCTCATTACTCTATTAGTACTATACTGGAACAACTAGAACACCGACACGGAACCTTGTTTTCATTACCTTTTTCCGTGCCGGTTGTACCAGTCAAAGCCCTATTTTGGGTCTTTTAGCCTCCAGGGTCGCTTCCCGCGGTTGGGTCCAGACCCGATTTTCTTCCCTCTTTCGTACCCGAGAGCCTTCAAAATCGCCCCTACACGGCCCATCGCACTGGCGTGCTGCTGTGACTTTGGTAGCTCCAGAGCGAGGTCCGTGATCTCGCTGATGAAGATTTCCGGCCGCCCGTGACGTGTGATGCCACGTCCTCGAACCACGCATCTGTGGCCTCCCGGGCGTCGGTCTCTTCGAGCGCCATCTTCTCTTCTTCCTTGTTCAGCCACCACTGCTCGCCCTTTTTGAACAGGTGCACGGCCTCCGCCCAGAACTGGTCCCTGTCCCTGATAATCGCCTTGAGGCTGATCACGCCGCACTTGCAGGGCCAGAACCTGCGCGCGCCGGTTGGGTCTGCCAGGTACGCATCACTATTGGTCGTACCGACGAAGACGCACCTTCTGGGTTCTCGGTTGAACTCCCGACCGTATGGCTTGCGGTAGTCCTCCACCCGGCGGGACATGAATGCCTTGGTGACCTCCCAGTCGGTCTTTCGCAGTTGGCTCAGTTCCGCCTTTTCGACGCACCACTTGCCGCGCAGGTATTGGGATGCGTCGGCCGTGTGCAGGGGCGGCAGGTCATCTCCGAAGTATTCCTCCCCGAAGAGCGCGCTGATAGAGGACGACTTGAGCGCCCCCTGGGCACCCTCCAGCACGAGCATCGTGTCGACCTTGCAGCCGGGCTTGAGGGCGCGTGCCACGGCCGACACCATGAAGCGGGTGCCTATGCGCGGTGCCACTTGCTGTTGTCGGCACCGAAGTAAAAGTGCAGCAGGATGGGCAGCCTGCGCGCGCCATCCCACTTCAGATCCTCCAGATACTCTTGGATTGGGTTGTAGGTGTTTTGGTGCGCCACGTCATATATGGCATCCCACACCACGTTTTGGATGCGATATGGGAAGTTCATGCGATTGAACCAGCGCATCGCACTGACCACGTCCGCGTCCTGCAGGGGCCGCCCGTCAAGTTCCACTTTGCCGGACACTTCATTCAGGTGGATTCGGCCCTTCCAGTCCTCATGGTTCTGCAGGATCAGGGAGGCGTTTTCCAGACACCAGACGACAGCGTCGCCCTCTCTTATCAGCATCTGCCTCCACCCAGGGGTCGTGCTTGCCTGCACGGCCCTGCGGTACGTGGCGAGGTCTTTCTTTACCGCCTCCACGTTCGACCCATACGCCCTCCCCAGGCTCTTGATTGCGGCAGCCTGGTCGGACGCCATTTGCATGTTATAGATTTCGGCGAGCTGTTTTTGATATTCTTCAGCGGTCATTTTTCCGACCTCTCTTAAAAGCTGTGTTTAGGGCGGCGCGCTGCAGCAGCGAGGGCGTGGGTTTGTTCTTGAAAACATCCATCGCCGCAGCCACCTGCGCGTCACTTGGCCCTGTGGGTTCTTGTGCCAGGGCGGCCAGGCCGGCGCGGTCGCGCTTCTCCTTGGCGGCCTCAGCGCGGGCTGCGCATCGACACGCGGCACGCTCGGAGGCGTGCGTGTCGAACTTGCCGGAGCCGGCCTGCCCGTGCTCGTAATCGTAGAGCAGCAGGTTCACGACCTCGTCGTAAGTGAAGCCGTTCATGGTCAGAAGCTGCGCCACCGACATATCCAGCCCGGACCGACTGGCGTCGGTCAGGCCCTCCGTGTGGCCAGCCCATCGCAGCGCCAGCCTGGGCGACATGCGCAGCATCCGCTCCAGTTTGTCGGTGAGATCATCCTGATCGACGTAGCGGGGCGGTCGCACGCCAGACAGCCCCTCCGTGGGCGCATCGCGGTGCAGCTCCTCACACACGTGCAGGGGCAGCTCACATGGGTCCCGGTCGTCTTCGACTGTGTACCCCTTCCCGAAGGCGATCCAGCCCCCAGCGCCGCGCGTATCAAGCCCCAGCACCACGTTCTGACGTGTGCGCAGGTTCCAGTGCACCTCGGGCAGTTTGTAGATCAGGTGCCGACCGCCCGAGACCGTGCGATGGGTGCGCGTCTTGGTGGGAACATCCCAGTGCCCCAGCCAGTGGGTTATCACCGCGCCATCCTTGTGCTCGTCGAGGTCCAGCGCGTACAGGCCGCCCCCCATCGGGATGCCGAAGCCATTGGCCCTGCTCCAACTGAACTTGCCCACATCCAGGCTGGCGTTTTTGTGCCCGTTGGGCGTGAGCGGGCGCTTCGTCCATTTTCCGTCTTCCAACGCGATCGCGATCGGAAAGACGGGCAGGCCCACCTTGCGGGCCTGCTCCTGTATGGACGCCATTAGGTTTTAGCAACAACGAACGAGAACCCGCGGAAGCCATCCACAGGGTCAGCCGCTGGTATCTTAGATCGCACCGGGCCGTGCGCGTCGTTTGGCAGTTGGCTGAGGATGTCGCCTATCGGGTGCCCGTCGTCGATGAGGCGTACCGCCTCGTCAATCATGGCGAGCTCTTCTTTGGTTATGCGTCTACTCTTCCACATTACGCCACCTCGACGCGCTGACGGCTCTCGTAAGCCTCGATATCTGCCAGCTGATAGCGCACTGTGCTTTCGAGCTTGATGTACGCCGGGCCTTGCTTGCGGTTGCGCCAGTGGTTGAGCGTTGTGACGGGCACACCCCACCGCTTGCTAAGTTCGTCGGTTGTAAGATAGGCTTTGGTTTGATCAGTCATGAATAAACTCCTGTCTGGTTAGGAGCCGTCGCCGAATTGCTTGGTAGGCTGGGAGGCGGCGGCTCGTTACACCACCTTCATAGGTGGGCAACCAAACCACACCACAGGAGCACCGCCCGCGCTACAGCGAATTCTTACAAGTGGCCCACTTGTAAGAATTAGGGGCGGAAGTGCGACCACTTCTTCTCCACAGCGTGCCGGGCCTCATCCGGCGTCTGTCCCTTAAGGCGCGCATACAGGTAACGTGCCGCAGCATCCTCCGTATCCTTCGTGACGCCCTTGCGGTTTATTGCGTTAATCAATTTCTGTCGGCGCGGGTCGCCTTCGTGCAGTTTCCAGGCGTCGGCAACGACTGGCGCATTTTCGGCGAAGAGAGCGCGCAAATCGGGCAGTGCCCGCTCGCCGCGCTCCAGTCTGTGGTCGATGGCGATGCGTATCAGGTTCCAGCGGGCGTCCTTGGCGGTACGTTCCAGCAGGCGTCTCAGGTTGCCGTGGCGTGCGGCCTCGCCGCGCTCAAATTTGCGCCCCTCTTCGAATACTTTATTGATGAGGTCGATGAAGTCTTCGTTGCTCATGGGTTCAGCTCCTTTCACAGATCGAACAGGCTTGACGGGTCCAGATGGGTATATCGGCGCAAAGTCGTCCATTGCCGATGCCCTGACACAAGAGAAACCTGCTGGATCGCCAGCCCACGCTCAAACAACCGGCTGATACCTTCGTGCCGCAGTGAGTGCAGAACCATATCCTCCAGACCGGCGGCGTCTGCTGCTTTTCTGAAGGCGCGGTACATTTCCTTCTGATCGCACCCCAACACATTGAGAGCGCCGCCCCTGCCCTGCCACCACGCTTCCAGGATGGCGCCCGCCCGTCCCAGCACGGGCACCTTGTCGTCAGACTTGGTTGCTTTTCGGTCGCGGATGGTGACGATAAACCTGCCCGCTGAGATGCGCTGCACATCCGCCCATTTCAGGCCAGCCAATTCACCGGATCTGATGGGTGTGTCGATCAGGAACGGGATGATCTCGACCGGCACGGCATTGCTCATCCAATGCCCTGACAACAGGGCCTCCTCATCGCGCGTACAGCGCCTGTCACGGTGTTTGACGTGGGGTGTGACGCCCTTGCTCACAAGCGCGCTTCTGGCGGCTCTCAGAGCGTCTGGTGAAACGTCCCACTCGTGGACTTTGCGCACGTAGTCAACCGCCGCGCTTAGTGTCGTGATGGCGTAGTCGCACGTCAGGGGCGACAGCCCGCTGTCAGTGAAGCGCCGCATGATCTCCTGCTGACCACCGCTCACCTTCATCGTGCCCCATATTTTTTTCGCCCGGCGCAGATGCGCGGCCTTGCTGCTCTTCATGGTGTGGCCAGTCTCGTGTAGGTAGAGTCCGATCAGTTCGCCCATCGTTTTTGAACTCGCCGGGGCGCGCTCGCCATAGGTGCCATCCTCCAGCTCGATCTCAGTTCTCTTGGCCCATTTCTCAGCCTGTGCCTTGGTGGAAAAACTCTTGCTGGGACGCTGCAGGGAGCGAATTCTAACGCAGCCCCATCGCGCAGCACTGCACGAACGCGTGACCTATAGCTGTCCTCGTCCCGCGTGTGTGCCGCCCCCTCATGCAAGATCAGTGGTGCGTGCAGCTTGAAGTCGCCGCGCCCGTTCTTGCGACCACGCACAATAACGCGGTCCGGCGCGCGCCCCGCTCTGGCGCTGAGCGGCAACACTTCGATACTGCCAAGGCGCTCTCTCATTGTGCTGAGAATTTCCGGCAACCGTTCAACCCGATGAATAAAATGCGCATAACCTTTCGGCGCCAGTCGTTTTGCGGCGACCTTCACCCAGTCGGAGAGCGGGGTCGCCTCGCCCAAGGCTGCTTCGCGACCCACGTCAGACGCAGCACGGCTCGCAGCGCGATCAAAATACGGAGGATTCGCCAACACATGGTCAAACTGCCGTTGCCGCAAGTGCATTGGCAAATCCGTCAGATCAGCCATCACGACCTCAAAGGCTTCGCCCCCGTTTCGGCGCGCAAGTGCCGCATAGTCTTCTTGCATTTCAACGCCGGTCAGGGTCAAACCGGGCACCCGCGCTGCGAGGCATAAGGCCGCAGCCCCCACACCACAGCCCAGATCCAGCACCCGGTCGCCTGAAACGGCGGGCACAGAAGCTGCAAGCAGAACTGGGTCAACCCCGGCACGGTAGCCGTTTTTGGGCTGTAAAAGGTGCAATTTGCCTCCTAAAAAGGCATCTTGGGACAAATCATCCATCACAGGCCCAGAGGAATGTCATTGTCCGTCAACACACGCGTGGCAGCTGTGTGGTCATCTGTGCGCACCATCAGCCGTCGGGGAAAAATACCGATACCACCTTCAAGCACGCTCATATTTACGTCCAATTCAAAGCAGTCTATATCCTCCCCCTGAAGAAGGGCGGTGGCAAAGGCGATGATCGTAGGGTCTGTGCTTCGCAAAAGTTCCTTCATATCAGGGATGTAAGGGCAAGCCGGCAGAGATGTCGAGCCTTGCAAACAGGAAGTTGATGTCGAACAGCGAGAATTCTCAGAAACCGCACGACCGGATGGCGGTTTTCCTGCAAGACGATATGGAGGCGGTCAACGTCCTGATCCGCGAGCGCATGGCGTCAAAACACGCGCCCCGCATTCCCGAAGTCACCAAGCATCTAGTCGATGCAGGCGGCAAACGTCTGCGCCCAATGCTAACGCTCGCCACTGCGCATCTGTGCGGCTATGATGGCCCCTACCACATCCATCTGGCAGCCACGGTGGAGTTCATTCACACAGCTACCCTGCTGCATGACGACGTCGTGGACGAAAGCGGCCAGCGGCGCGGGCGACCTACGGCGAACCTGCTGTGGGACAACAAATCATCTGTACTGGTGGGGGATTACCTCTTTTCACGCAGCTTTCAGTTGATGGTGGAAACCGGATCGCTGCGTGTTCTGGACATCCTGTCGAATGCATCCGCAACAATTGCCGAAGGGGAGGTTCTGCAGCTCACGGCCAGCCAGGACTTGCGCACCACCGAAGAGATTTATCTGCAAGTTGTTCGAGGTAAAACCGCGGCCCTGTTTTCAGCCGCTACCGAAGTCGGCGGCGTAATTGCCGGTGCCCCAGACGCGCACGTCGCTGCACTATTTGAATACGGAGACGCCCTTGGAGTGGCCTTCCAGATCGTTGATGACCTGTTGGATTTTCAGGGCGACCAAAAAGCGACGGGCAAGAACGTCGGCGATGATTTCCGCGAACGCAAACTGACCATGCCACTTATCAAAGCGGTGGCAAAGGCGGATGCTGAAGAATACGCGTTCTGGCAGCGCACCATCGAAAAGGGCAAGCAGCAGGATGGTGATCTGGAGCATGCAATTCAGCTCTTGCGCAAACACGGCGCGCTGGAAGACACGAAAGCAGCGGCTCACGCAGAGGCCGCACGGGCCAAGGCTGCGCTGGCAGACCTGCCAGCTCATCCCGTCAAGGATATGCTAAGCGATCTGGCGGATTACGTGGTCGAGCGCATCAACTGACACGCGGCAGCGCGCGCACGGTTTGGCTGCCGATTTTCGCGGGCCTAACCCACCAATCGGGGTAATTTGATCTTAGAAGGTCAGCAGCCGCTTTTGCGGTATCTGGATGCTCGTAAAGGCCAAAGCAAGTGGCACCCGAGCCCGACATCCGCGCCAGCCTGCAGGTCGTATCCGACTGAAGTGCCTTGAGAACATTGGCAATAGACGGCTCAAGCGCGATTGCTGCCAATTGCATGTCATTTCGTTGCTCGGCGAGCCAGAGCACAAAATCGTTAAAACCTGCGAAACGCGGTAAAGTATCTGCCATGGCAGGATTACTGCGTGACTGCATGGCGCCAAACACGGCGGGCGTCGAGACGGCGCGGCGCGGGTTTACGAGCACCGCATCTATCGGCGGCATGCCCGGCAAGGGCGAGATTTCCTCTCCAATGCCACCAATGCGCGCTGCTTGCGACATCAGGCACATCGGAATATCCGCACCAAGCGTCAGCAGGGCCTTAGCCATCGGCGTACGTGCGGGATCGTAAAGTTCGGTCGCCACTTCGCCACCACTCCAAAAGGTCATCAACCCCCGAAACGCGGCCGCGGCATCAGCCGACCCACCACCAATCCCAGAGGATACGGGCAAGTTCTTCGTCAGCAGGAAAGACGCGCCGGGCATATCGTCGAAAAGTCGCGCGACTTGCAGCACCAGATTGTCCATATCAGCCGGAACCTCAGCGGCTTCGGGGCCTTCGGTTGTTACCGATAACGTATTGCCCATCTGTATAAACAGCTCGTCGCCCACATCTGCAAAAGCCACCATACTGTCCAGCAAATGATAGCCGTCTTCACGCTGCCCGGTGACATGCAACGTCAAGTTGATCTTGGCAGGCGCAAATACACTGACGGATTTGGGCATTTGCATTGGCGCAAAGTTAATCCGTAACGACGGTCAATGGGTCGGCGCCTTCTTCGGCGAGCACTTCATCAAGACCCACGTCAAGCTTGCGCCGTATGCGGTCGGGATCAACATCTTCGACAGACTCGGCCTGATCCATGAAGGAAAGCGCACGCGACCACTGAAATTCAGCCTCGCGGTAGCGCCCCACGGCCCAATACACGTCACCCAAATGGTCATTGACCACCGGATCGACGGCCATCAATTCTACCGCGCGCTCCATATGTGGCACGGCCTCCTGATACCGGCCAAGGCGGTACAGCGCCCAGCCCAAGCTGTCGATAATATATCCACTGTCCGGACTGGCTGCGACAGCTTGTTCAATCATTTCAAGCGCCTCTTCCAGCTTGCCACCCTTTTCTACCAACGAGTAGCCCAAATAGTTCAGCACTTGTGGCTGGCCCGGGTTCAGTTCCAGTGCCGCGCGAAAATCGGCTTCGGCCTGCTCCCAGTTTCCGGTGCGTTCGTGGCAAATGGCGCGGGCATAAAGCAAGAACCAGCTGCCGCCGCCAGCTTCTTGTGCAATCGCGATTGCTTTGTCGTAGGCAAGTACAGCTTCTTCAAAACGGTCCTGCTGGCGCAAAGCGTCACCTAGCGCTGACTGCACTGTTGCGAGGTTGCCGTGGCTGCGGGTCAACTGCTCCAGCACTTCTATCGCGGCGTCTGGCTTACCAGAGCGGCGCAACGCTGCAGCACGGCCGAGTTCTGCAGCGTGATAAGCAGGGTGGGTACTGGGCACTTCTTTCAGCAGATCGATGGACAGATCGTACTGGGCCATCGATTTAAAAAGCTCTGCCGTGAGCAAAATAGCATCAACGTGATCGGGGCGCAGGATACGCGCCATCTGCGCATAAAGCACGGTGTATTCTGGCCCTGCTTCTCCGCGAAGTGCTGCAGCCACGGTAAAGAATACTTCGGCAAAACCGTGTTGCACGGTATTCACATGCGTGAACGGCATGGGGGCGTCTTCCGCAAGGCGCGCGATGACCGCGTCAATCTCGGGATCGGTAGAACCCGCGAACATAGTCTGGATCAATTCCAGCGCTTCATCTTCCCGGTCCAGTTGCGATAAAATTTCAACGCGGGCCAAAACGCCCCGACGTGTTTGCAGCACAGATCGTGTCGCGTCGGCGGCAAAAATCGCGTCTGCTCCTTCAAAATCCCCGACAGAGGCCAGTGCCATCGCTTTGTGGAACAGTGCGAAAGCCTGCAAACCTTGCTGTTGCGCGATTGTATCGAAGCTAGCCAAGGCCGCGCTGACGTCCCCGGTACCCATCAGCGCCCAGGCCTGAACAAGCCCGTCCACAAGCGGACCTATGCGTTGGCCGTCAGGTTCTCCCTCCAGCAGGGGGGCGAAGTCTTCGCGCTGCACCATGTCAGCGGTTAGAACCAGCTGCGTGACCTGACTGGTTTCCCCAATTGCTTCCATCGCTTTGGCAATCGGTAAGGCACGGTCCAGACGTCCAAGCGCCAGATGTGCGACCAATGCATTGTCCATAAGCTCAAGGTTGCTTGGGTCGCGAGCCAAGGCTTGCGTGAAATAATCAGCCGCCTGTTGGTAATCGTTTTGGATCGCCGCAGACCGCGCTGCCAGATAAGGGCCCGCCACCGACTGCGCCGAGACCGGTAGTGCCAATGCGAAACAGAGGGCAGCGCCACCCAGCGGTGCAATGATTTTGCGAAACACGATGAAGCCCCTTTGCCGTTTTTTGCCTGCGTTCGTAGGCTAGCACGTTCAGTCGCGAGCGCAATGGCCACTGCTTGCGCTGTGGGCGCAAACACACGTGAATTTGATATAGGCTGTAGGTTATTTCAGTGACCGCCGCAGGCGGGGACGCACCCCACCACACGGACCAGTTTACATGTTAGGATAGTTTGGCCCATCGCCGCCTTGTGGCGTGGTCCAGACAATGTTCTGCGCTGGGTCTTTGATGTCGCAAGTCTTGCAATGCACGCAGTTCTGGAAATTGATAACAAACCGGGTATCTTTGCCTTCTTCTTCCACAAACTCGTAGACACCGGCTGGGCAATACCGCGCCGAGGGCCCCGCGTAGGTCGGCAGGTTGAAGGCAACAGGCACGTCGGCGTCTTTCAGCGTCAGGTGCGCAGGCTGGCTCTCTTCATGGTTAGTGAAGGAAAACGCAACATTCGTCAGCCGGTCAAACGACAACTTTCCATCCGGCTTTGGATAGTCGATTACCTTGTGATTGGCCGCAGGCTCGGTCGCCTCAGCATCCGATTTTCCGTGCGGTAAAGTCCCCAGCAACGAGAAGCCCAAAGTGTTCGTCCACATATCAAGCCCACCAAGGCTGAGGCTGGCGAGCAGACCATTCTTGGACCACAAAGGTTTGACATTTCGCACTCTTTTGAGGTCCGCGCCGATGGCACCCGTGCGTACTTCGGCTTCGTAGGACGTCAATTCATCGCTGGTGCGGCCCTCGGCCATCGCAGCAATCGCCGCTTCAGCGGCGGCTTTGCCGGACAGCATCGCATTGTGGTTGCCCTTGATGCGCGGCACGTTGACCATGCCCACAGAGCAGCCAAGCAGCGCCACACCGGGTGCGACCATCTTCGGCATCGACTGGTACCCGCCTTCGCTGATCGCGCGTGCGCCATAAGCCACACGTTTGCCGCCTTCCAGCAGGTCAGCAACCATCGGGTGGTGCTTGAACCGCTGGAATTCCATGTAGGGGAAAAGATGCGGGTTCTTGTAGTTCAGATGGACCACAAATCCCACGTAAACCTGATTGTTCTCAAGATGGTAAATGAAAGACCCGCCACCTGCATTGCGTCCCAAAGGCCAGCCCATCGTATGGGTTACTGTGCCTTCTTTGTGTTTGTCTGGGTCAATCTCCCAGATCTCTTTCATGCCCAGACCGTATTTCTGCGGCTCATGCCCATCTGCCAGGTCAAATTTCTCAATCACCTGTTTAGACAGCGATCCACGCACACCTTCAGACAGAAATACGTACTTGCCATGCAACTCCATGCCGGGCTCATAGCTGCCGCCTTGCGAGCCGTCGGGGTTTTTGCCGAACTCGCCCGCGACCACGCCCTTGACCGACCCGTCATCGGCGTACACCAGCTCGGAACAGGACATGCCGGGGAAAATCTCTACGCCCATTTCCTCTGCCTGCTCTGCCATCCAACGGCAGACATTGCCCATTGAAACGATGTAGTTGCCATGGTTGTTCATCAACGGCGGCATCGGCCAGTTCGGAATACGTGCCTGCCCCGCCTCACCCAGAATAAAGAAATTATCGTCCTTTACAGGCACATTCAGCGGCGCGCCTTTTGCTTTCCAGTCCGGGATCAACGCATCAAGACCACATGGATCAAGCACAGCACCCGACAGAATATGCGCGCCAACCTCAGAGCCTTTTTCAAGCACGACCACATTGCAGTCGGCATCCAGTTGCTTGAGGCGAATGGCGGCCGACAAACCAGCGGGTCCAGCGCCCACAATGACGACATCATATTCCATTGCTTCGCGTTCAATCTCGGCCATTGGCTGCTCCTGTGTTGTATGATGCGCGCGGGTTGTGCCGCACGAAAAAACATTCGTGATTGGCTAAACCACGGCTTCGACCAATGCAATGAGGACACTGCGTAAAAACGAATGATTGAGGCTTCTGGTCGCGCCAGCGCGCTCGGTGCCGCTCAAAAAACGGTCAGGCGGGGCGGTCGCCCATTAGATATCGTGGTCCCGCCCCTTTTTGGGCAGCGCGGTCCTGCGGGTTATAAAGCTTGCAACTTGCAAGGCTCAGGCAGCCACACCCGATACATCCGTCCAGATCATCGCGCAGGCGTACAAGTGTGTCGATCTTGGCCGTTAATTCGGCGCGGAACCCTTTGCTGATCTGAGCCCAATCCGACGGATTTGGCGGCCGGCCGCCAGGTAGTTGGTCTAACTGGGCTTTTATTTGCGGCAGAGTAAAGCCGAACTGCTGGGCGATCATCACAAAGCTCAAACGCCGCAGGTCGGAACGGTCAAACCGCCGCTGCCCGCCTGCATTGCGCCAAGGTCGCACCAAACCCTGCGCCTCGTAATAGCGGATGGCCGACACAGCAAGGCCCGTTCGCGCGGCAAGTGCCCCGATCGAAACTCCAAATTGTTTCCCCATAAATCTCTTGACCTCAAGTTAGGTTGAGAGATTACGCTACTGCAATCAGATCGAATTCGGAAGGAAAACCAAATGGCCGCAGCACGCCTGGAACACGCCAATATAACCGTATCGGACGCTGCAAAAACAGCGGCTTGGATGATTGAACTTTTTGGATGGCACCAAAGGTGGGAGGGGCCGACACAGGACGGCGGCCGATCGTTGCATGTCGGAACCGAAAACACCTATCTGGCGCTTTACCAGCCGACCAAGATGACGGATCAAGCTGTCTCAAACTATCTGACCAAGGGTGGGCTGAACCACATCGCCGTCGTTGTTGATGACCTTGATGGCGCTGAGACCAAAGCTAAGGACCTGGGTTTTGCGCCACATAGTCACGCAGACTACGAACCCGGACGGCGGTTTTACTTCAATGACCGCGACGGCATTGAATTCGAACTGGTGCAATACGACTAGGGTTTTGCCATTTGTCGAGATTATCGCACATGACGCAGGCACAGCCCTCTTGCATTCCCCTACCGGTTTAGGTCAGGTAGAAACCACTTAATACAACGGCCCTCCGCATCAGGCGGCGGGCCGAAACAACTTGTGGATGACGCCAATGGACAAGATACCGATGACCCGCAAGGGCCACGCAGACCTCGAAGCTGAACTCAAACAGCTAAAGTCCGTGGAACGTCCAGCCATTATCAAGGCGATTGCAGAAGCCCGCGAACACGGGGACCTGTCGGAAAACGCCGAATACCATTCCGCGCGCGAAAAACAGTCGTTCATCGAAGGCCGTATCAAGGAGCTCGAAGGGGTTTTGGGCCTTGCCGAGGTGATTGATCCCTCAAAGATGTCCGGTACGATCAAATTCGGTGCGACGGTCACGCTTGTCGATGAAGACACCGATGCCGAGAAAACGTGGCAGATCGTGGGCGAACATGAAGCAAACATCGAAAAGGGGCTTCTTAACATCAAATCCCCCATTGCACGCGCGCTGATTGGCAAGGATGAAGGCGATAGTGTCGAAGTACGCACGCCCGGTGGTGAAAAGTCCTACGAGGTTCTCAAGATCGTCTATGCCTGACAGGATATACAGCAATGTCTGATGCGGCTCGGGATGATGACGATGCAAGCGTAGGGTCCCGCCCGACGCCCTTGGGTATTTATGACCGGCCCAAAACCGAAAACATCACCAGTATAGAAGTCATAGCACTGGGTCTGTCCGCGCTATGGCTGGTCGGGGCTGCGCTGTTCTTTTTGCTGCTCCCAAGCGAGGCGGCAGAAGGCGGTGCAGGTGCCAGCAGCCTGCGGTTTTTGATGACCTTGCTTGCGATTTTCATGCCAGTGGCGATGATCTGGGTTGCGGCACTGGCGGCGCGCGCCTCGAAGATCATGCGCGAAGAAAGCCAGCGCCTGCAGGCTTCGATTGACGCTATCCGCCAGACATACATTGCACAGAACCAAAGTGGCGCATTCGGAAACGAACCCACATCAGTGGCGCGCAAACTTGATGAGATTGCAGCAGCCGCACGAAAGACCGAAACGGTTCTGGCGACATTCTCGTCCCGGCGAGACCATCAAAAAACCGCCCCCGCACCTGCACCTGTTCAGGATGCAGGCGATGACCAACCGACCCTTGCACTGGGCACGCAGGCACAGGACTTTGCGCCACCTTTGGACACGGCCGATTTTATTCGCGCTCTGAATTTCCCAGAGACAGCTGAAGACGAAGCCGGCTTTACCGCCCTGCGCCGCGCCCTCAAGGATCGCCCCTCTGCGCAACTGGTGCAAGCAGCCCAAGACGTTCTGACCCTGCTCAGCCAGGATGGCATCTACATGGATGACCTGATCCCTGACCGCGCCCGCCCCGAGGTGTGGCGCCATTTCGGCCAAGGGCTGCGCGGCAGGCCAATCGCGGCACTGGGCGGCATTCGGGATCGGTCTTCGCTGGCGCTGACGGCGGGCCGCATGAAACAGGACCCGATTTTCCGCGACGCGTCTCATCACTTTTTGCGCCTGTTCGACAAGACATTCGCGGAATTTGAAACACGTGCGAGCGATGGTGAAATAGCGGCTCTGGCTGAGACGCGCACTGCCCGCGCCTTTATGCTGCTGGGCCGTGTCGCGGGAACTTTCGACTAAATTGGCTAAAGCCCGAAGCTGCCGAATGGGATGTACCGCACGGGTGTACCAGGCGTGATGGTCATGGCGTCTTGCGGCAACTGCACCAGCCCTTCAGCCCAAGACAAGCCTGATATGCGCCCCGACCCTTCAGAAGCAAAAACTTCGGCATGTCCGTCACGGATACGAGCGCGCAGGAACTCGGAACGACCCTGTTTTTTGTTCTTTGAAAAGGCGGCGGGAACGTCAAAACCCTGCGGTTCAGGCCAGTCTTCGCCACCAAGGTATGCAATCGCGGGCCGCGCAAAGATCAAAGCACAAACCATCGCCGCCACAGGATTGCCCGGCAAGCCGAACACCGGACATCCTTGCCACATCCCCAGCGCCAACGGGCGACCGGGCTTCACGGCGATGCGCCACAGGCTCATGGCACCGGCTTGTTTGAGCAAAGCCGATACGTGATCTTCATCACCTGCGGATGCACCGCCGCTGGTCAGGATCACATCAGCACGGGTCGCTGCCTCATCAAGCACCTTCGCCAGTTGCACGCGGTCATCCGGGACAATGCCCATGTCTACCGGGTTGTGCCCAAAGCGGCGCACCATCTCCATCAGCATCGGGCGGTTGGCGTCAAAAATCTGCCCGTCTCCGGCAGCCCCGCCTATCTCAATCAGCTCCGCCCCTGTGGACAAGACCGCGACCCGTAAGGGTTTATAGACTTGTACGCTTGCGACACCTGTAGCGCAAAGCAAGGCGACCTCTGGCGCTTGAATGCGCGTGCCCGCAGCAACGGACACATCTTGCGCCACGACATCTTCACCTGCCTTGCGCGTGTTGGCCCCTTGCTTGATCGGCCCGCGAAAAGTGATCTGCCCGTCCTGAAGCGTAACATCTTCCTGCAGCACGACCGTGTCTACGCCCACAGGCAGCGCCGCGCCCGTCAGCACGCGTATCGCCTGCCCCTCGGGAAGCGTTACAGGCGCGTCGCCTGCCGCCGCGCGCTGCTTTGTGAGTGGCAACTGGTGCACACCCTCCCCGCGACCGCCTGCAAATCCGTAGCCGTCCACTGCGGTGTTGGGCAGAGGCGGATTACTCCGCTGAGCAATCAAATTGGTCGCCGCGACGCGGCCGGCCGCCTCAAGAACAGGCATCACAGTTGTCTCGGCGACGGGAACCAACCGGCCCTTGAGGGTCGCCAGCGCTTCCGCCACCGGCGTCCAATGTACGCCGGGCGGTAGCGCAAAACAGTTGTTGCTCAGGCGCGGCGGTTGGCTTGCTGCCTGTTTTAACTGCGCCTCATGTCCCAAACCGAATATCCAGCCTTCCTCGGGCGCATCGACGTCCAGCATGTCCGCAAGCTGCTCTGGTGCCAGCGAAGAGACTGTGCGCGCGACCTCTTCGACTTGCCATGCGTCTTTGATCTTTCCCTCAGGGGCTGCACCCAAGGTCAGCGACGGCCAAATCTCGATGATCGCAATATCTGATGTCAGCGGCTCAAACGGCCAGACAGATGCCTCAAAACGCCGCCTGAGGCGTGCAAGAACCGGCAGGCCCATGAAGACCTGAGACCCGACAGCCCCCGCACCGGACATTTGCCAGCATGTAAAGGCACCCTTTGCCTGCTGCTCAGCCTGCCTGCGATCTGCAAACGGGTTATCGTAATTCTTTTTCGTGCGCGGCAAGCCGTCAATATCCCGCGCCAGCCCATTGCCCCAAAACGGCCCGCGCGCCTTAAACATCGTGTTGATGCGACCAGCCAGATCAAAGCGGTTGTTGGCTTTGGTACTGTCTTCGACACGGGTTTCAAACCAATCCCATACCGCGAAAGGCGATACGTTACCTGTCAGGGCCTGCGCGAAGCCTGCAGGATAGCCAAACGGAAAATCAAAGCCCAATAAGACCCGCCTACCGCCTGCGCGCTCTGCATCAAGCTGAGCACCTATCCATTCTTCGGCTACCTGACGGTTGCGCAGATACTGCGCCTCTTCTGCGCGGCCTTCACGGGCAATTGCGGCCCATATCGCATCAGGTTTTGGGCTCGCACCCCGATCGTTCCCGCCTGACCAGTCCACCATCATGACCGTATCAAACTTCATGCAAGGCCGACCTCTGAAAGGATAAAATCAGCAATCGCCACAGTGTCGTTCAGATCGAAAACAGGACGGTCGATCTCCAGCGGCGTATCACTGGCAATGGCCTTGATAGTTGGATCATCGGTCGCAATCAGTGGATTTTTCGTCTCGGCGCGAAAGGCCTCGACTTTGGGATGGGCGTCGCGTTTATAGCCTTCAATCAAGACCAGATCGACAGGGGCCAATTTCGCTAAAAGCGCCTCTAACTCGGGTTCATCCTCATCACGCAACTCGTGCATAAGAGCATACCGTTTGCGCGACGCGAGCAAAACCTCGGTGGCCCCGGCGGTACGGTGGCGGTAGCTGTCTTTTCCGGGCTGGTCCACGTCAAACACATGGTGCGCGTGTTTCACAGTCGAAACCGAGAACCCCCGCCCGCAAATCTCGGCCACCAGACGTTCCATCAGGCCGGTCTTGCCCGCATTCTTCCACCCGACAATTCCGTACAGTCTCACAAAAGTGCCTCCGCCTGCTTCAGGTCTTCCGGCGTGTTCACATTGAAAAAGGGATCGAATTTTGTGACCGGAAAGACGGCCTCGCGCCCTTTGTGTTTTTCGGTCCACAGCACGACTTTTCGCAACCCGTCCTGAAGAGCCGTGCGCAAGTCGTCCCGCAAAGCGACGGGCCAGAGTCCAAAGGTCGGATGCCGCACCTGTCCGCGCCGGTCGTCAGGCGTGGCGGCAAGCACCAGCGGATGCTCCATGCCTTCGCTCTTTAGCAAAAGCTGCGGCACCAGATCGGGCGGGAAAAACGGCGTGTCGGCAGCGGCGGTGACGATGGTATCCGCCCCTTGGGCGGCAGCCCAGTCCAGCCCCGCCAGAACACCCGCCAAAGGCCCGGCGAAGCCTTCGATACTGTCGCAGACCACAGGCAGCCCAAGGTCAGCGAACCGTTCGGGGTCACCGTTGGCGTTCAGGGCAAGCCCCGCCACCTGAGGTTCCAGCCGGTCAATCACATGGCTGAGCAATGTGCCCTGCCCTAAGGGCAAAAGGCCCTTGTCGCCGCCGCCCATACGGGTTGCCAGCCCACCTGCCAGAATAACACCCAAAGGTTGCTTCACGTGCTGCCCTTCCGGCCTGCGCGGCGCGGCTCCTCTGCGATATCGGCAGGGTTTGCATCGCGGATCAGGCGATCTTCCCCGCTCAGGCAGACAAAGCGTTGCCCCTTCATACGGCCGATGAGCGTAAGGCCCACCTCGCGCGCGATTTCAACGCCCCATGCGGTAAAACCAGAGCGCGATACAAGAACCGGAATGCCCATCATCGCAGTTTTGATAACCATCTCGGACGTCAGACGACCCGTGGTGTACAGAAGCTTGTCTGCCGCATCGACCTTTTCGGACAACATCCAGCCCGCAATTTTGTCGACCGCATTATGACGACCGACGTCTTCCATATAGACCAAAGGCCGCGCGCCCTGACACAGGACGGTACCATGGATGGCACCCGCTTCCAGATAGAGCGACGGAGTACGGTTGATCCGCGCGCTCAGCGCATACAGCCATGACGTATGCACCAACGTCTGTGGCAAGCGCACGTCTTGCAACCCTTCCATCATATCCCCGAACACGGTCCCGACAGCACAGCCGCTGGTGCGGGTCTTCTTGCGCATCTTTTCTTCGTAATCGGTTTTGCGCGCCGTGCGCACGATCACGGTTTCAAGCTCTTCGTCGTAGTCCACGCCGGTAATCTCGTCGTCCCCGCTCAGCATCCCCTGATTGCGTAAGAAACCCAGCGCAAGATAGTCTGGATAGTCACCGATTGTCATCGCAGTCACGACTTCCTGTGCATTCAGAAAAATCGTGAGCGGGCGTTCTTCAACGACATTGGTAGACACCTCGGCCCCGGTCTGGTCAGTGCCTTGAACGCGCCGGGTCAGGCGCACAGCCGCAGGGTCTGGCGCGATCACATAATCGCCGATGTCTTCAAGTCTGGCCAATTGCATCCTCCACAGCGCTGATGTACCTGTCGCCCGTCTCTGTATCCGGTCTCTGTATAAAGCATCCGATGCCCACCACCACACCGAAAACACACACCCCCCGCCCCGCATTCTGGCGCGGTTGTGCCGACAGCGCGCCGTTCCTGCTGGTTGTAGCGCCCTTTGCGGTTCTTTTTGGTGTATTGGCAACCGAAGCAGGCCTGAACGTCTTAGAAACAATGGCCTTTTCGATTGCCGTCATTGCGGGTGCAGCGCAGTTCACCGCCCTGCAACTAATGGTCGAAGACGCACCAACCCTGATCGTTCTGGCATCCGCACTTGCGGTCAATCTACGTATGGCGATGTATTCCGCATCGCTCACGCCGTATCTGGGGGGTGCCCCCCTCTGGCAGCGGGCCATTCTCTCCTATTTCATCCTCGACCAGTCCTACGCTTGCAGCATGGTAGAGTATGAAAAAAAGCCACAGATGACATTGCCCGAAAAACTGGCCTACTTCGCCGGTACGTCTACCCCGATCGTGCCTGCATGGTATATTTTCACCTATGCGGGCGCGGTACTCGGCACTCAAATCCCTGAAAGCTGGGCGCTGGATTTCGCCCTGCCCATTACGTTTCTGGCGCTGCTTGCACCCATGCTGCGCACGCCCGCGCATGTGATCGCGACGTTGGTGTCGATTGTGGTCAGCCTGCTGATGGCTTGGGTGCCCTATTCGCTGGGCCTGTTGATCGCAGGCATTGTCGCAATGATCGCGGGCGCTCAGGCAGAGCTTTACTTTGAGCGTCGGGGCACAAGCCGATGATCGACCAGACCGAGCTTTGGATCGTTATCATTGGCCTTGGCCTTGGTAGCTTCGTGCTGAGGTTCACGTTTATTGGGCTGGTGGGCGGGCGCACAATTCCCGATTGGATGCTGCGGCACCTGCGCTATACGGCTGTGGCGATCTTGCCAGCACTTGTTGCACCTCTGGTGGCTTGGCCTGCTGCAACCGACGGGCAGCTGGACGCGCCGCGACTGATGGCTGCGGCCGCGACGCTGGCAGTGGGGCTGGTGACGCGTAACGTATTCGGCGCAATCTTTGCAGGCGCGTCTGTTCTCTACGGCAGTATGTTTTTGCTGGGCTAGTTGCGTCAGCCCTCTACGCCGACGATCCCATCCAACACATCGCCTTCGTCATTTTCGTAGAGTTTGTCCGTCACGACATCCAAGCGCTGTGCAATTTGTTCCATCAGATTAACCGGATAGAAAGTGACGTCAATATCCTCAAAACCCTGGATCCGACGCAGCATCGATGAGGTCGCACTAGCGCAAAACGCGCTAGGCACAGGGCCGTTTGTTTCAACCAGCTGCAAGGCTCTTTCAGCTTGCGCCGGCGTCAGTTCAATCGTCTGGCTGACGACGTGATAGGTGTTGCGTGCATGTGCGCTCTTGTAGGCCGCGACCCACGCAGGCGACATACCGTAAAGCACGTCACCACGCTCTGCCACGCCTTCGTGTTGAAACGTGCCGGCAGGATCAAAAATTACCTGCTGGCTACCGGACACCAACAAGCTGGAATGCCCGCCTGCGCCGGTACGGTTGTTTACCACAGTCATCAAAGTCAGGCTGGGTTGCCCAGACGGCGTATACGCCACCCGAGCGATTTCCTCAGGCGATGCGTCATTCACGGCACCCGTCGCACAAGCAGACAGGAGCGCCAACGTCGCGAGCGTCGCAGCAAATCGTCAAAGGCTGAACTACCAACCGCAAAGGCCTCAAGTAATAAAGATCGCCATGCCGATCAAAAGCAGGATGATAGCGATGACTGCTTTTGTGGTGAAGTTCATGAAACCTTCAAAGGTTTTTTCCTGTACTTCTACATCCATCTCGCCGTGTTTGTGTTCTGCCATTGCCGCAGTCCCTTTTTGCACTGTTGGTCGCACGTAGGTCACGCCTAATGGATTCTGCGGCCCGTGTCACCCTGAAGCGACGCATTTCACTGCGTTTTTATAGCGCAGCAGCAAAATCGACCCTGCGGCCACCGGCCGCCTTGGAACAGCGTGTGGCGCAGTCGCGCATTCAGGTCACGGCTTCTGGATCAAGATACGCGTTGATAGACCCACGCGCCATCCTCGCGCAACGCCCGCGTTGCCTGCCCGTGTTGATAGAGGTGACTAAGATGTGCCACCGCCTCGACCAGCGCCAGACCATATTCGGCCTCTCCGATGTTGCGTTTGAACAAGGGCAAAAAACACTCACCTGCAGCTTTGGGAGTGTCTATATGATCCAACAACCGTCCGAGCGCGCCATGATGATTGTCTATCAACTGACGCATGCGCACCGGCAAACCGGTGAAGGGCAACTTATGCCCCCCCAGCACCAGATGATCCGCGCGGGCAAGTGCTGCAAACCGCGCGCAGCTTTCCAGCCAGTCTCCCACGGGGTCAGCCATCGGTTCGGTCGCATATACGCCGATGTTCGGGCTGATGGATGGTAGGATCTGGTCTCCGGCAAGCACCAGATTGTCGTCGCGGCTGAAAAATGTCGCCTGTTCGGGCGCGTGCCCGTTGCCGGTGTGAATATCCCACGTGCGCCCGCCCATCGCAATCACACCACCGTTGGCAATGCGTTTGAACCCCAGCGGCATCGGCGCCACAACATCTGCAAAGTTAAAAGGACGTTCCCTGACGCGGGTCGCTAATATTTCAGGATCCATCCCTGCGCTTTTATAATATGCGACTGTTTCCGGCGATGGGACCGGTTGTTCGTCCAGCCAAAGCATCCGCGCAAACAGCCATGCCGTGCGCGTGGTAACCAATTCCGCACCGAACTCTGACTGAAACCACCCCGCAAGCCCGATGTGATCGGGATGGTGATGGGTGACGACGACCCGCTTGACCGGCCTGCCCCGTAACGGTCCCGAAAGCAGTTTGCGCCAAATCGACCTGCCCCGTCTAGACGCAAAGCCTGTGTCGACAACGGTCCAGCTATCGCCTTCATCCAGCGCATAAACGTTCACGTGATCCAGCTTCATTGGCAACGGAAGGCGCATCCACAGCACACCCGGTGCAACTTCGATCGCCTCGCCTTCTGCAGGTGGCTCGGCCCAAGGGTACCGAAGGGTTTCCCGCTTGCTGTCTGCCATCAAGCCGCCAGATCGCCAGCGCTGACCGCAAAAAGGTCTGACGCCCCGGCCTGAGCATGCGCCAAATATGCCGCGTGTTCCGGCAAAAGACGATGAATATAAAATCGTGCCAGCGCCACGCGCGGGCTGTCAGGGGCGGCAATCGCCGCCTTGAGGTGCATGTGTCCTCCTAGCACGCGGGCGAAGGCTTTCAGATAAGGCACAGCACCTGCAAACCGGTCATTCAGATCCGACTGACCCGTGAGCCATTCAGTAGCTTCGCGCAGGCTTTCGGCGGCTTGCCACACTGGTTCTGCCAATTCCGGCAGGCTGGTCTTGGCGGTTTCCGCAAAGGCTTCGATCTCATCCAAAAGTCGGTGCGCAGCTTCACCACCATCCGCCATTTTACGCGCGACCAGATCCATTGCCTGAATACCGTTGGTGCCTTCGTAGATCGTGCTGACCCGCACGTCGCGGCTGTACTGTGCGGCACCGGTTTCTTCGATAAATCCCATGCCGCCATGCACCTGCATGCCGGTATCGGCGACAGCCACCCCTGTATCAGACCCAAAGGCCTTGGCGATGGGGGTCAGAAAGGCAGCGCGTGCCTCCGCTTCGGCGTTTTGCGTGGCATGCGCCATATCAATCGCCACGGCACAGCTAAGACCTATAGCACGTGATGCAAAGACATCTGCCTTCATACTGGCCAACATCCGGCGCACGTCCGCATGGTCAACAATAGTGCCACTAGTGCCGGCGTCGGGTGCCGTCTTGCCCTGCCTACGTTCAAGCGCATAGGCCATCGCATGCTGAAAAGCAGCCTCTGCAGACCCTGTCCCCTGACCACCGACGCCAAGACGTGCGTTGTTCATCATGGTGAACATTGCCGCCATGCCGCCCTGTTCGGGACCGATCAGAAAGCCGGTTGCGCCATCGTATTGCATCACAGCAGTCGGCGAGCCGTGCAGCCCCATTTTATGCTCAAGACTGACAACATTGACAGCATTTCGCGCACCTAGCGTGCCATCCTCATGCGGCAGAAATTTTGGCACCAAAAACAAGCTGATGCCTTTTGTGCCCGCAGGAGCACCCGGCAGGCGCGCCAGCACAAGATGGCAGATGTTCTCGGCCACATCATGATCGCCCCAGCTTATATATATCTTCTGGCCCGTGATCGCATAGCGGCCGTCACCCTGCGGTTCGGCCTTAGTGGACAACGCACCTACGTCCGATCCGGCCTGCGGTTCGGTCAGGTTCATCGTAGCGGTCCATTTACCGGAAATTAGCTTGGGCAAATACAACGCCTTAATCTCGGGGCTGGCATGGTTTTCAAGCGCTTCAATCTGACCTTGTGCCATCAGCGGTGCCAATTGCAGCGACAGACATGCACCGGCCATCATCTCGTTCACACAGGTGGCCAGCGTCATCGGCAAGCCCATACCGCCAAAATCGGGATCAGCCATAATAGCCACCCATCCGCCCTCGGCAATTGCTTTCCAGCCGTCTGCAAAGCCTGGAGAAGTGCGCACAACGCCGTTTTCCAAGGTCGCCGGATGCAGATCACCCATGCGCTGCAGCGGCGATAGGACTTCCGTGCACATCTTGCCCGCCTCTGTCAGAATGGCGTGGCTGACGTCGTTCGAGGCTTCGGCAAAAAGTTCGGTCGATTGCACCTCGTCAAAGCCCACAACATGGTCGAGCAAAAAGGAAAATTCATCTACAGGCGCGCGGTAGGGCATTGGATGTCTCCGGAACAGTGCAGCATGACCTTGGCAAAGGTACGGGCAACTTATAAAGGCTGACACTTAATGAGGCGCTCTGCCTCGAACGGCAACAGAAACGCGGCGTCACAGACTGTCATGAGCAACCCTGTCATTTTATCCGCGCAAGCCCATGACGTTATTCAGGCAGCCCAATTGCTACGCCAAGGTGCGCTTGTCGCCTTCCCGACCGAGACAGTCTACGGACTGGGTGCAGATGCCCGCAACGGGACGGCTGTCGCACGCATCTACGAGGCCAAGGGCAGACCCAGCTTTAACCCCCTGATCGTGCATGTCGCCAGTACAGATCAGGCGACAGGGCTTGCCTTATGGTCAGATACGGCAGAACTGCTGGCCGCTCACTTCTGGCCCGGACCGCTTAGCCTTGTGCTGCCGCTCGCGCCGGATCACGGGTTGTCTTCGCTGGTCACTGCAGGACTGCCAAGCGTGGCCATACGTGTGCCGGCGCACCCTGCTGCGC
This sequence comes from uncultured Alphaproteobacteria bacterium, assembly GCA_963796445.1. Classification (GTDB taxonomy): domain Bacteria; phylum Pseudomonadota; class Alphaproteobacteria; order Rhodobacterales; family Rhodobacteraceae; genus Roseobacter. The sequence continues at coordinate 47,351 of CAWCLQ010000003.1, read as the reverse complement.
AGGCCTTGCTTGCTGCTTTTGACGGCCCTGTTGCAGCGCCTTCCGCCAACTCTTCGGGGCGGATCAGCCCAACAAACGCGCAGCATGTGATTGATGGGTTGGGGGCGCGCATTGATGCCGTTCTTGATGACGGCTCCTGCCATGTTGGACTGGAAAGCACGATCGTCGGGCTGACATCCGAGCCGGTATTGTTGCGCGCGGGTGGTGTCGCGCGCGAGGAAATAGAAGCCGTGTTGGGCGCGCGTTTGAAAGATCCCGCGGCAGGGGAAATCTCGGCCCCCGGCCAGTTGACCTCGCATTACGCACCACAGGCCTCTGTCCGGCTGAACGCGACCACACGCCAAGAGGGTGAAGTTCTATTGGGATTTGGCGAAATGCCTTGCGATCTGAACCTGTCGCCAACCGGTGACTTGACCGAGGCCGCAGCACATTTGTTCGAGTATCTGCACCGGCTGGACGCGACGGGTCAGCGCATCGCGGTGGCCTCCGTGCCACATACTGGCTTGGGCGCAGCCATCAACGACCGGCTTGAACGCGCCGCTGCACCACGCTAGCGCGCGTCAGGCGTGCCCCGCAGCCGACGACAGGCTCAGCGGATCAATACCAAGGCTTTCAAGTGCTGCCGACCACATCTGGGGTCCTGGCACCTGAAACAACAGGTTGGGCGAGGCATCTGCCGTCAGCCAGGCATTCTGGCCGATTTCATTTTCCAGCTGCTCTGGCCCCCAGCCCGCATATCCAAGGGCCAAAATGGCATGCTTGGGGCCAGAGCCCTGTGCGATCTCTTCCAGAATGTCCAAAGTAGCCGTCATGCCGAACCCACCCGGAACAGCCATCGTGTGCAGGCTGGACTTGTAATCATCCGTATGCAGAACAAAACCGCGCCCCGTCTCAACCGGCCCGCCGTAATGCACCGTCATGTCTTCGCCATCACCCGCGCCTGGGATCTCCAACTGATCCAGCACATCGCGCAATTTGATATCTCGGTTTGGTTTATTGACAATCAGCCCCATCGCCCCTTTGTCGGAATGCGAGCAAAGCAGTATCACCGAATGCTCAAACCTAGGGTCTAGCATCGACGGCATCGCGATCAGTATTTTGCCTTCAAGATTTAATCATCTTCCTCAAGCGTCTGTTTTACGTGCCACACAAAGATGACCCGCCGGTCCTGCGGGCGCAAGCGCAAAGCCATGCTGCGCTGCCGAAACATCCCTGAACGGAACGTGACTTGGCTTTTTTCCGCCCAAGTCACATATAGGTACCATGAAATATGTTTTATCTCTTGCCGCACTGTGTGCCGCACTCTCCGGTCCTGCGGCTGCTGAAACACCCTTCAAAGTACCCGTCACCGGCGAGGTTCTGACCGGATGGGTCATGTCTGACGGCACCAGAATGGCCGCACTGCGTCTGTCTCTGGCTCCGGGATGGAAGACCTACTGGCGCGCACCCGGTGATGCGGGCATCCCCCCGCAATTCGACTGGTCAGGCTCCAGTAACTTGGACAGCGTGGCCATCAACTGGCCTGCGCCCAAGGTTTTTGACCAAAACGGCATGCGGTCGGTTGGATACGAAAACAATCTGGTGATTCCACTGCACATCAAACCCGCTCAGGATGGCGCACCGGTCGCTTTGAAAGCGACGATGGAAATGGGCATCTGTGCGGATGTTTGCGTGCCACACAGTCTGGAATTCGCCGCGCAGATAGACGCAGAAGGACTGACCCCGACGCCTGCCATTGCGGCGGCACTTGCATCACAACCATATAGCGCCGCCGAAGCGGGTGTTACATCCGCCACTTGCATCGTTTCACCCACATCTGACGGGCTTGCCATTGAAACGCGGATCGCAATGCCCTCCGCAGGCGGGACTGAGTATGTTGTGATCGAAACCGGTCAGGATCACGTCTGGGTCAGCGAAGCGAAAACCAAGCGTACAGGCTCAACCGTGGTAGCGACCTCCGAGATGGTCCATATCAACGGCGGCACCATTGCGCTTGACCGCTCTGCGGTTCGGATCACGGTTCTGGGCAGTAAATACGCCGTTGATGTCAAAGGGTGCTCGGCGGGTTAAGGACCAACAGCGCTTGGCCTGCGTGCCGAGATCGCGACCACGCAATAGGTCAGCAAGATTAGCGTCGCAGCGCCTAAAATAAACGTGCCCAACGCCGCCGGTAGCGCCGACATCTGGCCCAGTGCGGGCAAAATGGCGGGCAGCACCGGCCACAGCGCGCCCGTCCAGACCGCAACGCCCATCGTTGCTGCACACCATATCGCAATCAGCGCAGACAACCCCCAGTATACAAAGCGCAGACGGGCCACAGGTAGTACAACCGCACGGCGCGTCGCCATCATTTGCCGGGCAAAGTCGTGCTGGACCGCGATCAGCGCAGGCACGACCAGCAAAACCAGAAACATCCCGAACCCAAGCCCGTAGACCAGTGTAATCACCGTAGGCTTGAGAAACTGCGCCTGGCGGCTGGTTTCAAAAAGCAGTGGCATCATGCCCAAAACGGTTGTCATCGTGGTGAGCAGCACAGGCCGCAAGCGGTCAGCAGCACCGTCGATGATCGACGGGATCAGACCGCGTTCCTCTGCATAGTCGTCAATGGTGGTGATAAGCACGATGGAATCGTTGATAATGATCCCCGTCATACCAAGCAAACCCACGACGGTGAACATGCTTAGCGGCACGTCCCAGACCCAGTGACCATAGATCGTACCCACTAGCCCGAATGGAATGATCGCCATCACCACGACCGGTCGGGTCCAACTGGCAAAAACCCACGCCAGAACCAGATAGATGCCGGTCATGCACAGGATGAAGCCCGTCAGCGCGTCCTGCAGAAACCGGTTCTCCTGCTCAGACTGACCGGCCATTTCCCATTGCACCTGATAGGTGCTGGAGATGTCGGGCAAAATACTGTCGCGCAGGCTTTCTTCGATTTCGGTGGCGCGCGCGGGATCATCTTCGGAAATGTCTCCGCTCACCGTCACAACGCGCACGCCGTTCTCGCGACGGACCGTGCTGAACCCTGTGCGGCGGTCAACGCTAACGATATCGGCCAGCGGCACATATACGCCTGACGGGCTGCGCATCTGTGTGCGTTCAATGAAATCAGCGGTCAACTCCCCCTCGGGAAGCTCGACCCGTATCTCGGCGCTGCGTGGCCCTTCTGGGTATGTCGCGGCCTCAATACCACCCAAACGGTTGCGCAACGCGCCGCCCAAAGCGTCAATAGTGAATCCCAGAGCCTGCCCCTGTGGCGTCAGATCAAGGATCAGCTCTTCTTTGTCGTAGGCCAGATTGTCTTGCAACGCGCTCACTTCCGGATAGCCGAGCAAGACATCCTGCAGCGCCATGCTCGCAGCCTTCAGGGTATTCGTCTCGGCCCCTGAGAAACGGACACTCAGCGCATCACCAGACGGTCCGGACCGGCCACCGCGAAAGCTGAGCACCTCAAGCATCGGGTGTTCTTCGACCCGTTCCCGCAAGTCGCCCAGAAAGGCAAAACTGGAATAGGGGCGTTCTTCGGCGTCAATCAATTCGATCGAAATACCGCCCAACAGGTCACTCGACTTGTTTTCGACGCCTTGCAAGCGCGGCCAGTTATTTCCCCCGACCAATGTGGTGATGTATTGGATCGGATTACGGCCGTGCTCCTGCGCATACTCTTCACCCAGCTCTTCTGCGGCGCGCTGCATCTCGCGCATCATGGCAAGTAAATCTTCGCGGTCGGCCCCTTCGACCATTGCAAAATTGCCTGATACATAGCCGCGTTCAGGCGCGTTGAAGAACCGCCACTGCACATCGCCCTTGATGAACAGAACCATTTGGCTGGACAGGATCAGCAGAACACCAGCTAACACCGGATACCGAAGCGCGATCACACCCGCAATGAAGGGCCGGAACAGCGTTTCGCGCATCCACGTGAACCCGCGATTGACCTGCCTGCTCGGCCAGTCGTACCACCGCTCTTTTGCACGCGCCGCCAAGGCATGTGCCATGTGGTTGGGCAGGATCAAGAAACACTCGATCAAAGACGCCACGAGCACGGCGATCACGGTCAGTGGGATGTCTTGTATCAAACTGCCGAAGCGCCCCCCGATTACCACCAGACCGAAAAACGCGATCACCGTAGTAAGCATCGCAGCAAAGACCGGCATGGCCATCCGGCGGGCCGCGTTTTCGGCAGCCTGCATTGGCGCTTCGTCATAGTGCCTTGCCCGGTAGTCCGCGTGTTCGCCCACGACAATTGCGTCATCCACGACGATCCCCAGGGTAATGATCAGCCCGAAGAGCGAGATCATATTCAGCGTGAGGCCACCCAGATACATGATCGCAATCGCCGCCAGCATCGCAACAGGTATGCCCGCCGCCACCCAAAGCGCCGTGCGGGCATTAAGGAACAAAAACAACAGGCAAACCACAAGCCCAAGACCCATCAGCCCGTTATTGACCAGAATACTCAGCCTGCTTGAGATTGCCTCTGAGCGCGAGCGTAGCAGATCAATCGACACGCCCTCGGGCAAGGTCGCTTCGAGTTTGGCTGCGACGTCTTCGACGCTGCGCTGAATGGCTATTGCATCGCCTTCGGTAGACCGTTGCACCTGAATGCGCACAGCGGGTTGATCGTTGACAAAATAGGTCTCGTTGCGTGCGGTGCCCAACCGCTCCACACGGGCCACATCATTCACACGCAGCTTGGACCCGTCAGGATTGGAACGCAGTACGATCTCGCCCAGCTCGGCAGGTGTGCGCTTGGCCGATCCAGTGCTGACACGTGTGTTGACACCAGACACGTCGCCTGCCGGGTCGGGGTCGACCTCGGCGGCGATGGCGCTGGCGATCTCGGACATGGTAATGTCGTGGGCGATTAGCTTGGCCGATGGCACCTCTATGGTGATTTGCGGTGCTGCAACACCGCTCAGCGCGGTCCGTGTGACGCCAACCGCAAAGAGGTCGGTGACAAATTCATCAGCAAACCGGGCGAGCTGTTCGTGGCTCACAGGCCCCGTTATCATCGCGGTCGTCACACCATCCCAGCGCGCAGACCAGCGCACTTCAGGCTCTTCTGCCTCGTCTGGGTAGTTGGTGATCGTATCAACGGCAGTTTGCACATCCATGACCGCGCGCTGCATGTCCCAATCAGCCTGGAACTCAAGATTTATACTGCCAGAGCCTTCGCGCGCGTTCGAGTTAGTGCTTTCGACGCCGTCCACTGCAATCAGGGCAGGTTGCAGCAATTGGATAATGCTGCTGTCTATATCCGTGGCCCCCGCGCCATCCCAACGCGCAGAAACCGAAACAGTTTCATTCACCACATCAGGAAAGAATTGCGTGCGCATATTGGGGATCGCCGCCAATCCTGCGACCATCAGCAGCACAAAGAGCAAGTTTGCCAGCGTCTTGTGGCGCGTGAAATAGGACAGAATACCGCCAGCGGATGCGGGTATGTTGCGCACCACGGCTTAGCCCCCCATCCGTCTTTCAATGCGGTCAACAACTTGGCGCGGCACTTGTTTTTCAGCCAGTTGCGCCAGAACACGTGCTTTTGCGGCCTCTGGCATTTCGGGGTCTTGCTTGACGAAATCCATCAGTTTTGTACGCCGCTCGTCGCTCAAGGCCAAAACCGAGGTCTGAGGCAAAGCCGCCTGACTGCCATCAATCCGCACGGGCCGGACGGCGATACCTTCCCCCAAGAGCGGTGACAGCTCGCGCACGACCTCTCTCTGGGGCAAATCTCTGCCCCGCACTAAAACGTCGTCACCCTGACGGCGGATAAGCTCAACGCTTAGCTTTTCAAGCCGGTCGCCCTCCGTCAGCGCCAGCACATGACCTGCCGCATCATAGGCCGAGGCCGGCAAGCGTACGACATCGCGCAGCGCCGGTTCCTGCACGCGCACCGTGACAAAATCACCGGGACGGAAACCGATCGGTTGATCCAGCCGCGCAAAAACAAAACGCCCCGTCTGCCCTTCGCCCGCGCCCGCATTCACCCGGCTGAGTACGCCATTTGCCACCAGATCGGTGCCGGTAGCATCGAGCGTAACGGTCACAGGTGCTCGGATCAGCGCGCCGCTTGCGTCCAGAAGCCGTGTGTATTGTGCGGTTGAGACGCGAAAGGCCACCTCCAGATCGGTCGGATCTATCAAATCGGCAAGGCGCTCGTTCACGGCGATCAAACCCCCTTCAACCACCAGCGTATCGCTTAGTGTTCCGTCAAAGGGGGCGATAACCGTTGTGTCCGCGAGGTTGCGCTTGCCTTCGGCTAAGGCGATCTGTGCCCGCACCAGACGGGTGGCCGCCTGATCGATCCGCGCCTCTGCCTGCGTAACGGCCTGCCGGCGTGTGATGACAACGGCTTGGGCTGCAGCAGCAGCCAGTTCCGCCGTCTCTACTGTGGCGGCAGAGCCTACCCCACGCGCAGCCAAATCCTGTTGCCGCGCAAACGCTTGCTGACGTAAACTGGCCTGCTGGGTCGCAGCATCCAGATCAAGTAGTGCCAGCTCAAGACCGCGATCCGCGTCGCGCACCTCGGCTTCGGCATCAGCCAGATCGGCGGTCAGACGGTCTACCGCTGCCTGCAACTCGGCGGGATCTACCGAGACAAGCACATCGCCCTGCCGCACGGTGGCTCCGTCTTCAAAGCTGTCGGACAGATCTATGATCCGGCCCGCAACCGCCGCACGTAATTGCAACGTACGGCGCGCGTCAATCTCGCCAAAGGTTTCCAGAACGGGAATTTCGGTGCTGGGCACAGCGGTCACCAGATTGACCACGAACACACGTTCGCGCACGGGCGGCGCGGGGCGTTCATCTGCTATTCTGTCCTGTATCGCGCCCCCGACCATTTGTACGGCATAGATCAACAGGCCCAGCGTCACAGACGCCAGAAACAATCCAACCATACTTTGCCGCAAGAAACGCATCTTTCGAAAATCCTCTGTCTACACCATTAGATAGGGCGATCGTCAGCATTTCGCCAGATAATAGCAGCTTTATAGATTTAACGTGTTTGTTTGTTATTTCCGTCGGTGATGTTCGTCCAAACGCGGCAAAATCTCAACAAAGTTGCAGGGCCGGTGCCGATAGTCGAGCTGTTTGGCCAGAATCTCATCCCACGCGTCCTTGCAGGCACCCGGACTGCCCGGCAGCGCAAAAAGATACGTACCATTGGCAACACCGCCTGTCGCACGGCTTTGTACAGCACTGGTCCCGATTTTCTGCATCGAAACCATCGTGAAAACAGTACCAAAGGCATCGATCTCTTTTTCGTAGACATCGCGATGCGCTTCAACCGTCACATCACGCCCCGTCAGGCCTGTGCCGCCTGTGGACAGCACAACGTCGATGCCACTGTCGGCGCACCACGCGCGCAACTGCTCGGCAATCTGGTCGCGTTCATCCGGCAGAATGCGCCGGTCGGCAAGCTCGTGACCGGCCTTAACCAGACGGTCCACCAACACGTCGCCTGACCGATCCTGTGACAGATCGCGGCTGTCCGATACCGTCAGCACCGCAATGCGGATCGCGATAAAGTCTTTGGTCTCGTCTATACGGCTCATGTTAGCTTCTCTCCAAAATCGCCAAACGCAGAGCAAGCGCGGCAAAGAGCCCTGCAGTAATATAATCCAACACAGGGCTGCCACGTGCCACACGCTGACCGACAGACCCCGCCCACATGCCTGCGGCACCATTGATAACAAAGCCGCCAAGCGCAATCACCAATCCGAAAACCGCAAATTGCAGAATTACAGGCCCCGCATCCGGCACGATGAACTGCGGAACAAAGGCGAGAACAAACAAAATGACCTTGGGGTTGGTCAGGTTCACAACAAGCCCCGTCACATAGGCATCCTGTTGGCGCTTCACGGGGATATCGCGCGGCCCTGATGACGCGCGCAGCGTGTGATAGGCCAGCCACAAGAGATATCCCACGCCAATCCACCGGATGACATCAAAGGCAACAGGCCACTGTGCCAGCAGCGCGCTGAGGCCTGCGCCCGCGATCAGCACATGGATCATGCCGCCCGTCGCCACGCCTGCGCTGGCAGCCCATGCAGCACGTGGGCCGGACCGCACCCCTTGGCCGATGCAAAACAGCATATCCGAACCAGGCGTGAGGTTCAGCGCCAGTGCTGCAGGAATAAAAGCTGCAAGCGTGAGCGGGTCAACCATCGTGCAGGCGGGCTTTCAAACTTAAAAGATCCGCCCATGCCTCGCGTTTTGCGGCCGGGTTGCGCAACAGATAAGCAGGGTGGAACATCGGCAATACTGGCAGGCCCAGCGCCTCTGTCCAGTGTCCACGGAGACGGGTTATCCCTTTCTTGCCCAGCAAGGCATGCGCCGAGATATTGCCCATAACGACCAGCGCTTTAGGAGCAGCAAGGGCGATGTGCCGCTCGACAAAAGGGCGCATCATGGCGATTTCGTCAGGATTGGGGTCACGGTTCTGCGGCGGGCGCCATGGCAGAACATTTGTGATGTACACGGGATGCGTTGCGTGATCCCGCCCCATGTCGATGGCGGCCAGCATGCGATCCAAAAGCTGGCCTGCGCGCCCCACAAACGGTCGCCCCTCACGGTCTTCATCCCGACCGGGCGCTTCGCCCACGATCATCACGGGCGCACCTGCCTGCCCGTCGCTGAACACAAGATTGCGTGCTCCGCGTTTCAGTGTGCAGTGGTCAAAAGCACCCAAAGCCGAACGCAACCCGTCTAGATCTTGTGCTGCGGCTGCATGCGCCTTGGCTTCGGCCACCGCATCCACCTCGGGCACGGCGGGCACGGCGCCGCGCACAGGCGCGGGGTCCGCCAACTTTTGCGGCGCCTGCGTCTTTTCCGGCACTGTGTAGCGATCTACAGGCGCATCACAGATCGCCTCAGTCGCGCCCAACTCGATCTGCCAGTTCAAAAGCGCCAACGCATGATGATAGTCGGGTGATTCCATTTCCATACTCTATGCCGCAGCGCGCCCGACTTGAACATCAGGTTTGCGGGTTTTCTTGGCACGCCTTGCCCATGGCTGAACCCCTCCCTATAAGGTGGCAAATCGCCAAAGGTTGCAGCTTATGACGTTTCCGCACCGACATCTGCTTGGGATCGAACCCTTGCACCCCGAAGAGATCAAAACGGTGCTTGATCTGGCGGATGAATACGCAACCCTGAACCGCCAACCTGACAAACACGCGGATGCGCTGGTGGGGCTGACCCAGATTAACATGTTCTTTGAAAATTCGACCCGCACACAGGCGAGCTTTGAGATCGCGGGCAAGCGGCTTGGCGCAGATGTGATGAACATGGCCATGCAGGCCAGCTCGGTCAAAAAGGGCGAAACACTCATTGACACCGCACTGACGCTGAATGCGATGCACCCTGACCTGCTGGTAGTACGGCATCCGCACTCGGGTGCCGTGGATTTGCTCGCCCAGAAGGTTAATTGCGCGGTGCTGAACGCAGGCGATGGGCGGCACGAACACCCGACGCAGGCCTTATTGGATGCGCTGACGATCCGTCGCGCCAAAGGACGCCTGCACCGCTTGTCTGTCGCCATTTGCGGCGATATCGCCCATAGCCGCGTGGCGCGTTCGAACATTTTGCTGCTGGGCAAGATGGAAAACCGTATTCGCCTTATCGGCCCGCCAACGCTTATGCCTGCGGGCATATCCGAATTCGGGGTCGAGGTTTTCGACAATATGGCTGAAGGGTTGCAAGACGTTGATGTGGTCATGATGCTGAGGCTGCAGAAAGAACGCATGGACGGAGGTTTTATCCCTTCCGAGCGGGAATATTACCACCGCTACGGGCTGGATGCGGAAAAGCTGGGCCACGCAAAAGACGACGCGATCGTCATGCATCCGGGTCCAATGAACCGCGGGGTCGAGATTGACGGCACACTGGCCGACGACATCAACCGCAGCGTTATTCAAGATCAGGTCGAGATGGGTGTCGCGGTGCGCATGGCCGCAATGGACCTGCTGGCACGCAATCTGCGCCTGACGCGAGATGCAAACGAGGGGTTCGCATGACTGAAGCAATCGACATTCCGGCCCTTGAAAACGGGCTTGTGCGCGTCTTTGCCCTTTCGATGGACGATGCAGGCGCGCAAGCGCTCAAGGACAACGCGCCCTTGGGCAATGCGACACCGCAAGATCAAGCCTTGGGCGGCACCGTCGACAGCACCCGCACCGAAGTCTTTGCCCTGTCTGATCTGGGCGACATGAGCCTGCCCGATTACCTACTGGAAGGCCCCGGTATCGCGCATGAGAGCCTTGAGAGGGACCGTGCGAAACTCGCGGCCCTCAGCGGTTGGGTCATGATCGTCTATTCCAGCGCCTTCGGTGGCACGGCGCAAAAGCTGACGCTTGCCCCGGACCTCACTCTGATCGGCACCTACCCGCAAGAGGGCGTCGACTGGACCGGTAACGTCGATCTGAGCACGCCATCAGCCCTCCCCTATCAGGAACCGACACAGCCGGACCGTAAACGCCCATCGGACGCGGCGATGTCAGGCCGCATTGCAACTGTGGCCCTGCTGGTACTATTCGCGCTGGTCGGTCTGATGGTTTGGGTGGGAAGCTAAGCATGTCAGACACAACCTTCACCAACGTCTACTTGGTCGATCCCGAGGCCGGAACGGTGACCTATGGCGCGGTGACGATATCGCAGGGCGTTATCACCGAAACCTTTGACAATAAAACGAACCCGTTTCGTAGCGGCGCGGGCGACGTCATTGACTGCAACGGAAAATACATAGCGCCCGGGCTTGTCGATATCGGTGTGAAGGTCTGCGAACCGGGAGAGCGGCATAAGGAAAGCTACCGCTCGGCGGGGCTCGCCGCGGCTGCGGGCGGCGTCACCACAATGGTCACACGTCCGGACACGACGCCTGCAATCGACAGCCCCGAGACGCTTGAATTTGTAACCCGGCGCGCGAATGAGGCAGCCCCCGTGCACGTTCTGCCCATGGCCGCTTTGACCAAAGGCCGCGCGGGTCGCGAGATGACTGAGATCGGGTTTTTGATGGACGCTGGCGCTGTGGCCTTCACCGATTGCGACCGCGTGGTGACCGATACCAAAGTGCTGTCACGTGCGCTGACTTATGCAAGATCCCTCGGCGCGCTGGTCATTGCGCACCCGCAAGACCCAGGGCTAAGCCAAGGGGCCTCGGCCACCTCGGGCAAATTTGCATCGTTGCGGGGCCTCCCCGCGGTGTCGCCGATGGCCGAACGTATGGCGCTGGACCGCGACATCGCTTTGGTCGAGATGACGGGCGCGCGCTATCACGCGGACCAGATCACCTGCGCCCGCGCCCTGCCCGCGTTGGAACGGGCCAAGGCCAACGGGCATGACATAACCGCAGGAACGTCAATCCATCACCTGACGCTGAACGCACTGGATGTGGCTGACTACCGCACGTTTTTCAAACTCAAGCCGCCGCTACGCGATGAAACCGACAGGCTCGCCGTGGTCGAGGCTGTCAAATCCGGTCTTATCGACATCATTTCCTCGATGCACACGCCACAGGATGAAGAAAGCAAACGCCTGCCCTTTGAAGAGGCTGCATCGGGTGCTGTGGCGCTCGAAACGCTGTTGCCAGCTGCAATGCGACTTTATCATGCCGACCTGATTGATCTGCCAACGCTTTGGCGCGCGATGTCGCTGAACCCGGCCAAACGGCTGGGCCTCGACTGCGGGCGCATGACGGTGGGCAGACCTGCCGATCTAGTGCTGTTCGATCCTGACGCGCCTTTCCTGATGGACCGTGCGACCCTCAAATCCAAGTCGCGCAACACGCCTTTTGACGGTGCACGGATGCAGGGCAAGGTTCTGGCCACTTATGTGGCGGGTGAACGGGTGTATGCAAAACCATGACGCCAGTGATTGAAAGTTCCGCCGCCCTGATCGCGCTATGGGCCGTGATCGGGTACCTCCTGGGGTCTATTCCTTTCGGCATGGTACTCGCAAAGCTCATGGGGCTGGGCAATCTGCGCACCATCGGGTCGGGCAACATTGGTGCCACGAATGTACTGCGCACCGGCAACAAACTGGCGGCAGCACTCACGCTGATCCTTGACGGCGGCAAAGGTGCATTTGCTGTGCTGGCGGCGCGTGCTGCAGGCGGCGAAGATCTTGCGCAAATCGCAGGGCTGACCGCAATGATCGGCCATTGCTACCCGGTCTGGCTGCGCTTTGCCGGAGGCAAGGGGGTCGCCACGTTTTTAGGGATTGTGCTGGCGCTGGCCTGGCCTGTTGGAATCGGTTGCTGTCTTGCATGGCTCGCGGGCGCTTTTGCCACGCGCATTTCGTCGATGGGCGCGCTTGTGTCTTCGCTGGCTTCTGTGCCACTGGCCTTTGTACTTGGCGCGCCGGACGCAGTTCTGCTTTGCGCGGCACTCGCCGCCCTAATTTTTTGGCGGCACCGCGCGAATATTGCGCGCATAAAAGCGGGCACCGAGCCGAAAATCGGCCAGAAATCGTGACCGATCAAGCGCCAGACAACGTTGTCTGTGCACTATCATCCCTGCCTGCAGGCACACTGACCGGAACCTGTGACACGCGCAGGTATGTCGCGACGAAATCTGTGTTCAACGGCGGCAAATCCATGAAACTGGTTGCCGAAGAACTGGGAGGGCGCGACTACATCAGCCTGAACCTTTACCTGCTGGGCACAGGCGCACGGCTTTACCCGTGCGAGATGAGCGCCGAGAAAGTGGCGCGCTTTGTGCTGGGTTTTCAACCGGATACGTCGGCAGCGTAGCTGCCATCTGGGCCGTGCACCTCATCACCTTGCAGTGCGGGCGAGAATACACAGATCAGATGCAATGCCGCGTCACCCACAACCCGCACCTGATGGGCATCATGGGCGTCCGGCGCATAGAGGACACCCGCCTTGATGCGGTGCTCAGCACCGGTTGCGTGTTCTGTCACCACACCTTCGCCGCCAATACAATAGCAGGCTTCGATATGGTGTTTGTACTCCAACTCAAGCACAGCACCCGGCAACACGTGGGTTTCCGTCATGGAAAACCCCATACCATCGGATTTCACCAAAAGGCGCAGGCTGGTCCATCCCGGTCCCGCCGCATCCCGCATAGTTGCATGCAAGGCTTGTTTGTCCAAAACGATCATAGCACCCCCTCTGAATTGCCCTTCACTGGAATGACAGTTGCACCGCGAAGCTGCCCGTGTCACTCCTGATCTTATGGCAAAACACTTGAAAACACTGGATGGTACGCGCGCAAGCAGGCTTGCTTTCGGAACGATGCAATTTGGCGACGGCGCGGATGCTCCGGCATCTCGCGCGATGTTCGAAGCATCGCGAGAACGCGGGATTAACCACTTTGACACCGCCTATCTTTATACGGAAGGCCAGTCGGAGACACTGCTGGGGCAGTTTGCCGCCCCCGACCGCGACCGCCTGCTGATCGCAACCAAAGTGGGCTACGCAGGTGGTGCTGGCCACAAGAATATGATTGAGACATTCGAAGTATCCCGCCAGAGGCTGAACATGGATATGGTCGACATCCTCTACCTGCACCGTTTTGATCCTGACACCGACTTGCACGAGACCATGGAGACCTTTGCCGGTCTGAAAGCTGGGGGCAAAATCCGCTATGTGGGACTATCAAATTTTGCCGCCTGGCAGGTGATGAAGGCCATCGCCATCGCCGCCAAATTTGACTTGAGCGTCGATATTCTGCAGCCAATGTACAATCTGGTGAAACGTCAGGCCGAGGTCGAAATACTGCCGATGTGCGGCGATCAAGGGGTGGCCTGCGCGCCCTATTCCCCATTGGGCGGCGGGCTTCTGACGGGAAAGTACCGACAGGGTGGCACGGGCCGGCTGACCGAAAACAACAGCTATGCCGCGCGCTACGGGGTAAGCTGGATGCATACTGCTGCGGGCGGGTTGGCGACACTCGCGGCTGAAGTGGGCACAGACCCTGCGACACTTGCTGTAGCTTGGGTCGCGGCCCATGAAACAGGGCCAATGCCGATTATCTCGGCCCGCTCTATTGAACAGTTGACCCCGTCGCTTGCTGCAATTGATTACAAGCTTTCCCCAGAGCTTTACGCGCGAATGGCGGCCCTTAGCCCAACACCGCCGCCCGCTACGGATCGGCTTGAAGAACAGGCATGACGCACATTGTCGTCAATGGCGGTGGTGTCTCGAGCCTTTCGGTCGCGGCAGAGCTTTCGAAAACGACCCGGACGCCCGTAAACCGCCTTCTAGAAAGCTGGGCGGGATTGCTCAGCTTCGCGCCGGACCATACATAGGTCTTGTGTACCGTCCCCGACCAACCCGCGCTTGTCTGGTGTGCAGGTCAAGGCGGTTACAGGATGCAAAACTCGCCTGCAGCCACGCGGTGGATAGCCGGTCTGGTTTTTGACCGCCCGCCCGACCTGCCCACCAGCGCCGTGGACGCGCTCAGACCAGAGAGGCTTAGATGACCGGAAAACTGCCCCCGACTGCAAGTGTTGCAAGCCGTCTGGAGGGCGCGAAACTACACGCACCCGCCGCCGAACGAAATGTTGAGGTTCTGTGCGGATTAATCAAAACCCATGCGACTGACAACGGCCAAGCGCTTGAGATCGCCAGTGGGACTGGGCAGCATGTGATCGCCTTTGCCCGCGCTATGCCCAACCTGATATGGCAACCCAGCGATATGGATGCGGCGCGGATCGCCAGCATCAACGCCTATGCGGCCGAGAGCGCGCTTGAAAACGTGAAACCCGCCCGCTTGCTGGACGCAACCAAAAAAGGCTGGCACGCGGCCTACGGGCAGCATGATCTGGTGCTGCTTATCAATCTTTTACACCTGATAGAGGAACAACAGGCGCAAACGCTGGTGACCGAAGCCCTCGGTGCGTTGCGCAAGGGCGGGCGGTTTATCCTTTACGGCCCTTTTATGCGCAGCGGTGAATTGACCAGCGAAGGCGACGCTCGATTTCACGGTCAATTGACCCATGCAAACCCGGCGATTGGCTACAAAGACGACGCCACGGTCGAAGACTGGCTTTGGCAGGCGGGGGCTGCGTCTGTTGAACGCGCCGAGATGCCCGCCAACAATCTTGCCTTTATCGCAACGCGTTAACCATCCAAGCGGATGCGGGCATTTTTTGGATCATAAGGGCTATCTTCGACGATCTCTGCATCCCACAACTTGTTCAGCATCCGTACCTTGAGTTTCGTGCCCGGCACCGCCAGATCGGGCGTGACATAGCCCATGCCAATGGATTTCTCGAAAGCCACCGAATAGCCACCCGACGTGAGACGGCCCACACGCGTGTCACCGTGATAGAGCGCCTCGCGGCCCCAAGGGTCGGCGTCGTCTGGCCCGTCGATCAACAGTGTCACACATTTCGACCGCACACCGGTCTCTTCCAGCTTTGCTTTGCCGTGAAACTCTTTCCCAAGGTCGATGAAACGCGGCAGATCGGCCTCAAGTGGCGTGGCATCGCGGCCCAACTCGTTCCCAAAGGCGCGATAAGATTTCTCTTGCCGCAGCCAGTTTTGGGCCCGCGCGCCCACCAGCTTCATGCCGTGCTTTTCGCCCGCTTTCTCAAGCTGGTCGAACAGATAATTCTGCATCTCGATCGGGTGGTGCAACTCCCAACCAAGCTCTCCGGTATAGGCCACACGGATCGCACGGACAGGGCACATGCCCAATTCGATGTTGCGCATGGTCAGCCACGGAAAGCGTTTGTTTGACAGTACGCTCGCGGGGTCCGCATCCTTGACGATCTCGTTCAGCACATGGCGCGATTTTGGGCCAGCTATGGCAAAAACACCCCATTGCGAGGTCACGTCGTGGCATTCGATATAGCCAAACTCGGGTGCTTTGTCTTCGATGGCCTTACGCAGGTAATCCGCGTCATAGGCTGTCCAAGCGCCTGCGGAGACGAGGTAATACTCATCCTCGGCCAGCCGCACAATCGTGTATTCTGTGCGCGTTGTGCCGTGGCCTGTCAATGCGTAGGTCAGGTTGATGCGGCCAACGCTGGGCAGTTTGTTGCAAGTGAACCAGTCCAGGAATTGCGTAGCTCCCGGTCCTTTGACCAGATGTTTGGTAAAGGCCGTCGCATCGATCAGGCCCACGCCTTCGCGGATCGCCTTGGCTTCTTCGACGGCATATTGCCACCAGCCACCACGCCGGAAAGAGCGCGCGTCATGGTCGCTAAATCCTTCGGGCGCATAGTAATTCGGACGCTCCCATCCGTTCACCCAGCCGAATTGCGCGCCGCGCGCAGCTTGACGGTCATATACTGGTGACGTGCGTAGCGGGCGGCAGGCAGGGCGTTCTTCGTCGGGGTGGTGCAGGATGTAGACGTGGCTGTAGCATTCCTCATTCTTGCGCGCGGCAAATTCCGTGGTCATCCAGTCGCCATACCGTTTGGGGTCAAGCGACGCCATGTCGATCTCGGCCTCACCGTCGACCATCAGCTGCGCAAGGTAATACCCAGTGCCACCCGCCGCAGTGATCCCGAAAGAGAACCCTTCGGCAAGCCACATGTTCCGCAGGCCCGGTGCCGGACCGACCAGCGGGTTGCCATCAGGCGTGTAGCAGATGGGGCCGTTGAAATCATCCTTCAGCCCGCTTTCCTCGCAAGATGGCACACGGTGAATCATGGCGAGGTATTGTTCCTCGATCCGCTCCAGATCGAGCTGGAACAGGTCCGCACGGAAGCTGTCGGGCACCCCGTATTCAAAGCGCGCAGGCGCGTTCTGCTCGTAGACACCCAGGATCCAGCCGCCGCGTTCCTCGCGCACATATGACTGCGCATCGGCATCGCGGATCACCGGATGTTCGACGTTACCTTCAGCGCGGAATTTTACCAGCTCTGGGTCCTGATCCATGACAATGAACTGATGCTCTACAGGGATCGCGGGCATCTTGATGCCGAGCATCTGTGCCGTGCGCTGCGCGTGGTTGCCGGAGGCTGTGACCACATGTTCCGCAGTAATTACAACCTGTTCGTCCGAGGGCACCAGATTGCCACCCTTTTCCACCATCTTGGTCGCGGTCACTTCCCAATGAGTGCCGTTCCAGTGAAATGCATCGGCCTGCCATTTTCGTTCGATCATGACACCGCGCTGGCGGGCACCCTTGGCCATAGCCATGGTCACGTCGGCGGGGTTAATATAACCATCAGTGTGGTGGTACAGCGCACCCTTTAGATCCGAGGTTTCGATCAGCGGCCATTTCGCCTTGATCTCGTCCGGCGTCATCCACTGATAAGGTACGCCGCAGGTCTCGGCGGTGGAGGCATAGAGCATATACTCATCCATCCGTTCCTGCGTCTGCGCCATGCGCAGGTTGCCCACGACGGCAAAGCCCGCGTTCAGGCCGGTCTCCTCTTCCAAAGTTTTGTAAAACCGGATGGAGTAGTCGTGAATGTGGGTCGTTGCATAGGACATGTTGAAGTAAGGCAGCAGGCCCGCCGCGTGCCAGGTTGAGCCTGACGTGAGCTCGTCACGCTCCAGCAGCATCACGTCGTCCCAGCCCGCACGGGCCAGGTGATACGCAATCGAAGTGCCAACGGCGCCACCGCCTACGACAAGAGCTTTGACTTGGGTTTTCATGACGCACGACTCCCTGATGCGGACCTTGCGACAGCTTTACCGAACTGCCCTTGCCCGCGCCAAACGCACCCGACGCGTCATGGCGGGAAAGCGACATAGTCGCACGCCAGCTATCAGGGAAAGCATTTGCAGGCCGCTCTTTAGATAAAGGGTCAGTTCGCGACGTGGGCTACCCGCTCTTTTCCAGAGCGAACATCACTGCCTTTGCGCCAACACCAGTCGCCGGTGTGAATTGACTTGCGAATGACGCGGAACAGGCCCTGCCGGGCCTGTTCAGTTTAGTGTTAGTACACGTTAATGTCGCTAGATTAGCTTGAGCGTTTACGCAACAGGCCGAGCCCCCCGAGACCCGCAAGGAGCAAAAGGCCACCGGCTGGCAGCGGAACGGCTGACACATGTCCGTGGACACTTTTCAGTTTCCATTTGTCATTGTTATCTGTCGCCACAAAGCCGATCAAATTCGTGCTAACGACAGGAAAGCCGTAGAAAGGATCGTCATTCTCTCTGTAAGAAATGAAGTCGTCGTCACCGAGAACACCGTCACCGGACAGGTCATAAAACAGACGGAAGTCGTCATGACTGCCAAAATACTCGAAATCCGCTGATGTCAGTTGCACATCCTCAGAGAACGACAGGATCAGGAAATCATCCCAATTGCTGCCATCAACTGTATGATAGTCATCTGTTGTGCAGATGTGGTTTCCGCAATTGTAGGTGTTGTTGTAGACACCCAAGCCGCTGGAAAACTGACCTACCAGAGCGTTTTGGTCATAGTCGTTGCCACTAGTGATGTAGCCCTGAACTGCATTCCCGTCGTCGTCATACTGGGTGCTGTAGTTTCCGTCGAAACCGTCTTTGAACGATCCCGCGGTAACAGTTAATGTCACACCGTTTGAACTCGTAGGAGTAGGATTCACCGGCTCCGCCGTTCCCACCGAGATAAAAATCGAAAGATGCTGCCGAAGCGCCACCGGCCACGCCACACAACAGCGACGCTATTGCAAATTTCTTTAAAGTATTCTTCATAGTTTCCACTCACACATAAGTTTACCAAATCCAACTCGGACCATTTGACGTTATTGCCATGATCCTATGTGTGCAAGACGCGGATACTTCGTTCAACAAGCGGATGGAGAATTACGGCATTTTTGTGTTTTCCGTTTCCTATATGAGAACAATATTCGCAAACCACAGTACTATTTCAAGATTTTGGAAACGGTCATTTGGCGCGACTCATATTGCAATGACATACCGAAATGCTGAAGCTCAGACGTATGTCAATTACGCAGAATTTTACCCTGTCCTGTTGTTGATGAGGCAGCAAAAGGGTTTGTTACAGCGCCCTGTGTAAATCGGAGCCCTTACTCATCAGGGATACACTAAAAGCACTATGTGAATAGACCACTGTCAGTAGTTGGGACCCAGCATTCAGCCTTGTAATTTCACAACGCCGCATAGTGGCGAATACCGCAGTCTCGTACTTGCTTTACGGCCACAGTCAAAGTCCGCGCGCAGCTATTGATGCTAAGGCTGGCATCAAAGGTTAGGTCGGACGCTAACCCGCCATTTTGTCACATCGCAGACCAACATCGCACGCCACCCAACGCATGCTTCAGACAATTTTGCCGGGGTTCAGGATACCTTTGGGATCAAGTGCTTTCTTGATATCGGCCATAAAGTCGGTGGCCTCTCCCAGCTCTTTGATAAGGTAAGATTTTTTTCCCTGTCCGATGCCGTGCTCTCCGGTGCAGGTCCCTTCCATCGAGATCGCCAGTTCGTTCAGCCAAGACACGTAGCCTGCGACCTTTTCCACCTCGTCGGGGTTCGTCATATCGACCAGCGGGGTGGCGTGAAAGTTGCCGTCGCCCACGTGGCCAATCACGGGCACCACGAGGCCGAGTTCCTCGGCCCGGTTCTGGGCCGCTGTCACACATTCCGCAAGCCGCGAAATCGGCACGCATACATCTGTCGCCACACCATTTGCACCGGGTCTGTATTGCAGCATTGCCCAATAGGCGTCGTGGCGCGCTTTCCACAGCCTGTTGCGTTCTTCTGTCGTGGTCGTGGCTTGATAGCCCGTACCACCGAACTCTTCTGACAAAGCGCCGAAGATTTCCGATTGCTCGATAACGCTGGCTTCGGTGCCGTGAAACTCTAGCAACAACAGCGGCGTTTCAGGCAAACCCAGTTTGGCATAGGCGTTCAGCGCTTTGACCATCACCGTATCAAGCAGTTCGATCCGTGCGACGGGCAGACCGTACTGGATTACCGCCATAACCGTACGGCACGCGGCGTCAACCGACGGGTAGGAACAGCGCGCCGAGCTGATACCTTCGGGAATACCGCGCAAGCGCAGGGTGATTTCAGTGATGATGCACAGCGTGCCTTCGGACCCAACCAGAAGGCGCGTCAGGTCGTATCCCGCTGATGATTTCCGCGCGCGGGTCCCTGTGCGAATGATGCGCCCGTCGGACATGACCGCCTCAATCGAGAGTACGTTGTCCTTCATCGTCCCGTACAGAACCGCATTCGTGCCCGAGGCATTGGTCGCAGCCATCCCACCGAGCGAGGCATTTGCACCGGGATCAATGGGAAAGAAAAGCCCCTTGTCACGCAAGTGGGTATTTAGATCTTCGCGCGTGACACCCGGCTGCACACGGCAATCCAGATCGCCTTCGTTCACCGCGAGCACTTTGTTCATTTCACTGACATCGATGCTGATGCCGCCAGCAGGCGCATTCAGGTGCCCTTCAAGCGAGGTGCCGGTCCCATAGGGAATGACGGGTACGTTATGTGCGGCGCAGGTTTGAACGATCTCCGACACCTCTTGCGCCGATCGGGCAAAAACCACCCCATCGGGCGGCTGGTTTTCGATCCATGTGGTGGTGTGGCCGTGCTGTTCACGCATGGCTTGGCTGGTGTGCAACCGTTCGCCGAACTGCTGCTTGAGGATACCGAGCGCCGTCTTGATGCCGTCCTCATTGCGTGGACGCGTTGCCTGTTCGACCATGTCAGTCCTCCCCTTCCGCCACCAGCTAGTCGCCCAGCGCGATGCCTTCGCGGCGCGGGTCGGCTCCGCCCTTCAGCACTCCACCGATCGATATCGCATGCAGCCCGGATGTAAGCGCTCGGGCATTTACCTCATATCCCATGTCAGTCAGGGGTGCCACGAGGCTTTCTGCGGCGGTGCCAACTTCAACGTCGTAAATACCAAAACGGTTGACCGCATGTGGCAGCGATACCGCCTGCTGCACGTCGAGGCCCCATGCCAGATGCGCCACGATGCTTTGCGCGACATAGCCGATGATACGGCTACCGCCCGGGCTGCCTATGGCCAGAACGGGTGCGCCGTCCTTCATCACGACTGTCGGCGCCATTGAGGACCGTGGCCGTTTACCCGGCTCTACGCGGTTGGCAATCGGCACACCGCCTGCGTGGCTGCGAAAGGAAAAATCCGTCAATTCGTTGTTCAGCAGAAAGCCCCGCACCATCAGCCGGCTGCCAAACGCGTTTTCGATCGTTGTGGTCATGGAGGCCACATTGCCCGCCGCATCAACGATCACAAAATGCGACGTCGACGGAAATTCGATGGATGTATCATCGGCTAAGTTCAGGGCGTGGTCAAACTCGGGTGTACCCGCCGCGACTTCGGGCAGAGCATCGTCGCCTTGCAAAAGTGCTGCGCGTGACGCGAGATAGGCAGGATCAACCAACCCATCAACCGGCACCGGCACAAAGTCGCTATCGGCCATGTAACGCCCGCGATCAGCAAAAGCGAGGCGGGAAGCATCGCCCATCAGGCGGCGAACGTTCGGATCAAGCGGACCCGCGCTTAGGTCATACCCCTCCAGCATGCCCAAAATTTGCCCGACGGTAAGTGCCCCCGAAGATGGAGGCCCCATACCGCAGACATCATGGGCGCGGAAGGTTGCACAGACGGGCGCGCGTTCTTTCACCCTGTATATGCTTAGATCAAGTGTGGACAGCACACCGGGGTTGCCTTCGGCAGTGCGCACCGCCGACACGATATCGTTGGCGACAGCACCGGTGTAGAACGCCTCAGCGCCCTGCTCTGCCATCAAACGCAGGGTATCGGCATAGGCTGTGTTGACCAGTGTCTGCCCTTCTTGCAAGGGGGCACCATCGGGCAGGAAGTATGCCGCCGTTGTGTCAAACCGGTCCAGACGTTCGGCGTCGCGTTCGACCAGACCCGCAAGCCGCGCAGAGACGGGAAAACCGTCCTGCGCCAATGTAATCGCACGGGCCAACAACTCGGGCCACGGCTGCGTTCCCCATCGTGCATGGGCAGCTTCCATCAGCGCGGGCGTGCCGGGTGTGGCGACGGACCGCCCCCCGACTACGGCGTCAAAAAAGCCCAGTGGTTCGCCGTCTTCGTCCTGAAAGAGGCGCGGCGTCGCAGCCAGCGGTGCCGTTTCACGCCCATCGAGTGTCGTCAGTGTTTGGGTCGCGGCGTCGTAGTAAACCAGGAAAGCGCCACCGCCCAAGCCCGAGGATTGCGGCTCAACCAGTCCTAAAACGGCCTGCACGGCGACCAGTGCATCGGCCGCTGTCCCGCCTTTTTCAAGAACAGCAGCACCCGCGTCTACAGCCCAAGGGTTGGCGGCGACCACCATCCAGTTCGATGCTTCAACCGCCCGCCCTTCGGCTTTGGCGGCCAAAGCGTCAGCCACTGGCTGCGACAGGGCTGCAAATCCACCCGTAGTTGCCGCTTCAGGCGCGACTGCATCTGCGGCTTGTTGCGCATGTCCAGCGGTGCCAACCGCCATCAAAAAGCAGAATATTAGCTGTCTCATGACACCCCCGAGCGTTGTTGATCTACTATAACATGGACGGCACGACCTGATCCGGTGGCCGGTGGCCGTCATCGAAAGTCTTAATATTGATGATGACTTTTTCACCCATCTCGACCCGGCCCTCACGTGTCGCCGAGCCCATATGCGGCAGCAATACAACGTTATCCAGCTCGCGCAGGCGCGGATTGATCTCGGTGCCGCGTTCGTAAACGTCCAGCCCCGCACCTGCAATTTCGCCAGCCCGCAGCATACGCGTCAACGCGTTTTCGTCGATCACCTCGCCACGAGAGGTATTGACGATTACTGCATCAGATTTCAGCAATTTCAGTCGCCGCGCGTTCATCAGATGGAAGGTCGAAGGCGTCGACGGGCAATTGACCGAGATGACGTCCATGCGGGCAACCATCTGATCGAGGCTGTCCCAATAGGTGGCACTTAACTCTTCCTCGATTTCAGGGCGCAAGCGGCGGCGGTTGTGATAATGTACCTGCATGCCGAAAGCCGCAGCGCGACGTGCGACGGCCTGCCCGATGCGGCCCATCCCGAGAATACCCAGACGCCGCCCGCCGACGCGCCCGCCAAGGAATGCTGTTGGCGCCCAACCGTCCCACTTGGCGCTTTGCATCACGGCAAGCCCTTCGGGAACGCGGCGCAGGACGGCCAGCAAAAGTGCCATCGTCATGTCGGCTGTGTCATCGGTCAGAACGCCCGGTGTGTTTGAGACCAGAATTCCGCGCTGACGCGCTGTCGCCACGTCGATGTGATCTACCCCTGCTCCGTAATTTGCAATTAGTTTCAACCGCTCGCCCGCCTGCGCAATCAAGGCAGAATCGATGTCATCGCTAACCGTCGGCACCAGCACATCCGCCGATTTCATCGCCTCTGCCAGGGCGGCGCGCTCCATCGGAGTGTCGTCCTCGCGCAGTGTCACGTCAAAGAGTTCGCACAGCCGCGTCTCAACTTCTTCCGGCAACCGTCGCGTGACGACAACACTTAGCTTTTGCTTTGGCATTTTTGGGGCTCCCGACTTGGCGCAGTTAAGTTTTTTTGTCATGGTGGCGGAACAATCGACGAGGCACAAGAACCTCGCGCAGGCAAAAGAGCAAAATGCATCAAACAGGCCAACTAATACGACGGATCCACTTGTGCTGTGTCAGCGGGCTTATGGCCTGTTTGCTGCTGTGCGCCTCTGACTATGCAAACGCTTCCGAAAAAGATGTCCGCGGCCCTGTGACGAACCTGCCCCTGCCGCGCTATGTTTCGATGAAAGCTTCGGAAGGGAACGTGCGGCGCGGGCCATCGCTGACGCACCGTATCGACTGGGTCTTTACCCGCCGCGACATGCCTTTGCGCATCACCGCCGAGCATGGACACTGGCGGCGCGTTGAAGACCGAGACGGCCAAGGGGGCTGGATACACTACTCGCTCATTTCCGGTGTGCGCACCGTGATCGTCGAGGAAGAAATGCTAAAGATACACAGCAGGCCAGACCCTGCATCACCGGTGAATGCCGCTTTGGAGGCCGGTGTGATCGCGCGGCTTGGCAAATGCGGGCCCGAATGGTGCCAGCTAAGGTCCGGCGGATTTCGTGGCTGGGCACCAAAAGAGGATTTATGGGGCATTGCCGAAGGCGAGTTGCGCGACTGATCTTTCTCTGCTTTGACTAACATCACTGCCACACCCGGAGGTTTTTATGCGCGCGATCACCTACAGGACCTTTGGCCCGGCCGATGAGGTCCTCAAGCTTACCGACATCGAAACACCACAGCCCGGAGCGGGTGAAGTTCTTGTTTCTCTCGCGTTCTCGGGTGTGAACCCGTCGGATGTAAAGCGACGCGCGGGTGCGCGTCCGGGAGAGACCGAACTACCCTATCCTGCGATCTGTCCCCATAGCGATGGCGCCGGCACCATCACCGCAGTTGGCGAAGACGTGGACACAAACCGTATTGGTGAACGGGTCTGGATCTGGAACGCACAATTTGACCGAGCCATGGGAACCGCTGCCGAATACGTCTCCCTACCCGAAGGTCAAGCCGTTGCCCTGCCCGATGGCGTATCCTTTGAAACCGGTGCAAGCCTTGGCATTCCCGGCCTTACTGCGGCGCATATTGTCTTTGGAGGCGGTGGTATCGCGGGTAAAACGATACTGATCCATGGCGGCAATGGCAGTGTCGGCAATCTGGCCGTTCAACTGGCGGCTTGGGGTGGCGCGCGGGTAATTACGACTGCCCGTCCTGTTGCCTTTGATCGCTGTCGCGCGACAGGCGCGGATGCGGTGCTTGACTATAGGTCAGAGACGCTGGCGCAAGATGTCCTGACTGCAAACAATGGTGCCAGGATAGATCGAATCATCGACGTAGAGTTTGGCGAAAACATCCGCACGAATGCAGAGGTGATTGCGGAACGCGGCACGATATCGACCTATGGGTCGGCCAAAAACATGTCACCCGAGATTCCGTTCGGCCCGCTGCTGTTTAAGGCCGTGACCATCGAAATCGCTTTGGTTTACATTCTGACGGACGCAGAGCGCCGCCGCGCAATAGACGTTTTGCACAGTGCATTAACGGACAAAGCGCTGTCGTATCCCGTGGCAGAGGTCTTTGCACTGGGTGAAACCGACCTTGCGCACCAAGCCGTTGAGCGCAGCGCGCGTGAAGGCGCAATCCTGATCGACACCCGTCAATGAAATACCGGCCAGCGCCCCTCACGTTTCATTAATACCGCGACGCTATTTTTGTCTAAATCGGGTCTTGAACGTTTGGACGCATAGTTCTATTTACCGCCACACGTTGGGATGTAGCCAAGTGGTAAGGCAACTGTTTTTGGTACAGTGTACCGTAGGTTCGAATCCTACCATCCCAGCCAACACCCACTAAGTCATTGATATAATGCATATTTTTTAAATTCAGTCCGTGTTTTCGGGCCGATTCCGAGGTGTATAAATACCCCAGACAAGGTTATGACCGAAATTCTGCCCATTTCTTCGAAAAGTCTGGAATCGGCATTTCCGCGGTAGCAGTTTGGGCGAATGTGATGGTAACACCTGATTTTCTGCGCGGCAATTCCGGCCATTTCAGAGGTGTCATATTTACCCCAGACCGACCGATCTCCGATATTCGGCGTCAATTCTCCCAAAAGTCTGGAATCGCCATTTCCGCGGTAGCAGTTTGGTGGCTTTCGATGGTCAGACCATCGCCCGTTCTTGAGGTCGGGATCTTTAGGTTTCGAAATCTGCACGCCGTTGTATCCGGCAGCCAGACTTATTGGTTTGGGCGCATGTGATGGTGAGAACATCGCCACTGACGGGGTCATTATCGCGAGGCGTCATAGCTGGGCCGAAATCACCGGCAACCAGACGCTAAAATGCACAAATAGTTCTTAGATGCAGAGACTTACAGCGCCGCGAAGGCGTCGCGCTGCTCTGTCCAGATGGGCGAGAAGGCATGACGCTTGAGCCAGTCGGATGTCATGCCAACCGGCTGCCGGCCTTCGCGGACAGTGCGGATCACATCAGGGGCCAGGAACGCCAGTTCGATCAGTTGCTGAACACGGCGTTTCGAGACGCCTTCGGCCTCAGCAATTTCGGCGAAGGTTTTTCCGGACCGGACCAGATCAAAATACCGATGCGCGCGGGCGATGTTGCGCAGCAGAGTTGCATCGATGTCGGCCGGTTCGTCGCCGATGATGAGCTTGGTTTCCACGCCGCGCTTGCGATGCTGGAACGGTGATGTGACGGTCAGCAGTGCATCGTTGATACGGGTTTGATCCACATCCAGAGCCACAGAAAGATGCTCGACCGAAAGAGCGATCCGGATGTCGCCGGGCGCGATGTCGATGCGGTCGACAACATCCAGACAGCGGCGGGTAGCATTTTTCGCCGTGTTGGTTTCAGGCTGAAGCAACATCGGACAACCGGTTCACCAACGGTGACCGTTTCGTCTGCCGTTGCATCAACGAGGATGCCTGCGCGCACCTCTGGTTGTTTCAGATGCCGCCGGATCAGATCCGCCACCTTGTCTTCCAGCTCAGGTGCAGGCAACCGCCAGCCGGATGGATCACGCGGCGCCGTCCCCCGGACCAGCCGATGAGACACGTAGTATCTGCAGCTTGCGCCCCTTCGCCGTTTTCGAATGGCTTGGCGTCAGGCGATCCCCGGTCTGGTCGAAGATCTTGCCGGCCAGCGGCGACGCCGATGCTCTTGCACCATTCCGGTTCCGCTTCGTGAATGTTCGGTCTTTCGCTGCATCCGACTTGAAGCTGCTCCTGGATGCTGTCCCAGACCTCCGGGGCGATCAGCGGCGGATGCTGCCCGGGATAGACTTTCGCATGATGCCGGATGCGGCCGGCATAGACCGGGTTGGTCAGGATGTAGTGGACGTGACCATAGCTGAACCGGGCGCCACCTTTCACCCTGCCCGAGATCAGTGTTCTGACGGGCGTCTTCAGGCCAAGCGCAT
The DNA here is from genome assembly GCA_963796445.1 of uncultured Alphaproteobacteria bacterium. Taxonomy (GTDB): domain Bacteria; phylum Pseudomonadota; class Alphaproteobacteria; order Rhodobacterales; family Rhodobacteraceae; genus Roseobacter. The sequence continues at coordinate 20,493 of CAWCLQ010000003.1, read as the reverse complement.
CAACGGCTTCTTTGACGATGCGCGTGTTCCGGTGTTTGAGGTAGAGGTCATAGATCGTGCGGATCACCTCGCGCATCGGGTTCGGCGATCTTCAGCGACCGGCCATCGGCGGCATAGCCCAGCGGCACGGTCGCGCCCATCCAGAGGCCTTTCTTCTTCGAGGCTGCGATCTTGTCGCGGATGCGTTCGGCGGTCACCTCACGCTCGAACTGGGCGAAGGATCAGCAGCATGTTCAGCGTCAGCCGCCCCATGCTGGTGGCGGTGTTGAACGACTGCGTGACAGAGACAAAGGACGTGCCCGCCGCATCCAGCCGCTCGACCATCTTGGCGAAGTCTGCCAGCGAGCGCGTCAGCCTGTCGATCTTGTAGACGAGGATCTGATCGACGGCACCGCGATCGATGTCAGCGAGCAGCCGCTGCAAACCCGGACGCTCCATGCTGCCGCCGGAGAGACCGCCATCGTCATAGCGCTCTGGCAGCAGCACCCAGCCTTCTGCTTTCTGGCTGGCGATGTAGGCCGCACAGGCCTCGTATTGCGCATCGAGCGAGTTGAACTCCTGCTCCAGCCCCTCTTCCGAGCTCTTGCGGGTGTAGATGGCGCAGCGGATCTTCTTCATGCGCCGGGCCCTGCCTGACCGTTGAGACCGAAGAACCGCGGGCCCGGACCAGGTGGTGCCGGTGATCTGAAGCGCGATGGCGGACAGCGATTTGTAAGTGCTCGCCGTTCATCACGAAGCCGTCGTCCCGCACCTCGACCTGATATCGGCGGCCATTCCATTCCCGCACAAGCTGCGTGCCAGGTTTGATCACGGGTGCCGGCGGCTTTAACGGTTTTGCCGCCAACGGCGGACTTCAGGGCGCGTTTCACCTCTGTGGTCAGCCCGCCGAAGGCCCGACATTGCGCATCCCAGATCAGCGCCTTGCGCATGAAGATCATCGACAGAAAATGTGGCGGGGCGTCGCCGAACGCCGCCGCCCAGGCCACGCGCAGGGCCGCCCGGTCCATCTGACCGAGTGCCTGCCCAACGCGCGGCGATGTCCGCATTGCCCGTCATCAGGCGGCGTCCGCCGGCTGCGCCGTGATACGGTAGCTCTGCGGTTTCCCCTTCCCCGGTTTCTCCGCGGATATCTCAAACCCCGCCTTGCGCAGGCCCGTCAGCGCCGCCCGCGTCGTATGCGGCAGCCAGCCGAGTTTCTCGCTGATCGTGGCAACATCCGCCCCGGCCTTCCGGGTCAGCAACTGGATCAGCTGCGCTTTCTTCGTCTTCGGTTTGGTCTGTTTTGTCATGATGGTCTTCTCCTTTTTCGTTCAGACAGGACCGAATTGATCCTGCTACTGAGCAGAGCCCGGTGACCCGGGCGGAGAAGGCGGCACGCGGCGTTAGGTGCGTCGCGACACGGACAGTACCGCTCTCTTCAGAGGCGAAGTCCAGTGGAATAATAGCCTCCCGGCAAGGAAAAGCAGTTATCCGACCCTCTCCCTCAGATGACTGGGCCGAGGCAATTTGCAACGTTTGTTTTTACAGCAGCTTTAAATTCAAAGTCTGGTCAGCCGCAATGTGCTGCTTGCAAGCGGAATGTCCGGTCCAAGCATTTTGAGTACAACAGTGCTTTACTTAAACAGGCCTGCCAATTCTGCATTCGCCGTTTCCTTAGACATATGCGATGTTTGCCTTCAAGATGCTAACAAATGGGAGGCGGGTATATATGGATACGACGTTAATTCAGGAAGACCTTGTGGTGGAAGGCAACGTGGTCGCCAAGGGCAGCGCACTGTCGGTCGGAGGCAAAATCACTGGGGATATTGAAGCTAAGTCTGTTGCTATCTTACCGTCCGGACAGGTGAAGGGCGCGATCGTCGCAGATGATGCAACTGTTTCGGGAGCTCTCGAAGGCAGCGTCACGTGCAACGAACTGACGCTGGCGGAACGTGCGAAGGTCAAGGCTGATATCAAAGCCAAGACCATGACAATGAGCCCAGGGGCAAGCATCACCGGGCGTGTCAAAATCGATGGCGAATAGAGGCGGCTTGCGATCGCAAGGTACTTTTGACCGGTATCGAGTTTGATGGATGCAGCCCGCGACATCTGCTGATCTCGGGGGCGGCAAATCGATTTTACATCAAGTATCCGCGACTAACTAATGAACAATCTCGCTGAAGCGACCACATAGAACCGCACCCAGTTCCAAACTCTCAGTAGTTGATTTCCATCGCACCAATGAGGCTATCGAGGAAGGGCAGCGCCTCGTGAAGAAAACAGCTGACTGATGACACATCGCATGAAATCCCGCATAGAAGTGGGAATTAACGGCTTAGAAAGAGTAGTTTCAAAGGTCATTGCATGTCGAAAACATGACAACCACCGGGCGGATTTTTGGCGAAGTAATTACTAATAACAAAATTCGATTTAAAGTAATTTAAATCAATACCTTAAATAAAACAAAAAAACACATTTTGTTGGGCATTTTGTCACCCATTATTGAATGATTTTAGGCCGATTTTGGAAAGGTTTTAGTGAATTGTTTGCCGGCCAAAGTGAATGCTTCAATACAGCTGCCGGATGAAGTTTCGGCACCTGTATCTGGTAACGAGTACGTTTCAGTTTTTAACGAGTAAGCCGCGTATTTCGGCGATTATTAGTAGGTAGGAGGTAGTTGGTAATGTGTGTGCGTCACGAAGAATTCACTGAGAACTTGAAGTGTATGACATTCGAAAAAATCGAGCGAATGACCAAAAAACGGTGCAAAGAACTCATCCTACCTGAGTTGCGCTCACAAGAAGATTTGAACTCATCGGAAACTTTGCGGAAAACGCCCTCCAGGCGATCCATTGCTTCGAATGCGTTTAAACGTGGTAGCCCTTTCTTGGTTGGTGGAATTTTAGCATGCTTTCCATCAATTCTCGCGGCTTCAGAAATCTGCATGCCTTCCATAGAACTGGAGGCAGCACTTATTGACTGGTACCAAGAGCGGCCCTCCGAAAAACATCCAGACAACATTGTTCTCTGGCAGTCGGACAATGGCAAAACGTGGACGCTTGTTCAATACGACGAAGACGGCATGGCCTGCAGCCTGGAACATGGGAAAGGCTAAAGCTCCTTCAACGCCCAACTTTTTTGTATCTGTTCGCTCATACGTCAACAACCGTGATCCTGAAACAAGCCCAAAAAGATTGTTGCAATTTGGCGGGATCCATACCCATCCAGACAACACATTCGCTACATGGCAGTACCCAAGGATCATCTGAACGGCACCTTTGACGACTTTTTTCATCTATTTCCACAACCGACGTAATTCTTGAGTTCCGATTTTCCGACGTTGTGCCGCCCGGGCTAATCGTTAGTCTGAACTGATGGAAGCTATTGCTAGGCTTAATCATTGGATGATGACTGAAGGTCGCTGTTCAGGCGATCCAATCAAAGTCGTATCGCATTTCTGCTCCGCTCTTATCGACGCTGGCATCCCGCTGTGGAGAGTAAACATTGGACAGCGTTTCGCTAATCCGTTGCTGATTGCCTGGGGAGTGGTCTGGACACCGAACGGGGCCGAAAGCTATGACGTCACGCATGCGCGCATGCTCACAGACGGTTATATCGGCAGTGCCTTCGAATACATACTCGAGAACCAACGCCCCTTGCACAAAAGTTTGCGCGAACTCGATCCGAACAAAGACCATATCTCGTTCCTTGAGTTCGCTGAGGATGGCGGCACAGACTATTACGCAACCTTGCTTGACTACGGTGACGGCTCGCAACACGGTTGCACATTCGCGACCCGAGCCGCAGACGGTTTTTCTCCCGAGCATCTGGCAATGATTGAAGAAGCCAAATCAGGATTGTCTTCGGCAATGGAGCCGATCACAATGCGTAAATCCACACAAAGCCTGTTGCGCACGTATCTCGGAGATGGCCCTTCTGCAGCAGTCTGGAATGGGTCTATCCAGCGTGGAGAACGCACGACGCTTGAGGCCGTGGTGATGTTCTCAGATCTGCGTGGTTTCACGGCGCTCTCTGACACTGAACCGGAACAGGAGATTTTCGACACGCTCAACAGCTACTTCGACGTGGTCGTAAAATCTGTCGAAGAAAAAGGCGGCGACGTACTTAAGTTCATGGGTGACGGCATCCTTTCGATCTTTCCGATCTCTATGATTGCAGAACGGGACTCTAAGTGCAGGCAGGCAGCGCTAGCTGCCCAAGGCGTTCTGAACGGTCTGGCTACTCTCAACCAAGCCCGAAATCGAAGCGGGCAAGTCACCGGTAGACATTGGGGTAGGTATAAATGCGGGCCAAGTCAGTTATGGTAACATAGGCAGCCCCGGCAGGCTTGATTTCACGGTGCTGGGTGGCGCAGTCAACGTTGCAAGCCGGATTGAGGGTCTAACTAAATCTGTCGGTAGCCGCGTTCTGGCCACCGCTTCCGTGGCTCAGTACGCCCCTGACCTTTTTGTCGCGCGTGGAAGCTACGACGTGCCTGGACTAACGAAACCGGTTGCAGTCTTCAGCCTTTTCGAACCCGACTGAGGACATAAAACTGCAGGACAGGGCATCTGAACGACAGCACCACAGACAATCAAGAAGATCACTCGTACGTCTCTGCAGTTGAATGGACAAATTGTAAAACAGGCTGGTATATATCGACCGCAATTAGAAACGGGCACGGAAATGTCGAATGGATCGATGGGTCGCGGAAGCAGTCAGGAAGATTGAGGCGGATTTTCAGCGTTCAGCGGATACTCACCTGTTCAAATTGGCAATCCCGCACCTAAAAGATGTCGATATCTACCTCAAGGATGAGAGCACGCATCCCACCGGAAGCCTGAAGCACCGATTGGCCAGGTCCTTATTTCTCTATGCTTTGTGCAACGGAAAGCTCTGCGAAACGACGACGGTCATAGAAGCGTCCTCAGGGAGCACGGCTGTTTCTGAGGCCTATTTCGCGCAGATGCTTGGCCTTCCATTCATCGCAGTCATGCCGCGCAGCACAGCCAAAAGTAAGATAGACAAGATTACGCTTTATGGTGGCCAGTGCCATTTTGTCGATAGCGCCCCTGAGATGCATGAGGCTGCTATCCGCCTGTCCCAGGAAACACGTGGCTATTTTATGGATCAGTTCATGTATGCGGAGCGGGCGACGGACTGGCGAGGCAACAACAACATCGCGGAAAGCATTTTCTTTCAGATGCAGCAGGAACCGTACTCGATCCCGTCTGCGCTGGTGATGAGTGCGGGGACTGGTGGAACTTCGGCGACCTTGGGCCGCTACATCCGCTACAGGGGCCACGAGACACGGATGATTGTCGTCGATCCCGAGAACTCCGTTTTCTACGACAGCTATGTTCAGAAGAAATCGGATCTAACGGCGAACTGTTCAAGCCGCATTGAAGGGATTGGTCGTCCAAAAGTCGAGAAATCTTTTCAACCGGATGTAATTGACGAAATGCTAAAGGTCCCGGACGCAGCCAGTGTTGCCGCAATGCTGTGGCTTGAACGGCTTATCGGCCGAAAGCCTGGCCCCTCGACCGGGACAAATCTTTGGGGAGCATTGCGCGTCGCTAAAGAGATGATGTTAAAAGGTCAGAAAGGATCGATCGTATCGGTTATGTGTGATGGCGGGGACCGCTATTTGGATACTTACTACAATCCTGATTGGGTCAGACAAAAAATAGGCGATACCGATGCATACGTGGACGAGCTTGGTCAATGGGCTTAGCCGTACCCCGTTCAAACAGCCACCGTCCAAACTGAGGCGCTTGGAATTGACCCTTAACCTTTTGATATTAAAACCCTAATTCAGCACCATCAAAAGATGTACTGATGGTTCGAATCCGATCTGCCCAGCCAACCACTCCCTTGATTTCAGAAGCTGAGAGATTACCGCCGTATTGTCGCGTGTTTTCCGACGCTTGGCGTATGGGGGGTCGTACAGAGACGCGGACGTGAGAGCAAAGAGGGCCAATTTCGGGCCGCAGTCTCTGTTTGCCATTCCGACGGTACGAGTTTGGAGAGAAAAGGGAAGTTTGGGCTTACAGCTTCGCGAACAGTTTGCGCTGTTCAGACCACTCCGCTGGGACACCTGACTTGATGATTGTGTCGGACGTCAGGCCATCGGGCTGTTCGCCTCCCACGATGGCATCCAGGATATCAGGCGCAAGCATCGCGAGATCAACGACATCCTGGACCCGCCGTTTTGATGTGCCCTCGGCTTGTGCGATCTCTAAGGATGTCTTTCCACCAATGATCATCGACATCCACTTCTGCGCTTTGACGATGTTGTGCACCAACGTTCGGTCGACCTCGGGCGACGCATCGCCCAGATGCAGTTTCAGCTCGACGCCGCGCCGGCGCATCCGGAATGGCGAAGTGAGGGTCAGTTCATCTTCTTGATCCGGTCTGTATCACATTCCGAGAACCTGCGTGAGTTCTCCCGGGCTCAAATGAACCGTTAGTGTTCCCGGGCTCAGATCGACGCGGTCAATCAGATGCAGACAATGGTTTGTTTGCTGGACGGCACCAAGCATCGTCGATTTTTCAGCAACCTCTGACGCTGCCAGATCCCGGAGAAGTCGCGTAGCACTGTCGTGGCGATGCAGATGCTTTCTGACGAGATCCGCAATCAGCCCTTCCAGTTGCTCCGCGGGCAGCCGCCAGGCGTCAGGATGCTTCCGGCTGCGGTCCTTCACCAGCCTGTGAGAGATATAATAGCGCAGACGCTTGCCATTCTTGCGGCTGTGACTGGGGGTCAGACGATCTCCGGTTTCGTCAAAGAGCTTGCCAACCAGCAGGGATCTCGTCGCCTTTCGTTTCGTGCCACGGGCCTTTTGCGCCCCGTCCGTCAGCATCTGCTGCACCTGATCCCAGATGGAGGGTTCAATAATTGCGGGGTGCTGGCCCTCATAGACTTGTCCTTTGTGCCGGATGCGTCCGGCATAGATCGGGTTACTCAGGAGATGATGGATGTGACCGCGGTCAAAGGGTGTGCCGCCGGAAACGCGCCCTGCCCCGCGCACCCGCCGTCGCGATCTGAGACCAAGACCTTCAGCACGCTCTTTAACTTCACGAATGAGACCGTGCTCCAGATAGAGCTCATACAGTGTCCTGATCGTTGCCGCCTCCTCTTCGTTTATCTTCAGGGTCCGCCCGTCTGCTTCGTAGCCAAGCGGGACATTCCCGCCCATCCAGAGCCCTTTGCGTTTCGACGCCGCGATCTTGTCCCGGATGCGTTCCGCGGTGACCTCGCGCTCGAACTGCGCAAAGCTGAGAAGCACATTGAGCGTCAGCCGCCCCATGCTGGTCGCCGTGTTAAAGCTCTGGGTGACCGACACAAATGACGCCTCCGCCTGATCCAGCCGCTCGACCAGTTTGGCAAAGTCGGCCAGCGACCGGGTCAGGCGGTCGATCTTATAGACGACGATCTGATCGACGCGTTTCTCGTCCACCGCCTGCATCAGCCGCTGCAAGGATGGCCGTTCGAGATGCCCTCCAGAGATCCCGCCATCGTCATAGCGGTCCGGCAGCAACTCCCAGCCCTCATGCTTTTGACTGGCGATGTAGGCTTCACAGGCCTCGCGCTGTGCATCCAGCGAGTTAAAGTCCTGATCCAGCCCCTCTTCAGAGCTTTTGCGGGTATAGATGGCGCAGCGGATCCGGCGCATCACTGAACCCCGAAGAAGCGCGGGCCTGACCAGTGCGCGCCGGTGATGTGTTTGGCGAGTGCGGACAGCGACCGCCAGGATTTGCCATCCATGACATAAGCGCCGTCTTTCACCTCGACCTGATATGTGCGCCCGTTCCATTCCCGCACCAGATGAGAGCCCGGTTTGGCGGTGGTCGGCGACTACCTTACCAGAGGCTATCTGGTTCAGACGGCGCATTGTTTTGGCCGACACACCGCCCAGCGCCCTGTTCTGTATCTCCCAGATCAAAACCCTTTTCATGAACTGGGGTGAGAGATGCTTGGGTGGTGGTCGACCAAACATTACTTTCCAACGGTCAAGGCATTCGGCGCGATCAAAGGCTTCGATCTGCGCTATCAGGTTTGGCACCTTATCGGGTTGGCCCGTACTCATTGAACACCATCCTGTTCCACAATCCGATAGACCGACCCTTTGTCCGTATCGCTGCGGGCAATCTCGCAACCTGCTTTACGCTGCGCAGATATCGCCGCGCGTGCTGTGTGCGGCTGCCAGCCAAAGGTCTTTTGAAGCTGTGCAATCGATACGCCGGATTTGCGGGTGAGCAGCTTTCGAAGCTGCGCCCGACGTGTGAGCTTGTTTGCGAAAGGCTTTGGCTTGTCAGCCCTTTGCGTTTTTGTGTCTGATACTGTCATCGTGGTCTCCACTCTGCAGGCAAAGGCCAATCCCTCGCCCTGTACTGAGTGGAGCCCGGCAATCCCGGGCGAAATCCTGTACAGTAAGTACCGCTCTGGAATGCTCAGAAGTCCAGTCTATTCTGCAAGAGCGGCGGGAATCGACGGCTTCGAACGGCTGCTAAACGCGACACAGCAGACACTCACCAAAATTCGGTGAATGACTGCATCGAGCCCATTCGAGACCTTAGTGAAGGACCACCTGCTGACGCAGGAGGCATCATTTGGTGGAATGTAATTCCAGGTACTGCTTGATGACCTCGTCAGTCACGTTCCCGGAGGTCGTCGAGAAATACCCACGCGCCCAAAAGCGTCTGCCCCAATACCGCTTGCGCAGGTCGGGGAACTCCATCTGGATGCGTCGGGATGAGCGGCCCTTGATGCGTTGCATGACATAGGACAGGAACAGCTTGGGCGGGATCGACAGGAACATGTGGATATGATCGCGCGCCAAAACGCCTTTCACGATATGGACACCCAGTTCTTCGCACGTCTGGATGATGATTTCACGGATCCGCTCACGCATTGCGCCCTGCAGAACCTTGTACCTGTACTTCGTGGCCCACACGACATGATATCTGTGATAAAATCGCGTGTGCGCGGATGACGAGTAGCGCATGATCTTCCTCCCCGGAATCTGAAGCCATACCCCTGCGGGGGCTTCAGATTCCGGGGAGGAAGATCAAAAACAATTCGCTGAAGCGAACCGGCTGGAAGCCGGTGGCTTCGATCCATTAGGTGGAAAGTGAAGCTTGCGAGAATCCGTCAGAATGGGCGGATTCCGGTCATTCGCTGCGTGTGCGGAAAACCTGATTTAGGCTACGGGACATGGGTAGGAACTCAGCAACCAACGTTACCGGCGATTATTGAGCAGGGATACCCCTGAGGCCTGTGCGGGCTTCGATGAATAGCCAATGGTCAGGTGGGAAGAAAGTAAAGAGACTATAGGCGGCTAACTGAAGCAGTAGAGCAGCTAATCCAAGTGCAACCACCGGCCTGCGCAGGCTGGTTCGGTTTACGAGCAACAAAAACGAAACCAACTGGCCGATGCAAATGGCGAGGACAAATGTACCGATGTCGAGCGCAAGCAGATTGCGTCCCAAGATTGCTGTGTAAGAGGTAAAGATCGCAACAATTAGTGTTGCTGTTATCGCAAGGCTAAAGCCCTTTGCGCTCAGCATCTCCAGCCTACCCAGATTTGGCGGCAATGGCATGATGCAGGCCCAAAACAATCCTGGCCAAAAGGCCAGCTTCAGGTGCTCCCAAATCGACTCGTTAACTGCTGCCAGTAATGCCAGAGGTTTCCATTCGCCGCACCATGAGAAGGCAAAATGCATCACTGACCCAAGTAGGATCATGCAAATGGCCCCGATAAATTCGAGCCCGAAGATGTGCTTTGCTTCGCGCAAATTGCTCAACCTCCAACGAGCGAGCCAGTTATGCGATCAGTTTGCGACTGAAGGTGTCTATTCAAAGATGTAGCAGCTTGCGTGCGATGTTCCAGATCTCATTGACTGGCCATTGTGCGGCGCCGGCAACCACAAGCGGTAAGAGGGCGGCCGCGCCAATGGGTAGGAGTGTCTCTCGCGCGAAGGGCAAAGTTGAGAGCTTTCGAGCTGCGGCGTGAAGTTTGGAAGGGTCTGGGACGTCTGTGGGCTCCGAAGGGTCGCTAGGAGCGGAAAGGTTTTCGCCGAGAATCAAGCGCTCGGCCGCGCGTCCATGATCGGTCGCCAGTGAAGACGCTGCGGCAAGTTCGCGCTTCTTGAATGCAGCGAGTGGAGCAGCAAATGCAGCGAGCGGCACGAGAAAAAGCCCAAAGACAATAACAAGCCACCCGCCCATAACCACACCATAATTCACGTTGCTAAATTCGTCATTTGCGAGCAGCCACCAGATCGTGGCACCAAGACCGCAACTGAACGCAAAGATATGCACCGCGAAAACGTTTGGGTAGAGGCCCACGAAGGCCAGACCGCCGCAACCGTCGGGATGTGTTGCGGAAAGCCTAAGATCTAACCGAGAAATTCGACGAAGGAGAAGACTCCAAATAATAATGGATTTAAACCAGCGGAAGACGAGAAACCAATGCAACGTATTGCTGACAGTTGCGGCCCAAAGGCCGGCCAGAGTGAAGCTCACTTCGCTGCTCGCGGGAAGAGGAGCGGCAATCCAAATTGCTGGTTCAATCGGCGGGGGAACGAAGAGGGCAAAGACCGTTATAGCGGCGGCCAGCGCAAGACAGATCGTGTCGCTGAGTGCACTGTCCCGCTGGCGGAGGGCTATTGCAAGACAACGCGCGGCCTCGGGCAAATGTTGAGCTGCGATCAGTGGCGCATCTGCGAATTGGTTGACGATGTCTTTTAGCTGGCGATCTACAAGCCGCTCGGCAAGTGTAAAAAGGGCCACTAGGATGAGAAAACGTGCGTGGGCGATGGGATCGAGCAGAAAGGGGCGATCAACGTTGGCACCCCACGCGTGGCCTTCGATAGCACTGAGCATTAGCGGCACACCCCAAGCGACGGCCACTAGCAGAAATGCAAGGCGAGGAGCGCGGGAAGCCTCGGAGCCGAGACGATCAAATTGCACGACTAGGTCGTGGTAAGGGCCGCCTCGATTCAGCTCGAAATTGGGCAGGCGCGGCAGCTCGTTCGTCATGCTCGTAACCTTTCCCTAACTTCGCTCAGGCGCAAACTCTGAAAGAAACCAATTGGTAAGCTGCTCTCTCAGAGCAAGCTTCCTTATTCAGACCCTACGGTGCCTCAGTTTCTCAAAATGAGCAAACCAAACTCGTAACGCAAATTCAAGACCGCCCATGAACTCACCCGACTGGCGGCGATGATGTGGTTCTGCAAAATTCACATAAATCCAATGAAGCGGTTTTGTTGGGGCTGCTCTATCGTAGCGCCGCCTTGGGCAAGTTCAGTCTGCGAGACGACCCAACGCGAAATACTTTGAGCAATATCTCTCTGGCTAAAGTCTGGCATCACGAGCTCTTGAATCCAAACTGCAGCATTCTGGATAAGGCCAATATCTGGTTCTCAATTAGGGTAGTGTTCGGAACGGCTGCAGAGAGCCCGTCTATACCGGTGCTGCAAACGCAGCGATGCTGCAAACGCAGCATTTCGCAGGCGCAGCATACTTGCGGCGAAAAGTCAGGAAGACATTGGCCGACCAACTGTGCGCCTCAGTGCTGCTCCCCCAAAAGCAGCCGTTTGTTGATCTTACAGCATTTCGAGGGCGTCGAGGTGATCGTGCACAATTTAGGCCCCTTTGCGGGTTCTAAGCCGAGGAAAATTTTTAACCACTCTCCCAACTTTTTAGTCGCCCAAATCCGCGCGCATAAGGTGCAATTGAATGTCATCCGGATTTTTCCCAATGGCCTGTTCAGCCGTTTCAATCGCAGCCTGCCTGTCGCCGAGAGCGTCATGGATACGGATCATCATCATCCAGGCCTGGGTCAATTGGGGATCCAATTCCACCGCTTCCCCAAAGGCGATCAGGGCTGCGTCCATCCGCCGAGTCGTTAACCCAATTCCTGCCAGGACCATTTGCGCCTCGGGAAAATCCGCATTGGCGGACAAGGACCCTTGCCATTCCGACATGGCCGCACTGAGGGTGTCGTCTATGCGCTTTGGCATGTAGGCAATGCGCATCCCCAGGAAAAGTCTGTGCGGCGGCGATACGGACGGCTTTGACCGGATCCTCCAGCAAAGCAACAATGCGGGTAGACCGCTCCGTTTCAGGCGCGCCGCGTTGAATAGACAGGGCCGATACGCGGACCAAAGGTTCGGGGTCTGATAACAAAGGTTCCAACCGTGCCGCCAGCATCGGGTCGGCCAAAGGGGCCAGCATGTCCAACGCAGTGGCCCGCACGATGGCCGGCAACTGATCATATTCTGCCAAGCCCGCCAGCGCGTCTGCTTGTTCGGGCAAGTTACGTCTTCCGTCAGCAAGGACCTGAGAAAAATGCGCGCCTCGCTGCGTGCTGTTCGGGAACCATGTGGCAAGTGTGTCGGCCGCCCAACGTGCCGACTTGTCGTCATGGCAGTCATTGCATGCATTGGGTGCGCGGGTTTGAAGGCTCAGGTCCGGGCGTGGAATACGAAAAGAATGATCCCGTCGACCATCCACCCCCATATATGTGCGCTCGATCATGTGGCAGCTTTTGCATTCGCTACCTGCACTGCCTTGTGCGTGGAACGTATGCGAGGGTGCATCATACTCTTTGAGTGTAAGTGTTGGGAATTCCGGGTTTCCGGCAGGCGAATGGCACTGCGAACAAAGTCCATTTCCCTCCACCTTCAGCTGCGCGGAATGGGGGTTGTGGCAATCGGTGCAGACAACATCATTTGCGTACATCTTTGACTGCAGGAATGACCCGTAGACATACACCTCATCCAGAATTTGCCCGTCCGCATGATACAAGCCTTCCCTGAGGTTGCTCAGCCGGTAGGCATCGTGAAACGGCGTGCCGGGCGCGGGGTTACCATCGTCAAATGCCTCTCTACGGGCGTGACAGCCCGCACATTGTTGAATTTGTGTTTCAGCGTCATCCAACGGTCCAAGGCGCTGTTCGGTATTGGCCAGGTATCCAAGCAACTCGGCCTCTGTTCCGCGCCCTCGCGTCAGATTGATCGTCAAGCCGATTTCATTCACGCCGTGCCAATCGGCAGATTTAAAGCTTTTACCGGTGCTGGCCCATTCAACATGAGCTTGGGCAGGTCCGTGACAGGCCTCGCAGCCGACGCCAATTTCCGCTTGGCGGCTCTGGTATTGCTTGGTCTGAGCCGAAAAGTTCTTTTCGAATCCGGTCGCGTGGCATGCCGCGCACCGCGCATTCCAATTCTTGTAAGGTCCGGTCCAATGCATCCCGTCTCCGGGCGCCAGTACTTGATCAGGATAGAGGTGAAACCAACGTTGCCCGTCGACATCCCAGACGACGTCAAAGGATTGCAGCCGCCCCGGTTCGGTCTCGATGATGTACTGTTGAAGCGGCTCGATCCCGGCCACGCCGATGACCTCGTACCGCTGCATGCCCCCCTTGGCATCGTCCGTGTCGATGAAGTATTGCCCATCGCGGGTCGTGAAACGGTATGTTTTGCCCTGATGGGTGAATGCGCGACCATCAAACTGGCCCACAACTGTTTCTGCCGAGGGCAAGGTCCAGGCCAAATCATGGTGCGAGCCCTGCCAGTCATCCACTGCGTCCGTATGGCAGGCAGCGCATGTCTCGGATCCGACATATTCGGGACGGGATGGTTCATCTGCATGTGCCTGTGCCGTCAAACAAAACGCAATAGCGATCGCGACCAAGAGCACCGTCCTGAAGGTCCGCGAGACGTCGAAGTAAAATCCAGTTCGTGCAATCATCGTGTGACCTTTATGGGCAGCAGCGCTGTTTTCCTGACACCTGCGCCATCATTCTATGCTGTTCACTTGATCAAACAGCAGGCCCGCGAAGCCTGAACATGTGTTCACCGCAAAGCTGAACGCGTTCTGCTTCGCGGGTGAATGCAATCGACCGCAACATGCGATAGGAGGCTTAGTTCGCCTGCGGCACATACGGATCAGGCGTGCCCGGCGGGATTACTGGTTCTTTGGCCAACGACTCCTGATGCTCTACCAAAATCGGCCCAGCCCCCCAACGTATCCATAAGTTATCTCATTATTTCTGGGTTCAAGTTCACTGGATATTCTTCTTTAGGGTCATCATAGAGGTTGTAAAAGCGAACAAACGGGAACTCGTTCAGTACTCCACTACCCAGATCTCCTTCAAGCTCCTTGAACATCATCTTATAGTTTTGCCACTTAACGCCGAATATTTCTTCACCCACATAGATCACAAAGCCGTCTCGACCGGACTCCTCTTTTTCTCCGAGGAAGAAATCCGTCATGTCCATACTGTCGATGATACGATCTGTCGGCACCTCACCACCGGCAATGTTTGCCACTGTAGCGTACAGATCAAACTGGTGCACGATCTCGTTGGAGACCTTGCCTGCCGGAACTTTACCAGGCCAGCGCACAATAAATGGCACCCGCAACGACCCTTCCTTACCCGTGAAATAGGAACCAGTCCATGGGCCGTTCCATCCCTGGAAAGTGGGGGTCATTTCGCCGCCGTTATCCGAGGTAAAAATAAAGACGGTGTTGTCGGCAATACCCAACTCATCCACCTTATCCAGCAATTCACCGGTATAGGCATCGATCTGCATCAGCACATCGCCCCAGTGGCCATTGCCACTCTTGCCTTTAAACTCAGCACTCGGTGTCACCGGCGCATGCGTCTGGGTGTAGGGCAGATACAGGAAGAACGGTTTGCCGGCTTCGACCTGGCGTGTCATGAACTCTTTGCCAAGGTCGGTGACTTCGCGGTCGATCTCTGGCCTTACCGACGAGTTCGAAGACCTTCACCTCTTCTGTCGGTGAGCCTTTTATGCCCGATAAAACATGCGTTTCCTTGATCATCGGAGTTTTGCCGGTCTCTTCCGCTATTTTCGCCCACTTCAGGAACATTTCATTCGTCGGCCACCGGCTCTCGTCGGTCGAATTGGGGATGCCATACCACTCATCGAAACCCTGATTGGTGGGATAGCGACCCTCTGCCTGGCCGAGGTTCCACTTGCCGAAATGGGCAGTGGCATAACCCGCATCGCTCAGCATCTCAGCCATGGTGTATTCCCACTGGGTCAAGCCATAATTCACGGTTTGGAGCGGTACCGAACCGTTCCCCGTGCGTTTGGCATAACGGCCTGTCAGTAGCGCTGCACGGCTGGGCGTGCATTGCGCCTCGACATTGAAATTCAGAAGCCGCATCCCTTCACTGGCCAGCTCGTCAATGCGCGGCGTGGCGCCGCCCCGGACAATACCCCCGCCGTAGACGCCAAGCTCGCCGTAGCCGAAGTTATCCATATTGATCAGAACGATGTTGGGTTTTTCCTGCTGTGCGAAGGCCGCCGAGGCTGCGGCGATGACGCAAGCCGAGGCCATCAGCCTCAGTCCCGTTCGCAAGCCAAAGCGTCCAATCGCATCTCTTGTGGTGTCTGTCATGTGAGTTCTCCTTTTATTTGCTGGGACGTCCGTCAAGACCCACTCCGGAAAATGGGCCCCCCGACGACCGGAACAGCCGTGACAACCGACACGCCTGCGATCAGGCAGGGATCGATTCTTTCTTCAGATTAGGCTTTCCCCTGAGCGAGTTTTGGTCCCATCACGACACCTGAGCGCTTGGTGACGCTCATCAAAGCGGCAGGCTGAGCGTGAATATCAGGCCTCCAAAGTTCACCATTCGGTTCGGGCTGTACCTGCCGACCAACGGGGCGCTCGTTGAGGCCAGCACCGCTGCACCATGTGCGCCGCTCTGCGGCCAGACATCGATCACCCTACTAAATCAGGGTTAGCTTTCCTGTCTTTTGAGCAAGGCCTGCTCCAGCATCTTGCTGCGACACCGTTTGGGCGATTGGCCTGTCCATTTCTGAAAGGCACGGCAGAAATTGCTTGGGTCTGAATACCCAAGGGCATGTGCGATCTCCGAAATGCTCAAGTTGTCTTGGACAAGCAGTTCCAATGCGTGCTGGCGTCGGGCACCTTCTATCACCTTGGAAAACGCTGTCCCTTGTTTCGCCAGATGGCGCTGGAGAGACCGAGTGCCCAAGCCGATCGCCTCGGCAACCTCTTCTAATCGGAGGTCCGCATCTTTTGGCGCACGTCGCACGGCCTGTTCGACCATCTCAAGAACCATGACTGGATTGCTCTGAGTTCAACGCGAGACCTCACGACGGTGTTAGACTGTCAGGTCAAGATAGAACGTTCTGTGAGCGTATTTTGGTCTGAGTGCGCCACAATCAGGTGCAGCAGATGTGGCGCGAGATGACCAAAATGGTCGGCGTTTGTGCATTAAGGTTTCTTGAGGTGTCGACAGACTCACTGCGTGAGTGACTGAAGGGGGGGAAGATGGACAAGATTTCAGCGTGCCGGGCGGCTTATCTTATACCGTTCATTGACGTCCTGCGCGACATTGGCGCTCCGGTCGAACGAGAGTTGGAAAAGGCGCACTTGCCGGTAATGGTCGAGGAAACGCCGGATGAATTTGTCTGCAATGCCTTTCTCGAAGAATTCGTCGCAGCATGCGAAAAGCGCGAAGGCATTGATGATCTGGGCTGGCTTTGGGCGGAGCGCTTTTCATCTTCGATCTTCAGTACGGAACTGCTGTCAGCGCTTCAGTCCGCGCCCACGGTCAAGGCGCGTCTCGACCGCTTTGTCTGCCTGTCCAAACTGGAAGATTCCGCTGCCCGGATAGGTTTCATCGAATCGAATGGCAGCACCGAGGTTTTTTGCGACATCCCGTCGGTTTTGGAGTTGAACGGTCATCATATCTCGGAATGGGCCCAGGTCTCCGTCCTGATCGAGATCATTCGCAGTATGACCGGAGCAACCTGGTCCCCGGATGAGATCAGATTCCAGTCTGATTTCAGCGCTTGCGAGAAAGCGCGCGCCGCGAACCCGAATACAAGCTTCATCACGCAATCTGCCCACACCTCAATCATCATGCCATCCTCAGTTCTCGCGGTCGGCAATTTGCCCTGCGGGGTGGGACAAGCGCCGGACCCAAACATCCCCGAGACATTGGACGCTGCGGAGAATCTGAAACGTCTGATCCGCCCTTATCTGCGCGGTGGATCACCCAAAATTGAGGTATTCGCTGAAATCAGCGGAAAGTGTCCAAGAACGCTGCAACGAAGACTGAAACAATCAGGGTTCAGTTATTCAGAGCTGATCGAAACCACACGTTTCGAAATTGCGGTCGAGATGTTAGTCGAGCCCGACATTCCGCTGATCGATATTGCGATGACGCTTGGCTACGAAAACCAGTCTAATTTCGGGCGCAGTTTTCGACGTATGGCGGGGATTAGCCCCGGCAAATATCGCCGCGAGATGTTTTGTCGGGAACGCGTCGCATGATTTGTCGTGATCGGACCAAAATCGGGTTCCCTTCCCATGTAATATTATCGGCAGATAGCAATCCAACGAGGAGCATTCTTGAAAATGCTCCTACAAAAAAACGAATTCGCACGCCGGATTTCAATTGGCGCGTGCTCAGGTATCCCGGCTCAAAAACCTCGTATGGGTCGGGAAACTTGCCCATTTCTTTAATCACATGGAGGGCTCGGCATGCGACAAATTCTGAAAACGGCGATGGGGGTTTGCCTGGCAGCTACAACTGCGACTGCTGACGAGGGCGGCGCCAGTTTCTGGCTTCCGGGTCAATATGGCAGCTTTGCCGCCGTCGCCCCAGATCCGGGGACGTCTCTGGCGATGGTCTCTTATTGGTATTCAGCAAAGTCCAATGCCAATCAACCTCTGGAATTTGACGGCAATCTGAAACTCGGCGTCGATGCTGACTATTTCGGTCAGTTTATCGTTCCGGCTTATACACCAGACGCGACAATTCTTGGCGGGCGTCCCAGTTTTTCGCTGGCGTTCATTCCTGCCCGCAGCAAGGTATCAGCGGATATTTCAGTTGGCGGGGTGAGTGCAGCCGCGTCAGATGAAGTGACAGGCATGAGCGATCTGTATCCCACCGCTCAGCTGTTCTGGAACCGTGGGGTGCACAACTGGATGGCCTATGTCGCTGGCAGCATTCCGGTAGGCAGTTATGACCCCAACCGTTTATCGAACCTTGGGCTGGGGCACGCTGCGATCGATATCGGCGGTGCATATACCTTTCTCAACCCCGATACGGGGTGGGAGTTTTCAGCCACTGCTGGTCTGACATACAACTTCAATAATTCCGACACAAACTACAAGAACGGTATCGATTTCCACATCGATCTGGGCGCATCCAAATTTGTGACCGAGCAGATGTATGTGGGACTTGTCGGATTTGCCTATCAGCAGCTGACGGCTGATAGCGGACAGCCTGCCATTCTTGGTGATTTCAAGGGGCGCACCCTTGGGATTGGCCCGCAAATCGGCTGGATATTTGAAGCAGGCGGCAAGGAGATATTTGCCAACCTGCGGGGCTACAAGGAATTCAATGTCAAAAACCGGGTCGAAGGGGGTGGCGTGATGTTCACGATCAGCTTGCCGCTTTGATGGGGGCCTTTAAGTGTTTAGGTCGTGTGATATGACTAAAACGGGCGCAGAGGAAAAACCAGCGATAGGCGAGGTTGAGGTGAACCTCTTCGCAAAGGCGACGCTCGGACCGGATGCCCATGATGTAACCCACCAGGAGCATGCGGATCATCAGCTCCGGATCGACCGACGGTCGTCCGGTGGAACTGTAGAATGGCGCCAAGTGCTGCCGGATGCCGGTCAGATCGACGAACCGATACACAGATCTGAGCATATGCTCGGGCGGCACATGCGCTTCGATCGAGAATTCGTAGAACAGAGCACTTTGCCCTTCCCGCCAGGACCCCATCATCGCCGCTCACCTCCAACCGTTACAGCGAGATTGAATCAGCGGCCAGCCCTTCGGGCAAGCCAAGTTTTTCAACAGAATAAGCGCATAGCAGAAATGCCGGATCGCGCGTCAGCATCTCATTGCAATCGCGATACCTTACGTTGATCGTTGTTTGGAGGCCGACCTAAAGGATGCGATTAATAATTGATTCAGAGGTCCAAAACCGTTTTGACGGCATTGTCCACAATCCCGGCGAGCAATCCGTTTCTGTCCGCTTCGCATCCAGCCCGCAGCACTTCAATGAATTCCGCGCGCAGTACCTCAAATTCTTCCTCAGTGTCCGCATAATCTGACATATCGATGTCGCGGTTCGCAAACGATACGATCAACATTTTGCGGACAACTTCCACAATTGCCTCTTCGTTTCCGCCAGTTTCCTCAACGACGGTGTCGCATGAGTGCAGCATGACTGGCAGCGCGTCTTTGAGCATCTGGTCTAGCTCCTCGTCTGCTGTCGCGCTCACTGCAGAAATGACAAGCGCAGCTGCGCCAACACCCAGTAATCTGATAATAGCCATTGGTTCAGCTCCCTTGTAATTGTGATCCGGTACGTGTCGCTGCTAGGAGTTTTTTCCGATAATCGCACCGGCAACGCCCCCGGCGACGGCTCCTTTTCCGCCCCCGATAAGAGCGCCAACACCGGCACCAATAACGGCTCCTTTTCCGGTCTTGCTAAGGGCATGCGCCGAAGTGACGGATACAAGCGCAAACATCAGAGCTAAAACGCCAGAAATGAACAGGTTCTTTTGTTGTGTGATAGACATAGTAATCTCCATTTAGCCGTCATTCCCCAATAATACAGCAAGTTGTCACTGTTTCATGCCTCTATCAATACATAGATAACCAAAGCTGCTGGCGCTCCTAGCTGTGAGCGCCAGCGCTTTTTTGGGGGCTATTTTAGCTAGCTTGTTCCGCGTTGCACTTGCGTGCTGCTTCAATGGCCTTAAACGTACCGTCAAGGCTAACCTCAAACGAATTTGCGTCCTCCGGATACACGGTCATCGTGTATTTTTTCATGATGTCGTCGACAAAATCAGGGTTGTTGGCGAGAATGTATCCGCCCTTATATCCCTGCGCCAGTTTTCTTGGGGCGGAGTCCGCATCACCAAAGTAAGCCTTGTTGTCAAGCAAGAGGTGAACCCTGTTATCTTTCGGCTTGACGTCTGCCTGTGTGAACACGCCGAGATAACCGAATTTCTGGTCTTTTGTCAGGCCCATTTGAACAACGTTTTTGTTGGCATCGACGCGTTCAATAAGGCAGGTTCCGCGACTTTGGTCAACAAATATGTTCCAGCCTTCAGCTTCCCCCCATTTGGTGAATTCGGCATTCTGCTTGGGTAGAACGTCGGTTTCCTCGGCAGAGTAGGCTGCGGTTGCTGCGACAACAGCTAGCGCAATGGCAGTAGCGGTATACTTAAACATCATTGAGACATTCCCTATATAAAGTGGATTTGACTATGCTAATGGAAAGTCATGCCTAGCGCGTTGATTTACATCAATTGGGGCATGGCTGAAAATCAAACGTGATAGATTACGTAAGGCGAATGGTAGTTTTGTCCGCGAACTGTGAATTCGCCCATCAGTTAATTTTGCCATCGCAGCGAATGTCTGGAATGACGGGCCGCGTCGCAGCATCTTGAGGGTAGGTTGAAGGTCCGGA
>CAWCLQ010000002.1:0-33035 GCA_963796445.1 uncultured Alphaproteobacteria bacterium | reverse complement strand
AAAGTGACATTTCGCTGCGACAGCATGAATGACCGCTTTACTGGGTTTCGGCGCTATCAAGCAAAGCTACAATTTCCGAACAGTTCTCGATTTGTCCGCCGCAGCAGTCAGCGATCAAGAACTGGACGAGCGCATTCACACTTGAAAGATTTGCCGCGTAGTGGATTTCACGTTGATGGCGTGTCGCAGTCAGGACGCCCGCGCGTTTGAGAATGGCAAGATGGCCTGAAAGTGTCGATGGTTTCGTGCCCAACTGCCGCGAGATTTCCAAGGCTGGCAATCCCTTTGGACCAACCCTGACGAGCAGCCGAAAGGCTTCCAGACGCGTTGGTTGTGCAAGAGCCGCAAAGGCTTCGATGGCATTGTCTTGTTCCATAATTCGTTATTGCCCGAATTATCAAAGCTTGACAAGATATCCCTCCTGATCTAGCCAAAAAACACTTCGGTGTTTGCCGAATTGAGATATGGGAGACGCTTGGATGTCAGGAACCTCAATTACGTCTGAAGTTGATTTTGAGGCAAACGGAAAGCAGTCAGGATTTCTGCGCCTACCGCACTCTGTTCATCGCTCGGCCTATGGTTGGATTCCGATTCCCATTACTTCCATTAAGAATGGTGATGGTCCCACGCTGGTCATTATGGCGGGCAATCACGGGGACGAATACGAAGGCCAGATTGCGATTTCTAACCTCGCCCGCACGTTGGAAACTGGTGATATCCTGGGTCGGTTGATCTTGCTACCTATGGTCAATGCACCGGCGGCTGAGGCCGGGTTGCGTACGTCGCCAATTGATAACGGAAACCTCAATCGCCTATTTCCCGGCAACGCCAGTGGCGGTCCCACTGAAATGATCGCGCATTATATCGAAGAGGTCTTAATGCCATTGGCAGACTATTCGGTTGATTTGCATTCAGGCGGCAACTCGCTTTTCTATCCGCCGACGTTACTCCGCGGACAAGGCCATAGTGCCGAAGAAACGGAGGCTTTGATCAGCCTTCAGGAAGCGTTTGATTTGCCTTATGCATGGGTTTTTACCAGCGGCGGTGGTCGCAGCAGCACGGCGCGCACGGCGATGGGAGCCGCCAACCGGAAGGGTGTGATCAACGTCATGGCCGAACTTGGCGGCGGCGGTGAGGTCACGCCTGATATTCTGAAACGCACCGAACGGGGGCTGCGTCGCATTATGCACAGTCTTGGGATGTTGCCAGACTATGTGCCCGACCAAGCTCAAGGCACGCGCGAGCTGAATGCTAAAGGGTCGGTCTATGCCTATGCGGCAGGTCTGTTTGAGCCATTGAAATCTATCGGTGAGGATGTCGCCGAGGGCGAGCTTGTCGGCCTGATCCATCACCCAGATACACCTGAGGCGGAGCCGGACAGGATTACCTCCCCCTATGAAGGGATCGCACTGTGCAGGCGCGCAATGGCGCAAGTCGTGCGCGGAGACGCTGTCTATCAAATTGCCTCTGATGCCGAACCGCACAAGGATCAAGAATGAGTGTGCACCCCGTATCACTTGCCGACATCCGCTCGGCTCAGGTCGCACTTGCCGATGTGGTCGTGCGCACGCCTGTGCTTGAGAACCCTGACGTCAATGAAATGCTTGGCGGACGGTTGTTGCTGAAGGCAGAGAACTTCCAGCGCACCGGTGCGTTCAAGATACGGGGCGCGTATTATCGGATCTTGAACCTGACCCCCAAGGAACGCGCTTGCGGCACGGTGAGCTATTCGTCAGGAAATCACGCCCTTGGTTTGGCACGCGCAGCGCAACTGTTGGGTTCGTCCGCTGTCATCGTCATGCCCAGCGATGTGCCAACCGCAAAGATGAACGCGACCCGTGCCCTTGGCGCAGAGATTGTGACCTTTGATCGTGACACAGAAAACAGCGCTGATGTGGTGGCTCGAATAAGATCGCAGACTGGTCGCATCGAAGTCCCGCCAAGCGCCCATGGTCAGGTTCTGGCTGGGGCCGGAACTGCTGCCCTGGAATTATTCGAAGATGCGCCCGTGCTGGACGCAGTCCTGGTGCCATGTGGCGGTGGCGGCCTGACAGCGGCAACAGCTGTCGTCATGGCCGAAGCATCCCCGCGAACCCAAGTCTATGCGGCAGAGCCGGCCTTGTTTGATGACACACGTCGGTCGCTTGCTGCAGGCGAACGCCTCGCCAACCCCGTGGGCCAACGCACGATCTGCGATGCGATCATGACGCCCATGCCAAACGAGGTGACCTTTCCGATCAACCTCGACCTACTTGCAGGGGGTGTGACCGCCAGCGATGCAGATGTCCGAGATGCGATGCGCTTTGCCTTTGAGCATTTCAAGATCGTAACGGAGCCCGGCGCGGTTGTTGGCTTAGCCGCAGTTCTGAACGGGCAGATCGCGATAAAGAACAGGACTGTGGCAACCGTTATCACCGGTGGCAATATCGACGTCGCGCGGTTCGCAGCGCTCACTGGAGACGTAGAATGACACTTGAACGACGCCTCATGGCCGAATGGCTGGGGACATTTTCGCTTCTGGCGACCGTCATCGGCTCGGGCATCATGGCCGAACGGTTAGCGGACGGAAACGTCGCTATTGCGCTCTTGGGCAATACGATTCCGACGGGCGCGATCCTTGTGGTGCTGATCACCATTTTCGGACCGATCTCGGGCGCGCATTTCAACCCTGCCGTCACACTCAGCTTTGCGCTGCGGCGCGAAATCGCAAAACGCGATGCCGTTCTCTATGTAGTTGCGCAGATCTTCGGCGGCATCGTCGGTGTGCTTGCCGCCCATTTGATGTTTGAACATCCCCTGCTGGACCCTTCTACCACATCGCGCAGTGGTATTGGCCAATGGACGGGTGAATTTGTTGCGACCTTTGGTCTGGTCGGCACGATCCTCGCTTGCATCAAAGCGCGGCCGTCTGCGGTGCCGATGGCTGTTGGGCTCTATATCACAGCCGCTTATTGGTTCACGTCCTCCACGTCGTTCGCAAACCCTGCGGTTACGATTGCACGCGGCTTCTCGGACACTTTTGCAGGGATCGCCCCTGTTGATGTCGCAGCTTTTATTGGCGTGCAGTTGATCGCTGCCGTTTTGGCGACGTGGTTCTTTGGATGGCTACTGGAAGAGGCATAAAATGGCTGAGCACTTTGATTTTGATGAGGTAATTGACCGCCGCGAGGTTCCGGCCCTCAAAGTGCATCGCATGGTTCTTGGCGACGACGGAATGGACCTGTTTCCCGCCGGTGTAGCGGATATGGACTTTCGCGCACCTAAGCCCATATTGGACGCAATCGCGCAGCGACTGGACCATGGTGTCTTTGGCTATGAGACAGTACCCGATGGCCTCATGCCTGCGCTCATTGCATGGATGGAACAGCGGCATGCTTGGGATATTCACCCCGATCATATTCTGCGTGCGCCCAACGTACTGAACAGTCTTTCGATGGCCACCAATCTGTTTACGCGAGCCGGGCGACGGCATCATTGTCCAGCCGCCCGTGTTTTTTGATTTCGCGGATATCATTGCGGAAAACGGACGCCGCATGGTTGAAAACCCGTTAGTGCTTTCTTCTGGCCGCTATGAGATGGACTTTGACGGTCTGGAAATTTGCGCCGCTGATCCGCGCACAAAGATGTTGTTCTTGTGCAATCCGCATAATCCAGTGGGCCGTGTATGGACCAAGACTGAGCTGGCTCAACTGGGGCTATCTGCAGGAAAAACGGGATTGTTGTAGTTTCGGATGAAATCCACGCGGACATCACTTTCCAAGATCACACCTATACGCCGTTCGCCAGTATCTCAGACGCTGATGCGCAAAACAGCATCACCTGCCTTTCCCCAGCAAAGAGCTTCAACATCGCGGCGTGTTGCGGTGCCTTTACAGTCGTTTCTGATGAGAATCGGCGTAACGCCCTTAAGGCTGAAAATAGTCGTCTGACAGTGAACAAGAACAACGCTTTCGTCAGCGTGGCGATGGAAGCCGCCTACAAAGATGGCGGGCCGTGGTTGGACGCGGCCATCGCCTATATCGAGGGGAACCTGTCCTTGGTGCGCGCGCGTCTGTCTGACATCCCTGAGGTCTCTTTGATTGAACCCGAAGGCACATTTTTGCTTTGGTTAGACTTTCGGAATTTGGTTTTGCAGCCAGACGAACTGACCCAATTCCTGCGACGCGAGGCCGGATGGGCCATCACCCGCGGCATCGCCTTTGGCGACAACGGCGCCGGGTTCGGGCGACTGAACATCGCTTGCCCGCGCGCCCGATTGGAAAAGGCGCTGGACCGCCTTGTTCATGCAATTTCAATAACAAGAGACACAGCACAATGACAGACACACCCAATATCGACGACACCCATTTCCGCGACATCGACACTGACCGTCTGGAAACAGGGAGGCGACTGGACCATGCGCCGCGCATCCTGTTGCTCTACGGCTCGCTTCGTGACCGGTCTTTTAGCCGGTTGATGACACAAGAAGCCGCACGGGTGCTGAACCGTTTTGGGGCCGAAACGAAAACGTTCAATCCCAGTGGCTTACCCTTGCCAGACGACACGGATGCCGACCATCCCAAGGTGCAGGAATTGCGCGACCTGGTCGCATGGAGCGAAGGTATGGTTTGGTGTTCTCCCGAACGTCACGGGGCGATGACCGGCATTATGAAATCCCAGATCGACTGGATACCTTTGTCATTGGGGGCCGTCCGTCCGACCCAAGGAAAAACGCTTGCCGTCATGCAAGTCAATGGCGGCTCGCAAAGCTTTAACACGGTCAACCAGTTACGCACCCTAGGCCGCTGGATGCGACTGTTAACAATTCCGAACCAGTCTTCGACGCCCAAAGGCGTTCTTGGAATTCGACGACAATGACCGGATGAAGCCCTCCCCAAACTACGACCGCATGGTCGATGTCATGGAAGAGTTGGTCAAATTCACGCTCCTGACGCGGGGGCGGTCTGATTATTTGGTCGAACGCTACAGTGAGCGCAAGGAAACAGGTGAGGCATTGATCAAGCGCGTGAACCAGACCGCGATCTAGTCTTTCTTCAAGAAGGCGGTAGTTGGTTTTAGAGATGCAGCATCAATGCTGATAGCAGCCATTCGGACTTAGCGCAGCATCGGTCGAATTGGGCTCGATGCCGTCATTCGACTGTTTTTCTCGATGACCGGTTCGTCACGTTGAGCGGCCGTTCACGACTGGAAATTCAAAGTTTTGGTTCTGAACGACTGCTTTCACCGGCACCAGACGTTCGCTGCGGCTGCGACGTATGTCTCACATGCGGACAAAGTGTGAATTCGCTGCTTTTGCGCAGGCAGCCGCTTTTGTGCGCCTAGCGGACCTTTGCAATGGATTGAATACCAGTTGCACATTTTCATGGTTATGGCCCCTTGCTCCATAGGGACAATCGGTCCAATCCATCATCGGTCACCATTAACAGCGCCGCCTGAGTGGCTCAGATTGAAAGCAATTGGATGATTGGCCTTTGGTCAATCGGGAAAATGGCCTCGGCCGCAGGTGGACGGTACCTTTGACTTAAGCCCGTAATGCATTCGGATTTCGTCCGCGATCGTCGAGGTCAGGATATTGCGCGGGGACCGTCCATCCGTCGTGGCCGCGCGCTGTGTCGGGTCGATCTCGGTATCGGCATCAACGCCTGCGGCCCCCACCAACGTAAAGTCCGGGTCCTGCACATTGTAGAATACGGTGCCCGCGTTGCGGTCAAACCAAAGGTTGGCCACCATCCCGTGAATGCCCGGATCCGCGCCTGTTGGACAGCGTGGTGTGGCCGACGATCGTCTCGTTGTTGGCATGACGGTGATGGGCGTTGGCATAATGCACGCCATTTGCCAGCAACCGGTTGAAACCGTCCTCCAGTCGCGCCGAAGATGATCAGGCGGTGAACTGGTCGAGGTTGATCTGCAACACCAGCTTGGGCGGGTTCTTGAGCGAAGGCGGTCGTGAATCCGGCGGCGCGAAGCCGGCGGCGCTCCGGTTATGCGATGCGCATGAAGTATTGTTGCAGATTCCACACTGGACTGCCGCGCAAAAGAAAATGGCCCCGCCGGTACATGCCAGCGGGGCCTTTGTTGTGCTTAGTTGGAGCTTGGGTTGCTCCGCAGGTTTCCAGAACAGCGTTCAGGTTGAAGCTGCCGGGTTCCTGACGCGGCGGAAACTCCTGATAGGTCGCCAGGTGCTGTGCGACATAGTCCACAGCCGGCAGGACCAGGAACGCCCGGTCAAAGCGCCACATGTCGTAGTTCGCCGACTCTGATCCGCTTTCTCGAACGGGTCGCCGCGCATGTCCATCAGCTTGGGCAGACGCAGAGTCACCAGAGGCTCTTCCCAGACGGAAAAGCCTTGCGCACGCTGCTCCATGAACACCATTTTCCAACGGTCATAGCGCAGGTTTGCCAGCTCCCGTCATCCGTCCAGTAGAAGAACTCCTTGCGGGGCGCTTCTTCGACTTCACCGCTGAAGTACGGCATCAGGTTATAGCCGTCGAGGTGCACCTTGTAATCACGACCGATGGCCGAGTGACCTTCAAGCAGCTTTTCCTTGATGTCAGGCTCACCTGCCGCTGCCAGCAGCGTCGGCAACATGTCTTCGTGGCTGAACACATCGTTGTAGACCGTGCCGGGCTCGATTACGCCGGGCCACTTGATCATCGTGGGCACGCGGTAGCCGCCTTCCCAGTTCGAGTTCTTCTCGTTGCGGAACGGCGTGCTGCCACCATCCGGCCACGTGAACATCTCTGCACCGTTATCAGACGAATACATGATGATCGTATTGTCCGCGATGCCCAGATCGTCGAGCTTGTCGAGGACCTGACCCGACGTGCCCGTCATGCTCAACCATACCGTCAGCATAGATGCCCAGGCCGGTCACACCCTGGGATTCAGGCTTGAGATGCGTGTTGACGTGCATCCGCGTGGAGTTCCACCACAGGAAGAACGGGCTCTCCGCGCAACCGCACGCTCCATGAAGTCGACTGCACCTGCAGTGACTTCTTCGTCCACTGTTTCCATGCGCTTTTTGGTCAGCGGGCCTGTATCTTCGATCTCACCATCCGATGTGGATTTGATCACGCCGCGCGGGCCAAATTT
Organism: uncultured Alphaproteobacteria bacterium; assembly: GCA_963796445.1. Classification (GTDB taxonomy): domain Bacteria; phylum Pseudomonadota; class Alphaproteobacteria; order Rhodobacterales; family Rhodobacteraceae; genus Roseobacter. The sequence goes on along the minus strand of CAWCLQ010000002.1, from coordinate 25,943 downwards.
CTTCGCGGAATTCGGCGATCCTTTGGATAGTCCGGATGTCTCGGGCTCTTCTTCGGCATTCAGGTGGTAGAGGTTGCCAAAGAACTCGTCGAAACCGTGGTTGGTCGGCAGCATGCTCGTCAAGATCGCCAAGGTGGTTCTTGCCGTACTGCGCGGTCATGTAATCGTGGTTTTTCAACAGACCGGCGATTGTCGGATCTTCGCTCTGACATGCCCTTCTTTGGCGCCGGGCAGACCGACTTTCAGCAGACCGGTGCGGAACGGGCTTTGCCCCGTGATGAATGCCGCGCGTCCGGCCGTACAGCTTTGCTGGCCATACCAGTCGGTGAACATCGCACCTTCATTGGCGATCCGGTCGATGTTCGGCGTCTGGTATCCCATCATGCCGCGGTTGTAGGCACTGGTATTGTTCCAGCCCACATCATCACCCCAAATCACTAGAATATTTGGTTTTTCTGCGTCCTGAGCAAAGGCCGGGGCGGCCAATGCCAACGCAGCAACTAGCGCTAATCTCAATCTCATTGCATATTCCTTATGTTGTTTTCAATCGTGCGATTTCCGCGGTTGCCTAGCCTGAACTGTCTGAGCCATCTTGATTGTAGTGCTTAGTTGGCCGCTGGTCCATCGGTATGGTGGTTTCCGAGCCGGAAACCCCTATCCCAATGCGCTGTATGGCCGCTTTGTGTTGTAGTGTTTTCGCCAGAACTCAATGATGATCTGTGCTTCTCTCAGTGATTTAAATAGCTCCCGGTTCAAAAGTTTGTGCCGGAAGCGAGCATTGAAGCTTTCAACATAACCGCTTTCCACAGGGTTGTATGGCTCAATAAGTGTCGTCTTAGCGCCCACAGCCTCGATCCAGGCTCGGACAAGGGAATATCTCCCATTGCTGGGTTGGCAAGGTCCCAAAGTCATTCTAGGTCCAAAGCGCTTCAATTTGACCAAATCCATTCATCCCCAAAACACCCGACAGCATGCGCCACCAGGCAATTACAAGTCGCACAAACAATGCTCACGAAAGCCCTCAAGAATAAGACGAACAACCGTCAAGTCCATGAAGGGACGGACACAAAGCGCGCCTTCAAAGGACCGCTTCTCAGCAGTTTTCAGAACTTGGTGGGGATCGCAGCATCGGTCAAATTGGGCTCTGACCGGTCATTCGCCGCAGTCAGCACCAATGTCTCAGTTGCGGACAAAACAGTCACTCATAATTTTGGCAAAACTGTTGGCTTGAGGCTTGATCCATTCGTTTTGCTTTACGCGCATACCGGTGCATCTACGGTGTACCGACGCTCGCCTTCGATAAGAGCCTACGGCAAACCTTGTCGCTTTCTGACGGTTCAGTCTCCGGCTTCGGAGCTAAGCATGTCGAATGATCTCCGACACAACACTCCGAAATAGTCACGACCAAGGCTCCAACACTGTAAGGAGGAATGGGCATGTTGCGTCGCGGTGCCCCGGGGGCTGTTCGATTAGCAGGCGGAGCCGATGACGGCGGTGGAGCAAATCTCCGAACCTACGGCCCAGCGGTTTCATGCGATGGGGCTTATGGTGCTGAGCTCAATCGGCATTAGCTTCGGTGGCCTTGTCATCCGAAGTATGCAGGAGGCCGACGCTTGGCAGATCAATCTCTACCGATCTCTGGCCTTCGTCCTGGCAATCTCGGTGATCATGGTAGCGCGGTATCGTGGTGAGACCGCCGCTCGAATCCACAGTGTCGGGCGCCCCGGCATTTTCGGTGGCGCCATGCTGGCAGCCGCCGGGATCTGCTTTCTCCAGGCGATCACCAACACGACCGTCGCGAACACGCTCTTCACATTGAGCGCGATTCCCTTTTTCACGGCCATCATGGCTTGGTTGTTCCTTCGCAAGTGACTCCGCGGTTCGACTTTGGCGACGATGGTCTTCGCCGCTATCGGGATCGGCGTGATGATGCTCGACGGCCTCGGCGGAGGATCGCTCTACGGGAACCTGATGGCGTTCCTGACGGCACTTTGCTTCTCAGGCTTCGCAGTCGTTGTGAGGCGCCACCGTGGGGTCGACATGTTGCCAACCCTAATGATCTCAGGGCTCTTGATTATCCCGATTGCCGTCGTGGTGCGTTGGGGGGATCTCGCCATTTCCGTTCACGACGTGATGCTATGCTTTCTACTCGGGGGCGTTCTCTCGGGCATCGGAAACGCGCTTTTCATTGCAGCGTCGCGGTATCTTGCGGCCGCAGAACTCACCCTCTTCATGCTACTTGAGTTCGCGCTAGGGCCTGTTTGGGTCTGGATCTTCGTCAACGAAGTACCGACAGGAATGACTATCGTTGGTGGAACTGTCGTTATTCTAGCGGTGACCGCGCGAGCGCTTTTCGAGTTGCAAGCGTCGAAAGCAAGGCTACGACGCGGCCGACCGAGCCCCATGTAGAGTTTTCGCGGACAAGTTCTTCTGCACTTGTGGAACACGGAGAGAAACCAACCACAGCTCTTAGATTGCCAGTGGCCAATGTCGCAACTGGACAAGACCATCTCGTTCAACTTGTTAGAAACCCCGAACTGCTCCGGACAATTGTTGCTATAGCGTTTTGCCGAGGTGGACTATTCGGCGCACCGCAACGAGGATTTCAGAGATGCACCAGCGACAAGACAATACCGCCCTTGCGATCCTCATAAGTGTTGTCGCTCTTGTTCTTTTTGATTTGATGGGCTTGCTCATCAAATACCTGTCGGCGAGCTATAGTGCCGTGGAGCTATCTGCCTATCGCAACGTTTTTGGTCTCATACCAAGTGTGATCGCGCTTGGGATGACACCCTCCTGGCGTAAGAACGGTCGGAGACTTGCGTTGCGGCAATGGCGGCTGGCCATGTGGCGCGGTGTTGCCGTCACGTTTGCGCAGTTGTTTTTTTACCTGTCATTGGGTCTCATGGCCTTTGCCACGGCCACGACGATTTCCTATTCCACAGCCCTGTTCACCACCGCTTTGGCTGTTCCAATTCTGGGAGAGCGAGTGGGCTTGGTTCGCTGGTCGGCGGTCGCAATCGGCTTCGTTGGAGTGGTAATGATTACTCGGCCTGGAGTTGAGGCATTCGAGTGGACCACCTTGTTACCCGTCGGCGCAGCCGCATTGTACGCTTTCACCGGCGTGACTGCCCGTCTCGTTGACATTGATGTGCCAACGCCACTCTTCAATCTCTACTCATCGGCGACTGCAGCAGTGGGAGCCATTGCTTTGGCCTTGATGTTCGGCGGCTTTTCGCAGATCGGGAGCTTGCGAGATTTCGGGTTGATCGCTCTCATGGGTGCTTTCGGAGGATCCGCAGTTCTTTGCCTTGTCGTGTCGTTCCGCATGACCGAACCTAGCAACCTGGCACCGTTCACCTATTTTGGCATCCCCATTGCCTTCGCACTCGGCTGGCTGTTCTTTTCAGAGGCGCCCGTTGACGACCTGTTTCCGGGAGTACTACTGCTTGTCGGCGGTGGCATTCTCATCATCTACCGAGAGCGACGCATAAACCGTGCGGCCAAGCGCTCATCAGCAAATGGTGTGGACCAGACCATCAACACTGAGTTTTCAGACACGAAATCCCCGCCAAGCTGTGACAGGGGCCACAAGGCATGACCCCGTTTGACCCAGGCGGCTTTGCTGGGCTCGGGGTGCTTTGGAGAAATCAGTCGCCGGTCATGCGCGGCGTATTGATGATGTGCATATCAACGGTCGCCTTCGCGGTCATGCATCTGTCTGTCCGAATTGCATCGAGCGAGCTTCACCCTTTTCAGATCGCGTTTTTTCGCAACTTGTTTGGGCTGGCCTTTCTCCTTCCCTTGTTGGTTGGGCCGGGTTTTGCACAAATGCGACCAAGCGGCTGGGTCTTCACGCATTGCGTGGCGCAGTGAACATCCTGGCGATGCTATTGTTCTTTTCCGCCCTTTCGACGACGCCGTTGGCCAAAGTGACGGCGCTCGGTTTCACTGCACCGATCTTTACATCGGTTCTGAGCGTCGTGATCTTGCGCGAGCACTTTCACCTGAGACGATGGGTAGCCATCGGTCTGGGGTTTGCCGGGATGTTGATCATCCTGCGCCCGGGATTTGCGATCATTGAAACGGGTGCATTGCTCGTCATCGCCTCAGCGCTTCTTTGGTCCGTCGCATTGATCATCGTAAAGACTTTGTCACGTACCGAGAGCAGCGTCGCGATCGTCGCCTGGATGGGCATATTTCTTTCACTTCTTTCGATCGGCCCCGCGCTTTGGGTCTGGCGGGATCCGTCGCTATGGGCTTGGGGTTGGTTGGTGTTTATAGGCCTTTCAGGAACAGCCGCCCAAGTCTCGTTGAGCCAGTCGTTAAAGGAGACGGACCCAACAGCAGTCATGCCCTTTGACTTCCTGAAGTTGGTCTGGGCCTCGTTGTTGGCGTTTTGGTATTTTGGAGAAATCCCTGACGAGATGACGTTGATCGGAGCGGCTGTGATATTCGGCTCTGGCCTCTATGTTGCCCACAGGGAAAGTGTCGCTGCGAAAGCGGACAGATCGAATGGGCACTAGCGTGAGGGATGCCCCGTTGATTGTGAATTCATCCAACTAGATCATGCAACTGCAGCCTATGTCGGCAACCGGACTGAAGTTGCGACGGAACAAGCGTAGGAACAAAAATCGTCCCGGCGCTATTTCCATGCAGTACCGGATCACAGTCCGGATCATTCACCCTTGGGTCAGAACTTCGGCAGAGCGTTGCCTTGGCGACACAAATTGATCCGTTAAATTGCCCGCTGAAAGAAGGCTGCTGCGGCTCCGAGCAGCAAGATTCCTGATGCGGCAAGGAGACTAACGCCGATGTTGCCCGCAAGGTCTCCGGCCAACCCCGCTCCGTACGGTCCGGCGGTCTGAGAAATGGCGAAAACGAGCGTAAACAGGCTGATCGAGTGGCCCCAGTTTTGCGGTGGTAGGTTCTGGCGGGTGAAATTGGTCACGGCCCCTGGCGCCATGAAGACTGACAGCCCAAAGACGACTGCCGAGATGAGCAACGCCGGGCGATTTGGAAACACCACGGGCAGTGATGTACCAACCGCAATGCAAATCAGGATCATTGCGAGTGGCAGGCCTGTTGCGTGGCGTGCGAAGATGGGCCGCCAGACAAACGGGAAAAGCAGATACAGACGCCCAGAAGTACCCAGACCAAGGCAATGAACCGGGCGCTGGCGTCTTGCTCGGTCATCCATACGGAGAGGAACGTAAGGTAGACGATGTACCCTAGTCCGAAGCCCGCGTAGCCGATCAGCTCCGGCAGCATTCGGCGCACCGCCAAGGGCGCGTTTTCGGTCTGCGTCGATGGTTTGACGTATAGTTTTCTTGCCGACCAAAGGCTCAGCGGCATGAACATGAGACTGAAAACGCCAATCAAAATCCAGCCTACCGTCCAGTAAGAACTTCCATAGGCATCGAGCAACAAGGGGATACTGGCGCCGGCAAGGATGATCCCCAGGCCTCCCCCTGAACCGAAGAGAATGGCGATGGCCAGCGCGTTTCTGCGTTGATCTCCTGGGAAAAGACCCGCCGTTAATGCGCCGGCGGTTGAAAACGACATTGCTCCGAAAATGCCTGCAAGCACGCGCCAGAGCGTCTGCCACCAGATCTCGGGATTAGTCCGGTCGTCAGAAGCGCGATCGTCGTGGTCACTATTCCGAAGGTAAACAAAGAAGATGGTGAAATCCGCCGGATCAGAACCATCGTAAGCGCGGCCCCGGCAATGTATCCGAGCGCATTTGCGGTGTTAAGCCACCCGGCCTGCGCATAATTCCAACCCATTTCGGACTTCATGGATGGAAGCAGAAGACCATAAGCAAACCGCGAAAAGCCGTTGGTCACGGTGACGCCGAGAGCAAGCCCGGCCAAAAGCATCCAAGACCGAGCCGGTGCAGAACTCCAGCCGTCACACCCTGTAGACCGGGCGTCACTCTTGTGTCAGAACAAAGACCTTCTGAAGAGTTGCTCATGACTTTGTCCAAAACGAGAAGGCCGGATGACGCAAGCTCTTTCTAAACAATGAAACCGTTTTGAAAATGCCAGTTTTGTGGACCTCGCGGACCGATATGGCGTCCGTTTGGGGCTCGGAACAGACCTTCGCAGGTTCTTGGCGGGTGTCTGCTGTGTCGCGTTAAGCAGCCGTTCACGACTGGAAATTCAGAGTTTTGGTTCTGAACGACCGCTTTCACCGGCACCAGACGTTCGCTGCGCTTGTGACGAATGTCTCAGTTGACCAAGCGGCCCCTCGATAACCAAGATCGAAAGACCGCTTCTGCTCTAAAAGTCTTGTGTTAGCTAAGGTGATGAACTTCTTGCAATCCGTAGACCGGGGTCGGAATACCTTCCATCCTCGCCTTAATTTGCAAAGACAGGAACTGCGAGTAATGCCGCGACTGGTGCAGATTACCGCCATGCATCCATAGATTGGGCACCTGCGTTGGCTTCCACATATTCCGTTGCTCGCCCTCCCACGGGCCGGGGTCTTTGGTAGTGTCTGAACCGAGGCCCCAGCATTTCCCCAGTTTGTCAGCCATTTCCTGGCCCATTAGGTCGGCGACCCAGCCATTCATCGAATTGTACCCCGTGGCATAAACCACCAAGTCCGCCTCCAGATGGGTGCCGTCATCAAGGATGACGCCCGTTTCGTCCAGCTCAACAACTTGACCGCGTTTGAGTTTGATTTCACCGTCAATGATCAGCTGACTTGCCCCAACATCAATGTAATAGCCGGAACCACGCCGAAGGTACTTCATGAACAGTCCGCTTTCGTCATCGCCCCAGTCCAACCAGAACCCAGCTTTTTCCAATCCGTCGTAGAAGTCTTTGTCCTGCTCTTTCATGGCCGCATAAGCAGGGATCTGGAATTCATGAAGGATGCGATAAGGAAGCGATGCGAACACCAGATCGGCTTTCTCAGTTGTCATACCCCCTCGAACCGCCCGTTCGGAATATAAATCGCCCAGGCCGACCTCCATCAAGGTTTCGGACCGGACGATATGGGTAGATGACCGCTGCACCATGGTGACATCTGCATCTGCTTCCCAAAGCGCTGCGCAAATGTCATGGGCGGAGTTGTTCGAGCCAACGACAACAACCTTTTTGCCGGACCATTCATCTGGACCATGATGTTCCGATGAGTGTTGCTGCACCCCCTTGAACTTATCCATGCCAGGAAACTTGGGCATGCGTTTCTTACCGGACATGCCCGTCGCCATGACAAGCTGCTTGGGCTTCAACACCACCTCTTCGCCGTCCCGATCGACCACAATCGTCCACTCGCCTTTGGCCTCGTCAAATGTCGCGGATTTGGCTGTTGTCTTCGTCCAGTAGTTCAGCTCCATGACCTTGGTATACATTTCCAACCAGTCGCCGATCTTGTCCTTGGGTGAAAACACAGGCCAGTTGTCAGGAAATTTGATGTAAGGCAGGTGGTCGTACCAGACCGGATCATGTAGGCACAAAGACTTGTAGCGGTTGCGCCAACTGTCGCCTGCGCGTTCGTTGCGTTCGACGATGATGGTCGGGACGCCAAGCTGGCGCAAGCGTGCGCCCATCGCAATGCCGCCCTGCCCCCCGCCGATGATCACACAATAAGGTTGGGTGTCGTAGCCAAGCTCGGCCTCTTCGCGGGCGCGCTCTTCGGCCCATGTGGTACGGTTCTTTCCTGCGCCATGCTTTGCTCCCATGGCGCGGTTGAAACCAGCCGGTTCCTCATGCCCCTTCAATTCGACCATTGTGGTCAGGAGGGTCCAAATTTTATCGCCCTTCAGCCGGATCAACCCATAACCGCGAGCAACCTCGGTTTCAAACGTGATCCATGCTGTGGTCACGCCCCCGTCTTCATCCGCGATCTCACCATCCGCGATTTTCCAACCACTGGGTTTTGTCGTTGCTAGTTGATGCGACAGCATGTCTGCCACTTGGTCTTTTCCTTCAACCGTTTTGATGTTCCAGGTGAAGCTAACAAGATCGCGCCAGTAGCAATCATCCTCAAACATGTCGCAGGCGCGCGCAATGTCACCTTTCGCGAGCGCGTCGCCAAACTCGTCTAAAATCGCCTGAGTTTGATCTGAAATCGTGGTGTCGAGCATTTTTTCCTCCCATTGATCTATCCAGCGTGACTGACGGATGCGCAGGAATGCAAGCTTTCTTCATGCGTCTATCGTGCGTCACCGATATCCCTCGAAGAGAAAGCCTACAGACAAAGCCGACCTTCGTCCACGTCGCAGCATTCGCCACTATGGGCTCGATGCCGACATCATTGCAACCCAACAGCAGGTCGAACTTTCTTAACGAAATTACCGTTAAAAACCTTGTCATGCGAGCATTTCTAGCGCCAGTATATTTATCCTAAGCTTGGCATGAAAAGCGCGGATATTATCTTGCGGTCCAGGTTTCAAAAAAATGAGCTGACCTCGCCCAAATGCGGCTTGGCATAACAACCTCGCTTTAGATACTTGCGGGATTTATCCGCGTGTATACCACCCGTTGTCCACATATAGCGCCATTCCATTAATAAAGCTGGCATCGTCAGAAGCGAGATAGAGCGCGGCGGATGCCACCTCTTCAGGTTCGCATATGCGACCTTGCGTGGCTGCAAGATCTCCATCCTCCCAAGTTTGCCCTGCAGCATCGAGTTCAGCAATTTCCCTCAGCCCATGCGCAGTTTTGACAAAGCCCGGGCAGACCGCATTACATCGGATGCCCTGTTCACGGTATTCCACAGCGATTGTACGCGAAAGCTGCAATACCGCGCCCTTTGTCATGCAGTACAGGGATTCCAGAGCGTACCCCAGTTCCGATGCAATGGATGCGGTAATCACAACGCTACCGCCGCCATTCGCGACCATCTCGGGCAGAGCGCGCCGACATACCAGAAAGGCAGAGCGGACATTGATATCCATCAGCCGATCGTAGTCGTCCTCAGTGGTTTCGTGCAGCGGTTTGACGATGATCGTGCCTGCGTGGTTGAACAGGATTTCATAGGCGCCAACATCAGACCGAATAGCGTCGAATGCGGCATCGACTTGTGCAGATTTGGATACGTCCGCCTTGAAGAAGTGCGCGGTTCCACCCTCTTGCCTAATCATTTCGACCGTTTCGTTCGCGGCCTCCTCGTTGATGTCGATTATCACGACACGCGCGCCTTCCCGCGCAAACATCAGCGAACTTGCACGCCCGATGCCCGCCGCTCCCCCGGTTATGACGGCAGTCTTTCCTGCCACGCGACCTGTCTTGCCATCGGTCATGGTGTCCCCCTTGTTTGGTCAATGAGTTTTATATGCACTCGCCCCCATCGATCACGAGGGCATGCCCGGTGATGAAGGACGAATTGTCAGAGGCTAGGAACACGATTGCGTCCGCGATCTCCTTTACGGTGCCAAAACGCCCCATGGGAATGGATTGGCTGATATACTCTTCCAGCTTGTTGCGGCCGCCCATCTGGATTTCGAAACCCTTGTTGAAGGGCGTATCGATGAAACCGGGGCACAGCGAATTGAAGCGAATGTTCTCATGCGCGTAGTCCGCCGCCATCTGACGCGTCATCGCCAGAACCGCATGTTTCGTCGTCGCGTATGCTATCATCTCGCGATCGTACTGAACGCCTGAGTTCGACGATGTGACAATGACGCTGCCGCCGCCCTGAGCACGCATGGGCGCAACGATTGCCTGGCATGCTACGAAGTGAGCCCGGACGTTCAATGCCCAGGATGCATCCATCTGTGCGACCGGAACCTGCTCCAGCTTTCCTTCGATCTGCAGACCGGCATGCGAGTGCAGGATATCAAGACGCCCATGCGTCCTGACCGTCGATGCAATTGCATCTGCCAGAGCCGTGTCATCCGTAACATCCAGCTGCTGTGCCTCTGCCGAAAAGCCATCGTCACGGATGGAGTTCGCCACGGCCTCGGCAGCATTTCCGTCGAGATCAGTCACAATGACATGGGCACCTTCCCGGCCCAGGGCAGCCGCCCCGGCAGCTCCGATACCGGAGCCCGCTCCGGTCACGAATGCAATCCTCTTATCAAGTAACATCATGGTCCTTTCAGACTGGATCAACGCCGCGGTCTGTCGCCACGGCGCAAGATGAGTTGTGCAATGATCAGCAGAACGAGAGAGGCAACCATCACCATCGTGCCAATGGCATTCACCTCGGGTGTGATGCCCCTGCGGATTGACGAGAAAATATAGATCGGCAGCGTGGTTTCAGAGCCCGCGACAAAGAAAGCGATGATAAAATCGTCGAAACTAAAGGTAAAGCTGAGCAAAAAACCAGCAAGTATTGCCGGCGCGATCAGTGGTAGTGTGATCTGTCGAAAAGTGGCAAAAGGTGTGGCGTACAGATCAGCTGAGGCTTCGCTCAAAGCGCCTTCAAGGCTCGAAAGGCGGGCACGCACAATGATAACAACCAGTGCAAGTGTGAACATCGTATGGGCTGCGATCAAGGACCCCATGCCCATTGATAGCGACGGTGGCGCGCTCTCGTTGGACCACATCCGTCGCAAGCCAAGGATTGACCACGTCGAACACAGTCACAAGCGCAATCAAGGTAGCGATGCCGATAACGATCCCCGGGATCATCACTGCAATATAGATAAGCGCATCAAAGAAGGCCCGCACCGGTCCCCGAATTCCCTGTAGACCAACTGCAGCAAGAGTACCAAGAACGCTGGCAAGCGTTGCGGAAATGAAAGCAACCAACAAGCTGTTGCCTAGCGCGTCCATAACAAAGGGATTGTTCAGAGCGCGCCCATACCATTGCACCGAGAACCCTTCGAACTGGCTGGCACTCCGCCCGGCGCTGAAACTGAAAAGCGCAATGATCGCGATTGGCGTGTAGAGGAAGACGTAGACGGAAAAAGCGTAAAGTCTCATTAGGCTCTCACATTAACGGCGCGTCGTCACGCTGAACATTCAGCTTCGAGATCAGACGCATGTAGAGGGTGACCGTCACAAGCATAATAGCGATAAGCATCATTGCTACCGCCGAGCCATAGGCCCAATTGCGCGATTGTAAGAAAAGATCAACAAGAGCGTTTCCTACGAAGAATACTTTGCCACCACCTAGCAAAGCAGGGATGAGAAACTCGCCCATAAGCAGGATGAATACCAGCATACAACCCGTGGCGATGCCCGAGATTGACATTGGCAGCGTCACCCTGAAGAAGGTTGTAACCGGATGAGCCCCCAGATCGGCGGATGCTTCCAATAGACGTTTATCCAAACGCTCCAGACTGACGTAGATCGGAAAAACCATCAGCGGCAGATACCCGTAGACGATCCCCACCAGTACGGCGAAAGGTGTGTAGATGAGGCGGACATCTTCAATACCAACAGTTTCCAGCAAGGCCGGCAAGCCACGCCCACCCAGAATGAAAATCCAAGCGTAGCTTCGGATTAGGATAGAGGTCCAAAACGGAACAATCACCAGCACCAAAAGTAGCGTCTTCCATTTGTCGCTCGTACGTACCGCCAGTTGATAGGCCAACGGATAAGCGATCAGAAGTGCCATCAACGTGCCAAGAGGCGCTAGGATCAATGTGTTTTGAAATGCGGTGAACCGTGCAGGAAGATTGGCATATTGCTCAAAGGTGAAAGCGGGCACATAACCACCGGAAGGCGCCCGCTCTCCAAAGCTAAAGACAAAAACAACAGAGAGCGGCACAACCAGCATAACCAACAACCATGCACCCGCAGGGGCGATTAGTAGCCAGTTTCTTGCACGCTGTGTCACGGTCTGCTGCTCTCGTTATTGCATCATGCCGATTTGAACCGAGCGATCAGTTCCGCGCGGTTGGGATCCGTGAGCGTGGCTGCTGCACCAAATTCCAAAGCGTCAAGCAATTCCGCTGCGGGGTAGAGGATCGGATCATTGAGAATCTCTTCCGGCAGCAGCTCATTCGTGCGGCTGTCCGCGACAGGATACCCATGGGCCATGACTTCACGCGCGTTGACTTCCGGATCGAGCATGAAGTTGATCAATGCATAGGCCGCTTCCATGTGAGGAGCACCTTTTGGGATAGCGTAGTAGTCGCTCCAAAGCTCCCCTCCCTCTTTCCCGAGCACATAGTCAATTTCGGGAATGTCTGCGTTAAGCTGCTTGCCATCGCCGGTCCAGCAGATTGTAAGCCATGCGTCGCCAGAACGCATCGCCGGCTGGTAATCAGATGTTATCGCAAAGAGATGGGGCTTGACGTCAATCAATAGTTTTTCCGCGTCCGCCAATTCAGCTTCATCCACAGAATTGAACGAATAGCCGTGATAGTTCAGTGCAGCGCCAATTGTGGTCAGTTGGTAATCATGCACCATGGTGCGACCCGAGTAGTCATCCATCGTACGATCAAAGAAATCCTTCCAAGATGTGAAAGGCTTCCCACCGTCATGAGATGTATTCACAGCCATGCCTGTCGTACCCCAGTTTTTTGGCACGGCATAGACAACGCCATCTACAATACCAGCGTCAGAGAAACGCGCGTCAAAGGCAGCCGGGTCGTAATTAGGCAGTTTGGACAGATCGAGCGGTTCGATCAGGTCCTCTTCGACATAGGTAGTAATTGTGTAGTTGGTTGGCACATAGACGTCCCAACCGCTGCCGCCAGCCTGCAGTTTGGCAAGCATTTCTTCGTTTGAACCAAAGACATTGACTTGCATGAACGCGCCCGTCTTGTCAGTGAACATGTCAAAATTAGCTTGGTCATGATAGTTGGGCCATGTCGCGAGCACCACACGATCGCCGATGTCAGACGCGAATGCAGGCGTCGCGCGCAAGCCGGGCATGGCGGCTCCCATGACCGCCGTCGCCGCGCCTAGGCCGGTCACGCCCAGAAAATGTCGACGTGTCACTGAGCCGTTTTGATAGCTTCGCAGTTCTTCCATGAACTTCTTTTTTGAAATGTAATTTTTCATTGTCTTCTCCCTATCTGGTTTCTCAGGTTCTAGTCATTCTTAAGAATAAGCGCCCCGTCATTTGCCCAGCTCACCCAAGCAATGTCGCCCTTTTCCAGTGCATTCAGCCCTTCGTCCGACCGGCGTGGCGCCAGCACGGCGATATTCCCCAAATCCTTTTGCCGAACCAGGTACTCGGTGTGCTCGCCAAGAAAAATGCGGTTCAGAATTTGGCACTCAAGTGCATCAGCCAATTTGTTGCGTGACATGTGGATTTGTTCAGGCCGCACACTCAGGCAGCCGCTCTCTTCAGAGGAGATACCCCCCATGGCGGTACCGGTGTAACGGCGCCCGTCGTTCAAAACGATGGATGCAGTGTCGTCAGACACCTCAACGTCGCTACCGTTGAAGAAATTGGACGAACCGACAAAATCAGCGACGTAGCGGGTATTTGGCCTGTCATAAAGCTCTTGCGGCGCGCCAACTTGAATGATTTCTCCAGCCCGGACAACGCAAATGCGATCGCTTAGTGATAGTGCTTCTTCCTGATCGTGCGTGACCAAGACAAACGTAATACCCAGATCTCGCTGAAGATCCTGCAACTCAATCTGCATTTCTTTGCGCAGTTTGCGATCTAGCGCTGCCAATGGCTCATCCAGCAGCAGCAGCTTTGGCTCGTTCACGATCGCCCTTGCCAAAGCCACGCGCTGCTGTTGCCCTCCCGACATCTCCCAGATGCGACGGCTTTCGAAGCCAGCCAAGCGTACCGTCTCTAATGCACGACCAACTTTCTCATCGATCATGGATCGGCCGGGCTTTGGTTTTTGCTGTTTTAAACCATAGGCTATGTTTTGGCCGACAGTGAGATGTGGAAACAATGCGTAGCTTTGGAAAACCATGTTCACCGGTCGGCGATATGGCTCTAGTGCGGAAACATCCTCACCATCGATCAGCACTGCGCCTTTGGTGGGCGTTTCGAAACCCGCAAGCATACGTAAAGCTGTCGTTTTCCCGCAACCCGATGGCCCGAGGAAGGTGAAAAACTCACCCTGAGTGATGCTCAGATTCATGTCGACCACAGCCTTCACATCACCAAATAACTTCGACACGTCCTGCAATTCGGCTACAGCGGGGGCGGTAGCCGAATGTTCAGTGTATGCACCACTTTGATCATTTTTGTGTGTTTGTAGCATAGACGCACTATTACCCCTACTGACTAAAAGTTATAAAAAAGTACGTTCTGTAAATATGCTTTTTGTGATAGATGCGGAGTTTAAGCAGGATTATTGAGGTTGAAATTATGTTGGCGGACTGGAATGCGCGTGTTGCACAAATCGTAAGCAGTCTTGGAACACCCGATCTTCCCTATCATCTATCAAACGCGCTCAAGGCGCTGGTCGACTTTGATGACACCGTAATCTTTGGATATGTGGAGACGGCGCGGCCTTTGGCATTGTACAATGATTTTCCAGAAGATCGCAGACAGCTACACGTGGATGAGTATCTTGAAGGTCCATACCTGCTGGATCCATTTTTCCTAGCTAGCACAGGCGATGTAGAACCGGGCCTTTGGCGCCTTAGTGAAATTGCCCCGGACAGGTTTTATCAAGGTGAGTATTTTAGGAGCTACTACGGGCAAACCGGTTTAGCAGAAGAAATCGGCTATCTAGTTGATGTGCATGATAACCTGTCAATTGTTATCTCTTTAATGCGTAGCACGCGCCGTTTCAGTAAGGCAGAGATCAAAACGTTGAAAACCGCATGGCCAGTGGTTCAAGCCGCGTGCCGCAGACAGTGGCAGCAGACAACTGATGCAAGCGCACAGACAGAGAGCAACTTTGAAGATAAGATTGAATTGGCATTCCGACGCATTGGCGAGGGGGTATTGACGCCGCGCGAACGAGAGGTGGTGGAGTTAACTCTCAGAGGTCACTCGGCGGATGCAGTGGGTAAGCTGCTTAACATTTCGTCAGGTACAGTTCGGATTTACCGCAAGAATATCTACTCGAAATTGCGCATCAACTCTCAAGGAGAGTTGTTTTCTGCGTTCCTGACAGCGATCAGCAATAACCAAATGTCATCCGAGATTCATTGACCTTGGTTGCCTGGCAACAGCCTTAGCCTCGGAAAGCTGATGTTATCTTTATATGGCACATATAGATGACGATATCCGGAAGCCAAAGGCGGCTGCGTTTCTGCAAACGCAAAGTGCCTCTTCTCTTCCGGCTGCAATCGCCGCGCAATGCGGTCATACGCTGCGGGATGCATGAAAGACCGCTTCGGGCGTTTGCCGCCCTTCGTTTTCTTTGACCGACTGTCCGAGTTGCGGACAAAGCTGACTTTCTCTCTTTGGTCAAAGATAATACGACATTTGAAAACGATCAGGTACTTATCCTAAGCCAAATACCGTTGCTCAATGTTCCAGAAAGTCGACAAGCGTTTCAATGAACTCGTCCCATACTGCATTTTTTGGCAGTGGGATGTGATTGGCTGTGTCGAGTAAAACCAATTCAGCATTTGGGATTCCGGCGGCAAGTTTCTGCGCTTCGAAAACCGGGTGCACTGCGTCATACCTGCCATGAATTATCAAAACTGGGCAGCTAACATCCTTAAGCAAATACCCAAGGGATGCAGAATTGATTGCGTCTCTGTCTCGCAGCATTGTTTCCAGAGGACATGCCGCCTGCATCATTCTGACGATGTCTCTAACGTCTTCGAGTGGACCTTCGGGGAAATAGGAGGTCAGGAATGCAGTGGCAAACGGACTATCTGGCTTTCCCCACCCTTCGGCGATCATGGTTTTCAATGAATTGTCCTTAGCGGGGTTGCCGCGTTTCATCCTACCATCGGCATACCCGCCAACAATGACCAATCGCTCCAGACGTTCCGGGTAGCGCGCGGCAAAATGGATCGCTGAATGCACACCGCCGGAGAAGGAAACAGCTGAAATAGTCTTTGCCCCGACCGCATCGACCACGGCACATGCTTCATCCGCGAGGGCGTTGAAATCGAAATGTGGCTCTACACGCTCTGATTGACCTGCGCCAATGTGGTCGAATTTGATGTAGCGGAATTTTTCCGAGATGGTTTCAATAATTTGCCGCTCTGAAGGAATCCGCCACTCATATTCAAGATCCATCGTAAATGGTGGTGGAAACCGTAGTACCCCGGTGCCACTTCCGGTGACTGAATAAGCAAGCTGGTGACCGTTGGTGTCTTTGGTGTAGCGAATCCGTTGGACAGGTTGCGCCGTTCTGGACGCTGTCGGAGCTTTTTTATCACTTAGAGCCGTGACTTCTGTGGCCATTACCAAGCCACGCCGAGCCACGGTCCGGATCACCGCTTGTGTTTTGCCGTCATCCCCCACGGCCTTTCGCGCTCCGGCGATGCAGGCCGAAATTGCGCTCTCCGATACGATGCGCCCCTGCCAGACCTCTTCCACCAATTGATCGCGCGAAACAAGGTCTCCACCGCTTCGGACCAAAACGCGTATCAGGTCGAGAACGCGCGGTTCGACTGAAACCGGAAATTCCGTCACGTGTCAGTGTCAGACGCGCTTCATCAAGGGTGCAATCGGCAAAACTGTATTTCATGTATTTCAGCCTAACCACGGACTTCTGGTTCGTTCAATGAAATCCCAAGGCAATCCAAGCGTTTTCCAAGGGTTTCCCTCAAGCGCGGAACGCAAGGCGAAGGCAAGGTGAAGTCATCAACATAGGAGACTGAACCATGATGCTGCCATTTAACACAGACCTGATGAAGCACTCCGCCATAGCCGATCAAGTGCCTACCGAACATGAACGTGAAGCCATACTTCTCAAACACAAGGCTCGCTCGGTTGCGTTTCGCTCCTTTCTTAAAGCCGTTTTCGCTCAAGCACCTCGTCATCAAGACTTGAGCAGAACCGTTATTCGGTGACAATGCCATCTTTAAGTCCGTGCTGCCATCATCCAGTTCTCAGGCGTCGCACCATAATCACCACTGGCAATAGAAGTTCCGCTCTGGGGCTCAATGCAGTCATTCACCAAATTTTAGTGACTGTCTGGTGCGTAGCGATGAGCAACAATCAGGACTGGAATTTTAAAGTTTTGGTTCTGAACGGCCGCTTTCACCAGCACCAGACGGTCGCTGCACTTTGGGCGAATGTCTCAGTTGCGGACTCTCCGGACACAGGCGGATTTAGCATGATCGCTGTTGATTTCGTAGCTGTTGTCACGAAGATTACGCCGCAATGCAGCAGTATTCTGCTGAGAGCGGACATTTCTTTACCCACAACAATCACCAATCCGGACAAGGCCAGATGGATTGTGGCTGGATGTTAACAGGTATCTGGTCGTGGGCGCTTATGGTAGCACTATTTGATCTTAGTGCCTGCCGAATATAGATTGCTCAACACAACCGGATCGGAAACACTACGAAAGTTAAACCAAAAAAGGGATCAAGGTCTCTAATGTCCGATCTGGGTAAATGGCTATTGCAAAGAAATCTTGTTTCTCTTGAGCCGGTCTTGATCGAAAACGAGATTGATCTCGATGTTTTGGTTGACCTCACGGATGACGACATGCGCGAAATCGGCCTTTCCTTGGGTGCGCGAAAGAGATTGCGCAGTGCCATAGAAACGGATGAACCCGATCAGCGCAGTCAGCCGTTATTATCCAAAGACAACAAGCGCGATGCAGAACGGCGGCACCTCACGACACTTTTTGTCGATCTCGTCGGATCTACAGCTCTCTCTGCCCGACTGGACCCGGAAGACATGAGTGATGTGATCAAGCAATATCAAAATACGGTAGCAGGTATCGTGACCCGGTATGAAGGACATGTCGCCAAATATATGGGAGACGGTGTCCTGTGCTATTTTGGCTGGCCAGTTGCACACGAAGACGACGCCAAACGTGCGGCGCGGTGCGGTTTGGAAATCGCGCGGTCTATCGCTGAAATGCACACCCCTGATGGACAAAGACTATCGGCACGGGCAGGCGTTGCGACGGGCCTCGTGGTTGTTGGTGACCTTATTGGCGAAGGTGCAGCGCAGGAGGAAACAGTTGTGGGCGACACGCCGAACCTTGCCGCGCGGCTGCAGGCTCTTGCGGAGCCGGGAGAATTGCTGGTCGCGGACGCGACCCGTCAACTCATCCAGAACACTTTCATAACGGAAAGCCTTGGGCCTCTCGACATCAAGGGTTTGGACGCGCCGGTGACAGCTTGGCGCGTTGTCAGCGCGCGCAGCCTTGAAAGCCGATTTGAGGCCGAAGATATCGACCCAGTTATACCCATGATAGGGCGCAGCCACGAACTCGGATTGATCATGGAGCGTTGGCACCGTGCAATCACGGGTGAGGGCCAGGTTACCGTGTTAATTGGCGAGGCGGGTATTGGAAAGTCAAGGCTAACCCGCGCCGTAATCGACGAGATCCGCGCGCGGGATCACTATCGGATTAACTATCACTGTTCGCCCTACCATACAGATTCGAGCTTTTATCCGGTCATCCGGCAATTGTCGCATGCCATGGGATTTGCCGAGACCGATCCTACCGCACAAAAGATGGACAAACTCCGGTCTCACCTGTTTGCGGCTGACCCTTCGATTATCGCGGAATTACTGCAACTGGATTCAGGTCCTGCCGAGGACAAGCCTGATCTGTCACCGCAGCAACTTCGGGTTCGGATTATGGAGGAAACTGCGGCCGAAGTACGGGCACTGTCACGCATCAAACCAATTCTGATGGTGGTCGAAGATGCTCATTGGATTGATGCGTCGACGCTCTCGATGCTAGAAGCGTGCTTGGATACGATCTCGAACGAGCGTGTCATGATCCTGATCACTGGACGACCCACGTTCCTACATGGCTTCGGAGGTCATCCAATCGTGTCCAAGCTGACATTAAACCGGCTGGGATCGAACCAGACTGAAAGCGTCATGGCGAAGATCACGGGCGGCAAAGCTCTTCCGGACGAACTGGTGGCCGAAATTATCAGCCGGACTGATGGCGTGCCGTTGTTCATCGAAGAACTAACGAAGACCATTCTAGAATCCGGTGACTTGATCGAAACTGAACACAGCTTCGAACTTGTAGGCCCCCTGAACCGGACGTCCATCCCTTCGACGCTGCACGATTCCCTTATGGCGCGGATCGACCGGCTGCAACCGGTCAAAGAGATCGCCCAAATGGCAGCTTGTATCGGCCGCAGTTTTGATCGTGCAACACTCGCAAAAATTGCAAAGGAAGACGATAAGACACTGGACGATGCACTAGATAAACTTGAACGTAGCGAACTGGTATTTCGGCGCGGAACTGCGCCGGACACAACTTATGTCTTCAAACACGCACTCGTCCGCGATGTGGCCTACGAAAGCCTGCTGAAACGGAGGCGCCTCGAAATTCACCATCGGCTTACAGACCTGTTCGAAGCCGACCCGAATGCAGCCCCCGAGCTGATCGCACACCACGCAACAGAGGCCGGCCTGACGGAAAAGGCAATTCTATTGTGGGAGGACGCTGCAAGAAAGGCCGAGGCCCGGCCAGCATATGTCGAAGCGGACAACCATTTACGAACCGCGTTGAACCTGGTTTCGGGACTATTGGACAAACCAGAATGGCGCGAACGAGAGCTGGCCATGCTTGTGCAACTCGCGCAGATTCATATCGCGATGGACGGGTATGCAGCAGAGGAAGCCGGCAAAGCATTCTCGCTGGCGTTGGATCGGATCGACGCAACCAAGGATCCCGAACTCAGGGTTGCGATCTACTATGGTACCTGGATCGCGCCATATATCGGCAATGATCTGCATCGAGCCTTCGATCTTGTGTCGCGGTTGGTTGCCGACGTATCGGACGAAACCGAACCTATCCCACGGCTTATCTCGCTACGGATGAGGGCTGCGACACTGATTGCAATGGGGCGCTCTGCCGAAGCCCTTGAAGACCTCAAAGCGGCTTTTGCGCTATATCAATCGGCCGAAATCGTGGATTTCTCCTCGAAATTCGCACAGGACCCTGGCGTGCAGATCTGGTGTTATATGCAGCTTGCGCAGTGGATGTGTGGGGACGAGGCCGGTGCATCGCATACGGCTGACAAGTCGCTTGCCCGAGCCCGTTCGCTCAAACATGCGAACACGATCTGTTACGCCGATTTGCACGATGTTACGCTGTCTATCTGGGCCGGGAACATAGAACGGGCGCGCGAAATGAACGACGAGATGCGGCAGCTGTCCGAAGATTATGACATGGCCCTTTGGAAGAGCTTCGTGGCTATTCATGACGCTGTCATTGCCTGCATGTCAGATGAACCCAACGCCGCCGCGCGGTTGGACCTTGCACTGGAAGAATATCGGCGAAAGGGCTGCTGGCTTTGGGTCACGCTGTACTTGGCCGAACAGGCAAAAGCCCTGCTCAGAGCGGGTGACTTTACGGCAGCTCAAAGCGTACTTGTTCGCGCCTTTCGTGAACAAGAAACAACAGGCGAATTGTGGGCCGAAGCGGAGCTGCATCGTATCAAAGGAGAAATATTTGCTTTGCAGGGGAATGTCAGCGGCGCGCAAGAAGCATTCGATGAGGCGGGCTCATTAGCTCGCGATCAAAATGCCCAAGCTTTGTCACAGCGCATAATCGAATCAAGGCAAGCTATAAGCGGTATGAGCGACTAAGCAGGCCAAAGCGTCTGTTTTCTATTGTGTTTCGAGTAACGCTCATCACAGATATTATACAACTGTCCTTAGAAAATCACATTGGACCAAAGAAGGGCACGTTTCATGGTTCCAGAATTTAAAGAAGAAAGGTTAGGCGATGATTGATCCGAAAGCAGTGGCCGAAATGGCGAAAAGTTACACCTCCGCCTGGAACTCTAAGTCGGCAGAGGCCGTGGCATCATTCTATTCAGAAGAAGGCCAAATCATTATCAACAATGGTGAACCATGGATTGGTCGGTCGCGCGTACAGGACATGGCAGCAGGTTTCTATGCGGATGTCCCAGATTTGACGCTTACTTGTGATGATCTCCGTTGTGCTGGAAATCATGTGATTTTTGTTTGGACCTTTACGGGGCACGATGCAACCAGTGGAAATCCCTTGAACATTCGTGGCTGGGAAGAATGGGAAGTCGGTGACGACCTCAAGGTAAAGTCTTCACGCGGGTGGTTTGATACTGAGGATTATGGACGCCAAGCCGAAGGCAAGCCGTAAAATCACACTTAAAGAAGGCACAAATTGATCCAGTGCAGATTGTCTATCTGAAGATCTTCGGTCAGAAGCTATTCCACGATGCATGTTGAAATGTCACCAAAGCAGTGATCTGGGCATGTGGATAAATATTCTCGCATTACCCACAAGGAAGGGCGCTTTTCTTTCTGCAATGCAGCTAATGGGGTTGTCTGGCTCCTTTCTGCAGCTGCGAGCGTCTTTACCAATGCACTTCCGCTCTGGGCTGATTTCGTTGAAAAAGTCGGTTGGTTTTGTGCGTTGGTGTTGGGTACGGCGCATCTTTTTTTGGACAATCTGAGGCGGTACCGCCTTTTACCCGGCGGCGGGCGCCATCGGCTTGAGTTTTGCTAGTTTCCGAAGGTTTTGGGCGGTAGCTGCGAGGGTAAATTCGTCTTGAACGCCGCATGGACCCCGTAATCGGAGCCGTCCCAGACCGAGGATGCGTTTGAGATGGGCAAACAGCATTTCCACCTTCTTTCGCCTTCTCTGAGCCGCCGGGTTGAACTCGGAGGCTGTACATTGGCGGGCGAAGTCTCTGACGATCTCATATTTCTCTCGGCTGATTGCGCGTACATCACTACTTGGGCAACACTTGGCTTTGGACGGGCAGTTCACGCAGTCTGCTTTCAAAGCCCGGTATTTGCGTGCTTTCAGTTCTGATGTCGCGCGACCGGGGTCAGAGTAAGACCGTCTGTTGTGACGCAGCTCTTTGCCCTCCGGGCAGACGAAACGGTCGTTGTCCTCATCCCAGGTGAAGTCGGACCGCGGGACCAGGTGCCATCTCTACGTTCGGATTTGTCAAACACAGGGATGAACGGAAGGATTTGCCGCTTTAACGCAAGCCAGACCAAATTGTCGGCTGACCCATATGCGGTGTCCGCAGCCATCCAATCCGGCTTCAGGCCAAAACGCTCTTCGGTACGGTCGATCATTTTGCGCATTGCCCCGATCTCAGCGGTTTTGTTCGACCGGCTGGCATCCACGTCAATGATGATCCCGTGATCGGTATCGATCAGATAATTTGTCAGAATACGCAAAGAAAGCGGGGCCTTTGCGGGCAGCAGTCCACTGGCTGGCAGGATCGGCATGGGCAGTGAACTTGGGCTTAGCCGTCGTGGCTGCACCAAAGGCTGCATCATCAAGAGTGTCGAGATACTCGCGCACGGCACGCGGTGCATCATGGGGATCAATGTCACGAGCCGCCCAATCATCGGGATTGCTGGAGTTCTGTTTCTGGACATCGGCGCTGATCAAGCTGGCATCCACTGCAAATCCCTCACCACCGACAAGCCCTTCCTCCATGCAGCGTGCCACGGTCGTCTCAAATACATGGCGCAGCAGGTCGCTCTCGCGGAAACGACCATGCCGGTTCTTGGAGAATGTCGAGTGATCAGGGATACGGTCCGTTAGATCGAGACGGCAAAACCACCTGTACGCCAGGTTCAGATGGACCTCTTCGCAAAGTCGGCGCTCTGAGCGGATGCCAAAACAATATCCCACCAACAGCATTCGGATAAGCAGTTCAGGGTCGATGGATGGGCGACCGGTGTGGCTGTAGTAATCCGCAAGATGAGCCCGGATGCTGCTCAGATCAACGAACCGATCAATCGACCTCAACAGGTGATCTTGCGGGACATGACCTTCCAGCGAGAACTCGTAGAACAGCGCTGCCTGTGCTTCCTGCTTCGGTCCCAGCATCGCAAACCCTCCCACTCACTAACAGAATTGAATCAGCGATGCGCCTCGCAATCAAGGAAGAGTTTTTCAACAAAATCGGCTCACTGCCGTCATTCGCGGCGCAAAGCACCAATGGCCGCAATGCGGAAAACCGGCCGTTCGCTGCACTGGTGACGAATGTCTCAGTTGCGGACGAAGCCGCCTTTTGCTCGCGCAGCTACTGCTGACGCAGCATTTCCTCTTACTTGCAGCAGGAGTTTTGCCGCAATGCAGCTCCCGTCACCGAAACAGCCGTTGAAATCCGAGATCAAGTTCCAGATCTACATCAACCTTTCGCTACGCGCTGGTCCAACAAACGGGTCGCGGGCGACGTGTTAATTCGCCGCAGTTGCACCAATGGTGGGTTTCGTCACATTGCGACCGAAGTAAGCAAGTGGAAACCTCCAGCGACGACGGCTGGCAAAACCGGTCGCTCATCAATCTTCTTCGCTCAGTTCCAGCGCAAATGGTCGCAGATACCGGCCAGTTTGAGGTCGGTAAACTGATGTCTGATCAGGCCATAAGCACGCGCTAATGTCGCGGAAATGTTCATATCGCCCATGTCGATAGCATGAATGCCACCCGCAACAAAGAAGGCGGCAAACCCGTTTTGGGCCGCACCTTTGATATCTGTCGGCAAGCCATCACCTACAACAAGTATTCGGTTTTTTGAAAGCGTACGCCCCGCAGCGATGGTCATCTGCGATATGGCAGCTTCATAGATTGGTGCCTCTGGCTTGCCCGCATAGGTGACTTTGCCGCCAAGTTTTGCGTACAGCTGCGCGATTGATCCGGCACAGATCACCATACGGTGACCGCTTTTCACGACCAAGTCAGGGTTGGCGCAGATCATTTCGACCGCTTGACACCGCATTTCCAGCAATAGAGGTTCATAGATTGCAGCGCTTTCAATCCCATCATCCAAGGGGCCAGTCAGCAGGCACAGTTTCGCGTCCTGACTGCCAACCAACGGGTGCGTAAGACCTTCCAGGATCGACTGGTCCCGCACCGGGCCGAAATGATACAAGGGAGTGTTGTTTCGCTCTTTTAACAGCGACTTGGCGACATCGCCTGATGTCACCACGGCATCAAATGCCTCGCGCGGGACGCCCAGCTGAGCCAATTGCGGATAGATAAGTTGGTTTGATCGCGGAGCGTTGGTGATCAGAATGACAATCCCGCCCCGCGCCCGGTATTTGCAAAGGGCATCCACCGCGTTTGGAAAGGCGGTAATGCCGTTGTGCAGGACACCCCAGATGTCGCATAGCAAACCATCATAATGTGGTGCAAGATCACTGAGTGGCATGAGTTTGGCCATTAGAGCTGTGGCCTACGTTCCGGGGCGCGCCCAGTCAAGCATAGCATAGATCGCTTGCTATTTGCGCTTTTGCTATGTAGATATGCAGCTTCGCGATCTGATAGGGTCGCAACCAATGCGCGACAAGGTTACCTGCTTCGGCGCACCTTGCCTGCCTGCCACGACATTCGAATATGTTTTTTTGGGGGCCAACCGGGCGCTACTTTTTAGCGCGCAATGGTGGCCGAATCCACAACACGTGTGGAATAAAGTTATTTTCAGTTCTGCCCGCGTTCAATTTCCGGACGCCAAATTCCACGGCATCTTTTCAGGCTGTGTTTTCGAACTCGATTTGTGCCCTCTCGATATCTCTGCGCGGTTCGCGCTCAGGGACGCATCATGGGCGTACCGGCGTTGTGACATCAGGTTGCTGCGTCGTTGGAGCATGACCTGAATTTGGACAAACATCTACTTTTCACCCCCGGCCCTGTGAATGTGGCCGAGACCCTGCGTACCGCGATTTGCAAAGAGGATATCTGCCATCGGGAAACCGATTTTGACGACCTTCTTGCAGGCATCGAGCACAAATTGCTCTCACTTTTTCAGATCAGAAAACGGGAACGCTATCGCGCAGTAGTGATCACAGGTTCCGGCACGGCGGCCAACGAGGCGATCTTGTCATCCGTCGTGGGCAATGGTGCCATTCTGATCCTGTCCAATGGTGAATTTGGCGGACGGCTGCACAAAACATCGTTGATCCACAACAAACAGACCCACCTGATCGAAATGCCGTGGGGCGTGCCCTTTGACGTTGCTCAGATCGCGGCCTACCTGTTGACAAACAAGATCGATGTGGTGGCCATGGTCCACCACGAGACCTGTTCAGGCATGCTGAACCCGCTGGCGCAGGTCGGGGCCCTGGCCAAGGCCAGTGGCGCGCTCTTTGTGGTTGATGGTGTCAGTTCGGTTGGCGCAGAAGCGATCGACATGGAGGCATGCAACATCGCGTTTGTGTCCAGTTCCAGCTCCAAGGCCCTGGGGTCTTATCCCGGATTGTCTTTTGTCGTCGGACGCAAGAAACAGTTCAAGCGGCTCAAGCGTCACGTGGCGAAAACAACCTATCTGAACCTCGCGACGTTCTATGCCTTCCTCAAGACCCGCAGCCAGACGCCGAACACGCCTGCGGTTCCGTTGTTTTTCGCGCTGGATCAAGCGCTGACGGACATTCTGCGTGAGGGTGTCCTGAAGCGCTACGCCCGCATCAAGGCGCGGGCCGATCTGCTGCGTGACGGCATGCGCCGGCTGAACCTCGACTTTCTCAGTTCGATGAGGGGGACATGTGTTCGGTTTTGACCACGGTTCGGATACCTGCATCGGTATCGGTTTGCGCAATGTGCGTGCGCGGCTGCGTGACAAATCCATCATCATTTATGAAGGCAAAGGCAGCTTTGCAGGAAAGGTTTTTCAGGTCGGCAATATCGGAGACCTCTCCGACGACGACATCCGGTCTTTCCTGTCCTCCCTGAAGGACGTGTTGCTGACGCTTCAGACGGAAGCGGCCGAGCTTGTTGTGCCGGTCAGGCCAAATCAAACGCCCCCCGCCGTGTTGCCTGTGCCTGTGCCCGCACATGTGCGGGTGGTGTCATGAACGATAAGCTGAAACAACTCTGGGCGACCAAGACCAGCGATGACGAGTGGTGGTCGTCCTTTGTCACGGCACCGCTGGCTATCGTTGCCAATTATGGCGCTGTCGACATCCCTTGGATTACACCCAACCGGATCACAGCGGCTTCGTTCCTTGTGGCTATCGTGGCAACGTTTTCAATTCTGATCGGGGGG
>CAWCLQ010000001.1:0-338374 GCA_963796445.1 uncultured Alphaproteobacteria bacterium | reverse complement strand
TGCGGCCCGCGTTGATAGCGTGTGCTGTAGTGATGATCTTGCTTTGCGCCGCTTGTCGAAACACCTCCGTGAGCCGCATTACTGGCACGGCGCCTAAGTCGATGATGTCGGCTAATCCCTGGCCGGGCCCGACGGACGGCAACTGGTCAATGTCGCCCACGATCAGGAGAGCTGCATTGCTAGGCACAGCTTTGAGCAGTGACTGCATAAGCATCACGTCGACCATCGAGCTTTCGTCGATCACCAGCAGATCGCAGTCGAGCGGGTTTTCCTCGTTGCGCTTGAAGCCGAAGGCCTTCGGGTCAAATTCCAGTAGGCGGTGGATGGTCTTGGCCTCCATGCCAGTGGCCTCGGTCATGCGCTTGGCTGCACGGCCAGTGGGCGCGCAGAGTAGCAGGTCAACGGATTTCGCGGCGAGGATGCGCAAATCGAGTTGACGATGGTGGTTTTGCCCACCCCGGGCCACCGGTGATCACCATGGTCTTGGACTTCAGCGCGATGCGGATGGCTTTGGCTTGGCTCTCTGCGAGGCTCAGGCCGGTTTTTTGCTCTATCCAAGGCAGCGCCTTGTCCGCATTAATCACAGGCCACGGCAGCGCACCCCGCTCAATGCGCTTCAGCTGATCGGCGATACTACGCTCTGCCATGTAAAGCCCTGTCAGAAAGACGCAATCTGCCTCGCCCACGGTATCGGCGGTGACCGTCTCCTCGGTCAGTTCTTCGCGCAGCGCGCTTTCAATCAGATCCGTGGGCACTTCCAGAAGCTTGCCCGCCAACCCAATGAGGTCCGCCCTGGGGAGTCCGCAGTGGCCGTCACCCATCGCCTCGCTGAGCGCAAAAGAAATTCCTGCCCGCACCCGGATCATAGCGGTTTTCTCGATCCCGAGCTTTTCCGCGATCATGTCCGCCGTGCGGAACCCGATGCCCCGGATGTCCTTTGCCAGCTGGTAGGGGTTTTCGCTCATCACCTGCACCGCATCGGTGCCATAGGTTTTGAATATCCGCACGGCCCGCGCCGTGCCCACCCCATGTTGGTGCAGGAAGACCATGATCTCGCGGATGACTTTTTGATCGGCCCAGCCCGACGTGATTTTATCCGCGCGTTTGGGGCCTATGCCTTCGACTTCGCGCAGGCGCTCGGGCGCTGCCTCGATGATATCGAACACATCCTTGCCGAACATTTTCACCAGTCGCTTGGCATAGACCACTCCAATGCCACGGATCATGCCAGAGCCAAGATATTTCTCGATCCCGTCGATCGATGACGGCGCTGAGGTGCGCAGGAACTGCGCTTTGAACTGTAGGCCGTGGGTGCGGTCGTTAACCCACATGCCTGATGCAGTGACCCATTCCCCTGCCGAGATCATGGCGGCATGGCCTACGATGGTAACAAGGTCACGATGTCCACGCGCTTTAACCCGCAAGACGCAAAAGCCGGATTCCTGACTGTGGAACGTCACCCTCTCCACCAGGCCCGCAAGGACCTCCGTCTGGCTATCGCCTTTGGGATTCATCCGCTGCGCTGCGCACGCCGCCAGTCCCATGGCACGTCAAACTGCCCAGACCAGATATTGCGGCGGATACGGCGCGCATCCTCCTCGGCGGGGATATAGTCTCGGAAATGCCGGCAATAGGCCACTGCCCAGCGTTGCTGAACCAACCATGTATTCAGGTCGCTGCCATCCTGCACGCACACAGTAATCGCGCGGCCGTAACGATCCGTGTCACGGACGCGGCAGGAGACTTGTTGCCGCCCGATCCTGTCAGATAATTCCGAAGCTGCTTGTTGGCCACAGCGCCATGACGTACCGCCTGCGCGAACGCATAGCTGATGGCTTTCGGGCGCATCGATGCCGTGCAGGCGGATCCGCTGCCCCCGAACCTCTAACGTGTCGCCGTCTACCACGCTGCTCACACCAGTAATTGTCTCTGCGGTGGCCGGCATGGGTGCAAAAAGAAGGGCGGCAATGAGGGCCAAGTTGAGCATCAGTGGTTCCTTTCAGGACGGATCTTACACCATCGCGAGCAACCCGTCGCCCTTCTGACGTTTTGTAGGCTTCAGCGATTGCATATTCCAATGTGCCATCACCGCCAGCGTCGGCTGATGTTTTCAAAGAGTTTGCGATAGCAGCATTTTCTTGAAATGCACCAATCAAACCGCCCGGATCTGCCGCAGTAACAACAAAGCCAGCCAACAGTGGCACTTCCAAAAGTTTGTTCCACTCTTCGTCGGAGAATTTGTCTCTTAGGGTCATGTCTCACGCCTCCAGAAAAAAATTGTACGGTTGTATATGAATGTGAGTTTAGAAATCAAAAAAAAGAAAGCGATGCTTTGATCTTTGCATATTTGTCAGGCTGAGGCACGGGGTATTCAAGAGTACAAGCCTCTTGGGATCACGTTCCAAATGGCCACTGCTTAGAGGGTAACTGCCAGATTAAATCATGTGGGATTCTGGACGGCTAAGGCGTAAATATACCATAAAACATAATACGTGGTTTGAAAGCGGACTAAGGGTCAGATGATTATTCTTTTCCAAAACAAACGCTCATTGACGGCAAGGTTGAAGTAAAAAAACGGGCCGGACAATGCCGACCCGTTGAGTGGGATAAGACGACGCTGTGGAAGACAGCAGCGCGCCCTTGGTATGAACATATCGCCTGAAACCCAGCCCTGACGCGGCGGCTCCGGACATCATATCCTATTCACTTAAATGTAGTTGGCAGCGTTTGTATTTGATTCTTTTCACATTGGCTTTGGATGGCTGCTTTCGGTAGCACCAGACGTTCGCTGCACTTTGTACGAATGTCTCAGTTGCGGACGTAGCTGCCTGATGCTGGTGCAGCGAAAAACACCTCGACTTCTCGACCTTGTCACAAAATTGCCCGCGGCGGCGCAGCACGATTTCCCCAAACCGGACATTCATATCGTGCAAATGGACCGAAACTTATTCCAGCCATTCGCTGCACCGGGACCTGTATGTCTCACATGCGGACAAAGGCGACGCAACATTACAGTTTGTCAATGGTCCGCAAGCGACACTCAAAATTCATAATCGCAACGGCGAGCGATCGCTTCTGCTGTTCGCAGCGGGTTTCGAAAAACATAAAAGTATACCTTACAAAGGTGATGTTCAGACAAGCCTCTTGGCACTAGTTATTTTCAACTGGTTCTCTGGGTCTATCACTGGGATAGTAAGATTTCAGATTATGAGCAGATGGACTGTTTGCATGAGACCGATAATTATCGTTTTTGGTGTATGCCTAATAACGGCTTGTGCGCCAGTTACCGAGAACACACCTGGCGAAGTATTCACTATGGGCGACGAAGAGCTAATAATAGTTGGACCGAAAAGGGACGGAAAACCCGCTTACCCAACAAACAGGATGTTTGAGCAGGCAAAAAGCGTCTGTTCCAGCGCTTATTTCATTAATGCCCGACCATCGTTGAGCAAACCAAGTAGCTTCGATTATTTGTTCAGATGCTGACTTGGTAAATTTGTTGGGTGTACCGTTGCCGTCTAACGCGCAGCAGTAATCGTCTTGGAGACTGCCGTCAGACGGCATTTCGCTAAAGGCTCACTTCCGTCGCTCCTGGTCTGTTTGTCCGACGGCTGCTTACTTTAGTCGAATGTCCAATTATCGGATCAAGCTGCTGAAATGAGTAAAGCATCTGCGTTTCGGTAACGGCGGCTTTCGGGACGAGGTTCAAACTTGTCGTGCCATATGTCCGCTAGGAGCCCAAATCTGCCAGATTGAACCTGTGTGCTTTTGCCAGTGCAGCAAATGAATCGATTTGGCCAAGTTTGAAAGATCCGCTGCAACGCAGCCAAAAAAGCGGCCGCTCGTCGTTCGTGCGGCAAAGTCTGATAGGTTAATGACTGCCTAGCGGGACTTTAGAGTCTCTCGCCAATTATGCGATTTCCCGGGCCACAGGGGACACTCAGCGGGTCGGCGTGCGCGGCAGGGCAGCTTTTAGCTTACTGCCATCTGTGGCTCTCACAGCATTTTGGAAGCCTGACGATCTCAGAAAGGAACGATGCGCTAGGTCTTGCACGAGACTTCAAAGTAAACTCTTCGCAAAATACCAACGCTGCGACCAACCCTTCCCACACGGCGGCCGAATTTTTTCGAGCTGGCGCCTTTGATGATGCACCCAAGGAAGCAAACTTTCAGGAGAAATTTGGTCACCATTGACCGCCAAATTGTACCGACGAAAGTGCAAACTTGGATCTTTGTGCGTTTTATCACTGGACAACCTACAAACCTAAGAGCTTGATGCTTCGATATCCGCGTTTTATCTGCCCATTTGCCTCTAGATCAGACAAAATACGAGATATCGACCCGCGCGATAGCGCGGACATGACAGCCAATTCATCCTGCGACACTGGCAAGTATTGATCGTCGCCGAGCGTAGAGGACAGTCGTTGCAACACCGCAACGCAACGGTCGCGTGGGTTGCGGATCATGAGGTCTCGGGCCGATTGGATTGCCGTTTCACTACTGATTGCTGCGAGGCCAGCCAAGGCCCGCCACAGTTGCGGGGATCTGCTGGCGATTTCTTCTATCGCTGCAAGTGAAACGGAAACCAGTACCGCCCCATCCGAAACAACTGTAACGCCTACTTTGCGGGGCGCGAGTGTAATTGCTGAAATCTCTCCAAACCACGCGCCTTTGCCTAGCAGATGACCGTACTGAACTGCCTGATATGAATCGTCAACTCGGATCGCTACCACACCTGAGACAACCCCGTAAATTCCACCTGGTGGATCATCAAACTCGTAAACCAATGCATCCCGATCAAATCGAGTGCTTTTGGCATGCTGCAAAATCACATCTCGCAAGTCATTTGAGATCGCTCGTAACCAAGACGATCCCGCAACAAAATCCCGCATTTGAATTGACATATTTTTCTTCATGAATTGTTCATACAGTTACAATCCCGGATGAGAAAACCCATTATGTACAACTCAGCTACCAAAATTTGATTGGTTAAGGGACCCGACCTTGTACTCCACAAAACACTTTGCCGCTCTGGCTGTGTCATTTTCGATTTCAGCATCGACAGCGGTTGCCACCGAAGGTGGCATTGAAACGTATTTGCTGGGTAGCAGAGATAGCTTTGCCGGCATACTGCCGCCGACTGGCAGTTACTGGAATAATGATTTCGTTTTCTTCAGTGGAACAGCACCTGCGTTCAGCTCGGGCGGCACAATTGTAACAGATCCAGAGATCGACGTATTCACCTACAAGTTCAACTTTACCCATGTCTTCGACCAAACGCTTGGGAATGCGCGTTTAGGCTTAAACATCAATATCCCTTATGTCTCTGCGGACGGTACATATTCAGGGGTTCTGGGACGCGGTTTGAGTGGTAGCACCAACGATACCGGCGAAGATGCGTTCGGAGATATTGTTGTATCACCGTTGCTAAACTGGAGTAGCGGCAAACTGAACACGATGCTGGCGCTTCAGTTTTTTCTGCCCACTGGGGACTATAATACAGCCAGCATAGATCCGGCGAACCGAACGATCAGTGCGCTCAATGCGGGCAAGAATTGGTTTGCTTTTGACCCGACTGTGTCAATTACCTGGTTCGACCCCGCGACCGGATGGGAGTATTCGGGAGCATTGGGCATGACAATCAGCGCCAAGAACGATGCAACGGACTATCAAACCGCCCCAGAGCTACATTTTGAAGGCACTGTAATGAGGCATCTGCCAAACAAACTGGCTCTGGGCTTCGCAGGTTACGCGTATCAGCAATTGGGCGACGACAGTGGCAGTGGCGCAGACGCCATTCGGGAATTGACAGGTGCTGATAGTCTTGAAGCGCGCGTATATGGTCTTGGACCGATTGTCAGCTGGAGCACGACTGCTGGCGCTGTACCGGTATCGCTGAAGGCGAAATACATAACTGAGTTTGGCGCCAAGCGGCGTTTTGAAAGTGATAAACTGTGGCTGACTTTAGGACTCGTATTTTGAGGCTCGGGCACACTCTAACTACAGAGGAAAACACCATGAGAGTTCTGAGTATTGTTGCAGCGGGCCTTCTTGCAAGTGTGGCGACTGCACAAGAAACACCACCGGATCAAGTAACGGATGTTCTCAAAGGTTTGCCGTATTCGCCCAATGCAAACCGCGGATTTCCAGAAACCGTTTTATTCGGAGACACTCACGTCCATTCGGCCCTGTCTGCTGATGCAGGCGGCGGCGGCACAGTTCTGATGCCGCGTGACATGTACCGGTTTGCACGTGGCGAACAAGTCACGTCCAATACAGGTCAACCGGTGAAGCTTCCGCGTCCCTTTGATTTTTATATGCTCACGGAACACACCGATGGAATGGGCGTGATTACAGATATCAAAAAGGGCACGCCGAACATTATGGCCGATGCCGACGGCAAAAAGTTTCATGAAGCTTTTGCCAAAGGTGGCAATGACGCAAAGCAAGCCTCCATTGAGTTGATCGCAAAATTCAGTCAGGGCACGCTGAGTGAAGCCTTGCTGTATCAACCGGGAACACCGGGCTACGACAACACGTGGCGGGATCTGGTTCAGGCGGCAGAAGAGTTCAATGAGCCACATGTCTTCACAGCGATCATTGCCTATGAATGGACGTCTTTGGAAGCGGGCAACAACCTGCACCGCAACGTCTTGTTTCGCGATGGTCCGGAACGCGCCCTTCAAGTCGTCCCGTTCCTAACGGCGCCACCTGCCGGCAGCACCGACCCGCGCGAATTGTGGAAATGGATGCAGAATTACGAAGACGTGACCGGTGGCGATGTACTGGCCATTCCGCACAACCCTAATCTGTCAAACGGACGGATGTTTGCCCCCAATGACACCTTTCGCGATGGCGAAGCGTTTGATGCGGAGTACCTGCGCACCCGCGCCCATTGGGAGAAGTTGATGGAGATTCAGCAAACCAAAGGGGATAGCGAGACGCATCCGTTGATTTCGCCCACGGATGAATTCGCTGATTACGAGACATGGGATTGGTCCAATCTGGACGTATCAGCAGCAAAAACGCCCGAAATGATTCCCTATGAGTACGCACGAGGCATTCTGAAAGAGGGTCTGCGCTTTGGCGTTGAGCAAGGTATTAACCCGTTCAAACTGGGGTTTGTTGGTGGCTCGGACATTCACACTGGACTTACAACACAAGACGATAACAACTTCTTTGGTGCCTTCACATGGATGGAACCTTCCGCCACGCGGGCCACGAGTGTGGCCAAGAGCAATCAGGATCTCGGCATTTCCTACAAAGGCTGGCAGTACGCCACGCCGGGGCCAACAGCTGTCTGGGCCACGGAGAACACTCGGGCTGGTATTTTCGATGCATTGGAGCGCCGCGAAGTATACTCCACAACGGGGCCACGCATCTCGCTGCGCATGTTTGGAGGAAATTTTGATGAAGAGGATATCAAACGCCGTGATCTCGCGCGTGTGGGTTACACCAAAGGCGTGCCTATGGGCGGCGACCTGATCCCGTCTGAAGACAACGCACCCCCATCATTTCTCGTTTTTGCTTTGCGCGATCCCATCGGTGCCAATCTGGACCGTATCCAAATCATCAAAGGCTGGGTGGACGCAGAAGGCGTGACTCAGGAAAAAGTCTTTGATGTCGTATGGTCTGGCGACCGCGCAATCGGCGATGATGGCAAGCTGCCCCCGGTCGGCAATACAGTTGACTTGTCCATTCCAAGTTGGACGAATGATATCGGTCGCGCTGAGCTTGGCGCTGTTTGGACGGATCCGGAATTCGATCCTGCACAATACGCATTCTACTACACGCGCGCAATTGAGATCCCGACACCGCGCTGGACGGCTTATGACGCGGTAAAGTTCGGCGTTGAAATGGATGCCGACACGAAAATGATAACGCAGGAACGCGCCTATTCATCGCCCATTTGGTATACTCCGGAGAACTGAGACATGCTACGAAACATATTGGGCGCAACCGCCTTGGTCGCTTTCACCGGCAACGCTTTTGCCGATCCTAACCCGCTGCGGAACGCCTATTTTGGTGAAACGCATATGCACACTGCGTTCTCACTGGATGCTTATATCGGTGGCACGCGCCTGATGCCCGCTGACGCACTGAGCTATGCAAAAGGTAAATCTGTGACATTGCCCGATGGCACTGTCGCGCAGCATAAGCGCCCTCTCGATTTCGCGGCTGTGACAGATCATGCAGAGTACATGGGCGAAATGTACTCAACTATGTTTGAGGACGCGCCCGGGCATGACAATGATGACCTCGAAGAATTGCGGAACATGACCGACATTGAAGCTCGGCAGCAGTGGTTTTTCAAATACGTGATTTCATCGAACCGGTCGGCCACACCGTCGCATCCACCTTTCTATGCCGGACCCGCGACAACAAAAACCGCATGGCAGGTCATTGTCGATGCCGCGGAGCAAGCAAATGATCCGGGTACATTCACAGCTATAATCGGCTTTGAGTGGTCCGCTGCCCCGAATGGCGCAAACCTGCATCGGAACGTTCTGTTTCGCGACGACAACGTGCCACCCACGGTTCCAAGCTATATTGAGATCAATCAGGAAGAGCGTTTGTGGGACTGGATGCAGGAGCAGGAAGCGGAAGGGCGGCACTTACTTGCCATTCCGCATAACTCGAACGCGTCCAAGGGCAGAATGTTTCCCGATGTAGACAGTTTTGGTGACCCGGTGGATTTAAACTATGCCCGCAAGCGTCAGCATTTTGAGCCCTTGATCGAGATGATGCAGGTGAAGGGCAACTCGGAAGTCCATCGCAAATTCTGGGCTGCGGACGAGTTTGCCGACTTCGAGAACGCGGATTCCATCCAAAAGAACTCTGGCCGGATTTTCAGAAAACGCGATTTCGTACGCGGCGGATTAATTGAAGGCATTGCACAGGAAGCCTCGCTTGGGGCCAATCCATTCAAATATGGATTTATCGGCGGGACAGATAACCACAACGGGTTGATGTCTGCCGTCGCCGAGGACACGTTTGTCGGCGCGCACGGCCCTGAGGACGGATCGGTTGAGCGTCGGCGCACCGGGGATGTGTTGGGTTGGATAGATGGCAAGGACCTGTCCATCGGCTCAATCGGCGGTGTTTGGGCCATTGAAAACACGCGGGCCGCAATTTTCGATGCGATGAAGCGCCGCGAAACTTTCGCAACGTCCGGGCCAAGGATCAAGGTGCGCATGTTCGGCGGGGTCGATTTGACGCCCCCGGCGGGTCCTAAGGCTATGGTGGAGCAAGGCTATCTGCTCGGAACCCATATGGGCGGCAATCTTCCACCCATCGTGACCGCACCGACCTTCACGGTTTATGCGGAAAAAGATGCCCTTGGGGCTAATCTTGACCGGATTCAGATCATAAAAGGGTGGGTCGACATTAACGGCGACACCAATGAGAAAGTGATCGACGTCGTTTGGTCCGGTGATCGCGTTGTTGACGGGGCGACTGGCAAGCTGGCATCGGTTGGCAACACAGTAGACCTTGAGACGGCATTGTTCACAAACGACATTGGTGCATCGACCCTGATGGGCAGTTGGACAGATCAGAACTTCGACCCGCAAGAAGGCGCATTCTACTATGCGCGCGCCATAGAAATTCCAACTCCACGCTGGTCGACATATGATGCGGTTCGCAATGGCCTGCCTCTGCTGGAGGATGCCCCCGCAACCATTCAGGAACGTGCTTGGGGATCGCCGATTTGGTACGCGCCAGCCAACTAACTGTATCGTTGATTGCCATGGGAATTGTCTCAAGACCGCGAAGGAGATCGGTTTAAATCGACAGCGTTTTGGCAGTCGCTCGGTCAAAAAGCAGTTGAATTGGAGAGCAATTTTGCTGTTTTGCGATGCATAACCACATCATACCAATTTGCTAAATATTCGGTGATTTCCACCGTTTCGAACGACCGCTTTTGGGAAATCATGCGGCACCGCCAATTCAGGCTCGCAAATTTGGTCGCCCTGCGGAGGCTGATTTTGCTGCATTGGCATTAGGCTGCCAAGTCCGCAACTCGGTCATAGCCTCTGTCCAGCTTGCTGCGGATTGCACCAACGGCCGCTTTTCTTTCTGCAGCGTAGCTGATGGTTTAGCTCAACTGAGTTGCTGCATCTGCGAGCATCGGTGCCGAACCATGTCTGCATTGGAGGCGAACTCAACAGGTCGACGCAACACTTCACTTTGGAACAAAGAAGGAGTGTTGGTATGGCTTATCGTCGTCGGATTTATTTTACGGAGAAGCAGAAGGCTGAGATTTGGGATCGCTGGCAGCGCGGAGAGTCGATGAGCTCGACCAGGCGGTTGTTTGATCGAGGCTCGTCGTCGATCTATCCCCTGCTTGCGAGGACGGGTGGTATACGGCCATCAGGACGGCGGCGATCACGGCGGGTGTTGACGACGGCGGAGCGACAAGAAATTTACCGCGGGCTTGAAGCCGAGTTGTCCCTTCGTACATTTGCGCGTCAGCTGCGGCGGTCGCCGTCGACAATCAGTCGCGAGGTACGGCGCAACGGGGGGCGTCAGCGTTACCGGGCCACCCTGTCCGATCAGGCGGCCTGGGATCGTGCACGGCGTCCGAAGCCCTGCAAGCTGGCGGACAGGCTGGCGCTTTGTCACACAATATCTCAGAAGCTCGAACGCAAGTGGTCGCCGCAGCAAATCGCGGGCTGGCTGAAGCGTGAGCATCCCGATGACGAGGGCGCACGCGTGTCTCACGAAACGATCTACAGAAGCCTGTTTATCCAGGCCCGTGGCGTGCTGAAGAAGGAGTTGCTTGCGCATCTGCGGGCGACACGCGCCATCCGCCGCTCCCGGCACGCGAGCCTGAAGCGGGATGTGCTCGGTCAGATCAGGGATGCAATCTCGATCCTGGAACGGCCCGCCGCCGTCGAGGACCGCGCGCCCCCCGGCCATTGGGACGGCGACCTGATCGCTGGTTCGAAGAACAGCTTCATCGCCACGCTCGTTGAACAGAGCACACGCCACGTCATGCTCACCAAGGTCAGCGGCAAGGAAACGCAGACGCGTCGTGGCAGCATTGGCCGCACAGGTCCAGCACCTGCCGAGAGAGCTCCGCCTCTCACTGACCTGGGACCACGGCAAAGAACTGGCCGATCACAAGAGCCTGACGCTGGCCACCGATCTCGACATCTACTTCTGCGACCCGCACAGCCCATGGCAACGTGGCACCAATGAGAACACCAACCGTCTTCTTCGACAGTACTTCCCGAAAGGCACCGACCTCTCCGTCCATAGCCAAGAACACCTCGATGCCTTCGCACGCGAACTCAACGAGCGGCCGAGAAAGACCTTGAACTATTACTCACCAGCAGAGACATTCGAAGAATGTGTTGCGGCGATCGGTTGGATCGGCACCCCAAACCGGACGTTCGCGATGCGCCAAATCGACGAAATCCAATCCGGACGTTCGCCGCGCCCGCGTCCGATGTCTCACATGCGGACAAACCCGACCTACACCAGATGCGACTAACGGGGCCGATCCAAGCCTCAAGGCGCAGTAAGAGGCAATGGGCTGATACTTCGATATCTCTGGGTGGAGCACTTCATAAGCAGGTGACCAGCTAATTTTCTCGCATCAAACCGTTGTGGCTTAAGCGGGTAATTTGCGTTCGTTAGTAGAGTTCAGTCGTGTCCAAGGCCGCATGAACAATGTTTGCAGGACTCTTGCTCCCCTCAATACTTTCAACACCGCTGGGGTCCTGCTACGTTACTTGTAATTTGCAAGAAAAGCTTTGATCGAAGTCGCTTGATTGAAATGTGACCATGAAATCAACTTAACGATGGGGCACCGTAGAGTAGGAAGTGACATGACGCGCGCGATACCATTATGGCTTCTGGTTACTGCGCAAGGCGTCATAAGCGCTGCGTCGCTTGTCGTGGAAATTGTTGCCGGGCGCATGCTGGCACCGCATGTGGGCATGTCGCTCTACACTTGGACAGCGGTCATTGCGGTTGTATTGGCAGGGTTCTCCGCCGGGAATTGGTGGGGAGGCCGACTGGCAGAAAAACCAGTTGCTAAGGCACTCAGATGGACTGGTGGTGCCTTGCTCGCCGGCGCCATTACAACGGCAGGCGCAGTTCTGATCTTGCCGGTCGTGGCCGGCCCTGTGCTGGAAACTGTGTCGCAGCCGGTTTGGAGTATCACTGCGCTGACCACCCTGGTCTTCTTTTTGCCGTCTTTCTTCGCCGGTACGCCCGCACCTGTGCTGGCAAAGATTGCTGTGGCGACCGCCACGAGGACGGGGCCAGCGCTTGGCGCGATTTTTGCCGCTGGCGCCCTGGGCGCGATCGCCGGAACACTTCTTGCCGGCTTTCTGTTCATCTCGTGGCTTGGATCGTCAACGACGCTTATCGTTGTGACGGCAGTATACCTGATTTCTGGCCTACTTTTTTTCTGGCTGGGGCGGTGGAGCGGTACAGGTGCCGAGTTTGTCGCCAGCATTCTGGTCGCGATAACAGCGATCCTTGCATTGACCACGCCCCAACCCTGCGATCGGGAAACCCGCTACTTCTGTCTGCGCGCAGAAGACATTTCGGCCGACCCCGCAGATCCGGTGCGTCTTATGGTCATTGACCATCTGGCGCATGGCATCAGCTCGCGTCGCCTTCCCGAGGTGCAGTTCACCGAACATACGGCAATGCTAGACAGGTTGTCGATGCTCCGCGCACAGAGAACTGAGTTTACCAGCTTTCATATCGGCGGTGGCAACTACGCGGTGCCACGCGCTTTCGCGACGCGCAGAACAGGGGAAATCACGGTGGCCGAGATTGACCCTGAGGTGACGCAGATGGCAGCGGACGCGTTCTGGTTCGATCCCAGTTCGGCCACAGTACTCCATGAAGACGGACGCCGCGCTTTGCTCAGACGGCCTGACGCGCGTTTCGACATTATCGTAGGAGATGCGTTCACGGATGTCGTAGTTCCTGTACACCTCGTGACACAGGAGTTTTTTCAACTTGCGGCTGATCGACTTTCTGAGAAAGGCAGTTTCCTTATGAACGTGATCGATCATGAGGACAGGCTTAGGGCACTGTCCTCGATCGTCGCGACGATGCAAACGGTATTTCCGGTAGTCGAGGTCTGGACCGAGCAAGTGCAACCTTCTCCCGGTCAACGAATGGTTTTTGTGGTTGTGGGCGGTAACGCGCGTACACAGGTCGATGCCTTCATCGCAAACTCCCCTGACCAACGGCAATTTGGCGCACTTGCAGACGCTTTGGTTGCGCAGCTGGCGGATCGGCGCGGTCAAATCCTGACCGATGACTACGCACCAATCGACCGCCTGATGGGGCGTATCGACTAAAGACTAGCTCTTGACCGCTATGCCAGTGCAGATGCTTTGCCAATCAATATAAGCATTTAGGCGATGCCTGCTGTGGGCCTGACTGCCGTCGTTCCGGCCCAATTCATCTGGCGACCGCTTCCAACCTTTGAATGTCCGCACATGGCTGTACTCAAATGAAAACGCTGAATTATCCGGATCTTGAGAATGGCCGCTTTCGGGATGGGCATAAAGCCTGGACTGCTGCATCGCCGCAAGGCAGCTTCGAGCCCATTGTCGCTATTCCAAAATAAGCCTGTTGTGATGTGAATAGACACCGTATGAACCGTTGTGGTGTGCGATTGGAACACGGGCAAAAATGGATAGTCTTGTGCTTTTAAATCAAAAAAAAATACGTTTTTTGTTGGCTTTGGGCTTGAGCCTGTGTTGCCAAATATCGATGTCCCAAGCAAGCCAGAAGGAACCAACAGTTGATCACGTGCGACTTGCGCTTACGGCATCGGTGGCGTCTCCCCAACTACTTCACGAAACTATTGTGCAATATGCAATAACGGACCTCTCCGCCTTTATACCGGGCGGAAAGCGGGCTCTGATCCATTCGGTAGCTGTTAACGTAGATTATCCCGAGACGCTGGATTTTCTTCTGGAGGCCGGGGCGGATGCAAATCTCTCGGATGCAAATGGATTAACCCTGAAGTTGTCTGACACCTGAGTTTGGAAGGTTTTCCATTCTTTGGGCAGGGTTTCTCGAAAGAACCTGAGGATCGCATTCGCGAACTGCTTTTGCGTTGAGTAGTGGCGATTGTGGGTAACGCATTGGTGCATGACGGCCCATAATCGTTCGATCGGGTTCAGGTGCGGGCAATAGGGCGGCAGTTGGATCAGGTGGATGCGGCAGTCTGGCCGTGCAAGGAAGTCTCGAACGTCTGGCCCTTTGTGGTAGGCGGCGTTGTCCCAAATCACATGGATGAGGCGTTTGTCGGGATTGCGCGCCTCAATCTTGGCGAGAAGCTGCGCGGCGCTGACCCCGTCCACAGTGGTCGGCTCGACAAAGGGCGCATCGAAGGTTTCAAGGTTGAGCGCACCATGGATGTTCACGCGCCCGCGCCCTGCGGTGGTTGTCACGGCGGGATTTGAGCCTGCCTTTACCCAGCCGAAAGAGGGTTTTGTCTGGTATTCGGGATGCACCGCATCGGCGAAATACACGGCTTCATCTGCACCCAACTCGTTTAGCAATCGCTCGTACATAGCGATGAACTCGGCCTGCTTTTCGGCAGATGCAACGCGTGGAAGCCCTTTCGGCTTCCGATACTCAAACCCCAGTCGGGCCAAAAGCTTAATGCAGCCGGAATGGGAGTAGTGCAGATCGAATTCCTTCGAAATACGGGCTCTGATCTCAACCGTCGAGCGGCAGAAACGACCATCCAGCCAGTCGCATAATTCAGCCTCTTGTGTAGCCGAAAGACGAGACGTGCCGCCTTTCCAGCCATCAATGCTGAGCGCATCCCAGCCCGCTTCACGATAGGTCTTATACCAACCGCGAATGGTGTCGTCGTCCAGATAGAGGAATTCCGCGATGACCTGGCAGGACTTCCCGTCATCCAGCAACAGGATCGCATTGGCCCTACGCGCAACACCATGATCTTCGCGCTGGCTACGCACGCAAACCTCAAGTTCACGCCGTTCTGAAGAAGAAAGAAAACAGGGACGGATCATGCCCTTACCTGAATCGCTGCACACTTGGACGTCAACCCTTCAAATCTCGGGTCCTCAATGACTCCAAGTATAACTCCATTAAGCATGGCTTTTATGTATGGCAACACCACTGCAGTGAAAACGCTCCTGCAAGCAGGCGCAAATCCTGAAAGCCCTTTGGCAGATGGTTCTTCGATCCAAGCCATTTGCACAGAAGTTCTTGAACGTCGCCTGCCCGAATACTGGTTAGATAAATGCGTCAGTATAGGCGATTTTGTCTCGGCTGGTTCTTCACAACAAACAACATTCTCGATTAGGCCCTGTCTGAAGGAATATCCGGCTAGACTGGATGATTGCCCTTGTACTTTAGAATACGGAAATGAAACGGTGGACCTTTGCGAACCGGTCTTATCGCTGGAAAATGTCAACCTCCTTACGAAACTGGCGGAGCGAGGGGCGCCTGAAGAGCTCGGCGAAGCCTTGCAGCGTATGGAATTTGATGAACGTGAGGACTATGCCGCATTTCTCGATGGGACGGGCTACGGGCTCATTCACGCAGCGGTCGATAATTGGAAGCATCCCGAAATGATTGGTTTTCTTGTTGAACGTGGAGCAGATGCAAACGCCCGCGACTTTTTGGGTCGGGGTCCCTTGGCTGGGGCAATCGGCAGCTCTCGGGCCGAAGTTGCCGTCGCTTTGCTCGCCGCTGGAGCCGATCCTTCACTTCCGACAGAAATGGACGGCTCATCGGCTATTGAGTTATGCCATGAAGTGCGCGTTATCAGTGGACGTAGCGACGTGTGCGACGCAATTGACGGATATCTATCAGCCAATACTCGTCCCTGATTGTCATAGAGCTTGGTCTGTCACGCGGCATTTTAGGTTAATAGCTCAAAAGCAATCAGATTATTTTTCAAAGAAACACGTCTGGCATTTCTGTCCGCGCCTGTTACACAAAATAATTGCGTGCTCGAAGTAGTTTTTTGGGCTGAGCGCCAGAGCAATCATTGATGCTCAGCGACGACATCGCAAAACACTCTGACGCGCGCATGACGCTGACGGTGACAGAAGTCGAAGCCATGGACCGGGCGGCGCTGATGACCGCCTGGTCGGATCTGTTTCAGTCGCCGGTACCCAAGGGGCTGAGCCAGCCCTTCCTACGGCGCTTTCTGGCTTTCGAGGTCCAGGCGCGC
The DNA here is from genome assembly GCA_963796445.1 of uncultured Alphaproteobacteria bacterium. Classification (GTDB taxonomy): domain Bacteria; phylum Pseudomonadota; class Alphaproteobacteria; order Rhodobacterales; family Rhodobacteraceae; genus Roseobacter. The sequence goes on along the minus strand of CAWCLQ010000001.1, from coordinate 322,176 downwards.
CGGTTCGGCGGTTTGCCGAACCGGTTCCTTGCCGATCTGGACAGACAAGCTGACGGGAAGGCTGCAAGGCTCGACGCCACGCTTAAATCAGGCGGACGGTTGCTGCGCGAATGGAACGGTGTGACCCACACCGTCGAGGTGACAGAAGAGGGCTTCCGCTGGAACGGCCAGAGCTATCGCTCGCTCTCGGAGGTTACCCGTGCAATCATGGGGGCCCGATGGTCAGAGCCGCGGTTCTTCGGCCTGCAGGACGGTGCCAGATGACGGCGACACCGAAGATCCGCTGCGCCATCTACACGCGCAAGTCCTCTGACGAGGGGCTGGATCAGACCTTCAACTCTCTGGATGCGCAGTTCGAGGCCTGTGCGGCCTATGTCACCAGCCAGAAGCAGGAAGGCTGGGTGCTCGCACGGGACCGCTTTGATGACGGCGGGCTCTCAGGCGGAACTTTGGAGCGCCCTGCCCTGCAACGGTTATTAGCGGAAATCGATGCCAGGCGGATCGGCATGGTCGTCGTCTACAAAATCGACCGTCTGCCCCGGTCGCTGGCGGATTTTGCCCGCCTCGTCGAACGGCTCGATGCGGCCGGGTGCTCCTTCGTCTCGGTGACACAGGCCTTCAACACTTCCTCCTCCATGGGGCGGCTGACCCTGAACGTGCATTTGTCCTTCGCGCAGTTCGAGCGTGAAGTTACCGCCGAGCGCATCCGGGACAAGATCGCCGCCTCCAAGAAGAAAGGGCTCTGGATGGGCGGCGTCCCGCCTCTGGGGTATGATCCGCATCCCGATCCCAATATCCAAGCCATGCCAAACACAACACCGTCCGACCGACCGACCGACCGACCGATGGTCGTCGTGTAGCTTATCTATAGTTAAGCTCTAAAAAGGCGACTGGATTGAATTAGTCTAATTGGACCAAACATTTGATAATCGAACAGATTACCCCCATTTCTCATCTGGACAAGATAAACTTTGCGTGGAGAGGGCTGAGGCGTTTCCACAACACCAATTACACAAGTGAAAAGCTTGTTCATGCGCATGAAATACCAGAAAAACAAAAGCCAAATGCTAACAAACAAGCGGATCAGATCAGACTTTGTTTGATGTTAGCAAAAGACTACTTCGACGCCGCCCAAACAGTATCTCTGACTACGAAACCAGTGTTGATATACTATTCAATAATGAACCTTGCAGTCGCTGAAGTCTTATTCAAGCAAACTGGCGCCAGCAGTTTGGACAGAGCAAGAGAACAACATCGCCACCATGGGCTTACTTGCAGTGTTGGCCCCCACAAGCCCAACGACACGCTTGTCACGTCAAACGAAAACCTTGTTGCAAAGCCAGTTCTCAGAGATCATGGCAATGAACGGTTCGGCACTTTTGAGCTATGGCACCGTTCAGCGCGACATCATTCAGCTATTGGTCATAGCAGCGACCTCAGAAACAAAACAACCACCATTTGTACGCTCACCCGACCTGACGATGAGCGCAAAACACTGTTACCAAAATCTGGCGTTGATCTTATGTATTGCGCAAAGCGTCTTCCGGCACTTTCCGAGTTCCTCGCAGTGCATGATGTGACACAAGAGGTTACCCGGGGAGCGATTTTCCGTCAAATAACCAAAGATGGCGGGGCTGTAATCCATCACACTTTCCAGCCAACCAATAAAAATTTACTCATGAGAGTACTGGATCAGTTCCACTTTGCTCCCGGCCACTGTGAAGACATAACCTGCGAGTTAGTAGGGGGAGGCGCGACGATGAGCCTAACTCTACACCCAGGCAACATCAGACATTGGTTGAGCTTATGCCAAACGATCAACGAAAACGCTGACCAGTTGTATTTCATGGCGGAAGAATGTCCGTTAAATGAGTTTGGTTTGTACTACATAGCGATGTTCATCTTGGGTAACTATGCCCGGTATTTTCCAGATAAATGAATAAAAGACATTGAAACCAACTCTGCACTTTGCCTTTTGGCGGAAGAGCTATGCTCGCAAAGCATGTCCAATGCACCTTTGCTCGCGTTGTCAGAGTTAAGTCGGTCAATCATCGTGTCTAAAGATTGAGCCTGCGTGTGTGGTAACCGTGTGTGGCGGAAGGTTAAAGGAGGCAGATTAAATATTTAATATCAACACTTTAGTAGTGCCTTAAATAAGTGGCGGAGGAGGTGGGATTCGAACCCACGGACGCCTTTCAACGTCGCCGGTTTTCAAGACCGGTGCATTCGACCACTCTGCCACTCCTCCGGTAAACTCTCCCTAGAGGTTGGGAAACGATTCTGAAACCATGAATCCGCATACACTTTATCATGGGGAATATTGCCGATCGTATGTGTTGCATCTTTCCACATCGGCATTCGCAAGCTACACTGACCGTAAGACCCCTCTGAAATCGGGGCGAAAAGGCATGCTGCGCGAGCAGCGAACGGGCAAGGACGGCGCAAGATGAGCATCGATGCATTTTTTTCTGCATTTTCTATCGGTAGGTCTAAGTTAGGGTCAGCGGCGCTGATCGCCGTGTTTGCCCTTGCGGGATGCAACGAAAACGGCGCATTCAATCTTGGCGAAGCGTTCGAACCGAAACCCGAAGACGAAGCTGCGGCGGCCTCAGCGACTGGCGAATTCACCGAAGAAGATGTCGAAGCCCCCGAAGTGTTTTCAGCCAATGAGGCAGCGCTTTGGGATGGGCGCCCATCTTTGGGAGGGATCTGGATTGCGCATCCAGATGTAACCGAACCCGAACGCGTAAAGATCGTCAACACCACGAACGGAAAGTTTGTCGTAGGCGCGCTCTTCCGCCGCGAACGGAATAACCCGGGACCACGTTTGCAAATGTCATCTGACGCAGCCGATGCTCTAGGTATTCTTGCAGGGGCGCCGACAGAGCTAAGCGTTGTGGCATTGCGCAAGGAACGCATCGAAATCACACAGCCAGAACCTGAAACCCCGCCCGATGCGGCGGTTGCGGAGCCCTTAGATATCCAAGAGACTGAACTGGACCCGATTGCCGCCGCAGGTGCTGCTATCGAAGCGGCCGAGCCCACGCCAGTTGTGCCAGCGGCTGCGGCTACTGCTGCAGCGACGAGCACCGAGGCGCCGGTGATACAGGCCGGATCATCCAGCCCCGCAGCGGACAAACCCTATATCCAGGTTGGCATCTACAACGTTGAAAAGAACGCGAATGCGGTTGCCGACCAAATGCGCAGCGCCGGCATGGTGCCGACGGTCAAAAGCGGTGACAGCAATGGCACACCCTTCTGGCGTGTTGTTGTAGGGCCAGCCGGAACAGTCGCTGCCCAAGAAGAACTGCTCGGAAAAATCAAGGCTGAAGGCTATTCGGACGCCTACACCGTATCCAACTGACCCCAACAGGAGGTAGCATTGTGATCCGCGTTATTGCTGCATGTATCGCCCTGATCGTCGCCACGACGAACGCGACCGCTTTTGAAACCAAGGCCAGCGCCGCCTTTATTATGGACCAGACAACTGGCACGGTTTTGTTGACCAAAAATGCCGACCAGCCCTTGCCGCCAGCATCTATGTCCAAGTTGATGACGCTTTATATGGCGTTTGAAGCGGTGCGGCGTGGCAAAGCCGACGGCGGTCTGGATTTGAACGAAGAATTGCCGGTGTCCGAACACGCTCAATCCTATGGTGGGTCCAGCATGTTCCTGCGGTCGGGTGAAAGTGTAAGTGTTGAGGATCTGCTGCGCGGTATCATCGTTTTGTCAGGCAACGATGCTTGCGTGGTTATCGCAGAATCTCTGTCTCCTGATGGGACCGAATACGGCTTTGCAAGATTGATGACGCAGCGGGCACAACAGCTGGGGATGACGAATTCGTCCTTTATAAATGCAAGCGGATGGCCGCAAACCGGACATGTCATGTCGATGCGCGATCTTGCGTTGCTGGCAAATCGGCTGATCACCGACTTTCCTGAATTCTACCCGCTCTTCGCGGAAACCGAATTTCCTTTCGACAACCGGGTGCCAAGCAACAGATTGAATCGCAATCCGGTGCTGACGATGGGCATTGGTGCAGACGGCTTGAAAACCGGCCACACTCAGGAAGCAGGCTACGGGCTCGTTGGATCTGCCAAGCAGGGCGACCGGCGGATCATCTTCGTAATAACCGGTCTGGATACGGCGGCAGAGCGCGCACAGGAAAGCCAGTCAATCGTGAATTGGGCCTTTCGTCAGTTCGCAATGCGCGAAGTGGGTAAAGCCGGGGACCAATTTGCACAAGCCGATGTCTGGATGGGTGCAGAATCGACAGTTGGCTTGGTTGCACCTGAGGATTTGAACGTGTTGATGCCAGCCCTCTCGACAGGTGCGGTTGACGCCGAGGTGGTCTTTACCGGACCGATCGAAGCGCCAGTATCCAAAGGTGATCCGCTGGCAGAGCTTGTGTTCACACCCGAAGGTCTGCCCGAAAAGCGCTTGCCGCTGGTTGCAGACCGCGACATCGCTGCAGGCGGTTTCGTTAGCCGGATGACAACTGCAGTGCAGATACTGGTCGCCCGTGTCCTTGCAGGACCTGAAGAGCAGACGTGACACCACCGGACCACGCCACATCTGGGCTATTCATCAGCTTTGAAGGCATTGACGGGTCGGGCAAATCTACCCAGTCTAAAAAGCTTGCCGCGTTTTTGCGTGGTAAAGGGTATGAAGTAGTTGAAACCCGCGAACCAGGTGGGTCTCAGGGTGCCGAGGAAATCAGAGCGTTGGTGCTGCAAGGCGACCCCGACCGCTGGTCCGCCGAAACCGAGATTTTGCTTTTTACAGCAGCCCGCCGCGATCACTTAGAGCGTTTGATTGAGCCCGCCCTAAATGAAGGTAAAATCGTGATCTGCGACCGCTTCGCTGACAGCACCCGAATGTACCAAGGGCTGTCTCGCGGCGATTTGCGCGGGGTCGTAGACACATTGCACAGCCTGATGATCGGGCGCGAACCCGACCTGACGATTCTGATAGATATGGATCCAGCCACTGGGCTGGCCCGCGCCCTGTCACGACAAACCGCAGATGAGCGTTTCGAGGCATTCGGTGAGGACTTGCAGTCAAAGATGCGCGCAGGTTTTCTTGCTCTTGCTCAGGAATTTCCGGAAAGATTCCATTGCGTTAACGGCGCACAGGACCCCGATGAAGTAGCCGCTGACATTCAGGCTGTCGTGGAGAAAGCGCTGCCATGACGTCTCCAGACCAGATTGAAGGTGCCCCACACCCGCGTGACACCCCACAGCTGTTCGGGCAAACCTCTGCGCAACAGGATTTCCTCGATGCTTATGCCACCGGGCGTATGCATCACGCGTGGATGCTGACGGGTCCGCGCGGGATCGGCAAGGCCACATTCGCATGGTCTATCGCGCGGTTCCTGCTCGCCACGCCACCGATGGAAGACGACGGATTGTTCGGCGCACCGGAACCACCGAAAACGATTGCGATCGATCCCGAACACCCTGTCGCACGGCGCATCGCAGCCAGTGCCGAGCCGGGGTTGAAAGCAATCATCCGTTCAGAGAATGAAAAGACAGGTCGCCTGCGGGATGTGATTTCGGTTGAAGATATTCGGGGGTTGGCGGGCTTTTTCCAACTTTCCGCTGCCGATGGTGGGCGTCGCGTGGTTATCGTGGATGCCGCAGATGACATGAACCCGCAGGCTGCAAATGCCTTGCTGAAAATGCTCGAAGAACCGCCCGAACGGGCGACGCTGCTGCTCATCAGTCACCAGCCTTCTGGCTTGTTGCCCACAATCCGCTCTCGGTGTCGCGTCTTGCGACTGGCGAGTTTGGGGCCGGATGATATGGCACGTGCCCTGGCGCAGGCGGGTGCCGACACGGGCACGGACACGGCAGCCCTCGCAGAGCTATCGGGCGGGTCGGTCGGCGCGGCTGTGCGTCTATCGCTCCTTGGTGGGCTGCAAACCTACGCAGAACTGGTCCGATTGGTGGGCAGCCTGCCCCAATTTGATCGCGCCCGCGCTGTGAAACTGGCCGAAGCCGCCGCAGCCCGAGGCGGAGAAGAAAAACGGGACCTGTTGTTTCTTTTGCTCGACCTTCTGATGGCGCGGCTTGCCCGCACCGGGGCCACAGGCGCGCCGCCTCAAACTGAAGCCGCCCCCAACGAGGCAGAAACGCTTGCCCGGCTGGCCCCTACGCCTGCTGCGGGCAGGGCTTGGGCCGAAATATCACAAGAGACTTCCGCCCGGGCGCGGCACGGACTTGCGGTGAACCTTGACCCCGCCGCTCTCGTCCTAGATACCCTCATCAAGATCAGTCAGACCCGCACGGCCTGAGGCGCGGGGAAAACCGCATTGGCAGGCAGGCATGACCACAGAACCACGCATCACAGACAGCCATTGTCACCTAGATTTCCCGGACTTTGATGGCCGGATGGAAGAGGTGCTTGCATCAGCCTCGGACGCCGGCGTCCACCGCATGGTGACCATTTGCACCAAGCTCAAGAACGAACCCGCCGTTCGCGCCATCGCCGAAGCGCATGATCCGGTTTTTTATGCCGCGGGAACGCACCCTATGAGCGTAGCAAGCGAACCGATGGCGACGGTCGACGCGTTAATCGCTGTCGCACAGCATCCCAAATGCGTGGGCATTGGTGAAACCGGGCTTGATTACCATTACACCGCCGACAGCGCCGAGATGCAAAAGACGTCGTTGCGCCTGCACATTGAAGCCGCGCGTGAAACCGGCCTGCCGCTGATCATCCATGCCCGCGATGCGGATGAAGACATGGCAGATATCCTCGCCCGAGAGCACGCGCGCGGCGCTTATTCCTGTGTGATGCACTGCTTTTCCTCCTCTGCGGAACTGGCGCGGGCTGCCCTTGATTTGGGGTTTTATCTGTCAATGTCCGGCATCACCGCATTCCCCAAAAGCCAGGAGCTGCGCGATATCTTTGCCGCAGCCCCACTTGACCGGATTCTGGTCGAAACGGATGCACCCTATCTCGCGCCACCGCCATATCGTGGCAAGCGTAACGAGCCCGCGTATTCGGCCTTTACCGCCCGCCGTGCGGCTGAAACCTTCGGGATGAGCTACCCTGATTTCGCGGCAGAGACAGAAGCAAACTTTGAACGTTTGTTTCAAAAAGCCGCGGCATGGAACAAGGCCGCCTGATGTCAGAAATGCACTTTACCATACTGGGATGCGGATCGTCCGGCGGCGTGCCGCGCGTGGGCGGACACTGGGGCGATTGCGATCCGAAAAATCCGAAAAACCGCCGCAGAAGATGTTCCTTGTTGGTGGAACGTTCAGGGCCTGAGGGAACGACAACAGTTTTGATCGACACATCACCGGACGTGCGCGAACAGCTTTTGTCGGCCAATGTGGGCCGCCTTGACGGTGTGATCTACACGCACAGTCACGCCGACCATGTTCATGGCATCGATGACTTGCGCATGGTTGTTTTCAATATGCGCGCGCGCCTATCTGTCTGGGCTGATCCACCGACGCGTGACGCGCTGCTGCAACGTTTCAGTTACGTTTTTGTTCAGCCCGAAGGTTCGACCTACCCGCCTATCCTCGACATACATCTTATCGACGGTGACGTAACCATTGACGGTGCGGGCGGACCGATCACCTTTACACCCTTTGAAGTGCCCCATGGCGGCATGAGCGCACTGGGGTTCCGCATCGGTGGCGTGGCTTATCTGCCGGACGTGGCGTCTATCCCAGAAAGTATCTGGCCCAAACTGGACAATCTGGAGTGCTGGATCGTCGATGCCCTGCGCCGCGACCCCCACCCGACCCATTCACACCTATCGCAAACGCTGGACTGGATCGAAAGGGTTGGTCCCAAAATGGCCGTATTGACCAACATGCACATCGATCTCGACTATGAGACCATTCAGGCAGAGACACCCGATCATGTCCAACCTGCCTATGACGGCTTGCGTTTGAGCTTTCCGGCCCCGTAAACTGAAGTTGATACTCACTCTCCCGCTCGAGGCCTCCGCCCGCGCGCGCAAAGGTTCACATGCAAACCCTCCTTGACGTTATCTTGCCGGTCTTTCTGGTCATCGGCTTTGGGTATCTCTCTGTCTGGAGGGGTCTTTTTCCCGTCTCAGGGATTGACGGCATTATGCGTTTCGCGCAGGGGTTTGCCATTCCATGTCTGCTTTTCAAAGCCATTGCAGAGCTTGACCTTGGCACTTCTTTTGACCCGCGATTGCTTGTTAGTTTCTACACTGGCGCCACCTTGAGCTTTTTTGCAGGTATTTTCGGCGCGCGCCTTCTTTTCAAACGCGAATGGGAAGACTGCATCGCGATCGGCTTTTGCTGTCTGTTCTCCAATTCACTCCTGTTGGGCCTACCCATCACAGAGCGCGCATATGGCGCGGACGCGCTGACGGGAAATTTTGCCATCATCGCTATCCACTCGCCCTTTTGCTATGGCTTGGGCATCACCGCGATGGAAATCGCCCGTAATCGTGGCAAATCACCGTTGATGATGGCCCGCGGAGTGGCCCGCGCAATGTTTCGCAATGCTCTGGTCATCGCCATCCTGTTGGGGTTTGCCGTCAACGTCAGCAACGTGGCGATCCCGGGCGTTGTGGATGAAGCCTTGTCTCTCATCATTCGGGCAGCATTGCCTGCGGCGCTCTTTGCTTTGGGTGGGGTCTTGTTCCAGTATAAACCCGAAGGCGATCTGCGCGCGATCGGCATGGTCTGCTTGATTTCCTTGGTTCTGCATCCCGCCCTTGTATGGGGGATCGGCGCCAGTATGTCTTTGCCGCCTGACGCGTTCCGCTCAGCCGTTTTGACTGCTGCAATGGCACCAGGATTCAACGCCTATATCTTTGCGGATATGTACGGGCGGGCGCGGCGTGTTGCTGCCTCGTCTGTATTGTTGGCTACCCTTGGATCCATCCTAACCGTTTGGGTCTGGCTCATCCTGTTGGGCGGTGTCTAGCCGCGAAAGAGACGCCCCGGCGCGCGATCTGACGCCTGCGTCCCGGCTAAACGCATCATATGCCATGCAAGCACCTGATTGCTGGTCAGCACCGGTTGTCCCAACCGCGCTTCGAGCGGCGCAATCACATCCATCGTCCGCAGGTTTGTACACGAGATAAACAACGCGTCAACGTCCGCCCCCGACATCAAAGAAACGGCAGCATCTTCTATCGAAGCAGATGATATTCTGACCACTGTTGCCTCGGTTGACACCTCAAAGCTGCCGAAGACGGGCGTGGCAATCCCGGCCACGGCCAAAGCGTCCTGAAGCCGGGCAGAGACTTGCGCCACATAGGGCGACAGAAGTGCGATGCGGGCAATCCCCATAAAGCGGCAGGCTTCGATCAGACTGGTGAGCGGTTGCGTCACGTTCTCGACCGCTGCGGCAGACCGCACTTTACTCAATACATTCTCAACACCGATTTGCGCTGTCCCCGACGTGCATCCATAGCCAACCACATCCAGCGACGCGCCAAGAGGAAAAAGGGACGCGGATGCAGACAGGTGATCTTCCATCGCCGACAAGGTGGCAGAGGTGACTTCAACATCCGATGGCACGCGGCTGACAAATAGCGTTGCCGCCTCGGGCAGCATCAAGCGCATGTCGCGTTCGATCGTTTCGTCCGATTGCAAGGCGATAAGACCCAAGCGCGGCTCTGATAACGACACGATATCGTAAGGAAAAACCTGTCCGCCCATCACTTTAACTCCATCATGTCTGGCCCTGACGGCAGCGACAGCCATTGCGCACCACTATCGCGGATCACAATGTTTTCTTCATGGACCATGATCCGACCGCCGACCGTGTCGATACCCGGTTCCAGTGTCAGGACCATCCCGGGCTCAAGCACTGTGTCATCCGTCGCAATTAAAGAAGGCGGCTCGGTTAGTTGCATGCCAAGCCCGTGCCCCAAACGCCCCGCGTCAGATCCACCCTGACCACCCGTCACGACGTGGTCCATTGCAAAAAACAGATCGGACGCGCGCGCGCCTGGACGCGCAATATCAAAGGCGGCTTGCGTCGCTTCGATCAGTTTCGCATGGGCTATTTTGGTATCTTGTGAAGGTGGGCCGACTGAATAATTCCTGTCAAAGTCACAGAAATAGCCGTCGCAGACCAACCCTGTGTCCAGCATCAGCACGTCACCCGTGGCCAGTGGCGTGTCAGACGCAGGCGAGATCACATCTGCATAGCCCCCCTGCCCCGCGCCCCCAGCCAGATACGGCACCCAGTCAGCACCTTCTTCAAGGCAGAGCATCTGAAACCGACGGAACACATCTGCCAGCGGCGTGCCAGCAGCCGCAATGTCGGGAACGCGTGCAAATGCACGAGAGGCGACCGCACAGGAGGCCGCAATCTTTTCAATCTCGGTGTCCGACTTGACCATGCGCTGCGCGCACATAACGCCTCTGTCGTTGGTAAAATAGCGATCTTTTACCTGTTTTTGTAGACGATCCCAGTCTAAAAGGGGCATCCGCAAGGACGTGCCATTACCGCTGGGCACAGCGATTTTCTCACCCTTTGGCACCACCTCGGTTAGCGTATCGGCAAGCAGGGTCACCCCGTCATCATGGTAATCTGGCGCGCGCCATGTGCGGATGTCCGCAATCCACGTGGTTTGCATCAGCGCCGCCCCAATCGATGGGATGACCGCAATCGGATCACCAGATGCAGGCACCACAAGATACCAAGGGCGCGTCGGACTTTCCCAAAACCGTGTGAGATAACCGGTGAAGTAACGCACGTCTGCTTCTGTTGTCAGCAAAAGGGCAGCAATTCCGACCCGCGCCATACGGGCCTGAATCTGCGCAAGTCGCAGCCCGTACGCGTCAGGGGAAAAGCCAGGCGCCATAGCCGCTAGGCCCCCTCGCTCAGGATCACCAACACCCGAGCCTGATCTGTCAGCCCCAACTCCTGCGCACCACAACACAGCCCCGCCAATCCCGCAGCACCAGAAGGGGTGGACAGAAAACCCGCGGCGTCAGCGCGCGCGGCTCCTGCCATGCCTTCTTGTTCTGAGATAGTCATGAAGGTATCGGCATCACGCGCGAGGCTTTTCAAGGCGATCAACGACGGTTCCTTGCAATCCAGCCGCCCCATCGCCGACACAGGGCCCGGTGCCACGACAGGGGCGCCTGCGGCAATGGACGCGGCCAGTGCTGGCGCGGCCTCTGGTTCTACCACGATGATCTGCGGGCCATCTTTCCACACCAACCGCGCATGGGCAGCACAAGCCCCCGCCAATCCGCCAACGCCCGCTTGAAGAAATATATGAGTGGGCGGCTGCGGCATCTGGGCCACGGCTTCGGCCATCAGGATCAGATAGCCTTCCATCAAACGGTGCGGCCTTTCAAAATAACCGGGCCACGAGCTGTCGGACAGTAAAATCAGGTCTTCGTCTTTGGCGGCCTGCGCAGCTGCGGCCATGCTGTCTTCGTAGACTTTACCCTTGCGAACAACGTCTGCACCAAAGCCGCGCAACCGCTCTGCAAAAGCTTCGGGCACGGTTTCTGCGATATAGACCCGCGCCCGCGCACCAAACGCCTGCGCCCCCGCCGCAACGGACAGACCATGATTGCCCGCACTGGCCGTCACATAGGTTTGCCCTGCGGCGTGCCCTGCTGCCGCATCGCATGCGATAACATAGGCCGCGCCCAGCGCCTTGAAGCTACCAAGGCCCATGCGTCCGCGCTCGTCTTTGATGTGCAGCGCGCCGATGCCCAAATCGGTTGCCAGCGCTTGCGCATCAATCAATGGTGTGACACCTGCGAGCGGACATTTGGCGACCAGTGCTTGCGGTGGCGCAGCGTCGGCTGCAGTCCAAGGCATTTCAACAAGATCAGCGTGTTCAAAACCAACCGACCGGTACGGGTTTTTTAGAATTTCCATAGGTCATTGCTACGCCAATAAACCTGTGGGTCAATGGTCGGATGCGACCAGATTACGGCGCAATCCAACCATGTGAGCGCACAATCCCGTGGTATATTTGACCAACAGAACGACGGAGACACAATGCCGGACCTACCCTTCAGCCAATCCGAATACGCCTTGCGCCTATCCAAGACCCGCGCAGAAATGTCCACGCGGGGACTGGATGCAGTGTTCGTGACAGACCCTTCAAATATGGCATGGCTGACCGGATACGACGGCTGGTCTTTTTATGTGCACCAAGGTGTTTTGTTGCGCCTTGAGGGCGAACCGATCTGGTGGGGGCGGGCCATGGATGCAGTGGGCGCAGGACTGACCACTTACCTCGCCGCAGACAACATTCGCGGATACGACGACACCTACGTGCAAAACCCCGCCAAACATCCGATGACGGACCTTGCACAATTGATGACATCACAGGGGCTGCAAACCGCGCGCGTTGGCGTTGAAATGGATAACTACTACTTCACCGCCTCCGCCTATGCGGCCCTGCAAAAGGGTCTGCCGCAAGCGGACTTTGCTGATGCAACGGGCCTCGTAAACTGGCAACGCGCGGTAAAGTCAGAAACCGAGCTTACGTATATGCGCCGTGCCGCACGGATCGTAGAGCAGATGCACAAAGTCATCCGCGACCGTGCCGAACCCGGCATGCGCAAAAACGATTTGATTGCAGATATTTACCACACAGCCCTAAGCGGCGCCGACGGGTATTGGGGCGACTATCCCGCCATTGTGCCAATGGCCCCTTCGGGTATGGACGCCACCGCGCCGCACCTGACATGGGATGACAGCCCGCTTCGCCCCGGTGAAAGCACCTTCTTCGAGATCGCAGGCGCACATAAGCGCTATCAATGCCCACAATCACGGACATTGTTTCTGGGCAAGCCGCCGCAAAAGTATCTCGACGCAGAAAAGGCAGTACTGGAAGCGGTCGACGCAGGCTTGGCACAGGCCAAACCCGGCAACGTATGCGAAGATATCGCCAAAGCGTTCAATGGTACGCTAAACAAGCTGGGCTTCAAAAAAGACAGCCGCTGCGGCTATGCTATCGGGTTGTCCTATCCCCCGGATTGGGGTGAACGCACAATGTCATTTCGCGCGGGCGACATGACAGTATTGGAACCCGGCATGACCTTTCACTTTATGCCCGCACTGTGGCTTGATGACGGCGGCCTTGAGATCACCGAGCCTATCGCGATTACGCAAACCGGTGTGGAATGCCTGTGCAAAACGCCTCGTGCACTGGTGATTAAACAATGACGATGCGACGGAACCCAATTTCACCCACGGTTGATTTTGAACGCGACGGGGCGCATTTCGGTCACCTCCGCCTGCCCTATAGCCATAACAACAGCGCATGGGGTGCCATCCTTATTCCGATTTGCGTTATTCGGAACGGGACAGGCCCTTGCGCGCTGTTCACGGGTGGCAATCATGGCGATGAATACGAAGGCCCCATCGCTCTACATGATTTGGCTCTTCGCCTCGTACCTGATGACATACAGGGCACTGTGATCTTGGTCCCCTCCATGAACCACCCGGCTTTTGTGGCCTCTGCACGCGTTTCACCGCTTGACGGCGGAAACATGAACCGAAGCTTTCCCGGACGACCCGACGGAGGCCCGACAGAAAAGATCGCCGATTACTTCCAGCGCACGCTGCTCCCCATGGCCGATATCGTTCTAGACTTCCATTCTGGCGGCAGAACATTGGACTTTTTACCGTTCGCCGCATCGCATGTACTGGACGACCCCGCACAAGAAGCCCGCTGTCGCGCAGCACGCGACGCCTTTAACGCACCCTTCAGCATTGAAATGCGCGAAATCGATGCCTTGGGCATGTATGATGATGCAGCCGAGAGCATGGGGAAAACTTTTGTGACAACCGAGCTGTCTGGCGGTGGCTCTGCGCGCCCCGAGACCGTTGCCATTGCCAAGAAGGGCGCGCGCAACCTGCTGATCCATGCGGGCATCCTGAATGCCGAACCCGAGTGCGCTCCGACACGTCACCTGACACAACCGGACGACGCCTGCTTTCATTTTGCCGAAACCGAGGGGCTGGTCGAGTTTGTGCCAGACCTTGGCAGCATCATCCAAAAAGGTGACGTCTTGGCGCATATCTGGGACTACCGTCGCATCGGTGTGCCCCCCGCAGAGGTGCGCGCGCAACGCGACGGGCTGTTGGTCGCGCGTCATCATCCCGGCCTTGTCAGCATGGGTGACTGTCTCGCCGTATTGGCCGTGGAGACGTCAGATTAGCGACAACGGCAGATAATCAATATCCTGTTCATCGTGACCCAAAACGATCGCTGCGACGGCTGCCTGAGTAGATCATGTATTTTCTGCGCCGGTTTGAAAAAAAGGCAGCACCACTATGCATATACGCTAAAGTGTCGACCCCATACTGCCATCGTGCCGTGTCGCTAAAGTGTTTCTTGGACGAAAGGGTGAAATATCAATACCAACTGCGCTGCTTATTTGAATGCTGGTAAAACCAAGCATCCGGAATGAACGCAGGCGTTCACCAGACCCTTGCCACCCGTTCAACTACAAGGCGCATAACGGTTTCCTTCGCCCAACGGACAACCCAATGCGCACTCTGGATGTGCCAGATCAACTCTTGCGGCATTACCTACCCGTCCGTCCCTTCGGACCAGACCATTTTGCTCGCTTGGTCACACTTGTCTGGCGTCGTCTGCAAAGAACGCGTTCATACCGGCTGCAACGCATAGGCAATTCCAGCCCTTTGCACTCCATGCTGCAAGGTGAAGTAATGTCGCAATGGAGTTCACCCTGTTTGGGTAGGTTTGCAGTGATCCGCATAAGTGTCTTTGGGCCAAAGCGTCGAAATTGCCAGTCCTGCCAACTAATCTCAGTGTGGAAGTGTTTCCAACAAAACTTGCACCACTAAGCATTTACCGAAGCCGTGCTTGATTTGTGCACTCATCAAGCAAAAAGAAGGGACGCGGATGCACAAACAACAGCGCCAAGACACTTCTCAACGAGTTTGTCCCTCTTCATCGACAGAAGTTCGAAATTCAGCCAAATTTCGGATGTCAGCGCCAAGAGTTGATGGCGGCTTCGGGTGTCAAAATTTATGACACTGCTCAATGGTTACAGAGTCCTAACATGTGACAATTTGCGAACTATAGTTCTGGACCAGAATATTTCCTCAACGTTTGAGTTCGAACAGTCGTGAATTGTGACAATTTCTAAAAACCTGAATTTCCTATTTGCGACAATTTATCAATTGATTGCCAGATTTTTCTGAAGTTTCTTGTGAAGCGATACGAGCTGGTTAGCGGCTCTCAACAGCCAAATTTAAAGGATGGTTCGAACTGGAATAGTAACGACGAAAAACAGGGTATGGGGTTGGCGTCACTTTTCATATGTGCCCCTCCCCCCGGCCTGAACATTGCCAACGATGACCTGCCCTCCGTCTTCCATATTCACACGTTTGTACCGTGACGGTGTGCTTGCCGCCGTTCCTGTGCTTGCGCAAAGCCTCGACCTGGGCCCGTGTAGGTGCGCGCCAGAGTGGTGCACGCTCGCTCATGTGCTTCGAATTGAGGGAGTTGGTCGGCAATGGCCATGCGTCCGCCCTGCCGCATCAGTGCGAAATGCGTTGTTGCCATCTGGACTGCCAGCATACGCTCGATCCCGTCCCGCGGGGCAATCTCCCGGACGATCGCAGGGAGGAAACCTCTCGTGTCTGTCGTCCCATCCTCGGCTTCCGAAGACTGGAGCGTCGCGTAGCCCTGCAGGAAAAGAGCCTCATTCACAGCGGGGCTTTCACTGCCGAAGATTTTGTTCAGGGCGTCTTCGTCGTGCTGCGTAAGATGCAGGGCACCATCTTCGTTCTGGTCGAAGGTGAACAGATCATATTTGGGAACTTGTCTTTCACCACTTCGATTTTTGTCATGCACCTATCCTTTTGAAGACGCGTGGTCGGGTGGGTCGGTGCCTTTTGCTGAAGTCTTTCTCATGGCGTCACGTCCGCGCATTCCCATGTGTTATGCTGTAACATTTTAGCACCCACTGAACAGCTGGTTTGCAAGTTGACTTGCCGGATGTGCACCTTGCCGAACAGCTGCTTATCGCGGCAAAGCGGTCATCTGAGTAAATTCGTCGGATGACTGCAATGAGCCCAGAGCGGGCGCTCGCGGATGCAGAAAACACGTTTACCCGGTTCATCAGCTGCGCTGCAGAAAGGAAAGCGGACGCTCGTTGTGGGCGCGGCGAAATCTGCAGAGCCTATGACCGAGCTGCGGACTTTTCTGCCTGATGCGGTTGCAGCGCAGAACATAGCTTCGCCACACGGCTGCACGCATAAGCTCTGCGGTATCACAGGGCAATTTCCCAAAACCGGACGTTTGCGATGCCCCAAATCGACAGAATCTAACGGTTTTGTCGTAAACGCTTGTCAGTTCGCCAAATTGGTCCCAATCTGGATTATGTCTCATCCGCCGCACGGACACTCCGAAAGCAAAGGGTAGAATTGAGTATAATGACATTTTTTCTTGGTATTCTTGCGGTCTCCATCTGCACAGTGATTCAGTGCGCCTTCGTCGCTATCTTGCAAATTTTCCTGAAGAAGTGGTTTGATTTACCGCGGATCGCACACAGCTTCGTTCGAATGACGGCATTATTGAGCGCGGTAACAACATTTCTTCTTTTCGGAATGATATTGCAGGTGCTTGTGTGGGCTTTTTTGTTTGTCATACAGGGCGAATTTGAAAGCATGAGAGTAGCGTTCTACTTCTCAATGGTGAATTTCACCTCGCTTGGATACGGAGATATCATACTCAGCCCGGAGCGATGGATTCTCGGCCCGATGGAGGCGGCAAACGGTATTCTGATGCTCGGCCTGTCCACGAGCGCGTTGTTTTCGCTCCTCCATAGACTTGGAGATCACATTCGGACCAGGTCGGCAATCGAGGCGTCAAACTCGGACCGGATCGATCAATCTGATTTCGGCAAGCAGTAGATTATGACAGGGCAATGCGCCTTGCGCTGGTCCTTTTGGGCAACGCTGCCCTTCAAATTTCCGCCCAGCCGTCCGCGCTGGTCATGGCCCATCATGATGATGTCAGCATTCTGCTGTCTTGCGTGTTTTAGGATCGCTTTGGTTGGATTACCTGAGCGGACAGGCGCGGCTGGGGCAGTCTTGCAGGCTTACATTAATGTCTTGTTGTAATGCCTTCAGCTGACGCGTTATCTGCCGACAAGACCTTTGGTCCACCTTGTCGCCGCCTCGGTCACTCGAGAGGTGGGACGAAAGCGCGCCGCTTCTCCTCAACAAGATCGTAAAACGGATTCCAGTGCTGTCGGGTCAGTGCAGAGATTGGGATGGCCAGCGCATTATTTTCACCGTGAACCGCCAGACCGCCCAGTTGCAGATTTTGCTCGTCTGCTTGTTTAGCGGCCGCCTTGCCTACGCCGTAAACTGGATCGTCGCGGTGAAACGGCAGGGCGATATGTGCCAGAGAATAGACGTCTGCCGGCCAGGCAAGGCCGAGATCCTGTTCGACCACCTGCGTTTCGCCAGCCGCACGGGTACGCAGTTTGACGGCAAGCCCGTTCGGGTCTGAATTGGTGACGATCGACACCGTGAACGCCCTGCCTTCGCCAGTCATCAGGTGTTCGGAAAGGTCGAAGGGCCTGGCCAACAGCCCTTGCGTCTCGAACATTCTGTTAACGTCGAAGATCACCAGCTCATGCCCGCCCGGTTGCAGCCGGTTGAACAGGTCAGTCACCAGATCCCGCGCTTCGACGGTGGAATCGGCGGCAGACTGAAAGGCAAGGATCGGTGGCATCTCCCCGATGCGTCCATCTCTTTCTAGGCCCTCAAGTCGGCTACGCACCAGTTTGGTCGCCCGATAGGCCTGAACGCCAGCATTCACCGCGAAAGATGCATATTTGTAAGGGTCGAATTCCGGCAGGATACTTGTCCAGGCCAGCCTGCCCAGGCCCAGGATTTCTCCGAACCAGGCCTGCACACTGGCCAATGGCGCAGCAGGGGAAATCCCGATTTCCGGGGAAAACAGGATCAGACCGGCCGGCATGGGAAGCGTCTTGTCGGCAATCGCCCCGGCGGTGTAGTGGACGGCCAGCGCCCCGCCATTCGAATAGCCTACGACAAGTATCGGAACGTCTCCCAGCGTGCTGTCGAGATGCACCATGGCCAGTTCCACCGCGGCGGCCATATCTTCGAACGTTACCTGCCTAAGGCCGGACGGTGCCGTGCCGTGGCCGGGAATGCGCAGGCCGACGACATGCGCCCCATCGGCGTGAAAATCCTTGGCAAGGCGGCGCAAGCTGTAAGGGCTGTCAGACATGCCATGCAGCAAAAGAACCCCCATTTTTGCTTGGGAGAGCGGAAGCTCGAAGGTACGGTTCCAGTTTGTCTGCCAGCTGGTGGGGTCGACCCGGCTGCCCCTATGATAGCGGTTGTAATTTGTTTTCGCAGAGTCTGGAATTCTGGCAAATACTTCCGTCTCGAGTTGCTGAAACAGTTTATCCTCCAGAATTCGGTAGGCATCCAGATCGGCAATATTGGAGGCGGCGGTGAATTCTTCAGTCAACACGGCATCGTGCCAAATATTTGGTTCTGGTTTATGATTTAGCACCACGATCGCGACACAGGTTATCGCCAGCAAGGCTCCGGACAGCATGTAGATCGCCGGACGCAGGCACCTGTGGATCAGCGTGCTCAAAAGTCCTGAAACTGGTCTAGCCATGGTCCGCCTCATTGAGAGTATTCCTGATCAGCTTAGGTGACCCGAGACTCGCCACTCTAGTTCACAGCAGCCACCATCGGGCTATCGGTGTGTTCCTCGAACAAATACGGCACTTGCTTCGATCCGTTTGCCACCTTCCCTTGAATATTGGAAAGATAGCCGTCCATGTGGTGATCTTTGGCTGAAAAGTCAGTGATGTTCCGCCAGAAGTCACCAACTGACAATCGGTCGGCATCATGTGCATCCAGATAAACATAATCGGGACCGTCGCGCAGGATGACCTCGGACCCAAAGTGCTGATATTGTCTGCCCGGCGTGTAGGGCGGCACCATAGGAACAACATCAAGGTTATTGACGACGCGAGTACCCACCTGCAATACGAAATCTTCTGGTAGTTTGGTGCCAACTTTCGGCTGGCCAAAAGTGACTATACGCTCAACCGTATACCCTTGTTTTTCGAAGTATGCAGCCAACAAACCCGCGATAGCCCCACCCAGAGAATGACCGGTTATTCGTATTGGCCAGTCCTTGCGCAAATGGGGTATCACATCTTCATAAATGGCAGTTGCATCCCGTTGGAATCCGCGATGCACAGAAATGCCCAGAATGCTGTCTGGTATCAGGGCTATTTCGAGGTCCTCCCAGACGTTTGGTTTCTCGGCTGTACCGCGAATCGAAATTGTCTGTTTTCGGTTCGGCGTGTCCTTTTCAAGAAAATACCGAACGTCCACGGATTGGACGGTCACGGCACGTGTGACCAGCGGATACGCTTTGCGGATGTCTGGAATCGGATCATAGGCAGACTTTGAACGTTCAGCGTAATATTCGAGCTCGACAAAATCTATCTTCGTTGGCGAAACAACCGAAAGCGACTGTTTGAAATTTTGTGAAAGGCCGCCGGCGCAGCCTGACAATGCAAATGACAGAAAGACCATCACGATCGCAAGATTGTATCGCTTCACCATTTGGCACGTTTTGTTCAGACAGGTCGCAGCAACCAAAACCAATGTATAATTCCTTATTATGCAGGCAACACAATACTAACTTACCTGATCGCGTCCCACGTCTCGGAGATACTGCTCATCCAGCATTATAGCCCGTCTTAAAAACCACGTAGCCCCAACATCAACATTCCTTACGTTCAAAAAGCAACCCTCACCCGCAAACTGACGACTTCTTCCATGCTCTGTGTCGGGTCATAAGCAGGGTTGGCGATTAATTGAAAACTTGGCGTGATCTGCACGTTGGTGAACGGCTGATAGCGGTAGAACACCTCGGTGGTGAACTGATCGCGCGGGTTGGTCACGGTCGCGGTTCCTGGCGCACGGGCCCAGTTCAAGCCGATCGCAGCCAGCTCCCGGCTTCTGAACAGATCATACCCTGTTCCGACGCTCACGGTACGGAACCACCCCACCCATCTCAGGGTGGGGTGCTTTGGCAATACCTTGGTGCTTTTGCACCCTGAGGCATTCACCAGCAAAATTGGATGGGGTGCCTTCGAGCATACCCGCCAAGGTCGATGTCTTCTAATTGTCCACTTCTTCCAATTCCAGTTTTTGACCGGCCAGAGACATGCCAAACCCTGATTTCGTTTCAGCGGACAGCGGTTGCAGAGAGATTTTTCCGTCGAAACCGCCCGTCAGATAGTTAACACCAGCGCCCGATCCGGCCGACGCACCTGCTGCCGCGCCCAGATAGGTTCCGGCAATCTTGGCATCTGCCGGATCACCCAGCGTACTTACAATCCAGGTGAACTGTTCGGTCGCCATATTTCCAATATCCAATCCCGCGCGATCAATGGCTCCCTTGTACGTACCGGCGTTGTTTCCGTTGGCGTCGATGTAAGAGCAATCCAGCACAATGTGCGTTTCGAGCAATGTTTTGTCGGAATCAGTCACCATACAATCCATCTGTCCCAACTTAACGGGGGATTGGGCTGAAGCAGGTGAAACTGTAAGACCGGCTGCCAAACTCGCAGCAGCGATCACTTTACTCAGGTTAGTTAGATTTTTCGACATTTGAGCCTCTTCTGGGTTTGAGTTTTACATAATTGTAGTGAGGTCTTTGGCACACCGCCAGCAATATTGAGCAATAGAAGTGGTCCTGCTTTTTAGGACAGGTTTGCGGTTTGGCTAAGATGTATCTGTTTTGTGTTCATGCCGCTTTTCGTATTCCTGGTTGGTTGAAGTATGCCGCGTCCGGTGTCCTCTTGTCGAGCGCGGTGACGGAAGACCCAGACCTGATGGAAGGCATCAAGCCGAAGGGCATGCACTTGCGGACTTATAACCGTCTGGTCGATGAACTGGCTGACGTGGAATACCTTAGCAGCCACGGGTGGGCGCATTTCATCTCTGAAGAATTCGGTTTCTTTGCGGATTAACGACGCCATTGTTGAAGATTTCGAAGCGAACCAGATGCTAAATCAACGACTGCTTTCACCAGCACCGGACGTTCGCTGCACTTCGGACGAATGTCTCAGTTGCGGACAAACCACCCTGATGCGACTGCAGCACAACTCGCCGGACCGGCCCGATCAAGAATGCGTAAGTTTCGCGGCACCTCAGCAAGATTTCCCCGAAGCAGCCGTTCGCATTGCTCGGGAGGGCAGAGGAACTTAAGCCAGCCATTTTCTGCGTTCCTGACCGCATCAATCTGCGAGCATCTCCATCAAAGAATCCAATAGCTCGATGGCGTGTGCGTCGCGCCGCAAGTGGTGGGCTTTCAACGCGCGCTCGTAAAGCTGCTTTGCATCATTCCTTTTCTGCCCCCAGGGAGCTTTATTGCATTCAGCCTGTGCGGTTCTCAGTTTATCCGCGGTATAGGCCGAGTAAGTTACATTGGACGTCATCCGGTCGTTCTTTCATGGTTCAGAGGAAATGCGAAAATAATGCCAGTTTGGGTACAGGGAGATGTCAAGACCTACGCGTCTCTTGCTTTCTCGTTTTAGGTGCGATCGCACCGATTTCTGGTACACTTCATTCATAATGGCACAAGCAACATGTGCCGGGACTGATGCAGGTTTGTGTGGATCTTCGAATTTAGTAATTTCCAATGCTCTCGGCTAACTTTGGCCTGCCGTGCGCCGAAATGATGATCTGTCTTTAAGGACACCGTTCGCATAACCTCAATCATCGAACTAACCTAGATCAGTTCGCAAAATATCTGACTGTTGCATAATTGGCTGGTGGATTCATCGCACCGCCGCGCGGGGTGTTCTGATTTACGATCATTGAGTGTGAGACAAGATGACTATGGTCGATCATCACCAATGGAAACTCCCTCCGCGGACCATGACCACTTGTTAATCGAACCGCGCAGGCATGGCGCGGCAATGAATCAAGCCACAGATCGTGCCATGCCAAAATCGGTGGCGGATCGCTGCATTTTGAAAGGACAGACAATGTCAAAGGGCAACAACAAGCGTGGCAACAAGGAAGCCAAGAAACCGAAACAAGAAAAGCCAAAAGTCTCTGCCACTGCCAACTCTCTGGCTGGCAAGCCAGAACTGTCAATCGGTGGGAAAAAGGTGAAGTAAAGCAGACTTTCAGGTCGCCGATTGTTGACGGGCAAATCGTAGAGAAATTTAAGTTGGCAGGCTATTGCAGAGACCCGTCGGGATAGCCATTTCTAATACATTGGCACTCAGGTGTGGCGAGTGCCAATGTGTCTCTACGCATGCCACCCCTCCCCGGAAATCTCGAAAAGGAGCATTTCCATGAAGTTTACCCCTCTACATGACCGTGTTTTGGTCCGTCGTATTGAAGGCGACGAAAAGACTTCGGGCGGCCTTATCATCCCCGAAACCGCAAAGGAAAAACCGCAGGAAGGTGAAGTCGTTTCCGTCGGTGCTGGTGCGAAGGATGAAGTCCGGCGCGCGGATCGCAATGGACGTCAAAGCGAGTGATCGCATCCTCTTTGGCAAATGGTCCGGCACGGAAATCAAGATCGATGGCGAAGAACTGATGATCATGAAGGAGAGCGACATTCTTGGCATTATGGCCTGACCCTCTTCTGTCCTTCCCTCATTTTTTAGGAATATCGACATGTCTGCAAAAGACGTCAAATTCGGCACGGACTCCCGTGACCGCATGCTCAAGGGCATAAACACACTCGCAAATGCTGTCAAAGTCACGCTTGGCCCCAAAGGGCGCAACGTTGTCCTCGACAAGTCCTATGGCGCGCCTCGCATCACCAAGGACGGCGTGACCGTCGCCAAAGAAATTGAACTGTCTGACCCATTCGAAAACATGGGCGCACAACTGGTCAAAGACGTTGCATCGCGCACCAATGATGAGGCAGGCGATGGCACAACCACAGCGACTGTTCTGGCTCAAGCCATTGTCAAAGAAGGCATGAAGTCTGTCGCTGCGGGCATGAACCCCATGGACCTCAAGCGCGGCATCGACAAAGCCGTCACAGCCGTTGTTGCCGAGGTCAAGGCAATGTCCCGACCAGTGGGCGACACGGCTGAGATAGCAAAAGTCGGCACCATCTCTGCCAATGGAGAATCAGCGATCGGTCAACAGATCGCGGATGCTATGGCGAAAGTTGGCAATGAAGGTGTCATCACAGTTGAAGAAAACAAAGGCTTGGAGACCGAGACCGAGGTGGTCGAAGGGATGCAGTTTGATCGCGGTTATCTTAGCCCGTATTTCATTACAGATACCGCCAAAATGACAGCGACCCTGGAAGACTGCGTTATCCTGCTTCACGAGAAAAAACTGACATCCCTTGCCCCCATGGTGCCCCTGCTTGAGGCTGTCATGCAGGCAAATAAACAGCTCTTGGTTATGGCCGAGGACATTGACGGTGAAGCACTCGCGACACTGGTTGTGAACAAGCTTCGGGGCGGCCTGAAAGTGGCTGCTGTCAAAGCGCCCGGTTTTGGCGACCGTCGCAAGGCAATGCTCGAAGACCTTGCCATCCTGACCGGTGGACAGGTGATTTCTGAGGAGCTGGGTGTTAAACTTGAAAGTGTTACGATGGACATGTTGGGCGATGCCAAGAAGATCACAATCACCAAGGACACAACAACCGTGATCGACGGTGCAGGCGACAAAAAAGCTATCGCTTCGCGTGTCAGCCAGATCCGTGCACAGATCGAAGAGACCTCCTCGGACTACGACAAGGAAAAACTGCAAGAACGGATGGCCAAACTGGCGGGCGGTGTTGCAGTAATCAAAGTTGGTGGTGCGACCGAGATCGAAGTGAAAGAGCGAAAAGATCGGGTTGATGACGCTTTGAACGCAACACGTGCAGCCGTCCAAGAAGGCGTGGTGCCTGGTGGCGGCGTCGCACTGGTTCATGCAGGAAAGGTTCTGGAAAGGCTCAATGGCGACAACGCGGACCAAGATGCGGGTATCAAGATCATCCGCAAGGCCCTTCAGGCGCCCTTGCGCCAGATCGCTGAAAATGCCGGTGTCGATGGCTCGGTGGTTGCCGGAAAAGTACTTGAGAACACCAGCAAGACGTTCGGTTACGATGCACAGTTGGACCAATACGGCGATATGTTGAAAGCTGGCGTTATTGATCCAACCAAGGTCGTTCGGATCGCGCTCGAATACGCCGCATCCGTTGCTGGCCTACTGGTCACAACCGAGGCGATGGTGGCTGACAAACCTGCCAAGCCTAACCGGCACGGCATACCCGACATGGAAGGAATGGAAGGCTTGATGTAGACATCAATCAAAAAGCGGCCAGCGAGGATCTGCGGGCTGGCCGCTCGCGGTGCTTTTCGGCGACTGCTCAAACGAATGCCTTTGAGCCATCCAAAGCTTCCTTTTGCTGAACAAAACGTAGCTACAATCCTTATATTTTTTGAACCAATTCTTCGTAAGCTGATCTGCGTAAGTGTGGAACGCTTGAGAGTGAGATACCTTGAGAATGTCCACTGAACATTTGGCGGGCAGTGTGTCTCGGAGTTCTCAAGAGGTGTACGAAAGCCTGTTCCCCCAAGAACTGTCATTATCGCGCGCTTCTTCTTCCCGGACCGTCCAGGAAAGGACATACCCATGAAACTGACTAGCAAAACAACAGAAGAGAAGATGAAGTCCGTCAAGGCCAGCTGTGGGGCCGCTCCCTTCGGCGAAAAAAGAACGAAGGCATGGAAACATTATTACGCCGCCGACGCAGCGCATACAGCGAAAGACGAGGTCAAGACAATAAAGGAACTTGACGCCGCGACCCAGACTCTTGCGTGACGCCTGCATAGGCAACTTGAAATCCCGAAACGCGGCCAATGATTGGCTGCATTGTTTGATTGGAAAAATCATGAAGACCCTAACTCTCGTAGCAGCCTTAGCAACTTCCATTGCATTTTCCGCCAGTGCAATGCCCGCCGAGATAGATACCGATGGTGACGGCATGGCATCGTTGTCCGAGCTTCAAGTCGCCAACCCGGAACTGAACCAAGAGGTATTCAATGAAATGGATACGGATGGCGATGGCCTCATCAACGACGAAGAGATGGCGATCGCAGTAGAGCTTGACATACTCGCCGATCCCGACACTGACGCTTGAGGCCCTAAGTCAGAGAGTTCAGCCGCGGGATCGTGACTTGTTCGCATGGAGTTTCGCGGCTTCAGCGTTTTGGCTGATCTTGTCTCCACTCTCGCTGCACCATGGCGGGAGGACTTAGCGAGGCACATGCTGGCGCAAACTTTTGCGGGCTGGTCCAGCCATCGGAACCCAACCTGCTGCCACCAAGCAGGTTGGGCACACCTACAAAACAGCCGGTACCACTGACTTGTGTAAGGGCGTCGGGACCGGCCCTTCGGCATTATAGGCAAGACACAGAAGCTATGCGCTCCCGCAATCAAGGAACAGAATTGTCATGACAAGTGTTCTCAACCCGCATCCAACAGAGTTCGAACGATTTCTCTACGCGCCTGTCGGCGAGGATCGGAACGGGTTCATTGTATCCGTCCTATCGGCGCTTGCACGGCTGGGACTCGACCCCTGGAAAGAGACCGCCGAACTCATCAAACTGGATCGGGAAACTGCAAGCGAACGGCTTGGGCTGCTCCTTTCGGTGTTTCAGGATGTACCCACGCTCGCAAGCAGGCACGCAGCAGTTGCCCGCGAACTGAGCCAACTGCTTCCCGAAAACCCGCAGATGCGTTCCCTCAAGCAAGCGGTCTCTGCTGTCGCCGTCGGTCATTTGGGGTCCAGTGGAGCATTCTGGGCGATACTCGCGATTATTTTCTTCTTGGTACAAAACTTGTTCACCAGCTGGCCGGGGTCAGGCCAATGACCCTTTCCGCATCATCAGAAGAAGTTCTTGAACATGTTGCGAACCGGCAGGGTACCTTATCGCCACCGGAACAGGAAGTTCTGTGGGATATGGAGGAACGTTTCTGGACCAGCGGCGCGGATAGCGCCCGTGCAACTACTGCAACGAACGCCGTCATGATTTTCCCGTATCCGCCCGGTATTCTTCAGGGCGACCACATTTGGGACCATTTGGCGCGGAGCACTGGGTGGCGGTCTGTGAAGTTGGCACAACGCAGGGTCACGCTTTGTGGCGATATCGCTATCATTACCTATCGCGTATCAGCCGAAAAGATGGATGTGCCAATTCATGAAGCACTCTGCGCCTCCACATTCCTGCATGACGAAGACAAATGGCTGCGGGTCTCTCACCAGCAGACACCCATCGGATGAAACTGGCTTGTACCGGAACCAAACCGGATTATCCTTCCATATATCTAGCCTTATGATCGCCCCCCTCTCGAACTGATCACCCAGAAAGCAACCTACGGCACACGCAGGACTAACCTGCATCAGTGCGATGGAGAGCGGATATCTTATAAGTGAGTTGTGCCTGCCGGATTTTTGGCCGCACTTATTTCAGAGTACCCGAGAAGCGTGTGGTTGTACTGACCCCAAAATGTCGGAATATCTGCGCGCTTCTTATTTTTCGGAAATTCCGGGAAAGGACAATCCCAATGGCCCCCAAACAAACCAAGACCATCGACAAGATGAAATCTGTCAAAGGTTCGTAGAATAAGGCGCCAACAGGCGCGAAGAAAGAACTCGACGCGGCAAAGCAGGCTCTTTCGTGACTTTCAGCGTCCAACCTGAAATGCCAGGCAGCCTGCCGAGCATCGGACGGCGGCACTTTCAATTCAGGAGCGGCCCGGTCTGATCCAGATACGCCGGATCGAACTCGGCCAGTTCCACCAGACCCTCACGGTTGTTAAATGACACATGACCGTCCCGAAAGGTCACCAACCCGCTTTCGCGCAGCTTTCGCAAGACGCGGTTGACGTGAATGGCGCTCATCCCAAGCGCATCCGCTAGGTGATACTGCGTAAGTGGGCAGTCGTACCCTTCGTTGGTCCCCATGCCCACCAGCGCCAGCCTCGACCCCAGCTCCAGCAGGAAATGCGCCATCCGGGCGTCCGCATCGCGCCGGCCAATCCCGGCGAGGTGTTCGACCACCATCGCCTCGTCTCGTGACGCCGCCCAAAGAATTGCCGTAGCCAGACGAGGCGTCCGAGCGAACGCCGCCAAGAGGTCGCGCTTCAGCACCTCGGCGGCCTCAATCTTACCTATTGGCTCGAAACTGTGATCCGAGGTGCGCAACAGCACGCTACGCAGCCCCAAAAAGTCCCCTGGCACCTGGAAATCGACGATCTGGCGCGTTCCGTCCGACTGGATTTTGTACGAGCAGACCCAACCACTGAAAAGTATATAGGCAAGCTGATCCGACTGGCCCTGATGCACCATATCGTGCCCCGCGACGAAGAACCGGCGCCGCTGGTACAGTCGCTCAAGCACGTCTAGCTCGACCTCCGACAGGGCGACGAAGGCCGACAGCTTAAGGGTAAGCGGGCTGGTCTGGACTGGTATCATGACCCCTCCGTCCTCTCTTCGGCGCCAGAGCATAAATCGAACCGGAGACTGCTCTCGATCAGTTTGTCATAGCACATTTCGTGCTAGAAATATGGGAGAAATGGACTGGTATCAGTTCTCAGATCGTGAAACGAAGAAGAGAAAGTCCAAGATGTCCACGGCGAACGAACACGCAGGTCAGGCAGCACTTTCAATCTGCGAGGCACTCCTTCTTGCCATGAACGATTACGAGTTGCTGCCAGAACACGAGATCGTGGGCGTTCTCCGTGATGCCGCAGCAACCCACGAGAACGCCACCGGATCAGAGCCCGAAACGCAAAAGCACCGGGCCATTGCAGCACTCATCAACCAGATCATCGCTGGCGGCAACTTCGTTCGGAGGTCGTGATGTTGTGTAGCACGGGCGGCTAATTTCAGTCCAATCAGCGTTTGCGATTTTGTCGCGCAGCATAGCGTCGATCCCGTTGTGCCTTGCGCTCCGCTCAGCCCGTTCCAACTGAATCAGCCTGCTTCCAATCTTTTTTGACCACGCAACTTCTGATGAATTGCAACAGGTATTTGACTAGGTGCATCTATCATCACCGTCATAGCCCGCAAAGAACATTCTGAGGCGCACCCGGGCCATCTAAAACGTTTGATTTACAACTGCTGTCTTCATGGAAACCGTTGCTCTCTTGATCTGTATACCCTTTCGAGCTGGCTCGCCCTGTTCGGTCACCTCCGGGCAATGCACTTTGCTTGCCTTTGAATGCAGCGTATGTCCCCTTCGTTCTCACCATCCGTTTGCTTAGATTGCCCACAAATATCCGAAATTCTTCGGCGTGGCCTGCTTCAGCTATCTTGTATGCAGTTTTACAAGGCTTGAAGATATAGCTGACGACCCTTGTGACGTCCTCTGGATCTACGAGAGATGTATCGCAGCTAATTGAATCTAATCCTCGACGTACGATATGCTCACGCATCCAATCACGAAAATCTTCAATATTCAGATTAGCATCACATAATGCGATACCGTGAAAGTGTGGGTGAAAGGTTCGCGTCTCTGCATCATATGGTAATTCCAGGCGTAGACCGACAATTTCAATCGTTTCTCCGAAACATTCAGATAGCTGGGCTTCAAATTCTGCCTCTTTTCCAAAGCACAGGTCGATTTCCTTTTCGAGTTCAGTTGCCTTCAGTCTGCGGCTTGAAGTCGGCAAGGTAAAAAAGAGGAAGCGGTCGTCATGATGCATTTCGGCAAATTTGGAGAAACTCTTGACGCGGCTTTTGGTGTCGCCAAATGCCACTGACGGGAGGTGCTTACTATTTTTGTACTCTTGGCACGTGGTAAGTCCACTCCTACTTTTTTGCCAAAACTTGCGACCTCGTAGCTCATTCTGCGATACTTCATTGAGCCACAACTAAGCTTAAACCCTCTCATGTAATCGGCGTCTTCACCAACTTCTTTCAATTGTGGAAATGCCTCTGAAGCCCAGTCTATGGCTGCCGCCAATGCCTCGCCCCCCAGGAGCTCGAATACAGGATTAGATCAATCATCTCCGAAGTAGAGAACGCGAATGATCCCGATGCTTCCCCTTTGCAAAACTTTGTTTCTGAGCTGACTGCCAGAACAAACACTCCAGATAAAATGGAGTAGCCAGAATGACGCATGCAAAGTTGAATAAAACAAGAGAGCTTTACTATGAAAACGTCACATCAATTTGAGATGCCGCAAAAATAGACCCGGAACTCTCACCAATCTTTGTACCGTTGATCGAAGCCTCAAAGTGGTTCGGTATTTCTAAAGATACCATTTATCGGCAAGGCAAGAAGGGAAACATCAAAGTCTACAAGGCAGGAGGTCGATCAGTTCTAAAAGTCTCTGGAGTTCAAAAATGGATCGAGGGTTTCATAAACAGCAACAAGTAATCGTGGGGCCATATGTGGGGCTGGGAACTTCTACCAACCTCACAATACAATAATTACAACAACTTATGTATTGACAATGGTGCGGATGAGAAGACTCGAACTTCCACGGGTGTTACCCCACAGCGACCTCAACGCTGCGCGTCTACCATTCCGCCACATCCGCACGTTTATGGTATGCGGTCTTTAGCGCGACCGAACAGGCTTGTGAAGGGCCATTTTTCAAAAACCGTTTTGACACATGTTGTGCAAAGACTAGGCGCGGCGCGAAAGCTGCGCTAGACGGGTGTCATGGTTGAATGGATCGTATCAGACGGGCTCACGAACTTTCGCACAGCCGAGCGCTGGATGGAGGCGCGCGCTGCAGAAATTGCGGCGGGTCAAAGTGATGAATGTATCTGGCTGGTCGAACATCCGCCCCTCTACACTGCGGGCACAAGCGCCAAGCCCGAAGACCTGACCGAACCAGACCGGTTTGCGGTTTATGCAACTAAACGAGGCGGTCAGTATACGTATCACGGTCCGGGGCAACGTGTAGCCTATGTACTGCTTGACGTAGGTGCGCGCGGACGCGATGTGCGTGTTTTCGTGCAACAACTCGAAGCTTGGATCATCGCAACCCTGGCGCATTTCAACGTCACGGGACACATTCGCGAAGGGCGCGTTGGTGTCTGGGTCGAACGGCCTGACAAGCCGCTTCAAACCTCGGGACTGCCTGCCGAGGATAAGATTGCGGCCATCGGGATTCGCCTGCGAAAGTGGGTTAGTTTTCACGGGCTATCCATAAATGTTGAACCGGATTTATCGCACTTTGACGGGATCGTCCCGTGTGGCATCTCCCAGCATGGTGTCACCAGCCTTGTCGACTTGGGCCTGCCGGTCACACTTCATGATGTTGATATTGCCCTGCGCAAGGAATTCTTTGCGACCTTTGAACACCAGAGGGGCGACGACAAAAAGCACATCATTCAGGCAGCAGGTTCGCTGGCTGGCTGACAGTTTTGACGATTCGGCAAGAATCATATGATGTTAGCGGCTTAACCTTATACGCCATAACAAGAGCGTCCGCTTTTGCGCGCGCCTTGTCTCTGCGCAGGGTGGACTTTGGCACCATGACAATAGCTTGACGACGATGCAGACCTTCAGCACGCGTGGCGTATTCAGCCAAGAATTCGAACCCGTTCATCCGCGGCATGTTGATGTCCAACAGAAGCCGCAAGTTCGAATTTTACGATCTGTCGTATGTGCATAAGATTCGTCATCTTGTCATCGTCGACCAGTAGAATCTTATTAACCGGTTGAGCCATCTTCAGACCTCGCCTTCATCAGCGCACGGAAAGGACAGTAAGAAATCGCTCCCCAGACGCGGGCGGCTTTCCGCATCAATACAGTCCCCAATCCGCTTCATGATTCTGCGTATCGTCTATAGGGCAACACCCGCGCCCGTTGGGATCACATGCGCCCTTTTGAATAGTCTAAACACCTTATTCATGATCGCGCGGAAAATCCAGGCTCAAACTATTATCTGATACAGCCACCACGATGAATTTGCCCTGGCGCTGGTAGCAAACGGTGATCCCAGGCGACCGGTCGTGCGCCCGGTACTCTATCACGTTTGAGATCAACGCTTGGAGAATGTTCTCGACATCCTGCGGCAAGAAGCCAAACCAAGTCATGCTTCAGACCGGTCAGCACAACGGCTTTATTTTTCCTTCAACGCGCAATGCAGGCTTACAGTGATGCGTTCAATGACACTGGCAATATCGACGTCCACAAAAGGCGTGTTGGGCATTGCGTTTGCTTGGGCCACAACGACAAAAGACACTCAAGCTTCTGCGTGGCTTGCTCAGATGCATCGCGCATTCAACTCAACGTTTCAGCGTGTTCTTCTGATTGCGACTCTGTGGTTTCCTGCAGCATGTGTGTCAGGCTAGCCATGCTATTGACGAGTACTTTCAAGCCATACGCTTCTACATAACTTAGCTGCTCCAACCCTTTGTGAATGCTAACTAATTCATTATCGCACTTGACCACGTGCGCTTCCAGTTCGTCGTCAAGTTCTTTGATCTCTTGGGTCCTTTCCCGCACCCTTTCTTCCAGTTCCGCATTGAGTTTGCGCAAGTCCAGTTCGGCGGTTTTTTCGAGCGTTATGTTAAACGCAATGCCGATGTGACGCATAACACTGCCATCAGGGGCACTTGAGAAAACAGTATCGACAGAGCGCAACCACACTTCCCGACCGCCCGGATGTATATTCGTGGGCAGCAGATTGTCTCCCATCGCCTTTACTTCGCCCGTACCGATCACATCCCCCAAACGCATTTGTTTTCTGAGTATCTGATAGAGGTATGAAGTCTCTGTTGATGACAGCGCATCCAGCCGCGCGCCATGCCTAAAGTGAACGGAGGAGGTTAATCAATTGGCAAAATTTAACCCTCATATTCGGCCAAAATGAAAAAACATGCACTTTATCTGATATGTGCGGCAATACTGTCATTGCTCCCGAGGGCAACTCTCTCTAAAAGTAGGGAGACTTTGGCTGGAACGGGAACCCCAGCCGAGAAACTATTCCAATTAGGAGGCACCGCATGGCAGACGCAGCCATTCACGGGCACGACCACGAAGACGAACGCGGTTTCTTTACGCGCTGGTTCATGTCCACCAATCACAAAGACATCGGTATTCTGTATCTGATCACTTCCGCGCTTGTCGGTTTCGTGTCGGTAGCATTCACCGTTTATATGCGCCTTGAGCTGATGGAGCCGGGCGTTCAGTACATGTGTATGGAAGGCGCGCGTATGTTCGCGTCCGACGCGCTCTGTACGCCAAATGGACACCTTTGGAATGTACTGATTACCGGTCACGGCATTCTCATGATGTTTTTCGTTGTGATCCCCGCGCTTTTCGGCGGGTTTGGCAACTATTTCATGCCTCTTCAGATCGGCGCGCCGGATATGGCGTTTCCGCGTATGAACAACCTGTCTTTCTGGATGTATGTCGCCGGTACAACACTGGCGGTCTGCTCCGTTCTGGCACCAGGTGGTAACGATCAGGCGGGCTCCGGTGTCGGCTGGGTGCTTTATCCACCGCTGTCCACGAACGAGGGCGGCTACTCGATGGACCTTGCGATCTTCGCGGTTCACGTCTCGGGCGCTTCGTCCATTTTGGGTGCGATAAACATGATCACTACCTTTCTGAACATGCGCGCACCGGGCATGACGCTCTTCAAAGTGCCATTGTTCAGTTGGTCGATCTTTGTGACAAGCTGGCTGATCCTGCTGTCCTTGCCTGTTCTGGCGGGTGCTATCACCATGCTGCTGATGGACCGTAACTTTGGCTTTACCTTCTTTGATCCCGCGGGCGGGGGAGACCCTGTGCTTTACCAGCACATCCTTTGGTTCTTTGGACACCCCGAAGTTTACATCATCATCCTGCCCGGTTTCGGCATTATCTCTCACGTGATTGCGACCTTCTCGCGCAAGCCTGTGTTTGGGTACCTGCCGATGGTCTGGGCGATCATCGCGATCGGCGCATTAGGTTTCGTCGTCTGGGCGCACCACATGTACACTGTGGGGATGAGCCTTAACCAACAGGCCTACTTTATGTTGGCCACGATGGTGATCGCCGTCCCGACCGGGGTGAAGGTGTTCAGCTGGATCGCCACCATGTGGGGCGGGTCGGTTGAATTCAAAACACCTATGCTTTGGGCTTTTGGCTTCTTGTTCCTTTTCACCGTGGGTGGCGTGACGGGCATCGTTCTGTCACAAGCCGCCGTGGACCGCTACTACCACGACACGTACTACGTTGTGGCGCACTTCCACTACGTGATGAGCCTTGGAGCAGTATTTGCGATCTTCGCTGGGGTCTATTTCTACTTCCCCAAGATGACCGGCCGTATGTACCCTGAATGGGCAGGCAAGCTGCACTTCTGGGCGATGTTCATCGGTGCAAACCTGACATTCTTCCCACAGCACTTTTTGGGCCGTCAAGGTATGCCACGCCGCTACATCGACTACCCAGAGGCATTTGCCTACTGGAACCTGTGGTCAAGCTGGGGTGCATTCCTGTCGTTCGCGTCGTTCCTCTTCTTCTTTGGCGTGGTGATCTACAGCCTGCGCTATGGCAAGAAGTCCGAAGAAGCGAACCCCTGGAACGAATACGCCGACACGCTCGAGTGGACGCTGCCGTCCCCACCACCCGAACACACGTTCGAAATCTTGCCAAAGCAAGAAGAGTGGGACAAACAGCACAGCCACTAAGAGGCGATTTGAAATGATAAAAAGCCCCGCCCTGTGCGGGGCTTTTTTGCGTTTACAGGAAATAGCGGCCTGCTTCCCAATTTCTTCGATCTTCGGCATTGTGGCAATTGGGAATGCCTTCAATACCCGTTTGGGTTTCGGTCAGGGAGTGTGGTTGTGCAAAACAAGGCCGCTATGTCACGTCAAGCAAACGAACTTTACATGGATGCTCACCTGCCTGACATGCGAAGAATGCGTTTTTTTTCGCCCGAGATATTCCGCGTTATGCATCTCGTCCGGGTTCGCTGGGATCGTTGGAGAATAGTGCGATCTTGTTGCCTTGAGGGTCGCGAAGGTAGCAAACGTAAAAACTAGGTCCATATGAGGCGCGAAAGCCCGGCTGGCCGTCGTCAATGCCGCCAGCGGCAAGTGCAGCGGCATGAAGGTCCCGGACCTGGCTTTGACTGCGCGCCTCAAATGCGACCATAGCACCGTTCCCAGCCGAAGCCGGACGTCCATCGAAGGTCGGTTTAACGTAAAAGTCGGGCAGAACCGGAGAATGACCCGGCTCAACAGGCAGCGCGTAGCTTAGGCCCTCAGGACCCTCCTTCAGCCCGTAATCAAGGGCTGGCAGGAACGCAGAGTAAAACCGTTTAGCGCGCGCGATATCATCAGCACCGACAGTGACGTAGGCAATCATACAGCGTGATCCTTTCCAGCAATTTCGCTATGGCAACCAGTATGCTGCTTTATCGAAGGCCCACACACAATTCGCCACAATAAAAGACGGTCTGTTGCATGCTCCGCTTAAGGCGACATTTGTGCATGTACCACAAAACACGGTTCTTCCATAAAGCGATTACCACCCTTTTTCGAGTAGCATAGCGCCAGCCTCATCTTCACAAATCACCGCTGGGATTGCCACCCAGCTCGGCCGTGTTTCCCGCGCAACTCGAATTGATATCGAAGGCCAGATCTGCGGAAGGACGCATTGCATGGCGTACTTTCTTTTGGTCGCTGCGCGCTCACCTTGTCTATTCCCATTGCACGGTCCTTTGCGGGCGCGTTAGACTTGTCCAAGAGGCCTGTGCCTCTACTTTAGCCTCAGCCAATACAACAACGACCAGCCATGCCCTACCAATGGACCACACAACCTGACGAGACACCGCAGCAATTGCGCCTGTGGCCGCATAACTCGCTGCCCGAGAGGGGTATGGCGGCCTTTGTCTTGGCAACATTTGGAATGATCCTAATTCCGATCATATCGATGCTGGGCTCACCTGTGCTGTGGGGCCTTTTGCCGTTTGCGATGCTAGCCGTCTGGGGACTTTATCACGCCTTGCAGCGCAACAAGCGCGCGCGTCAGATCCTCGAAGTTCTGACTTTGGATGATGAAGCTGCACAACTGATCCGGACAGAGCCGTCAGGCGCGGTAAAGGAATGGGACTGCAACCGTTATTGGACAACCATCACCAAATACGAAAAGGACGGGCCCATACCCCAATACGTCACCCTCAAGGGCAAAGGGCGCGAGGTCGAAATCGGCGCATTCCTTAGTGAAGAGGAACGCGTGGCCCTCTATGACGAATTACAGCGCGCGTGGCGCAGGTAGCATCGGCTTTAGCGCGCCTTAGGATCATCCCATCGGTTCTGGTCGCGCCATAGGCTGCGCAGCGGATCGGCCTGTTCGCTGAAGGTCTGATCCAGAACGGTGCAGGCATAGATGCGGCCCATGCAAAAGTGCCGGAACTGTCCCCTAAGCTCGCACCACGCAGCAACCATGATACATTCCAGATGATAGACTACCGCCACCGGACGCACCGTGCGTTCACTGTCGCAGCTGTGCGTACTGCGGTAGGTCACCTGCAACTTTCGCGACTGTCGGATCGCATCGCGCACAGTGGCCACCGAAACACAGTCATTTTCCGGATCGTCCCGTGGCGCGCCCCACGGGGACACCTGCAGCCAAGCGGCAGCACCATGCAGACCGTCTACCTTGCGGTGAATGCGCGATGCGGCGGCCTCAAGTGCGCTGCCGCCAGAACGCGTGAGCATCGCCATCCCACCCGCAAAGCGGTGATTTCCTCGGCGTCAAAATTCAACGGCGGCAAATCGTAACCCTGTCGCATAATGTAGCCCACGCCCGCTTCGCCCTCGAAGGGTGTGCGGCGGGACTGCAGCCTCGCGATTTCGCGGCAAACCTTGCTTTGACACCTCTAACCGCTCGGCCAGCGCTTGGGCTGTCATTGGACCATGCGCGGTGCGCAGGGTCTGGATCATCGCAAAAAGCCGGTCTGAGCGGGGCACCGCATTGTCACCTTTTTCACTGCTGACACTCTGGCATCCTCCACTGACAGCAGTATGTCAGCAGCTTTGTGTCAGACCTTTCCGAAAGGAAGGAAGGATCGATGTACTCTTATGATGAATATACGCTTCCGCGCCTCCGGCTTAAACGTTGGGCCGATCCACACGGCAACGTAATGACGCCTCGGCAGACATACGGAGCGCCTATCGCCCTAACGCGCTTGTTCTGCATGCCCGATGCTTTGCGCCACAGGCTTCAGGGGCCGATCAGCTCAGCCGATCCTTGACCATCGGGCCCGCTTTACCAAAATCCATCTGGCCGGTGTATTTAGCCTTGAGCACGCCCATCACCTTGCCCATGTCGCGTATGCTGTCCGCGCCAATCTCCGCTACGGCTGCATCAATGGCTTTGGCGGCCTCATCTTCGCTAAGCTGCTGGGGCAGGAATTCTTCGATGACCGTGACCTCTTCAAGCTCTCGCTCTGCCAGATCAAGCCGCCCGCCTTCTTCATAGGCACGCGCGCTTTCCTTGCGCTGTTTTGACATTTTCCCGAGGATCACCAGCACAGCGTCGTCGCCCACGCCGTCGTCATTGCCGTCTGCCCGCGCCGCGATATCCTTGTCTTTTATTGCTGCATTTATAAGGCGCAGTGTGGAAAGACGTTCCGCGTCTTTGTCCTTCATTGCCTTTTTCAGTGCTGCCGTAACTTTTGTCCGCAAGTCCATTGCCCGCAATCCTCTTTTGTCGACCGCTCCCGCGGGATTACCCCTGACGTAAAGCCTGTACAAGGCTTGGACCTTATCCAACCCAGGCAAAAGCCGCAACACCCACCGCCACGTCACATGCCGCGCAACACGGCCTGCACGAATGCAGAGCCAAGGCTCTTGACGCTCTACCCTGCCCCGTTTAGGTACGGCCAGATTTGCTTGCTATCCTGCCTTGAAAGGACCGACCATGAGTGTCTCCGCGCCCGACCGCCCCACTGCTTGTCTGGCCCTTGCGGATGGCACCTTGTTTTACGGCAAGGGATTTGGCGCAACCGGCATGACCGTCGCGGAGCTTTGCTTTAACACGGCGATGACCGGCTATCAGGAAATCATGACCGACCCCTCTTATGCGGGGCAGATCGTAACGTTCACCTTCCCGCACGTCGGCAATGTGGGCGTGAACCCGGACGACGATGAAACAGGTGATCCGGTTGCGGCGGGCATGATCGTCAAGTGGATGCCAACCGAGCCGTCGAACTGGCGCGCCATGCAAAATCTCGATAGCTGGCTCGCGTCACGTGGCAGGATTGCCTTGGGGGGTGTCGACACACGGCGTCTGACACGCGCGATCCGGCAGTCAGGTGCGCCGCATGTCGCCTTGTCGCATGATCCTGACGGAAATTTCGATGTCGAAGCTCTGGTCGCTAAAGCCCGTGCCTTTTCGGGCCTTGAAGGTCTTGATCTGGCAAAAGAGGTCACCTGCGCGCAATCCTACCAGTGGAATGAAATGCGGTGGGCCTGGCCTGAGGGCTATACGGCTCAAACCGATCCGAAATACAAAGTCGTTGCGGTCGACTACGGCGCCAAGCGCAATATTCTGCGCTGCCTCGCCAGCGCCGGATGCGACGTGACAGTGCTACCCGCATCTGCCACCTACGACGACGTAATGGCGCATAATCCCGACGGTGTTTTCCTTTCCAACGGCCCCGGTGATCCGGCAGCGACGGGCGCCTACGCCGTACCAATGATCCGCGACGTGCTCGACAAGACCGATTTGCCCGTTTTTGGTATTTGTTTGGGGCACCAGATGCTCGCGCTGGCCTTGGGGGCGCAGACCGTCAAAATGAACCACGGCCATCACGGTGCAAACCACCCCGTCAAAGACCATGACACCGGAAAAGTCGAAATTACGTCAATAAATCATGGCTTTGCAGTGGATGCGCAAAGCCTGCCAAAAGGCGTGGTCGAAACACATACGTCTTTGTTTGACGGCTCGAACTGCGGCATCCGCGTAGATGGCCGTCCGGTGTGGTCCGTGCAGCACCACCCCGAAGCAAGCCCCGGCCCGCAAGACAGCTATTATCTGTTCGAGCGTTTTGCCGATGCGATGGCATCCCGCGCAGGGTAGCCACCGGGCCACCCGCAAATGCTGCAAACGCATAATCTGGGCCGTCACCAATTCAACGTGCAATAAATAATATATTAAAACAATGGCTTGCGATGCAGGATGCAATGCGTGTCAGTGCCCTGTGAGTTGCAGCGGGTGATCTATTTACTGTAAATGAAATACCCGAGGCACTGCGCACGGGTGCAGGGTGTCCAGTTTAGTAACTATCAAATATTTTGCTTACTTGACCAGCCATGGTGCACGCCTGTCCACTGCGCCACAAGCACTGAAAAAAAGTGCTAATAAATTCTCAAAAAAATACTATCTCAGATCGCTTGAACTGCTTTTTTCCACAAGCTGCCAACCAATTGTGTGTGTGTAGTACTTTAGGTGAGGCAATCATTTTATCGGCCCGTTTTTTCTGAGATCATTGACCGAATTGGCTATCGGTTCAAATTTGTATATTCACCGTCACTTTCGAGCAAAGCCGCTAGGCTATGCTTAGTGGCGATGTTGTCTCTCGGTGTGGCAGCGCCGAAGGACGTTTTTGCTAATGAAACGAATGTTGTATTGGATGAAATGAAGCTTTCTTATGATAGCAGCAGGGTCGACCACGTAGAAGCCGCTGTCGAAAATTGCGCAATTATGCTACGCCGTAAAGACCAGAGCACCTGTTCAGTTGGCCACCGTTTTTGGAAGTTTGAGCCCTTGCGCTTAATGTCAAATGACCCTCACGGTGTACTGCGCGTGTTGAAGGAGCTATCTCTTTCATACAAAGCCAAAAGTATTGAAATTAGCATTTTTAGCTTACGAAGCGACTTAAGGCTTCATTAACCCTGATCTGCGACCTTGCACTATTCATTAGTCACGCAAGGCACTGCACGATGAACGATTTTGATCTGCGCCTGTCAAAGAAGGAAGATGCGCCTGCAGCCATCTCGCACCCACCGATCGGGCGGCTTTTGATGGACATCGGCAAGATCGATTCTGATGACCTCAAACACGCTCTTGGACTGCAGCAGCGCATAGATGCCCCCCTTGGCGACATTATGGTCTCTGAAGGGCTGGTGGACAAAAAAGACGTGCTGAGCGCGCTGGCACGACAAGCGCAAACCCAGGGCGCGGACCTCGAACTTGATCCCCCGACGGCCGAAATGTCCGGGAAACTGCCCGTATGGCTGTGCCTGCGCTATGGGGTTGTGCCGTGGCGGGAAGATGCAGGCGTGCTCTATGTCGCGACGAGCAGCCCCGCTAACTTCGCAAAACTCCGCACAGCACTTGGCTCACAAGCTGCGCGCCTGTTCCCGGTGATCGTGGATGAAGACCAGATCAAAATTCACCAAAGTCGGCTGTTCGGTGCCGAACTTGCGCGGTCTGCCGCCACAAAGGTACCAGCGCATGAAAGCTGCCGTGGCTGGACCAACCAAAAAGGGCACCGAACAGTCTGGGGCCTTGGGGTAGCGGGTGTTTTTGGGGCTGGTCTAATGCTTGCTCCTCTTTGGACCATCACCGTTATCTCACTGTGGGCCGTTTTGACCCTGATCCTGACCAGTGGCCTGAAACTGGCCGCTTTGGCCGTCTATCTCCGTCGTGACCGCCGCCCTGTTTCGCACAATGCAACTGTGTCTGACCTGAGAATGCCGCGTGTGTCGGTCCTTGTCCCGTTGCTCAAGGAAACTGAAATCGCCGAACAATTGATCCATAGGCTGGGCCAGCTCACCTATCCAAAGTCTCTGTTGAATGTTGTTTTGGTCCTTGAAGAATCCGATGCGCTGACCCGCGACACGATCAACCGCACAAAGCTGCCCGACTGGATGAACGTGGTAGAGGTGCCGCAAGCCGGAGATCTCACCACAAAACCCCGTGCACTGAACTATGCTTTGGACTTTTGCAACGGCACGATCGTAGGCGTCTGGGACGCTGAAGACTGGCCAGAGGCCGATCAGATCGAAAAAGTCGTATCGCGCTTTCACAGTGCACCCGAAGATGTGGTGTGCTTGCAAGGGGTGCTGGATTACTACAACTCACGCAGCACGTGGCTGTCGCGCTGTTTCACAATCGAATACGCGATCTGGTGGCGGATTATCATGCCCGGCATCGCGCGTTTGGGTCTGGTCGTACCGCTGGGCGGCACCACTCTGTTTTTCAAACGCAAGGTTCTGGAAGAGC
Source organism: uncultured Alphaproteobacteria bacterium (assembly GCA_963796445.1). Lineage (GTDB taxonomy): Bacteria > Pseudomonadota > Alphaproteobacteria > Rhodobacterales > Rhodobacteraceae > Roseobacter. The sequence goes on along the minus strand of CAWCLQ010000001.1, from coordinate 281,972 downwards.
TTGGCGGATGGGACGCACATAACGTCACAGAAGATGCAGACCTCGGGGTGCGTCTGGCCCGTCACGGCTACAAAACCGAGCTTTTGCCCACAGTGACACGTGAAGAAGCAACCAGCCGTGCATGGCCTTGGGTGCGTCAACGTTCGCGCTGGTTAAAGGGGTTTCTGGTGACGTATTTCGTGCACATGCGCAGGCCTGGGGCCTTGTTGCGCGATTTGGGATTTTGGCGGTTTATGGGCATCCAGACGCTGTTTCTTGCAGCGGTTTCCCAATTCGCGGCAGCGCCGGTTTTATGGTCGTTCTGGATCACGCTTTTTGGTGTAACACATCCCGTGGCAAGCACATTGGGCGACAGTGCTGTGTGGGGTTTTGTTGGCCTATTTGGTGGCGCCGAAGCCCTGTCGCTGGTGTTAGGGGTAGTTGCTGTATCCCGCGCAGAGCATCGGCATCTCGTTGCATTTGTGCCCACCATGGCCGTTTATTTTACGCTCGGTGCGGTCGCCGCCTACAAAGCCATCTGGGAATTGGTCCACCTGCCGTTCTACTGGGACAAAACTCAACACGGCGTTACGTCAGAAACGGACCCGCCGCCCAAGGCCGACAAAACGACACATCAGCAGGCTATCAAATAGTGCTCAGGCGTCTTCGCCGCGTCGCACCGCGTCTTGTTTCAACCGGGTCATAAACGCCACCGAAATATGATCGCGCAGCGCTTCGTAAGCGGCCTGCTCGTCTTTGGTCTCGATCGCGCGCACGATCCCTTCGTGTTCGGATTGCGCGATGATACCGCGTCCTTGTGCGGCCAGTGATGTGCTGGTCATCAATGCCATAGTTCGATGCACAAGATCGAGTTGCTGCACCAGATACCGGTTGTGAGAGGCGAGATGGATTTGCTTGTGAAAGCGTCGGTTTGCGCGGGACAGCGCCGGAGGATCATCCACCAGAGCATTGTCCGCTTCGACCATTTCACGCAGAATTCGGACCTCTTCGGGCGTCGCGTGCTGTGCGGCCAGACGCGCGGCCAGCCCCTCAAGCTCGCGCCGCACAACATATAATTCGGCCATTTGGTTATGATCAAGCGATGCCACGATCAGGCTGCGACCATCACGCGCCAACAGCGACTGCGTTTCCAGCCGTTGCAATGCCTCGCGGATCGGGGTGCGTGACACGCCAAAACGCTCTGCCAATTCGCTTTCCACCAACCGGTCACCGGGGCGGTACAAGCCCATGTCGATAGCCTCGAGGATCATGTTATATGCATCGGTCTGCTGCGCTTTTGTCATCAAGGTCTGCCTTTTGGTCTACGTTCCCCACCTTAACGACGCCATATAGGAAGGCGCAAGGGTGCGGACTTGCGCTGAGCGCGCGCCGCCAGTACCACTCATTCCGATGAAGGATGACTTTTCGCATATCAGCACGTGGGTTTTTGACCTTGACCACACGCTTTATCCGCCGTCGGCGCGGCTCTTTGACCTGATTGAAGTGCGCATGACGGACTATGTGATGACAGCGCTGCGTGTCGAACGCGCTGAAGCGGACAGGTTGCGCAAGCACTACTGGGCGACCCATGGAACGACGCTTGCGGGTCTGATGCGCGAGCATGACGTTGACCCTACCCCCTACCTTGACGATGTGCATGACATTCCCATGGACAGGTTGGAACACGATCCCGAACTGGCTGCGCGCATCACCTCGTTGCCCGGTCGCCGGATCGTCTATACAAACGGCTGCGCGCCCTACGCAGAGCGGGTGTTAGAGGCCCGGGGCCTCGCGGGCCTGTTTGATGCCGTCTACGGTGTCGAGCATGCGGACTACTTGCCGAAACCCGATCATGACGCCTTTGCTAAAGTCTTCAAGAAAGACGGTTTGGTTCCGTCAAAGGCCGCAATGTTCGAAGATGACCCTCGTAATTTGCAAGTCCCGCACGCCCTGGGCATGCGCACGATCCATGTCGCCGATGAACGTCAGGACGCACGCCACATCCACTATCACACCGATGATCTGAGCAGTTTTCTGGCCAAGGTTATTTAACCTCTCCCATGCGACAATCGGGCGTATCCTGCTGCAGCGCAGCAGCCCTATCTAGCAGATACAATGCAACGGGAGACGACAATGACACTAGCTTCGACACCGACGCGATTGCCGTTTTGGCAGCGCTTTTTCTTTGCTATTCCGGTCATAGGCTGGATCGCGAAAGATCTCGCCTTTGGCGACAAGAACAACATCTGGTTCGCCATAATTGCGTTTGTCAGCTTGTGGCTGTCGTCCGCGCTGGTCTTCGGACTGCCCGGTCTCTACCTGCCCGCACTTGCCATGGTGCCTGTCGTCTTCGTTATTTTGCTCTTCATCACCTGGTCTTAACTGTCGTATGACGGTTAAAACCAAACCAGACCAGGCTGGACGAATGACATTGGAGAAAACGTGACCGATCAAAGCTGCGACATAGTGATTTCTGGTGGCGGTATTGCAGGGCTTACTGCTGCGGCCGCGTTTGGCACGGCGGGCTTTGACGTGATTTGCGTGGATCCGACGCCGCCAGTTACCGAAAAAGACAACGCAAAAGCGGACATGCGGTCAACCGCCATGCTTCAGCCTGCGCGCGGTGTGCTCGAGGACGCAGGGATTTGGGAGCGGTTAGCCCCCTATGCCTCGCCTCTGCAGATCATGCGAATTGTTGATGCAGGCGGTCCAGAACCTGAAGCCAGATTGACCAAGGAATTCAACGCCGCCGATATATCTGATCAACCTTTCGGGTGGAATTTCCCAAACTGGCTGTTGCGGCGGGAACTTGTCGCGCGTCTCACGGCACTGCCGACCGTTGATTTCAGACCGGGCACTGCGACCACGTCGCTGTTCACGCGCGAACGCGAAGCCCGTGTTTCACTCAGCGATGGCAGCCGGGTTTCAACACGGTTGGTTATCGCCGCTGACGGTCGGAATTCCCCAATGCGCGAAGCGGCCGGTATCGAGGTGAGCACAACGCGCTATGGGCAAAAGGCGCTTGCTTTTACCGTGACGCACCCGATCCCGCACGACAACGTATCCACGGAAATCCACCGGACAGGCGGGCCGTTTACGCTAGTGCCCCTGCCTGACGCCGACGGGATGCCCGCCTCTGCCATTGTCTGGATGGATGATGGCCCGCTGTCGCAGAAACGGTTGGAACTGGGTGTTGAAGCCTTCGAGACTGCCATGTCTGAGCGTAGCTGCTATCTCTTCGGGCCTCTTACCCTAACGTCCCATCGTACCATCTGGCCGATCATATCGCAAAAGGCCGAACGGCTCTCGGCCGAGCGTGTGGCGCTGATTGCGGAAGCTGCACACGTTGTGCCGCCCATCGGTGCGCAAGGGCTTAACATGAGCCTTGCTGACACGGCGAAATTGCTTGAGCTTGCACAGTCGCAACCAGATGCGCTTGGGTCTCGCGACATGCTTGATGCCTACCACAAAGCACGCCACAACGATGTGGCCCTGCGCGTGCAAGGGATTGATCTGCTCAATCGGGCCAGCCAGATGAGTGCGCCAGCCCTGCGCGACGCACGCGCGATGGGATTAAATGCGCTGTACTCACTGGCACCAGTGCGTCGTACGCTGATGCAGATGGGCTTAGGCGTTAAATAACCTTGTCGAGCACGCGCGAAAGTCGGGCAAGCGTCCCATCCACATCATAAAGCTTGTCCAGCCCGAAAAGCCCCAAACGAAACGTGCGGAAATCAGCGGGCTCATCACACTGCAGCGGTACACCCGCCGCAATCTGCATACCTTGCGCCAAGAATTTCTTACCATTTTGAACATCGGGGTCGGCGGTATAGCTGACCACGACGCCCGGCGCGCCATAGCCATCTGCTGCCACAGATACGATACCCTTACCAGCCAGCATTGCCCTGACCTGATCGCCCAATGCCCATTGCGCATCTTTGAGACGGTCAAACCCGTATTCCTTCGTCTCAAGCATCGTGTCGCGGAAGGCGCGCAACGCATCCGTTGGCATTGTGGCGTGATAGGCGTGACCGCCGTTCTCATAGGCCTTCATGATGTTGTACCATTTGCCCAGATCAATCGCGAAACTGTCTGATTGGGTTTCCGCCAACCGTGCCTCTGCGCGGGCAGACATCATAACCAATCCCGCGCAAGGGGATGCCGACCATCCCTTTTGCGGAGCAGAAATCAGCACATCCACCCCGAGCGTGCCCATATCGATCCACGCACAGCCTGACGCGATACAATCAAGCACCATCAACCCACCGACCTCGTGTACGGCGGCTGCCATTTTGGCGATATAATCATCAGGCAGGATCACGCCCGCGCTGGTTTCCACATGTGGCGCAAAGACGACATCAGGTTTTTGCGTGCGGATTGCCTCGACGACCTCATCGATTGGCGTGGGCGCAAAGGGCGATGGGCTGGCATTGCCGGTCTGCCGCGCCTTCAACACAGTTGTGTTCGCGGTCAGGTCGCCTGTTTCGAAAATCTGGCTCCAGCGGTAAGAAAACCATCCGTTCCGAACCACCAGAACTTCGGCACCCTTTGCAAACTGTCGCGCAACGGCCTCCATCCCGAAAGTACCACCGCCGGGGATCAAAGCCACAGCATCAGCGTTATATACCTCTTTCAACATCGAAGAGATATCGTTCATAACGTCCTGAAACGCCACGCTCATCGAATTAAGCGACCGGTCCGTAAAGACGACCGAAAACTCTTCCAATCCGTCCGGATCCACGTTGTCGAGCAAAGCAGCCATTTGATGTCCTCCTGAGTTTCATTATCATTTAGCCTGCATGGTGCCGGTGGGCAAAGGCTCGTTTGACGCAGTTTAAGGTTTTCTATGTCGCAAATGGTTTACGTGCGTGTGTTCCGTTGGGGCAGCGGATGACGATTTGGCACAAGCAATCTGTCAAAGCGGGCCAGGCCGCCGCTCTTCGCTCAGCAGTACATTCGCCTCAACCTCGCCTGCCCCCGGCAGGGTCATGATCCGCCGCCGCAAGACACGTTCGAAATCAGGCAGATCACGGGCCACAACCCGCAAGCGGTAGTCGTAAAGCCCCAACACATGTTCGACCTGTTGCACCTCGGGTATAGCGCTTACGGCACGCTCAAAATCCTCAAGACTGACACGCCCTTTAGTGGCAAGCTTGACGCCGAGAAAAACCGTCACGCCAAACCCAAGGCTGGCCGCATCCAGCCGCAAGCGTTTGCCGCGCAGCACACCTGCGGCCTCAAGCTTGCGAATGCGCCGCCATGTCGCCGGCTGCGACAGGCCCAGCCTGCGCCCCAAAGCGCCCGTGCTTTGCCCCGCATCGCGCGCCAGAGCGCGGATGATGTCGCGGTCGATATCATCCAGATCAATCATAGTGGCAGCGCTTCTTCCGATTTGATCCGAGCGATTTGCATGAGCGCTTCGATGTCGGCGATATGCGGCAGGGTCAGAATACGGTCGCGATAGATGTCGTGATAATGCGCCATATCGCGCGCGATGATATTCAGGCGCACATCAACGCGGCCCAGAAAGGTCTGTATTTCAATGACCTCAGGCACTGCGCGGGCAGCTTCGATAAAATCGTCAAAGGCGCGCGCGACGGTTTTGTCCAAAGTCACCCGCAAAGATACTTCGACCGCATAGCCCAAGGCGGCCCAATCGACGATGGCGCTGACGCCTTGAACGACACCCGCCTCTTGCATTTTAGCCAGACGGCGCGCCACTTTTCCAGAGGTCAGCCCGACACGCTCGCCCAGTTCTGCCGGAGACAGGCTGGCGTCCGCTTGCCAGTAGCGTAAGATACGCCGATCCAGCTCATCAAGCATCATTTTTGCGCTTTTTCACCATATAACGAATTACTATCTGGATATTTCAGAGATTACACGCAAATTGATTAATGTCTTTCCGAAATTTCACAACTAATGTCGCCGTCAGTATCAACCGAAACACGAAGGAGCGCCAAAATGCGCGTTTATTACGATCGCGACTGCGATGTGAATCTCATCAAAGATATGAAAGTCGCTATTCTGGGCTACGGCAGCCAAGGCCACGCACATGCGTTGAACCTGCGCGACAGTGGTGCCAAGAACCTTTGCGTGGCTTTGCGCGAAGGCTCTGCTTCTGCTGCAAAAGCGGAAGGTGAAGGCCTGACCGTAATGGGTATCGCGGAAGCCGCAGCTTGGGCTGACCTTATCATGTTCACAATGCCCGACGAGCTTCAGGCAGAAACGTATAAAAAATACGTCCACGACAATATCCGCGAAGGTGCGGCGATTGCATTCGCGCACGGCTTGAACGTGCACTTCGGCCTGATTGAGCCGAAAGAAGGCATTGATGTTGTCATGATGGCACCCAAAGGCCCAGGCCACACGGTGCGCGGCGAATACACTAAAGGCGGCGGCGTACCGTGCCTTGTTGCAGTAGACAAAGATGCATCCGGCCGCGCGCTGGAAATAGGTCTGTCTTATTGCTCCGCCATCGGTGGCGGTCGTTCCGGCATCATCGAGACCAACTTCCGCGAAGAATGCGAAACCGACCTCTTTGGCGAACAGGCGGTTCTCTGCGGTGGTCTGGTGGAACTGATCCGCATGGGTTTCGAGACACTGGTCGAAGCAGGCTATGCGCCTGAAATGGCCTATTTTGAGTGCCTGCATGAAGTGAAGCTGATCGTGGACCTGATCTATGAAGGCGGCATCGCCAACATGAACTACTCGATCTCGAACACAGCCGAGTATGGTGAGTATGTCTCCGGTCCGCGCGTCCTTCCTTATGACGAGACCAAGGCACGGATGAAAGATATCCTGACCGACATCCAGACCGGTAAATTCGTACGGGACTTCATGACGGAAAATGCTGTTGGTCAACCGTTCTTCAAGGGGACCCGTCGCATCAACGACGAGCACCAGATCGAAGCCACAGGCGAGACACTGCGTGGCATGATGCCGTGGATTTCTGCTGGTAAGATGGTAGACAAGGCCAAGAACTAAGTCAGGCAAATGCCCTGAAGTCGCGACCCCGGTGCATGTTGCCGGGGTCATTTTTTGGAACAATTGAAATGAATGACCGCCCCCAAATTACGTCTTCCAGCTGGCTTATGATCGCGATCCTTGGACTAACGTGGGGTGGCACGTTTCTGGTGACCGAAGTGGCACTAGAGGGGATGCCCCCTTTCTGGTTGGCGGCAGGGCGCATCACTTTCGCCTCGGTTATCATGATCGCAATCTGGGGCGCGCGCGGCTTTCGCCTGTTTGACACACCCCCAAGCACTGCAACGCTGACAACCCTTACGATCATCGGCGCGCTCAGCTCGGCTGTGCCGTTCATGCTGCTGGCATGGGGGCAACAGTTCGTGACGGCAGGATTTGCCGGTGTCTCAATGGCAGCGGTCGCACTTATTGTCTTACCGCTCGCGCATTTCCTCGTACCGGGCGAGGCGATGTCGTGGCGCAAGGCGGTTGGCTTTGTCGTAGGTTTTATCGGCGTGTGCATCCTGATCGGCAGTCAGGCGTTCGAGTCCAGTGGTGCGGCGTTGGAAGTGCCCGGACGTATCGCCTGTTTCGGGGCAGCGTCATGTTACGCGGTATCCTCCATCCTCATGCGCAGATTACCCACCGTAGATACGATAGGGTTAGCGGCGGTCGTTCTGTTGGTGGCCGCCGTGATCGTAATTCCAGCCGCATGGATCGTCGAAGGTCCACCCAGGATGCCGGATCAAAAAACGTTGTGGGTCATTGCCTTTCTGGGGCTGGTTCCGACGGCTGCTGCGAACCTTTTGCGGGTACTCGTTGTCCGTTCAGCCGGGCCGGTATTCATGTCTTTGGTGAACTATCAGGTGCCGGTCTGGTCGGTTGTGTTAGGCGCGCTTTTGTTGAACGAGCCGCTACCTGCCACTCTATTGGGTGCGATGGCTTTGATCCTTGGCGGTGTGGGCCTTAGCCAGTATGGCGCACTAACGCGTCTGTTCATGCGGCGCTAACCCGTAGCAACGGCATCCGCGACTGCATCCACAACACGGTCAACAGCAGTTTCCATGATCTGCGGGTCTTCATGTTCGGCCATAACACGCACCAAGGGTTCTGTGCCCGACTTGCGGATCAACAGGCGCCCTTTTCCAGCCAGCGCCGCTTCGGATGCAGTGATCGCGGATTTCACGCTTTGGTCGTCCAAGGGCATTTGCCCTGCCGCAAAACGCACGTTCTTCAATAGCTGTGGCACGGGATCAAAGCGGTGCAACAGGCTGCTCGCCCTGTCGCCCGAGGCGATTATCGCCGCAAGAAACTGCAAGCCCGCCATCAAACCGTCACCGGTGGTCGCATGGTCGGTCATCACGATATGGCCTGACTGTTCGCCCCCAAGGTTAAAACCCTTCTCGCGCATCCGCTCGACCACGTAACGATCCCCTACGGCCGTCCGCTCCAGTCGCAGCCCTTTCGCAGTCAGGAAATTCTCAAGGCCGAGGTTTGACATCACCGTCGCGACCAAGGTGCCATCGACCAACATGCCCTGCTCAGCCCAGCGTTCGGCCATCAATGCCATGAACTGGTCGCCGTCGCCCACTTTGCCTGTCTCATCAATCAGAATGACGCGGTCGGCGTCCCCATCAAGGCAGATACCCACATCGGCCCCGTGTGCCACGACCGTTTCGGCAGCGAGTTCAGGCCGGGTCGACCCGCAGCCTTCGTTGATGTTCTTGCCGTTCGGGGCCACCCCAATTGGAATAACCGTCGCCCCCAGCTCCCATAGCACTTCGGGTGCCACGCGATATGCAGCACCATTGGCGCAGTCGACCACAACCTTCATCCCGTCAAGCCGCATCTGCCTTGGGAAAGACGTCTTGATCCGTTCGATATAACGGAAGCGGCCATCGTCAATACGTTTGGCCCGGCCAATATCACCCGCATCTGCCGGAGAGACGCCTTCGGCGACCAGTGCTTCGATCTCGCACTCTACCTGATCTGACAACTTAAATCCGTCGGGCCCGAAAAACTTGATCCCATTGTCCACGGCAGGATTGTGACTGGCAGAAATCATCACGCCCAAATCAGCGCGCATCGACCGCGTCAACAGCCCCACGGCAGGCGTTGGAACAGGACCGAGCAAGAGCACATTCATGCCCGTCGATGTCAGACCCGCCGTCAGTGCGTTTTCGAACATATATCCCGACAGGCGGGTGTCCTTGCCGATAACAACACGGTGCACGGCAGAGGGCGCATCACGCCGGAAATACTGACCTACCGCCGCCCCGATGCGCAGCGCCATGTCGGCTGTCATGGGATACTGGTTTGCAGTGCCTCTGACGCCGTCGGTTCCAAAAAGCTTATCCATCCTTCTCTCCTGCCACGACCGCACGCCAAAGTGCAATGGCTTGAACCGTTTCAGGCACGTCATGTACGCGCACAATTTGTGTCCCATGTTTCAAAGCCGCGAGGGCGACCGCCACCGAACCGGGCATGCGGTCCGCTGCAACTGCGGCATCGCCGAGTGTACCGATGAACTTTTTGCGCGACGCGCCCAACAAAATCGGCACGCCCAGACTGTGGAACAGCGACAAGCGTGCAAGCAGGGCGAGGTTATGCTCCAGCGTCTTTCCGAACCCGATACCGGGATCCACGATGATAGATGCGCGCGCGATGCCCTGCCCTTCCAGACGACTGATTTGAGTTTCGAGAAAATCGTACACATCCAACAGCACATTGTCATACCGCGGGGCATCTTGCATCGTGGCAGGATCGCCTTGCGCATGCATCACGCAAACGGGCACGTCTCGCGCGGCACAAAGCGGGGCCAAACCCGCATCAAAGGTGAACCCCGACACATCGTTGACCATATCTGCACCCTCTGCCAAGGCAGCATCTGCAACAGCCGCCTTACGGGTATCGATTGAAATTACCTGTGTATGTCCCGCCGCGCGCAATGCCGCGATAACGGGTGCTGTACGGGTGATCTCTTGGTCTGCGGGAATGAAACTGGCACCGGGTCGCGTGGATTCGCCCCCGATGTCGAGAATATCAGCCCGCTGCATTGCGCCTGCGCCTGACATCGCAGCATCAACTGTTGCGTGCTTGCCGCCATCGGAAAAACTGTCTGGTGTTGTGTTCAAAATGCCCATGACCCTTGGCACCGCAAGGTCTAGTCCATGCAATGTGTGCCGTTTTGAGACCAACGCAGACAGGGCCGCGTCGGGCGCGTCATGCAGCGGCACAACTTCTGCAGGTCTGCCACGCTCAAGCACTTCGAGGTGGCTGAACCACGTCCAGCCACCAGCCAAGGTCTCGGACTGCGCGGGGCGCGCGGGTCCGGACTGCAGGAGCGGTCGAAAGTACTGTGCCATGTGTTAAAGCGTTGGCTGATCGGCCGACACCGCACGCAAAGGTACGGATGTTTCCCGGGGCAGATCCGCGCCGATCACCATTAATTCGGACGCCCCGAAGGTCGCGGCAAACCAAGCCGCAAGGGCGACTGCATCATTTGGTTGCGCAGATGGGCCGTCGACGGCATCAAGAACAATTTTAGACGGCGCCCACACACATGACTGCCCGTTCTTCATCGCCCAGTCGAGTTCTGTGCGGGTAGAGACAACGACACAACGGTCATCCTTGGACGCCAGAACCCAGGCGTTCTGCTCAATCGCCAGTAAATCGATCCGGCGTTGCGCCAAACGGTGATCGGTTTGCGGCGCAGCAGTATCAGAGGCGCCAACGCAGAAAATCAAAGGATGGTCCGTTTTCTGCAGTTGGTCGATCCATCCTTTCAGATGCGGTGATGCGATAGCTTCGTTGCTTAGGTAAACCAGTTCGGGCGCCAGGTCGGTGTCGACTTGAATGTGCCGCACCTGCCCCTTGGCACGTACGATTTCAACACCCAACGCGCCCGGCCCCCGGTCAAGCTTTTCAATCCTTACGAAAACACGCATTGCCTGCGGCTCGATCAGAATGCGCTCGGCCACTCGCTCGGCCAGCGTTTCTAGCAGATTGAGCCGTTCGTCCGCCAACTCATGTGCAATCGCCTCGGTCACACGGTCATAGCTGAGGATGCGGTCCACATCGTCATCAATGGGCCCCGTCAGCGGTTGAACCTCGACCACGATATTGAAGCAAATCCGCTGGGTGACGCCGCGCTCGGCTTGAAACGCGCCAATCTCAACCTCGACGATGTGATCGCGCAATGAAATCCTGTCGAGCGGTGCCCCCGCCGCAGTTGCCTTCGAACGCTCGTCAGGATGCGCAAAGGCTAGTCTTATCTCGGAACTCATCAGGCGGGCCTTTTTGTCATAAGCAGTGCGGCCACCTTAGGCGCTGTACGATCTTCTACAAGGCCGGGACCGTCGGACCAAGAGCGGAAAGCGTCAGTTGCTCGCGGTGCGCCAAGTATGACGATAGAAAATATGCGTGCCAATGGAAGCGGTCTTGGTGTAGACACGGCTCCAGCGCGGCTTCACCGCCTTAGTGTGGTAGTGCGTGGCGCCTTTTGTAATCTTAGGGGCAACACCGTCCAGCGCAAGCCGCGCGACTTTGGATACGCGTTCGTACGCTCGTGGCTCGTTAATGGTCTCTTTCTGTCCGTCGCATGTGTAGGTAAACTGGCATTGATACTTCTTGCCTGTGCCTTGATTGATGACTCCGCAGGTTGATCCGGGAAAACGCTCTGATTTTACACGGTTCAAGATGACTTCGGCTACTGCAAACTGGCCTTTCACGGTCTCGCCGCGTGCCTCAAAATAGAGCGCTTCGGTCAGGCATTCCCACTCGTTTCCGCCATCAGCGTCGGGCTGCGCGTCGATCCAGTTTTTGGAAAACTCGACAGGCCGCACCGCAGGCGTCACTGGCGCCCGGGCAGAAACCGTCAGATCTGTTTCCTGCATGCGCTGTACCGTAGCCATTGCCAGTTTTTCAGTCTTCGCAGCATAGCGATCTTCATTAGCGGCCAGGCCCATGCCTGCCACAAAAGAGCCCAGATTGAGCCCCAATAACAACGATAACGCCACCTTGTAGAATAAACGCATGACTGCGTCCCCCGCCTTTTTGCAATGGGCGCTCTCTAACTGCTAAAAAAGTTGACGTAAAGTTTACGGGCAGAAACAGGGTTAATTGGTCAATAAGACTGTCGTACCCAGCACAAATGACACACATTATACGGCGATTGTTTCAGTAGAAGACCACTACATGCTGTCGCCGATCGCAAGTTGTGCGGCAGCTAGTCGCGCCACGGGGACTCGGAAGGGCGAACAGGACACATAATCAAAACCCGCAGCACGGCAAAAGGCAATCGATTCGGGGTTGCCGCCATGTTCACCACAAATGGACAAGGTGATACCGGGTTGCGCCATGCGCCCTCTTTGTGCCCCAATCTGCAACAGCTCTCCGACGCCATCGGTATCGAGCGAATGGAACGGATCTTCGGGGAAAACGCCCTGCTGGACATAGGCCGACATGAACCGCCCCGCGTCATCTCGGGACAGCCCGTAGGTCATCTGTGTCAGATCGTTGGTCCCGAAACTGAGGAAAGCGCAGTGTGGCGCAATATCGCCTGCACGGATCGCAGCGCGGGGTGTCTCAACCATAACACCAAGCCGATAGTCAAAATCCTGCTCCCTCTCGAGACGGACCGCCGACGCGATACCGTCGATTGAAGCCTTCACCAGTTCCACTTCGCGTCGCGCAGACACCAGCGGGATCATGATCTCGGGCACCACGGGTGCGCCTTTTGCGCTGGCATCCAGCGTGGCTTCAAAGATGGCGCGGGCTTGCATCTCGTAGATTTCCGGCACCGTCACGCCCAGTCTTACCCCCCGCAGCCCGAGCATGGGGTTGTATTCCTTCATCGCGTCGATGCGCCGGCTCACATCGGACAGCGGCAAATCAAGCGCATCCGCCAACTCGCGCTGGCCTGCGCGGTCGGTAGGCAGGAATTCATGCAAAGGGGGGTCAAACAGCCGGATACAGACCGGTTTACCCTCCATGATACGAAAGAGCTGAGTGAAATCTGCACGCTGCATTGGCAGCAACCGCTCCAACACCGCCCGGCGGTCCTGAGAGCTTTCCGCAAAGATCATCTCGCGCATGACGGTAAGCCTGCCGGGTTCAAAGAACATATGCTCGGTCCGGCAAAGGCCGATGCCTTCGGCATTAAAGTTGCGCGCGGTCTGTGCGTCGGCGGGTGTATCCGCGTTCGCTCTGATCTCGATGTCGCGCATCTCGTCCGCCCAATCCATCAAGGTTTGGAAACTCTCGTCTAGCTCTGCTTCGCGCATTTCCGGAGCGCCTGCCAGCACCTCGCCCGACGTGCCGTCAACAGTTATGATTTCACCAGCCGAGAAAACACGCCCGTCCTGCGAAATGATTTGTTCATCGCGCCGGTTAAAGCGCATGTTCGAGGCACCCACCACACAAGGCAACCCGATACCGCGACCGATCACAGCTGCATGGCTTGTAATCCCACCGCGTTCGGTCAGAACGGCCTGCGCGGCATGCATCCCGCGAATATCCTCTGGCGATGTTTCGCGCCGGACAAGGATACAAGGATCACCACGTGCCGCACTGGCTTGTGCTTCGGTTGCGGTGAAAACAATCGCTCCCGTTGCGGCGCCGGGACTTGCAGCAATCCCTTTCCCAATCACGTCGCGGGGGGCGTTTCTGCGCACTTGTCGGTGCAGCAATTCCGTTAAGGTGCGTGGCTCGACCCGCATCAAAGCTTCGGCTTTGGAAATAATTTTGTCTTGCGCCAAACGCACTGCGATCCGAACGGCACCGCGACTAGACCGCGCAACACGCACACCATCCAAAATGTGCACCCGCCCGTTTTCCAGCGCAAATTCGACCTGCATCTCGGCGCGCAGCTTTGTGCGCATCAGCGTGCAGTGTTCCCGAAGTGCCTCGAAGGCCTCGGGCTCGATTTCTTCCAGCGACGGGCCACGCGGATCACGGCTGAGGTAGAGCGACGACGCATCTGCCGAAAGCGCCTCGCGGCCTTGGCTCTGGCTAAGATAGCGCCCCGTAATTTGTTGCAGCCCCGTATCACTGTCGACCAGTTGAAAGACGCCTGACCCGCACTCACCCTTTCCAAGACCCAATGCCATCTGCTGCACGACAAGGCCCAGACCGGCATCTGCAGGTGCCCCTTTTGCTTGCCGCAAAAGCCGTGCCGATGTCCCATCCCATGCCCGCGCCATGGATTTCAACACCGCCGCAAGCTGCTCGGCGGGATCCATTGGAAACGCCTCGTCCATCTCCGCTTCATAAGCGCGCAGGGATTCCTGCAAGGCAGCCTCACCATCTTCCGGAATATCGTCAAACAGATCGGGGTCGAGACGAGCCACATCCACGCTATAGGACTGCACAAATCGGGTGTATATTTCACTAGCGGCCTTCGCGCCCAGCTCTTTGACCAAATGGCTGTAGCGCGTGTCATTCATACCGATATTCAGAACAGCGCCCGGCCCGCCCCAATCGGGGTCTTCGGATGAGGGGCGCACACAGAGGAGCGCACCCTTTTCAAACTGCGACACGATGGCGGCGATGTCGGGCAACTCTCCTTTGGCGATGCGCTGCACAGCGTCAAATGAAAGTGCCACCGTCCGCGGCACCGGCAGATCAAGCCGCACCAGACGCTGCAAGCATTTTGCACGCCCGCCATGGGTATTATTCGCTATTGGCGCCTCGGGCGTCACAAGAGTTGTATTCGGGTTATTCTGCACTGCGGCACCTATCATGTGTCAGGTGCAGCATAAGCTGTAAACCCACGCTTACAAGCTTTAGTGTAAGCGCTAACAATTGGTCGCAGGGGGTGTTTAGCCCTCGATTTTGGTCAGATCGGCCACAGACAGGCAGATTTGCGTGATCCGGCTGAGCAGGTTGAGACGGTTACGCCGGACTGTCGGGTTATCTGCATTGACTTGCACCGCTTCGAAAAACGCGTCGATCGGACCGCGCAAGTCGGCCATCGCCGCCATCGCTGTTGCAAAGTCCTGTGTGTCCATCGCGGGCGCAATCGCCGCTTCCGCCGTATCGAGCGCTGCAAACAGCGCGCGTTCTTCGTCCGTTTCTGCAAATTTGATATCAGCACCGTACGAATACTCTACCCCGTCAGCGTCTTGCGCCTGGGTCAGTATATTATTTGCGCGTTTAAACCCCTGGATCAGGTTTTCACCGTCTTCGGTACCCAGCACTTCGGACAAGGCCCGCGCGCGTTTGACCAGCAGTGCCAAATCGTCATTGGCGGGCATGGCGATGCAGGCGTCGATGATGTCGTGCCGGATGCCTTCGTCTCGCAGGTAGACTTTGAGACGGTCGTGGATGAAGGCTCGGATTTCGTTCGTATCCGCGTAAGACTGGTGGTCACCCACGTTGCGAGGACCCACAATTTCCGCAGCATTTTTGAATGCTTGATCCAAAGTCAGGGCCAAATCATTCTCCAGCACTATCCGAATAATTCCCAAAGCCGCGCGCCGAAGTGCGAAGGGGTCCTTGCTGCCCGTTGGTTTTTCATCAATCGCCCAGAACCCCGTGAGCTTGTCGATCTTTTCGGCAAGTGCCACGGCAACCGACACAGGCCCTGTCGGTACATCGTCCGATGGGCCGAGCGGCGCATAGTGTTCTTGCGCGGCCGCCGCAACAGCATCGGATTTGCCTGCAGCTTTGATATAGTAGCGGCCCATCAGACCCTGCAGTTCTGGAAACTCGTAGACCATCTCGGACGACAGATCAGCTTTGGCAAGGCGTGCAGCCTCCTCGGCCTCATCCGCATCAGCCCCCACAATCGGGGCAAGTTCGCGTGCCAATGCAGCCATGCGGCCCACCAGATCGGCTTGCGTGCCCAGCTTGTTGTGGAATGTCACATTCTCAAGTGCTTTGATCCAGACGCTCATGTCGTCGGTCGCGATGCGCAGATCGTTTTCCCAGAAGAATTTGGCATCCGACAGACGGGCCGACAGCACCTTTTCATTGCCTGCGAGGATCGTGGCACCATTGTCCGCTGTTTCGCGGTTGGCCACCGTTACGAACCGCTCGATACGCGCCGTCTTGGGATTCCGAACCGAGAAGAACTTCTGGTGCTCTTTCATCGACGTTTGCAGAACTTCGGGTGGCAAACCGAGGAAATCGTCACCGATGCGCCCCATCAGCACAACCGGCCATTCCACCAGCCCTGCGACCTCAGCCAGCAAACCTTTGTCTTCGACCACTTCCAACCCGTTTGCGAACGCCTGATTGGTGGCATCGTGCCAGATCGTCTCGGCACGGGCGACCGCATCAAGTTCGACATAGGCGCGTTTGAGTTTGGCCGCGTAGTCGTCAAACCCTGTGACTGAAAATGCGTCTGGCCCCATGAAACGGTGCCCGCGTGTGACGTCGCCCGACGGAATGCCATCGACGTCCAAGGGTACAACCTCGGTGCCAGCCTCGTCGGTGAGAATACACAGGACGCTGTGCAACGGACGCACCCATCGCAGGCTGCCAGCGCCCCAGCGCATGGCCTTGGGCCATGGAAAGCTGCGGATGGTCTTGTCCAACACTTCGGCAATGATTTCTGCTGCCGGACGGCCCGGCTTGGTGACTTTTGCGAATAGAACCGGGCCTTTGGGTGTCTCGCGTTCTTCCAGATCGTCACGTGTGAGGCCTGCACCGCGCAAGAAACCTTCGATCGCTTTTTCCGGCGCGTCGGCCCGGGGGCCTTTGCGTTCTTCATGCGTTGTTGGGCTTGCTGCCAGCAGCCCCTCAACCGTCAGTGTCAAGCGGCGTGGCGTCGAAAACGCGGCGGCAGAGGCATAGGTGAGCCCCGCGTCGACCAGACCGTCGGTCACCAGTTTCTTGAGGTCTTCTGCCGCACGGGTCTGCATCCGCGCAGGGATTTCTTCGGAGAAAAGTTCGATCAGTAGGTCAGGCATTGAGACGCTCTACAGGTTGACGACGAATTGAATAACGACAGCGTTGGCAATATCGACAAAAAAGGCCGAGACCAAGGGTAAGATCAAAAAAGCCATGGGCGACGGCCCGTAGCGTTTCGTCACTGCTGTCATATTGGCGATGGCGGTTGGTGTAGCACCTAGGGCAAACCCGCCGAAACCTGCGGCGAGAACGGCAGCACGGTAGCCGCCACCCATCACTGGAAAGAGCACGAAAACCACAAAAGCGAGTGTCATCGCAGTTTGCACCAGAAGAATAGACAGGATCGGCCCGCCAAGGCTGACCAATGTCCAAAGCTGTAGCGACATCAACGACATCGCCAGAAAGGTGCCCAGGCAAATCTCGGAGATCAGGGCGAGTGCGGGGGTACGGGACACTGGCTCAGCGTGTGGGGCGACCCATGAGCGCAGATTGCCGATCACGATGCCCATCACAAGGCAGGGCACGAACAGCGGTAATTTCAAACCAGTCTGGTCCAGAAACTGTGACACGATATAGCCCAGAATGATGGCCATATTCAGGTTCAGCAGCACCCGCGCGACAAGGATCGGTGTGATTTCAAGATGCTCCTGAGCGCGCTCATGCCCCACACCGCCGATCGGCCCCGCGTCAGGCCGGTCAGGTTCAAGGTTGCGTCCTTCGACGAGATACCGCGCGACAGGGCCGCCAATCAGCGCCGCGAGCACCAGACCAAGAGTTGCGACGGCGACACCAAGCTCTTGCGCGGTCGCAAGACCCGATGCGGCGGCCACCTCAGGCGACCATGCAATCGCCGTACCGTGTCCACCGATCAGGGAAGCAGAGCCAAACAGCACCCCGACGGCGGGCGCGTACCCGAAGAGCACGGCGCCAACCACGCCAACAACGTTCTGGGCCAAGATCATGCCCAGCGTAAGTACAAGCAGGATCAAAAGAGGTTTGCCGCCCGCCACCAGATCGCCAAACCGCGCGTTTAACCCGATGGCTGCGAAAAACATGACTAGGAAAAAGTCCCGCGCCTGCAGATCGAAATCTAACGTCACGCCAAAGGCAATATAGAGGGCCAGCGCAATCAGGGCCGCCGCAAGCCCGCCCGAGACCGGATCGGGGATATTGAAGCGCCGCAAAATAGCCACACGCAGGTTCAGCATTGATCCCAGAATGAAAATCGCAAGACCCAGTGTCGCCGCGAGAAAGGCTGGAACGGCGACGGTCATTCGACAGGTTCAGGCCGCTTTGGGCACTCTTCGCCCACGATCGTGCCATCATACGCCTTTTCACCACAATCGTTCAGTTCGTGCCAGATATAGCCGCGACCGTCCTGGGTGATCGCAACAATACGGTCGACGCCAAAATCGACGTTTTTCTCTCCCACGAAGGCTAGTGCCGTGCCTGCTTTCAGCTCGGCGGCGATGGCTGCGGCGTCAAAGCATTCAAACCACTCTGGCGCGTTGCGCGGGATGGCGCGGTCCAGACCGGTGTAGGTTTCGGTCAGCATTGCAAGGCTGGAAGGCGTCGTGAAACAGGCGCGAAAACGGATGGGTGAGCTTTCGGCATCAATGGCTGTGATGTTTTCAGCCAAAATGCGCACAGGCGCGCCGCCATCCAAGGGGATCAGGCGAACTTCTTCCACTTCGGCCGAGACTTCTTGGTAAAAGCCGTACACCTGAAGATAATAGAGCGCGCCACCGGCGATGAGTGCAGATATCAAAATGACCAGCCCAACGATTTTGCCGCTCATGCGGTTTGCTCCGCGGTCCAGCCGCCAGCTTCGGTTTGCACAAAGGCGTCTGCGCAGGCTTTCGCCAAGGTACGAACCCGGCCGATATACGCCTGCCGTTCGGTAACCGAAATCACGCCGCGCGCGTCCAATAGATTGAATATATGGCTCGCCTTGATGCATTGATCGTAGGCGGGGTGGGCCATAATGATCCGTTTGCCGGTTTTTGGATCTTCGGCAGGGCGCGACAGGATATCGAGACAGGCACGTTCTGCGTCCTCGAAGTGCACCAGCAGCGTGTCTGTATTGGCGACATCAAAATTCCAGCGGCTGTATTCGGCCTCGGTCTGGCGGAAGACATCTCCATAGCTCAGCGCAATCGGTGTTTGCGGGTCATTAAACGGCATGTCCATGACGTGGTCGACGCCCAGAACATACATTGCAAGACGCTCTAGTCCGTAGGTCAGCTCACCCGAGACCGGATGGCAGTCGTGGCCGCCGACCTGTTGAAAATAGGTGAACTGGCTGACTTCCATCCCGTCGCACCAGACTTCCCATCCCAAACCCCACGCGCCCAGCGTCGGGCTTTCCCAGTCGTCTTCGACAAAGCGGATATCGTGCAGGGTCATGTCGATGCCAATGGCTTCCAGTGACCCCAGATACAACTCTTGCAGGTCGGGCGGGCTGGGTTTGATAAGCACTTGATACTGATAATAATGCTGCAAACGGTTGGGGTTTTCACCATAGCGCCCATCGGTCGGGCGACGCGACGGCTGCACATATGCAGCGGCCCAAGGCTGCGTTCCCAAAGAGCGCAGCGTGGTTGCCGGGTGGAATGTGCCTGCGCCCACCTCCATGTCGTAGGGCTGCAAAACGGCGCAGCCTTTTTCGGCCCAATAGGACTGCAATCGCAGGATGATTTCCTGAAACGATGTTGGAGCTGTGGTGCTTTGCGTCATGGGACGTCCTCGATCTGGTCGCGCGCGTTCTACCTACGTGCGCAGGCAAGAGGCGTCAATTCCAACACATGCGATAATTAGGTCAAATGCATATGGCAAATCATACAAAATCCTGATTACTTTGCGCGCAACTCAATACCTTGGAGAATGCAACAAAAATGCAGCGGCTTAGCGTGATCGTTTCCAGTCTTTTTCTGATGCTTGCAGCGCAACTGGCCAGCGCGCAGGCGTCGCGCGATGTAGTCTGGGTGCAGATCGAAGCGCGACCAACGTATAACGCGGCACTCGAGCGGATCGAAACATATAGCGAAACGCTGCCCAACGTCAGCGGATTTGCGCTGCAGGGCGGTTGGTACGCGATCACTCTCGGGCCTTTTGGACGGGATGAGGCGGAAGACGTGCTGCGCAGCTTCAGGCAGCAGGGCCGCATCCCGAACGACAGCTACATCGCGCTTAGCAGCTCTTACGGTCAGCAGTACTGGCCACCCGGCGCGGATGTACTGGACCTTGGTAGTATTGCCGCGATCAGCGGGCTGGCTGTGACGACCCCTGATGCACCAACCGCTCAAAGCACGCCGACCACGGTCGTGCCCCAGCCCATTTCAGACGATGAAACACCTGCCCAAGCGCGGCGCAGCGAAGCCACCCTTAGCCCCGACGATCGACGCGCGCTGCAACGCGCATTGCAATGGGCGGGTGTATACAACTCTACCATCGACGGCGCTTTCGGACGTGGCACCCGCAATGCGATGGCCGCATGGCAAGCCACAAACGGTTTTGAGAGCACAGGAGTATTAACGACCGCGCAGCGCGCCGCCCTTTTTGCGCAGTACAATGCTATCCTCGATGGCTTGGAAATGCAGGTGGTCCGTGACCTCGAAGCAGGTATCGAAATCAAGCTACCAATGGGTGCGGTCGCATTTGACCGCTACGACCCACCCTTTGCGCAGTACAACGCGACCGGTGACATACCGGCGCGTGTTTTGCTTATCAGTCAGGCCGGTGATGTTCGGACCCTCGCCAGCCTCTACGAAATAATGCAAACGCTGCGGATTGTGCCCACCGAAGGGCCAAGGCGTTTGAATCGCACCAGCTTTACGCTGATTGGTGAAGCTGCAGATTTTATCAGCCAGACCGAGGTCAGTCTGTCGGATGGTGAGATCAAAGGCTTTACGCTGGTGTGGCCCGCAGGCGACGAAGCACGCCGCGCACGCGTCTTGGACGAGATGCGCAGCAGCCTTGTGCGACGCACCGGCGTCATCGATCCCACGCGTGGGTTGCCCGAGGATCAGCGCATTGATCTTGGCGCAGGTCTTGAGGTGCGTAAACCCATCCTGTCGCGGTCAGGCTTTTACGTGGACCCGCGTGGTACCGTGGTGACGCTTGCCCAAGGCGTCGAACGCTGTGCGCGTATTACTCTGGATGATCTTTACGATGCCACGATCAGCCGCGTTGATGCTCAGGGTGGTATCGCCGTGCTGCAGCCCAAAGAAGCTCTCTCGCCGCCCGCTTTTGCACAGTTCAGCCCGGCGCTCCCAAGGCTCCAATCAGAAGTCGCGGTCGCGGGATATTCCTTTGAAGGGCAACTGGGTGCTGCATCCATGACCTTTGGAACGCTGGACGACGACAAGGGGCTGGGCGGGGAACCAGAACTGAGCCGCCTGTCCCTGCCCGCCCTGCCGGGCGATGTCGGCGGACCCGTTTTCGACGGCAACGGTCACGTGTTCGGGATGCTGCTGCCGCAGCCTGAAGGTGACAGGCGTCTGCCCGATGGTGTCCGGTTTGCCCTTGCAGGCGACGCGCTATCGAACGCCCTGACCCGTGCAGGACTGCCTGTGCAAACGGGTACGCAAACCGCACAGCTTGCGCCCGAAGATATCGCCGACCGCGGTATCGGCATGACGGTGCTGGTCAGCTGCTGGGAATAAAATCAACTCAAAATCGTCTCAAAAGAGCCGCAAAGAACAGGCCAAATCAGCGGGCCGTAAGCTTTGCGTTAAGACCTACACGCCACATTTCTGCTCGCGTGGGGGCGCACCGCTAAGCGGTTCGACGATGGAGTGGAAAGATGTTGAAATTCGTTTCTGTGCTGGCTCTCGCCTGCACAATGGCGCTGCCTGTACATGCCCAGGCGACGCAGTCACAAGGGCAAGCGGTCAAGCTGGTCGAGTATACCTCGCCTATGTTGCCGCCTTCAAACTATAAGGGCCAATGGTGGACCTCACCGGACAACTGCCAGTATTCCCGTGCAGGACGCCCCGGTGAAACCGTGTGGTACCTGATCGTGAACAGCGCCCATATGAAGTGTCAGGTACGCCTGATCCAGCGGGCCTATTCGGACTATAACTAGCCGCTAAAGCGCGATGTCCGACGCCACATGGATGAGTGTCGGACCGTCCGCCGCAAACGCGTCCTGTATCGCCTGCTGCAGCGCATCAAGCGTTGCGGGGGCGGCACTGCGCGCGCCGAACGCTTCGGCCAACTTGCAAAAATCAGGGTTGCGCGCCACTACCGCGTTTGGCGCGATTTGTGCGCTTACCATGCTTGCTTCGATTTCACCAAGCTTGCCATTGTCCCACAGCAGGATAGGCAGGCTAAGTCCCAACTCAACGGCGACGCCCAACTCCTGCATGGTGTAGTGAAAGCCGTAATCACCAATGATGGCCATTGTCGGCTTCTGAGGTCGTGCGATTGCGCCACCAATCGCGGCGGGCGTCGCGTATCCCAATGTCCCGAACCCGTAAGGGTGATGCCACTGTCCGGGGCTGTCCATGTCCCATACCTCTTTCGCAGCATAGGCGAACTGCGTCATGTCGGAGAAGATCATAACATCCTCGGGCAACATCACCTTAAGCGCGTCGCATACAGGCAAAATGCCTGGCCGCTCGGCGGCGATTTCCGCGCGCCAGCGCATCCGTGTTGCCAAAACATCGGCGGCTGTCCAATCGGTGTCAGCAGAATATCCATCCAGACAAGCGGATACTCCGCGCAAAAATACATCTAAATCACATTGAATATTGACCGCTTTAGGGTACGCAAAGCCGCTTGCATCAATATCCACTCGGATCATGTCGCCCGTAGCGCCCAGGTCGTCCCGCCACAGGTCGGTTTGCGAAAGCTCGGTCCCCACTGCAATCACCAGATCCGCCTCGGCGATGACAGAAGCGCTATCGGGCCGCGCCAGCATCGCGCCAAAGCACAACGGATCATCTGCTGCACAAATACCGCGCCCCGCATATGTCGTGAAAGATGCAGCACCTAGCCGTTGCACGACCTCACGCGCGGCAGCAACAGCATGTTTGGCCCCGCCACCAAAGACAAACAACGGTTTGCGCGCGGCCAGAATGCGCGATAGCGGCACCTCCTGCGGGAACGCCCAATGCGCCAAGTTTGGTGGCGCGTCCGGGGCGGCAGGCGCCGTGGCACACAGCGCAGCAATTGGCACCTGAATATGCTTGGATCGCGGTCTTGCAATGTCGAATTCGCGCAGTGCACGGTCGATCAATGCATAGGCCGCCTCGGGTGTGCGGGCTTCTTCCGACCAATCACAGACGGTCTCCGCAGCAGCGCGCTGATCCTTCATTTGATGCAATTGACCTTTGCGCGCTGCGGTTTCGTCCAGGCAGGAAGAAATCACCAGCACGGGAACAGAATCCGAATATGCCTGCCCCATGGGGGTCATAATGTTGCATACACCCGGTCCTGTGATCACATACGCCACGCCAGGCCTGCCGCTGGCACGCGCATAGCCGTCAGCCATAAAACCCGCGCCTTGTTCGTGACGGGCGAGGACATGTGAAATGCCCGCCTCTTCGATGCCACGGTACATTTCCTGATTGTGCACGCCGGGAATGCCAAAAATTACGTCAACGCCGCGGCTTTTCAGCATGTGGGATATCTCTGCGCCGAGTGGTCGTTGCATCTTAATCCCTCCAGAAAGAAACGGTGAGCATGGCGTAGACCGCCAAAAGCTCTAACCGGCCCAAGAGCATGCCCAAAATCAGCAGCCACTTGGCAGTGTCATTCAGCCCCGCAAAGTTCCCGGCGGGACCAATTTCGCTGCCCAGTCCTGGCCCCACGTTCGACAGGGCGGTCGCGGCCCCCGAGAGCGACGTAATAAAATCCAGCCCCGTCAGACTTAGCGCCACGGCCAACAGGCCCAGGGTCAACACGAAGAACATGAAAAACGACATCACCGAGCTGAGTACTTCTTCGTCAACCGGCCGACGTTCGTACCGCACGATGAAAACACCGTTGGGCGAACGGATTTTCCCAAGCTGCATCTTGATGGACGCAAACAGCAACTGATAGCGGAAAATCTTGATGGAACAGGTGGTTGACCCAGCGCAGCCACCGATCAGCCCGATAAAGAAGAATATCGATATCAAGAACGGGCCCCATCCCATGTAGTCTGCCGAAGAATACCCGGTTCCTGTCATGATCGAGGTCACATTGAAAAGCGCCTGTCGGAAGGATTGCTCTGCGTCGCCAGGGAAGACTTGGGTCAGGCCCAGAGCAACTAGGACAACGATCACCAGCAACGTGATAATAAATACGCGCACTTGGCTGTCGCGCCACAACGGCGTTGTGCTGCCGTTGAGCATTTGGACATAGCGCACAAACGGCAAAGCCGCGAGGATCATAAAAAGCACGGCCACATACTCAAACGTTCCCGAAAAGACGCCAAACGACGCGTCGTAGTTGGCAAAACCGCCGGTAGATACAGTCGTCAGCGCGTGGACGGTCGCATCGAACGCATTCATGCCCAGCCCCAGATAGCACAGCGCGCAGGCAACGGTCAGCCCTAGATAAATGCTTGAAATCTGACTGGCGATCTGGGTGGCGCGCGGCAGAATTTTTCCCATAGTATCAAAGGCTTCAGACTTAAATATCTGCATGCCGCCTACCCGAAGCTCGGGCAGGAAAACCATCGCCACAACAATGATACCAATACCGCCGAGCCATTGCAGGATACCGCGCCACAACAAAAGCCCTTTTGGCAGTGTTTCAAGCCCCGAAAAAACCGTTGATCCCGTGGTTGTCAGCCCTGACATTGCCTCAAAGAACGCATCCACAAACCGCGATTCTGTGGCCCCCAGCACGAAGGGTATTGCACCAAACAGCGGCAGTGCCACCCAGACGCCCGTGGTCAGGATAAATGTCTGCTGGATCGTCAGCCCTTCTTTGACGCCATTGGAACAGGAAACGGCCATAAGTCCGCCCACCAGCACCGTAAAAAGCGCCGATTGCAGAAAGACGTACCAGTGGTTGCGCCCTTCCGCGATGTCTATGACCATCGGAAGGACCATCGCGATACCCAGCACGGATACCAGCAATCCGATTACATATCCGACTGGGCGCAAATCTAACATGTGCGCAGGGTTGTCGCGGAGCGCGCGCAGTGTCAAGCGCGCGCCAGAGGTCAGACTATTTTACCGCGC
This sequence comes from uncultured Alphaproteobacteria bacterium, assembly GCA_963796445.1. Lineage (GTDB taxonomy): Bacteria > Pseudomonadota > Alphaproteobacteria > Rhodobacterales > Rhodobacteraceae > Roseobacter. The sequence goes on along the minus strand of CAWCLQ010000001.1, from coordinate 256,998 downwards.
TTAGAGGTGCAGCATATCACGGAAAACGTGGCGCACGATGTCTTCGCGCCGAATGCCCATTTTCGCCAGTTCCGCGTCAGATTTTTCATTGAGACGCTCAACCGCGCGCACACGCTGGTTAGCTTCTGCGACACTGATCATCGCGCCTCCAACTTTGCTGAAGAATGCTTTGAGACTGTTCAGAACGCCGTGCGCAATGTCAGAGCCTTGCGAGAGTGTCGTATGGTGGTAGGCCATGAGAGAGCCCCTTTCAGTATAGGTCACTTCTATTGACCCACACATAAAGGCTTAACGCCAAATTAGAATTGCAGCGTTTGCATAGCCGCTACCCCGAGGCGGTGAAAACCCGCGCGTCGCTACGCGGGTTTTATGTTATCAGGCCGCCTTTTACCCGACGTGGAAAAGCGTGTTGAATAGCTTGGGGTCAAGGCTTTCCGCAGCGAAGGTGTCGCCCTCGACCAAAATGCTTACCGCGTCATGGCTGTGCAGGCTTTCTTGATGGCTTGCAACGACGCGAAAGTCACCGATACGCACATCTGCCTGTAATTGCTGACAGAACAGGCGTGCCGCATCCTCGACAAAGATTGGATTGGCGGCGTTCAGTTCGGCAAAAGCTTGTTCATCTTCACGTTTCACCATCACTTGCGTTTCAGTGGGCACGGCACGGCGGCACAGATCGATCAGATCCTCAAACCACATGCATTTTGCGTCCTCTTCAAGAACCACAGACACCCGCGCAACCGACCGCTGCGAATGCGGCGTGGCCAACTGACCGCGCGTTGCACGCGCATGCTCCGAAAGCTCAAGAGAGCACGGGCAGGTAGACGAGTACACATAATCCACATGCAGGATTTTCTTGCGGACGCCCGCCTGTTCAATCAATTCCAGCGCAATGTCATAGTACTGATACCCCGAAAGACCGGACCTCAGACTGTCAACTTTCACCGGGAAGCTGAACCGCATTTGAATGCGCGCGTCGAAGCTCTCAAGATCGGTGATGTAGTCGTCAAGCGCCGCCTCGATCACCTCAAAGCTGAAAGTCTGTTCGGCATGCCTGTAAAAACTGCGCATGATCCGGGACATGTTAATGCCCTTCTTGTCCGCCTCAAGGCTCACCGTTCCGGTGACCGAGCTTTCAAGCGTCATGTCGCCCGCATCACGGGTATGAAAACGGATCGGCAGGCGGAAATTCGAAATGCCGACGTGCTGTATCTGCTGCTTGGCGCCGCGAATTAGGCTCGATGGGCCGTTCTGAAGATCTGGCAAAGTGTCTTTGTAGCCGTCATCGATGGCGAAGCCTTCGGGGTATTCACGCGAAAATGCGGGGTAGTCCACGCCGCTCATACCGGGCACGAGACGTGCAACCGACGGATCAAGCTCGAGCGCTTCGGTCGGCGTAACCGAATTTGCCCATTGGCGCAAAACGTCTAACGCGGCTTCGGCTTCTTCCCTATCGGGGGTTAGGTCCAGTCCGGGTGTGTGGATATTCATCGCTATTTCCCTTGTGACGACTTCTAGCTGGTTACATAGAGCGGCAATTTCAGTCTGCCAATGATACTGACAATTACGTTACCGTTTCCGAATGAGATCACAAAAAACCGACAAAATCGCGCAAAGGGGAAAATTATCGCGTTCGGATCATTCCCGCATTCTTCGGCTTAAACCCGCTCAAGCGCCTGCAAAAAATCAGCAATCAAGTCCTGTTGGTCTTCGATACCGACACTGATGCGCACCAATCCAGACGTAATGCCCAAGATGTCTTTTTGCTCTTGCGGGAGCCGTTGGTGGGTCGTCGTGGCCGGATGCGTCAGGATCGTTTTTGCATCGCCCAGATTGTTCGAGATGACGCCGATTTCGATCGCGTTGAGAAACCGGAATGCCGCCTCTTTGCCGCCCTTAAGATCAATTGACAAAACGGTACCGCCCTGCCCCATCTGGCGGGCAATCAAAGCCTGCTGAGGGTGGTTTTCAAGCGCGGGGTAAATGGTATTAACCAGTTTTTCATGCCCGTTCAGCGCCTCTGCCAAGGCTGTCGCGTTGGCTGTTTGCGCACGGACACGCAGATCAAGTGTCTCCAGCCCTTTGAGCATTACCCAAGCCGTAAAAGGGCTCATCGAGCCGCCGGTGTGTTTCATGTAGGGTTCGACCGTTTTGCGGATGAATTCCTTGGTGCCAAGGATCACCCCACCAAGCGCGCGACCTTGGCCGTCGATGTGTTTTGTCGCCGAATAAATCACGACATCCGCTCCCTGCTCGATTGCCTTGGACCATACTGGTGTCGCAAAAACATTGTCGACCAGCACTTTGGCACCCTTGGCATGGGCTAGCTTTGAAACCTCCTCAATATCGACAACTTGCAGGGTTGGATTGGACAGAGATTCAAAGAAGACCGCCGCCGTATCCTCGCGAATGGCGGCCTCCCATTGGTTGAGATCTGTGCCATCGACAAAGGTAATCTCGACCCCGTAGCGCGTCAGAATTTCTTCCAGCACATAAAGGCACGATCCGAACAGCGCACGGGCCGATACCACGTGGTCACCCGCCTTGAGCATTGCCGTCAGCGCGCCTGACACAGCAGCCATGCCCGAAGCCGTTGCGAATGCGTCCTCCGCCCCTTCCAGGGCGGCAATACGTTCTTCGAACATTGCCACCGTAGGGTTGCCGTAGCGGGCGTAGATGAATTCATCCGGTCCCGCTTCAACAAAACGCGCTTCGGCTTGCTCGGCGCTTTCGTAAACGAAGCCTTGGGTCAGAAAAATCGCCTCAGAGACTTCTCCATATTGGCTGCGGCGGGTGCCTGTGTGAACGGCGCGAGTGCGCGGGTTCAGGTCCTTGGTCATTGTCTTACTCTCTCCAGCCCCTTCGGGCACAAAAAAACCCCAGACGCGGTCAATGCGACGGGGGTTCCTCATCGAGTGACCTTTTAGCGGGATGTTTAACGTGGCCCGCAATCCGGTATCAAATCGCCACGCTTGGTTACTAGGATAAAGGCTGCTGCGCGTCAATACCGTCACAGTGGTGTAAAGAATTCTTCACAAATGCCGCGTATGTAGAAAGCCAGGGTAAACCACTACATCTGGTAGAGAGAAGTTAAAAATGCCATTGTTGAGGATCAACGCGACCGCGCAAGGTCTGACCCTGCACGATACGCCGCAACCTGCCGCGCGACGGCTCTGCACCATGGCATCCCAGCCCGGCCCTGCAATCATCATGGTGCACGGATACAAGTACCGACCCGGAAGCGTATCCCATTGCCCTCACCGCAAGATTTTTGGAGCAGATCCAAAAAGCTGGCCCGCGCAACTTCACTTCGGGACAGGGCTAAAAGACGAGGGGATTGGCATTGCCTTGGGCTGGGACGCCCGCGGCAGCTTGCGCAAAGTGCATGAGCGCGCGTCCGCAATGGGAGAAAGCCTCGCGGTTATCGTGGCCATGCTACGTCATCACGCGCCGAACCGCCCCGTTCATGTCATCGCACATTCCCTTGGGGCAGAGCTAGCGCTGAGTGCGCTTGAACATTTGCCAAGCCCTGCCATTGACCGAATGGTACTGCTGGCCGGTGCAAGCTACGCGCGGCGCGCCGCCTCGTGCCTGCGCACGCCCGCCGGAAAGGGTTTACAACTGCTCAACGTCACAAGCCGCGAAAATGATTTGTTTGATGTAGCCTTTGAACGCCTCGTGCCCGCTGGCAATCCTCAGGACAAAGCCATCGGTCATGGCATCGACGCCCCCAATGCGGCTACGGTGCAATTGGACTGCCCGCATACGCTGCACGGGCTGAAAAAACTGGGATTTGACATCGCACCATCCTGCCGCCGAATTTGTCACTGGTCTGCATATACCCGCCCGGGTGTTATGGCTCTTTATGCACAGTTCTTACGAAACCCCTCTGCGATGCCCTTCGATAGTTTAGGGCAAACGCTGCCGCGTGATGGCACACCACGCTGGTCAAGGTTTTTGCCTTACCGAGCAAACGCGATACGCTTAGCCAGCATGCCCGTGTCGGCCACAGCCAATTCTCTTAGGTCTCCGCGCATTACTTAGACGGCCTTAGCCGCGCGAGAAAATGTAATCAACCAGCCTATCGAATTGTACTTTTGGCCCACTTCGAATGGCTGGAAAGTCTCCATAACTCTCGAAGAAGTGGCTTTGGCCTAAATAACCAACCTTATCAAAGTCGGCGCAGGCGATCACTTTGCGCCCGACTGCCAGAAGATTGCGCCCAGCAACCGGATGCCCGCGATCGCGGCCCAAAATGGACCTTACAGCGCGCCGATCTCGGTGTTCGAATGTGGTATCATCCTGTAAGATCTAGCCGACAAGACCGGCCAATTTGGGGGTACAACAGCGCGCAAAAAGACCGCAGTTACCGAATGGCTGATGTGGCAAATGGCCGGTTTGGGGCCTATGGCGGGACAAGCGCAGCACTTGCTGAAGTATGCGCCCATTTTGATCCGCCCAACGATCTGGCCTTTACAAAAGACCTCTACCGCATTGAAAATGATAAATTTTCCAGTGTGCAGGACGCAAAATTATCCCTGACAGAAAACGTCACGGGCGAATTCTTTTCCATCGCTGACATGTCGATCTGGAGGTGGGCGTCTTTGTAGGAAGGTCAACAGCTAACGCTGGATGACAAACCGCATATGAAACGCTGGCTTGATACTCTGGCTGCGCGCCTAGGAGTACAGCATGGACGGGGGATATTTGCGGAAAAACGCGGCGACTTGCGCAAGGTTAAATCAATTCAAGATCAAATACTTACCCAAAAGTGACACAAAAAAGGGCCAAATTTCAAAACCCGTAGTCTCGATTTTCTTTGCATCACTTTAGTTTTTCGCCAAAGTTCTGTGGGGAAGACAAAGGAACCGGTTCACGTGGTATTGATCGAAAACGCTCTTGCACCGCAGAACCTCGTTTTTCTGGCAGGTGTTTTTTACGCGGCAGGTATGGCGATCACGAACCAGATCATCCTGCGAGTCTTCATTTTGATGGGCACGAGTGTATACCTAGTCTATTATTGGACAATTGGCGAAACGCCCCTTTGGCAAGCGATCTATGTCAGCCTACTGATCGGCTTTGCTAACTTGTGCGGCTTGACCAGTCTGGTGGCGCGCCGTTCACGTCTTGCGATACCGCGGGCACACGCGGATATCTATGACGCCTTTCCAGAATTGCCGCCCGGTGACTTTCGCGCCTTGATGAAGTTGGCGACGCGCTACGTGCTGGACGACGATAAACAGGTCACTTCCGAAGGCGCAGCCGGCACCAAGCTATACTATATTCTGCAAGGCGACACGCTTTTGCGCAAAGGAGAACAGGCGTTCGTTCTGCCGCCAAAAATTTTCCTCGGCGAAATCGCGTTCCTGATCAATGTGCCCAGCTCCGCCTCCGCATGGCTGGAAACCGGATCGGAAGTTTTGGAATGGGATGTCAACGAACTGAAACGCAAATGCGAGCGCAGCACCCGTTTCAAACTGGCCCTCGAAGCTGCGATCTCGATAGACCTGGCGCAGAAGGTTGCGATTTCTATGGGCAAGAACGCCGTACCCGTCGCCAGCATCCCCGAACCGATGGTCAAATCACTGGCTGCGGTGAAACGCCGCTAGGTTTTATCCTGCGTGTCGTCGGTTATCATATAGCTGCTGAGCGTTGTGAACTGCCACATCAGAAAGGCCATGAGGGCGACGGGAAAGGCAAAGGTTTCGATCTTGACCCACGCGTCTGTCGACATTGTGCGCCAGACAACTTCATTGGCAACAGCAAGCGCAGTGAAAGCTGCACAAAGTCGCTTTGTCAGGATCATCCAGCCTTCGGTACGCATCGGCATTAAATCCCCCATCACATAGGCCAGATAGGACTGCCCGCGCGCCAAGCCAATGCCCAAAAGGACTGCAAACAGACCGTAGACAATCGTGGTCTTCATCTTGAAGAACCGCTCGTCGTTGAACCACGCGGTGAGCCCGCCGAAGAAGATAACCATAAACGCGGTAAAGACCTGCATCCGGCTTAACTTGCCAGTCAACGCCCAGAGAATTCCCATAGCCACCAGCAAAATAGGTATGAACACCAAAGCCGCGACGATAAAGCCGGTGTATTCTGTACCGCCCAGCACAAATGTGTCGTCCTTGATCTTCAGGTAAATCAAAAAGAACGCGATGGTCGGGCCCAGTTCCAGCACTTGCTTGAGGATCGGGTTGATCGGTTTTTCTTCTGCCACGTTACTCTCCTATCCGCCCACCTCAACTATCACGGCCCCCAGCGCAATCAATGCCATTAACGCAATTCTGCGTGGTCCTACCGTTTCTTTCAGGAAAACCCACCCGATGATCGCGGCAAACACTGTGGATGTCTCGCGCAGGACAGCGGCCTCTCCGACTTTGTCGAGACGAGTTGCCAGCATGATGCTGCCAAAACTGAAAAAGGCAATCAGCCCGCCAATGACGCCTTTTTGCATCAAAGGCGCCAACAATGGACGTGCAGCCTGGGGCATCGCGAACCAGCGCCTGAGCGCTACCAGTGGCATGAAAAAACCGTCGATCAGAAAGAACCAGGCGAGGAATGTGAAAGGGTTCGCCGTCGCCCGGATACCGTAAGCGTCATAGGTCGTATAAAGCGCCACAAAGAGCCCCGTCAGCACCGCAAAGCCCAGTGCCGCGTTCAGCGTCTCGCGCTCGGAAACCAGATAGATCATGTTATAAAGCGCGAGCCCAAAGATACCCGACAGCAGAACCGCAATGCCAGCCCATTGCATGGCTGTAAAAATTTCACCAAAAATCAGATATGCGCCTATGACCGCGAATAACGGGCCGGTGCCGCGCACAACGGGGTAGACAACCGTGTAGGCCCCGCGCGTATAAGCCATCGCCTGCAGCAGCTTGTAGAGCGTGTGAATGACCCACGCTCCGGCAAAGATCGGCCACAAGTGCGGTTCTGGCCACGGCACCACGAAAAGCGCAAAGGGGGCGGCCATAACCATGTAGGAAAAGTCGATCGCACCGCGCGATATCCACGGGTCATGCTTGCCTTTTTGCAGTGCCCCAAAGACCGCGTGCAAGAAGGCGGCGCTGACAGCAAGGATCAGCGCAAGTTTCTGGCCCGCCTCTGTGCCTTCAATGGAGATCAGCCAGGATGTCACGTTGTACAGGCAGATCGCACGGGCCACCGCTTGGAGTATGCATCATACCTGAAACGCGCCAGGGGCGGCGCGGTCATTCCCGTTCCAGCCCCATCAGGGCATCGGCAAATTCCTCAGGGTCGAATGCGTCCAGATCGTCAATCTGTTCGCCCACACCAATGGCATGGATGGGCAGTCCGAATTTATCAGCGAGTGCGACCAGCACACCACCTTTAGCGGTACCGTCAAGTTTCGTCATCACAAGGCCGGAGACGTCAGAAATCTCGCTAAAGACCTTGACCTGATTAAGGGCGTTTTGCCCGGTCGTCGCATCCAGCACCAAAAGTGTATTATGCGGCGCGCTTTCGTCCTTTTTGCGGATGACGCGTACGATTTTGGCAAGCTCTTCCATCAAATCCGTTCGGTTTTGCAACCGGCCCGCGGTGTCAATCAGCAGCAAATCAGCGCCACTTGCCTGCGCTTGTGTCATCGCGTCATAAGCAAGACTTGCAGGGTCTGACCCTTCTGGTGCTGTCAAAACCGGTACGCCTGCCCGTTCGCCCCAAACCTGCAATTGCTCGACGGCTGCCGCGCGAAAGGTATCGCCCGCCGCAATTACAACGTCCTTGCCTGCCGCACGGAATTGGCTGGCGAGCTTGCCGATGGTCGTGGTCTTACCCGACCCGTTCACCCCGACAACCAATACAACCTGCGGCGTGCGCGAATAGAGCGGCAAAGGTTTGGCAATCGGCTCCATGATGCGGGCGATCTCTGCCGATAAAAGCTGTTTGATTTCCTCGACCGACAGCTTTTTGCCGATCCGGCCTTCGGCCATGTTCGCCACGACGCGTAAGGCGGTGTCCACACCCATATCGGCCGAGATCAACAGCTCTTCCAACTGCTCCAGCATGTCATCGTCAAGTGTCCGGCGCACAACAGTCGTAGGGGCCGAGCGCCCCATCAAACGACCCAACAAACCAGGCTTGGTTGCGACCACCGGTGTTGGCGCAGAAAGCTCGGGGGCGACCTGCGTCACGGTGCGCGGCAATTCCATTGGTTTTGCGGCTGGCTCTGGCTCTGGCTCTGGCTCTGGCTCTGGCTCTGGCTCTGGCTCTGGCTCTGGCTCTGGCTCTGGCTCTGGCTCTGGCTCTGGCTCTGGCTCTGGCTCTGGCTCTGGCTCTGGCTCTGGCTCTGGCTCTGGCTCTGGCTCTGGCTCTGGCTCTGGCTCTGGCTCTGGCTCTGGCTCTGGAATATCCGCTACAGGCGGCAGGTCAACAGGTTCGTTCGTATTTTCAGGGTCCGGCACAGCGGGTCTATCATCCGCAACAACGGCCTGCGGTATTTCCTCAACGGCACTGGCTGGTGTTTCAATCACCTCATCTACGGCGAGGACATCCGTTGGCTCTGCCGCATCGGGGCGCGCGGACGGCAGCGGCAGGTCCGCTTCGGGCTCGCTTTCCAGCTCGGGCACCGGATCCGCGACGGGATCGGAAACTGGTTCAAATGCTGCCTCTTTAGGTTTTACCGTCTCGGCAGTCGGCTCTGCCACCTGAGGCGGGGTCGACCGTCTCTTCGACACCGCCATCATCAACGATCGCCTCCAGTCCCTCGTCAATCTTTGAGGAGGACTTGAACAATCGATCTTTGAGCTTTTTAAAAAATGCCATAGCGGGCCTGCTTAATCGGTGGTGCAAGCTCATCTAAGGGGATTTAAGCGGAAACAAAAGACCCGCGCGGGATTGTGTCAGATTTCCTCGGGGAAATGCTTTATCACCATACGGATCGGATTGGGTGCAGCCTGTCCCAAACCACAAATGGACGCATCGACCATTGCGGTGCTCAACTCTTCCAGCAATCCCTGATCCCAAGTGTCCGCCTGCATCAGTTTGACCGCTTTTTCACACCCCACACGGCAGGGCGTGCATTGGCCGCAGCTTTCATCCTCAAAAAAGCGTAACATGTTCAGCGCCGCACCGCGTGCTGTGTCCTGATCCGACAGCACCACAACGGCAGCAGACCCGATGAAAGACCCCAGTGGCTGCAGCGTGTCAAAGTCCAGCGGCACATCATTGATCGACGCAGGCAGAATACCCGAAGACGGGCCACCGGGCTGATAGGCCTTAAAGCTATGCCCTTCAGCCATACCGCCCGCCGCCTCGATAATATCAGTAATCGTCGAGCCTGCAGGCAAAAGATACACACCCGGTGCGGCAACGCGGCCCGATACGGAATAGCTACGCAGGCCAATGCGGCCGTTCTTTTCGGTCGAAGACAGCACTTGGGGTCCCTCGCGGCAGATCCGCGTCACCCAGTGCAGCGTTTCCACATTATGGACCAGCGTTGGTCGCCCGAACACCCCGACCTGTGCCACGAAAGGGGGGCGGTGGCGGGGCATGCCGCGTTTGCCTTCGATGCTTTCGATCATGGCACTTTCTTCACCACAGATATAGGCACCCGCACCACGGCGCAGATCGATGTACCCCGGTGTGACGATACCCGCATCTTCCAGCGCTTTGATCTCGCGCGCGAGAATTTCCAGCACCGCAGGGTATTCATCGCGCATGTAGATAAATGCAGTTTCGGCCTCGACCGCCCATGCCGCAATCAGCATCCCTTCGAGGAAAAGATGCGGCACACTTTCCAGATAATAGCGATCTTTGAATGTGCCGGGCTCGCCTTCATCGCCGTTCACGGCCAGGTACCTCGGCCCTGGGTTGGCACGCACAAAACCCCATTTCTTGCCGGACGGGAACCCGGCACCGCCAAGCCCACGCAACCCTGAGCCCAGAACCTTTTCCTGCACAGTTTCCCAGTCGCCACCTGCCCGCAGGGACTTGAGTGTCTCATAGCCCCCTTCAGCCGCATAGCTGGCGTAGGTCTGGTAGTCCGGTATCCGCGCATGTGTGTCACCTGCCGCGATCGCCGCTTTCACTTTGTCGGGTGTGGCGTGGTCGATATGGGCGTGTCCGAGCTCCAGGACAGGCGCCGTATCGCAGCGGCCCATACAGGGCGCACGCAGAACACGTACCTCGGACGGATCAAGCCCGTCTTCCAAGGCGGCTTTGAGGGACTGCGCCCCTGCCAATTCACAGGACAGGGAATCGCAGACACGGATCGTCAAAGCAGGTGGCGGTGTCTCGTTTTCCTTGACCACGTCAAAATGGGCGTAAAACGTCGCAACCTCGTAGACTTCGGCCATGGACAGGCGCATGTCTTCTGCCAATGCGCGCAAATGCGCCGCTGAAAGATGACCGTAATGGTCTTGAATCTTGTGCAGATGTTCGATCAGCAGATCGGCTCGACGCGGTGCATTCGCGAGCAGTTTATGCACCTCGGACAGCGCCTGATCCTGTAGTTGGCGGCCCTTGGTATGGCGTCTGCCTTTACCCGCGCCGGACTTCCAAACGCCATCAGGCTGAGCCTTTTTGCCAGTATCGAGTGCCATTGCGTTTTCTCCCTGCCCGCGTGCATGCTCCGGGGCATCCTGTGCCAGTCTAAGCAGACTTATAAGCCCGAACACAGCCATGGTAGCGTCAAAGGCGGCACCTGAAGGCACCAGAAACGACACATCTGTGTCCGATCCGAAACTCAGGACATTAACCGCAACGAAACCCTGCTATTGGAGGTCGCGCGTCAAAGAGGTAAACAGAGAGTTAATATGAGCCCGCTTCGTACCATACCGCTTTTTGCGACCGCCAGCCTGCTGCCTGCAGCCTGTTTGCTTGCCGGGGCGTTTCTGGGCGGTGGATGGCCCGCTGCCGCCCTGCTTAGCATGACCGTTCTTGTCATTTTTATGGACAGATTCGGGCCGGGGTTCGAAGCCCATGCCTCGATGGCAAAAGGATTGCCGTGGGCCGTGGGGGCCGCGCATTTTGCCGTTCTGCCGGCAACGGTCTGGGCTTTGGGCGCGGAAACGCTGGACATTGGCCAAAAGCTCGCCTTGGGCGTCACGCTGGGACTATACGCCGGTCAGGTATCCAACGCCTGCGCGCATGAGTTGATCCACCGGAGCGACCGCGCGTCGCGTTGGCTGGGCACTGCGATATATTGCTCGTTGCTGAACGGCCAGCATGTGTCGGCGCATCTCTTGGTGCATCACGTTCACGCAGGCACGGCGAAAGACCCCTGTTCCGCCCCCGTCGGTCGCGGTTTTTACCGTTTTGCATTTAAAGCCGCGCGCGCCGAGTTCGTCGAAGGCTGGCGCGCAGAGACCCTGCGCGTGACACCGCGCCGAAAGGTGCATCCTTACGCGGTTTACCTCGGCGGTGCTGCGCTGTCGCTGGGGGCGGCGGCCCTGTTGGGCGGATTGATCGGATGCCTAGCGTTTATCGTGATAGCGCTTCACGCGCAGATGCAGCTTTTGCTGTCAGACTATGTGCAGCATTACGGGCTGAGGCGGCGCATCGACACCAACGGCAAGCCTGAACCCATGGGCCCCGCGCACAGCTGGAACGCACCGCAGGCCTATTCAGCCGCTTTGATGATAAACGCCCCCAGACACTCCGACCACCATATGCGACCGTCGCGCCGTTTCGTCGATCTTGAGCTTGAGCCTGCGCAGATGCCTGTGCTGCCCCGCTCGATGCCGGTTATGGCAGCTGTGGCCCTGATCCCCCCCCTGTGGCGCCATGTCATGGATCCGCAGGTGGCAGCATGGGCAGACGCGCGCGCCGAGCCGCTTGCAGACAGCAACAGCAGGTCGAATTTCACTCACCCCATTTTATCGAGGTAGAACAGGTGCTTCCAAGTATCAGATGTTTCGTTGTCACAGTCTTGTTGTCTCTGCCTGCCGCAACCGCCCAAGCCGCAGAGCCAATGGATGGAGCCGCATTTGACGCCTACACGCGTGGCAAGACCTTGTTTTACGGTCAGAATGGACAGGCCTATGGCGCGGAAGTGTATCTGGAGAACCGACGCGTGAAATGGTCGTTTCTCGATGGAAATTGCAAAGAAGGCTTTTGGTACGAAGAGGCGGGTCAGATCTGCTTTGTCTATGAAGATAACCCCGAACCGCAGTGCTGGGCATTTCACACAGAGGCAGGGCGCTTGGTCGCGCGGTTTGAAAACCTACCTTCCGCGACCGAGCTTTATGAAGCGGATGACGTCGGCGAGAAGATGATCTGTCTCGGCCCAGAGGTCGGGGTCTGAAAGATAAGAGACCCGTTAGAAAAGCGACCCCTGCTCTGGTGGTTTGGTCGCTTTGCCGCGCGCGGGGCTTTTTCCGCCGACCGTGACCCTGCCGTCGGCGAATTCGATTTCAAGGACCGGTGCCGCTTTGGCCGTTTTGCTGTCGGTCACCACTGCGCCGTCTGCACGCACAACGGCGAACCCACGCTCAAGTGTGGCCTTATAGCTGAGCGTCTCGTTCAAGCGTCCCAGCGCGTCGAGCTTGCGTTCTAAGGTCGAGATATTGCGCTGCCCTGCACCCGCGAGCCTGCGCACCACATCATTCAACCGCTCTGATTTACGATTTAGATCAGCCTGTAGGGCTGCGGGCCGGAACCGGGGTGCTTGGGTGTCAAACCGGTCTTTGCGTGCGGCATACACCCGCGCCAAAGCAGGTGCCAAGCGCTGCGTTGTGACGCTGAGCCGCTGACGGTCAGACTTTAACGCACGTACCAGCGTTGAGGGCCGTAACGACCCGCTGACATCAGCCAAACGCACCTTGCGCTGCTGCACACCTGCAATCAACGCAGGTGCCAGCCGTGCGCCGCGTGTGTCCACCAATTGGCGCGGCGTCTCAAGCAAGCTGTCGGGGCGCGGCAATGCTCGCGCCATATCCCGCATACGCTGGTCGCGGCGTGTCAGGCCCTGACTAAGCGCCTGACGCATGCGCGCATCCTGTTGTTCGACCCATGCAATAAGCTCATGGCGCACGGGCACTGCTAGCTCTGCCGCAGCTGTCGGTGTAGGAGCGCGTCGGTCCGAGACGAAATCAATAAGCGTCGTGTCTGTTTCATGCCCCACGGCAGAGATCAACGGTATGTCCGACGCGGCGGCTGCGCGCGCCACGATTTCTTCGTTGAACCCCCACAAGTCCTCTACGGACCCACCGCCACGCGCGACAATCAACAGGTCCGGGCGCGGCATGGCCCCGCCGCGCGATAACGCGTTGAACCCTTCGATAGCACGGGCAACTTCTGGCGCGCAGCGGTCGCCTTGCACAGCGACCGGCCAGATCAGAACCTTGCGCGGGAAGCGGTCGCGCAACCGGTGCAGGATATCGCGGATAACCGCACCGGACGGAGAGGTGACCACGCCAATGATCTCGGGCAGATAAGGCAACGGTTTTTTGCGTGACGGCTCAAAAAGGCCCTCAGCCTCAAGCTGCTTTTTGCGTTTTTCGAGCAGCGCCATCAGCGCGCCTTTGCCCGCTACCGCAACCTCATCCACGTTCATGTTGTACTTGGATTGCGCACCGTAAGCTGTGATGCGGCCTGTTACGACCACCTCAAGCCCTTCTTCGGGGATCACACTAAGCCGTGCGACCTGCCCTTTCCATGTCGTACAAGACAGCTGGTTCCGGTCGTCCTTGATGTCGTAATACATATGGCCAGAGCGCGCTTTGATAACACGGCTCACCTCGCCGCGGACACGCACGCGGCCAAACTCGCCTTCCAGCGTGCGTTTTACCGCACCAGAGATTTCACTGACGGTGAATTCCGGTGTGTTCTGACCGGGGGTCGGATCGTCTAGCAGGTCCATTATTTTTCCGGGTGTTGTATCGGGTTCGTGTCCAGCTTAGAACGCCCTGGAGCGAAGGCCAAGCAGATCAGGAGCGCCAACCATGAACATTCTCATTCTGGGTAGCGGCGGGCGTGAACACAGCTTGGCCTGGGCCGTCAAACAAAACCCCAAATGCGATCGTCTGATTGTCGCACCCGGCAACGCGGGAATCGCTGAAATCGCAGAATGCGCAGCCCTCGATATCGAAAATGGTGGCGTTGTAGCTACCTTCGCGGACGAAAACGCGATTGATTTTGTCATCGTAGGACCCGAAGCACCGCTGGCGGCTGGCGTCGCAGACCGGCTGCGCGCGGCGGGGATCGCCGTCTTCGGGCCCAGCGCTGAAGCTGCGCACCTTGAGGCGTCCAAGTCCTTTACCAAGGCGATTTGCGATGCGGCAGGCGCACCAACCGCCGCCTATGCCCATTTCACTGACGCAGATGCGGCCAAGGCGTACGTTCAGGCACAAGGTGCGCCAATTGTCATCAAGGCAGACGGTCTGGCAGCTGGCAAAGGCGTGATCATCGCCGAAACCGTGGATCAGGCTATGAACGCGCTTGATGATATGTTTGGCGGCAGCTTTGGCGCAGCAGGTGCTGAGGTCGTCATCGAAGAATTCATGACAGGCGAAGAGGCATCGTTTTTCGTGCTGTGTGATGGCGATGTGGTTCTGCCGATCGGCACAGCACAAGATCACAAGCGTGTCGGCGAAGGCGATACAGGGCCCAACACGGGCGGCATGGGAGCATATTCGCCCGCACCGGTGATGACACCCGAGGTGACCGAAGCAGCACTTGAGCAGATCGTCAAACCGACGATGGCCGAAATGGTAAAGCGCGGCACACCCTATCAGGGCGTGTTGTTTGTAGGGCTGATGATCGAAAACGGCGCACCACGTCTGGTCGAGTATAACGTCCGCTTCGGCGATCCGGAATGTCAGGTATTGATGATGCGTTTGGGCGCTCAGGTCTTGGATCTGATGCAGGCCGCGACTGAAAACCGGCTAGACCGCGCGCAGGTAAACTGGGCTGAGGATCACGCCCTGACAGTTGTTTTAGCTGCGAAAGGGTATCCTGGCGCCTACGCGAAAGGCTCGGTGATCGGCGGATTGGAAAACCTGCCCGAGGACAGCAGCAACATGGTGTTTCACGCGGGCACTGCGCGACAGGGCGGGCAGTATGTCGCCAGCGGGGGACGCGTGCTCGCCGTAACCGCACGCGCGTCAGACCTGAAGACGGCTCAGGAACGCGCCTATGCTATGATCGACCAGATCGATTGGCCTGAAGGCTTTTGTCGCCGCGACATCGGCTGGCGCGCTTTGGACTAGACGGCAAACCTGCGCCGTTACCGGATTTGACAGCGCATCGCCCGCGCGAAGGCCGGTCTTGATGTGTCCTGTCCAAGCACACGGGTGGCGATCTGCCCATCCGCGTATCGCAAGGCCATCAAATTCGACCAATCCGCATTGGCAACGATCATCTCCTGTGTGCCCCCACAGGTGCGAATACCACCGGCGATATCACGCTCTCCAATACGGTGATTTGTCACTCCGGGCAGGCTGGCTACTTCGCGCAGTTTTCCATCTTCAAACCGCCAGATCCTTAGCGTTTTTGCCAGATGCGGACGGTCGACATAGGCGATTTCCATTGCACCGTCGCCATCCAGATCAGCAGCCCCCAGCGGCGCGAGCCAGCGAAACCGCGTCCCGATGTAGGGCGTGGTCGCCAGCAGCGACAGGTGATGATGAACAGGATCAAGCGCGTAGATGGCCAGTTGGGCGCCCTGTGTTTCGTGGCTGCGCACCGTGATGACTTCCGGCAGCCCGTTGCCTGTCAGATCCACGAGGCGCGGTGCCACATCTTCAAAAACATGAGGCCGATCAAGCGTGACCCTAGCGCTGCACAAAGACTTGGTGTTTTTGGCCGAGGTCAGTCGCAGCGTTGCAGGCTCCAGCCCATCACCTAGGACCGCATGCCCGTACCGATCCGTCAAGTCCGCATACCACGCGATCATCTCTCCGGACCGCCCCTGCGCATCGCCGGGCCAAGTTATGCTTGTACCCGGCACCTTGCCAATCTGGGCGACGCTCGGGCCCCTGCACGCGAGTGCAGCACCTGCGCCCAGCAGACAAAAGCTCGACGTCAGCAGCGCGCGGCGGGCGCCGACTAGGCAAGAGCGCAACAGTGGTCGCCGCGCCCTATTTGGCATTATATCTGTTTTTCGGGCATCTGCACCACAAGGCCTTCTAGCGCATCAGACACTTTCAACTGGCACGTCAGGCGGGACCGGGCGGGATCAGGCTCGTATGCGAAATCGAGCATGTCCTCTTCCATGTCTTCCTTGGCTGGCAGCTTGCCGACCCATGCGGGGTCAACGTAGACGTGGCAGGTCGAGCAAGCACAGGCACCGCCGCAATCGGCCTCAATGCCGGGGATGTTGTTGTCGCGCGCGCCTTCCATGACGGTAAGGCCGTTTGCGACCTCTACAACATGCTCTTTGCCGCCGTGTTCGATGTAAGTGATCTTAGCCACGTCTGTTATTTCCTCTTGCAGTGTTTGTCTGTCTTCTGTCGCATATAGAACGCAAGAACCGATTTTGCGACCCCCCGCGTGCAGGATTGTAATACGGCGCATATGTTCTATATTTGTTCTCATGCAGGTTTTCACGCCCCCTCCCCCCGCAGCGGCCACGCAAAAACGCCAAGGCAACTGGCCACGTCCACCCGCCTGTCTGACGGCAAGCCAACTGCACCTGCCACCGCTTAACGCAAAAGTGGCCGTTGCGGGGTTGGTGATTTTGCGCCAGCGCCCCGGCACCGCGAAAGGGGTAATCTTTCTGACGCTGGAGGACGAAACAGGTGTCGTAAACATCATCGTCTGGCGGCACATTTACGAAAAATTCCGCCGCGCTGTGGTCGCGGGGCGCATGCTGCGTGTGACGGGGCGCCTACAACGGGCCCATTCCGTCACACATATTCTGGCTGAAGAGATCGAAGACCTGTCGAGCATGCTTGACCGGCTAGTGACAACGGACGCCCCTCCCACATAGATGACCTGCCTGTAAAGGCTCTGCGCAAATGCAAAACGGTACACAAAAAAGGGCGCCCTTAAGGCGCCCTTTCGTAACCGGTAAGCAGCTGGTTTATTCCGCAAGGGACAAAGCGACAAAGCGCGGATCTCCGGCACGGCGCACGAGCAGAAGGAGCGATTTACGCCCTGCTTCTTTCGCCGCCGCAACACGATCTTCCAAATCGGCGATGCTTGTCACTTTCTGCTGGCCTGCTTCGGTGATGACATCACCCGCCCGCAAGCCTTTCTCGTAGGCTTCGGACGCCTCATCCACGTCCGTGACCGCCAAACCTTCGGCATCGCCACCTGTGCCCAGCTGTTCGCGCAGATCATCGTCAAGCACGGACAGCGTAAGGCCCATCATCTCGGTCGAGGTAGGTACATCTTCAGCCGGCGCTTGAGCCACGGCAGGTGTCGCGGCTTCCGCATCTTCACGGCGGCCCAGAGTGACCATAAGTGTCATTGTCTCCTCACCACGGCGGACCAAAACGCGCACTGCTTCGCCCACGGGTGTATTCCCGACCTGACGGACCAGATCACGCGTGTCTTCAACGTCTTTGCCGTCAAAGCTGATGATGACGTCACCGATTTCGATGCCCGCTTCACTGGCAGGCCCTTCGAGTACGCCGTTCACCGCAGCACCATTCGTAGATGCAAGACCCATCGCCTCGGCCATATCGTCTGTCACGTCCTGAATTTGCACGCCAAGCCATCCGCGACGCGTCTCACCAAATTCCTGCAGCTGGTCAATCACGCGAGTCACAACATTGGACGCCATCGAAAAGCCCAAGCCGATTGAGCCGCCCGTCGGGGACAGGATCGCGGTGTTCACACCGATCACCTCACCGTCCATGTTAAAGAGTGGGCCGCCCGAGTTACCTCGGTTGATCGCCGCATCCGTCTGGATGTAGTCGTCATAACGCCCGCTCAATTCGCGGTTGCGCGCAGACACAATACCAGCCGAAACCGAAAAACCTTGTCCCAGCGGGTTGCCCATCGCGATGACCCAGTCGCCAACGCGTGCTTCGTCGCTGTCGCCAAACGGTACAAACGGCAATGGTGTGTCGCTCTCAACTTTCAGCAGGGCGATATCCGTATTGGGGTCAGTTCCGACGACCTCTGCGCTGAGTTCTTCACCATTGAAGAACTCGACCAGAATTTCGTCAGCGCCTTCGATCACGTGGTTATTGGTCACCACAAAGCCATCTTCAGAAATAACAAAACCCGACCCCAAAGCCGATGACCTGCGCGGCGTGCCCTCAGGGGCGTTGTTGCGGTCGCGGAAAAAATCTTCAAACGGGGACCCTTCCGGCACAATGCCCTGCGGTCCTGTGCGGCGCGCGACAGTCGTCGAGGTTGTGATATTGACCACAGACGGGCTGATCTCCTCGGCCAGTGGCGCGAGGCTTGCCGGGCGCGCGAAGGCGCTGACCGGTGCGACCAGCGCAAACGCCAGTGCTAAAATTGCGACCAACAGCATTTTGATCTGATGGCTGTTGGTAAGTGTCATGGACATGGGTACCGCTTGGGGTTTCATGCGTCGTCTCCTGGAATACAGTCTAGCCTCACGGGCGGGTGCACCTTTGATTACGTGCCTGTTGCAAGACTGCATGTAGTCATCCAATCCTGCAAGGTTAAGATGGGTTGTGATCATCGAGTTTCAACTCATTGTGACGTCACACAAGGGAAAGCGGTGCCAATGCATGACCCGCTAAAGTCTATAAACCGCCTATTTGCACAGCAAACCAAACAAGAATGGCGCCCGTCACCACAACCAACCACCCCATCTGCCGCACCGCCGTTTCCGGCAATGATCTGAGCATTTCAAGCATGCGCTCAATAAGCGAAGGGGCCAGCGCATACGCCAGCCCCTCGATAATCATAACCAACCCAAGGGCCAGAAGAAGCGTGCTCACCGCTCGCCCTCAACAGATCGTGCGCCTTGGTCACTGCGCAGATAGTTGAAGAACTCAGAGTCAGGCGACAACACCATACTGGAGTTACTGCCTTTCAGCGCGCGTTCATATGCTGTCAGCGACCGATAGAATTCAAAGAATTCCGGGTCCGCGCCGAAGGCATTGGCGAAGATCGCGTTGCGTTCCGCATCCGCTTGACCACGGATAATGTCCGCTTCGCGCGTCGCGTCCGATGTCAGTTCGACCACGGTACGATCTGCCAGAGCGCGTACACGTTGCGCGGCTTCTTCACCACGTGCGATTTCGTCTGCGGCTTCACGTTCGCGTTCCGCCCGCATCCTTGCGAAAGTCGCGTCAAGGTTCTGCTCGGGCAGGTTTGTTTGCTTTAGACGCACGTCAACAACCTCGAGGCCCAGTGGCAAGGCCCGCTGGCGCGCTTGGGTCGTGATCCGCTCCATCAGTTCCGCACGATCTGCGGAAAGGATAGTGTTGGATGTAACACCGTCAGAACCCAGAACCGCACGGATGGTCGGGTTCAGGATACCCTCAAGGCGATCCTCGGCGGCGCGCAGACCACCTACACCGACCGCTTGTCGGAACTGAACAACATCAGAAATCCGGTACCGCGCGAAAGCGTCGACAACCAAACGACGGTCATCGGAAGGTGTAACTTCGGTCACTTCAGTATCGAGCGCGAGGATACGGTCGTCATAGCGCACGACTTCCTGAATAAACGGCAGCTTAAACGCCAGCCCCGGATCTTCTTTCACGGATTTGATCTGACCAAACTGAAGCACAAGCGCTTTTTGCCGTTCATCGACGATGAAGACCGAGCTTAGAACGCCAACAGCCGCAATAACTGCGATCGGAATAAGAAATTTAGCAGCTTTCATTAGTTCGTTCCTCCGGCAGGACGGCGCAGTTCATTCAGAGGCAGGTACGGCACAACGCCCTGTCCGCCGCTACCGCCTAGATCGCTTTCAAGGATGATCTTGTCGACGTCTCCCAGAACGCGCTCCATCGTCTCGAGATAGAGGCGTTTACGGGTCACGCCAGGTGCTTTCACGTATTCCTCTAGAACCGAGGTAAAGCGTGCGGCTTCACCCTGTGCTTCGTTCACCTGCTGGGCGCGATAGGCTTCAGCCTGCTCCAGCTGGCTTGCCGCTTCACCACGAGCACCCGCTGTCACGCGGTTGGCATAGGCGTCCGCCTGACGCTCCAGCCGGTCACGTTCCTGTTCAGCTGCCTGAACTTCGCGGAAGCTGTCGATAACCTCGCGCGGCGGGTCGGCCTTGTCGAGGTTGAGACGTACGATATTCACGCCGCTGTCATATTGGTCCAGTGTTGACTGGATCAAAAACTCTGCCTCATCTGCAATCACCTGACGATCCCGGTTCAGGATCGGAGCCAATTCGTTCCGCGCGATGACTTCGCGCATCGCAGATTCGGACACAGCAGTGATCGTTTCCCGTGGATCAGCCAGATTGAAGAGGTATTTGGCAGGATCGTTGATGTTCCAAACGACCTGAAAATCGATGTCGATGATGTTTTCATCCGTGGTCAACATCAGGCCGCTGTCTGTACGGGCACCGATATCTTCCGTTTGTTCGCGCGTCACGGGCAGAACCTCTGCTGTGACAAGCGGCCATGGTGCAAAGTTCAAACCTGGATTGCCGGTTGCCGAATATTCGCCCAAGAAAAGCTCAACTGACTGTTCTTCGGGAGCGACTGTGTAGAAGCTGGCCATTAGCCATGCACCTACTGCGCCCAACGCGATCAAGCCAAAAGTGCCGCGCGTAAACGCGGGACCACCACCGCCGCCACCGCCGCCGGTACCGCGGTCGTTACCACCGCCGTCCTTGCCACCCATGAGGACGCGCAGACGTTCCTGACCTTTTCTGACCAGCTCGTCTATTTCAGGAATTTGCGGACCTTCGCCGCCGGGCCCACGCGGGCCACCGCCACCTGAGCCACGATTCCCGTCTTTAGATCCACCGTTGGGCCTGTCACCGCCCGAATTTCCGCCGCCCCCCCAGGGGCCGCCATTATTGCCAGCCATTAAGTTCTTTCCCTTCTAAATCGCGTATCTTCACGATCAAACCACTGCATAGGTACGCTGCCCTGCACGGAATTCAAGCCGTTCGGACAGGAGATCGCATCGTTACGATCTCTTCCGACATTGTGGGGTGCACCGCAACCGTCCGATCAAAGTCTTCTTTGGTCGCTCCCATTTTCACTGCAACCCCTGCCAACTGGATCATTTCACCGGCATTTGGTGCCACGATGTGGCACCCCAACACTTTGCGCGTGGCCTTCGAGACGATCAATTTCATAAGCACTCTGTCGGCTTTCCCGGCAAAGGCTGTTTGCATGGGCCGGAACGAGGTGCAGTAAACTTCAACAGGTTCTTTATCGCGCGCCGCCTCTTCGCTCAATCCCACGGTGCCCATTTCGGGTTGCGTGAAAATCGCGGACGGGATCAATTCATGATCCACAGCGGTCGGGTTGCCTTTGAAAACGGTTTCAACAAAAGCCATTCCTTCGCGGATGGCGACCGGCGTGAGGTTCACACGGTTGGTCACATCGCCAATCGCATAGATCGACGGCACCTTGGTCTGGCTGTATTCATCCACGTCAATCTCGCCGCGACGTCCAACGCCGACGCCAAGGTCTTCCAGCCCGATGTCCTTGCTGTTGGGGTCGCGACCGGTCGCAAACAGAACCACATCGAAAACGCCCTCGGACCCGCTGGTCGACTTGACCCAAACCGGCCCCGACGGACCTGACGCGTTCCCGTGCATCTTGGCAAGCTCGACACGTTCTTGCGCTGTGCCGCCCATCGCTCCGGTTTCCATAGTTGAATCGTGCTGGGATGCTGGCGCCATTTCCAGAATATTGGTGCCAACTTTGAGGTCGATGCCTCGCTCGCGCATCTGTTCAGCAACCAGCCCGCGGGCCTCGTCGTCAAAGCCGCGCAATACTTGAGCCCCGCGGTAATACTGTGTCACCTCAACGCCAAGGCCGTTCAGAATGCCTGCGAATTCGCAGGCAATGTACCCGCCTCCGACAATCAGGATCGACTTTGGCAAAGCCTCCATGTGGAAAATATCATCCGATACGATACCAAGATGCGCGTTAGGCAGATCCGGCCGCACAGGGTGGCCGCCCGTGGCAACCAAAATATGTTTGGCCGATTTAACCTCGCCCGTTGACAGCGTGACCTCATGTGGCCCTGACACGCGTGCGCGGGCGTCGAATGTCTCGACACCCGAGCCTGAAAGCAGGTTGCGATATACCTGCTCCAGCCTGTCAAGTTCCGCGTTCAAACGTGTCTTAAACGACTGCCAGTTAAAGCTGCCTTTTTGCATGTCCCAGCCGTAGGCCTGGGCTTCTTCGGGAACGCCTGCGTATTCAGAGGCAAAGACCATCAGCTTTTTGGGCACACAGCCGCGAATGACGCAGGTACCGCCATAGCGGTCCTCTTCCGCGAGCGCCACTTTGGCACCTGTCTCTCCTGCGGCCACGCGCGCCGCGCGCACACCACCGGAGCCTCCTCCGATTACAAAGAGGTCAAAGTCAAAAGTGCTCATAGTTGCGGACCTTTCTAAAGTGTCTCACGCGGCCGGTCTTCCTATGTATCCACCTTTGGTAGCTTGGCTAGGTTTGAGTCCAGCACCTCACCAAAGCGTGTTCATGTTCCCGTCGCGGTCAGTCGGACAAATCGTTAAACAAGTTGCCTGTCTCCAGAATATCCAGACGTTCGGTATCGACAGTTCCGTCATTGATGTCGCGCACCTCGACCTTGCCGTCGCCAAAGCCCAGCACGACCGTGTCACAAATATCAATGAACAAGCCATTTTCGACGACCCCTGGCATCTGGTTCAACACCAGCGCCAATTGACGCGCATTACCGATCCGTTTGAGGTGAAGATCAATAATGTGGTTTCCCTCGTCTGTGACGTAAGGCACTTCACCGTTCATGCGCAGGGTGCTTTCCCGGCCCAAAACGTCCATCGAAACAAGCGTTTCTTCGACCAAGGCTTGCGTCGTTTGCCAGCCGAAGGGGATGACCTCGACCGGCAGCGGGAAAGCACCGAGGGTTTCAACCTCTTTTCCAACATCAGCGATCACAACCATCCTGTCTGACGCGGTCGCTACAATCTTTTCCTGCAAAAGCGCCCCACCGCCGCCTTTTATCAGGTTCAGCTCAGCGTCAAATTCATCAGCACCGTCGATTGTCAGATCCAGCCATTTCGCCTCATCCAACGAGATCACATCGATCCCGACCTCACGGGCAAGTTCCGCCGTGCGCGTGGACGTTGGCACGCCTTTAATGCGCAATCCTTCGTCACGCACCCGTTCACCGAGGCATTTGACCAACCATGCCGCTGTTGAACCAGTTCCCAAACCTACCCGCATCCCGCTTTCGACAAATTGACTGGCCCGTTTTGCACAGACGAATTTGGCTTTGTCGATGGCAGAGAGGTCTGAGGACATGAGGGGCTCCTTGGCTGTGCTCGCAGGTCTTATAGAAAACATGTTGCCAAGGTGCGAGAGCGATTCCGACATCTTTCGCAACAATGGTGCCAAAGCATCGAGCGCGCAGGCACTTTCAAAGCGTTTTTCGCCTGTTCAGGTCGCTTTTCACAGCGCTTGCCCAAGGGAACCAAGTATACAGCAATGAATCGCCGCCAATCGAAGGTTCCTGCATGTTTCTTTCTGTGTTTGATATGTTCAAAGTCGGTGTAGGCCCGTCGTCTTCGCATACGATGGGTCCAATGGTTGCAGCCGCACGGTTTCTGGACATGATGCGCCAATCGCCCTTCGAATTTCATGGCCTGCAGGCGTCTTTACATGGGTCTTTGGCCTTCACCGGTGTGGGACATGCCACCGACCGCGCGACAATTCTGGGTCTCGCCGGTTTTGTGCCAGAAACATATGACGCCGAAAAAGCCGATGCGGTGCTGGCCCTTGTCAATCATACCGGAATGATTGAGCCTGACGGTTTGCCGCCGCTGCGTTTCGATCCGAAAAACGATTTGGTGTTCGACTACGAAACTACCCTACCGGGGCATGCCAACGGAATGGTGTTGCGCGCGACAGATGCACAAGGTGACGTGACATTAAGCGAGGTTTTCTATTCGATTGGCGGCGGCTTTGTCATGACCGAAGCGGAACTGAACGCGGGGAATGACACAAATCCCGACGGCCCACCGATCCCCTATCCTTTTAAATCTGCCGCTCAGATGCTTGAGATGGCGCAAGCCTCTGGCAAGTCGGTCGCACAGATGAAACGCGCCAATGAGATCGCAAGAGGCTGCTCGGTTTCGCTTGAAAAAGGCACTAAACGTCTTTGGCAGGTCATGAACGACTGCATCGAACGGGGCTTGACCACCGACGGCATTCTCCCCGGGGGTCTGAATGTAAAGCGCCGCGCAAAGGGCATCCATGACGCGCTTTTGTCAGAGCGTGGCATGAACCTGAACGCCCCGCACACGATCAACGACTGGATGAGCGTCTATGCCATGGCGGTCAACGAAGAAAATGCCGCTGGCGGTCAGGTGGTAACGGCGCCGACCAATGGTGCTGCCGGTGTGCTGCCTGCCACAATGCGCTATTACCTCGATCACGTGCCCGGCGCGTCCGAAAAACATGTAGAAGACTTTCTGCTGACAGCGGCGGCCATTGGCGGATTGGTCAAGTTCAATGCATCAATTTCGGGGGCCGAAGCCGGATGTCAGGCAGAGGTCGGATCAGCGGCGGCAATGGCTGCCGCGGGTTTATGCGCTGTGATGGGCGGAACACCCGCTCAGGTTGAAAATGCAGCTGAGATCGCGTTGGAACATCATCTGGGCATGACGTGCGATCCGGTCAAAGGTTTGGTGCAGGTGCCCTGCATCGAGCGAAACGGCCTTGGCGCTATCAAAGCCGTTTCCGCCGCATCGCTGGCGCTACGAGGCGACGGCACACACCTTGTTCCCTTGGATGCGTGCATCGAAACCATGCGGCAAACCGGTTTGGACATGTCTGAAAAATACAAGGAAACATCTTTGGGCGGCTTGGCAGTTAACGTACCAAACTGCTAATCCCCACAAGATGAGTTGCAGCTTTTTATACAACCATCGCTTGCAATGGCTTTCGCAAAAAAGTAGGCTTGTTGCATGACACTTGACCGGCCCTTCCTCGGCATCATGCTGATGCTTGGATTCTGCGTTCTTGCGCCGGTCGGAGACGCTGTGGCTAAAATCCTGGGTCAGACGGTGCCGATCGGGCAGCTGGTTCTTGTGCGTTTTGCCGTGCAGGCGGCAGTACTGATTCCACTGGTTTGGATCACACGCCGCGCATGGCGGATGAACAGACGCGTTGGTGTTCTAACATTCATCCGCACGGTCCTGCATATCGTCGGCATCGCGACGATGGTGACCGCGCTTAAATTTCTGCCGCTTGCAGATGCGATCGCTATCGCCTTCGTGATGCCCTTTATCATGCTGGTATTAGGAAAATTTGCACTGAAAGAAGAAGTGGGTTCACGGCGCATCATTGCCTGTACCATTGGTTTTTTGGGAACCCTGCTGATCGTTCAACCCAGCTTTGCCCAGGTTGGCTGGCCAGCGCTTTTGCCTGTCGCGGTTGCATTCAACTTCGCGCTTTTCATGCTGGTGACACGCCAAATTGCCAAGGAAACGGACCCGATAAGCCTGCAGGCCGTGAGCGGGGTCATGGCGTTGGTGATCATGTTGCCGATCCTGCTGGTCTTTCAGGGGTCTTCGTTTACGCAAATGCACCTCATTCATGTCTCTTCATTCGAATGGTCGCTTTTACTGAGTATCGGCATTTTGGGCACAATCGCGCATCTCTTGATGACGTGGTCGCTGCGCTATGCTCCCTCTGCCACGCTGGCACCAATGCAATACTTGGAAATACCCTTTGCAACCGTGCTGGGGTTTATCATTTTCGGCGATCTGCCAAACCCTGTGGCCAGCACAGGCATTTTGATAACGATCCTCGCAGGCCTTTACGTTATCTTGCGCGAACGGGCCATTGCGCAGTCGCTTGCTGTCCCACGAGCTGCGACGCAACCTGCCGAATAAACTGACGCGGCAGGATACACAGCATGTTGGGACGCTCTACTGTCACGGTGATATCGCCCGTTGCCTGATTGGACGTGCCGGACCGCTGCCCCGGTGCAAAATCTATCCCGTCTATCGGCCACTTGAGACCGGTCGAGGTGCCACGCACCGCCCCGAATGGAAACAGCGACACGCGGGTTCCAGCCTCAAGCGGCAGCGTCATCTTCGGCGGACATAGGAAGATTACATCCTGTTTGCCCAGTACAATGACCCGCTTGTGGCAATAGACGACCAATGTGTGCAGCGCCGCGAGCGCATGATCGACCTGCCCGCCTGAAAACCCGACCGCAATGGCCAGCGGCGTTGAGACATGGCGCAAGACTTTGTCAAAATCGGTGCTGTCCTGCTCGGCGATGTGATGGAATTTTTCGAGCGGAATTTGCGCTCGGGCTGCATTGGTTATAGTATCCATATCGCCGATCACTGCTGCCAGCGGCACGTCCCATTCCAGCGCGATATGGGCACCGCCATCTGCAGCGACACAAGTGGGTGCAATTGTGCGGGCAAGGTCAATATCGTCGACGGTACAATCACCACCGCCAATGATAGTTAATGGCTCGAGTATGTCTAAAATTGATTTTTTCACTTAAGAATTATGCCCGCATTGGAAACAAGACACATTCTCGCCACGAAATGATACGATTAAAATCACAGATTCGGGCCCCTTTGGACTTGCCTAAAATGTTAAACATCTTGTTGAAAACACACAGAGGACGAGCATCCTATGATGAATAATAACAAGATTCTCACCGTATCTTATGGGACATTTTCCTGTACGCTGGAAGGGTTTGACGACTCTTTCGATACGATGAAGGCCATTGCAGAGTATTTCCGTGACCTCGCATCCGATGATCGGTATTTCGGTGCTGAGCCACCTCAGCCAGATGCTGAGATGCTGGCACGCATTGCAGAAAAAGAAGTCTCGCGGCGCGTCGAAGCACATGAGCACGAAGGCCGGATCATGCTTAAAGCGCATGAGGAGCAGACGTCTGAGGCACCTGCGCCAATGACAGAGCCTGCGTCTTTGCCAAAGACAACGGCACCGACTTCGACACCGAATATGGTAGAAAGCCCTGCGATGCAGGATCCTACACCACGTGTCGAAACACCGGTCGAAGCAGCCGTTTCCACCAGTTCTGACGAAATCGAAAACGTATCGCAAAACATTGAGGCGGAAGAGGACGCCACCGCACATGCGGCGATGACCGAAACCGACATGCCCGTCGAAGAGCCGGCCGTCGAAGATGTGGTCCCCGATGCCAGCGATGACGTGGCGGCTTTCTTTGCTGAAAGCGTCCATACGGAAGTTCAAACCGACGACATGGAGGAGTCGATCTCCGCTGTGGATTTTACCGTCTCTACATCGCTAAGCGACGCGGCTGACGAAACACCCGAACCCGAGCACAGTTTTGCAGACGCGGTGAGCGATGCGGAAGAAGACGCACAGACCGCATCTTTCGCAGACAAGCTAGAACGTATTCGGGCGGTCGTGTCTCGTCAGGAAGACGAAGAACTGTCGACAAGCTACGAAGATGATGACGAAACACCTCAACCTATGGGCCATTTTGCTGATCTTGATGCCGCCTTCACACGTGAGGACGATGATACTCCTGTCGCGCGGGACGTTATGGCAGATGCCGCACAAGATATTGTAGACGCTTTCGAACAAGACGAAGCCGCCTACGAGCCGCTTGAAACAGCGGACGAGGAAACTGCGGAGACTGCCGAAGACGACGCTGATGATCTTGACGAGATTTTGCGCCGCATCGAAGAAAACAGCGACGACGATGACGCCAAGGACAACTTGTTTGGGGACGGCTCGGACGATGATGCCGAAACGCAGGGCCGTGTGCTCAAGGTGAACCGGTCCGATCTGGACGCTGCTTTAGACGCCGGTGATCTTGAAGAATACGAAGATGAAGACATGTCGGCCAGCCTCGGTGCGCAGGACAGTGAGACCCGCGCCCGTAGCGAAGGCATTGATGAACAAGCGCCTCGTCAAGCCCTGCCCGAAATCGATGAAGAAACCGGCGAGGATGTATCACGGCTGATGGCGGAGGCCGATCATCAGATGCAGGAACCCGAAGGCCAGACGCGCCGCAGCGCATTCGCGCACTTGCGCGCAGCGGTCGCGGCACGTTTTGCGGATCGTTCAATGGACGATGAGGCGCAAAACGAGGAAAAAGAAGCGGAAGTCTACCGCAGCGACCTTGCCGATGTGGTCAAACCGCGTCGCGCGATGGCAGGCGAGCACCGGACGGAACGGCCGCACGAAGAACGCGCAGCGCCCCTGAAATTGGTGGCCGAGCAACGTATCGACGCCGAAGCCCCCCCCGCACGCGGTCCGGTGGCACCACGTCGTGTTGCGGCATCTGCCGAAGACGGCGAGATAGTTGTCGAAGACACAGGGTTCGCAGCCTATGCGTCCGAGCGTGGCGCAAAGTCACTGCCCGAACTGCTTGAAGCGGCTGCAGCGTATCTCGCCTACGTCGAAGGTCATGAGCAGTTCTCGCGCCCCGAGTTGATGTCGCGTGTGCGTCAGGCAAATTGCGGCGACTTCACGCGTGAAGACGGTCTGCGTTCTTTCGGTCAGTTGTTGCGTACTGGCAAGATTGAAAAAATCAAAGGTGGCCGTTTCACAGCCTCCGATGCGATCGGATACAAACCGGGTCACCGCGCAGTAGGCTAATCAAGCCATACGGGATTTGAGCAGCGGCGGCGCATCCAGCGTCGCCGTTTGCCGTTGTGTCTATTGGTTTGGCTGGTCCGGGTCGGCCTGCCCTACGCCTTTGAAAACAAATTTGAAGGGCAGAATCCATAGAATGCCCAGCGCCACATACACAAACAACTCGACCCATATCGAAGGCCGCTCAAGCCAGTTCACCACCGTGACTGAGGCGATGATATACACCGGCAGCCCAATCAATAGGATCAGAAGGGCATAGCGTCGTTTGGCTTTGTAACTCAGCGGCATGGGCGCTCCGTCAATCGGCAAAAGGGTCCGTGACGAGAATGGTGTCGTCACGCTCTGGTGACGTTGAAAGTAGGGCTACCGGACACTCAATCAACTCTTCCACGCGACGTACGTATTTAATCGCATTCGCGGGCAGGTCTGCCCAGCTGCGCGCGCCTTCGGTGGATTCAGACCAACCCGGCATTTCTTCGTAGATCGGTGTGCAACGCGCCTGATGATCGGCCGCCGTCGGCAGGTAATCGACGCGTTCGCCGTCAAGCTCGTAGCCCACGCAAATCTTGAGGGTTTCAAAGCCGTCCAACACGTCTAGCTTGGTGAAAGCGATCCCGTTCACGCCGGATGTCGCACAGGTTTGGCGCACCAGCACGGCGTCAAACCAACCGCAGCGGCGCTTGCGCCCTGTAACGGTGCCAAACTCGTGGCCGCGCTCACCCAGCCGCTGGCCGTCGGCGTCATCCAGCTCTGCCGGAAACGGGCCTTCGCCAACGCGGGTGGTGTAGGCTTTTACGATCCCCAGCACATAATCGATAGAGCCGGGGCCAATGCCCACGCCTGTCGCCGCCTGCCCCGCGATCACGTTTGATGAGGTGACGAAAGGGTACGTGCCAAAGTCGATATCCAGCAGTGCGCCTTGCGCCCCTTCAAAAAGGATGCGCTTGCCCGCCTTGCGCTTTTCATTCAACACCTTCCAGACCGGAGCGGCATAAGCCAGTATTTGCGGCGCAATATCAGTGAGTTGAGCGACAAGCGCATCACGGTCGATAGGTTCGATTCCCAGACCGCGGCGCAGCGGATCATGGTGCTGTAACGCACGGTCCACACGCGCCTCAAGCGTTGCAGGATCAGCAAGATCCGCCACGCGGACCGACCTGCGGCCCACTTTATCTTCGTATGCAGGACCGATGCCGCGGCCTGTGGTGCCGATCTTGGTGCCCTTGCTGGCAGCCTCTTCCCGCGCGCGGTCAAGTTCGCCGTGAATGGGCAGGATCAGCGGGGTATTTTCCGCAATCATCAGAGTCTCGGGTGAGATTTCGACCCCTTGCGAGCGGATCGATTCAATTTCTTTGATCAGGTGCCAAGGGTCCAGAACGACACCGTTTCCGATTACCGAAAGCTTGCCGCCCCGCACCACACCCGAGGGCAGCGCGTTAAGCTTGTAGACCTTGCCATCAATAACCAACGTATGGCCCGCATTATGGCCGCCCTGAAAGCGCGCGATGACATCGGCGCGTTCCGACAGCCAGTCGACCAGCTTGCCTTTTCCTTCATCGCCCCACTGGGCGCCGACGACGACGACGTTTGCCATGGCTGATCCTTTGCATTCGCATAAAGCCCGCGCCCGTATAGCGAGCCCGCGCATCGGGCGAAACCTCAAAAATAAAAACACGGCCAGCGTGGCCAATTATTACGTGGCATGGACTTTCTGTAGATGTCGGGGATACTTCTGGCCCAAAGATAATGGCGCGCAAAGGATCGGGCGGAATGGGCATTTTGACAAGGTGGCTTGCGGCTTTTGCCCTTTTGGTAGTGACTTTTAACCCAACGCCGTACAATTACGTGTCATGGGTGCAGGATTTCGGGCGTCAAAACATGTCGGTCGCCGTTCTTGCGGGTTTGATCCTGCTGGTGTGCTACATCATTTTTCTGCGCGCGACCCTGCGGTCCATCGGGGCGGTCGGCGTTGTCTTACTGCTCGCGATTGTCGGTGCCTTGATCTGGGTGCTGTATGATTTCGGCATCCTCACGCTCGACAATCAAAGCTTCAACGTCTGGATTGGTTTACTGGCTTTGTCGGTGGTGCTTGGCGTAGGATTGGGCTGGAGCCATGTGCGCCGCGCCCTGACCGGCCAAACCGACGTCGATGACATTGACGAATAGAGAGGCACGCATCATGCGAAAACCACAGCGACCGGAAGACTTCGAAAAATTCTATTATGCCAAAGTGGGCTTGGGCGAAGGGTGCGGCTGTGCTGAAAAAGTTATCGATGTGCATGAATTTGACCGGCTGGCCGGCAAGTCCAGGCTTTGGCGGCCAACGCTACCCCGTCCCGGCGCGTGGCGCAGGTTCTTGAATAAAGCTGGCCTGACGAGCAGACCGAAGGGCTAAGTCGGACCAAAGGGCTAGGGCGCAAGCTTGACCGGTGCGCCATGTGGCGTGGTGAGGTATGCCGTTTCCCATGCTTGCTTTATCGCCTCGATCTCGGCCGTGTCCGTGACACCCATTGAGGACAGGAAGGTTTCAAGGGTTTCCAGCCATGCAAGGAAATAGTCGTCGCCGCCGTCAAGCTCTTTGCTCAAACCGTGTCGTGCGAGTGTAGCGCTGAACGCAGCAGCCCATTCAGCCCACGAAAAACAGCCCGTCTCATTCAGGT
Source organism: uncultured Alphaproteobacteria bacterium (assembly GCA_963796445.1). GTDB lineage: Bacteria > Pseudomonadota > Alphaproteobacteria > Rhodobacterales > Rhodobacteraceae > Roseobacter. The sequence continues at coordinate 225,695 of CAWCLQ010000001.1, read as the reverse complement.
GCACGGTCAATGCAAACACCTGTGCGTGCCACGGCTCTGAAAAGGCGGGATCGGGTTTAGCCATTATTCAGGCTCCAGATAACTTTGCCAAAGATCGAGAATAACCTCGTCGCCCGCGTATTCAGGCTTGGCCCACAATTCAGCAGCGGGAAAAGCAACCGCATACAGAGGTTCGGGCGCGTCGCCCAAACGGTGTGCCGCGCTATCGGGCAAAACATGCGTGCCGTGGTAGCGCATAACCGTGCCCACGGCGCCCGCGGCATAACGCGGCAGGCGCGTATGGCCGCCATCAATCATACGATTTGCCGTAATCTTGCGGGTTTTGACCTTATCGCCAGTCGAAAACGCTGGTGTGATATCGCTCGGCCTGTCAGCGGGTCCCCCCGCCGCCAAAACCTGCGGGACGTTTTCCGCTTTCAATCGGCGGTTGGCCAGCGGGCTTTGCTCGGGCGCGTCATCAGTAAAATCAGCCTTGGACACGACACCGGTTTCCACCAGCAAATCCGCCAAAGCCGCCATCCACCTTTCGTAATAAGAAAACCGCGCGTAGTCCTTGGGCGACAGCCTTTCACGGGCGTGGCGGGATACGTCAATGTTCCATTGACCCAAAGCACCGGCAGCAAGCGTTACTGCAAGCGCGCGGGCGTGCCAGTCTTCTTCAAAAACGTCACCTTCAGGATCGGGAACTACTGGCCCATCGCCGAAACGGCCCCCCATATCGTGCACGCGCGTCACGCGGGCGGCTCCTGGGGCAAGCGGGCAAGGCCGGTGCCGATCATGCTGTCACGTGTGACCAGGTCCATCAGTTCCGCCTCGCTCATGCCCTCTGTCCCCACGGGGCGCTGTGGAAGAACCAGGTAGCGCACTTCGGCGGTGCTGTCCCAAACGCGCACGGCGGTATTTTCGGGCAGTGTCACGCCAAAGTCCTGCAGGACCTTGCGCGGCTCACGCACAGCGCGCGCGCGATAAGCATCCGATTTGTACCACGCAGGTGGAATGCCCAGAAGCGGCCAAGGGTAGCAGCTGCAAAGGGTACAGACGACCATGTTATGCGTGGTATCCGTGTTTTCAACCGCCACCATATGTTCGCCTTGCCGACCATAGTACCCTAGATTTGAGACAACCGCAGTGGCATCCGCCAGCAACGCCTCTTTGAATGCAGGGTCGGTCCATGCTTTGACAACAACATGCGCGCCGTTGCGCGGCCCGATCTTGTTCTCATAGGTGTCGATAATGGCATCCAGCGCCGCAGGCTCAACCAGCCCTTTGCGTGTCAAAACGGTCTCAAGCGCTTTGACACGTAACGCGGGATCAGGTGGTAACAGCGCATGCGGGTGGTCGTGGTCGTGGTCGTGATGGTCATGTGGCATAAGGTTACAATGGCCGTAGCGCGAGGATTTTGTCCAGTCCCAGGTTGCATCGCTTATCTGCTGCGCTGCGGCAGAATCGCAAAAATGGTAAAGCTGCCAAAAGACACAAAAACTTTGACGCCGAGATTGGCTCAACTTGTGATATGATGAACTCAAAGCTGACCTATAGCGCCTCAATTCCAGGATAACCCTCTTAGAGCTTGCGCGAGAATATGAAGCTTTGCCAGACCGCTGCGTTCCACGTGGCGGTCTTTGCCATGCGAGAATAAAAGCATAAGACGCCGCGTCACTTTAGGTATCGGGATGCGTTCCTGGCAACGATTGCGGCGCGATCTCTGTACCTGTTGTCAATCTTGGGCAATCCTCCCTTGCGAGTGACGGCAAACTTGCCTAGATAGCCCCAAAGCTGTTCCGAACCCTACAGGTCTTGCATGGAAAACGTCGTCCTCATCATTCACCTCTTCCTCGCGCTCGGCCTGATTGCCGTCGTGCTGATGCAGCGGTCAGAGGGCGGTGGTCTTGGTATGGGCGGCGGTGGCGGCGCAATGACCGGCCGAGCCGCAGCAACGGCACTTGGAAAAGTCACATGGCTCTTGGCCATTGCCTTCATCTGTACGTCAATTACCCTGACGATCTTTGCAGCCGAAAAGGCCGCGGGGACATCTGTGATTGACCGCTTGGGCGTGACGCCTCCGGCTGCTGAAACGCCAGATGCACCATCGGTCCCTGCAGGCGATCTGCTGTTGCCGCCTTCGGCGGATGACAACGCGCCGCTTGTCCCGACGCTTGAATAACGACACCACAACACCTTGAGGCATTTGTCTGTTTATCAACAGCATGTTGCGCATGCACTTGCGCTCCGGCCCCGAATCCTGATAACCTTAAATCCCGTGGAACTGCGACTTTCAGCAGCCTGACCAAGCGGCATAAAAACCGATCCGCGACGATGCACGGGAGACGATCAAGACATGGCACGGTACGTATTCATCACTGGCGGTGTGGTCTCTTCGCTTGGCAAGGGATTGGCATCAGCGGCACTTGGTGCGTTGTTGCAAGCACGCGGATTTTCCGTGCGGCTTCGCAAACTTGACCCCTATCTGAACGTCGATCCCGGCACGATGTCACCGTTCGAGCATGGCGAGGTTTTTGTGACCGATGACGGTGCCGAAACCGATCTTGATCTGGGGCACTATGAACGTTTCACGGGTGTCGCCGCACGGACAACCGATTCCGTCTCATCCGGGCGCATCTATTCAACGGTTCTCGAAAAAGAGCGCCGTGGCGATTATCTGGGCAAGACGATTCAGGTTATTCCCCATGTGACGAATGAAATAAAAGACTTCATCGGGATTGGCGATGATGAGGTTGATTTCATGCTCTGCGAAATCGGCGGCACCGTCGGCGACATCGAAGGTCTGCCTTTCTTTGAAGCGATCCGACAGTTCACACATGACAAACCACGCGGGCAATGCATTTTCATGCACCTGACCCTTCTGCCCTATCTGGCAGCCTCGGGTGAGCTAAAGACAAAGCCAACGCAACACTCGGTCAAGGAACTACAATCGATCGGGATCGCGCCGGATATTCTGGTCTGCCGCTCTGAGCAACCCATCCCCGAGAAAGAGCGCGAGAAAATTGCGCTGTTTTGCAATGTGCGCAAGGAAGCCGTTGTTGCGGCTTATGATCTGTCGACGATTTACGACGCGCCTCTGGCCTACCACGAGCAGGGGCTGGATCAGGCCGTTCTGGATGCGTTTGATATTTCACCCGCCCCCAAGCCGGACCTTAGCGTGTGGCGGGATGTATCGGACCGCGTCCACCACCCCGAAGGCGAAGTCAAAGTCGCCATTGTCGGCAAATATACGCAGCTGGAAGACGCCTATAAATCTATCGCAGAGGCATTGACGCACGGTGGCATGGCTAACCGTGTGAAGGTCAAGGTCGAATGGGTCGAAGCAGAAGTTTTCGACACCGAAGATGTGGCACCGCATCTTGAAGGTTTCCACGCGATCCTGGTGCCCGGCGGTTTTGGCGAACGTGGCACCGAAGGCAAGATCAAAGCGGCGCAATACGCCCGCGAGAACAAGGTGCCCTACCTTGGGATCTGCCTTGGGATGCAGATGGCCGTCATTGAGGCGGCACGCAATGTCGCCAACATCAAAACGGCAGGGTCAGAGGAATTTGACCACGAAGCCGGAAAGCGCCGCTTTGAGCCGGTAGTGTACCACCTGAAAGAATGGGTGCAGGGCAACGCCAAGGTGTCGCGCAAGGTTGAGGACGACAAAGGCGGGACAATGCGTCTGGGCGCCTATGACGCCACTTTGACCCCGGGCTCGCGGGTTGCGGAAATCTACGGGAAAACCGCCATCGACGAACGCCACCGCCATCGCTACGAGGTCGACATCAAGTACCGCGATCAATTGGAAGAAGCGGGGCTGGTGTTTTCCGGAATGTCCCCCGATGGCAAGCTGCCCGAGATAATTGAGTGGCCGGACCATCCGTGGTTCATTGGCGTGCAATTCCATCCCGAGCTTAAGTCAAAACCGTTTGATCCGCATCCGCTCTTTGACGATTTTGTGCGGGCCGCCAAAGACAATTCCCGCTTGGTCTGAGCCACCGGTTCGCTTCAATCTCGGCACTGACAGTGTTTCTATAGCTGCCTCGTGCTCAACGCTCGCGCGTCAAAACAATCACATCGACGGATAGCGCTTTCTTCGGTAGCCTTAAGCCGATTGCAGTGATCTCGGTTGAAAAGAGCGCAGATGCCCACCCTACCCGAACGAACCCGTGATTATATCGGCCCCATCACAGACACGCGTGTGTGGGACGACTTCGAGTTGCGCGCAGATGATGTCATCCTGAGCACCCCGCCCAAATGTGGCACCACTTGGAGCCAGGCCATCATAATGATGCTGCTAAACGGAGCCGCTGAAACCCAACGGCAGGTCTGGAAGGACTCACTTTGGATAGATTGCGGGTTCCGCGATCAGGAACAGATGGTACAGACCCTGAACGCCCAGACAACGCGGCGTTGTATCAAGTCACACACGCCTTTCGACGGCATCCCCTTCCATCCTGATGTGACCTATATCACCGTCTACCGGCACCCGATCGACGTGCATTTTTCGCTCGAAAAGCATGTGGAGAATATGGTCTCTGATGTGCTCCAGTATTTGTATCCAGATCAGGAAGGGGCCGCCTTTGAACGGTTCCTGACAGCTCCGGCAACACAGCGTGGTACCGACGACCTGACGCTGGCCTCTTTGTTGCACCACTACCGCAGCTTCAGTGCGTGGTCACAGTTACCAAATGTGCACTTCTTTCACTACGCGGACCTCAAACGCGATCCGGCAAAGGAAATCAGACGATACGCGCAGGCGATGGGGCTGTCGCCTAGTGACGCTTTGATCGAGGAGATCACCGAAGCGACCGCCTTTTCATCAATGAAGACAGTGACGCAGAAAACACAAGACACGACAGAGAAAGGCGCTTTCAAGAACATGGCCGGTTTCTTTCACAGTGCGACCAGCAACAAGTGGGTTGGCAGACTGTCCGATGCCGAAGTGGCCGCGTATCACGCGAAGTTCGCGGAAATAGCGCAGCCTGCAGAAGTATCGTGGCTGGAGAATGGTGCTCAGAAAAGTGGCACGTCGGATATCGCATGATTAACCATAAGCGCGAAATGCGTCACTCTTAGCCAGACGTTAGTAAAATCAGTCTACGCCTCGTCTCAACAGAAACGAGGGAAACATGTCACTTTTCACACACAGCTTTGTATGTGCAGCAGCACTCTGTGCTGGTCCCGTGCTGTCGATCACGGCAACAGAACCAGTTGCCGGTGATGTTGTCTTGGTGATCGCGTCGCCTTTTTCGGACATAAAAACCCTTGTCGAACAGAGCGGTGGACGCATCCTTGGCCCCGAGACGGGCGCAATCGGCAGCCTCGCAGTATCAGACAACTCAGCCTTTTTTGACGAATTGAAAGAGCATGGCGCCTGGGCCGTCACAGACGGTGGCCTGCTTGCCCAGCTTTGTGGAGTAGCGCTATGACGCAAGCCCCTGATGTCACCTTGGACACGCTAGAAGAATCCCGACGCAATGCCGCGCGCGCGTTGGCGATCGGTACGTGTTTTATGGTGCCTTTGTCGCCCCTTAGCGCCTGGCTTGCAGGAAATGCTATTCTGGCCATGTCAGCTGCTGCGATGATTTTTGCAGCCTTCGCCATTCTCGGTGCCCGAATGCAAAATACGTCTGGTCGGGTTCTGGTGGCTTTTGGCCTGATTGGGCAAGCGATCTGCATTACAGCAGCGCTTGCAGGTCACCCGTGGCAGCTGGACGCGCATATGCTGTTTTTTGCGCTGATTGCCGCATGTATGGTGATGTCGGAACCGATCGTTATCATTTCCGCCGCAGCGGTGATTGCGCTTCATCATCTGGGTCTGTCGATCGCAATGCCCCTACTTGTTTATCCATCCTCTGACTTCATGAGCAATATCCAGCGAACGGCCGTACATGGCGTTATCGTTGTCACCGAAGCTGCTGTGCTGTGGTCCGCCCTGATAAACAGAGTGCGCACGCACCAGGAAAGCCTCACCGCGCATGCAACGATACAAGCCTCAGAGGCTGAAGCGCGCGCTGCTGTCGCTGTGGCCGAGGATGAGAAAAACAAGACAACGGACGCTCTGGAAGCCGCAGAAGAAGCGAAACGGCAGGCTTTGGACGCACGCACAACAGCTGAGGCAGAAACAGCTAAGGCTTTGGAAGCCGACCAAAATGCGCGTGCTTTGGAAGCAAAAGAACGCGAAAAACTCTCTAAAATCGAGGCAGAGCAACAACTTGTCGTTGATACGTTAAGAGAGGCCTTGGCAGGGCTGTCACGCGGTGATCTGTCACGTTCGATCGACGCTGAGTTTCCCAAAAGCTACGAAGAGTTGCGTAACACCTACAACACAGCGCGCGACGGTCTTGAACGCGCGATGGCTTTGGTCAGCGAAAATGCGCAAACGATTTCTGCAGATGTTGCAACCATCGAACAAGCCGCAGACAGTCTTGCCAAAAGAACCGAAGCTCAGGCAGCAACACTCGAAGAGACGTCCGCAGCCATTTCTCAGATTGCCGATAACTCTAAAGATTCGGCGGAAAGCGCACGCAATGCCAATGGGGCTGTGGATGCGGCTAAATCCAAAACGAGCAGTTCCACGAAGATCGTCGCAAACGCAATTTCGGCGATGTCTGAAATTGAAGCTTCGTCCGGCCATATTTCCAATATCGTCCAGCTGATCGAGGACATTGCATTTCAAACGAATCTTCTCGCTTTGAACGCGGGTGTGGAAGCCGCACGCGCGGGTGAAGCCGGTCGCGGCTTTTCCGTTGTGGCCTCTGAGGTACGCGAGTTGGCGCGCAGGTCATCAGAAGCCGCACGCGAAATCGCTGCATTGATTGAAGCAAGCGGTCGGCATGTCGAAAGCGGCGTCACTCTTGTGAAAGAAACCGGTGAAGCGTTGACCCAAATTGAAGGAGCCGTTGAAACAATTTCCAACTACGTCACTGTCATCACACAGTCAGCCGAAGAACAGGCCGTCGGGATTTCAGAAACGAATGACGCGATACAACAACTGGAAAGCGTGACGCAACAAAACGCTGCAATGTTTGAAGAAACCAATGCAGTCACCCAATCGCTTGCACGTCAAGCGGATCAGTTGGCAAAAGCGATGGAGGCCTTTCAACTTACACCTCAGCCAAAATCAGTGGGGCGAGCACATTTTCAACGCGTGGCGGCAGCGCCGCCGAAAAAGAAACACTTCTCAGGACCGGCAATGACTGGAAATCTGGCACTGGAGACGCCGCAGCCAGACAGCGGTTGGGAAGATTTTTAGACATGCACTTCTCGGCCGATTATCACGTTTCGGTCGCGGCCGCACCGCACAGACAGATAAATAGCGTGGCGCTTAAAATCTGACGTCCTGCTGCCTTCAAATCCCAGTGCATCGCCCCTTGGGCATTGCATGCCGCCCTCATTCCAGTAAACCCGCTCTATGCTCAGCTACCAACATAGTTATCACGCAGGCAATCTGGCGGATGTCCATAAGCATAGTCTTTTGGCATGGGCGCTGGAGTACCTGACGCAAAAAGAAAAACCGCTTTCATACATAGAGACGCATTCCGGGCGCGGCTTGTACAGCACGACCCACCCTCACGCGACGAAAACAGGAGAGGCCGCGCAGGGCATTCTGCGGATCCAAAGCACTCTTGACGTTAAGCATCCTTACAAAAAGGTGTTGTCTGAAATCCAACGCGCGCATGGCTCAGACATCTATCCGGGTTCCCCCGCAATTGCCGCCGCAAGCCTCAGAGCGCAAGACAAACTGTACCTCGCCGAACTACACCCAACAGAATTCAGGCATCTGGAGCAGACGATAGTCGGGAAAAACGTGTCCTGCGCACATAAAGATGGATTTGAATTCGCTTATTCAATCTGCCCCCCGACACCAAGACGGGGATTGATGCTGATTGACCCCAGCTATGAGATTAAAACCGACTACGAGATCATCCCCAAGCATATGAAAAAACTGTCCAAAGCTTGGAACGTCGGCACAATCTGTTTGTGGTATCCGATCTTAAAAGACCGGCGTCATGCCGCAATGGTAAATCTCATCCAAAGCGCCTTTCCCCACGCATTAAAACACGAGGTTAGCTTTCCGCCGGCCAAAGATGGGCACGGTATGATCGGTTCGGGCATGTTTGTCGTGAACCCGCCTTATGGAATGGATGGCGCTGCAGCACAAATAGACGAATTCTTCAAAACTGCATGAGTTGCGCCACCCACCGCTTTGTCATTTTGCAAAGCCGTGCAACACTGTGTCCATGCACCGCATTTGTATCATTGCTGCTTTAACGTTTTTATCCGCATCCCGAACGGTGGCTTGCGAAACGGAGGTCTGTCTTGTTGACCCCGACAGCTTGCTGCTGCCCCATATTATCACATTCGACGACACACGATCCAGCAGCGGCCCGGGCTATCTGGTGAAAGACATTCTCGTGATGCCCGGCGCGATATTCGGAGAACGTTTTGCGGGACAAAGCGTGACGTCGCGGGGCGACCACGATCAGATCACCGGGGCTGCACTGCCACCGCTTACCATCGTACCGGGTGCGCCAGGTCAAAATTTGTCGGTGGTGTTTTTTGACGGCAATAACGTGCTGAACGGGTACGGAGCTGCAGGGTTCCCGAAACGCCACGCACAAGGCGAAGGGGCGATCGCCTTCCTCTTTGATGAAGACCAATCCGCATTAGCTTTTCAGTTGCGCGGTGGCGAAGCCGGCACCGCACAAGTATCTTTTTTAATGCGCGACGGACGCGTTCTGACCCGTCTGGCACTTCCGCCTGCGGCAGAGCATGCCTTTGGATTCATCCGCCGCAGTGGCGCTGCTGATATCGCGGGCGTTCTGATAGTGAACGATGATCCGCAAGGTCTTGCGATCGACAATTTGAAATTTGGCAAAAGCCCAGATCTGAGTTAAATGTCGGGTATGTTTGAACGTCTCTTCCCCCGCAGAAAACCTGATCCCAAGCCATTGCCGCAGCCGAATGCGCAGCTGGCGCTTGGCGCGCTTCTGGTGCGGATCGCCCTCGCTGACAATCAGTACCAAGCGTCAGAGGTGGGGCAAATTGATAGGATCCTTTCGGCGACCTTTGATTTAAAACCTTTGGACGCGGCAAAACTTCGCGCAACCTGCGAAGCCTTGGAACGTCACGCGCCCGGCACGCCCGAATTTGCACGTATTTTGCGAGAGGAGGTCACATATAGCGCGCGTAAAAAGCTCGCCGATGCGATGTGGAGCATCGCACTTGCCGATGGGGACATTGCCACAGGCGAGGAAACGATACTGCAAGACGTGGAAACCGCACTGGGATTAAGCACAGAAGATATCGCCGCAGCACGTGCGGCTGCGGTCACGCGGAATTGATATTGGCAGTTCTGCCAAAGCTGACTATATCCCCAGTATGTTTGCAGATTTTTTAAGACGCCTCAGCAGCTCCGAAACAGAGACCTTGCCCGACGAGGACGCGCGCCTTGCGTTATCGGCGCTCTTGGTACGGATCGCACGCGCGGATCATGACTACAGTGCACGCGAGAAAGAGCGTATCGACCGCATTAATGCCGGCCGCTACGGACTTGGACCCGGCGCCGTCATCGCATTGCGCGAAGAAGCCGAAGCGCTGGAAGCCGAGGCGCCCGATACAGTGAGATTTACGCGCGCGATCAAGGACGCGGTCCCCTACGAAGACCGCCTTGCGGTCGTAAAAGCGTTGTGGGAGGTCGTCTTGGCAGATGGCGAACGCGCCAAAGAAGAAGACGCGCTTGTGCGTATGACCACCAGTTTCTTGGGCATCAGCGACCGCGATAGCGCGGTGATCCGGCAGGCCGTTACCGGACAATCATGATTGCAAGCTTACCGATGTATGAAACCGCGCCAATGCGCGCGGCAAATGATCGGTTTTGGGCAGCTATTCGAGCCGCATTTGGTGCAGGGCCCCAGCGGCTTGACCGTCAAAGTGACCCACACAAGATCTGGCTAAATCCAGATTTGCTGTTGTCGCAAACATGTGGAATGCCCTACCGCACGACACTGCATGACGTCGTGCAATTAGTTGGCACACCGGACTACGGGGTGGCGGAATGCCCCCCGGGATACTACCGGTCACATTTGATTGTGCGTGCCGATGATCCGCGCGGATCTATTGCAGAATTCAATGGCGGTATACTTGCGCGAAATGATCCAAGGTCTCAGTCAGGGTGGGCCGCGGTTGAGGCGCATTTGCGCACAGAACGTTTGGGTTTCAGTTTCGCATCCAACGTGATTGAGACTGGCAGCCACCTCAATTCGTTGCGCGCCGTTGCGGCCCGTCAGGCAGATATCGCGGCAATCGACGCAGTCACCTGGGCCCTGTTGGCCCGCGACACGCAGGACACGGAAGGGCTGCGGGTGCTGACATCAACGGCCCCTACGCCAGGATTGCCGCTGATAACCGGCTCCACACAGGATGCGGCAGCGCTGTTGCGCGCAGTCCGTTTGGCCCTGTCCAAACTAAGCAAAGACGATCGAAATTGCCTTATGCTGCGCGATATCATTGCGATTCCCAAGGAGACTTATTGCGCGGTTCCCAACAGGTAGGTCGCCCAGAAATAGTTCAAAAAGCTAAGATGACCCTGCGGAAAAAGCGTTTTAGATGTTTCTACATTGCAAATCGGGCGACTTTACCCCCTTATACTTCTCCAAAAGAGAATAGAGTTATACCTGTGGACAGCCAAGCGCCGGTTATTGAGATCAAGAACCTACACAAAGCCTATGGCGCACTTGAGGTGATCAAAGGTGTTGATATCGCCGCGCCCAAAGGGCACGTGATATCGCTGATCGGATCTTCTGGTTCGGGAAAGTCAACTATTCTGCGGTGTTGCAACCTTCTCGAAGACAGCCAGCAGGGCGAAATCCTCTTCAAGGGAGAGCCGGTTTTGTGGAAAGGCGAAGGCCATGCGCGCAGGCCTGCTGATGCCGATCAGGTTCTTCGAATACGCACCAACCTCAGCATGGTATTCCAGCAGTTCAACCTCTGGGCGCATATGACGATTCTGGAAAACGTCATGGAAGCGCCCGTTACAGTGCTCAAACGGGACCGCGCGCAGGTCGAAGAGGCCGCACGCGGGTATCTCGACAAAGTAGGTATCGGCGACAAGTGCGATGTTTATCCCGCGCAACTATCTGGTGGCCAACAGCAGCGCGCCGCAATCGCGCGAGCATTGTGCATGGAACCTGAAGCTCTTCTTTTTGACGAACCAACATCGGCGCTAGACCCAGAGTTGGAACAGGAAGTGGTCAAAGTCATCAAGGACCTTGCCGCAGAGGGGCGCACGATGATGATCGTGACCCACGATATGAAACTGGCAGCCGATGTGTCCGACCATGTGGTCTTTTTGCATCAAGGCATGATCGAAGAACAAGGTGCGCCCGAAACACTGTTCGGAGCGCCCAAATCAGAGCGACTGCGGGGGTTCTTATCTGCAACCCACGCTGCGTAAACCCAAAATAATAAACGGGAGTATGAACATGAAAAACATAATTCTTTTGACGACCGCACTGGCCCTGACAGCCGGTGTCGCTTTGGCTGACAGCCACGGCAAAACGGTTCGGATGGGTACTGAAGGTGCCTACCCTCCGTACAACTTTCTTAACGATGCGGGAGAGATCGACGGGTTCGAGCGCGAGCTTGGCGACGAGCTGTGCGCGCGGGCCGAACTGACCTGCGAATGGGTCACCAACGAATGGGACAGCATCATCCCCAACCTGGTGTCGGGCAACTATGATGTCATCATCGCGGGCATGTCCGTCACTGACGAACGTGACGAGGTCATCGACTTTTCCGAACAATACACCCTGCCCGACCCCTCCGGTTATCTGGCAAGTTCAATGGATGCGGATATTGAAGGCGGCGTGATCGCAGCACAAGCCAACACCATTCAGGCAAGCTATATCGCCTCATCAGGTGCTACGCTGGTTGAATTCGCGACCCCTGAAGAAACTGTAGCGGCCGTGAAAAACGGTGAAGCCGACGCAGTGCTGGCCGACAAAGCGTTCTTGCTGGAACTGGCGAATGCCGACCCTGATCTGATGATGCTTGAACAAGACGTCATGATTGGCGGCGGTATCGGTCTGGGCCTGCGGGAAAGCGACACCGAGTTGAAAGAAAAATTCAACGTGGCCATTCAGTCGATGAAAGCGGATGGTTCGCTGAACGAGCTGATCGGCAAGTGGCTGCCCGATCTCGAGCAGTTCTGATCCAATAGTGCCGGCGCGGGTACTGCTCGCGCCGGTCAACCTGAACGAGGCCGCGCATCTTCAGCTTTTGTACAGATCCGAGCACCCTGACCAACTGGCAGTGGATGGCGTGTTACCTGACCACCGGTAAACACATGTCACTCTACTGGTCTGTGCTGACGGTATTGTCCCTGCTTGCCATCACAGCTCCAGTCGCATTGGCCTTCGGCTTTGCGGGCGCTTCTGCGGCCCGCTCCCCCATCGCCCCCCTGCGCTGGTTCGGGAAAAGTTATATTGCCGTTGTACGCGGCGTGCCAGACATCGCTTTTTTCCTCTTTTTCGTTATCGCGCTGGATCAGGCGATTGAGTACATGCGTCACAAGGCGCTGTGCCCCGATTGGACCGACCCGATCCGGCAAGGCAGTGACTTTGTGGTGTGCCAGGCGGCCAAAATGCCACTGGGTGAAGCCCCACAGTGGGTGCACGAAACCTATGGATTTTCACTCGCTGTTCTGACCTTTGCCATCGTCTTTGGCGCTTTTGCAGCCAACGTTCTGTTTGGTGCCATGCGAGCTGTGCCGCGCGCACAGCTTGAAACCGCCGAAGCTTACGGAATGACGCAGCGCCAGACATTCTGGCGTATACTGGTGCCACAAATGTGGGTCTTTGCCCTGCCCGGTCTGTCAAACTTGTGGATGGTACTTATAAAAGCCACGCCGCTTTTGTTTCTGCTCGGCGTTGAAGACATTGTCTACTGGGCGCGCGAGTTGGGCGGCACCAAAACGCCCCGCTTTACCGACTACCCTCATGGCGACTGGCGGATGTGGTATTTCCTCGCGCTGCTGGTCTTTTACCTGATTTTTACGCGCATCTCCGAGATCGTGCTGGACAAAATAATGGCCAAGCTGACCCATGGGCAGGCCACCGCCGCTGGTGAAGCGCAGCGAAAGGCGGCCGCCTGATGTCCTGCTGGCAAACGATCCAAGACTACGGGCTGCGCGCTATCGGCATCGGCGAACGGCTGTTGCCACGCGAAGACTTCACGCTGTGTCAGCAGTTCACACTTATTGGGTCTGGCATGATCTGGAACATCTATTTCGGTGTTCTGGCGCTGATGTTCGGCTTTTTCCTGGCGACCGCCTTGGCATTGGGAAAGGCCTCTCCGCGCAAGATACTGCGCAAACCGGCAGAGTGGTTCATTTTCATTTTCCGTGGCTCACCGCTTTTTATCCAATTCTTCTTTGGATACTTCCTGTTTTTGAATCTCAAATCGGTCTCGCCGTTCTTTGACCCCTTTACCGCCGCATGGCTTGGCGCCTTGATCGTACTGTTCCTCAACACTGCTGCCTACTCGGCCGAGATTTTCTATGGCGCTCTTTTATCAATCCCCAAGGGGGATACCGAAGCTGCGGACGCCTATGGCATGACCGGTATGTCGCGGTTCAGGCGTGTGATCTGGCCCACGATGCTGCGGCTGGCATGGCCTGCATATACCAATGAGGCGATCTTTCTGTTCCATGCAACGGCGCTGGTCTTCTTTTCCGGCTTTCCGGCGTGGCAGCAGCGCGGCGATGCGCTTTATTATGCAAACTATTTTGCCGACAAGACGTTCAACCCCTTTGTTCCCTACCCTATTCTCGCTTTTTACTTCATCATGCTTACTCTGGTGATCGTCGGAATTTTCGGTTTGGTCAACGGCCGCTTGAATAGGCATCTGCCGCAAGAGCTAAAGCCGAAATTAAGGTTGCGTCCCAACCTGATCCGGTAGTATCGATAATTTGATCAAATTATCTGCGGCGCTGGCTGCGGTGGGGATGATGATATGCCTCCGACGCCAGCCGCACAAACTGGTGAGTTATGAAAAACTGGCTTCGCAAAAATCCTCAGGTCCGTACAATCCGCGTAGCTGCTGCCGATCTGAATGGTCAGGCACGCGGCAAACGTGTCCCGTCGCGTTTTGCTGATAAAGTCGTCGAAGACGGCACGCGGTTTCCAATGTCCGTGCTTAATCTGGACATCTGGGGAGAAGACATCGACGGCAGCCCGCTTGTCCTTGAAAGCGGCGACCGTGATGGCGTGCTGAAACCGACCGAGCGCGGGTTCATGCCCATGCCATGGCTGGATGCACCAACTGCCTTGCTGCCGATCTGGATGTTTCACGAGGACGGCAGACCCTTCGGTGGTGACCCGCGCCATGCGCTGCACGCCGTTCTTCAACGGTATAAAGCGCGTGGGCTGACGCCGGTTTGCGCAGTTGAGCTTGAATTCTTTCTGATTGACGATTCCGGCCGAAAACTGCAAGTCCCGCCTTCACCCCGTTCCGGTAAAAGGCGTGTCGCGGGCGAGATTCTAAGCCTTAGGGCGCTGGACCAGTTTGATACCTTCTTTACCGATCTTTATGACGCCTGCGAAGAAATGGACGTGCCCGCAGATACTGCGATCTCAGAGGCGGGTTTGGGCCAGTTCGAGATTAACCTGATGCATTGCGATGACGCACTGCGAGCGGCAGATGACGCGTGGCTGTTCAAAATGCTGGTTAAGGGGATGGCGCGCAAGCATGGGTTTGCGGCAAGCTTCATGGCGAAACCTTACGAGGATTATGCAGGATCGGGGCTTCACATTCACTTTTCCGTTCTCGATGAAGATGGCAACAACATCTTTGATGATGGCGGCGAAAAAGGCACTGAAACGCTGCGCCATGCGGTGGCGGGATGCCTCAAGGCGATGCCCGGCTCAGCGCTGATTTTTGCACCGCACGCCAACAGCTTTGACCGTATGGTTCCCGACAGCCACGCGCCAACCGGCATCAGTTGGGCCTATGAAAACCGCACCTCTGCGATCCGTATTCCGTCTGGCAATCCGGCTGCGCGCCGTATCGAACACCGCGTTTCGGGCGGCGACGTAAATCCCTATCTGATGATGGCCGCTGTTCTGGGCGCTGCAATTAATGGCATCGAAGACGCGCAAGAGCCCCCAGCACCAATCACTGGAAACGCCTATGCCGCCGATCTGCCGCAAATTCCGGGAGACTGGAAAACAGCAATTGATGTGTTCGAAACGGACCCAGAAGTTGCGCGCATTTTTCCCGCCGAGCTGATCCGCAATTTCGTACTGACCAAGCGACAGGAGCTGCACTATATGCAAGAACTCGACCCGACAGAGCAGGTCAGCATCTATCTGGACACGGTTTGAAACATGAAAATTGGCGTACTGAACACAGGACATCCCCCCGATAATGTGCTGCATGATGGCAGCTACGACAGGTACTTCGCCCGCCTTCTGGATGGTAACGGTTTTGATATCGAAGGCTATAATGTGGTTGATGGCGTTTTCCCTGAATCAGTCCATGCCGCTGACGGGTGGCTTATCACGGGATCCAAGCACGGCGCTTATGAAGCGCATTCATGGATACCGCCGCTAGAGGACTTCATCCGCGCGAGCTATGCCGCAGGCATTCCCATGATCGGCATATGTTTTGGACATCAGGTTATCGCGCAAGCGATGGGCGGTCGGGTCGAAAAATTCGACAAGGGATGGTCGGTGGGGTTGACCGACTATCATATCAACGGCCGCACCTATGCCATCAACGCATGGCATCAGGATCAGGTGGTCGAGCGTCCAGCCGACGCCGAGGTATTCGCAAAGACAGACTTTTGCGAGAATGCGGGTTTGCTCTATGGCGACCGCATTTGGACGATCCAGCCCCACCCTGAATATGATGCAGACTTTATCGACAACCTGATTGAAACTCGCGGTGCCGGTGTTGTACCCGATGCGCTGCTTAAAGATGCAAAATCCACATTGATTTGCCCGTCTGATCGGATGGAAATCGCAAAAATGATGGCTGATTTTTTCAAGAAAGAGAGGGCCTGATGGCCGACTGGAAAGAGAAACTCCCGCAAGCTGCACAAGAGTATCTGGCCGGGCGGCGGTTGGATGAGGTGGAATGCATCATCTCGGATTTACCCGGCATCGCGCGGGGCAAGGCCGTACCGGCGTCCAAATTTGAACGGCAGGATTATTTCCATCTGCCAGACAGCATCTTTTACCAGACGATCACGGGCGACTGGGGCGAAGCCGCAGGCGAGGACGGTTTTATCGAAAAGGACATGATCCTGAAGCCCGACATGGAAACCGCAACTGCCGCGCCCTGGACGGGTGACTGGACACTGCAGGTCATTCATGACGCTTACGACCGCGATGATATGCCTGTTCCCTACAGCCCCCGCAACGTTCTCAAGCGAGTGTGCCAGCTTTACCGCGACAAAGGCTGGGAGCCTGTTGTGGCGCCCGAAATGGAATTCTTTCTTGTCGCGCGAAACATCGATCCCGCGCATGAAATCGAACCGATGATGGGACGTTCAGGAAGACCCGCCGCCGCGCGGCAAGCCTATTCCATGACCGCGGTGGACGAATACGGCCCCGTGATCGACGACATTTACGATTTCGCCGAAGCGCAGGGTTTCGAAATCGACGGGATCACACAAGAAGGCGGTGCGGGCCAGTTGGAAATCAACCTGCTGCATGGTGATCCAGTCAAGCTGGCAGACGAGGTCTTTTACTTCAAACGTCTGATCCGCGAAGCGGCCTTGCGCCACGACTGTTTTGCAACCTTCATGGCCAAGCCGATCGCGGATGAGCCAGGCAGTGCCATGCATATCCACCATTCAGTGCTGGACACGAAAACCGGGCAGAATGTCTTTTCTGCCGACGACGATAGCGAAACAGATGCTTTCCGGCATTTTATCGCGGGGCTACAAAACCACATGCCAGAAGCGTTGGCCGTTTTCGCGCCCTATGTGAACAGCTACCGGCGTTATGTGAAGGATCATGCCGCACCAATCAACCTGAACTGGGGCCGTGACAACCGCACAACAGGCATCCGTATTCCGCTCTCCAGCCCCGCTGCGCGCCGTGTGGAAAACCGGCTCGCGGGGATGGATTGCAACCCTTACCTCGGGATTGCGGCAAGCCTTGCCTGTGGCTACCTCGGCATGACGGGCGGGGAAGAACCCCAGCCTGAATTTAAAGGCGATGCATACGACGGAGAGGGAGACATCCCGCGCGTTCTGGGAAGTGCGTTGGATCTTTTTGAAGAAGCCACCGACTTGCACCAGGTGCTTGGCCCCGAATTTGCGCGCGTCTACTCGATCGTGAAGCGTGCGGAGTATGACGAGTTTCTGCAAGTCATCTCGCCGTGGGAACGCGAACATCTGTTGATGAACGTCTGACACATGGATCTTCTCTACGCGAACGATAGGTTAGGTAGCTACCCGCCTAGCTGGTACGCCGCAACGGCCACACCGCTGGACGCGATGCCCCCCCTGCAAGGCGAGGTGAAGGCTGAGGTCTGCGTGATTGGTGGCGGCTATACCGGACTTTCTGCGGCACTGCATTTGGCGCAAGCAGGACGCCGCGTTGTCTTGCTGGAAGCGCAGCGCGTAGGCTTTGGCGCGTCGGGGCGCAACGGTGGACAATTGGGAAGCGGTCAGCGGGTCGATCAAACCGGTCTGGAGAAAATGGTCGGCGATACGCAAGCGCGCGCTTTGTGGGAGATGGGCGAAGAAGCCAAAGCCTTGGTGAAAGACCTGATTGCTGAACATCAGATTGACTGCCATCTCAAACCCGGCATCGCATGGACAGGATCAAGTGCTGGTGACGTCCGAGAATTGCACAGCTACGCAGAACACTTGCAGCAGAAATACGGCTACGCCCACATAGAAACGCTGGACAAAGAGGCCTGCCATGCGATCTGCCCATCGCCCGACTATCAAGGTGGTGCATTGGATATGGGCGCTGCGCATTTGCATCCGCTCGCCTTTGTGCTGGGGCTGGCGCGGGCTGCTCTTGCGGCAGGTGTTACGATCTATGAAGGCGCGCGGGTGACCGGCCTGACACATGGCACCCCTGCCAAGATCGAAACAGCGGCGGGCAAAGTCACTGCTGACCATGTCGTACTGGCGTGCAACGGGTATCTGTCGGGGCTTGCGCCATCGGTCACCGCACGGGTTATGCCGATCAACAATTTCATCGCAGCGACCGAGCCGTTGGGCCCGCGTACAAAAGAAGTACTGACCCGCGATATTGCTGTGGCCGACAGCCGGTTTGTCGTGAACTACTTCAGGCTGTCGCACGACGGTCGTTTGCTATTTGGCGGTGGCGAAAGCTACGGGTACAAGTTCCCCGCCGACATCCGGGCAGTGGTCCGCAAACCGATGCAAGTTGTCTTTCCGCATCTGAAAGACGTGAAAATCGACTACGCATGGGGTGGAACACTCGGCATTACGTTAAAGCGGTTTCCTTATCTGGCGCGCGTGGCACCAAACGTTTTGTCGGCGTCAGGGTATTCAGGCCATGGCGTAGGGACTGCAACACATGCAGGCTATCTGATGGCACAGGCCATCCAAGGCCAAGACGACGGATTTGACACGATGCGCTGTGTTCCCACGCCAGCGTTTCCCGGCGGTGGCGCATTGCGCACACCGCTTTTGATACTTGCTATGACGTGGTACGCCATGCGGGACCGTCTGGGTTTTTAAACGATGGACTTACTTGAGTTTTGACAGCTTGTCCTGAAGGTCGGACAATTGCTGTTTGATAGAGTTCAAGTCTTCCTTAGGTTCTCCGTCGGCAGTTGATGCCTCCGAGTCAGTCTCTTCCTTGCTGCTCCAACCTGATGGCGCCGCAAGACCCCCGGTCATTGCCTTCATGAAGGCCTTTTGCTGCGCTTGCATCAGCTCAAAGCCCGGCATCTTGGCCATCGGGTTTATCGCAGTCATCTGGTCCATCATCTGGCTTTGGCCATTGCGCAGCATCTCAAACGACGCTTGCAAAAACTGCGGGACCACGCTGGCGCCCGGTGTCATATAGCTGCGGACAAGATCATTCAGAACGTCTACGGGAAGAACGTTCTCGCCACGGCTTTCGTGTTCTGCAATGATTTGAAGAAGATACTGACGTGTCAGGTCATCACCGGACTTTAGGTCAATAATCTGAACTTCTCGGCCTTCACGGATAAAACCCGCGATGTCTTCAAGTGTCACGTAGTCGCTTGTTTCGGTGTTATACAGTCTGCGGCTAGCATAGCGCTTGATAAGTAATGGTGTTTGGTTTTCCGCCACGGGGTTCCTCCCAAGAATTAGCGCTGCATCGCAGCTTAAGCGATTGGCTCACAAAAAGAAAGGGCGAGCTTTTGCAAGCCCGCCCCCGTATCATTGCGCCTATCAGGGAGGATTTGGCGCAAATGAGATACTTCTCTTAGCTAGTTTTAGCAGCTTTCTTGACAGCGGCTGTCGCGTCGTTGGTCGCTTTCTTAACAGCGGCCTGCGCATCTTCGCTCATGTCTTTTCCAGCAGCCATCATCAGCTCAACTGTGTCCATCTGTGCTTTCTTCGCGATTTCAGCGAAAGCAGCCATATGCTCTGCAGCGGATTCTGAGTAAGCAGATGCAAAGTCTGTCATCGCTTTTGCGTAGTCAGCAGGATCGGCTTTTGCTTTGGACATCTCAGCCAGTTTGGAGAGTGTTTCCTGAGCCCATTTGCTGGAAATGTCTGTGGATTTTTCTGCAGCTGTCAGTGCAACAGCGGAGAGTTTTTCGTTCAGCGTTGCGGATGTTTTGAACGCGTCTTCGAATGCGGATGCATCAACTGGGAATGAGCCCATAACGTCTTTGAACATCGCGGTCATGTCAGGTGTCTTAGCCATAGTCTTTTTCCTTTCGTCGCCTACCGAGATTGTCCCGGTCCGTTGCGTCTGAGGAATATATAGATGCTGCACTGCGGCATTGCAAGACTTTTTCTGCAGTGCAGCATAAATTTTGCTGCGCTGCAGTATTTCATTTATTTTTCAGAGAGTTGCCTTTAGGGCAACATAAGTACCGGGCGCGTCACACAATACGGGATGGGTAGAATCACCCATGACACGTGCTTGGACTTTGCGGCCAGAACGCTTTTTCAGCCACTCTCCCCAAAGCGGCCACCAGGATCCCTCATGGAAATCCGCGCCGGCTTGCCAGTCTTTATGGTCCAGCTTCATATCCGGGTTTGTATAGTGGCCGTATTTGTTTTTAGTGGGCGGGTTTACGATGCCCGCGATATGACCGGACTGGGTCATCACAAAGGTTTTGTCCTTCGAGCCCATTTGCTGGATACCACGATAGCTGTCTTTCCAAGCGGCGATGTGGTCAGTTTCGCATGCGACCGCGCAGATCGGTACGGTAACATCCGACAGCTTGAGCTTGTGGCCCATCAGATCGAACCCACCATCGGCCAGCTCATTGCGTTGGCACAGACCGCGCAAATATTGCTTGGCCATTTTACCGGGCAGGTTTGCACCATCGCCGTTCCAGTAGAGCAAATCAAAAGCCGGAGGGGTCTGCCCCATCATGTAGCTTTTGATTGCCGGTCCATAGATAAGATCGTTTGACCGCAAGAACGAAAACGTACGCGCCATGATAACTGAAGGCAGCACACCTTTGTCGTCTATCTCGGCCTCAATGCCGTCGATGAAATCATCGGTCAGGAAGGGTGTGAATTCACCTTGGTCAGAGAAATCGGTCAGCGCAGTAAAGAAGGTGGCTGACTTGATCGACTTATCGCCTTCTTGCTTCATCAGCGACAGTGTCAGCGCCAGAGTGGTTCCCGCAATACAATAGCCGACGGCATTGACTTGTTTCTCACCGGTGATCTCCTTCACCTCACGCACGGCGGCAAGATAGCCGTCAGTGATATAGTCTTCCATCCCAATGTCACTATAGGTCGGGTCGGGGTTGACCCACGACACAACGAAAACGGTATGGCCCTGATCGACAAGCCATTTGACCATGCTGTTCTGGGGTTTCAGGTCGAGGATGTAGAACTTGTTGATCCAGGGCGGATAGATGATCACAGGCGTCTTATAGACTTGGTCTGTGGAGGCTTCGTATTGCACAAGCTCCATCATCCGGTTGCGGTAGACGACCTTGCCCGGCGTGGTTGCGATGTTCTTGCCAAGCTCGAACGCTTTTTCGTCGGCCAAGCGGACGACCATCTCACCGCGGTTTGCTTCCAGATCGTCGATGAGGTTCTCGAGCCCCTGCACAAGCGACTGGCCCTCTGTCTCGATCGCCTTTTCCAAAGCGTCAGGATTGGTCGCCAGAAAGTTGGTCGGCGACATCATGTCGATGATCTGTTTGGCAAAGTAATTCAGACGGTTCTTCTCAACCGGTTCAAGATGGGTCACGCCCTCAACTGCTTTGGTCAAAGCTTCGGCGTTGATCAGGTACTGCTGCTTGATGTAATTAAAGTACGGATGCGTATCCCAGAGCGGGTTTGTAAAGCGGCGATCACTGGGACCGGGATCTTCGGGTGCTTCCAGTTTACCCTTGGCAAGAGTTTGCTGCGCTTCGACAAAATGCTTCATCGTGTCCGACCAATAGGACATTTGGTTCTCAAGGATCTTAGCCGGATTATTAACCATCTCGGCCCAATATGCCTGCGCGGCCCGTCCGAATAATTCTTGATTCGGGCCATCCAGCGCAGGGTTGTGACCCTGTTTGTTAACCAATACTCGTTGCAAGCGTTCGGAAAGTTCTTCGACTTTTTTCAGGTTGTGCGTCATTTTCTCAAGTGATTCACCACTCGGGACAACGCTACCGTCACTTTCTGTTGTCATCTGAACCTTTACTCCTTATGTTTGCAGTTGCAGCATTACGTCGTTGGCTTTCAGGGGGCGATGCGACTGACTGTCTCGGTCCGCCCGGGCTTTTTGATTAAGGAGACCCCTCAATGCGTTATATGATGACGTACGACCTAATGGAAACCATCCGAAATACTAACCAGTGGCTCGGCGCTTCAGCGCTCGCTATGGGATCATACCCTGCCTTTTCATTAATACCAAACCCTGCTTTCTCCTGGATGACAGCATGGGGAGAAGTGACAGAGCGCACTTTCCAACGGATGATCGTCAAACCGGACTGGAACATTCCACCCGTTCCGTCACAGGATGGTCAGGATCATGTCGTTTCAACGGAAATCGTTGTCCAAAAGGACTTTGGCGATTTACTTCATTTCGTTGTGGCAGACCGCCCTACCCCCAAACGCAAGGTGCTGCTTGTGGCACCCATGTCGGGGCACTATGCAACATTGCTGCGGTCTACGGTGATTAGCTTGCTGCCGGATACCGACCTTTATATTACCGATTGGCATAACGCGCGCGACATTCCCGTAAGTGCGGGCAAATTCGATATCGAAGACTACACACTATATCTGGTCGACTTCCTGCGGGAGCTAGGCTCTGACACGCACGTGATTGCCGTATGCCAGCCGGCACCTCTAGCGCTTGCCGCGACAGCCTATCTGGCGGAAGAAGACCCCGAGGCACAGCCGCGCAGCCTGACGTTGATCGGTGGACCGGTTAACCCTGACGCCACGCCTACGGACGTGACCGACTTTGGTCGGCGTGTGACGATGGGGCAGTTGGAAGAGATAATGATCCAGCGTGTTGGGTTCAAATACCCTGGCGTCGGTCGCCTGGTCTATCCGGGTCTTTTGCAGCTATCCTCGTTCATTTCGATGAACATGGAAACACACTCAAAAGCGTTTCTGAACCAGATCAGCCGTGTCGCGCAAGGCGAAGCGCAGGAGCACGACAAGCACAATCGTTTCTATGACGAATACCTCGCGGTCATGGATATGACCGCCGAATTTTACCTAACCACGGTCGAGCGCGTTTTCAAAAACCTTGAAATCGCAAACAATGAATTCGTCGTGGCGGGAAAGAAAGTGGACATCGGCAAGATCACCACGGTTGCGGTTAAAACCGTCGAAGGGTCAAAGGACGATATCTCGGCGCCGGGCCAGTGTGTTGCTGCCCTTGATCTGTGCACCGGTTTACCAGACAACAAGAAAGCAAGCCATCTTGAGGATGGGGCGGGGCACTACGGTATTTTTGCAGGCAAAAGCTGGCGCAAGAATATCCGCCCGCTCGTGCTCGACTTTATCGACGCAAACAGCGATGCGCCCAAACCGGCAAAATCCAAGAAAGCGGCGAATAAGAACGCGGCAGCGTGATTTACCTCAGAACGTAAGGTAGCGCCATCCAATCTCTAAGGGCTCGGGTGGTGGCATCGGGTTGTTCCAAAGTCGGCAGATGTCCCGCGCCCTCGACCACGACCAGACGCGCCTGCGGGATAAGTTCCGCCATGAATTCGTGCCGCTTGACGGGGCAAAGCGTATCTTCCGCTCCGCACAGCACCAGCGTCGGCAAACGGCATTTGCGCAATGTAGCCTGTTGGTCGGGGCGGCGTTGCAAAGCACGCGACTGGCGCACGAACACCTCCGGCCCCAAGGTTTCGGCCATCTGCATGACCAAATCCAAGACATCCTTTTGCGCAGGCCCGTCCGCAAGATACTTCGGCTTCATTTCATCGCGCATCACGTCCCGCAAGCGACCGGCTCGCGCGGCGACAATCTGCGGCTCGCGCGCGGCTGCTGTCTGGGGCGTTTCGGCCAGCGGGTTTGTATCCAGCAACGCGAGACGGCTAACACGCCCGGGCGCGCGCCGCAGAATCTCCATCGCGACAATGCCCCCCATGCTCAGCCCGGCGAGGGCAAACCGCTCGGGCAGCCTGCCCAACAACAACGTGGCGATGTCTTCGACACGTCCCCCTTGGGTAATGGGCGCAACCGTCACGCAATGATCGACGGACAGGTCGGCGATCTGCGGTCCAAACAATCGCGCATCACACATCATCCCCGGCAAAAGAACCAAAGGCTCCGGCATCTCATTCCGGTTTTTCTCAGGCACTGTCGCAAACATCAATCGTTTCACCTTTTACGTGTAGGCATGCCGGGGAACAAATGCAGTGTTCAGCCGCCCGATAGCTCCAGGACTTCGGTAACAGCATCTTCTATTATGCCAAGGCAGGGTCCATCTGAAAACCGGTGATCCGCGTCTTTGACCAACAGCAATCGAAGATCAGGACAAGTCGCGTGCTCTAGTAGGCGCACCGCCGTTTGAGTGCTGACCGCCGTATCAGCCGTCCCCTGCAGACACCGCACCGGAAAGTCCAGAACAAGCGGGTCGCGCAAAACCAATTGCTTGCGCCCATCCTCAATCATGCGCTTCGTGATAACATAGGGTTCCATATAATCCGAAGGGATTTCGACAAAGCCATCACGCTCCAGCTGTTCTTTCTGGTCGGTCGAAAAGCTGGCCCAGTACCCATCTTCTGTAAAGTCCGGCGCTGCAGCGATCGTCACCATCCCTGCAATGCGCGCACTCAGGCGACGCGCAAGCAGCAATGCCTGCCATCCCCCCATGGAAGACCCCACCGGAATAAGCGGGCCATCGGTTAGTGCTGACAGAATCGCGTATGTATCTTCGGCCCAGTCGCCAATGCAGCCTTCTTCGAAGGTGCCAGAAGACTGCCCGTGGCCGGAATAGTCAAAACGCATAAAGGCGCGCCCACACGCTTTTGCCCACGCTTCGAGATGGAGGGCCTTGGTCCCTTCCATATCGGATTTCAAACCACCCAGAAATATAATGCACGGACCTGATCCAGGGGTGGCGTGATAGGCCAAACGACGGCCTTGTGGCGTTTCGAAATAATTTGGCTCTTGCATCGCTGCGTCCTCATGTTTGCTCGATGATGCGCAAGCATGGGACGGCGTTCAATCCCTCGTCGGGGATTTCCTGTGCGTTCGGCAAAGTACGTGGCTTTTCAGCCGTACGTTCGAGCGCTCAGAAACACGTTGCGGTTTAACCGCCGATATAGGTCGATCCAAGTGGGCGGAAAAAGATCTTTTGGTTGTGCAAACGTCCCAGAAGCTCTTCGTTTTCGCGTTGATCACCTTCAATGACACGAACTGATTCCATATCAGCCGGATTTTCATCAGACAAAGCACGCCGCATCTTGCAAAGCTCCCGCGAACGGGCGCGCAGCGCTTCTTCGATAAGGTCCACGTCGTGAATGCTCAGCTCGAACGACTTGTTGTACTTTGGCATGGCAGAGCCTTTCTCTGATTGTTTTCCGATTGGAAACATGTCGGATTTAACACGTATTCCGTCGCAGTCAACGTATTCATATGTATACCAAACCCCCTCACGGCCTACTGGCGGGATGCCGCCTGATACCCATGGCTGGCGCGTCACACTGCTGAGCGCTTGCAGCGCGCAGCAAAGCTTGGGATGGTGGTCTTTAATCAGGACGCCCGCCAGCTTTACACTTTGATCTTGTGGGCAGCCCTCGGCAGGAGAAATTGAATGACGTTGAATCGCCGCCACTTCATGATGAGCGCCGTGGCCGCATCAGGGATGCCCCATTTGGCACTTGCCGCGCCTTTTACGTTGCGCGCCGGTCCTGTGACCGCGCAAATCCTGCCCGAAGGCGATGGCACCACGCAACTTCTGGGCTTCAACGGCTCCAGTCCAGGTCCTGAATTACGATACCGCGCAGGGGACATGGTGGATATCCGTTTTGAAAACGGCATCGACCAAGGATCAGCTATTCACTGGCATGGCATCCGCATCGACAATGCGATGGATGGGGTGCCGTATATGACCCAGCCGATGGTCGAAAGCGGGGAAAGCTTTGGCTATCGCTTCACGTTGCCCGATGCGGGCACCTATTGGTACCATTCTCACAACAGGTCATGGGAGCAAGTCGCGCGCGGCCTTTACGGCCCACTGATCGTAGAAGAGATAAATCCCCCCGTAGTTGATCACGATATCACCGTGATGGTTGATGACTGGCGCATTGAACGCACCGGCGAGATTATCGAAGACTTTGGCAACCGGCACGATTTTTCCCACGCCGGGCGGCTGGGCACTTTTGCGCGGATCATCGCGTCTGTCAGTGAGGTACGCAAAGGTGATCGCGTGCGCCTGCGCCTTATCAATACCGCGACCGCGCGGGTCTTTCCTCTGGAAATCGCGGGGATCTCCGGCAAGGTCGTGGCGCTGGATGGTATGCCGCTTGATAAGCCTGAAGACATTGGACCCCTCATGATGGCACCAGCACAGCGGGTCGATATCATCGCAGATGTGCAGGATACTGTACGATTTATCTTTCCGACGCGCCAAGAACCCTATGAGCTTGGCTCCATTGCCGTCAGCGGTGAAAGTCCAGCTCCTACCCTCCTGCCTATCGCAGCACTGCCCGCCGCGAATGTGCGCATGCCATCGGCCCAACCCGACCACATGTTGGTTCTGCGGATGCAGGGCGGCGCGATGGGCGGGGCACATGAAGGCGAAGATATCTGGAGCTTTAACGGTGTGTCCGGCTTGACAGACGACCCTTGGCAAACCTTTATTCAAGGCCAAACCGCCCGAATTCAGTTGATAAATGATACGAACTTTCCCCATGGCATCCACCTGCACGGGCATCATTTTCACGAAGTTCTTGAAGACGGCAGTCTTGGCCCCTTTCGGGACACAACACTGCTGCAACGACAGCAAACCCGCGACATCCTTTGTGTCTTTGACAATCCGGGAAAGTGGCTGGTGCACTGCCATATGTTGGGCCATCAGGCGTCCGGCATGAAGACATGGGTTGAAGTGGTGTAACCACAAGCCGACTGCTCCCGCGCATGTTTTTTTTTGCAACGGCCTTGCAGAGCGACGGGGAAGCGCTTGCATCCCACTGCAACACGCGGCAATAGGAGCGCATATCCCCAGTCGTGCAGCCGGACTATCCCAAAAACCGGATACATTCCTCGCATAGCTGGTTTCGCAACCGGGCGTCTCGTAGGCGCCAGACCGACGAGGAGCGCCCCTGATGGCCCAAATCTCTCTTACTTTTCCCGATGGCAATGCACGTGAATATGACGCTGGCGTCACCGCTGGCGACGTGGCTGCAAGTATTTCGACCTCTCTGCGTAAAAAGGCGATAAGTGCGACCGTGAACGGTGCCCATTTCGATCTTGCATGGCCCATCGAGGCAGATGCCAGCATCGCCATCCACACCATGCAGGACGAAGAACAGGCCAACGAATTGGTGCGTCATGACCTGGCGCATATTATGGCGCGCGCGGTTCAGGACATTTGGCCCGATACCAAAGTCACAATCGGCCCAGTGATCAAGGATGGCTGGTACTACGACTTTGACCGTGCTGAGCCCTTCACCCCCGAAGATCTCGGGTTGATCGAAAAGAAGATGAAAGAGATCATCAACCGCCGCGACCCGGTCACCACCGAAGTTTGGGACCGCGAGCGCGCGATCAAATTCTACGAAGCCAATAACGAGCCCTACAAAGTCGAGTTGATTGAATCGATCCCGGGCGACGAGCCGTTACGCATGTATTGGCATGGGCACTGGCAAGACTTGTGTCGCGGCCCCCACCTGCAGCACACAGGTCAAGTGCCCGGGGATGCGTTCAAACTGATGTCGATCGCCGGTGCTTACTGGCGCGGTGACAGCGACCGCGCAATGCTTCAACGTATCTACGGCGTGGCTTTTACCGGCAAGGAAAAGCTCAAGGCGCATCTGACAATGCTGGAGGAGGCCGCAAAACGTGACCACCGCAAACTGGGCCGCGAGATGGACCTCTTTCACATGCAGGAAGAAGCCCCCGGTCAGGTGTTCTGGCACCCGAATGGCTGGCGCATCTACACTGAACTTCAGGATTACATGCGACGCAAACAACGCGCTGGCGGTTATGTTGAGGTGAACACCCCGCAAGTGGTCGACCGCAAACTGTGGGAAGCCTCGGGCCACTGGGATAAATACCAAGAGCATATGTTCATCGTCGAAGTCGACGAAGAGCATGCGCGCGAAAAAGCGGTCAACGCGCTTAAGCCGATGAACTGCCCCTGCCACGTAGAGATTTTCAAACAGGGTCTCAAGTCCTACCGCGACCTGCCACTGCGCATGGCCGAATTCGGTTCGTGCAACCGATATGAACCTTCAGGCGCTTTACACGGCATCATGCGGGTGCGAGGCTTTACGCAAGACGATGCGCATATTTTCTGCACCGAAGAGCAGATCGAATCCGAGACCGCCGTTTACATCAAGTTTCTGTCCGAGATTTACAAAGACCTCGGATTCGAGAACTTTAAGGTCAAGTTTTCGGACCGGCCCGATACACGTGCAGGCTCCGATGAGGTGTGGGACCGCGCCGAGACCGCGCTTTTGTCAGCAACACGCAAAGCCGGGATCGAGCCGGAGTTGAACCCCGGCGAGGGTGCGTTCTACGGGCCCAAGCTGGAATTTGTTCTGACCGATGCAATTGGCCGAGACTGGCAGTGCGGTACCCACCAAGTGGACTTTGTGCTGCCTGAACGTTTGGACGCGACTTATATTGGTGCAGATGGTGCAAAGCACCGTCCGGTGATGCTGCACCGCGCCACGCTGGGTTCTTTCGAGCGTTTCATTGGCATCCTGATCGAAGAACACGCGGGCAAACTGCCGTTCTGGCTCGCTCCTCGACAAGTCGTTGTGGCTTCGATCATCTCTGATGCGGATGATTACGTCATCGAAGTCGTCAATGCGCTTACCGCGGCGGGCGTGCGCGCCGAAGCGGACCTGCGCAACGAAAAGATCAACTACAAAGTGCGTGAGCATTCAGTCGGAAAAGTTCCGGTCATTCTCGCCGTGGGCGCACGCGAAGTAGAAGAGCGCACTGTCACGATCCGGCGCTTGGGCGAGAAAAGAACGTCAGTTGAAAGCTTGAACTCTGTAACACAAGCCTTGGGAGCAGAAGCCACCCCACCTGACTTGTTGTAACAAAACGCGCCTCTGAGACCAAAATTACAGAAATCCTGCCGAAACTGAAACATTTCGGCAGGATTTCTCGTGAAATATAGCCTGTTCGCGCACAAGACGCTGACACGGATGTGACACACAGCCTCGTGAATGGTATGTCACGGCAGGTTTGTTACATTCAGCACATCGATGACCGGAAGGTTGACAAAAGAGGAGACACCCATGTCCAACACGATCAAAACAGTAGCGATTGCAAGCGCCGTCGCCGCAGCCTTTGTGGCGCAAACAACAACACATGCAGAAGCTGCGGCAAAAGAAAAATGCTACGGCGTTTCTTTGGCTGGCGCCAATGATTGCGCAGCCGGCCCCGGCACCACATGCGCTGGTACATCGACAGTTGATTACCAAGGCAACGCATGGACGCTTGTGGACAAAGGCACCTGCGCAGAGATTGAGCTGCCTGCTATGGCAGACGGCACCCCACGCGAAGGCTCGCTCGAAGAGTTGCCGCGCGACCTGCCCGCATAAGGCATCTAAATTGATGTCCGGCGCACAGGCGCGCCGGACATTCGCTTTTACGATACGGCTGACCGCAATTCCCGGAGAGCCCCATGCTTGATACCACACCCCGTTTCGACACTTTGCCGCCTGCGCCGGGTGTCGGATACAAACCCCAACACTTTGCTGATCTTATGGCTGCCCCCGGTCCTGTCGGGTGGCTGGAAGTGCATGCAGAGAATTATATGGGCGACGGCGGCAGGCCTCACGCGCAATTGCGCGCGCTACAAGAACGGTTTGCGCTTTCGGTGCATGGCGTTGGCCTCAGCATCGGGGGCGAAGGCCCGCTGGATGCAGAGCACCTCGCGCGGCTGAAACAATTAATCGCGCGTACCGCACCAGCCAGTTTTTCCGAACACTTGGCATGGTCCACGCATGGCGCGGAATTCCTCAACGACTTGCTGCCCCTTCCCTATACCCAAGCGACGCTCGGCCGTGTCGGCGCGCATATCTCGCAGGTGCAGGACACGCTGGGCCGCCAGATGCTGCTTGAAAACCCTTCAAGCTATCTTGCCTTCGCCGAAAGCACGTGGTCCGAGACGGACTTTCTGGCAGAACTTGTCAAACGCACGGGCTGCGGTTTGCTTCTGGACGTGAACAACGTCTTCATTTCTGCGACAAACCTGGGTTATTCGCCGCAAGGCTATATTGACGCCTATCCCCTTGACGCAGTTGGTGAAATCCATGTCGGCGGACATGATGCGGACACGGATAGCGCAGGCGCACCTTTGTTGATCGACAGCCACGCCAAAGCAGTTGTTGATCCGGTTTGGGCATTGCTTGACTATACACTTTCGCGCACAGGCGCGCGTCCGGTGCTGGTGGAATGGGACAACGACGTGCCGGATTGGTCGATCTTGCGCGCTGAAGCAGAACGCGCCGCATCCGCACTGCAGCCGGTTCAATGACCGTCTCTCAAGACAGCTTTCGCGCCGCAATCCTGAACGCCGACGTTCCCGTACCCGAAGGGCTAATGGATGCAAAAGGCGATCCCGCAGGTGCGCGCTTTTCCGTCTACCGCAACAACGTGATCGTATCCCTGACCGAAGCCTTGGCAACAGCTTTTCCTTTGGTCCGCAAGCTTTTGGGTGCTGAAACCTTTGCAAAATTGGCCGCTGTGTTCGTCCGCCAGCACCCGCCCGCCTCACCTCTGATGATGTTCTACGGTGATGAACTGCCGGATTTTCTGGATAACTTCGCGCCGCTGCAGCAGATCAAATATCTCGGCACCTGCGCCCGGCTCGACATTGCGATGCGGCAATCCTACCACGCCGCAGATGCGTCCGCGCCAGATGTCGCGACCCTGCAAAATCCCGAGGTGGCGATGCAGGCACGCTTCTCGCTGGCACCCCCAGCGCGGATCATACGCTCCGTTTGGCCGCTGTACGATATTTGGGCCTTTAACATGCAACCATCCGCGCCAAAGCCGCGCGCGATTGCCCAAGATGTTCTGGTAGCGCGACCAGACTTTGACCCGCAGCCTTATCTGCTTCCTGTTGGCATGCCCGACTGGTTGGAGAAATTGGACAGCGGACTGACGTTGGGCCAAGCCACCGAAGAAACCCAGAGCAAACATCAGGATTTTGACTTGGCGGGCTCTCTCACTCTGGCACTGACATCTCAGGCGCTGGTCGACTACACCACAAAGGAAATACCATGATTACGTTCTACACCGCGCTTACCGACCGCCTGTCGCGGGCGGACTGGTTGTTGACGACGCTGGCCCGTCTCATTTTTGCAGGAACCTTGTTGATGTACTTCTGGGTTTCGGGTCTGACAAAAGTCGGAGACGGTATTTTCGGCCTCTTCCAGCCCTCGGTCGGCGCATATGCGCAGATTTTTCCCCGCGTGATGGAACAGGTTTCTTATGACACCTCGCAGCTGACCTTATTTCACTGGGCTGTCGTCACATCGGGCACTCTTGCTGAGTTCATCTTGCCCGCCCTTATCGTCATCGGCCTGCTGACGCGGTTGTCTGCACTCGGTATGATCGGCTTTGTAATTGTACAATCTGCCACCGATCTGGTTGGCCATGGCCGTTTGGAAGACCCGGCAACGCTTGGCGCCTGGTTCGATAAAATTCCTGATAGCCTAATACTGGATCAGCGCGCCTTTTGGATATTCCTGCTGCTTGTACTGTTCATCAAGGGGGCGGGGCCGCTATCGATTGACAACATGCTGCGCCGGCGCGTAGTCGACTATTAAAGCCTTAAGCGGTTCAAGCTGCACCAACAGCGGCTTGAACCGCTTTCGTCCAACCCAGATGCATATGGTCGCCCTGCACAATCAAAGGGCGCTTCATCAGCGTCGGATGTTCCTTCAAAAGAGCCATCGGTGCCGCGGCCCGTTCCGCATCGTTCAAGCCCCGCCATGTCGTCGACCGCGTATTTACCAATGCATCCCCGAACCGCTCCAGCGCAGCCGCGAGAACTTCGTCAGGGACGCCTTCGCTTCTGACATCAATGAACGTGGCTTCGGGCAGTGCTTTGACCGCCTTGCGACAGGTGTCACAGGTCTTTAAACCGTAAAGTTGCATAGTTTTTCCCCATTTTTGCAAATACCTAAACCAGATTTGCCTGCTTTACACCGGCTTCTTCTTGATTTTTTTTACCGAAGTACAATGTTTTAAAGACGCACCGCCCAGACTGGAATTGGGGCTATGCAAAATAACCATGGCGCTATCAGTCGGGCGCGGTGGAGAATTTAAAAGGAGGCACGGAAAACATGCCAACCGGCACCGTGAAATGGTTTAACACCACGAAGGGCTACGGATTTATTGCGCCCGAAGGTGGTGGATCAGACGTTTTTGTTCATATATCCGCTGTAGAACGGTCAGGTTTGACCGGACTGGCTGACGATCAAAAAGTAAGTTTCGAAATGACAGAAGGCCGTGATGGTCGACAAATGGCGAGCGACTTAAAGCTGCTTTAAAGCATTCAATTTCGGATGCCGGGCAGACGTGCAACGTATCGCACAAAAAAACCTTAGGTGACCCCCACGCTGTGCGCGCAGGTGGTCCCCGTTTCTTTGTTTTACGTGAGGCGCGTGGCTGTTACCGCGTCCTGAGGTATTCATGCACGATACAAGCTGGTGTTTGTTGCCTCAGTACGCTTTTGGCAATTAGTCGCCAGTCTACCGCTTCAAAATTTGGAAAATATGTATCTGCGTCGTCGACTTGCAAATCCATTTCGGAAACAAGCAACCGGTCCGCGAGAGGAAGCATCTCTTTGTAGATAGCAGCGCCCCCGATCCCATAGATACGGTGGTAGCCTTGGCTGAATGCCTGCTCAATCGCGGCGGGCACGGAAGGTGCCACAACATCTGCGGTAGCACTATTGGAAGATACAACTATGTTGTACCGGCGCGGCAGCGGTTTGACCGGTAGGCTGTTCCACGTATTTCGACCCATTATTATTGCACCGCCCAAAGTTTCCCGTTGGAAAAACTTCAAATCCTCTGGCACGTCCCAAGGTATAGCGCCGTCTCGCCCGATTGCACCGTTTTGTGACCGTGCCACGATAAGACTAATCATAGCTCAAACCGCCACGGGCGCCGGAATGGCTGGGTCCGGATCATACCCAACGACCTCGAAATCTTCGTACTTGAAATCGAATATCGACGACACGTCGCGCTTGATATGCAGCGTCGGTAGCGCCTTTGGCGTCCGGGTGAGTTGCAGTTTTACCTGATCCATATGGTTGCTATAGATGTGAGCATCTCCAAGAGTATGGACAAAATCACCCGGTTTATAGCCCGTAACGTGCGCCAGCATGATAAGCAGCATCGAATAGGAGGCAATGTTAAAAGGTACCCCCAAAAACATATCCGCAGACCGCTGATACAACTGAAGGTGCAGGCGGCCATTCAAAACGCGCACCTGCCAGAGTGCGTGGCATGGCGGCAGCGCCATCTGCGGGACATCGCCGGGGTTCCACGCCGACACGATCAGGCGCCGGCTGTCCGGGCTCGACTTTATCGTGTCCACCAACTGTGCAACCTGGTCAACACCACGCCCCAGATAAAGAGGTTCGCCATCTTTCTCCATGCCCGCAGGTTCAAGCGCCGAAAACGATCGCCATTGATGACCATAGACGGGCCCAAGATCACCGTTTTCGTCAGCCCATTCATCCCATATTCTGACGCCATTTTCCTGCAAATACCGGATGTTGGTATCGCCTGAGAGGAACCACAAAAGCTCGTGGAAGATAGAACGCAGATGAAGTTTTTTGGTCGTAACCAAGGGAAAGCCGTCCGAGAGACGATAGCGTGTTTGCATGCCAAAGTAAGACGTGGTCCCGGTACCGGTCCGGTCCGTCGATTCCTCACCAAATTCGAGAATGGTGCGTAGTGCATCGTGGTACTGCTGCAATTCGTTCCCCTATCCGTTAGCAACGTGGCCCAACACGACTATGCGTATTTTTCGTGTCGTGTGCATTTAGGCCTGTTTCCGCGTTATAAGTCCTTTGTTTCCAGAAGCTTGGTCCGAGCTGGGCCACATCTATACAGCTTTCCAAAAGCGTGAGTCGCCCATTACTATATCTGGGCATGAGGCAGGGCGGAACTGCTATATAATGTAATTCGCCGAAAACGAGCGATCTGCGTGAACATGCTGGCGCCTACGGAAGAGCATGATAGGTTCTGGTCAATAGTACAGACAGGAGACAAACATGGCGTTGAAATATTTGCACACGATGGTCCGCGTGTTGGATTTGGAAAAATCCATGGCTTTTTATGAGCTACTGGGGCTAAAGGAAACGCGGCGGTGGGACAGCGAGGGTGGCCGTTTTACCAATGTTTTCATGGCAGCACCGGGACAAGAGGACTGCCCTCTCGAGTTGACTTACAACTGGGACGGTGACGAAGGCCTGCCCAGCGACAGCCGTCATTTCGGACATCTCGCCTATCGTGTGGATAATATCTACCAGATGTGCCAGCATTTGATGGACAACGGCGTCACCATCAACCGCCCGCCCCGTGACGGCCATATGGCATTTGTGCGCTCACCAGACAATGTATCGGTCGAGCTTTTGCAAGAAGGCGATAACCTTGCGCCAGCAGAGCCTTGGGCCAGCATGGAGAACACAGGACATTGGTAAGATCGGGCGTTTTTGCAGCAGGTCTTATTGCTTTGGCTTCCGCGGCGTCTGCCGCGGAATGCAGGCTGGCCTTGCTGCTCGCCATTGATGTCTCAAGTTCGGTCGATGCAGCAGAAGATACCTTGCAGCGCAACGGTATTGTCGCGGCTCTTATCGCACCGGAAGTTCAAGCCGCGTTTTTCGCGACCGAGCACCCGGTGGCGTTGGCAGTATATGAATGGTCCGGGCGATATAATCAGGAAATTCTGCTGGACTGGACCTTGATCGACAGTCGGGAAAAACTGGTTTTTGCGGCGGAAACGCTTGCCGTAAGCAGACGTAGTCACAACGACTTTCCAACAGCTATGGGGTACGCTTTGGGCTACGGTGCAGGCATGCTTGAGCGCGCACCGACCTGCCTTGCCAAGACATTGGATATGGCGGGTGACGGGCAAAACAACGAAGGGTTTGGGCCTGCTCAGGCATATGCCGAATTTCCTTTTTCCGGGGTTACGGTCAACGGTCTGGTCGTGAATGGTGCAGATTTCGAAGGGGAAACCGGTCTAATCGCGTTTTATAAAGGGCAAGTCATCCGAGGGCCCGGTGCATTTGTGGAAATCGCCGAAGGTTTTGATGACTATGAGCGTGCGATGCGCCGGAAACTGGAACGGGAATTGACCCCGCCAGTCATTGGGACGCTGCTAAAACCAGCAGACGCACGCGGCTTGTGAAGCTCGGCGCATGTACGCTTGCAGCGCTCGGGGTCAGCTTGCTACCCGCCATCTCACAGGCGGAGTGCCGGCAAGCGCTGGCGCTGGGGCTAGACGTTTCGGGATCTGTAGATTTGCGTGAATACCGTCTGCAACTGGACGGGCTTGTCACAGCGCTAAACGACCCCGATGTTGTGAACAAGCTATTCGCGATGCCCATCGCACCCGTCTCGTTGATGGTCTATGAATGGAGCGGGCCTGAAGATCAGGTGATATTGGTACCCTGGACACAAATAACGGATCGTGACGCACTAAACAGTCTGAGCACCCTGCTTGCCACCACAGAAAGACGAGCTTCCACGCCGGGTACGGCGTTGGGTCAGGCCATGCTATTTGGTGCGGCACAACTTGCCCAGCAACCGGACTGCTGGAAACAGACTTTGGACATATCGGGCGATGGCAAATCAAATCTGGGGCCACGACCTCGCGACGTAAAACCCGGCATTGCAGCGCAACAGATTACGATCAATGCTTTGGTCATCGGCGCGGACGCGCCTGCGACCGGGGACCAGCGGCAGGTCGAGATTGGCGAGCTTTCGTCCTATTTCCGGGCCGAGGTCATCACCGGCCAGGATGCTTTCGTCCAAACGGCACTTGGCTTCGAAGACTATGCAAACGCGATGACACTGAAGCTTAAACGCGAGTTGGAAGGTCTGGTTATTGGCCGGCTTCAGTAGATATAGCGGATCTGGTCTGTCCAGTACCGTTCCATGCGTTTCAGAGAACGGGTGATATCGTCGATACCCTCTGGACCAAGAACGCCCTTATGCTGCAGACCGTCCGCGTGACGCGAGAAAAGTTCTGCCACCACATCGCGGATTTTGCAGCCTTTATCCGTTAACTTTACGCGTACCGACCTGCGGTCGATTTCGCAGCGCTGATGGTGCATATACCCCATCTCAACAAGTTTCTTGAGGTTGTAGCTGACATTGCTGCCCTGATAATAACCGCGGCTCTTTAGCTCGCCAGCTGTTACCTCATTGTCACCAATATTAAAAAGTAAAAGTGCCTGGACTGCGTTTATCTCCAGCACGCCGACACGCTCGAATTCATCCTTTATTACATCAAGCAAAAGCCTGTGCAGCCGCTCTACCAGCGACAATGCCTCAAGATAATTAATCATGAACCCCTGATTATGGGGGGACGGGACACTGTCCGATTTAATGGGGTCCAGAATACTCATAAACACGCTCCGACGTTACTGATTGCGTCGAAACCTGCGCCGGAAAGCCCAATATTTCGTTAAAAGCTGAAAAAAACTGTGCCGTTCTACGAATAGAGCCGCGTTTCAGGCAAGTCATTTATGATGGTTTCGATCAATTGCGCATAGGTTTCAGGCGGTTCTTCCTGCCTTGTAACCCATTGATACAGATCATGATCGTTCTCGCTCAGCATAGCGTCATAGGTCGTCAGCCCGGGGTCATCCATGCTGTCCAGATGGGTTTCTGCAAAACGCTGCAGGATCAAGTCCATTTCCTTGATCCCACGGCGCATCGACCGCATCTTAAGCCGCTTTATGCGATGTTCATGCAGCTCTTTCATTGGCCTCTTCCTTTAATGCGGTGCGCAATTTCTTTTCCAGACGCCCCATCTGTTCAACGCGCGCAAGCATATCTGTGCGCAATTCGCGCAACTCGTTCAGGACTTCCGACGCCGAAGACGGCAAGGCTGCCTCTTCGAGTGGTGCATCAAGCCCTTCACCCTGACCGTTGATCAGCCACATCATGGAAACATTCAAGAGACCCGCCATCATCGACAAGCGGTTAGCGCGCGGCTCGCTCAGGTCGTCTTCCCATGATCGCAAGGTCGCAACCCGCACACCCAAACGGCGTGCAAGCTCGGCTTGGGTCATATCGGCTGTCTCTCGCGCCGCTGCCAGCCTGTCGCCGAAAGTCGCCGTTTCCGGCCCATACCAGTCTTTAATATCGTCCATCCCGCACTCTCCTTCGCGCTATCGCGCTTGATTGGGGGCCCGTCGCCCCCTATGAACGCCTGAGTTGTACCAAACCGAGGCCTCCATGAATTTCCTGTCTACGACACTCGCACGCGTCAAACCGTCCCCGACAATTGCTGTGACTACCAAAGCGGGCGAACTTAAAGCTGCTGGCCGCGATGTCATCGGTTTGGGCGCCGGCGAACCTGATTTCGACACACCGCAAAACATCAAAGATGCGGCAATCGAAGCCATCCGCTCCGGTAAGACAAAGTATACCCCTGTTGACGGCATTCCGGAGCTTAAACAGGCAATCTGCGACAAATTACAGCGCGACAACCACCTGCAGTACACACCAGCACAGATTAGCGTGGGCACAGGCGGGAAGCAAATCCTCTATAACGCCTTGATGGCGACACTGAACCCCGGTGACGAGGTTGTGATCCCTGCCCCCTATTGGGTCAGCTATCCGGATATGGTGCTGTTGGCTGGCGGAGAGCCGATCATTGCACCCGCCACATTAGAGCAAGATTTCAAACTGACGCCAGAGGGTTTGGAGGCTGCGATCACGCCCAAAACAAAATGGCTGATCTTCAACTCTCCGAGCAATCCAACGGGAGCTGGATATAGCCGTGACGAGCTTAAAGGGCTGACAGATGTTTTGATGCGACACCCGCACGTCTGGGTCATGACAGATGATATGTACGAACATCTGGCCTATGATGATTTCGTCTTCTGCACACCGGCAGAAGTGGAGCCGGGACTTTATGACCGAACACTGACCGTTAATGGTGTCAGCAAAGCCTATGCAATGACAGGCTGGCGGATCGGATATGCCGCCGGGCCTGAGAAACTGATTGGTGCCATGCGCAAAATCCAGTCTCAAAGCACATCAAACCCTTGTTCGGTATCGCAATGGGCCGCGGTTGAGGCACTGAACGGCACGCAGGATTATATTGCCACCAACAACGAGAAATTCGTCCGCCGCCGCAATCTGGTCGTGTCGATGCTTAGCGAGATTGACGGCGTAATCTGCCCCAATCCGGAAGGCGCGTTCTACGTCTACCCTTCTATTGCGGGCCTGATCGGCAAAACGTCGCCCGCAGGTGCTGTGATTGACACCGACGAAGCCTTTGCCACGGCACTTCTGGAAGAAACCGGTGTGGCCGTCGTCTTTGGGGCCGCCTTCGGCCTCAGTCCGAACTTCCGCATAAGCTACGCGACGTCGGACGAGCAACTGAAAGAAGCTTGCACGCGGATACAGGATTTTTGCGCCAAATTAAGCTAGCGGGGGACTATGACCGAACTGCCAGAATACTATTTCCGGGTCCGTGAGAACGGCGCAGTGGTTTTCCGTGTGGATACGGAAAACCGGCAACGGCGAATCGAGATGGACCAGATCGCAGTCATCAACATCCGCAACGGTGAGGTCAAACCGCACGGTGGCCGCGATCTTTCAAGCGAAGATATGGCCGAGATCGACGCATGGATGGCTGCCCGCCGCGATCTGCTCGCAACGCGCGCGATAGATGACATCCACCGTACTGTTGATCACCTTAATCTCACGACCCAATGGGCGCAGTCCAAAGCGACAGATGCAGAACTTGAAGAGGTGACCGATGCCTTGCTCTTTGCGATGCATGACTTGCGTTCTGTTCTTGTGCGCAAGAAAGCAGACCGCGTGATGGGACAGTCTTAAGTATTAAACAGAAAATGCAGCACGTCGCCGTCCTTGACGATGTAGCTTTTGCCTTCCGCCCGCATCTTGCCCGCTTCTTTCGCAGGTTGCTCGCCACCCAAGCTCACAAAGTCGTCGTAGGCGATTGTCTCGGCGCGAATGAAGCCCTTTTCGAAATCACCGTGGATGACACCTGCCGCTTTCGGCGCAGAGGTGCCTGTCTTGATCGTCCAGGCACGCGCTTCCTTGGGGCCGACTGTGAAATAGGTTTCCAAGTGCAAAAGCTCGTATCCCGCGCGGATAAGACGGTCGAGACCCGCTTCGCTCAAGCCCATTTCTTCCAGAAACATTTCGGCTTCGTCGTCTTCTAGCTGGCTTATCTCTTCTTCGATCTGGGCCGAGATAATCACATGTGAATTGCCCTGATCCGCCGCCATCTGCGCAACTTTTGCTGAATGTTCGTTCCCCTCTGCGGCTTCCGCCTCGCCTACATTGCATACATAAAGAACAGGCTTGGTGGTCAGCAGTTGCAGCATTTTCCACGCCTTGGCGTCCTCTTCGTCCAC
Organism: uncultured Alphaproteobacteria bacterium; assembly: GCA_963796445.1. GTDB lineage: Bacteria > Pseudomonadota > Alphaproteobacteria > Rhodobacterales > Rhodobacteraceae > Roseobacter. The sequence continues at coordinate 186,249 of CAWCLQ010000001.1, read as the reverse complement.
TTCGACCACGCGGGCGGGTTTACCGTCCTCAAGCGCTGTCTTCGCCATCTCCATAAGGCGCTGCTGTTGAACGGCTTCCTTGTCGCCGCCGCGCACCTTGCGCACGATGTTTTGCAACCGCTTTTCAATGCTCTCCAGATCGGCCAGCATCAGTTCGGTATCAATGGTTTCAGCGTCTGCGACAGGGTCAACGCGCCCCTCTACATGGGTCACATCGCCATCTTCGAAGCACCGCAAAACATGGGCGATGGCATCCACTTCGCGGATGTTGGCTAGAAACTGGTTGCCCAAGCCTTCGCCCTTGGACGCGCCTTTCACCAGACCGGCGATGTCCACGAAAGTCATGCGCGTCGGGATCACCTGCTTCGAGGCGGCGATGCCCGCCAATTTATCAAGCCGCGCATCGGGAACAGCCACTTCGCCGACATTGGGCTCGATTGTGCAAAATGGAAAGTTGGCCGCTTGCGCCGCGGCCGTGCGCGTCAGCGCGTTGAAAAGTGTGGATTTGCCGACATTCGGCAGACCCACGATACCCATCTTGAAACCCATGGTAGCGTCCCTTTTTAGCTGGCGCTTCTCCTATGGCTGTTCAGCCCGGAACACAAGGTGTCACGCGTTACATCCGTTCGCGCCGATCCTCGCGGGCGTGAAAGATCAGCGCCCATGCCAGAATAATGAACATCGGGTGTGTCAGACCGCCCGAGAAGATCAGCGCCGGTATCCAAAGCAAAAACACGATGATCCCGAGGATGGGGCGTCCAGTGAGCACGATGGATAACGGCGGTAGAAGTATGGCAAGTATATAATTCATGCACCCAATATGGGGGATTTTAGCCCGGATTGGAGGGGGAATGGCGCCAAAAAGTCCCCCCTTGTTCCAGACACACCGCCTGACGCTTTTGGTGCATTGATTTCCGGTGCTATTTTAGGCATGTGGGTCGAGATTTCCCAAGAGGTGCCTGCATGACCCGTATCGATAAAAAATTCGCCGCCCTAGCCCAAGACGGCAAAAAAGCCTTTGTTGCATATATTATGGCTGGCGATCCTGATTTTGATACCTCTCTGGAAGTGGTCAAAGGCCTTCCTGCCGCTGGTGTGGACATTATCGAGCTTGGCGTGCCTTTCACTGATCCGATGGCGGACGGTCCTACGATCCAGCTTGCCGGTCAACGCGCGCTTGAAGGCGGCATGACACTGAACAAAACGCTGGAACTCGCCCGTACCTTTCGCGAAGGCGACCAGACGACCCCCATCGTCATGATGGGATACTATAATCCGATCTACAGCCATGGCGTTGACAGCTTTCTGAAAGAGGCAAAAGACGCAGGTATAGACGGGCTTATCATCGTCGATTTGCCACCCGAAGAAGACAGCGAGCTTTGCCTGCCGGCGCAAGCCGCCGGTCTGAACTTTATCCGCCTTGCAACGCCAACAACGGACGATAAACGATTGCCGCGCGTCGTGCAGAACACATCCGGTTTCGTCTATTACGTGTCGATCACCGGCATCACCGGCTCGGCCGAAGCGCAGGCCGAAGACGTAAGCCCCGAAGTTGTTCGGATCAAAGCCGCAAGCGGTCTGCCCGTAATCGTGGGTTTTGGGGTGAACACGCCCGAAAAATCACGCGCCATTGCCGAAGTGGCAGATGGCGTTGTCGTGGGCTCGGCTATTGTGAGCAGGATTGCCAAGGGCGACAGCGTGCCGGATGTGCTGGCCTTTGTGAAATCGCTCGCGGACGGCGCACATTCAGCCTGATCCCGGACGCGCCCGGTTTTGATCGGCATCTAGAAAGATGCGTAACTCCCGCAGCGCGGGCACGACATGCGCTAGCTTTGCGACATCCAGACCTTCCGCGATCCGGTCAAAATCGGGGCCTAGGGCCGCAATCGTCTCATGTCGCAATGCGCGCCCCGCGTCGGTCAGGTACACCAGCTTTGAACGGCCATCGTCAGGATTAGGCCGCATCTCAATCAGACCGTGCCCCTCAAGGCCCTTAAGTGTGTGGGTCAGGGTCGTCTTAGGCACCTGAAACGCACGCGCCATATCGATGGGTGCCCGCCCGTCCCCCAGCCTTACCAAGTGGTTCAGCACGACAAAGTGTGGCGCGATCAACCCTTGGGGCAGCCGCGCTTCGAGCGACGCGCGGCTTAGTTGCTCGATAATCCCGATCTCGTTGAAAAGCTCGAACAGAGCGGCATGCTTATGATCTGGCATTCAGAAGTTTGGCCTCCAATGGCCAGCGCGGACTGGCAGCTACAGCTGGACCGTAGCCCAAACGCCCCAGCATTTGAACCGTTTGTCCCGGCACTGCCAAAAGAGCATGGGCCGCATCATAGTGCGGCTTCATTTCAGAGAACTCCTGCAAGCATTGGCTGACAGGATGCAGCGCCAAACCCATCGCCGTTGTCTTAAGATTCAACCGCAGCCAGCGGCGTCCTGCCTCGATTTGATCCGCGCGGGTGTTTTCGTTGCTGGTCAAGGCGACATAGGCGGGCGTGTTCGCCAGCATTTCCTGGTAGATGGCAACACCCTGTTTAAAGCCGTCGCTTTCAGGGTCGGTCTGCTGTTCGCGTGTCAGTACCCCGGCCAGCATCAACGTCTCCAACATGGGACCGCCCAAATCGATCCCGTCAGGTGACGCATTGATCTCGGCTTTCCCAAATCGCATCAGATCAACGGATTCGCGCATTGTCCTCGGGGTCATGGCTTCTGTCATCCACGCGTCCCATGTCAAAGCTCTTAGATCCGCCACTGTTGAGGTATCTGTGTAAACATCGGCGTAAAGCTCCAGTTCATTCGCCGCTGCCGCAGAAACCGGCGTGTCTAGAAAGGGCTCCTTGCATGAACGACGGTTCAGAATGTAATCCGCGAGCGGGTCGGCATCCCCGCCTTGGTCAAATTCGGCATGGGCCACCGCCCCTGCTTCGCCTTCCGGATAAAGCGTTAGATCCACCTTGTAACCCGCTGCACCAGCAGCAAGGACCATCTGTTCGATAAAACAGCCCAAACCGATTGTAATTTGCCGGTTATCAGGATCCGTTTCGGGCAGAGCACGCGTCGTATCATGATATATTTTCAGGCTATTTTCATCCTCAAGCGCAACCTGCCATGGCTGCAGGTTATGCGGATTGGGCGCCAAGAGCGCAAAGCTAAGCGCGTTCAAGCGCGGGTCACTGTATCTCCCGGCTGTAGTCCACGGTGCAATTGCGGCGTGGGGTGTTCTGGTGGACATAAATCCAGCTGTCCCAGCAGCGGCTGCCAACACGGTTCCGCCACCGATCAGGGTAATCATCTTACGTCTTGAAAACGCCATTTTCCGAAATCCTCTATATTGTACGATATCGTACTATATAGTGCGAAATCGAACAATACAAGTCTAAGCATGTTTTCTCAGATTGCGCTTGCTCTAAGGTATTGGTAGGCGAAAGCGGTCGGGTCACAGGAGGGATCAATGCCGGTCATTACCAACATTCAGGACCTCAAGGACCTGCACGAGCGCCGCGTACCGCGCATGTTTTACGACTACGCCGAATCCGGCAGCTGGTCCGAGCAGACATTCCGCGAAAACGTCACGGATTTTCAGAAAATCCGCCTGCGCCAGAAAGTGGCTGTGGATATGACAGGTCGCAGTACAGCCAGCCAGATGATCGGCGAAGATGTGACAATGCCGGTGGCCCTGTCGCCCATCGGCATTGCGGGCATGCAACATGCCGACGGAGAGATGAAAGCGGCGCGGGCTGCAGAAAAGTTTGGCGTACCCTTTACGCTGAGCACGATGTCGATCAACTCCATCGAAGATGTTGCAGGGTTCACAACGCGCCCTTTCTGGTTCCAGCTTTACATGATGCGCGACACCGATTTTGTCAGCCGGTTGATCCAACGAGCAAAGGACGCGGGGTGCTCTGCGCTTGTTATCACGCTCGATCTGCAAATCCTCGGACAGCGGCACAAGGATATAAAAAACGGCCTGTCAACGCCGCCCAAGTTGACACCGAAGACCATCGCCAATTTAGCCACCAAATGGGCATGGGGGGTCGAGATGCTGAGCGCCAAGCGGCGCGAGTTCGGTAACATCATCGGCCACATTGACGGCATTTCCGACCCGCGCTCCCTTAGCACATGGGCCGCCGAAAGCTTTGATCCCTCGCTCGACTGGAACAAGGTTGCCAAGATTAAAGAAGAATGGGGCGGCAAGGTCATTATCAAGGGTATCCTCGACGAAGAAGACGCGCGCATGGCCGCGAAAGCAGGCGCGGATGCGATCATCGTCTCCAACCACGGCGGGCGTCAGTTGGACGGCGCTCTGTCTTCGATCCGGATGTTACGCCCTATTGTGGATGCGGTCGGGGATCAGGTCGAAGTACACATGGATGGCGGCATTCGGTCGGGTCAGGACGTCCTGAAAGCAATCGCCATGGGTGCAAAAGGTACCTATATCGGGCGCGCGTTCCTGCACGGACTGGGTGCGATGGGCCAGCAAGGCGTTACGAAAGCGCTTGAGATCATTCACAAAGAGCTCGACACGACCATGGCGCTTTGTGGCGAAACTCAGGTCACCAAACTTGGCCGACACAACTTGCTGATCCCCGAAGACTTCGAAGGGCGTTGGCAGAAGACGTAACCCGAGATACGCTGGCAACATGCTGATTTTTCCCGAAAGCAACCTAACTTATCTCGCAGTACCCAAGACCGGGTCAACTGCGGTTGAGATGGCGCTGCGGCCCCGCGCTGAGATTGTCTTTGCCAAGAGGCGCAAACACATGAACGCGCAGCGGTATCATTCCAAAGTAGCGCCCTTTCTGGCTAAGACTTTCGGAATTGAAACCGAAACTGTTGCCGTGATGCGCGATCCTGTGGACCAGATCAGAAGCTGGTACAAGTACCGCCAACGCAGCGAAGTTGCGGGCCAGCCACGTTCCACCGGCGCACTTTCGTTTGACGATTTCGTTATGGCCGTGACAGCAGACGAGCCGCCCGATTTTGCCAATATCGGCAGCCAGCACAATTTTCTGACCAACCGCAAGGGCGAGGTAAAAGTCGACCACCTATTTGCCTATGATAACCAACCGGCATTTTTGGATTTTCTATCTCGGCGCCTCGGGGTTGAGGTGGCTTTGAAGCAAAAGAATGTCTCGCCCCCGATAGACGCGCCGCTATCAGATGCGACGCTGACCGTTCTCAAGGCCGCGCGCGCGCAAGAGTTTGCACTCTACGCGCAGCTTACGGCAGCGGGTGGTCAGCTGACCTTCCACTAGCCGGATGCGCATTGGCACTGCGGCCCAAGGCCGGTAACAACAGTAATGCAGTGGAAAACATGATGGCCGCCACCAGTATAAAGCCCGCGCGCAGGCCAAATGCCTCTGACGTGAAGCCCATCAAAGGTGGTCCGAAGAAGTAGGCGCCGTAGCCCATGACCGATACGCGGCTGATCGTATCAAGCCTCGCTTGCGGCGCAACGGTCCGGCCAATCAACGCCAATGCCAGCGGCGCGATCACAGACACCCCCAAACCGGCAAGCCCAAAGCCGATGTAGGCTACGGTCAATCCCGGGGCAACGCCCGCGATCACCAAGCCAATGCCAGCGACCAGCGACGCTACGGCCATCAGCTTAAGCTCGGGCGCATGGCGCGACAGGAAATGCCCCGCCAGACGCCCGACCCCCATCGTCAGCCCTAAAATGGCGGGCCCCAATGCCCCTTCGGACGGATCACCGCCCAAGGTACGTTCAAGATGCAGGGCCGACCAGCCTTCGGCACTGGCCTCGACCAAAAAGGCTACCAAAACGACTGCACCGCCTAGAAGTGTCAGCCCTCGTGCGACAGAGACGGAGGCGCGCGCTTCGGATGCAGGCGCGGGCTTGGGTTTTGTCGAAGGTTCAACCATTACCCATGACAACAAGGCGGTCACAAGGACTAGCAAGACAAAGATGTCAAACGGCGTCCAATCCAATTCGCGAAACGCGCCGGTTGCTAAGGCAGCGGCGCCATATGACAGCGAATAGAAAGCGTGGTTCAAGTTCATCAAAGGCCTGCCCGATGCCTGCTCTGCTTCGGATATCCGCACATTCGCCAGTACATCCACGACCCCCGCCGCGATAGAGGCGAGCGTCATTGACAGCGTGAACAAGACAATAGACGCAGATGCACCCGCACCAAGCATGCCCACCGCCAGCATCAATGAAAAAAACGGCAGCGCAAACCGACCTGCCGCACGATCCGCGAAAGGGGCCAACCACATGGCGGTCACTGCCGCAAGCGACGCAATCAACAACACGGTTCCATAGGTGCCATCGGACGCGCCAATCGCCTCCTTCAGCACAGGCATTTGCGCGAAAAATGAAGCCCAAGCAAACGCCATGAGGCCGAAACCGGCAAGCGGTCTGCGTGAAATCCAGAGGTCATGTAGCAGTCCCATGCCCTGCCCTGACACGAGGTGCAATTCATCGCAAGTGCGGGTATATGAAAAAGCACTTTCCATGACGGGGAATCCGGTCTATACGCGCGGCTTCACGCGGACATACAGCCTTGGAGGATGTCCGCCCTTATATATTGGAGAGTATCAATGGCTGGAGAAATTCCGGATCTTGTCGCTCAGGAACGGACGGGGACAGGCAAGGGCGCCGCTCGTCAAGCACGTCGCGACGGCATGGTTCCTGGTATCGTTTTTGGTGGTGATGTTGACCCGCTGCCGATCAATATCCCGTTCAACGTCCTGATCAAAAAACTGCGTGCCGGTCGCTTTAAGTCGACCCTGTTCAACATGCAGGTTGAAGGTCACGAAGACGTCCGCGTCATTTGCCGCGATGTACAGCGCCACGTGGTCAAAGACCTGCCGACGCACATCGACTTTATGCGCCTCAAGCGCTCCACACAGATCAACCTCTTCATTGCGGTTGAAGTGGAAGGCGAAGACGTTGCGCCCGGCCTGAAGAAAGGTGGCGTGCTGACGCTGGTCCGTCCAGAAGTCGAACTGATCGTGACCGCGGGCGATATTCCTGATCACATCACGATCGACATTTCCGAGATGGAGATTGGTGACAACATCACTATTTCTTCGGTCAATTTGCCCGAAGGCGCCAAGCCAACAATTGACCGCGACTTTGTGATCGCGCAGCTGTCCGCGCCTGCGGGTCTTGCGTCCTCTGACGACGAAGAAGAGGATGGCGAAGAAGAAGAAGTCGAAGCAACAGAAGCTGAAGACACAGAAGAATAAGTCGGGCTTTAGTCTGATGTGTGATACGGGGCCATTCGTGGCCCCGTATTTCGTTTCTGGCAAGGCTCGGCTATGCTGCGGCGCAACACAAGTATCGGAGCGACGGGCATGAAACTGATTGTGGGGCTGGGTAATCCGGGACCGAAATATGCAGGCCACCGGCACAACATCGGCTTTATGGCGCTGGACAGGATCGCGCAGGATCACGGGTTCGCGCCATGGCGGGGTAAGCATCAGGGCAGCGTCAGCGAAGGTCGGTTCGGTTCTGAGCGTGCGGTGCTGCTGAAACCGGAAACATTCATGAACAACTCCGGTCAATCCGTTCAGGCGGCAATGCGGTTTTACAAGATCGAACCTGCGGACGTGATCGTACTGCACGACGAGATTGATCTCGCCCCCGGCAAGGTGAAATACAAGGTCGGCGGCGGGCATGCGGGTCATAATGGGTTGCGGTCCATTCATGCCCATATCGGGCCAGACTATGCGCGCGTGCGGTTGGGCATCGGACACCCCGGCCACAAGGACCGTGTGCCATCTTACGTGTTGCATGACTTTTCGAAAGCAGATCACGATTGGCTGGATGATGTCCTGCGCGGGGTCAGCGACGGCGCGCCCTTCCTTACAGGCGGTGACGCGGCCAAGTTCAGCAATGCCGTGGCGATGCGCGTTGCACCACCACGGTCCGGCACAGGTCAAAAAGGCCCCAAACAGGCTGCCAAACCCGCCGGTGATACACAACAAGAGACCCCGCTGAAGCAAAAAGAACAATCCAAGGACACGGACAACCGGTCAACGCTGCAAAAACTCGTAGACCGCTTTAAATGACGCTCTCTGAGGCTTTTGCCGATCAGTCTATCAGCTGTAGCCGCCTTGGATCACCGTTCATGGGGCAACTGTTTCGAATTTTGGCCGAACACTGGCCAAGCGGCGGCAAACTGGATGCGCTTTTCACCACTTTCAAAGGCGACATCGGACCTGCAGGTGCCTCGCTTCCGCTGCGGCTGGCGGGGGGCTTGCATGCCTTGGTGCTAAGCGGTCGCGCGCCCGAGCTGGCGGCAGTCTACCCCCCCAAACAGGTCAATGATGACGAGATGCGCACCACCGTCTTGACTGCCCTGCGCACCCATGAAGGCTATTTGCTAAACTGGGTGGAAAGTGCGCCTCAAACCAACGAAGTCCGTCGTTCGGCAACACTTATGGCAGCCGCTGCGGTTGTTAAAACGCACTTTGACCACGCGGTCTGGCTGTCTGAGCTTGGCGCGAGCGGCGGGTTGAATATGATGTGGGACCACTTTGCATTGGACCTTGCTGGCGGAAGTATGGGTCCTGCGGATCCGGTACTGACGCTCGCCCCCGATTGGAAAGGCCCGATGCCCCCGATGAAGCTGCCAAGGATCGTCGCGCGTGCCGGGGTTGATCTGAACCCGCTCGATCCACAAAACCCGGCTGATCTGTTGCGGATGACTGCTTTCTTATGGCCGGACCAGCCAAAACGTCTGGCGCTGACACGCGCGGCAGCGGCCATCATGGACGCGCCGATCGTTCGGGGTGATGCAATCGACTGGCTTGAACAGCGGTTGAAACTAGCCCCCGAAGGTCATGTTCACCTTATACAGCACACTGTGGCGTGGCAGTATTTTTCGCAAGAGGCTCAACTTAGAGGGAGCCGGCTGATTGAAGAAGCCGGTGCCGCAGCCACCACAGACCGGCCCCTTGCTTGGGTCGCGCTTGAGACCGACGGCGACACCAAAGGTGCTGTGGGTGCCGCGCTGACACTCAGGCTATGGCCGGGGGACATAACCTTAAACTTGGGCCGCGCCGATTTTCATGGACGCTGGATCAGATGGGCAGACGTGACCTGATGCGCGGTATTGGCAAATGGGTCGGTCGGATATCTTTGATGTTTGCATTGGCCGCAGTCGTTGTCGGCCTTTGGAAACGAGAAGAGCTTACGCGCCTGATGGTCGTCAACACGATCTTTGACGCCGATAGGATTGTCACGAACTTCAGCAACATGGATGCTGCGTTCTTGCACATTCCCCTGCCCACAGGTGCGCAGCAGTCGCAACTTCCCAAGGGCGCGCCCTTGGCCCTTCCGCTCGGCATGGCAGACTGGATGGAGTCGCGCCGCGTGACCTCGCTGGTTGTCCTCAAAGGCGGCAAACTTGTCCATGAAAGCTACGCCTTGGGAACTGGCCCGCAAGACCGCCGGATCGGTTGGTCGCTGGCAAAAAGTTTCATCTCGGCGCTGACCGGTGTTGTCGTGGCCGAAGGTGCCATTGCGTCGCTGGATGATCCTGTCACGCTTTATGTCCCAAGGCTGAAAGGCAGCGCTTATGACGGCGCGTCAGTTCGAGATGTGCTCCAGATGTCGACCGGTGTTACGTTTGATGAAGACTACGACGACTATTACTCGGACATTAACCGCATGGGGCGCGTTCTGGCATTGGGCGGGTTGATGGACGACTTCGCAAGCACACTGAGGGAGACATTCGCAGCACCCGGTACGGATTGGCAGTATGTTTCAATTGATACTCATGTTCTTGGCATGGTCATTCGGGGCGCTACAGGTCGGTCAGTCATTGACCTGATGGGCGAAAAGATCACTGCCCCACTGGGGCTTGAAGCGCCGCCCTACTATTTGACCGACGGCGCGGGCGTGGCCTTTGCTCTCGGTGGGTTGAACATGATCACACGAGACTATGCGCGTTTCGGACAGATGATTGCCTATCGCGGGCGCTGGCAAGGGCACCAAGTGGTGCCCGAAGACTGGGTTCTGGCCTCTACCACGGCTTCGGCGCCGACAGGCCCGGATGAGTATGGCTACGGCTTTCACTGGTGGATGCCACGCGATGCCCGCCCGCGCGAATATATGGGCCGTGGTATTTACGGGCAGTACCTCTATATCAACGAGACAGCCGACGTTGTAATTGCATTGACCGCAGCGGACCCAGCCTTCCGCCAAGGCAGTGTACAACGCGAAAACATCGCATGGTTCCGTGCCATCGCTGATAAACAATGAAGGAAAATCGATGGAAAAAGATCCAAGCATCAATGTTCTAGGCACAACACTTGCGATTTGCGGCACGGATCCCGTAACCGGTTTCTTTCGGGATGGGTCATGCAATACTTGCGCTGCGGATCAAGGAAGCCACACTGTCTGCGCTGTTATGACGGACGAATTCCTCGCTTTCTCAAAATATGTTGGGAACGATCTCAGCACACCGCGCCCCGAGTTCGGCTTTGCAGGGCTAAAAGCGGGCGACCACTGGTGCCTTTGCGCCAGTCGGTTTTTGCAGGCCCATGATGACGGCTGCGCCCCACAGGTCAGCTTGGACGCGACGCATCAACGCGCGCTTGAAATTGTGCCGCTGGAAGTGTTGCGACAACATTCCAACCGGCCCCTTTGATCGTTCGGCGGCCTTAAGCCGGTCGCGGTGAACCGTTTCGTGCAATACGACGCTTAACCGGCCTTTGCGACCAGTCTGTCTTTCAAAACTGCCGCAGACAGAATACTGATTTTGCCGTAATCGCTTTTGACCGCACCCATTGCGCCCAACTCGTTAAGCAAACGCGTCAAAACGGTGGTCGACAGGTTGGCCGCGACGGCTACTTCGGTTTGTGTGGGCGAAATCGTGTCGATCGGTTCAATCCCCTGCGTTGCGGATCGGTTGGAGGTCAGGCGCAGCAAAACAGCGGCTAGCCATTTCATCGGGTCTCTGAACATCAAGTCCTGCCCCCCGCAATGGACAGAACCTGATTTAACGATGCGAGTTGTGCAATCGCCAACCATGCGTCCGGATAGTGCTGTGCAAGTTCCAAAAAAGCCGCGCGCCGGACAAAGAACAATTCAGTTTCGCCTGATGCACGCATTTCCATCCAACCCTCGCTATTCATGCAAAAAGACGGCTCGCCAAACTAGAAACCGGGGCCGCCGACATGAACCAGCTTCGGCGCATCCTCGTTAATGGTCGTCGACATGCGCACGAGACCAGACAACACGCACCTCAGGCTCTTATGACCCTCGGCAATATGGTAGACAGCATCACCGTCCTGAAAACGCGCCCGTTTGGCGATTTTGCAATCGCCTCAGCCTAGTCGGGACTTTGACTTTCGAACCATCGGTTTGTCGACAGGTCGTTTACTTCGAGCTTTTTCATCAACCGTCCTTTCAGGCGCATGGGTAAGTTTTTCGCCAACCTACCAGATTGGGCATATTGGCAAGGAGGGTACGGTTTACACTGCTTATGTTGGTGCCAAGCAACAAGCCGATGGGGGACGGAATGCACAGACGAACGGCAAAGGACCGGGCAACACTCACTCTGTTGTCATCCATGCGCGCATTGGTACAGGCCGTCGCACATCTTATGCAAGAATTTGTGGGCACGTCAGATTGGCAGCGTTCAATCGCCGCCCCTGCCCTGCCATCTCGGATCCAAATGCGCTCGTTGCTTCAAACCACAACCGGGCGCCCCATCACCCCCACTGTCAGCATGGGGTTGCGCTATGCGTATAGGGCTGCTTCCATATTTTCTTGCGTCTTTTGCCATAGCGGCCTCGGCGCAGGATGCCGTTGATGCAGAAGGGTTCACTGGTCCGGAAGGTTGGCTTAACTGTCCTTATGCAGAGCGCAGCTTTCAAACAGATGTATACTTTGGTGACGGGCACCTTCGCACCAGCTGTCACCGAATTCGGGCGGCGGCGGGACATACCCGCTTTTGTCGGTTGAAGTGGAATATTCGGATTTCAAAACTTGGGATGACGGCACCCTCGACGCCTCCAAGAAAAAGGTCGATAACGGCACACTGGGCGTCGATGAAAAACTGCCCCGGGTCGGCAACACCGCTGATCTGAACGTCCCAGGCTGGACCAACGCAATTGGCGCATCAAAACTTGGTGCGGTCTGGCAAGACCCCCATTTTGATCCGACACGGCAAGCCGCCTATCGTTCGCGCGTGGTCGAAAATCTGGCCCGAGATGGACATCTTACAACTGGGTCTACTGCGATCTGGGCCTACCGGACATTTTTCCGATGATTCAGCAGGACCGCGCCTACACCTCACCGATCTGGTACACACCTGAAGGATAACCCATGAAAAAACTGTTCTCAGTATCAGCCCTTGCCGCGTTGATGACGACCTATGCCTTGGCAGAGCCGAACCCATTGAGAAATGCGTATTTTGGCGAAACGCATATGCACACCGCACTTTCGCTTGATGCCTGTATCGGTGGCGCGCGGCTTATGCCCTCGGATTCATACCGCTTTGCCAAGGGCGAGCCGATGGCGGTGAACGGACGGATCAAACGGCTTGACCGACCGCTGGATTTTGCAGCCGTCAGCGACCATGCGGAATACATTGGCGAAATGGTCACGACCATGTTCCCCGATGCCCCAGGCCACCAATCCGAGACCGTCGTCAACCTGCAAAACCTGCAGTCCTTGAAAGAAAAGCAGGAATGGTTCTTTCGCTACGTCGTCGGCAACACCCGCAGCGCAAACCCGCAGCATCCCGATTTTTACCAAGGGCCGGAAACCACAAAACAGGGCTGGCAGATCATTATTGACGCCGCTGAAGAACATAACGACCCCGGTATTTTCACCGCTCTGATCGCGTTCGAATGGACTGCTGCACCGGGTGGGGGCAATATGCACCGCAATGTCATCTTCCGCGATAATGTGGTGCCTGAATTGCCCCTCGACAGCTGGATCACGAACAAGGTGGAAGAGCTTTGGGCATGGATGGATGACGTGTCAGATGCAGGTTCCACACTGCTTGCCATTCCGCATAACTCAAATGCCTCGAAAGGGCTAATGTTCCCCGAAGTGGACAGCTATGGCGATCCGGTCGATGCAGAATGGGCCGCGGCGCGTACTGAATGGGAACCGCTGATCGAGATGATGCAGATCAAGGGGAACTCCGAGGTCCACGAAGCGTTCTGGACGGCGGATGAGTTTGCCGGTTTCGAGAATGGCAACTCGATCCAGAAGAACTCCAACCGCTATTTCAGCAAACGCGATTTTGTGCGCGAAGGGTTAAAGATTGGCCTCGCTTACGAGCAGGAGCCAGGAACAAATCCGTTCCATCTGGAACGCGATGAAACGACGCGAGACCTTCGCGACCTCAGGCACACGCATCAAAGTCCGTATGTTCGGCGGCGACGCGCTCACTGACCCTGCGGATGCCATCGCGATGGTCGAAGACGGGTTTCGTAACGGGGTGGCCATGGGCAGCGTATTGCCCGAAGGCACCGAGGCACCTGTTTTTACCGTCTACGCTGAAAAAGTTCCCATGGGCGCAAACCTAGACCGCATCCAGATCATCAAAGGCTGGGTCGACGCAAAGGGCCAGACGCATGAAACGATCACAAATGTGGTCTGGTCAGGAAACCGGGCCGCTGATGCAAACGGCAATCTGCCCCCGGTCGGGAACACGGTAGATTTGACGACGGCGGCCTACACCAACGATATCGGGGCCGCTTTCCTGACCGGCAGTTGGCAGGACCCATCGTTTGATCCGTCGCAGCGTGCTTTCTATTATGCTCGGGTTTTAGAAATTCCGACACCGCGCTGGACAACACATGATGCTGTACGCAACGGATTGCCCCTATTGCCCGAGGTGGCGGCCGTTATTCAGGAGCGTGCCTGGGGTTCTCCGATCTGGTACAGCCCTGCAAACTAAGTATTCAATTCGATGAACAAATCATATCTAGCAGGTGCATTCTGTGCGGCGCTGCTGTCATGGGCCCCTGCAGCGCAGGCCGTCGAAGGCGGCTTGGGCGCTTACTTTCTGGGCAGCCGCGACAGCCTTGCAGGGATCGTGCATGGTGCCGGCACCTATGTGTCACTAGACTTCATCGGCTTCAGCGGATCACTTGAGAATGCCTCCATTGGCGGTTTTCCCGTGTTCAGCGCGGATGTGGACACAACGGTTTACACCCTTAGCATCACCCATGTTTTTGACACCACGCTGTGGGGCGGGACACCCGCCATAAACGTGAACATCCCCTACGCGGATGCAGAACTTATCTATAAGGGCCCGTTGGCCAATGGTATCAAGGATACCGAAGCAGGCTTTGGCGACATTGTCGTAACGCCCTTGGTCGGCCGGCATAGTGGTTTCCAACACTGGAGCGCCGGTATCTCAATCTTTGCGCCAACGGGCGTATACGACGAAGCAACGGTGGATATCCCCAACCGTGAGATTGACGCACTGAGCATTGGCAAAAACGTGTAGGCGATCCAGCCCGTTATGGCGGGAACACATTTAAACACGGACAATGGACGCGAGTTTTCCGGGGCTGCAAGCCTACTTTTCAGTGAGAAAAACGATGCAACCAGTTATCAAACTGCACCGCAATTCACGCTGGAGGCAGCGGCGTTGCAGCATCTACCCTCTGAGTGGGCACTAGGCGCGTCCGGCTACATTTATCAACAACTGGGCGACGATAGCGGGGCTGGTGCGCGCGCGACAGAACAGGCCCTTGGCGCAGACAGCCTAAACGCGCGGGTGCTCGACGTGGGTCCGATCGTCACCTACAACGGCAAAATGGGCGGCGTTCCTGTTTCGCTCAAGCTGAAGTATACCCATGAATTTGCAGCAAAACGGCGGTTTGAAAACAATATCTTGTGGCTCAACCTCGGGGTGAGTTTCTAGCACACCGTGTTAGAGATCGAACCATCTAAGTCTTTTGGTACAATTGGTATTTTGCGGTTGTGGTCGCAGGGTATGTGGGTTTGGATATGACAACGCAAACGGCAAGACTGACAACCTAGGTGACAACATGATGCGGGCATTTCTCCGGCAACCTTTGCTGCACTTTTTTCTGATGGGGGTTGCGATTTTTGCTGTGAACGCGGCGTTCGATGATAGCGTTCCAGAACTGGGAAAACCGACAATAACCGTTTCAGAACAGGATGCTGAATGGCTTGCAGGCCAGTTTGAAGCCACATGGCGCCGGCAACCCACGCCGCAGGAACTTGAGGGGCTGATGACCGAATTCGTGCGTGAAGAGATATATGTGCGCGAGGCGCTTTCTTTGGGTCTGGATCAGGACGATGCCATCGTCCGCCGCAGGCTACGTCAAAAGATGGAATTTCTGACAGAAGCCGGCGCAGAGGCTGCAATACCTGACGACGAGACTTTGCAAGCACATCTTGAAAATAATGCGGAACGGTTCAGACGCGCGCCGAGGGTTGCTTTCACCCAAGTCCTTGTGCCGCAAGATGGAGATGCCACGCCCGAGGGCATTCTTGCGCAGCTGTCCAAAGGCACGGACCTGCAAAGCCTTGGGCAAAGGACACTTTTGCCACCCAATGTCCAGCTAAGCCCCCGGCAAGCGGTGGATGGTACTTTCGGGAATGGTTTCTTTGACGCTGTGTCAGCGCTTGAAACGGGCCAATGGTCAGGGCCAGTGCCATCCGGCTTTGGCAGCCACATTGTGCGCGTTGAAACCTTGGAAGAAGGTAGCCTGCCTTCGTTAGCAGACATCCGTGAACGGGTAGAACTGGACTGGCGTTCGGAAATGGCGGAAACCTTGCGCACCGAGCGGTTTAAAATGCTTCAGGACCAATATGTGATTGAACGACCTGACCCACAGACGGTTCTCGCACAATGAAGATATGCGGGCTGCTCAACACGCTCGTCACGCTTTTTCGGTTCTACCGGGCCTGCTGACGCGCGCGCATTAGAACCGGGTCTTTAGAAACATCCCCCTTTTAGGGAAAACGATGCGCGCATTGCACTTGTCGCTGCTCGACTGATGAACACTTACGCACAGAGCTACCGCAAGCCTCTACACCAAGGGTGCGGGCCTGCAGCGGGTTTTGACGAGAAGATTGCCGTTTGTGCCTATGCACTCTGTCGGCTTGCTATACCATCTACCCAATAGTTTTGAAGTCTGCTTGATGAACCGGCATACCGCACCCAAAAAGCGTGACATGCCGTGCATTGTTTTAAGCGAATTCGCCCATTTCAAAACCCAGCGCACGTGCCACGGTAAAAATGTCTTTGTCGCCACGACCGCACATGTTCATGCAGATGATATGGTCTTTCGGCAGATCAGGTGCAATTTTCATGACGTGCGCCAAGGCGTGGCTTGGCTCGAGCGCGGGAATAATGCCCTCCAACTCACAACACAGCTGGAACGCCTCAAGTGCCTCCACGTCAGTGATCGACACATATTTCGCACGACCAATGTCATGCAGCCATGAATGCTCTGGCCCAATCCCCGGATAATCGAGACCCGCAGAAATAGAGAACCCCTCAAGGATTTGCCCGTCATCATCTTGCAGTAGGTAGGTTCGATTACCGTGCAGAACACCTGGGCGCCCACCCGTCAGTGACGCACAGTGCTCCATCTTTTCGTTGACGCCTTTGCCGCCCGCTTCGACACCGATAATACCGACTTCCTTGTCATCAAGGAACGGATAAAACAGACCCATTGCGTTGGAACCACCGCCGATGGCCGCGATTAAGGTATCGGGAAAGCGCCCCTCGGCTGCTGTCATCTGTTCGCGGACTTCTTTGCCGATGATGCTTTGGAAATCGCGCACCATCGCTGGATAGGGATGCGGACCGGCCACCGTGCCGATGCAGTAGAATGTATCGCGGACATTGGTTACCCAGTCGCGTAGCGCGTCATTCATCGCGTCCTTTAACGTGCCACGTCCCGAAGTTACGGGTACAACTTCGGCCCCCAACAGCCGCATACGGAAGACATTGGGGGCTTGCCGCTCAACGTCATGCGCGCCCATATATACCACGCATTTCAGGCCAAATTTCGCGCAAACTGTCGCTGTGGCCACGCCGTGCTGACCCGCGCCAGTTTCAGCAATGATGCGTGTCTTGCCCATGCGGCGCGCCAGAATGATTTGACCCAGCACATTATTGATCTTATGCGCACCCGTGTGGTTTAGCTCATCCCGCTTCATGTAGACCTTGGCGCCACCCAAGTGGTCGGTCAAACGCTCAGCCAGATAGAGCGGACTGGGACGACCCACGTAATGGGTCCAAAGGTGGTTCATTTCCGCCCAGAAACTGTCGTCCGTCTTGGCGCGCTCGTATTGCTCTTCCAACTCGAGGATCAGCGGCATTAGCGTCTCGGAGACAAACCGCCCGCCAAAATCACCAAAGCGCCCGTTTTCATCGGGACCGGTCATGAAAGAATTGAAAAGATCGTTGGCCATTGCGCGCACCTATGTTCTTTGATTAGCGTTCTGGCTATCGTGGTAGAGGGAGGGAAACAAGGCGAAAAGCGCGTGTTGTATGGACTGGGAAGGCTTTACGACAATGCGCCGACCACCGTGATCGCGATTGCGGCAATTACCACGTAATATGCGAATTTCATATGTCACTCCTTCGCGATGTGATTGGCGTTTCTAAAGACACAGTAGCGCCGCGCGCAGCCTGCGTCTGTGAACCACATCACATCACCTTAGGAGGCGCCTCTGCTTGTGCCGCTTTTACAAACCGCTCAATCAAATCGGGATCTTTAACGCCGGGCGCGCTTTCCACACCGGATGACACATCCAGTTGCCGTGCACCGGTAAGATGAACCGCCTCAGCCGCGTTTTCTGGCGTCAGTCCGCCAGCCAGCATCCACGGCTTTGTCCAATATTTTCGGTCGCGCAAAAGCGTCCAATCAAAAGACAGCCCGTTGCCGCCTGGCAGTTCGGCCCCCTTCGCAGGTTTTGCATCAATCAAAAGCTGATCCGCGACGGCGCTGTAGCGGTCAATAGCGGGCAGGTCCGAGGCATCAGAAATGCCCACCGCCTTCATCACCGGCAGACCATATCGGGTCTTGATCTCGGTCACACGCTCGGGTAATTCAGTGCCGTGAAGCTGCAGCATGTCCAAAGGCACCTCAGCCGTCAGCGCATCGAGAAGTGCGTCATCGGCATTCACGACCAATGCGACCTTGGCCAGACCCAAAGGCGTCTCAAGCGCCAAAGCACGCGCTTGTGCCAAACTGACGTTGCGCGGCGATTTGGGAAAGAACACGAAACCCACATAGGCGGCACCCGCTTGGGCCGCGGCAGCAACATGCATAGGGTCGGATAGACCGCAAATTTTGACAGATATACCCAAAGTCATACTGCGCTTTGACCACGACAGCCCTGCGCGCGCAAGCGTCTCAGCCGGCTTCGTCCAGCAAGGCGAGCACTTCATCTTTGCCCTCGTGCTTTTCGCCCTTCAGCTTTTCGACCTCACGCTGCAGGCGGCGCATCTCACGCGCTTGACGTGCGGCTTCCGCACGCTGCGCATGCTCGCGCACCCACTCCCACACAAAGCCGACAAACAAGCCCACGACAATGCCACCAAAGATAATGATAAAGAGCGGCAGTTCGGTTTGCGGATTCATCGCAAACCAGCCAGCAACCTCGGTCGGGATCAGTTGGATCGACACCATATCGCGATTGGCGAGTGCGACCGCAATCAGAAACGCTGCGAAAGTAGCGATCAAAGCATATTTGATGTAGCGCATCAGGACTTTCCGTTTAGCCGGTCGCGCAAGAGCTTACCGGTCTTGAAAAAGGGAACGTGCTTTTCTTCGACGTGAACCGTTTCGCCCGTCCGCGGGTTACGGCCAACACGTGCGTCACGCTTTTTGACCGAGAACGCCCCAAAGCCACGCAATTCGACGCGGTCCCCTTTGGCCATCGCACCCGTGACCTCTTCGAAAATGGTGTTGACGATGCGCTCGACGTCCCGCTGATATAGATGTGGATTTTCATCGGCGATCTTTTGGATCAGCTCAGAACGGATCATGGTAACACCCCCCGGGATTATGTGCAGCGCTTTAGAGCGCATTGCCTAAACTATAGAAAGTTTCCACGGCTACGGAAAGTGAGCCCGTGCAGCGCTGAGCAGTTTTTTCTGGGTGAAGG
Source organism: uncultured Alphaproteobacteria bacterium (assembly GCA_963796445.1). Classification (GTDB taxonomy): domain Bacteria; phylum Pseudomonadota; class Alphaproteobacteria; order Rhodobacterales; family Rhodobacteraceae; genus Roseobacter. The sequence goes on along the minus strand of CAWCLQ010000001.1, from coordinate 167,150 downwards.
CCCTGTATTTGCGCAGTTTTTTGCTTTGACACAAGGAATGAGGGTAACAACTCAACACGGAGGGGCCTGCCGCGATGCAGCAATCGTGATGATTCGGTGCCGTATGCTGCTGACGAAACGTGGCCAACTGCTCTTTGAAATCTCTGTGCATGACGCAAGCTAAGCTTCGAATTCTTTGATCTGCAAAGCATCAGCGCAACCCGAATATGGCACTTGAACCGCGTTAGTATGGTGGAAATACATCACTTAGGCCACCGGTCAAATAATAATGATCGGGCAATAAAATTCCAGCTTACGCGCCTCATAACTGATGCTAAATGCAACTTGTAACGGTTGATGTAAAGGTTGGAAATTCCCCCTTTGGTATCAATGACAGTGTTCTTACTTATTCTAATAAGGAGCACGAAAATGCTTACTAAGCTTACTACTGTTACTCTTCTTATTCTTTCCACCGCTGGTGCGGCATTTGCTGCCGGACCCGAGCCTGTCGCTTTTGAAGCCCCTGTCGTGACGTTGCCCCCGTCGCACCCCCCTTCTGGGCTGGTGGTTACATCGGTGGCCAGATCGGCTATGCTTACACTGATTTTGATTTCGGTGATCTGACGGACGACTTAGGCAACGTAATCGATGGCGATGACAGCGACAACGGGCTCATCGGTGGTATCACATTAGGTTACCTGTGGAGCCTCAACAACGGCTGGTATATTGGCCCCGAGTTTCAGTATGACTGGGCTGACCTGACTGCTCGAGACTCCGACACAGGCGCCTCCATCGATTTCGACGAGATCGGAAGGCTGAAGCTGTCGCCGGTCGTGAAGTAATGGCGGTCAGGGTCTCTTCTATGGCAGTGCCGGTATCGCCTACGCCAACCTAGACGACGCTGGGGACATCGTTGACGGTTTCGACGGTAACAACACCAACTGGCTCTTGGTATTGGTTATGACTACCGGATCGGTGAAAACTGGACCATCGGTGGCGAATACATGTATCACGACTTTCGACGATCTGAACCTGAACACACTGCACCTGAAAGCGGCTTACCGCTTCTGATATCAAGGAGAAAGCGCTGTCAGACGAAGGCACGCCAATCCAACAAAAAGGCCCCGCAGGAAACTGCGGGGCCTTTCTATATCTGGTGACCAGCTGAGGTCAGGTTACTTGTCGTCGTCGCCTTTCAACGCCGCGCCAAGGATATCGCCAAGCGATGCACCGGAGTCGGATGAGCCATACTGTTCGACGGCCTCTTTCTCTTCGGCAATTTCGCGGGCTTTGATCGACACGCCCAAGGCGGCGCGATTTCGCATCCACATTTGTGATGCGCACGTCGACCTTGTCACCGACCGAAAAACGCTCGGGGCGCTGTTCTGCACGGTCACGCGACAGATCGGAGCGGCGGATGAAGGACTTCATGCCTTCGTATTCCACTTCCACACCACCGTCTTCGATCGCTGTGACAGTCACGGTGACAATCGCACCGCGCTTTACGCCACCCACGGCCTCGGCAAACTTGTCGCCGCCAACTGCTTTGATCGACAAAGAGATACGCTCTTTTTCGACGTCCACTTCGGAGACAACGGCATGTACCATGTCGCCTTTGCGGTAGTTTTGGATCGCTTCTTCGCCACGCTCGTCCCAGCTGAGGTCCGAGAGGTGAACCATGCCGTCGATGTCGCCGTCGAGGCCAACAAACAGACCGAATTCGGTGATGTTTTTGACTTCGCCTTCGACTTCTGTGCCCTCGGGGTGTGTTTCTGCAAACACTTCCCATGGGTTGCGCATAGTCTGCTTGAGGCCAAGAGAAACGCGGCGCTTGGCACCATCGATTTCCAGAACCATGACTTCGACCTCTTGGGACGTCGACACGATTTTACCGGGGTGTACGTTTTTCTTGGTCCACGACATTTCGGAGACGTGCACAAGACCTTCAACGCCGGCTTCAAGCTCAACAAAGGCACCATAGTCGGTGATGTTGGTCACGCGGCCCGTATGCGTGGATTCCAGCGGGTACTTGGCCGCAACCAGATCCCATGGGTCTTCTTGCAACTGCTTCATGCCGAGGCTGATGCGGTGCGTATCCTTGTTGATCTTGATGACCTGCACCTTGATCGTTTCGCCGATTGTCAGGATCTCGGACGGGTGGTTCACACGACGCCATGCCATGTCTGTCACGTGCAACAGACCATCTACACCACCAAGGTCCACGAACGCACCGTATTCGGTGATGTTCTTCACCACACCGTCGACCGTCTGGCCTTCGGTCAGATTGCCGATAACTTCGGCACGCTGTTCGGCGCGGGATTCTTCGAGGATCGCGCGACGCGATACAACGATGTTGCCACGGCGACGGTCCATCTTGAGGATTTGGAACGGCTGCTTGAGACCCATCAGAGGGCCTGCGTCGCGCACGGGGCGCACATCGACCTGAGAGCCGGGCAGGAACGCAACAGCGCCGCCAAGGTCAACCGTGAAGCCGCCTTTGACACGACCAAAGATCGCGCCTTCGACACGCTCTTCGTCGGCATATGCTTTTTCCAGACGATCCCATGCTTCCTCGCGGCGCGCCATCTCACGAGAGATAACAGCTTCGCCCTTGGAGCTTTCGACCTGACGGAGGAAGACTTCTACCTCATCGCCAACGGCGATTTTTGGAGCTTCACCGGGATCTGCGAATTCTTTAAGATCAACGCGGCCTTCCATCTTGTAGCCGACATCGATAATGGCTTGGCCCGCTTCAATCGCGATTACCTTGCCTTTAACTACGGACCCCTCTTCGGGTGTGTCCATTTCGAAGCTTTCTTCTAAGAGTGCTTCAAACTCATCCATCATATTTGCCATGTGGCGTCGTTTTCCTAACTTTATATGTTTCCGGCCGTGCGGTTGTCTCCGCCGGTCTTTTGCGATTTAGCACTGACAAAATGCAGACTGCATTTAAACAAACGAAGGGCCGGTACTTACCGACCCTGCCCAGTTTGCTCGTATGCGAGACTTGTCTGCCTCGTCAATGCGCCGCGTATAGAGCGGTTTTAGTGCAGGATCAAGACGTCTTGCAGCGGCGCATGTAAAATCATTTTATCAGGCTGGCAAAGACAATTCCTGTGATCTGGCCTTAATTTCACGCCTTACCTTCTTGACTTGCAGCGGCGCTGCTTAGACTGTGAGCAGACTTGGAGAGCGGCATGCACCTTGAATATCTACTTTATGCTTCGCGTCTGGCAACCGCGATGGACTATGAGGCTTTGAAGGGGCTTCTGGAGGTTAGCCAACGCAACAATGCAAACGCCGATCTATCAGGCTTTTTACACATCGAAGGCCGCGTGGTGTTGCAGTATCTCGAGGGGCCACCAGATAGTCTGCGACAGACAGTGCGACGCATCCAACGCGATCCCCGCCATGATGAGTTTGCCGTTTTGGCCGAAGGGACATTAGAACGGCGTCATTTTGAGGGATGGAAAATGGCGCTGGTGGAAAGCACAACGTTGTCCTTGTTCGATCTGATGGGCCAGCCGTGCGAAGATATACCGGACGTAAAACAGGTAAACCCAGACGATCTGATCACGCTGCTTGCAGCGAATGCATCGTTCTTGCGTGTGCAACCAAGCGTATTCGCCTTTTAAAGCTCTTGGCCCTGACGCTTTAGCTCTTCCACCAGGTCTTCAAAAATACCGCTGGAATCACCGCCACCAAAGACCGATGCCCCACCCGAATAGCTTTGCCCGTAGGTCAGCGCGACATTCACGGTCTGCGCCAGCCCAGAGACAAACTGCCCCGGCTCCAACGGAGAAAGCGGATGAATGAATACCCCCCAAAGACGCCCTTGCGCAATCGCATAGCGGGCATCAAGTGCTGTATCGAAATTTGCCTGCATAAGACGCGTCAACTCGTCAGGGCTTAATCCATCGGCCGAGCGGATCGGGACCATCGCGCGCATTCTGTCGGCACGCGGGTCAGTGATGACAATGACTGGCACGTCCTGAATGACAAATTCGAACGTGGGGCCGCGTTGCTGCGCATCGGGATCAAGGGTACTGATAATCTCGGCCATCAATTCCAGCGTCATGGGTGGCTGAAGTTCGATGGCGTCTTGTGCAAGCGCATTCATCGGCAGCGCGAGACACAGGCTCATCAGCAGCTTTCTAATCATGGCGGGGCCTTTCGAGGTTTGCATAAGGTAAGCTAGCGCGTCCTGCGCCTACTGGCCAAGCACCGTTTAGTGATCGCGGCCTCACAACATGCTAGAGCTGAATCGCACATCTCGCTAGCGTCGTATCACGGTATGGGCGATTACTATTGGAACTGACATTGGAATAGGCACTGTCTCCGGGCGGATTGGTTGGGCATCTATCCTATCTGCTGCTCGCTATCTCCATGCTGATGCGGTCAATGACATGGTTGCGCCTCTTTGTGATCGCATCTGCTTTTGTAGCGATTGCCTATGATACGATCTGGCTCAAGGATCCTGTCGGCGTATTTTGGGAATCACTTCTGGTCACCGGCAACATCGTTCAGATCGCCCGCGAATGGCTCATCGAACAGCGTGCAACCTTTCGCGAAGAGGAAACCCAGTTTTTAGCTGCGCGCCTGTCGTCCCTCTCCAAAGCCGAGGCGCGGCGGTTCTTGAATATGGGCGCGTGGATTGATGGCCCGACCGGGGCTGTTTTGACGACCGTGAACGAAGACGTCGATTTGCTGGTCTATCTCGTAAAGGGTCGTGTCGATATATACCTGAACGACAAGCTGGTTGGCGCTTGCGGTCCGGGCAACTTTGTCGGGGAAATGTCCGTCCTCAGGAACCACCCTGCCTCGGCCACCGCGATTGTCGCAGAACCGCCACGTTACTGGATGTTCCCATCGCACCGGTTGCGCGGCCTGCAAATCAGTGACACCGCGCTGGCCGGCGCGGTCGAGACCGGCATTGCGCGTGACCTGCGTACAAAAATAATCTCGCACAATGAAGCGCACAGCAGATCAGCCTAATGGGCACGCCCTGCTTCTATAGATGAAATCGCAGCATCAATGGCGTCCTCGATTGACAGATCCGTTGTGTCGATCACAACGGCATCCTCTGCAGGCTTTAGTGGGGCTGCACTTCGGTCGCGATCGCGTGCGTCGCGCTCTTGTACATCCGCCAAAACCTGCTCCAAACTGACCGCCGCCCCCTTGTCCAACAGTTCTTTGTAGCGACGCTCTGCACGGACTTCAGCGCTTGCCGTAACAAAAAGCTTGGCCTCGGCGTTCGGGCAAATCACCGTGCCAATGTCGCGCCCGTCCAGAACGGCCCCACCTGCCCTGCGCGCAAAACTGCGCTGAAAATCCAGAAGCGCCGCACGCACCTCCGGTACAACGGCCACGCGGCTCGCCGATTGCGCAACTTCGGGGCTGCGCAGGTCGTCGTTTTTCAGGTCATCAGCGGTCAGGGTTTCTGCCGCGACCTGCGGTGCCATTCCCAATAAGACCTTCGCGCCAACAGCACGGTACAAGAGCCCTGTGTCCAGATGCGCAAAGCCAAAATGCGCGGCGACCGCTTTGGATATTGTTCCCTTGCCTGCCGCTGCCGGCCCGTCAATCGCAATGGTGAAACGCTCACCTTTCATGGCTCAGACCGTGTTGCGTCTGATGTCCGCCCCAAGGCTGTCCATCAGAGGCTCGAATATCGGGAAGGATGTGGCAATCGGGCCTGCATCATCAACCTGAACAGGTGTCTGCGTGGCCATCCCCAACACCATGAAAGACATGGCAATCCGGTGGTCAAGGTGGCTGGCACAGGTCGCACCGCCGGGCACGTTGCCATGTCCGGCCCCCGATACGATCCACCAGTCGGGCCCATCCTCGACCGTGATCCCGTTGGCGCGCAATCCTGTCGCCATCGCGTCGATGCGGTCGCTTTCCTTGACCCGCAATTCCTTGACGCCGCGCATCACTGTATCGCCCGAGGCAAAGCTCGCGACCACTGACAGCACCGGATATTCGTCAATCATGCTGGCGGCCCGCTCTGGGGGAACTTCGATGCCCTTAAGCTCAGGCGAGTACCGCGCGCGCAGGTCTGCTACAGGCTCGCCGCCTTCAATGCGCTCATTCTCGTAAGTAAGGTCCGCCCCCATCTCGCGCAGCGTGGTAAACAGACCTGCCCGCGTCGGGTTCAGTCCGATGCCTGGCACCAGAACATCCGATCCAGGCACGATCAATGCGGCACAGACCGGAAAGGCGGCTGACGACGGGTCACGCGGCACATCGATCTTTTGCGGGATCAGTTCGGGCTGACCAGTCAGTGTGATGACACGGCCTTTGTCGGTGTCCTCCACCGTGATCTCGGCCCCAAAGCCTGCCAGCATACGTTCGGTGTGATCACGCGTCGCTTCTGCCTCGATAACAACCGTTTTTCCGGGTGCGTTTAACCCCGCCAGCAGGACCGCTGACTTCACCTGTGCAGAAGGCACTGGGACGACATATTCAATAGGAACCGGCGCCGCTGCCCCGACCACCGTCATGGGCAACCGCCCACCCGCGCGGCCATATGATTGCGTACCGAACAGAGCCAACGGATCGGTCACCCGCGCCATCGGCCGGCCATTCAACGACGCATCCCCGGTGAAAGTCGCAGAGATGGGAGAGGTCGCCATCGCCCCCATAATAAGACGCACGCCCGTGCCCGAGTTGCCGCAGTCAATTACCTGCTCGGGCTCGGCAAAGCCACCAACGCCCACGCCATAAACAGACCAGTTACCGCCACCGTGGTCTGTGACCTCGGCCCCGAAAGCGCGCATGGCTTTTGCGGTATCCAGAACATCCTGCCCTTCGAGCAACCCGCTGATCTGTGTCTCTCCAACACTCAGCGCTCCAAGGATCAACGAACGGTGCGAAATGGATTTGTCACCCGGCACGTGTGCGGTGCCCATCAGGGGTCCGCAAGCGTGTGAAGTCATGGGGATCGGTGTGCCGTGGCTGGACATAGGGTCTCTCGATCTTGGAAAGGCGTTCACGTGAATTACCGACCTTGCGGGCTATCGTCCAGCCCATTCGCGGCAAAGCCCTGTTAAGGCTTGATGAAGGTCATATAATGGGGCGTCCGGCCTTCGCGCAGTGCTTTTTGCTCGTAGCGCGTTGAAATCCAGTCAGGCCAAGCCTCGCGCCAGTCTTGCGGGCGTTCGGCAGTCCACTGCAATCCTGCGTTTGGCACCTCTTGTAAGGTTTGCCGCACGTAATCTTCGATGTCGGTTGCAATGCGCAACACCGCACCCGGCTTCAATACACGCACCAAAGGCTGTAGATGTTCGGGGGTAACGAAACGGCGGCGATGGTGACGCGCCTTTGGCCAAGGGTCCGGGTAGAGCAGAAACGCCTTTTCAATCGACGCCTCAGGCAAGACATCCATCAAGTCGCGCGCGTCGCCTGCATGCACCGCAAGGTTGCTAACCCCCGCGCGCCGGATTTTACCCAAAAGCATCGCAACGCCATTGATGTAGGGCTCCGCACCGATGATGCCGACCTGAGGGTTTTCGCGCGCCTGATGCACCAGATGCTCACCCCCGCCGAACCCAATCTCAAGCCAGACAGGTTTGCCCTCAAACCGTTTCTCCAGATCAAGCAGTTCACGTCGCGGGTTCGTCTCCCAATCGACGTGCCCTACCGATAGCGCGGATAGGTCTTCTTCTATGTATTTCTTTTGTGACGCCTTAAGGGTTTTCCCTTTAAGGCGGCCATAAAAGTTGCGGTGCGGGCGGGCTTCATCGGTCATGCGCGCCCTTTAGCGGGTGCCAAAGGACACTGCAACGCTTAAGCCTTTCCCGGGTTCATCAAGAATTGAATGCATGCTGCTCAAGGTGCCGACACATAGCATTGCAAAACAGCAAGGCTGCTCATAAGCAAACTTGAAGAAGTACACCCGAAGGGCAGACCAAACTTGGCCACGCTGCCCGGCTTTGCCAGCATACTGGTGGCCGACGACCAACGTTTTGACCGACCCCGCTTACACCGCCCGATTACCAATCTTGAGTTCGAAATCCACGTGTTTGAAGCGGACGCCTGGAGACGATGGGCACGATGCTTGAGGCTGACACATTCGACCTGATCCCGCTTGACTACAATCTGCCCGACGGCATTGGCCTGCAGGCACCGGATGCCGTGCACCTTTCTCCAAAAACAAGAATGCGGCAGCGATCATGGTCGCGGGTGACGGCCAGAATGAGATCGCGATCGAGGCGCTAAAGCGCGGGTGCAGCGTTTCTCGACCGAATGTGCGCAAGAAATCAAACCGCGGGTGTCACGCATGATGCGCCAGTTGCGAGATCTGCGCGATGTCACAGGCATCACCTCCGAAGACGCTTCAAACCGGCACAACCCGATTGAACTTTTGTGCATGCGTCTGTGGGGTTTCTTGAATAACTTGGAAGCCTACCAAGGCAAAGATATCATTAAAGCGTCCGCATCAGAGCACGGGAAATGGCTGGACCACACCAGTAACGCGCACCACTCGGATACGGGAGCAAAGATTGCGCCCGAGAGGGTGGTTCCCAACTAACCCAAAAGACATTTCTGGCGGTCGGACGGTTAATCCATTGCGCTCGCTAAAAACAGAACGCCTTGCCCAGGCGTTCTGTCAAAAAATGTAATGCAGCGCAGCTGCTCCGCATACTTAAAGGGCGGATTTCAGCGCGTCGATGAGATCGGTTTTTTCCCAGCTAAAGCCGCCATCTGGATCGGGCGCGCGGCCGAAATGTCCGTAAGCTGCAGTGCGCTCGTAAATCGGCTTGTTGAGCTGTAGATGTTCCCTGATACCGCGTGGCGTCAGATCAATGACCTGTCCGATTGCCTTTTCGATCTCGGCCTCGTCCACTTCGCCGGTGCTAAATGTATCGCAATAGATCGACAGTGGCTTGGACACGCCAATCGCATAGCTCAACTGGATCGTGCACTTGTCGGCCAAGCCCGCAGCAACCACGTTTTTCGCCAGATACCGCGCAACGTAGGCTGCTGAGCGGTCAACTTTGGTAGGGTCTTTGCCTGAAAACGCACCGCCTCCATGGGGGGCCGCACCGCCGTATGTGTCTACGATAATCTTGCGCCCGGTAAGACCTGCGTCGCCATCCGGTCCCCCGATCACGAAGGTGCCAGTCGGGTTAACCCACCATTCGGTATCCTCAGTGATCCACCCCTCGGGCAGCACTTCGCGGATGTACGGCTCGACAATGTCGCGAATATCGTCAGAGGTCTGGCTTTCGTCGGCGTGCTGTGTCGATAGAACGATTGATGAGACGCCAACTGGTTTACCATCCTCGTAACGCACGGAGAGCTGGCTTTTGGCGTCGGGGCGCAGCGTAGGCTCGGTACCGTCTTTACGCACCTCTGCCAGCCTGCGCAAAATCGCATGCGCGTAGTGGATCGGGGCGGGCATCAGTTCGGGCGTTTCTTTGGCTGCAAAGCCAAACATGATCCCCTGATCGCCGGCTCCTTCGTCTTTGTTCGCAGCGGCGTCCACACCCTGTGCGATATGCGCCGACTGCTCATGCAGCAGGTTGGTCACTTCACATGTGGCGTGATGAAACTTGTCCTGCTCATAGCCAATATCTTTGATGCATTCGCGGGCAATTGAATCAATGCGCCCCATGTAATCCTGTAACTTGTCCTGATCGGACAGACCGACTTCTCCGCCGATGACGACGCGATTAGTGGTCGCAAACGTTTCAGCCGCAACGCGGGCTTCGGGTTCTTCGGCCAGAAATGCATCCAGCACCGCGTCCGAAATGCGGTCGCAGACTTTGTCCGGATGTCCTTCTGAAACGGACTCCGAGGTAAACGTATAGTTCTTGCGTGACATGATATGCTCCAATGGAAAATTCAGACCACGTCAGGAAGCCGTTGTGATCCGCCCGCGCTGCTTACGCGGGTGCTCAGGTGCGGTCAATTGCTTTCTGGTGGACGGCGGCGCCAAACACGCAATGATCCCAACAGCAAAGCTAGACCTAAAACCCAGACAAGGGGTGTATCGCCCGTCCGACTATATAGCGTCGGGCGCAACGGCGCAGGTAACGGGGCGTCCACAAATCCATCAGCACCCATTGGCAACTGTGCGACAATGCGGCCGTAAGGATCAATCATCGCTGATATTCCGGTGTTCGCGGCGCGTGCCATGGGAATGCCCTGTTCGATAGCCCGCATCCGCGCTTGCGCGAGATGTTGCTGCGGTCCTGCATATCTGCCAAACCATGCGTCATTGGTCACTTGCAGCAAAAATGACGGGCGTGCGGGGGCCGCATTCACATCATGCGCAAAAACGGCTTCATAGCATATCAGCGGCAGAGCCTGCCCCAATGGCCCTAAATCCACCAATTCTGGCCCAGGCCCAGGCGAAAAACCGGCCATTTGCACCGCGAGCCCCCGTAAGCCGATGCGTTCCGCCAAAGATGCAAAGGGAATGTATTCTCCGAACGGCACCAGATGGTGTTTGTCGTAAACCGCTTGCAGCGCTCCTTCCGGTCCTACCACAGCCATCGCATTTCGCAGACGGTCGCCTTCGAACCTGAGAGCGCCCAAAGCAACCGGCACGCCCCCGCTTGCGCGGGCCACCTCGGCAAGTGCCAGGCCCGCAGTGCCCAGTTGCCAGGGGATCGAGGTTTCCGGCCATACCACAAGGTCCGGTGCCTCTTCGGCGTTTAAAGGCGCTTGCGCCGTCAAATTCAGTTGGCGTTGGAAAAACAGCTCTGCGTATTCGGGCTGCCATTTCAAATGCTGCTCGGCGTTTGGTTGTACGAGACGCACCCAATGACCGGTGAGCGGCGCAGGCGCATAGGCTTGCGGCAGATAAAAGGCCAACATCCCACCGGCAAAAAGCGCGCTCTGTCCCGCGCGCATTGTCCACGCGGCAACGCCACCCGGAAGGGACAGCGTCCAGATGAATGCCAGCAGACAAAGTGTGGCGCCATGCGGTCCCAAAATCGCCAACAGGCGAGATACCGGACCTTCGATCATGATCTGTGCAGGCCCCGCCCAAGGGAACCCTGTAAAGAGGTAAGCGCGCAAAAGCTCCGCACCCGTCCATGTCAGAACGAGCATACCGGCCGAGGCAGACAAAAGGCGCGCAAACCAGAACGCAGCCCCCCAGAAAAGCGCGAGACCGCTGCTTAGAAACAAAAGCGCGAAAGGGGCCATCCACCCGTGCCGAGCAACGTCCACCTGAAACGGCTCAACAATCCAAAGCAAAGCATGGGCAAAATAACCTGCTCCGAACGCCCAACCGATCAATGCTGTCGACCAAAGCGTTGAGTGTGACCGCCAAAGTACGAAAGCCGCAACAAACGCAAGCACGAATGCCAGAGGCTGATCGTAGGGCGCCTGCCCGAACGCGGCAATTGCCCCCAAACCTGCTGCAGCTAGAAGGCGCAGACTTAAGGGCACCTTTAACGCCCGTTGCAGCAAAGACGTATCTTCTTTGTTTACCTGCGCGCTCACGCCGACTTGGGTTCAGTACGCACGCGCAACCTTTTGATGCGTCGCGGGTCAGCATCAATCACTTCGAATTCGGGACCATTGGGATGCACCACGACCTCTCCGCGCGCGGGCACACGGCCCGAAAGCATGAAAACAAGCCCGCCCAGCGTATCGATTTCCTCTTCGTCTACTTCGTCGTGATCGGTGAGAGAAACACCTAATTCCGCTTCGAAGTCTTCCAGCGGTGTTTTTGCAAGAGCCAAATAGCACCCGGGTTTTTCTTCGGTGAAGTACAGCGCCTCGTCAACGTCGTGTTCATCTTCGATCTCACCGATGACCTGTTCGATCAAATCCTCGATGGTGGCCAAGCCGTCAACGCCTCCGTATTCGTCAATAACCAAAGCCATGTGGCGCCGTTCTGCCTGCATTTTGGTCAGCAAAACACCAATCGTCATGGACGGCGGCACAAACAGCAGTGGCCGCAATATGGCACGCAGGTCAAAAGCCTGACCACCGCCATTAAAGCCATGCGTCAGCGCGAGATCCTTGAGGTGCAAGAACCCGACAGGAGTGTCCAAAGTCCCTTCGAACACCGGCAACCTTGTAAGTCCGGTATCCTTGAAGATTGCAACGGCTTCCTTCAGGCTGATCGTGTCAGGTGCTGCGATAATTTCTGCCTTTGGCACCATGACATCTTCAACACGCATGCGGCGCAAATTCATCATGCCATGCGTTTGCATCAGGACGTTTTGGGTTCCTTCCCGCGGCTCTTCCTCTGGATTTTCAGAGGGGCTTAACGCTTCAAAAACGCGGCTGAAAAAGCCGCCCTGTCGCGCTGCTTCGGGGTCTTGTGAATGAGTATTTTCGTCACGCGCGCGTTGCGCTGCGTCAGATGATCCGTCGTTGTCGCCCATTGGGTCCTGTTCTGCGTTAAAGCGGAATTGCCGCCTACTCTGTCCTATATGGGTCATCAAGACCCATTTTGCCAAGTATTTTGGTTTCAATGCTCTGCATAAGTGCGGCATCCGGGTCACGGATGTGGTCATAGCCCAAAAGATGCAAGACACCGTGAACAACCAAATGTGTGACATGATCAGACATCGGCTTGCCTAAATCGAAGGCTTCTTTGGCGCAGGTCTCATAGGCGATCGCCACATCTCCCAACATCGTTGTGCCGTCAAAACCTACCTCAGGCTGATGTGGGTCGCCTCCTTCTGTCGCTGCCGCGAGGTCTTCAGCAGGCCAGCTTAAGACGTTCGTTGATGTGATCTTATCACGGAAGGTGCTGTTCAAAACAGCAATGCGCGCATCATCGCACGCCAGCAAGGCAAGCTCGATCACGTCGCTTTCGACACGCAACACTGAGATTGTTTCCTTGACGGCTCGCGTTGCGATCTGCTCAACGCCAATAGTTTCCCAACGGCTGTCCTCGATCAGCACATCCAAATCAACCTCAGGCCCCTTATTGCCATCAGGTATCATTTTTCGGGTTGATCCGCCTCGTAGGCTTCGATGATGGCTGCAACAAGCGGATGGCGCACAACATCTTTTGAGGTAAAGTAATTAAAACTGATATTGGGCAGCGATTTCAGCAAACGTTCCGCATCAGCCAGCCCTGATGCAGTTCCGCGCGGCAAATCGATCTGCGTACGGTCACCGGTAATGACCATGCGCGACCCTTCGCCCAAACGCGTCAGAAACATCTTCATCTGCATCGTTGTGGCGTTTTGCGCCTCATCCAGCACCACGAAAGCGTTGGACAGCGTTCGCCCCCGCATGAAGGCCAAGGGCGCGATTTCAATCTGTTTCTCTTCGATCAGCCGCGCCAACTGTTTACCGGGCAAAAAATCGCCCAGAGCGTCATAAAGCGGCTGCATGTAAGGGTCGACTTTTTCCTTCATGTCACCGGGCAAAAAGCCCAGACGTTCGCCCGCCTCCACGGCAGGGCGCGACAGAATGATCTTGTCGACCTGCCCCGACAGAAACATAGACACCCCGACCGCTACCGCAAGATAGGTCTTGCCTGTGCCCGCAGGACCGATGCCGAAAGCCAGTTCATTGTTGAACAATGACTGGACATAAGCTTTTTGCGCATCGGTGCGCGGCTCGACCCGCTTCTTGCGGGTTTGAATTTCCACACGCGTCCCGATGGGCATCTCGAGTTGATCACCGTCTTCGGGGGCTGCGACCTCTTCGAACGGTCCCATGCGCAGTTCGCGGTCAACATCACCTGATTCGACCGCGCGGCCACTTTCCAGCCGCGCGTAAAGCGCATGTAAAATGCGGATCGCGTCGGTTTGCGCATCATGATCGCCAACGACCGCGAGCTGGTTACCGCGCCGCATGATCTGAACGTTCAGTGATTTTTCAATCTGCGCGAGATTGGCGTCATAGGGGCCGCAAAGATCAATCAGCAAGCGGTTGTCAGGAAACTCGACGGTGCCACCGGGGACTGCGGTCAACGTATCGGTCGTGCTTGGGTCACTGGGCGCCAAATGCTGCTCCTCGCGCGTATGAGTCGCTATGACGGTGCCAATTCCCTGCGCAGAGCGCAAGCACCCGCAGCATATATTTCACAACGTTCCGCAATTTTGGCAAAGCAAACGGCAAGTAGTGACTAGTAAGTGTCACCAATGATAACCGTGGCACCACCTTTGAAGTCGCCTACTGTCTGTGTGGGCGGTGCGATGCCAGAGCAGACAGGCTTACCTGTGTGCCGATCAAGACGGGCAGAAAGATACCCTTCCACACCATCGTCAATGATCCAGTGGTCACATCCGTTGGGATCAACCCAGATACCGGCGCGCAGGGTGGTCAGTTCCTTGCTGTCGATAATACCGTCGTCGTTCGCCTTGCTGGGGCCAATTTCCGCACATGCAGACAGAGCGAGTGTCGCAACGGCAAGCAGTCCAGTGATCCGTACCATTCCCGCGCTCCTCATCTGACACACATGATTTCGACCCGGCGGTTCTTTGCGCGGCCGTTCGGCGTCGCGTTTGACGCCGCCGGTTTACGTTCACCATATCCGGTTACAGTTGAGATACGCGCACCCGCAGCACGCGCCACGGCGGCCACCGCTTCGGCACGGTTGCGCGACAGCGTCAAGTTGTAGGCATCGGATGCCACACTGTCAGTATGGCCCGCGATTGAGAACGTGCGGAATTCGGATTGCTGGAAGAACCGCGTAATGCGTTCCACACCATCCGTGCTGATCGCGAACTTGTCGGTTTCAAAAAACGTATCTGTTTTTAGCATCGCACAGATATTGCCGTCGCGACATACGGGCTTGCCATCGCGCGTGACGTGCGGTGTCATGTAGCCTTCGATCCCGTCATCCATGACCCAGTGCTCGCAGCCGTCAGGATCAACCCAAACGTTCGGGATGTACTGACCTTTGTCCAAACCTGCCTGAGATGCTGTTTGAGCAGCCACACCACCGCCGTGGGCCACAAGCAGAATGCTGGCGACTGCCAGACCCGTCTGCTTCACCCGGCTCATATACTGTTCAATCACTACCAAAGTCCTTACTTAACACGGAGTTTACCCTAGCTTCACAACACGAACGCCGAACACAAACCACCAACACCTGAATAAAATCGAATACACTGCCGCGCAAGTTATCGCGTTTATTGTCGCTGATGCGGCATCACTTAGCACATTGTGGCAGGATTTGGGCACAATTGTGGAAAGTGTACCATTGTCAACGTGAGATCGCAGCAAGCGAGTTGCGTTTGGCCTCGGTGATTCTGACGGGGACAATATCACCGACCTTGGCAGTGCTATTGTCTATATGCACCGCATGCAGATACTCGGACTTGCCCACCATCTGCCCCTCGAAACGGCCTTGCTTTTCGACCAGAACAGACAGATCACGCCCCACCATGGACTGCTGGATTTCTTGCTGCTGCTCGGTAATAAGCGCCTGAATACGCTGCAATCTTTCATCCGCTTCGTCCGGATCAACCTGTGCGCGTTCAGCCGCAGGCGTGCCAGGACGAGTGGAATATTTGAACGAATAAGCATAGCCGTAGCGGACCTCTTTAATAAGATCGAGCGTTGCTTGGAAGTCGGCTTCGGTCTCTTCTGGAAAGCCCACGATAAAGTCACCCGATATCAGAATATCCGGGCGCGCGGCGCGCAGCCGCTCAATGATGCGCAGGTAGCTTTCCGCTGTGTGGCTGCGGTTCATCCGCTTGAGAATTTTGTCCGAACCGGACTGCACAGGCAAATGCAGATAGGGCATCAGCTTGGGGCAATCGCGGTGCGCTTCGATAAGATCGTCCTGCATGTCGTTGGGGTGCGATGTCGTAAAGCGGATACGCTCCAAACCGTCGACGTCGTTCAAAGCCCAGATCAAATCAGCCAATGACCGCTCGGACCCGTCAGCGCCCACGCCGTGGTAGGCATTCACATTCTGGCCCAGCAACGTAATCTCGCGCACACCGCGCGACACCAGATCGCGCGCTTCGTCCAGAACACGCGTCACGGGGCGGCTGACCTCTGCGCCCCGGGTGTAGGGTACAACGCAAAAGGCACAAAATTTATCGCAGCCCTCTTGCACCGTCAGAAAAGCGGAAGGTGCGCGTCTGGCCTTCGGGCGCGACTTCATCTCTTCGAATTTATCCTCTTCGGGAAAATCCGTATCCAACGCTTTTTTACCTTCGCGTAGGACTTGTTCCATCTGCGGCAGCCGGTGATAGGTCTGCGGGCCAACGACAAGATCAACCGCTGGCTGGCGCCGCATGATCTCTTGCCCTTCGGCTTGCGCCACACAGCCTGCAACACCGATCTTCAAGTCAGGGTTCGCAACCTTCAACCCTTTGAGGCGTCCCAGCTCTGAATAGACCTTTTCAGCAGCCTTTTCTCGGATATGGCAGGTATTCAGCAGGATCATGTCCGCGTCTTCTGCAGCATCAGTTTGCACATACCCCTGCCCGCCCAAGGTTTCGGCCATGCGTTCGCTGTCATAAACATTCATCTGGCAGCCGTATGTCTTGATGAAAAGCTTCTTAGGCGTTGTCATGGCAAAGTTCCGATACTTGGGGTGGTGGCGGCTGAGTATCAGGCCTGTGCAAGGCTTGCAATGCGCCAGCAATTGCACGAGTCTGTGAATGTCAGCCCGATGGAGCATTGGATGCATTACGACAGTCTGGACAGTTTTCTAAGCACAGGGCGCCACGCGCTTGCCAAAGGTCCTATTGCCATCATTCTGGTCGAAGACGACGTCGAAGTCGCAACAACTTTGCGCCACCACGAGCAGACTGGCTTCAAAACTATTCTGGCGCTGATGCCGGCGGTGTTCGATCTGCCCAAAGACCTCAAAGCGATGGTCCACCGCATCGACTACGACGCAACAGCAGAGGGTGCGGTAGAACATGCGGTAAACGCAGTCATCGCGGCGGCACCGGGGCAATGGATATTTTACTGCTACAACGCCGAATATCTCTTTTTTCCGTTTTGCGAAACGCGCAGCATTAACGAGATGCTGGCCTTTCACACGGAAGAACGGCGCGATGCAATGCTGACCTATGTGGTGGATTTGTACGCCGATGATCTGTCGCAGTACCCCAACGCGGTTTCGCTGGATCACGCACATCTTGATCGGTCGGGGTACTATGCCTTGGCCAGAAAAGATACGGATAACCACGACCACCCCAAGGAAAGACAGCTCGATTTTTACGGTGGACTGAGGTGGCGGTTTGAAGAGCATGTCCCGGAAACGCGCCGCAAGATAGACCGCATTGGCATATTTCGCGCGAAAAAGGGGCTAACATTGAATGACAATCACACGTTGTCAGACTCTGAATACAACACTTACGCTTGTCCGTGGCACAACAACCTGACCGCTGCGATCTGTTCTTTCCGCACGGCCAAAGCGCTCAAGACCAATCCTGGCAGCACGTTTAGCATCGAATCGTTCAAGTGGCACAACTCGGCCCCATTCGAATGGCATTCCCGACAGTTGCTGGATTTAGGTCTGATGGAACCCGGTCAGTGGTTCTGAAATTTTTCAGGCTGCGGGGCGTGTGAAAAGCACTGGGAACCAGTCATCCCGCAAAGTGTCACCGTCTTGCATCCCATGCCCCGGAAACGGTGGTGACGTAGGGCCCGGACGCGAGATGTACCGCGCGTCATCGCCGACCATCCTAAGCGAGAAAGCCCGCCGCCGCTGATCCGTCTCATTCCCGCGCGCACCGTGCAGGATGGAAAAGTGGAACGCGACCGCATCCCCCGGCGCAAGCTCAAACTCGCGGATCGGCATGCCTTCGGCGTCGGGGTCCGGGACAGGCATATAGGCATCACTGCCCGCGTAGAAATCAGTTTCGGAAAGCCACCGGGTTGGCAAAACCGGCTTGGGCCACAAATGTGACCCCGCAACACAGCGCAAAGTCGCCGTCGTTACCGGATCGAGGGGTGCCCAGAAACTAACTGTCTGGCGGCCATCAACAAAATAGTATGGCCCATCCTGATGCCACGGCGTAGGCTTGGAAGTGCCGGGTTCCTTTACCAGAACATGATCGTGAAAGAGCCGCGCGCTGTGACTTTGCATCAAATCAGCAGCAACCTCAGCAGCAGGCGAGATTTCAATGACATGCTGGAATTCGGGTATCCGCTGCCAATTGCAATAGTCGTCGAAAAAACGGCCACGTTCGTGCTCATGCAGGTTCTCGGCAGCATAGGGGCCGGGTTCTGCCATATTCCGTGCAATGCCTGCGCGCAGTTTATCAACGTGTTTTGCAAAGAGCCCGCGCACTACAACGACGCCCTCGGCTGCATATGTTTCGACATCTTTTGCGCACAACAGCGGGTGCAGCGTTTTGTTATCCTGCATCATGTCGAAAAGCCCTGACTTAAAAACTATTTCGTACGGCGTAACCGGATTACCACGTCTACCGACGCGATTTCAGCCCCCTGCGGCGCGTCCGGCAATTGGGCAATAACCAATTGGTCAGACGGCGCGTCGGTAAGCTTTGCTTCGTCTTCCCAGTAAAAGTGCGGGTGATCGTGCGTATTCGTGTCGAAATAACTTTTCGATCCATCGACCGTTACTTCCTGCATCAGTCCCACATCGCAAAAGGCGCGCAGCGTATTGTAAACCGTAGCCAGAGACACCGCTTCGCCTTGAACTTTCGCCGCGGCGAAGAGGCTTTCTGCGGTGACATGGCGGTGTTGGCCATCTCCGATCAGCAACGCCGCAAGCGTCACGCGTTGGCGCGTCGGGCGCAGTCCGGCTTTCGCCAGCCAAGCTGTACCTGTGTCATGTTGCGCTTCGGTCATCACAGCCTCGTTCAAACTTCTGTATCTATATAAAGGGCTTTGCGAACGATTTTCAATTATAAACGGCGCGACATTCTGCAGCTTTGTCCGGAAAAGCAGTGCAGGTGCAGCATGTACCGGCTCTTGCAGGACCGGTCGGCACGATGCTAGAGGGATTCAACGCAATAGCATAAGCCGAGCAGGAGACGCGCCAGTATGGCCTCATACCCGACAAGTTTCGATAAGGACGATCTTTTAAAATGTGCGCGCGGCGAGCTCTTTGGCGAGGGTAACGCGCAACTGCCGGAACCGCCTATGCTGATGATGGACCGCATCACCGACATCTCGGGCGATGCAGGTGAGCATGGCAAGGGACATGTGGTGGCCGAGTTTGATATCACTCCGGACCTGTGGTTCTTTGACTGCCACTTCCCCGGAAATCCGATCATGCCCGGTTGCCTCGGCCTTGACGGGCTATGGCAGCTTACGGGCTTTAACCTGGGCTGGCGCGGCTGGCAGGGTCGCGGCTATGCGCTGGGTGTTGGCGAAGTGAAGCTTACAGGCATGGTGCGCCCGGACCGCAAGATGCTGACCTATTACGTCGATTTCACCAAAGCCATCCAAACACGCCGCCTGACGATGGGTGTGGCCAATGGTCGGGTAGAAGCAGATGGCGAAACCATCTATCAAGTCACTGACATGAAGGTTGCGCTCTCCGAGAGCTAAGTTCGACCCAAGAAACAAAGGAGTGCGCCATGCGCCGTGTCGTCGTGACAGGTCTCGGTATCGTCTCATCCATCGGTAACAACGCCGATGAGGTTCTCACGTCTCTGAAAGAAGGCTCCAGCGGTATCGTGGCGAGCCCCGAGATGGCGGAACACGGATTTCGCAGCCGGGTTGCCGGAACACTTAAAATCGATGTTTCTGAACACATCGACAAACGCACTTTACGGTTCATGGGGCCGGGTGCGGCTTACGCCTATATCGCCATGGGGCAGGCCATCGCCGATGCCGGTCTGGATGAAGCGACTATTTCGAACCCGCGCACGGGTCTTGTCGCAGGATCGGGCGGCCCGTCCACCAGCGCCATGCTGACCGCGCACAACGTCGTGGAAAACACCGGTGCCACGAAACGTATCGGCCCCTTTGCCGTGCCAAAATGTATGTCGTCTACCGTCAGCGCAAACCTCAGCACGGCCTATAAGATCAAAGGCATTAACTACTCTATCACGTCTGCATGTTCGACGTCACTGCATTGCATTGGCAACGCGGCCGAACAGATCATGATGGGCAAGCAAGATGTTATGTTTGCAGGTGGCGGCGAAGAACTCGACTGGACGCTGTCTTGCCTGTTTGACGCCATGGGCGCGATGAGCAGCAAGTATAACGACACGCCAGATCAGGCTAGCCGTGCTTTTGATGCGGACCGCGACGGCTTTGTCATCTCGGGCGGTGGCGGGATCGTGGTGCTCGAAGATTTGGACCATGCACTGGCCCGCGGGGCCAAGATCTACGCCGAAGTCACAGGATACGCGGCAACTTCGGATGGCCACGACATGGTAGCCCCTTCCGGCGAAGGCGGCGAACGTGCAATGCGTCTGGCGCTGTCCACGTTGCCCCAAGGCCGTAAGGTCGGATACATCAATGCCCACGGCACATCGACGCCTGTGGGCGACGTCGGCGAGATCGAGGCGGTGCGCCGCGTGTTCGGCAAAGGATCAACCCCACCAGTCAGCTCCACTAAATCGATGACAGGACACGCCCAGGGTGCCGCGGGCGCGCTGGAGGCGATCTTCAGTCTTTTGATGCTGGAAAACGACTTCATCACCAAATCGATCAACGTCAAAACGCTCGACCCAGCGCTTGACGCGCCCGAGATTGCATTGAAGCGTGTCGACAATGCCGGGCTGGATTCCGTGATGACAAACTCCTTCGGATTTGGCGGCACAAACGGATCCATGATCCTCTCGAAGTATCTGGGCTAGGAGACACACATGTCAGGATTATTGGCCGGAAAACGCGGATTGGTCATGGGTGTCGCCAATGAACGTTCCATCGCGTGGGGCATCGCCAAGGCGATGGCCGAAGCAGGTGCCGAACTTGCGTTCACATACCAGGGTGACGCGTTCGGATCACGTTTGAAACCACTGGCCGAGACTGTTGGCTCTGATTTCATGGTAGACGTCGATGTAACCGATGATGCCTCTTTGGATGCCGCTTTCGCGGCTTTGTCCGCGCGCTGGCCAACGATCGACTTCGTGGTACATGCCATCGCTTTTTCGGACAAATCCGAGCTGACGGGGCGGTTCCTGAATACATCGCGCGATAACTTCAAGAACTCGCTCGATATAAGTGCCTATTCTTTCATAGAGATTGCTCGACGCGCCCATCCTTTGATGGTCGAAAACGGCGGCACGCTGATGACGCTGACCTATATGGGGTCCAACCGTGTGACCCCAAGCTACAACGTCATGGGCGTGGCCAAAGCTGCGCTGGAAAGTGCGACACGCTATCTGGCAAACGATCTGGGACCTGAAGGCATCCGAGTGAATGCGATCTCTCCCGGCCCGATGAAGACGCTCGCGGGTGCTGCAATCGGTGGTGCACGCAAGACCTATAGGCACACGGACCAGAACGCGCCGCTTCGATCGAACGCTACACTTGAAGCGGTGGGGGCTACGGCAGTTTATCTGGCGTCAGATGGTGGAGCGTGTACGACGGGTGAAATCATTCGCGTCGATGGCGGTTTCCACGTTTTAGGCATGCCACAGAGCGAAAACCTGTAAACGTCAAAAGCAGTACACAATTGCGCCCTAATGGTGCCGTATTGATCGGTCACACGAAAGGGATGACGCAGGAAGTTGACAAAAAAGCCATTCGGCAGTTTGCTTATCGGGAACGTTCAATACGTGCCCAAACCTATGCGCGCGTGCTGATGCCGGTCGCAGTTTTTGCCGTTGGTGCAACAGTTTGGATGGACCCTGATCTGCGCCCGCAGGTCACCGCAGGCATCGAAGAGATACGGCCCATCGTCGCGACCTACCTTGTCGACACACCGTTTGAAGACTTGTTGGGCCCTGTCCCCGTGGCGGCCCCGACAGAAGCTGATGGGACAGGCGTTGATGGCGATCAGGTTGCCGCATCGTTCGACCTGCCAGAAGATGCGGTGCCGGTGAACCGGCCCTAATCCTTTCTGCCCCAAGCCGAATACCCACGCTCGCCACACCCAGTAGTAGGCTCAGGTGATCAGTCCCGTTGAGTGGTGGGTTGCGTTGCTTTCTGAATTGATCTGGTTCGTTTGTGCAGATTTTGCAGATGTATTCGAACGGCGTTAAGCCCTGCAGTGTCTTCAAACGGCGCGCGTAGTTGTAAGCTGAGATGAAGTCCTTGAGGTGCGTTTCAAGCTGTGAATGCGTGTCGTAGTGGTAGCGTTTGACCGTTGCCTCCTTGATCGTCCGGTTCATACGCTCCACCTGGCCGTTGGTCCAAGGGTGGTTCACCTTGGTCAATCGGCGGTCGATTTCATGTTCGCGACAGACGTGTTCGAATGCTGATGTGTACTGTTTCCGATTGGTGAACTGGATACCGTTGTCCGTCAGGATCGTGTGGATTTTGTAGGGCACGGCCTCGATGAGATTACGCAGGAAGTCGGCAACCACCATCTTGCCCGCCTTCTCGTGCAACTCGACATAGGCGAATTTGAAGGATCGGTTGATTGCGACGAACAGCCTGATTTTCCCTTCGCCCGTGCAGAGTTCGGCAATGTCGATGTGAAAATTGCCAATCAGGTAGCGCTTGAACTTCTTCTTCGGCTTGTCACCCTCGACCTCTGGCAAGCGACTAATCCCGTGGCGCTGCAAACAGCGGTGCAATGAAGATCGGGTGAGATGCGGGATCGCCGGTTGCAGAGCGTAGAGACAATCATCCAACGGCAGCAGTGTGTGCCGCCGAAACGCCACGATCACAGCCTCCTCCTCACTGCTGAGGACCGTTGATTTGGCTTCCTTTGGCCCCATCCTCATGTCTTAGACGTGATTGCGTTTCCGCCACTTGGCCACCGTCTTGACGTTAACGCCCAGCTCCCGGCTCAGCGCCGCGTTCGAAGCGCACGATCGCTGTATGAGAGCTCGGACGGGGTGCGTCGTCTTGGCGCTCCCGTGAAGAATTTGTCCCGTAGTGCATCCTTCTGATGGTCCCAGTTCAATAGATCATCATATAACGGGACTAAACACCTAGACAGCGTTCTCACGTATAAGACGCACGATGTCTGCTGCGGCAAGCAACTGCATCTTCAGGCTTTCTTAGCCCCAGTACAAACGCCACAAATATTCTTCAGGACCCGCCAGATCATGCCTTTGTCAGCGGTCCTTGCGTAAGCGGCGTTCTGGCAAAGCTGCATCGGCTTCAGCGTCTTCAATCCACATCCTCCGGGTGTCCGCAGGGCTTGCCGGTTTTGGCTTGATTGCGGAGTTTTCTACGACGCTGTCAAGCGCGAATTCCATCTCAGTCAAACCGTCCGCCTCCCAAAGCTGCACAGCGTCGGTGATCGCGTGGTCAACGAGTTTTGGGCCTTCCTGTTGCATCATGCGCGGTGCCGAGGCGGACGTCCGGCGTCGCCCCCAAATAAGGGCAAAAACCGCCGCCGTCGCAAAAGTGAGCACGGCGCTGCCGATCCAAGCGACACCGATCGAAGCGCCCCAAGACGCGCCCCCGAGGCGTAGCGTGACGAGCAGCCCAAAACCAAAAACCACGTTCAAAGCAACAATTTGAACAACATTCAGAATCGGCGGTTCTTCGTCGTACTGCCACTGCTCATCCATCACCGCCCCCTTTAACCAACCGTTCCAAAAAGCGACTCAGGCGGGTGTGCAATACATCCCGCCTGCTCTTTGAAGACTATCGGATAAAGGTGTTTCGATATGCTTTATGCATCATGGTTTACGCAGCATCCACACGCATTAATTCGATATTGAACGTCAGGTCCTTACCCGCGAGGGGGTGGTTCGCATCCAGCGTGACCGTGGCTTCATCCACTTCAACCACCACAACCGGCAAGGCTTGGCCTTCGGGCGTCTGCATTTGCAATTGCGTGCCGATATCGAGCGGGATTTCTGCGGGAATTCCTTCGCGCGGGACCGCTTGACGCATTTCGGGGTTGATCGGGCCGTAAGCTTGCTCGCATTCAATCTCGACCGTCTTTTTGTCGCCGACTGCCATACCCGGCAAGGCAACATCAAGACCGGGAATAATCTGACCCGACCCTACGACGAACTCCAACGGATCACGCCCGTCCGAGCTGTCGAATGTTGTGCCGTCAAGCAATGTGCCTGTGTAATGAATCGCGACTGTGTCGCCCGATTTGACCTGGGTCATCTTATCTCCAATCATGTTTGAAAAAGGGTGTGGAAGGCCGCGTATCTGCGCGGGTTCTTCGTCTCTGCTTCAGACTGCCTTCGTCTTTAATAAGTGTAAACCGGAAATATCCAACGATTGGCTCTTTTCGTGCCCGGTCCGGCATGACACTGTGCGCGCATACCCCAATCAGGAGTGCCCCATGCCGATTACAACCTGCGTGTTCGACGCCTATGGCACGCTTTTTGATGTGACGGCCGCGGCGCGGCAGGCCGCATCCGAGCCTGCCTTCGCCCAGATATCAGAAAGCTGGCCCGCGCTTGCGGAATACTGGCGGCAAAAGCAGCTTCAATACACATGGCTGCGTGCGGTTGTGGGCGCACATGAAGACTTTTGGTCCGTGACCCAACAAGGGTTGGACTGGGCTTTGGAAAAGACCGGCCATGACGGGGATGCCGCCCTGCGGGAAAGACTGTTGGCGCTATACTGGGAATTGCAAAGCTACGCGGAAGTCCCGCACATGCTGAACGCGCTCAAAGACGCCGGTCTGAATACTGCGATCCTGTCCAACGGGTCGCCAGATATGCTGGCCGGGGCGGTTCAGTCTGCAGGGATCGGGCCCCTATTGGATGATGTGCTGTCCGTCGAAACGGTCGGTGTCTTCAAACCTGACGCACGTGTTTATGACCTTGTGGGCAAAAGGTTCGGTTGCGCCCCGCAAGAGGTGTTGTTTTGTTCGTCCAACGGTTGGGACGCAGGTTGTGCTGCAGGCTACGGGTTTGACGTGGTTTGGGTCAACCGCGCGGGGGACCCTGTGGACCGCCTGCCATGGCAACCCGCCCATATCCTGAGCGATCTGACCGATGTTCCGAAACTGGCGGGTGTGTAATGCCGAAATTTGAAACATCAGACGGTCTGTCCCTGAACTACGAAGACAACGGCAACGGTCCTGCGGTTTTGTGCCTGCCCGGTCTGACACGCACGACAAAAGACTTTGATTACGTTACGCCACACCTCAACGGTACACGTCTTATCAAGCTGGACTACCGCGGACGCGGTGCATCGGACTGGGACCCAGATTGGAGCAACTACAATCTGGTGATTGAGGCACGCGACGTGATCGAGCTTTTGGACCATCTGGGTTTGGACAAGGTTGCGGTTCTGGGCACCTCACGCGGTGGGCTTTTGGCCATGGGGCTTGCATTTGGCGCAAAAGACCGTCTGACCGGTGTCGCCCTCAATGACATCGGCCCCGTGATTGACCCAAAGGGGCTGTCTTTCATCATGGGCTACCTTGGTAAAAGACCGCCCTACACCGATCACGTTCAGGCTGCCCGCGCCATGCAACAGGGCCTGCCCGGGTTCCAAGATGTGCCTTTCTCGCGCTGGATGGAAGAAGCGACGAAACACTACATCAAAACAGGCAGCAGGCTGGATATCACCTATGACCCCAAGCTGCGCGACGCGGTAGAACAGCAAGGCGCGCAAGCTGCACCCGACCTGTGGCCCTTTTTTGATGCAATGGACGGGCTGCCGCTGGCCTGTATCCGAGGCGAAAACTCTGACCTTTTGACGCCCGAAACCCTCGCGGAAATGCAGGCGCGCCGTCCCGATATGATCACGGCGACCACAATCGGGCGCGGGCACGTGCCCTATCTGGACGAACCCGAAGCGGTCGCCGCGTTACAAACCTGGATTAAGGCACTGCCATGAACATCGACATGATCCGTGCGGCGGCCGGGCGCCTGGATGGCCATGTGCGCGTGACACCCTTGCTGAACTCACCCTTTATAGACGAGATCGCAGGCAGGCGTGTCTGGGTTAAGCCAGAGTGTTTGCAGCATACCGGCAGCTTTAAATATCGCGGCGCATTATCGGCGATTTCGGCACTTGACCCTGAGGTGCGCGCGCGTGGGATCATCGGCTACTCAAGCGGTAATCACGCTCAGGGGATTGCGCTGGCAGCCCGACAAGCCGGCGCACCCGCCGTCATCATCATGCCGCAAGACGCACCGCGCACAAAGATCGACAACACCCGCGCCTTGGGGGCGGAAACCGTGCTGTATGATCGGGTCGCAGGCGAAGACCGCGATGCAATCGGGGCCAAGATCGGCTCCGAACGCGGTCTCACGCTCATCAAGCCTTTTGACAACGAACAGGTGATCGCCGGACAGGGAACCGCCGGGCTTGAGATAGCGTCTCAGGCAAAGGCGATTGGCGTGACCAAGGCCGACGTCATTGTGTGTTGTGGGGGTGGCGGATTTACCTCTGGCATCGCGCTCGCCCTCGAGGTCGAAGCGCCCGACATGCGCGTCTATCCCGCCGAGCCCGAGAATTTTGACGATGTCACGCGGTCGCTGGTGGCCGGGGAGCGTCTTAGCAATGCAACAACATCTGGCAGCTTGTGTGACGCGATCATCTCGCCCACACCGGGTGTGATCACGTTTCCGATTCTTCAACGGCTCGTCGGGCCGGGCCTTGTGGTTAGCGATGATGAAGCACTGCACGCAATGTCGCTGGCCTTCATGCACCTTAAGGTCGTGGCAGAGCCTGGCGGTGCCGTTGCACTGGCGGCGGCTCTTTTTCGCAAGGACGCGCTTCACAACGATGATGTTATTGTCACAATATCAGGCGGCAACGTGGACGCCGATGTCTTTCAAATGGCGCTGACGCGTTTTGCATCAACGTAGCGGACAAAGACCATTGGGGAGTATTGAATGAAAATTGCACAGTTCTCGGATGTGGCCCTGCATTACCGCGTAGATGGCCCCGAGGACGGGCCTCCGGTGGTGTTTGCCAACTCGCTCGGAACAGACTTACGCCTGTGGGATCCAATTCTACCACACTTGCCAGAAGGCTTGCGTATCGTCCGATTCGACAAGCGCGGCCACGGCTTGTCGAGCTGCCCAAACAGCCCTTATTCCATGGGGGCTTTGATAAATGACACGGAGAGGTTGCTTGATCTTTTGAAGGTGCATGACTGTGTCTTTGTGGGTCTTTCAATCGGCGGCATGATTGCGCAAGGGCTAGCGATCAAACGGCTGGATTTGGTCCGCGCAATGGTGCTGTCGAACACAGCGGCCAAAATCGGCAATCCCGCGATGTGGGCGGACCGCATTGCGGCCGTCAAAGCAGGCGGCATCGAAAGCCTGGCCGACACCGTAATGGAGCGGTGGTTCAGCGCAGAATTCCGAACCAAACCCGAGATGACACTTTGGCGCAACATGCTGACGCGGCAGGAAGATCAAGGTTACATGGGATGTTCCGCAGCTATCTCGGGCACCGATTTCTACACACCTACCAGCGGGTTGCGCTTGCCGACGCTGGGCATCGCGGGGAGCGAAGACGGTTCCACCCCGCCTGATCTGGTGCGCGAAACGGTTGACCTTGTCCCCGGCAGCAGCTTTCACCTCATTCGAAAGACAGGGCATCTTCCATGTGTCGAGAAGCCTCAAGAATACGCCCGCGTACTGATAGACTTTCTGCGTAGCATCGGTCATCTGGATGGCATAGATGGCTGAGGTTTTACTCGTGCACGGGTCATGTCACGGCGCGTGGTGCTGGGAAGAAACCCTGCCCCTGCTGAACCAGATGGGCCACCATGCCCGCGCCATTGATCTGCCCGGCCATGGGGCCGACACCACACCGGTAGCCGAGGTTACGTTGGATGCCTATGCGCACGCGATTGTCGATGCGCTTGCCCAAACGACTGTGCTGGTGGGCCACTCGATGGGGGGATACGCTATCGCAGCCGCCGCTCGTCTGGCTCCCGAGAAAACTGCCCAACTGATCTACCTGTGCGCCTATGTTCCCCAAGACGGGCTGAGCCTTGCACAAATGCGTATGCAGGCACCCGAACAGCCGTTGCTTCCCGCCGTACGGATGCGTCGGGACGGCATGAGTTTCACAATCGACCCGGAGGCTGCGCGCGATTTGTTTTATCAAGACTGCGATGTCGAGACTGCGGATCGTGCCGTGGCACGACTTTGCCCGCAAGCAACGGCACCCACGAATGTGGCTTTTCAAACCACGCCCGAGTTGGCCGCCCTGCCCCGGCACTATATCCGGTGCCTCAAGGATCAGACAATTCCGCCTGCCTATCAGGTGACCATGACACAGGACTGGCCCAAGGAGGACGTGCAGGAAATGGCCTGCGGACATTCGCCTTTTTACGCCGATCCAACCGGCCTTGCCCGAAGGCTGGACAAAGCGATTAGGGGGATTGATGGCCGCCAGCGTTTTTGACAGCCCGCTTTACGCGCGGCTTTTTCCAACTGGTGATACGGGGCGGTTGTTTTCCGACAGTGCCGCCTTGCGCGCGATGCTTCTGGTCGAAGGTGCACTTGCCAAAGCCCAAGGCCAAGCGGGCATCATTCCAGAGATCAGCGCCGCCGCCATTCAACGCGCAAGTCTCGAGATTCAGATCGACCCGGGTGCGATAGCACAGGAAACCGGCCAGAACGGTGTCTGCGTACCCGGTTTGGTTAATGCGTTTCGAACCGAGATGAACGCGCCTGAACACGCGCAATACCTCCATTGGGGGGCCACGTCACAGGACATTATCGACACCGGCCTGATGCTGAGGTTGAGACAGGCGCTGACGCTCGCCGAGACGGATATCAGAACACTGCTTACAGCGCTCGGCCAGCAGGCGGCAGAATATGCCGACACGCCAATGGCCGCACGCACTTATGGCCAGTTTGCCACGCCCACGACATGGGGGGGCGTGCTCGCGCAGTGGGGCAACCCGCTGGTCGATGCGCTTGAGGCTTTGCCGGATTTGCGGACCGGCAGCTTGTGGGTGTCGCTTAGCGGTGCGGCTGGCACGGCTTCAGCCCTTGGTCCGGCCCCTGCGGCACTGCGCGCAGCACTTGCCGCCGGTCTCGGCCTGAACGATCCGGGTCGGTCCTGGCATACCGACCGCGGCCCGATCCTGAGGATCACGGACTGGATGGCGGGCGTGACCACGACACTGGGCGCGATGGGCACAACGTTGCTGGCGCTGTCAGCGGGTGGCGTGGATGAAGTCTCGTTCGACGCGGCGGGCAGTTCATCAACGATGCCGCAAAAGCAAAATCCGGTGCAGGCCTCATGCCTTGTGGCCTTGTCGCAGCAGTCAGCCACCCTGCGCAGCGGGCTTGCTATGGCGGCCATGCATCAGCACCAACGCGACGGTGCGGCGTGGTTCACAGAGTGGATGCTTGTGCCGCAAATGGCCTTGACCACAGCTGCGGCCTTGCAAACAGCAAATGCCATAGCGCCTTTATTGCGACCCGATCCGGCCCACATGGCCGTAGCACTTAAGGACAACCTTGGCCTCGTACATGCCGAAGCCCTGAGCTTTGCTCTGGCAAGCCTGATGCCACGCGCTGACGCGCAGGCCAGAACGAAGACGCTTTGCGCTACTGCACAAACACAGCGTACCCCTCTGCTGGATCTGGCCAAAGCCGAGTATCCCGAACTGCCGGACGGTCTGTTTGAGATACAGGCGCAATTGGGCCAAGCGCCGATCGACGCGCGCGCTTTTGCCAACCGCGTTGCAGCTCTTTGAAGGTGCGCCCCGCCGTCATATTCATCCTACTCACGATGATGATCGATGCCATGGGGATCGGCCTAATTATCCCGGTGATGCCTGACCTTTTCCAAGAGGTCGGCGCAGGAGGACTGAGCACCGCAGCCCTTTGGGGTGGAGTTCTGGCTACTAGCTTTGCAGTGATGCAGTTCATTTTTGGGCCCGTCATCGGAGGGTTGTCCGACCGTTTTGGCCGCCGCCCTGTCTTGCTGATTTCCCTTGTCGTCATGGCGCTTGATTATCTGGTGATGGCTGTCGCAGGCAGCATTTGGCTCTTGTTGCTAGGGCGCACCATCGGCGGCATCACGGCTGCCACCCAAGCTACGGCAAATGCCTATATGGCGGATATTTCTGCCCCCGAAGACCGCGCTGCCAACTTCGGCCTGATCGGTGCGGCCTTTGGCGTTGGGTTTGTTCTGGGGCCACTCATCGGCGGTTTTCTGGCCGAATTTGGCACCCGTGCGCCGTTTTACGCAGCGGCTGCTTTGGCCGGTCTGAATGCGGTCTTTGGCTATCTGGTGCTGAAAGAAAGCCTCCCGCCGGAAAAACGGCGCCCGTTTGAATGGCGGCGCGCCAATCCGTTGGGCAGCTTCAAACATCTTACCAAATTCTCGGGGTTGGGTCCTTTGCTGCTGGTGTTCTTCATCTATCAGTTTGCGTTCGCCGTGTACCCCGCCGTGTGGTCCTTCTTCGGCAAGGAGCGCTTTGGCTGGGACCCTGCCACCATCGGGTTAAGCCTTGCGCTCTTCGGGATCATGCTGGCAATCGTTCAGGGCGGATTGATCCGGCCCGTCATGCGCCTGTTGGGAGAACGCGGCACAGTGATCTACGGTCACGTCTTTGACATCTGCGCCTTCATCGCGCTTGCCTTTGTTTCCAGCGGCACACTGGCGCTCATCCTTGTACCTTTGGCTGCCCTTGCAGCAGTGATTACACCAGCCCTGCAGGGGATCATGTCGAAAGCTGTGGGTGCAGACGCGCAAGGAGAACTGCAAGGCGCGCTGACATCAGTGAGCGCGCTGGCCATGATCCTATCGCCCATGGTGATGACCGGCACATTTGCCGCCTTCACCGCCCCCGGCGCACCGGTATACTTGCCCGGTGCCCCCTTCCTGTTATCGGCGGCACTGGTCGCGATTGCCCTGTTCGTCTTCATGCGACGCGCGCCGCGTGCGTCGTTTTCGGTATAGGTTTGGCACGGAATGGTCGCCTAAGGGCTTGCACCTGCCAGCACTTGGCGTAACCCTGACCAAAACGCAAAAAACGCTCAGGGACACCGTTAGGCCATGCAAAAGATCAAAGCCGCCGTTTGCCATAAATTTGGCGCGCCACTCGTTATAGAAGACATCCACATCCGCGCGCCCCAGCGGGGCGAGATCGAAGTCACGCTGGCTGCGGTTGCGATTTGTCATTCGGACATTTCTTATGCAGACGGCGCTTGGGGTGGGTCTTTGCCCGCAGTCTACGGGCATGAAGCCGCGGGCCGCGTGTCGGCAATCGGCGACGGTGTAAGCGGGCTGGAGGTTGGCGACAGTGTTGTGGTGACCCTGATCCGTGCCTGCGGCGCGTGTGGCCAATGCGCAGGCGGCGCACCAACCTTGTGTGAAACTCCCTATGACGGTGACACAGGCCCGATCACGACAATCGACGGCGGCAAACTGCATCAGGCGATGGCCACAGGCGGATTTGCGGAAAAGGTCGTGGTCGCACAAGCACAAGCCGTCCAGATCGGCCCCGAGATTCCGATGGATGCTGCAAGCCTTGTAGCCTGCGGCGTGATTACGGGCGTCGGTGCAGTGGTAAACGCGGCAGGTCTGAAAGCGGGTCAGGACGTCGTTGTGATCGGCGCTGGTGGTGTCGGGCTCAATGCCATTCAGGGCGCGCGCATCGCAGGGGCACGCCGAATCGTGGCGGTCGACATGAGTGAAGAAAAGCTAGAAATGGCAAAAGATTTCGGGGCGACACATGGCGTATTGGCCACGCAGGAAAAGCCATGGCGCGCCGCGTTCAACGCCATGGGCGGCAAAGGTGCCGAAGCGGTAATTGTCACCGTCGGTGCAATCCCTGCCTACGATCAGGCTCCACGCTACTTGGGCGCGGGCGGTAAGGTTGTGATGGTGGGTATGCCGCATTCCGGCGACATGTCCAGCTATGAGCCTGTCGTGCTGGCGTCTTTGGGTCAGGGCATGGTCGGCTCCAAAATGGGCGATGTGGTGATCCAGCGGGACATCCCGTGGATGGTGGATCTTTATGCGCAGGGCAGGCTCAAACTGGACGAGCTGATTTCGGGGCGCTGGTCCCTTGAACAGATTAACGAGGCGATTGCCGACACCAAATCCGGTGCCGCGCGGCGCAATGTGATCCTGTTCGATACGTAAACCGTAAAGCCGCACAAAAGGGGTAACGGAATGAAACTCAAAGATCTTGATGTCATTGTCACGGCACCCCCTGCCCCCGGTTGGGGTGGCCGCTATTGGATTTTGGTCAAAGTAACCACCGACGACGGGATAACCGGTTGGGGCGAATGCTACGCGTCAAGCGTTGGCCCCATAGCAATGCGCGCCGTCATCGAAGATGTGTTTGCACGGCACATGATGGGCGAAAATCCCGAAAACATCGAACTGATGTTCCGGCGCGTCTATTCATCGGGCTTTACTCAACGTCCGGACCTTACGGCCATCGGTGCGTTTTCGGGCCTCGAAATCGCCTGCTGGGATATCTTGGGCAAAGCGCGCAACAGACCCGTCTATGCCTTGCTCGGCGGCAAGATGAACCAGCGCGTGCGCGCCTACACCTACCTTTACCCGCAACCAGGGCATGATATGACCGACTTTTGGTCGTCTCCCACGATGGCCGCAGAAAGCGCGATGGCGATGGTGGAAAAAGGCTATACCGCGGTCAAATTCGACCCTGCAGGCCCCTACACACTGCGCGGTGGCCACATGCCCGCGATGAGCGATATCACCAGCTCGGTCGCCTTTTGCAAAGCGATACGCGAGGCCGTGGGCGACCAGGCCGACTTGTTATTCGGCACGCATGGGCAGTTCACAACGGCGGGTGCCATCCGTCTGGGACAGGCGCTTGAACCCTACAGCCCCTTGTGGTTCGAAGAACCGATCCCACCAGACGCCGTGGAAGAGATGGCCAAAGTTGCCCGCGCCGTGCGTATCCCTATCGCGACCGGCGAACGGCTGACCACCAAGGCCGAGTTCGCTGCTGTTCTACGTGCGGGAGCTGCAACCATTCTGCAACCTGCCTTGGGCCGCGCCGGTGGCATCTGGGAGATGAAGAAGGTTGCTGCCATGGCAGAAGTCTACAACGCGCAAATGGCCCCTCATCTTTATGCCGGTCCCATTGAATGGGCCGCAAATATTCACTTGGCCACATCCATTCCCAACATCCTGATGGCCGAATGCATCGAGACACATTTTCACGATGCGCTTATCAGCGGGACGATGCGCGTAGAAGACGGCTTTGTGCTGCCGCCAGAAGCCCCCGGTCTGGGCATCGAGGTGGATGAGGCGCTGGCACTGGCGCACCCGTATCACGGCGGCAACCTGCATCTGGAAATGCGCGAGGCGCCTTGCGACTACGTCAACGGCAATAACTTTGAGGGCGGCGCGCCTGCCCCCAAGCCAGAGTAGCCGAGACGCGCATGGTGCTCAGGCCAGCCACGCGAGCGACAGAATAGAAAGAACCGATGTCCAGACGATGACAGGTGCGATCTGATCAGTACGCACGCCGTGCAGCATGGCCAGCGCAAACGCCATCGCGCCTGAAGGTCCGGCCGCCGCCAGTACCATTAATGTGTTCCATTCGGGCGGGCGTTCGCCCAAATGCAAAGCCACCCAAACCAAGGCGGGAAATACCAACAGCTTGAACGTCGAAACAGTCACGATCGTCGGCGTCGGTGTCAGCGCGTGTCCGGACAGGATCACGCCAAGCGCAAAAAGCGTCAGTGGCGGCGCTGCGGCACCCGCAAAATCCATCGCCGTTAGAAAGGGCACCGAGATCGGTACGTTGAGGATATTGGTCACTGCCCCCAAAGCGATGGCGATCAGCACAGGGTTCGTCACCACGCGGCGCAGCGACTTTAGCGCAGTCGCCTGCCGGTTGGCCATAAGATCGGTGGTCACGATGAAGAAGGCGAAGGTGAATGCCGTGTCCCACGCCACGATGCTGGTAATTGGCAAGGCCGCCGCTTCACCGTAGATCAGATAGGATATCGGCCAGATGTATAGCAATGTGTTCACGAAAATCGTGGCCATCGCCAACAACCAGCTTTCCAATGTATCACGTCGCAAGATAAAACGCGCAACAGCAAAGGTCACACAGAACAACGTGGCCTGACATGCAGCGTACAATGCGATGGCGGCAAACTGAAACTCTGCAAGGCTTAACCCGTTTATCAAGGGAAAGATCAACGCAGGCTGCAACACGAGAAAAGCCACCCGGTTGATCGCGGTCGCTTCCTCTCGCGAGACTTTTTGCGTCAGACCCAACAGGTATCCGAGCGCCAACATCGAAAAGATGGGCAGAATGTTGTGCGTGAGTACGTGGAGCATGTGCAGAGGCCTTCAAACCTTGTCTTCGCCCTACAGGAAGAAGCAGACGGAAAACAAGGGCTTGTTCGATGACCAGATACCGCGCATAGAAAAATAAGAAGTCCTAGGTGCGCGCAGCCTCGAATGCAGCCCAAACGCTTTCGAACTCCTCAAACGTCAACGGCTTGTCCTTTACCGCATCAAAGATGATCCGTTCGGACCGCATCAGCGTGGCAATCGCCTCCGCAAGCGCAGGCACCACGTCGGACGGGATCACCAATGCACCGTGCCGGTCCGCATGCACCAGATCACCATCTGCCACAGGCATGCCGAAAATCGCGACCGGTTGGGCGATATCGACCACATGCACAAAACCATGACTGGGCCCGATAGACCCCGCGATAACCGGATAGCCCGCCGGCATATCGCCAAGGTCCCGCATCACGCCGTCCGTCAAGGTACCAGCAAGACCGAAACTTTTGTGGATGTTCGTGTTGATCTCGCCCCAATAGGCACCGATGGCATTGGGCACGTCGAGGTCCTGCACAACCGCCAGCGCGGGGCGCGGCCCTGTCGCCATGTGTTTGTAGTATTCCATTCGCCGCGCGCGGATGACGTCCGGCGGCTCGGTCGGCGGGGCCACTGCCCGAATGCGGGCGGTGCGCGCATAACCGACAAGGGCGGGGGCCTGCGGGTCGGATGCAAGCATCGTCCCACGGGTAAAAGCGTTGAACCCGCGTTTGCCTTGCGCCACTTCTATGGCGTTGCAGACCGTGGGTGTGTCCACCTCGGTCAAAAGCTTGTGCAGCGCGTCATCCATCAGCGCGACGCCGCAATCGCGGCCCCCTCGGATAGCGCCTTAAGTTTGGCATAGGCGATATCGGGGTCAACTGACCCAAAGCCTGCAAAGGTGCCAAACCCGCAGTCGGACCCCGCGATCACGCGATCCGCGCCTACAATCGGCGTAAACCGTTCGATCCGCTGAGCGACAACCTCGGGGTGCTCCACAAAGTTAGTGGTGGTATCCACAACACCGGGGACCAGGACTTTGTCATCGGGAATGTCCGCCTTGCGGTCACGGAAGACTGTCCACTCGTGCGCGTGGCGGGGGTTTGACGTCTCGAACAGAACATACCGCGCTTTGGCCGCCATCAGCGTGTCGAACACCTTGTCCATCCCAATGTCACACACATGCGGGCCCTCGTAGTTGCCCCAGCAGATGTGAATGCGTACCTTGTCGGCAGGCACATTCGCCAGCGCATGGTTCAGCACCTCGACATGCGCGGCGGCAATCTTGACGAACTCTTCGTCTGTGAGATCCTGAAACAGCATATGGCGCGACAATGCGAGATCGGGGCAGTCGAGTTGCAGATCAAGACCCGCGCCGACAATCGTCTCGTATTCCTCGCGCATCGCATCCGCCAAAGCCGCCAAGTAGGCATCGCGTGTCGGATAGTAATTGTTCTGCAGAAAAAGCGATATGACACCGGGAGAGGCCGCATTCATAAAGCCGCGCGTCGCACCGTGTTCCGCCATTGCAGCTTTGAGGTTAGCAATGTCCTTGCCGAGCTCGCCCTGCCCCTTCGATCTGACCTCACCGGTACACATGGGGCGCGCGTATTTGGGCGTGCCACCATCACTAGCGAGCCGTTTGAGAAAGCTTGGAAAGAGCTTGAGATCAGCCGGGGGGTTGCGCGGGCTGTCGCCGGAAAATCCGGTGTATCGGTCCTTCACGTAGGTGGCGTAAGAAATCTTGGAGGTCTCTCCGTCGCTGACGATATCCACCCCGGCAGCCACCTGTTTGGCAACGGTGTCCGACACGGCACGCGTCATTGCAGCATCAAAGGCTGCTGCATCGTAAGGTTCGTCGCGTTCACGAGCAAAGATGAAATCGACCACTTCCTGTGTGCGCGGCAAAGAACCTACATGTGTGACTTTGATCGACATCTTATTCTCCAGTCCAAGTGGCGCCGGGTGCGTCATCTGTTGCAACGATATGATAGAGGCTCGCCTCTCCGGTCATCGACGGCACGGCGTTGTGCATCAGGTTTTCGGGTACTGACATCGTATCGCCAGGTGCCAGCGTAGCAGTGCCGCCGTCCCAACTGACGCGCCAATACCCGCGCACCGGCATCAGAACCGAAGGGCGGTCGTGCTGGTGCATCGTCTGTGTCGCTGACCCACGTGTCACGAGGTCCACCTCGAAACCTGGTTTGTCCTGCAGCATTCCATTTGCGCCAATAACCTTGGCTGGCGTCCGGTCGCCAAGTGCGACCATATCCCAGTAACGGGCAACGTAACTGGGGATCACATCTGCTGTCGTAGGCTCTGGGTACGACAGCAGCTCTTCATCGCTCAGCAACGGCATAGGGCCCACACCGTCGGGCAGACTTTGGCCTTTTTTGCTGTCATAAAGCTTGCCCTCTTCCGATAGCACCAACCCGTGACCGGCAGCATCTTCGATGACCTGCGGTGCCCAGATCACGCCGCCACCAGCATCATCCCCGCCCAGAATGGCCATGATCATCCCGTAGTCATCGCCGATATTCTCGAACCCACGGAAAATACCTGTGGGGATATTAAAGATATCGCCCTGTTCCAGCGTAACTTCACCCGCGTCTCCCCAACGCCCCCAGAAAAACCGCCACCGGCCGGAAAGCACAAAGAACACCTCCGCAGTGCGGTGACTGTGCAGACTGTTGCGACACTTGGGCGGCTGCCCCGCTGCACCGATGTTAAAGCCATGCGGCAGGGCGATATGCACATGCTGGTCCGCGCTTTCTGAGACGCCGCCGCCGATGATGGTAAAGTTTTCCTTTTGGTCCGAGCCGGGGGTGTGAGCATCAATGAAAGCGGTTTTGCAGGGACGCAGATCACCATAGCGGACAATACGGTTTTCCATCTCTTGCGGGGTCATATCGGTCTCTTTCCTTGCTTGGACGCAGGCTGACACCATTGGCCAGTGACGCTGCGCTTTTTGTTTTGCAACCGGGTTACGTCTGAATATACGCACGGCACCTGTTGCGAGCCTTGCAGTCTGAACTGCTTAACCCGTTTGCAGCAAAATCTGTTTCCAGATCGTCGTCTCGTCATAAATGACATACTCGCGGCGCAGCCCCCATGGACCAAACTCCGCATGGCAAATGCCCAGAAGGTATATATCTGCGCCTGTCGGTGTGCCAAAGGCACCCCAGCCTGAGTGTTTACCCGTTAAAGACCAACGCAGCGCGGCGCGGGGTGGCATCATCGGGTCATCCCGCCCGATCTGATGGTCAATCTGGAATGTCGCATCGGGGAACGAGGCACGCAGCCCCATCCAGAATGCGTCAACCGCGCCATGGCTATGCCCGGTCACACCACCCGGATACTCTACCTGCACCGCGCGATCGTATTCGACAGGGATCGCAGCCATATCCGCGCCCATGATCCGTGTTATGATGTCAGCGTATTTCGCGCCCCATTCGTTGTCATTGCCACGTCCTTTGTAAGGGCCGGGCTGGTCGGTAGCTGGCGTCAAGGGCTGCACGCAAACCTCCGGCCCCCCTTCTTTCGCGATCAGGTCAGCCGCATACGCCTTGGGGTCCCATCCCAGTTGACGCACGATCGCCCCCTGATCGCGGATCAACCATTCATCATTGATCTGATTGTTGATTGCATGACAATCCGCCAAAATCCGGTAGGTCAGCTTTTTGCCTGTGGCCTTGCCGTAGACACCATCACGCGAATGGGACGCCGTACTCAGTAGCCGGTGCGACGACAGCATGCCTTCTTCCGGGGTGCCGGACCAGATCACATCTTCCCCCAGAAGCGTACGGTCGGGAAACTCAGCCAGCGTGGCCATCGTGGCCCCGATGACATTCTGGTTTCCTATCACGACCGAGGCAGGAGACCGTACAACGATATCATCGGAATAATACTGGTGTAGTGTCGCGATCCCCCTGTCTTCCCAAATCTCTTTTGTGATGCCGATGATATAGTCGGGAAAGTCTTTGAACTTCTTGTCGAAGCCTTGCATGTATTCAGTCCTTCAGTGTTTTGGTATTTGGCCTCATGACCTCAGGGATACGGGCGGAAGCACGCACTATCAGCGGCCCGTCCAACGCGATGCGACGCGGTGCCGTATCATCACCGCCTAACCGTGACAGCAAAGCATGGACGGTCTCAGCAACCATTCGGTTGGCAGGCTGGCGCACGGTTGTCAGATTAAAACTTGGCCACTGGGCCAGAGCCACATCGTCGTAGCCTACGACAGACACGTCCTCCGGCACACGAAGGCCCAGCTCAAACCGCAGCACGTCCATCACGGCAAAGGCCATGTGGTCATTCGCCACAAACACGGCATCAGGCCGCGTCTCAGCGGTAAACATATCGCGCGCAGCTTGCTTGGCTTTCTCGAAATCAAAGTTGCCAACAGCGCGCGCAAAGATTGGCACCGACGCCGCGTTCAATCCTTCCATAAAACCTGCCTCGCGGTCGATCTGCGTAGACGCGCCTTCCCAGCCCGCGATATGTGCAATGCGCTCATGCCCGCCCGCAATCAGAAATTCAGCCAGCTTGCGCCCGCCTGCTACGTTGTCAGAGGTGACAGAGGTCAGCCGTTCATCATACTGGTGGCGGTTAAAGAGCACGATCGGAATGCCAAGCCCCTCGCACCGCTGCGTCAGGTCATTGGACAGGCCGACAGAGGCCGCAATGATCGCGTCCACCTGGTAGTCCAGCAATTCGTCAATAACGGACTGCGTGGCCTCTTCGTCATTGGAGGCCATAAAGACCAACACATGATATCCCTCGGCCTGCAAAGCCTTGGAAAGTCGCTCAATCGCCTCCGGGTAGAACTGGTTTTCAAGGTAGGCAACCACCAACCCGATGATCCGGCTACGGCCCGTGTTCATGGCCCGCGCCAGAACGTTGGGACGGTACCCAAGTGCCGCCGCCGCCTTGCGCACCTTGTCTCTGGTGGCAGTGCTCACAGAAGCACCGGGGGTGAACACGCGGCTCACCGCAGACCGGCTGACACCGGCGCGTTCTGCCACATCAAGAGACGTCACCTTACCCATCAGTCCGCGGTCCACCCGCCGTCGATTAAAAGTGCTGTACCCGTCACCATCGCCGATGCGTCAGAAGCCAGAAAAACCGCCGCACCCATGATGTCCTCAACCTCGCCCACGCGCGGCAGTTTAATTTTCTCCATGATCCAGGCCAGCCGCTCAGGGTTGCCGAAGGTGCCTTCGGTCAGCGGCGTGCGAATAAACGTTGGGGCAATGGTGTTGATCCGTATCCCCGCCTTGCCCCATTCGATGGCCATGGATTTAACCATTCCCTCAAGACCATGTTTGGAGGCACAATAGACCGCGCGGTCAATCCCGCCGACCTGCCCCATCTGGCTTGAGATGTGGATGATGGACCCAGGCCTGCCCGCCTGCATCAACGCCTGTGCCGCATAGGCCGACAAAAAATAAGCGGAGCGCAGGTTGATATCCATAACCGCATCAAAGTCGGCTGGCGTCGTCTCAACAGCAGCACTATGCCGTGCCAACCCGGCAGAGTTTATGACGACGTCGAACGGATCGGCACAAGCTTCTTTGACCCGCTCCAGATCCGTCTGATCGAGCGTCAATGCTTCAGCTGCAAACCCCGCCTGGGCCAAAGCGTCCACCACCTCTTGCAAGGGCTCGGCACGCCGGGCGGCACAGACTACATGCGCCCCCGCTTCGGCCAAAGCAGCAGCACAAGCCAGGCCAATGCCTGACGATGCCCCCGTTACCAAAGCGCGCTTGCCCGTCAGATCAAAGCCGGGCGATGTCGGCACTACAGTCATAGCGCCACACCATTCTCAGGATCAAAGCCGGTGCGTGCCTTGTTGAACTCACGCATCCGCGCAAAGACATCCACACCGATCTGATCGTACATATGCAACATATCCACCAGCACCCAATTTTCGCGGATAAGACCCTTTTCGACGCGCCAGAAGTCAAGGCTGCGCATCTCGATTTTTTTGCCCGTTGGCGCTATACCCAGCCACCCACCATGGGTAATCGACTGATACATATCCGGCCATCCCGTTACTGCTGCGTAATTTCTATCGCCAAAGAAATGGTACTCGATCTCGTCCACATATCGGCCGCGATCAGGCATTGCGTTCAGAAACGGGATCTGATGCCAGTGCCTAAAGCCGCGCTGCCCGCGGCCTGTGCCAATCCCCGCAGGCCCATACCACGATAAATGTGGATGCCAGAAGCGGTCCATCTCCATCACCTCGGGCCCGCCCTGCGACGGATGCTTTTTGAGATGCTCCAGCATGTCGATGATAAGCTGACATGTTACCTGCCCCAGATCAGCGTCATAGGGGCCCTGCACCAACCCATCACAACTCGCAGGTGCCGGCACACACCATTCGCGTCCAAGGCTTGGGCTCATCGGCCAGGCCTGTGCCTGCATCATGACTTCGGGCAAATCCCACAAAGCCTGAACCTCGACAATCTTGCTGTCTTCCATGCGGTAGAATTCATGAAACCGCATATGCGCCAAATGTCCCGTGGCAGGAATATCAAGCCATGGTGTCATGAAGGATCCGGTGTAATATCCGCCACAGCCGACCCAATCTGCCCCCTCGGGTGTGGGCCCTGCCATCACAATGTAGTCACGCCGTTCCAGATCAGGCCAACTCGCCGCCAAAGGCGCATAGACGCGGTCGACATAAGCATCCACACCTTCAATTGTCTCAAACGGGAATGAGAGCCTGAAAACGACGTCAGGCGCACACAGTGCAGTAAGTTCGCGCCGCAGCGCGCTTATATCAAAGTCATACATCGCCGCCCGCAAAGCCGCGATCTTCGCTTTATGCTCGGAATGTTTATCCATGTTTCACTTTGCCAAAAAAACTCCGGGGGAGGGGCCGAAAGGCTCCGGGGGCAGCGCCCCTACTCCGCTGCTTCCCGTGCGGGCGCGCCGGCCCCATAGGGCACATTCACACCGCCATACCGCCGGACCCGTAAATTGCACTGTTCTGCGTGCCCGACGAAGCCCTCCAACATACACAGGCGCGACCCGTAAGCACCAATTTCAGCCGCAGCCTCATCGGTCAGAACCTTTTGATAGCTGTGCGTCTTGAGAAATTTACCCACCCAAAGGCCACCCGTATAGCGCCCGGCCTTCTTGGTCGGCAGCGTATGGTTCGTGCCAATCACCTTGTCGCCGTTGGCCACATTTGTGCGTGGCCCAAGAAACAGCGCGCCATAGCAGGTCATGTGCTCCAGGAACCAATCGTCGCGATCAGTCATTACCTGAACATGCTCGGATGCGATGTCATCTGCAACGCTCAGCATTTCGTCGTAGGTATCGCACAATATGACCTCACCATAGTCTTCCCAACTTACCTTGGCCGTGTCTGCCGTGGGTAGAATGGTAAGGATGCGGTCGATCTCGGAGAGCGTCTCCTGCGCCAGTTTGCGCGAGTTGGTCAAAAGCACTGCAGGTGAATTATACCCGTGCTCGGCCTGCCCCAGCAGATCCGTAGCGCACATTTCGGCATCGACGGTGTCATCAGCGATCACCATCGTCTCGGTTGGGCCCGCAAAAAGGTCGATGCCCACGCGCCCGAAAAGCTGCCGTTTCGCTTCAGCTACAAAAGCGTTACCGGGCCCCACGATCATGTGCACGGGGTCAATCGTATCCGTCCCGAGGGCCATTGCACCCACCGCTTGAATACCGCCCAAAACATAAATTTCATGCGCGCCGCCCAGATGCATTGCGGCAATTACCGCAGGGTTAGGCTTGCCCTTGAATGGCGGCGTACAAGCAATGATGCGCGGCACTTTTGCGACGCTGGCGGTTGCGACCGACATATGAGCAGAGGCAACCATCGGAAATTTACCACCCGGCACATAGCATCCCACAGATTGTACGGGGATGTTCTTATGCCCCAGGATGACCCCCGGCATGGTCTCGACCTCAATGTCGCGCATGCTGTCACGCTGCGCCTGTGCAAAGTTACGCACCTGCTCCTGCGCGAATTTAATGTCTGCGAGCTCGCGCGGGGTCAGTTGAGCGATCAGCGCATCAATCTGCGCTTGGCTGAGCTTGAACGCCTCAGGCGTGTAATTATCAAATTTTTCTGCCAGTTCCCTGACTGCTACATCGCCCCGCGCTTCGATATCAGCCAGAATGCTTTCGACGGCGGCACGTGTCTTTGCGTCATCCTCAGCACGTTCCGCGTCTGGTTTCCCGCGTTTAAGGTATTCGATTGCCATACTTATTCTCCCTCATTGTCGGGGCGGGGCGGCGTTTTCTCGCCGCGGTCGAAGGCTTCCCAACCCTCGCCCCTGAACACATCAACGCCCAGTTGGGCCAATACATGCGGAAAATCGACCATCACCCAGTTGTCGGTGATTTTTCCGTCCTTTACCTTCCAGAAATCCATGTAACGGATTTCTACCCGCTTGCCGCTGGGGGCTACACCCATGAAATCGCCCGAATGTGTGGCCTCTTGCCGCCCGAAGGCGGCGGCCCATTCACCCATGTAAAGGCGTGCCTCATCGATGCAGGTTTTGTCGGAAAACGCTGCTTGAAACGGGCGCTGCCAGTTGTCCTGAAAGGCGCGCAGTCCAGTCTTGGTGCCACAGCCCTGATTGCCCATCCACCGGAAGCTCTCTGCGAAAAATGTGCCAATGTCGTCAATAC
This sequence comes from uncultured Alphaproteobacteria bacterium, assembly GCA_963796445.1. Taxonomy (GTDB): domain Bacteria; phylum Pseudomonadota; class Alphaproteobacteria; order Rhodobacterales; family Rhodobacteraceae; genus Roseobacter. The sequence goes on along the minus strand of CAWCLQ010000001.1, from coordinate 124,325 downwards.
GGTGGTCGTTCAGACCGTCCACCATGCCTTCGATTACGGCACGGGTTGCGTCTGTTTTGGACATATCCGTATCTTTCGAGAGTACGGCTTGTTCGGGGCGGCTGCCTTTCATTTTCGACCTTCATTCTTTGGCCGGTGGCAGGAGCCTCCGGCGGGAGTTTATTTTGCAAGATGAACGCGCGCGTTATCCCTTGACGGCACCTGCGGTCAGACCGCTGACGATCTGGCGCTGGAACACCATGACCAGCAAAAAGAGGGGTGCGGTGATTGAGACAGCAGCGGCGACCGCTTCGACTTGATCGGTGGTAGTGGTTTCGCGGTTAAAGTAGCCCGCAATCGCGGGCACCATTGTCTGGTTTTGTGCATCCAGCAGCAAGGACGTGACGAGAAAGTCGTTATATCCTAGCAGGAAGCTGAAGAGGCCTGTGGTGATCACCCCCGGCCACATCACCGGCATGATCACGCGGCGGAAGGCTTGGAAATGCGAGCAGCCATCGACGCGTGCGGCCTCATCAAGTTCGGCGGGGATGTTCTGGAAGAACGAGCGCAGCATCCAGATCGTGAAAGGTTGGTTGATCGCAACGAGCACAGCGATCACTGCCCATGGCTGGCCGTAGAGTGTTGGGGCACCTTCGCCGAAGATCGGACGCAGTATTTCCGAGGAGTTGATGAAGACAGGCAGGTACCCTGCCACAAGCACAGAGTGCGGCAGAGCGCGGAACACCAGTGCCAGGATCAAAAGCCAGAAGGCAAGATCCGAGCCTGATCGTGCAAGGCCGTAGCCTGCCAATGTACCCACCGTGAGGGAAACAGTTACAACGCCTGCAGTGACCAACATGGAATTCAGGAAATTACGGTAAAACTCGTTCTCGCCCCAAACAGCCACGTAATGTTCGGTGGTTAAGCCCAGAACGGGAGTTCCCAAGGGACCCGTGATGCTGTTGAGCGTTCCGAGTATCAGCGGCAGGACGCCAAAAAAGACCAGGATGAACGCCACAGCGTAAAGTACCGCACCGAAGACCCAGCCCAGCGCGATCAGCCCTGGCGGGCAGAATTTTTGCACCAGACCGGGCAAGCGCGTGAAAGCCCAGCGGATCGAGAAATAGAGCACTGCAATTCCGATGGTAATATCGAGAATCGACAACCCATCCCCATTTGCGCGTGTCGCAGGGCCGGTTATCACCGCCCATGGGCTGGCCGCAAAAGCGTCAACCGGTGATTTGAAGCTCATGATCGCAATCCAGAAGATCGGGAACGCGGCGAGGAGACACCAGAAGGCAAGGAACGTGCCGGAGGAGAGGCGCAGTGCAAAAGACTGCTGCATGGCCTTGGATGTAGACATCAGTGTGCACTCCCCTTGTGGTCGCGCCATGTGCGGCGCAGTGGCAAGATCAGCAGAAAGACGATCCCGATCATGGTCAGCATGGCCGATGCGGAAGCGCGTGAGATTGCCCGATTGCCCGCATCATCTGGTGTCATGAAATCATAGGTCAGCCACTGCAGCGAAATCACATGGGCCTGACTGCGGAAACCTACGATCTCTTCGAAGACACGGTAGCAATCCATCAGGTGAATGAGGGCGATGAAGATAATCAACGGCATCAAATGCGGCACGATCACATGGCGCAGGCGTTCCCAGCGGCTGGCGCCATCAATGACGGCTGATTCCAGCGTGTCCATGTTGACCGTCTGCAGACCAGCGTAAAAGATCACAAAGGCGAAGGGAGCCACGTGCCACACGCGGTAGAAATACATCAATAGCTCGATGGTCCATGCCTGCGCAAACATCGAGATATTGGTACCGGTCCAACGCTCCATCATCGCGGTCAGAATGCCATCGCCAACGAAGAGCCAGTAGATCGACAGCGACCCGATCACCGGCGTGATGATAAAAGGCAAAAGCGATACAAAGATGATCGGGCCACGTATCGTACGTGCGGCGTTATTCACTGCCAATGCGATGGCAAGACCTACGCCGATCACCAGTGGTAATGTCAAAAGCGTGAAGGACAGTGTAAATCTTAGCGCGCGCCAGAAATCGATCTGCATGATGTTGTTCCAGCTGCCGCTGCTGACACCTTCCCAGAACTTGTCCATTTGTAACACGTTCTTGTAGCTTTGAAGGCCCACCCACCGCGTTTCCGTGATGGTCTTTCCGTTTTCGTCCAGCACCGGCACTGTCTTGATTTCGGTCGTACAGGTCTGTGTCAGGAAACCCGGCGTACAGGTTTCGACCTCAACCTGTTCAAGGATCGGCTGTGTGACCTGAAAGCTCTGGATAAACACGCTTATCAGAGGTGCCGCAATAAACAGCAGCATCATAAAGACCGACGGGCCGACGAAGGCTGCGAATGTCTTGAATTTCATGGGTCACTCCCTGCGGCTTTCGGGTCCGGTGCCTGCTTGGTGAACCGCACCGGGGTGCCGTCGACAAAGCGGACAAATAAAGGGCCGGTCGGGAGCATTCCCCCCGACCAGCTGATCGCTTACTTCAGCACGCCCGCTTCTTTTGCGGAAGTCGTGTAGGCTTCTTCGATGGCAACCAGCGTCGCTGCTGCATCACGTTCGCCCGTCAGGAAGGCTGGCAGCTCGTTGCCAAGTGCTGTGTGCAACAAGCCCATCTGTGTGGTCGATGGATACGCAGGCGGTGCCGGGTTCGCTGTCGCCGTGGCAATAGCGCCAATGGCGATTTCGGTGGGCTCATAGCCAGGCACCAGCCAGATCGCGGCATCGTTGGCGCTTTGCACCATTTCGGTATCCAGACCTTCCATCGCCAGACGGAAAGCGGCATCTGCCTCTTCGTCCGAGATGTTATTGGCGATCACGATACCGTCCCACCACAACGTCGTGGCCGGTGCGCCACCGTCCATCGCTATCGGGGCTGCGGCCATTGCGACCTTGCCCACAACCTGGCTTTCAGCTTCGTCGTTCATTGCACCTGCGCGGCTTGCCCACAGGTTCGCCATGGCGATTTTTCCCTGCTGGAACTGCTGCTGCACATAAGTACTGTCGCTTACCAGCACTTCGGGATCAGTGTAATCAAGCGCCTTTGCCATCGTCTCCAGCGCTTTCATGCCAGCATCGGAGTTTACGGCAGTGGTGTTGTCAGCGTTGAAGAACGTGCCGCCGAACCCGGGGTACATATTGACGAATTCCTGCGCGAGATTCCAACCTGATTTCATCGTAGCGCCCAGCGGGTAATCAACGACGCCTGCTTCTTTGATCTTGTCTGCGGCGGCATAGACCTCGTCCCACGTGGTCGGGACTTCGATCCCAAGATCTGCCAGAATGTCAGAGCGATACATTAGGTGCTGTGTGTTCACCATCATCGCAACCGCCATGATCTCGCCGTTGATGCGGATCAATTGGTTCGGCGTCAGGTTCTGCCCGTATTTGGCGACGAGATCATCCAGTGGACGGATCGTACCTGCATTCAACAGCGGCGTGATCGTACCATTGGACACACCACCGATTTGATAAAGCGACGGGTTAGCTTCAAACGCTGCTGGTTGCTTGGTGCGGAATTCCTGATCCAGTTCGGCTTGGAAGTTGCCGCATTCCGCCATCGCGTCAGTAACGGCTTTCCATGCTTCAAAACCTGCGCTCAGCGACTTAATCGGTACTGCGTTCTCATACGAACAGGCGGCAAAAGCCGCGCTGCCCATAAGCGAAACCGCGCCCGCCAGTGCAATTCTTTTCAAAAACATATGCAAACTCCCTGTTGCAGTTGGATCGGGTGCATCTTGCAAGGCTGCACCCTTTTGTTGGCCCGGCGCACCGGGCTTTGAAAACGTCAGGAGGCGCGCAGGCGCGCCCCGCTGTCTTTGTCAAACAAGTGACAAATCGTATCCGGCACAGAGAAAGAGATCATATCCCCGATCTCGGCCCGGAATTCCTTATGTGCTTTGACGGATACAAGTTGATCGCCCGCGCGCACGGTCAGCATCGTGGCATCGCCCAAAAGCTCAATCGTGTAGATTGGCGCGGTGATCTGGCCCTGGCCATCTTCAGCAAGTGTCGCGTCTTCGGCCCGAAAGCCCAGCGTCACGGGGCCGTTGGCTGCAGTCAGACCGCCTATGGATACATTCGTGCCCGTGAAAGTACCGCCCGAGATTTCGCCATCCATCAGGTTCATCGCGGGGCTGCCGATAAAGCTGGCCACAAAGGTGTTTGCCGGATTGTCATAGATGTCCGTAGGCGTGCCGACCTGTTGTACTTTGCCCTGCTTCATAACGACCACGCGGTCGGCAAGCGTCATTGCTTCGATCTGGTCATGTGTAACGTAGACGGTCGTCACTTTCAGCTCGTGGCTAAGGTTCTTGATTTGCGCACGCGTCGACACGCGCAGCTTGGCATCCAGGTTCGATAGCGGTTCGTCCATCAAGAACACATTCGGTTCGCGGACAATCGCGCGGGCCAGAGCAACGCGCTGGCGCTGGCCGCCTGAAAGCTCTGCGGGTTTGCGGTGTAGGAAATCATCCAGCTCGACCATCGCCGATGCACGGCGGACACGCTCGTCATGCTCTGACTCCGGCACTTTGCGAACTTTCAGCGGAAAGCGGATGTTTTCGTAGACGTTCATGTTGGGATAGAGCCCGTAGGACTGGAACACCATCGCAACATCGCGGTCTTTGGGATCAAGGTCATTGACCACCCGCCCGTCAATGATGATCTCGCCTTCGGTAGCGTCTTCAAGACCCGCGATCATGCGCATCGTGGTTGTTTTCCCGCAGCCTGATGGCCCGAGCAATACCAAAAACTCCTGATCCGCTATGGTAAGGTCAAAGCTGTCGACACCGACAAAGCTGCCCCAACGTTTGTTCACGTTCCGCAGTTGTATTTCGGCCATAAATCCCCCTGCTGGCGCAGCTCGCTTTTTGCGATTTCTCTCACGCTAGCGACGGAATGCCCGACTTGGCAAGGTATTTTTGCACACGTGTGCAAAAAACATCTGATCCTTGGATAACAGCAGTTTAAAACATAGACCGTGATCGCATTAAAAAAGCGCGAGGACGCTTTGAAAAACATCCTCGCGCTTAAATGTCAGAGGCAAAAGCCCGAATCAAACCCTGCGCTTTTCAGAAAAACGCCTGCACACCGGTTTGGGCGCGACCCAGTATGAGCGCGTGAATGTCATGGGTGCCCTCATAGGTATTCACCGTCTCGAGGTTCATCATATGGCGGATCACCTGAAAATCGCCGCTGATACCATTGCCGCCGTGCATGTCGCGCGACATCCGCGCGATGTCCAAAGCTTTGCCACAGTTGTTGCGCTTCATGATTGAAATCATCTCGGGTGCCGCCTTTGCGTCATCCAACAAACGCCCGACCTGCAGTGCGCCCTGAAGCCCCAAAGCAATTTCGGTCTGCATATCCGCCAGTTTCTTTTGAAAGAGCTGTGTTCCTGCGATGGGCTTGCCGAACTGGTGACGGTCCAACCCGTATTGGCGCGCCGCATGCCAGCAAAATTCAGCAGCCCCCATAACACCCCAAGCGATACCGTAGCGCGCGCGGTTCAGACAGCCGAAAGGTCCTTTAAGACCCTGAACATGCGGCAACAGCGCCTCTTCGCTGACTTCGACGCCATCCATGACGATCTCGCCCGTGACGGAGGCCCGCAAGGACAGCTTGTTGCCAACCTTCGGTGCCGACAGCCCCTTCATCCCTTTTTCCAGCACAAAACCGCGGATTTTACCGCCATGCGCGTCGGACTTGGCCCAGATGACAAATACATCAGCGATAGGCGCGTTTGAAATCCACATCTTGGTACCGGTCAGCTTGTAGCCGGTATCGGTTTTTTCCGCGCGTGTTTTCATGCCAGCAGGATCAGAACCCGCATCAGGTTCGGTCAGGCCAAAACAGCCGATCCAGTCGCCGGAACACAGTTTCGGCAGGTACTTCTTGCGCTGTGCTTCGGAACCATAGGCGTAAATCGGATAGATCACCAAAGACGACTGCACCGACATCATGGACCGGTAACCAGAATCGACCCGCTCGATCTCGCGGGCGACCAGACCGTAGGACACATAAGACCCGCCCAGACCGCCGTATTCTTCCGGCAAGGTGATACCCAGAAGGCCCATGTCCCCCATCTCTTTAAAGACGGACGGCTCAACCGTTTCATTTGCATAGGCGTCGATGACGCGCGGTTGCAACTTTTCTTGCGCATAGGCTGCGGCGCTGTCTTGTATCATGCGTTCGTCTTCGGCCAGCTGCTCGGACAGGCGAAACGGATCGGACCATTCGAAGGCACCAAGATCAGGTGCATCCTTGGCTTTGAGAATCGGCGTTTCAGCGTTCATGATTGTTCCTTTCACTCCCTGACAGGCTCGGCAGCACTACTGTATCATCGCGCCGCAGCAGGCAAAAGGCCCTGCCGGGTCTTTGACGCTAAAGTTGCGCAGATAACGTCATTCCCGCCATCCGAGTAGTGCTGAAAGAAAGCCGCGTAGGTACCGCAATTGACACTGCATCATGCCCCTTCAGGGTCATAGTTTTCTTGGTTTCGTCCCAATTGCACAATCCACCTCGGCGATCGGCGCAGGGCCGCCACAATTGGCCGATTGGACGGCATTTAGAAACACTCTGTACGGGGTCCGATTGCCGCTGGAACGCCACCGACTTGGCCCGTAATTGTCCTTTTTGAAGACTAGGTTAATCTCATCTGCTGATTTGGTGGGACCAATCAAAGGACTGTTTGTTTTGCTGTTCAAAACTGTTTTACGCGTTGCCTTGTTATCTTTTGGATTGGTCCCCACCGGCACCGCTGCTGTGGCGGCAGATGAGCATATCGTGATTATTCTGGAAACTGCCTACTTCCCCCAGAGAACCACGGTGAAACAAGGGGATGTCGTCAGGTTCGTGAATGAAAGCGGGCGGGACCACACGCTGTACCATGCGCAAGGCAACTGGACGACGCGTCCAATTGCGCCAGGCGAAGAGTTGTTGGTAACGATTGGTCCGGACATTGCCGGCGCTTACTACGGAATGAGTGATTTCAAGATCACGGGCCAGCTAGATCTTGCTCAGCCAGCGACCGCTGATTGAGCTGTACGGTAACGAGTAATGGCCCCATCTCCGAGTGGGCCGGTTTCATTCCGCTACACAGGTTTAACAAGCTCCGGACCGGTCGCTCTGTTTGAATTTACGGCCCGGTCAACACGGTAAAACGTCAAAACATCGTCATCTACCGCTCGCATCAGTGTTGCCGCACCGTGCCCTGCTTCTCCCAGCCAAAGTGACCAGTCCTTTTGTGCCAGAATGACCGGCATCCGATGGTGGATATGCCCGACGGCTTTGTTTGCAGCCGTGGTGACAATCGCGCAGGTGCGCAACGTCTCGCCCTGCGGATCGGTCCAGTCCTGCCAAACCGCTGCCATCACCAATGCGCCCCCGTCCGAAAGGGTGATGTACCACGGATCGCGTGCCCCCTCTGGCGTTTTGGTCCATTCGTAAAATCCAGTGGCAACGATTAACGCCCTTCGTGCACGCGCCGCAGCGCGGAAAGCGGGCTTTTCGGCAATGGTTTCGGCGCGCGCGTTTATCAAAAGCGGGCCGTCATTGGGCTTTTTGTACCATTTCGGCAAAAAGCCCCAGCGCATCGACGTCAACCGGCGCGCATTCCCTTCACCGCCCATGACCACGTGGATTTTGTTGGTCGGGCAGACGTTATAATTCGGCACATCGGGCAAGTCATTATCGGGTTGAGCGTCAAATAGCTGCGCCATCGCATCGCTGGGAAGTGTTATCGCAAATCGTCCGCACATGATGACCAGAATAGCCTATGCCAATGACGCCCGCCAGAATAGAAAAGACGCACCCGACCTGCGCCGGACGCGTCAACAACAGGCTCCGAAAAAGTGGAGACTTATTTCATCTGGATACGACCATCGAGGTAGGGCGTGTACGCACCACCTGCCGCCATGAACTCTGCCGTGACATCCGCCAGATCGGGGCCGAAGTCATAGGCGTTCATCGCGCCCTTGAACATGTCATAGCCATCGCCGCCGTTCCGCACGTAGTCATTGGACACAACGCCATAGACCTTGTCAGGATCAATCGGCGCACCGCCCACCATCACGTCGCTTATCCGGCTGCCCGGCTCCTGCGACAGATCGAAGGCATAGCTCATTCCCGCAACCTGCGGGAAGCGGCCTGCCCCCTCTTCATGCTGGCTGACGCCATTTTCAAGCGCGGCGACAATCGTGGCCCCCGTTACCTGAAACGTGCTGAGCGTGTTCTGGAACGGCAATACGGTCAGAACTTCGCCCATCGTGACGTCGCCTGCGTCGATGCTGGCACGGATACCACCGCTGTTCTGGATCGCGATATCAATGCCCTGGTCTTTTACACGGGCCAGCATCGCGTCAGTGATCAAATTACCCATCGCGCATTCCTCAGCGCGGCAGACGTCACGCGCACCGACAATTTCTGTAGCAGTTTCCGCCACAACGCGGTTGCGGATTTCATCCAGAGGGGCTGCAGCTTCGGCGATACGCGCCGCTGTCGCCTCGTCAGCCGCAATGGCCGCATCGATGATAAGCGGCTCACCCATAGCCTGCGTGATGTTGCCCGCGTCATCAAACGTCACATTCAATTCGCCCAGAAACTTACCATAGGCATAGGCCTGAACGATCGCTGTATCGCCCACCATGGTCGGATAAGGGCCAGAGGCGCGGTCACTGGTGTTGGACAAAAGCGTGTTGGAATGCCCGCCCACGATCACGTCGACACCCGTGGTTTCGGCGGCGACGCGCTGGTCGACACCATAGCCAGAATGGCTCAGCACAATGATCTTGTTGACGCCTTGCTCTGTCAGTTTGTCGACTTCACCCTGTACTGCCACAACCGGATCAGAGAAGGTGATATTGTCGCCCGGCGATGCCAGTTCATCCGTATCTTCCGGCGTCAGACCAATCAGACCAAGTTTTTCGCCGCCTCGTTCGATGACGACCGATTTCGGCAGGCTATCGGCCAACAAAGGTTCGCGCGTAACATCGGCATTGGACATGACGATTGGAAAATTCACAGCATCCATAAAGCCGCGCAGCACTTCCGGGCCATCGTCAAATTCGTGGTTACCCACGGTCATTGCGTCATAGCCCATCTTGTTCATCATCTCAGCGGCAAGCGCGCCCTTGTAATATGTGTAGAAAAGCGTGCCCTGAAACTGGTCACCACCGTCCACAAGGATCGCGTTATTGCTGCGCGCACGCGCCTCGGCAATCGCGGTGACCAAACGGGCAGAGCCGCCAAAGCATTCGCCCGCCGCGTCATCCTCGGCAGAACAGCCGCTGTCATATTTGCTGATCGGCTCAAAACGCGCGTGGAAATCATTCGTGTGCAGGATGGTTAGCGTGTAGTCCGCAGCGGCCATGCCGCTGGTCACGGCAAGCATCGCCGTCGCTGTCAGGAATCGTTTCATCATTTTCCCCTCGAAACAATAATATCTGCATCGTGACCCGCAGCGCAGGCGCTGTCAAAGCCTCAATCAACTCTGCCTTGGCGTCAACCGCGCTATGCCTATTGACCAATAACCCGGCAGAAGGCATCACGCTGCCTATGATGATTTTCAAGATTTTCCGCATGCCGGAATGGGCTGACCTGCGCAAAGCGGGTACGACCCAAGGCGCCCCGATAGATGTTACTGATGGCTACATCCATTTTTCAACCGCAGAGCAGGCCCCTGAAACGGCGGCCAAGCATTTTGCCGGTCAGGACGACCTGATGCTGGTTGCGATAGATACGGACCGTTTAGGCACCGACCTCAAGTGGGAAGTTTCGCGCGGAGAACAGCTTTTCCCGCATCTCTATCGCGAGCTGCGCATAGAAGACGTCGCTTGGGCGCAGCCCTTGCCGCTGGTGGCAGGCACACATGAGTTTCCCGCAGGTCTGGAGCAGGCGAGCCAGTGAGCATCTGCGCACAATGAAACAGCTGGCCGAACGAACAGCACTGCAGCTTTTGCGGCGGCTCGATCCTGAGAAGGCGCATGGCTTGGCGCTCAAAGCCGTGAACATGGGGCTTGGCCGCAGTGCGGGGCCGGTTACAAGCGACCGGTTGCGCACCAAAATGGCTGGCATTGACCTGCTCAACCCTGTGGGACTCGCCGCTGGGTTCGACAAAAACGCCGAATGTATCGCGCCTCTGTCGCGCACCGGCTTTGGCTTTATCGAAGTCGGGGCCGCCACGCCGCAGCCGCAGCCCGGCAACCCCAAACCCCGCCTTTTCCGTCTGACCCAGGATCAGGCCGCGATCAACCGCTTTGGGTTCAACAACGATGGCATGGATGTGATCGGCAAACGCCTTGCGGCGGCACAGTCCGCCGTCCCTGTCGGTATCAACCTGGGTGCCAATAAAACCAGCCAAGACCGCGCGGCAGATTTTGCCAGCGTGATGGCGCACCTCGGGAGCCATGTCAGCTTTGCAACGGTGAATGTCTCGTCGCCCAACACCGAAAAGCTGCGCGACCTGCAAGGACCCGAGGCATTGGCAGCCCTCTTGGACGGCGTAATGCAAGTACGGGGCGTGACACCGGTTTTTCTAAAAATCGCACCGGACCTGAGCGCCTCCGATCTGTCTGACATCGCGGCGGTGGCCAAAAACGCCAAGGTTGACGCCATCATTGCCACCAATACGACCCTGTCGCGGGACGGGTTGACTGATACACAAAAGGCGCAGGCGGGTGGCCTGTCCGGCCAACCGCTTTTCGAAAAATCGACCCGCGTGTTGGCACAACTTTCCACGCTGACCGATATCCCGCTGGTGGGTGTGGGCGGCGTCGCCTCGGCCGAACAGGCTTATGCCAAAATTCAGGCGGGTGCCTGTGCTGTGCAACTGTATACCGGCCTGGTTTACGGCGGGCTGTCTTTGGCGGCAGATATCGCGACAGGCCTTGATCGCCTGCTGCAACGCGATGGCTTTGCCTCCGTGGCAGAGGCCTGCGGCACCAAACGCGACGCATGGCTCTGACCTGCACGGACTAGGTCTCGGCCTGACGCTCTAGTGCGGGATACCGCAGGCCCAACGTCACGCCGCGCGCGATGAAGGAAATCAGCACTGCCATCCACAGCCCGTGATTGCCCAGCCACGGCAACAGAATGAGGATGGCCACCCAATAAATCACGAAGCTAAGCGCCATCATATTGCGCATATCGCGGCTGCGGGTAGCGCCGATGAATATCCCGTCCAGCATCCAAGCCGCGCAGCCTACCAAGGGCGCAATCACCATATAGGGCAAAAAGTCCCGCGCGGTGCTTTGCACATCGGGGTCTTTGGCCATCACGCCAATGATCCACGGTCCCGCAAGCGCGAAAGCGAGAGACATAGTCACGCAAATCGCAGCCCCCCAGATCGACGTAACAATTGCGCTGCGGCGCACACGGCCCTTATCGCCCCGCCCCACGGCGCGCGCGATCAGCGTTTCGGCGGCAAAGGCAAACCCGTCCATCGCATAGGCGGTGATATACATGAACTGGATCAGTACTTCGTTCGCCGCCAGCGTCACATCGCCAAACCGCGCCCCCAGAAAGACAAAGGACGAAAAGATTATCATCAGCATGGCAGAGCGCAGCAGAATATCCGTGTTCAAAAGCGCCATGCGCACCAGCTTGGCGCGGTTGAAAATACGCGGCCAGTCGCGCCAGTCGCGGCGCGCAAAAGCATCACGGCAAAACCACAGGCCCAACGCGGCTCCCGTAATCTCGGCGATCACGGTCGCAATCGCGACACCGGGCACCCCCCAGTCGAACACCAGCACGAACAACAGATCGAGCAGGATATTCATCCCGTTCATCGTCAACTGGACCCAGAAGACACCTGCGGTTTTCTCCATCGCAACCAACCAGCCGGTTAGGGCGTAAACTGCAATCGCAGCGGGGGCGGTCCAGATGCGAATGGTCAAATATTGCCGCGCAAGGCTTTCTACTTCGTCACTGGCGGGGGCTAGTTGTAATGCTGCCCAGAAGATCAGGGGCTGCAGGACGATCAGGAGAATTCCACCTGCCAAAGCCACCACCAATGCCCGCGTCAGCCACGCCGATACCTCTGCCTTGTCGCCTGCACCTTCGGCTTGCCCCACAAGACCCACGGTGCCCATGCGCAGAAAGCCGAAAATCCAATAGATGGTCGTCAGAATGATCGCCCCGAGGCCAACTGCCCCGATGGGTGCCGCCTCTCCCATCTGTCCGACGACGCCCACATCCACCGCACCCAAGATCGGCACCGTTGCATTAGACAATACAATCGGCAGAGCGATTTTCAGAACGCGCCGGTGGCTGATTTCGGCCTGTACAGTTGCGCGCGCGCTACTCACGCCGGTCCGGCATCAGGAAATGACCCGTCGCCTGCGCGAGCAAACGGTCCCTGTTATCTTGCCACGCCTCGACATGTACACTGGCATACCGCCGACCAGCCCGCACGATGCGCGCACGGGCATACGCGTCGCGCGGCAGACCGGACCGTAAGTAATCGGTTGAAATATCAATTGTCTTGGGCAAGCGCGGCATGCCGCCGGTTGCCAAACCCGACGCGTCAATCGCCCCCGACTCCACATCCGCCCACAGGTATGTCCAACTCAGCGTGATAATGGCGGTCACTTCCAAAAAAGCAGCCGTCACGCCGCCATGGATCGCGGGCAACAAGGGGTTGCCGATTAATTTGTGATCGAAGGGCAGAATGCTGGTCAGCTCATCGCCACGCCGCTCGAACTCAATGCCAAGGAACTGAATGTAGGGAACGCCATCGACCAAAGCCCGCAGAGTGGCGTCGCGGCGCTGCTTGATGACCTGCACCGGCTCGGGTGCGCGACGCGGCGCTCTCATTGGCTGCCCTCAACGGTAAAGGCCCCTGTCGCAGCAGCCACCGGGTTGTCAGCGTCTTCATCTAATGCTGTCGCGCGCACAAAGGCTACGCTGCGCGTGACGTGATAGCATTCAGCATGGGCGGTGATCCTCTGCCTCGGTGTCGCGGCACGCATGTAATCGATCCGCAGAGCAATCGTCGCGGTCCCACCTTGATTTTTCGGGTGGCACATAGCTGCAGCCCCGCAACAGGTGTCCATCAGCGCGGATACTGCGCCACCGTGGATCACGCCGGTTTCCGGATCACCCACAAGCTTTTCATCATAGGGCATATCAATGGTGGCCAGACCGTCCTTCATTTCGACCAGACGCATACCCAACGCCTTGCTGTGCGGCAGGGCTTCCATGAATTGCTGCGCAATTTTGTCTTTGTCTGCCATATCTGCTCCGTGCATCACCCCGAGGTTACGCCTCTTTATCATCGCAGATCGTATCCAAGAGCAAGTGCCCCGTTGCGCTCTTTACAATTGCATCCTAGCGTAGCGTCAAGGGAGAGAACAACAATGGTTTCGGACCGTTTGACATTCAAACAGATGTGCGCCGAATTCGATGTCACGCCGCGCACATTGCGCTACTATGAATACATCGAGTTACTGCAACCCGACCGCGAAGGGCGGTCACGGTTCTACGGACCGCGCGAATGCGCGCGTATGAAGCTGATCCTGAGAGGCCGCAAATGGGGGTTCCCGCTAGAGGATATCAGGCAGTGGCTGCTCATTTACGAGAAAGAAGGCACCGAAGCACAGATGCGGGCATGGATACAACTCGCCGACGGGCAGCTTGAACAACTGGCCGCAGAACGCGCGCAACTCGACGAGGCAATTGATGAATTGCGCATGATCCGCGACGATACCAAGGCCGCGCTGAAAGACTGAACTGCCACGGGCTCCCGCCCAACCCATATAAGGGACGCGACGATACACAAGCGGTGCAAGAAAGCGGATCATCCAACCTGCCCTTTGGTAAGCGGTCGTACGTGTCAGCAGAACCCAACAAACGTGGCAAGCAATTCCCAACGCGTTTAACCTGCACTGTATCTGGTTTTCGTCGCTACCGATCAGCTTCACTTTCAGACTATAATTCAGTGAGTTAGGGGCACTCAATTGGCCACTAGACTTGCCAGAAATCACTGCAGCGATGGCCCTCAACGCACATAAACTGGCCGAAATGAACTGGGCATATAGCAAAACCAGCCCCTGGTTTTCGGGCAAGACCGGCGGGCTCAATACCTGATAAAGTGTAAAACAGCAAAAGTGAGCGCTAACAATTCCTTGTGGTAAACCTCCTCCAAAGTGACGTAACGTCTGGGTTACGTAAACGTCCAAAGCTGTTGTAGCTGGATATCAAATTCTTATTTCAACATCGTTCCGATGAAGAAAGACGAGACCGATGACAGATGAAACAATGACAATCCGCGAGATGTGCGACGCCTTCGAGGTAACTCCCCGCACGCTGCGCTTTTACGAAGCAAAAGAACTTCTGTTTCCTATACGCGAAGGCCAGAAGCGCCTCTTCACGCGCCGCGACCGCGCAAGGTTGAAACTGATCCTGCGGGGCAAGCGCTTTGGCTTCAGCCTCGAGGAAATCCGCCAGTTGCTGGACCTCTATGACATGGGTGACCAGCAACAGACCCAGCTGACCCGTTCCGTGGAAATAGCACGTGAACGACTGGCTGATCTGGTCACGAAACGCGAAGAACTGAACGAAGCAATCGCAGATCTGACCGATCAGCTCAAATGGGGCGAAGAGATGGTTGCTTCCATGCGCAACCCTCGCGACGCCGCTGAATAATATCTACCACGCCCGCACGTTTCAGGGAGAGAGAGACAATGCCAAGCTACACCGCACCCACAAAAGACTTTCAATTCGTCCTGCATGACGTGCTGAAAGTGACCGAACAAACGACCCGCGGATACGAAGATCTGGAAGCAGATTTTACATCCGCGATTCTCGAAGAGGCCGGAAAGCTCACCTCAGAGGTGCTTGCCCCACTGAACGCCATTGGCGACACCGAAGGGTGCAAATTGGAAAACGGTGTGGTGCGGACGCCAACCGGCTTTAAAGCGGCATTCGATCAGGTGCGTGAAGGCGGCTGGCCGGGCCTCGATATGCCAGAAGTCTACGGCGGGCAGGACATGCCTTGCGTAATTGGTACTGCCGTGGGCGAAATGTTCTCGTCCGCAAACATGGCGTTCACGATGTATCAGGGTCTGACCCATGGCGCGGCCTCTGCAATCCTTGCGCATGGCTCGGACACGCAGAAGGATACGTACCTGCCCAAAATGGTATCCTGCGAATGGACGGGCACCATGAACCTGACAGAACCACATTGCGGCACCGATCTGGGCTTAATGCGCACAAAAGCTGAACCGCAAGACGATGGCAGCTACAAATTGACCGGCCAGAAGATTTTTATCTCGGCGGGCGAACACGACATGGCCGACAATATCATCCACCTTGTACTGGCGAAAATCACCGATGCGCCCGAGGGGATCAAAGGCGTGTCACTGTTCATCGTCCCGAAATTTCTGGTCAAAGACGACGGTTCTCTGGGAGAGCGGAACGGTGTTGCCGTGGGCAAAATCGAAGAAAAGATGGGAATCCACGGCAACTCCACATGCGTCATGAACTACGACGGTGCTACAGGCTATCTGCTTGGCGAAGAGCATAAAGGCATGCGCGCCATGTTCACCATGATGAACGAAGCACGCCTTGGCGTTGGCATGCAGGGCCTCAGCCAGGCTGAGGTCGCCTATCAGAACGCACTTGAATATGCCAAGGACCGTTTGCAGGGGCGTGACGTGACGGGTGTCAAAAACCCCGAAGGGCCAGCCGATCCGCTGATCGTACATCCCGATATTCGCCGTGCTCTAATGGACCAGAAAAGTTTTGCCGAAGGCGCGCGTGCCTTTACCCTATGGGGCGCGACGCTGATCGACGCGGCCCACCGTAACGGGGACGCGGCAGCGGATGGGCTGGTCTCGCTGATGACGCCTGTCATCAAAGGATTCCTGACCGATCAGGGCTACGACATGACAATCAAGGCGCAACAGGTCTACGGTGGCCACGGCTACATCGAAGAATGGGGCATGTCGCAATTCACCCGCGACGCGCGCATCGCGATGATCTACGAAGGCGCGAACGGCGTACAAGCTCTCGATCTGGTCGGGCGCAAGCTTGCGCAGGACGGTGGCAAACACGTGATGGCCTTTTTTGATCTCGTGAAATCCTTCATCAAGGAAAACGCGGGCCAGGACGCAGATTTTGATCGTGAATTCCTCGACCCACTCAAGGCAGCATCCAAGGATTTGCAGGCGGCGGGCATGTACTTTATGCAAAATGGTATGAAAAACCCCAACAACGCGCTTTCGGGATCTTATGATTTCATGCATATGTTCGGGCATGTCTGCCTTGGCCTGATGTGGGCAAAAATGGGCCTAGCGGCGCGGACGGCACTGTCTGCCGGTGCCTCTGACACGACGTTCTATGAAACGAAACTGGCAACGGGCCGCTATTACATGGCGCGCCAACTGCCCGCGACAGCCCTGCACCTGAGCCGCATCCAAAGTGGCGCTGATACGGTCATGGCGCTGGATGCCGCAAACTTCTAACGTGACTGGCGGGGCGCGTCCCCGTCTTTCAAAACTATCTGGAGTTCCGCCATGCCAAAACGATTTCGCGCCACGCGCCGACTTAACCTCGCCATGACAGAGGACGGCTACCGCCGTTTGCGACGCTTTGCGTCCGAGGCGGGGCTCGACGAAGGCGAAGCGCTATCATTTCTTTTCGAGAACTTCGACAGCATCCTAAACGAAGAAACCTTCGGGCACCGCCTGCGCCTCTTTAACTCCGAACTCGACGCCCGGAAGAAATAGAACGGTATTTTGATATGACCGAACACGCAGCCAACTGGATGACCGACGAACATAAGATGCTCGCCGATATGACCGCGCAGTTCATCACCAACGAATGGGCTCCACACTTCGAGCGGTGGCGCAAACAAGGTGAGATGGACCGCGAAACGTGGCAGCAGGCGGGCGAACTGGGCCTGTTGTGCCCTTCCATCCCCGAAGCATACGGGGGCGCAGGTGGCGACTTTGGCCATGAAGCAGTCATCCTCATGGAAACCGCACGCGCCAATCTGGCAAGCTGGGGGCACGGCATCCATTCTGGTATCGTCGCGCACTACTTGCTGGCCTATGGTACAGAAGATCAAAAACAACGCTGGCTTCCCAAAATGGTCTCTGGCGAGCTGATCGGCGCACTTGCCATGACCGAACCCTCTACCGGATCGGATGTGCAGCGCATCAAAACGAAAGCCGTCAAAACCGCAAACGCCTACCGGCTTTCGGGCCAAAAGACATTCATTACGAATGGTCAGCACGCAAACCTGATTATCGTTGCCGCAAAAACCGATCCCACCCAAGGTTCAAAAGGCATATCGCTTGTAATTCTCGAAACCGACGACGCCACTGGCTTCACCCGCGGTCGTAATCTGGAAAAAGTGGGGCTGCATGCTTCGGATACGTCGGAATTGTTCTTCGACGACGTTGAAATACCGCCAGAGAACATTCTGGGCGGTGACGAAGGGCAAGGTTTTTATCAACTCATGCAGCAACTGGCCCAAGAAAGGCTAGTGATTGCGTGCGGCGCAATGGGTGCAATGCAAGGTGCTGTTGAACGCACCATAACCTACTGCAAAGAACGTGAGGCGTTTGGCGGTCCCCTTACCCAGTTCCAAAACACAAGGTTCAAGCTGGCTGAATGCCAAACGAAAACAAGTGTTGCGCGGGCATTCTTAAACGAGTGCCTGACTGAGCATTTGAACGGAACACTCACCGTTGAAAAAGCAGCAATGGCAAAATACTGGCTTACGGATACACAAGGCGAAGTCCTGGATGATTGCGTGCAACTGCACGGCGGCTACGGCTTTATGCAGGAATACGACATTGCCAATATGTGGTCAGATGCACGCGTCCAGCGCATCTACGGTGGAACAAATGAAATCATGAAGGAACTTATTGCGAGGGCGTTTTGAAAGTTCAATCGGTCCGCCCGGCGCGACACTTGGGAGCCTCCGGCGGGAGTTTAGTGGGCAAGATGACGACAAAGCTTCGCTCCGCTTTGAGAGGAGGTATTGTTCTCATGCACCCAAAGCAGAGCGTCACCTTGCACGCGACTCAGCTCTCCAGCCTGCCACGCGTGGAGAACGGTAAGCAGGTATGGTTAACGATACGTAAAAGAAGCTTTTTCATCTTGCCGGCAAACTCCACGGGGGTCTTGGGGGTGTGAAACCCCCAGTCCGAACACTCAACCAACACACCTCAGGACGGGATATATCAATGACAATCAAACTCTACTGCTTCGGCGAAAGTGGAAACGCCTACAAAGCGGCCCTCGCATTGGAGCTATCAGGTCTCGGATGGGAGCCGGTCAAGGTTGATTTCTTCAACGGTGAGACCCGAACGCCCTCATATCATTCCCAGATCAATGCTATGGGCGAAGTACCGGTATTGATCGATGGAGATTTGAAGCTTACGCAGTCGGGGGTCATTCAGGACTATATCACCGAAAAATCGGGGCAGTTCGGCGGCACCACATCGGTTGAGCGGCGTGAGGTTTTGCGCTGGGTCTTGTGGGATAATCACAAACTGAGCTCGGTCGCGGGCCCCACGCGCTTTTTGATGCATTTCCTACCGCCCGAGAAACGCCCCCAGGAGGTGATTTCATTTTTCCAAGGCCGCCTGAAAGGCGCGTACAAAGTGTTGAACGACCATCTTGCCGGGCGCGACTGGATCGTCGGCAATGGCATCACCAATGCAGATCTGAGTTGCTGCGGCTACTTGTACTACCCTGAGCATTTCGGGTTCGACCGTGCGGACTGGCCCCACATTGATGCGTGGTTGACGCGTTTGTCAGAAACACCGGGTTGGAAAGCCCCCTATGACCTGATGCCCGGATCACCTGCTGACCGCGCCTGAAATACCTGTGCCTAATGTGCGCTTTGAGGAGACTAAAATGACCGAAGCTTATATATACGATGCGCTCCGCACCCCTCGTGGCAAGGGCCGCAAGGATGGCAGCCTGCACGAAGTGACCTCGCTGCGCTTGTCGGCGCAGGCGCTGAACGCGATCAAGAACCGCAACAATCTTGAAGGGCACGCCGTCGAAGACGTGATCTGGGGGAATGTCACTCAGGTGATGGAACAGGGTGGCTGTTTGGCCCGTTCCGCGGTCTTGGCGTCAGATCTTGATGAACGTATCCCGGGTCTTGCAATCAACCGGTTTTGTGCCTCCGGGATGGAAGCCGTCAATCTGGCGGCCAATCAAGTCAGAGGCGGCGCAGGCGACGCTTACATCGCTGGCGGTGTTGAGATGATGGGCCGTGTCGCCATGGGCAGTGACGGAGCTGCAATTGCTGTCGATCCGACACTCGCCATAGACAAGTACTTTGTGCCGCAAGGTATCAGTGCGGATATCATCGCCACGGAATACGGGTTCAGCCGCGACGAAGCCGACCAACTGGCCGTGGAATCCCAGCGTCGCGCGAAACAGGCGTGGGACGAAAAGCGGTTCTCAAAATCCGTGATCGAGATCTGCGACCAGAACGGCCTGAAAATTCTGGATCATGACGAATACATGCGGCCCCAGACCGACATGCAGAGCCTCGGCGCGCTGAACCCGGCGTTTCAGGCGATGGGAGAGGTCATGCCCGGCTTTGATAAGGTTGCTTTGATGAAGTACCCGCATCTGGAAAAGATCAACCACATCCACCATGCCGGCAACTCCAGTGGTATTGTTGACGGCGCAGCAGCAGTTCTGATCGGCAATAAGGAATTTGGTGAAAAGCATGGGCTGAAACCCCGCGCGCGCATCCGTGCCACCGCCAAGATCGGTACCGATCCCACCATCATGCTGACCGGCCCCGTGCCCGTGACCGAGAAAATCCTCGCCGATAGCGGCATGGCGATCAGCGATATTGATCTTTTTGAAGTCAATGAGGCCTTCGCGTCGGTTGTTTTGCGCTTCATGCAGGCCTTCGACGTGGACCACGGCAAGGTGAACGTCAACGGCGGCTCAATCGCGATGGGCCACCCGCTGGGAGCTACGGGTGCGATCATCATCGGCACGCTACTGGACGAGATGGAGCGCGCGGACAAAGAGGTCGGACTTGCCACGCTTTGTATCGCCTCCGGTATGGGTGCCGCCACGATCATCGAACGGGTCTGATCCCGCACAAGACAATACCCATTAAAGGGGAAACGACATGACTGATTTTACTATGACGACAGATGCCGACGGCATCGCAACCATCACATGGGATGTGAAAGACAAATCCATGAATGTGATGACGCTCGAGGCGTGGGACGTGCTTGAGGGTCTGATCGATACCGCCCTCGCGGATGACGCGATGAAGGGCGTCATCATCACCTCCGGCAAGGATAGCTTTGCGGGCGGGATGGACCTGAACGTGATCGCCAAAATGAAGACAATGGCGGGCGACGATCCCGCACAGGGCCTCTTTGACGGGATCATGAACGCGCATCGCATCATGCGCAAAATCGAACGTGCAGGCATGGATCCTAAGACGCTGAAAGGCGGCAAGCCGATTGCCACGGTGCTGCCCGGCACAGCACTTGGCATCGGTCTGGAAATCCCGCTGTCGACGCACCGGATTTTTGCCGCCACAAATCCTAAAGCGAAAATTGGTCTTCCAGAGATTATGGTTGGCATTTTCCCCGGTGCAGGCGGGACCACCCGCCTGACGCGCAAAATGGGGGCCATGGCGGCGTCTCCTTTCCTGCTTGAAGGCAAACTTGTGGCCCCTGCCGCCGCGAAGGTAGCTGGTCTTGTCGATGATGTCTCGGACGATCCGATGGCTGCCGCACGCGATTGGGTGCTGAACGCCAAGGACGCGGATCTTGTCAAACCTTGGGACGCCAAGGGTTATAAAATGCCCGGCGGCGCGCCGTATCATCCCGCAGGATTTATGACCTTCGTTGGTGCCTCCGCGATGGTCAACGGCAAGACCCAAGGCGTCTACCCTGCCGCCAAGGCGCTGCTCTCGGCGGTCTACGAAGGCGCGCTGGTGCCCTTTGACACCGCACTCAGGATCGAAGCGCGCTGGTTCACGTCAATCCTGATGAACCCCTCGTCTGAGGCAATGATCCGGTCGCTTTTCATCAACAAGGAAGCTTTGGAAAAAGGGGCCGTGCGCCCGACGGACGTGGCCGACCAGCGGGTGAAAAAGCTTGGTGTTCTGGGTGCCGGGATGATGGGCGCGGGCATCTCGCTTGTTTCGGCGCAGGCCGGGATCGAGGTCGTTCTAATCGACCAGACCCAAGAGGCCGCAGACCGAGGCCGCGACTATACTGCCAAGTATGCCGACAAGGGTATTGCGCGCAGAAAGACCACGCCCGAAAAGAAAGAACAGCTGCTCAGCCTCATTTCAGCGACCACCGATCTGGATGCGCTGAAAGACTGCGATCTTATCATCGAGGCCGTGTTCGAGGACCCAAAAGTCAAAGCGGAAATGACCCAAAAGGTCGAAGCGGTGATCCCCGAGGATTGCATCTTTGCCTCCAACACCTCGACATTGCCGATCACCGAATTGGCCAAAGCATCAAGCAGGCCAGAGCAGTTCATCGGCATCCACTTCTTTTCCCCGGTTGAGAAAATGCTGCTGGTGGAGATCATCAAGGGCAAAGGCACGGGCGACCGGGCAGTGGCAAAGGCGCTCGACTTTGTGCGCCAGATCCGCAAAACGCCGATCGTCGTCAATGACGCGCGGTTCTTCTACGCCAACCGCTGTATTCTGCCTTACGTCAACGAAGGTTTGCGGATGCTGAAAGAGGGCGTTGAACCGGCGCTGATCGAAAACGCAGCCAAGCTGGTCGGCATGCCGCTAGGTCCGCTGCAGTTGACCGATGAAACCTCGATTGATCTGGGGGCAAAGATTGCCCGCGCGACCAAAGCCGCCATGGGCGAAGACTATGACGACTACACCGATGAGGTAATCTTCTGGTTGGAAGAAGAAAAACGCTTGGGCCGCAAGACCAATGCGGGCTTTTACAGCTATGATGAAAAAGGCAAACGTCAGGGGCTTTGGGAAGGTCTCAAGGCGAAATTCCCCACAACCGACGAACAGCCCGACCTGATCGACGTGCAGCACCGTCTGCTCTTTGCCCAGACGTTGGAAGCCGTGCGCGCGCTGGAAGAAGGTGTGCTGATGGACATCCGGGAGGGCGACGTGGGCGCGATCCTTGGTTGGGGCTTTGCGCCTTGGTCCGGTGGCCCGCTTAGCTGGTTTGACATGCTGGGTGCCAGCTACGCAGCCGAGCGCTGCGATGATCTGACGGAACGCTTCGGCGCGCGTTTCACGTGCCCCGATTTGCTGCGCGAAATGGCCGCCAAAGATCAAAGCTTTTACGGACGCTTCGGCCACCAGACCAAAGCCGCCTGAGGGAACCAACTTCTGAACAAACGAAAGGGCCGCAGCGATGCGGCCCTTTTTTTGTGCATATACCCCGAAATTTGTTTTCGAAAAGGAAACAGAATGAACCTAGGCGAAAATTGCGCCAGCTTTAGAAACACAAGTTAAAAGCGATACGCAAAACAGTCGATGTCGGCCGCGCAGTATGCGGCGACAGCTTCCTTGGACACCTGATCGTAATAGGGCCGGTAATTCGCTGCACGGGATGACTGGTTGAGGACGGGCAAGCTGAACGAAAACCCCAAGTGTTCAAATAGCGGTACCGCGTCCTGCTCAAAAGCCTCTAGGCGGATATAGGCCGCACAGTGCTCAACCCCGGCAGCGGTTGTCATATAGCTGCTGGCGGGTGCTGCTGCAAAGCTCTGACCAATGGTTTCATCCTGCACAAATGCATTAAAGCTCAGAGACTTGGCCAACCGGACCGCATCGTGGTCAAAGTGCTGTTCAAGCAGCCAATGGTAATAACTCACCATCCTGTCCCAAGGGTTGCGCACCAGCGTAAAGGCAAACATGCCCGCCAATTCATCTGTGCTGACCAGCCCTTCGATGTCACCAAGTCCCGCGTGTTTCCAAAGCCTTCCTCGGCTTTTGACGCCCTCCAGCCGCCCTTTGCGGCGCTTGGCCTTGGGTGTGTCCCCGATCAAAATGTCATCCCGCATCGCGCGGTCTTCCAAAGCGGTGGCAAGCGACGTGCCACCCGTCTTGGGAATATGCACAAAGACATAGCGCCTTCCGCGGGAAATTATCACTACATGCCTTTCTCAAAGCGGGCGCGTGCCCCTTGCAATCGTGTGGACAAGCGCTTTTCAATTGCGCCAAATACAATATCTTACTATCCGCGAAGCGCTGCAGTCGCAAAACATAACACAGGTATCAAACAGATACTTCACTGGGGGGACGACCACATGGGCTGGATGACTGACGAAACGGGGCTGGGCAAATGCGCAGCCAACCATGTGCCTCTTACGCCACTGTCTCACCTGCAGCGTGCGGCGACTGTTTTTGCCAATTACCCCGCGCTGGTCTACGGCGCAGACCGGCTGACCTACAAACAGCTTCACGCGCGAACGTCACAGCTTGCTTCGGCGCTGATGCAGATAGGCGTAGGGTCCGGCGATGTGGTCGCAACGATCTTGCCGAATATCCCCGCGCAAGTCGAAGCACACTTTGGCGTGCCTGCCTGCGGCGCCGTGTTGAACACAATCAACACGCGGTTGGACGTGGACACGGTAAACTACATCTTCAGCCACGGCGAAGCCAAAGCGGTCTTGGTCGATCCGCAGTTTCTGGAACTGGCCGAAGCTGCCTGCCAAGGGCTTGAAACGCCGCCTGTTCTGATCGAAGTCGCAGACGCCAACGCAGGGTTTCCCGCTTCAGGACGGCATCAGATCTATGAGGCATTGATCGAAACGGGCGATCCTGCGTTTAACTGGGTCATGCCGCAGGATGAATGGGAAAGCCTTGCGCTGAACTATACCTCCGGCACGACGGGTCGACCTAAAGGTGTCGTGTACCATCACCGCGGGGCCTATCTGATGACGATGGGCACGGTGATTACATGGCGTATGGTGTTGCATCCGACATTTATGCAGATCGTACCGCTGTTTCACTGCAATGGCTGGAACCATGCATGGATGATGCCACTGATTGGCGGCACGCTGGTATGCTGTCGGGACATCACAGCCGAGGCGATATACAACGCTATTGCCGACGAAAAAGTGACCCATTTCGGTGGTGCACCCATCGTGCTGAACATGATTGTCAACGCCCCAGACAGCGCACGGCGCGCCTTTGACCATGTGGTCGAAGTCTTCACCGCAGGCGCGCCCCCTGCCCCTGCCACGCTGTCCAAGATCGAAGCCTTGGGGTTCAATGTCACGCAGGTCTACGGGTTGACCGAAACCTATGGCCACGTCACTGAATGCCTCTGGCGGAATGAGTGGGACGGCCACGAAACCGCAGCCAAAGCCGCGATCAAAGCGCGGCAAGGCGTCCCCTTCCCGATGATGGAAGACATCACGGTGATGGACAGCAACATGCACCAAGTCCCCACCGACGCCGCAACACAGGGCGAAATTATGATCCGCGGCAACTCGGTCATGAAAGGGTACTATAAAAACCCCGAAGCCACTGCAGAGGCTTTCGCGGGCGGCTATTTTCATTCCGGCGACCTCGCCGTGCAGCACGCAGACAGCTACATCCAGATCGCAGACCGCGCCAAGGATATCATCATCTCGGGCGGCGAGAATATCTCGTCCGTTGAGGTTGAAGGTGTTCTGATGGCCCATGACGACGTGATGCTGGCCGCCGTTGTCGCCAAGCCCGATGATAAATGGGGCGAAGTGCCCTGCGCCTTCGTCGAGTTGAAACCGGGCGCTACGGCGAACGAAGCTGCGTTAATTTCCTTTTCACGCCAGACCCTGGCAGGCTTTAAGGCACCAAAAAAGGTCGTCTTTCAGGAACTTCCGAAAACCTCGACTGGAAAGATCCAAAAATTTGAGCTGCGCAAACTGGCGAAAGACATGGGGTAAGCCAGACAGCGTACGCTGCACTTAGCGCATCTTCATATATGCCCGCTAGAACCTGGCTTGAGATCTCAAACGTGTCACGGCTTTCAAAAATGGCCAAAGGCACGCTCAGGAAAAGATGGTTAAGCCATCGCGCAACGCATAAAGGTATCGCGGCTGACACCCCCGATACCGACCATCTGCCGCACGGCAGGCCTGCCACCTGACGCCCTATTCTACTTGAACATAGAATTGCCTGCCCGGTGAATCCCGGCTGCGGGCCACTGCTGCTGCCGCTTGGCCGTGGCGTGTCGCCATGCTAGGCTTCGGGTCAACAATAACAACACGAGCAGCCCCGCCTCTCATGGTCGCCCTGAAGAAATACGCCCGTCTCGAAGGCAGCGCGCTTTGGCGTGCGCAACCGCAGGACCAACGGCGCGAGGTGGTCGTCTCTATCGGGGATGCAACGCTGACGATTACGGACATGCAGGACCGTCCGCTGACCCATTGGTCGATCGCTGCGATCAAGCGCGCCAATCCCGGCACGCGCCCGGCAGTCTTTCACCCGGAAGGCGATCCGGGCGAGACACTGGAGCTGGCCGCCGACGAGGCGCATATGATCGACGCGTTGGAAACGCTGCGCCGTGCAGTTGATCGCGCGCGGCCGCGCCCGGGTCGGGTGCGCTGGGTTGGGTTTACGGCCTCTGTCGGTGTAGTGGCACTGCTTGCTGCGTTCTGGCTACCCGGGGCGTTGGTCAATCACACCGTGTCAGTTGTCCCCTCCGTCAAGCGCGCAGACATTGGTGCCGCACTGATTGACCGGATCGAGCGGATGACAGGCCCCGCCTGTGCAGAACCCGCAGGGTTGCGCGCCATACAAAAGCTGCGCGCGCGGCTTGGCAGCGGGCCCATCGCCATCCTGCCCGGCACCGCAAACACCAGCATGCATCTGCCCGGTGGCTACATTCTACTGGACCGCGCCGTCGTCGAAGACTTCGAAGAACCCGATGTGGCGGCAGGCTTCGTGCTGGCCGAAGGGGTGCTTGCTGCGGCCGCCGACCCGCTGCGGGATCTGCTCCGCAGCGTGGGGACCCGCGCGAGTTTCCAATTGCTGACTACCGGTAGCCTTGATGGCGAAACCCTAGATGCTTATGCGCGGCTTTTGCTGACCCAGCCTCGTGGCGTGCCGGAAGATGAAAAACTGCTTGCCGCTTTTGCCGCCCGCGAGGTGCGCAGCACACCCTATGCCTATGCTAACGATGTCACCGGCGAAACGGTGCTGTCCCTGATCGAGGCCGACCCAATGGCGGGTCGTGATCCGCGCGCTCTTCTGAGTGATGCGGACTGGCTGCGGCTGCAGAATATCTGCGGCGGTTAGTCGATCAACCTGCGGGGTACGGTATCTGTCCAGATCTTGCGCATTTGTGCCTGCCCGGCCAGCGTTTGTTCGGCACGCTGTAAATTCAGCCGCCCGTCCGTCCATGCGGGCCGGTAGCCTTTTGGGGTAACAACGGTTTGGCGGGCTTTACGCGATTTCATAAAGGTGTTTCGGCAGCACACGCGTTTGCGGTGAAACACCTTTGACGGCCGCGTTCTCTACCGTTACCACCGTGCCTACCGCGGCCGCGCGTGCCACCCGGGGCTCGGGCTTCACTGCTGCAGGCGGTGTCACAACGGGGTCCACGCGGGGCTGCGGCGCGGCGGCGATTACTTCATCTGTGGGCACTTCGACTTCGGGCGCAGGTGACGGTGCGGCGGCTACGGTGGGTGCAAAGGTCGGTTCAAACCCGCAAATCTGTTGCCGGTCACGGGTCACGCGCGGTACCCAAGTCACGGCGCCAGCCACGCCCGCGCGGATGAAAACGCACCCTGCGCTGTCCACATACTGCGAACCGGCAAACCCACGCGGCGGCTGTTCTGCGGGGGGACGCAAACCCTCTTGGGCCACAGCCTGACCCGCCGCGCCCTGAATGCCCGCGACGCACACAACAATTGCTATAGCCTTGGTAATTTTCATGCCTGCCCCCACAAGATGTGGGGTGAAACTGCCTGAAACCGCGCTCAGAGGCAAGCATCCTCTGCTATGCCCCTGCAGAAAACGGCGCCTTTTTATTGCGTACCGTACATCCGGTCACCAGCATCCCCAAGGCCCGGTACGATATAGCCGACCTCATTGAGCTTTTCATCAACGGCCGCCGTAACAATCGGTACATCGGGGTGCGCCTCTTTCATGCGCGCGATACCTTCAGGAGCAGCCAGCAGGCAGAGAAAACGGATATTCGTCGCCCCCGCATTCTTGAGCAGGTCAATCGCCGCAACAGAGGAATTTCCAGTGGCCAGCATCGGATCAACGGCAATGACCAACCGGTCTTCCAAGGCTTCCGGCACTTTGAAGTAATACTGCACCGGCTGCAGCGTTTTTTCGTCGCGGTAGAGCCCAACAAAACCTACGCGCGCCGAGGGGATCAGCTCGAGCACGCCATCCAGCAACCCGTTGCCCGCCCGCAGGATCGAGATCAGGGCGAGCTTTTTACCGTCCAGCGTGGGGGCGTCCATTTCTTGCATCGGCGTTTCGATGTGTTTGGTGGTCATCGGCAACCCCCGTGTCACCTCATACGCCAAAAGCTGGCTGATCTCGCGCAGACGCTGGCGAAACACCGCCGTTGGTGTATGCTTGTCGCGCATGACCGTCAGCTTGTGCTGAACCAATGGATGATCGACGACTGTAAGATGTTCTGCCATATGCTGTGCCCCCGCTTCGCGTTCTGCCATGGGGTGTACGCAACGCGGCACGCAACGGCAAGACCGCAAGAGCTATGGAGCGGTCGCGCCCAGATGATCGGCGACCAGCCGCGCCACATCGGTAAATCCTATCAAACCCAATGGTTCAGCGCGCGTGCCCCCCGCAATTAGAACCGGAACACGCTCGCGGGTGTGATCGGTACCGCACCATGTGGGGTCATTGCCGTGGTCTGCGGTCAAAACCAACAGATCACCTTGCCGCAACTGCCCGATGACATTCCCGATCTCGGTATCAAACCATTCAAGCGCGCGGGCATATCCCGACACATCGCGCCGGTGTCCGTACAGGCTGTCGAATTCGACGAAGTTGGCGAAAGTCAGGCTGCCATCAGCGGCATCCGCGACCCGCGCCTTGAGATGCTCCATCAGCACGGCATCGGTGCCTTTTACAACTTCATCAATTCCTTGCATTGAAAAGATATCGCCAATCTTGCCAATGGCATAGACATGGCCACCCGCCGCCTTGACCCAATCTGTCAGCAAGAGACCCGGTGGTTGAATTGCATAATCCCGACGGTTTGCTGTGCGCCCGAATCCTGTCTCTTCGCTGCCGATAAAGGGGCGCGCGATCACGCGGCCCACCTTCATGTCGTGCAGCATCGGTGCCAGATCAGCACACAGCTTCAGCAACCGATCAAGCCCGAACGTCGTCTCGTGCGCAGCGATCTGAATCACCGAATCCGCCGAGGTATAGCAAATGGGCCAACCCGTTTTCAGGTGTGCCGCGCCGTGTTGCGCAATGATCTCGGTGCCAGAAGCATGGCAATTGCCAAGGATGCCTTGGGTCCCTGCCAAAGCGCAAACGCGCGCGATCACATCAGCGGGAAAGGAATTTTCCGTGTCGGTGAAATGGTGCCACGCCCATGGCACGGGCAGGCCTGCAAGTTCCCAATGCCCCGACGGGGTGTCCTTGCCGCGCGACACTTCGGTTGCGACACCCCAAGCGCCTTGCGGCTCGGCCCCTAAACCCGCAACGTCCAGACCGCTGGCCAATTGCACGGCGCGGCCCAACCCCAAGCGGTCAAGGTTGGGCACCGCCAAGGGACCAGCACGATCCGTCATCGCGGTGCCCTCAGCACAGGCCTGAGCGATATGGCCGACGGTATTTGCCCCTGTGTCGGGGACGGTACCGTTGAAATAGGCCGCCGCATCGGGCGCGCCGCCAATGCCAACGGAATCCATCACCACAAGGAAAGCGCGCGGCATCAATCAACCCTTTCGTGGATTAGGGTTGGTGGTTTTTTCATAGCCTCGGGTGCCAGCGAAATCGCCGCCCGAACTGCGCGCACTGCGCGGTCTGCAGCATCCGGGCGCGCCGCGTGTACAACGGCCAAAGGCTGGCCTTTCCGGACATGTTCGCCCAACCGCACGACCCGTTCCAGACCAACCGCCGGGTCAACATCATCGGTTTCGACCAACCGCCCGCCACCCAATGCCACCACCGCCAAGCCCATTGCTTCGCCGTCAATGGCGTCAATATAGCCGTCGGAGAGTGCTACGATTTCGCGCACAACGGTTGCTTCGGGCAGGAACCGCTGCCAGTTTTCAACGAAATGCACTGGCCCGCCCATCGCGGCGACCATGCGACCAAACCGCTCGGCAGCGCTCCCGTCGCGGATCGACGCGACGATCGCATCGGCCCCCGCCTGCACGTCTTCGGCCAGCCCCGCATCAGCCAGAACGACACCGCCCAAGGCCGCCGAAAGCTCGACCAGGGGGCCCGAAGCCTGCCCCGTGAGCACCTGCATCACTTCCGCCACCTCAAGCGCATTGCCAAGGCTGGGAACAAGCGGTTGGTTCATATCGCTGATGACCGCACTTGTTTTGCATCCCGCTGCATTTGCCGTGCGCACCAATGCATCTGCCAGCGCCCGTGCTGTGGCTGCGTCTTTCATGAACGCACCGCTGCCGGTTTTGACATCAAGCACCAGACCATCCAGCCCGCCCGCCAGCTTTTTCGAAAGGATCGACGCCGTTATCAAATCCAGACTGTCCACCGTGGCCGTCACATCCCGCACGGCATAAAGCCGCTTGTCTGCCGGTGCGATATCGGCACTGGCCCCGACAATCGCACAGCCCACGTCGCTTACGATATGGCGAAAGCGCGCCTCGTCCAGATGCGTGACCAACCCGGGGATCGATTTCGAGCTTGTCCAGCGTGCCACCGGTATGGCCCAAGCCCCGCCCCGAAATCATCGGCACAAAAGCCCCGCAGGCAGCCAAAGCGGGCGCGAGCACCAATGACACACAGTCGCCGACACCGCCGGTGGAATGCTTATCCAGCACCGGACCGTCCAGCGCCCAGTCAAACACGCGGCCACTATCCCGCATCGCCAGCGTCAGTGCCACACGCTCGGGTTCTTCCAGACCCCGCGCACAGATGCCCATCGCGAAGGCACCTGCTTGTGCATCGCTTAACTCACCATCGGCCAAAGCAGCCGCGACCCATGTCAGATGATCCGGCGACAAAGGCAATCCATGCCTCAGGCGCGACAGAACGGAGCGTGCGTCAGTCATATCAGCTGCTCATGTGGCTTGTGTTGAACACGCCGGGCAGAAGGTCGCCCACCGTGGTGCGTTGCGTGACGCCGCCCGTGGTTGCCATGATCACCGGCACCTCTGCGCTTGCAAACTCCGCCAGCTTTTGGCGGCACCCACCGCAGGGCGTCACCGGCATGGGCGATCCTGCAACCACATAGGCCTCTACGATTTGCGTTTCGCCTGCAGCAACCATCGCGGCAATCGCACCTGCCTCAGCACAGGTGCCTTCAGGGTAGGCTACATTCTCGACGTTGCAGCCGACGAATACCGCCCCGCTCGCGGTACGCAGTGCTGCCCCCACCTTGAAATTGGAATAGGGCGCGTGGGCATTTTCACGCACGGCAAGAGCTGCTTTTTCTAATGACATTAGGCATTCTCATCATGTTGTAACACCGGCCAGCGTGTCGCCCCCTGCGCCGGAATGCAAGCGGTTTGGCATATGCGGCTTCAGTCAGCGGTAGTCGTAAAGCTGCCCGGCAAAGCAACCTCCAAAAGCTCCAGATCCGCCGAGGCATCACTGTACAGTGTTCTCATCTGTGGCGGGATCACAAAGGCGTCTCCTGCCTGCAAAGCATGCGGATCGCGTCCTTCGCCTTCCAGCGTCATGGTGCCCTCCATCACGAAGGTAAACAGGATATCGGCGTCATGCGCCGTCCAACCGGTGGCGGCACCATCCGGGCGCACAACATGCACACCGGCCACACCTTGGGTGTTTTGCGCAATCGTCGTATCCCTGCTGTGAAAGCCGGGGATGCGGAACGGTGCCCATGCAGCGCCCTCAGCCTGATGATGTACAAAACGCTGCCCCTGAAACTGGCGATCAGGGTTAGCGGGGCCATTGGGCAGCGCCATATCATGGTCAATCGTCGTGACATGCTCGGCCGGAACACCAATTTCAATTACCTCAATGTTGTCAGAGGCATAAAGCACCCGATGGCGGATTTCGGGCGGCTGAATCACGCAATTGCCCGCATAAAGACGAAAGGGGTCGCCCTGATCTTCGTAGACCAGATCGACCCAGCCGCGATAACAGAAGATCAACTGGAACCCTACCGTGTGGTAGTGGACCATATCCGGCACGGGGCCACCGTCCGGGATACGGATGTGACTGGCGATGATCGACCCGCCTAACCGGTCGGGGATCAAATCGCGATAGTGCATGCCCGCACGCCCGATGATCCACGGCGCCTGATCCGCAAGCCGGCGCACTACAAAACTGTGCACCGTTTCTGGCATCACCAAAGGTTCGCTGAGCGGTGCAATCTCGACCCGCGTGCCATTGGGGGCTGTGAGCTCTCTTTGACCCTCTGCAAAGCCGTCCGGGTCATCGGTGAGAATACGGATCGTGCCTGCGGGTTCGGGTGCGCCCTTTTCCACACGCAGCCGCAGTCCATGTCCGGAGAATACAGCCACGGAAGGATCGTCGGCGGGGTAGATCATATCCATCCGCATCTTCAGCATCTTCGTGAAAAAGGGGATGTCATCGCGCAACTCATCTGTTGGCAACCTGATTTCCGCGCGTACTTCGGTCATCGCGGCGTCCTTTTCCAGCAAGCAAGCATCGCAAGAATTGCACAAACGGGGATAAAAACCTCGCCGACCTCTTCCGCCAGAGAAGCCGTCGCATCAAGGTCCTGGGAAATGACAATCCCGAAATCCAGCATCTTGCGCCCCAAACCGTCGACCGATTTTGTTGCGACAACCAACGCCCCCGCCAGAAGCGCAAACCAAGGCCACAACTGCCCAGCGCGCAGGGCTTGCCACCCGCCGCGCGTGCCAAACCACACATTGCGCAGGATGACAAAGACCGCAAAAACGGCCACCGCGCCTGCGATCAGCTTAGTCATCAAGGGCGCATCGCCACTATAAAGGCGCAAAGACAGCACCCCCGACGGGGTAAACGCCTTGTCCATATCCAGTTCGCGCATCGCAAACAGCACCATCAACGCAGGCACATGAAAGAGCCGCGCCCATTCGCGCGCAGGGGCGTTGATGAAGAACACGATTGCGGCGACACCGTACAGCACAGCCGACACAGTCTCGAGCCCGCCGCCTTCGCGCTTGAAGGACGCGCCATTGGCAAAAAAAGCGAGATCCCCAACGATAAAAATCGCGATCAGCGCAAGGCACAAAAGGAATGCGCGCATCAAGCTGGCTGTTCCTCCGGCCGGCGCCGAGCCGTCTGGGTCATGGGTCATTGGTACGCCTTCTTGTTTTTGCGCTCGCTTTTGGTGAACCGATCATTAGTCTGCAAGAGGCGATTGTAAACATGCGCTGTACTCTTGTCGTTCGGTCAACTAGGCAGTGAGGTAGCGCATCGCGCTAGGTAGTTTAGCGCTAAACTACTTGTTTCAGGGGGGACTAAAAAAGATGTCAGACACACCAAACCTTCGTCAGGCAGCATTGGACTATCACGCATTTCCAAAGCCCGGCAAGCTTGAGATACGAGCAACCAAGCCGCTGGCAAACGGTCGCGATCTGGCGCGAGCATACTCCCCCGGTGTGGCCGAAGCGTGCCTTGAAATCAAAGCTGATCCGGCGACAGCGGCCCTTTACACATCGCGCGCCAACCTCGTCGCGGTGGTCACCAATGGCACAGCGGTCCTTGGCTTGGGCAACATCGGCGCACTTGCTTCCAAACCGGTGATGGAGGGCAAAGCAGTGCTTTTCAAGAAATTCGCCAGCATCGACTGCTTTGACATCGAAGTGGACGAGGCAGACCCCGAAAAGCTGGCTGATATCGTCTGCGCGCTTGAGCCGAGCTTTGGCGCGATCAACCTTGAAGACATCAAAGCGCCCGATTGCTTTACGGTCGAACGTATCTGCCGCGAGCGTATGAACATACCCGTCTTCCACGACGACCAGCACGGCACCGCGATCGTTGTCGGGGCCGCTGCAAAGAACGCGCTGCATGTTGCGGGCAAAAAGTTCGAAGATATCAAGATCGTATCAACAGGTGGCGGTGCGGCAGGTATCGCCTGTCTGAACATGTTGCTGAAACTCGGTGTCAAACGCGAAAATGTCTGGCTGTGCGATATTCACGGTCTGGTTTATGAGGGCCGCGAAGTCGATATGAACCCGATCAAGTCGGAATTCGCGCAAGCATCCGATTTACGCACGCTTGACGACGTGATTGATGGCGCTGACCTGTTCCTTGGTCTGTCTGGCCCGGGAGTTCTGAAGCCCGAAATGGTCGCACGGATGACCAAGCGTCCTGTGGTCTTTGCGCTGGCCAATCCGACGCCTGAAATCCTGCCCGATCTGGTCCGTTCGGTTGCTCCGGATGCCATCATCGCCACGGGTCGGTCTGATTTCCCCAATCAGGTCAACAACGTGTTGTGTTTTCCTTTCATCTTTCGCGGCGCACTGGATGTGGGCGCCACGACAATCAACGATGCGATGCAATTGGCGTGCATCGACGGCATTGCGGCACTCGCGCGTGCGACAACATCGGCCGAGGCGGCGGCGGCTTATCAGGGCGAAGAAATGACCTTCGGGGCGGATTATCTGATCCCCAAACCGTTTGACCCCAGACTGGTAGGCATCGTGTCATCGGCTGTGGCCAAAGCGGCGATGGATACGGGAGTTGCCACGCGACCCATCGAAGATCTGGAGGCCTACCGCCAAAAGCTCGACAGTTCGGTATTCAAATCCGCCCTGCTGATGCGCCCTGTCTTTCACGCCGCCCGCCAGCATCCGCGCCGCATCGTGTTTGCCGAAGGAGAAGACGAACGGGTTCTGCGCGCGTCGCAGGCGATGCTGGAGGAAACCGCTGAAAGCCCCATTCTGATCGGACGGCCAGATGTGATGCAGATGCGGATTGAAAAGGCGGGGATGAACATCAAGCTGGGTAAGGACGTCGAGTTTGTGAACCCCGAGAACGATCCCCGCTACCGCGATTACTGGCAAAGCTATCATGAGCTGCGCGCACGGCAGGGGGTCACGCCTGATCTGGCCCGCGCGATCATGCGCACAAACACAACCGCGATCGGTGCCGTGATGGTCCACCGCAAGGAAGCCGACAGCCTGATCTGCGGCACCTTCGGCGAATTCAGCTGGCATCTGAACTACATCCAACAGATTTTGGGTAACAAGACGCTGCATCCTGTGGGCGCTCTGTCCATGATGATCCTTGAGGACGGCCCGCTGTTTATTGCGGACACCCATGTGCATCTGCACCCCAGCGCGGAAGAAATCGCCGACATCGCCATCGGCTGCGCGCGTCATGTACGCCGCTTCGGCATTGAACCCAAGATCGCCTTTTGCTCGCAATCGCAGTTTGGCAACAAGGGCGAAGGCACTGGTGGCCGCCTGCGTGGAGCCATCAAGTTGTTGGACGCGGCGGGGCATGATTTTTGCTATGAAGGTGAGATGAACATCGACACGGCGCTTGACCCCGAGTTGCGCAACCGAATTCTGCCGGGCAACCGGATGGAAGGTGCCGCGAATATTCTGTTGTTTGCACATGCGGATGCAGCATCGGGCGTACGGAACATCCTGAAAATGAAAGGCGGCGGTCTGGAGGTTGGCCCCATCCTGATGGGCATGGGCAACAGCGCGCATATTGTATCGCCGTCGATCACCGCGCGCGGGCTGCTGAACATGTCTGCAATCGCGGGAACGCCTGTGGCGCAATACGGATAACAAAGTGACGTAGTGTCAACTATTGGTGATTGGAAGAATTAGTACTGTCTTTGCCGTGCTGCCGCCCTAAACTGTGTCGCCAATGAAAAGACAGGAGTAACGCCGTGCCTTGGAAAGTTATTTTGCCGGTTGTCGCCATGGCGCTGAGCGCTTGCGCAACCATCGTTGACGAAAAATCAACGGATGCCGTCATTCAAAGCGGTTTTAACGCAGGCGAACGCTACACGATCCGCGAACGCACGCTGGATGGGCCTCAAGGGACTTATCAGCAAACCAGCGTTGTCTACAAAGGCATTTCCTCAACCTGTCGTATCAATAGTCCGAACGACTGCGAACGCGCAGCGGAAACGCTGGTGAACAACTATTCGTTCGGCGGTTTCAACGACAACTTCTAGACAGCCGATTGGGCTCATCGCAGGCGTGTCCAAGATACACGCTTGTTACCCTATGATGGCAATAGCGTCCCTGCGGCAACCAGCGGGGTTGCTCTTGCGTTTTTGCAGGCGTAACCATTGCGCAAAAGGCGTGAGGGGGACAAACTGCCATGACATATCAGGACATCTACAACGCAAGCCTCGCGGATCCGGAAGGATTTTGGATGCAAGCGGCAGAGGCCATCGATTGGGATCGCAAGCCCTCCAAAGCGCTATTTGATCGTGGCGAACACATCTACGAATGGTTTGCCGACGGCTTGGTCAACGGCTGCTACAATGCAGTGGACCGTCATGTGGTTAACGGGCGTGGCGATCAAGCCGCAATCATCTATGACAGCCCGATCACCGGCGCCAAAGACACAATTACCTACGCAGAGCTTCAGACGCGTGTAGCGTCACTGGCGGGTGCGATGGTAGCTCAGGGCGTCAGCAAGGGTGACCGGGTGATCATCTACATGCCAATGGTGCCGGAAGCGCTCGAGGCGATGCTCGCCTGTGCGCGGATCGGTGCGGTACATTCGGTCGTATTCGGTGGCTTTGCAGCAAACGAACTGGCCGTGCGGATTGACGATTGCCAACCGCGTGCAATCCTCGCTGCCTCCTGCGGCGTAGAGCCGGGCCGCGTCGTGCACTACAAACCCTTGCTGGATGGCGCTATCGAACTGGCGGACCACAAGCCCGAGGTGTGTCTGATCCTGCAGCGCGAACAAGAAACCGCAGACCTGACACCCGGACGGGATCTGGACTGGCATGCGGCGCAAGAAGGTGTGCCGCCCGCGGACTGCGTCCCCGTTGAGGGCAACCATCCTGCTTATATCCTTTATACCTCAGGCACCACAGGAGCCCCCAAAGGCGTTGTGCGCCCGACGGCTGGCCATCTTGTGGCGCTTAACTGGACGATGAAAAATATCTACAACGTAGACCCCGGCGATGTCTTTTGGGCCGCATCAGATGTGGGCTGGGTCGTGGGCCACAGCTATATCTGCTACGGGCCGCTTATTCACGGCAACACCACCATCGTTTTTGAAGGCAAACCCGTCGGCACACCCGACGCAGGCACCTTCTGGCGCGTGATTTCTGAACATAACGTGCGCAGTTTCTTTACTGCGCCCACGGCCATTCGCGCCGTCAAACGTGAAGACCCCAAGGGGTTAGAGCGCCAGAAATATGACCTGAGCGGTTTGCGCGCGCTTTATCTTGCGGGCGAACGGGCGGATCCTGACACAATCGAATGGGCCGCCGACATTCTGGGCGTGCCGGTCTACGATCACTGGTGGCAGACCGAAACCGGCTGGACCATTGCGGGCAACCCTGCGGGGCTCGAGGCCCTGCCAGTGAAAATCGGCTCGCCCACCGTCGCAATGCCCGGCTATGACGTGCAGATTCTTGACGAAGCGGGCCATCCGGTGAAGCCGGGTGAATTGGGTGCGATTGCGGTGAAACTGCCCCTGCCCCCCGGCACGCTACCGACGCTTTGGAACGCGACCGACCGCTACAAGAAAAGCTACCTTACCGCCTTCCCCGGGTACTACGAAACAGGCGATGCAGGCACGATCGACGAGGACGGGTACCTCTATATCATGGCGCGCACCGATGATGTGATTAACGTCGCGGGCCACCGCTTGTCGACTGGCGCCATGGAAGAAGTGTTGGCCAGCCACCCCGATGTCGCGGAATGCGCCGTTGTCGGTGTATCGGATGCGCTAAAGGGGCAATCTCCCTTGGGTCTTGTCTGCCTGACCAACGGCGTGAATCGACCCCATGACGAGATCGCTCAAGAATGCGTAAAACTGATCCGCGACAAGATCGGGCCGGTGGCGGCGTTCAAAAGTGCGTTGGTTGTGGACCGCCTGCCCAAGACACGCTCTGGTAAAATCTTGCGGGCCACAGTCGTCAAGATCGCGGACAATCAGGAATTCAAATTGCCTGCGACCATCGACGATCCGGCCATTCTGGACGAGATCAAAGTAGCGTTGCAAACGATTGGCTACGCCAAAGGCTGAACATAGCGCGCCCGACATTGTGATCGCGGCGCGCGAATAAATCGTTGGCGCAACGGCAGGTCGCTGACACGCTCCTTCTTGTTCAGGAAGGAATTTTCATTCGAAATCAAATTGCTATGCTTGCAGCCGTGATAATGGTAACGCTTGCGGGGCCCGCGCCGGCGTCTGAGGGCACACGCATTCAGGTCACCGGCGAGATCATTGACACGTGGTGCTACTACTCTGGTGTGATGGGCGGACCAGATGCGGTTGTCGGATCAGCGCATCATACCTGTGCGCTGTGGTGTTCGGCAGGCGGCATTCCGGTTGGACTGCTGACGGAAGACGGCACAGTCTACATGATCCTCAAAATCGCGCAGGACACAAATTCAGCGGGCGGCGACACGCAACTCAGCCTTGCCGCACATACGGTCACCGCCGACGGGATGCTGTATGAAAGAGACGGACAGAACTACATCATTGTGAACGAGGTTGTGGCCGATCTGGGTATACAAAATACCACGCATGAAGACTACGGCACCGTGCCGCCCTTTTCATTTCCGGAGCCTGAATAATGCGAAACCTGATAATCGGCGCGGCACTGTCTGCGATTTCAACGGGTGTCTCAGCGCAGGATTTCTCTGAAGGGTCAGAAGCCAAAACATGGAACCTGTATGCCGAAGTACCCGCCACATTCGAAGCGACAGTGGTTGATTTTCTGTGTGAGTTAACGGGCGAATGTGCCGCAGATTGCGGCAGTGGCAGGCATCAGCTTGGCCTCAAACGCATCGTAGATGACGTGATTGTGCTGGCGATAAAGAACAATCAACCAGCCTTTAGCGGGGCTGCGACAGACCTTGCGCCCAATTGCAATCAGGTCGTGCAGGTTGATGGGCTGACGATCAAAGACGAAGATTTTCCAGTGAATAACATCTATTTGGTGCAGACCATCCAACCCGTTGGCGGCGAAAAGGCCAAAGCCAATCAGTTCACCAGGAAATGGGCGGAACGCCATCCAGACGCCGCAGGCAAAGGCCCGTGGTTTCGTCGCATGATCCAAGGATCAACGAGATCACATCGCGCGAAGGATATCTGGGTCTGGGACTTGAAGAAGACGAAAAATACGCCGAGGAGAATTTCTGATGCGGATGCTTGCCGCGGCTCTGGTGTTAGCGGGGGTCGTAACCGCGCAGGCCGAAACGCCACTGCCTTTTGACATCGGCGGCAGCTACAGCCTGACCAACCAATACGGGCAACGCCCGCACGCATGCCGATCCTGACGGACATGCCCAGCTTTTATTCTTCGGCTATGCCAACTGCATGAACATCTGCTCTGCCGCTTTGCCGGATATGGCGGATGTGGTGCATTTGCTGGCGCAAGACGGCATAACGGTAACGCCCGTTATGATAACGGTGGCCCCTGAACAGGACCGGGTGGAAACGATGGGCGCGCGATTGGCGATGATCCACCCGCACTTTATCGGCCTGACCGGGGATCAAACCGCACTGGCCGAATCCTACAGGGCGTTTTCAATTGGGGTGAAGCTGATATTCGAGGACCCCGAATACGGCTGGATTTACGCACATGGCAGCTTCATCCATCTATTGCATGGAGAGGGGGAGGTCTTGACGCTGCTGCCCCCGGTGCTGGGATCAGAAGAAACGGCGCGTATTGTGCGCGGCTATCTGAGCTCTGTGGAAAGCTGACCCGCGTAGCCACCGGAAAGAAAAAAACGGGCGGCCCGATCGGGTCGCCCGTTTTGTATAAAAATAGATAATTAAGCGGCTTTCTCCAGCTTAGCGACAAAATCGTCCACCTCTTTTTCGGCTTCGGATTTCGCTGTGCCATAACGCTCCTGGATGAGCCCCACAAGCTTGTCACGCTCGCCTGCGGCTTGATCCAACTCGTCATCGGTCAGCTCGCCCCACTTGCTGCGCATTTGGCCTTTGAACTGTGTCCAGTTACCTTTGATTACGTCCCAATTCATTGGTCTCTCCTTCGTCTTGCGTCTCAGTTGAGCCAAGCACGTGCGCTTCACATGCTCTTAAAAAGTAAACGCAAGGGCGGCAGAAATAGTTCCAAGAAAATTCAGATTTTAAGTGCTATCGCCGTCGCGCCCTTCGCCCTTTTCAGGCGTAAGGCCGTAAGGCGCCGCGATTTTCCACACATGATCGGGGATCATGTTTTTCATCTTGGCAGGCATAGCACGACGCAAGTGAAGGACAGTTTCCGCCGCTTTCATCTCAACACGCGCGCGAGCGAATTCAATACCCTTGGGGCCGATGCGGGGTTGCAGCCAACTGACGATCGGGCGCACCCAGTCCGGCATCCGGCGCAGCGGCAACCCGCCTGCAGCGCGCGCCGTGTTGGCGATAAACCCTTTGACAGCCCCTGCACGTTTGCCCGCACTGCCGGGTGTGCTGAGGATCACACGGTCCTCCAGCCCCTCCAGCATTTCGGCACCTCGGTCGTTGCGCACCAAAAGCCATTGCTCCCCCTCACCCGCCATATATCCGACGGTGATATCGGCGAGGCTATTGGTGTAGTCGACGCAGGTGCGGCAAGTCAGCGGAAAGAAATCCTGCGGCAGATCAGAGATCGGGAGGGACAGGAATGGGATCAAGCGGGTAGAGCCATCTTTAAAGCGCAACTCGACCCGGAAATCAGCGCGGAATTCAAGATAGGTGATTGTGTCGGGGTTTGCGTCCAGCAAGGACAGGAAGTGGTGAAAATTCTCAGTTGTGGTGTTGTCTGAACAAGGCGTGCCGATCACATAGAGCCGCTCAAGCTTCAACTCGGTTTCGAGCGCGCGCAGGGCGTAGACCTGACAAGGGATGCCGATCACGGCCAGTCGGGTGAACCCTTTGGCCTGCGCGTCTTCCAAGAGCGCAAGCAAGGGCGCGTAGCCCATGCGCATGCCGCGTGCCTTGGCCATATCGGCAGGATCGGTGATAAGTGCGGGCTGCGGGCGCCAAACATCGTCTTGGTGCGGGATCATGGTCAGCACCGCGTCGATCTTTCCCTTGGCCAGCAGGTCCGCACCGAGGGATGTGGTGATCCCTGTCCATTGTGCCCCCTTTTCTGGTTCCCGCATCCCCGCGCGGTACATCGCCTGAAACGGGCCAAAGAAAACTTCGTCACCGTCGCCGCGCGCACGGCCGTGAACAGCGCGTTCGTAGGCGGGGTAATCTGGCGTGATGAACTGGCAGGCTTTGCCGCAGACTGCGGGGTTTTCCATCCGCGACACCCCGCAATCCGTGCAGAGCGTGCGCGGTGCCGGATCGCGCAAACGCTCGGGCCGGATGATGCTCATGTGAATTGCTCGTTGATGAGACGTTCCTCAAGCCCGTGTCCCGGATCGAACAGGATGTGGTGTTCAACTGATGGTTCTGAGCGGATTTCCACGGATACGACACCCATCACCGATTGCGCGTCGGCCTCTGCCATTACAGGACGCTTTTCAGGCTCAAGCACGTCAAAGCGCACAGTCGCGTCTTTTGGCAGTAGCGCACCACGCCAGCGGCGGGGCCGAAAGGCGCTCATCGCGGTGAGCGCCAGCACCTCGGAGCCGATAGGAAGGATGGGTCCGTGTGCGGAATAATTATACGCGGTTGAGCCTGCGGGCGTGCTGACGAGCGCGCCATCACAGACCAGTTCAGCCATGCGTAAGCGTCCGTCAATAGTGATCTTGAGCTTGGCCGCCTGTGCGCCCGACCGCAGCAGGGACACTTCATTAATGGCCAGCGCCTTGGACACCGACCCGTCTACACAGGTGGCCGTCATGCTTAGCGGGTTGATGACCGCTTCTTCTGCCGCTTCCAGACGGGCGGGCAGATCGCTTTCAACGTAAGTGTTCATCAAAAACCCGATGGTGCCGCGGTTCATACCGTAGACAGGGGCGGCAAGCGATTGTGTGGCATGCAGCGTTTGTAGCATGAAGCCGTCACCACCCAAGGCGACGATAACGTCTGCCTCTTCCATGTCGACATTGCCGTAACGGGTCACCAAGGCCGCCCTTGCGGTTTGCGCCACATCCGCGCGGCTGGCGGTAAATGCGATCTTGATGGGCATTCTGGTTTCCGATCGGGGTCTTTATGGGCCGAAAGAAGCACATCTTTCAGCGATTTGCCAGCTTTCGACACCGCCCTTTGACTTGAGGGCGATTGCGTCGCAGGGACCTGCCGCGTAAATAGGGCGCAGAATCCAGTCTAATCGTCGCTTTACAACCTTCCCCGTCGGAATAGTTTTGAAGTAGACACGCTTAAATGATGACCTTCATAAAGGAAGAGCCCCATGAACGCCCCGCACCGCGCCCCCGGTTTTTTCACAAAGTCCCTCGCCGACAGCGACCCTGAGCTTTTCGCCTCCATTACGGACGAATTGGGTCGCCAGCGCGACGAGATAGAACTGATCGCCTCCGAGAATATCGTATCCGCCGCTGTGCTCGAAGCGCAGGGGTCGATCATGACCAACAAATATGCCGAAGGCTATCCGGGGCGTCGCTATTATGGCGGGTGCCAGTTCGTGGACGTGGCAGAAAACCTCGCCATTGAGCGGGCTTGCAAACTTTTCGGGTGCGGCTTTGCCAACGTGCAGCCTAACTCGGGTAGTCAGGCCAATCAGGGTGTGTTTCAGGCGCTGCTGCAACCTGGTGATACGATCCTCGGCATGAGCCTTGATGCGGGTGGCCACCTGACCCACGGCGCCAAGCCCAACCAGTCGGGCAAATGGTTCAATGCGGTGCAATACGGTGTGCGCAAAGAAGACAACCTGCTGGATTATGACCAGGTAGAGGCATTGGCCAAGGAACACCAACCCAAACTGATTATCGCAGGTGGCTCGGCCATTCCGCGCCAGATCGACTTTGCCAAGATGCGTGAGATCGCGGATATGGTCGGCGCTTATCTTCATGTGGACATGGCGCACTTTGCAGGTCTTGTTGCTGCGGGCGAGCATCCCTCACCCTTCCCGCACGCCCACGTCGCCACCACCACAACGCACAAGACCCTGCGTGGACCGCGCGGCGGCATGATCCTGACAAACGACGAGGCACTGGCCAAAAAGTTTAACTCGGCGATCTTCCCCGGCATACAGGGCGGCCCCTTGATGCATGTGATCGCCGCCAAGGCAGTTGCCTTCGGAGAGGCACTACAGCCCGAGTTCAAGACCTATACCAAGCAGGTCATCACAAACGCGCAGGCGCTGAGCGACCAGCTTATCAAGGGAGGGCTGGACACGATCACCCACGGCACCGACACGCATGTGGTTCTTGTTGA
Organism: uncultured Alphaproteobacteria bacterium; assembly: GCA_963796445.1. GTDB lineage: Bacteria > Pseudomonadota > Alphaproteobacteria > Rhodobacterales > Rhodobacteraceae > Roseobacter. The sequence goes on along the minus strand of CAWCLQ010000001.1, from coordinate 81,787 downwards.
CCTGCGTCCCAAAGGCGTAAAGGGCAATGCGACCGAAAAGGCATTGGGCCGCGCGCATATCACGTGCAACAAAAACGGCGTACCCTTTGACCCTGAAAAACCGATGGTTACATCAGGCATTCGTCTGGGCAGCCCAGCAGGTACGACGCGCGGGTTCGGAGAGGCAGAGTTCCGCCAGATCGCGGACTGGATCATCGAGGTGGTCGACGGGCTTGCCGCTAACGGTGAAGAGGGCAATGGCCACGTCGAGGCAAAAGTAAAAGCGGAAGTCACCGCCCTTTGTGCACGCTTCCCAATGTATCCGAACCTGTAAGATTCGGGTCACAGACAGACATCACGCGGCCCCGCACCACCTCCGTGCGGGGCTTTTTCAGTTCAGGAGAAGACCATGAAAATCGCATCCAGTGGCAGCGCGCCCACCGGCACCGGCCCGTCCGAATGGTTTACCGGTCACGTGCGCATCTCCCCGCTTGTGTCGGCGCCCGCCCCTGCCCGCCTGCGCGGCGTCTCAGTAAGCTTTGAGGCCGGTGCGCGCACCGCATGGCACACACACCCTTTGGGGCAAACGCTGATTATAACCGCAGGCATGGGCCTTGCGCAGTCAGAAGGCGGGCCGGTACAGGTGATGCGGCCCGGCGACGTTGTTTGGTTCGAACCCGGTGAAAAACACTGGCATGGCGCCGCACCCCAGTCAGACATGACGCATATCGCGCTACAAGAGGAACTAGACGGGTCGGCTGTCACATGGCTAGAACACGTGAGCGACGCGCAATACTCAGTTTTGGCAGATTAGCCGCTAGATCAAGCCCTGCCATCTGACCCAAAGCAAAACCAGAACGCCCAGGATCAGCAGGTTAAAGGCAATACCCGCCAGCAAGTTCAATCGCTGTGTGCGTTTTTGCTCTGCCAGATCCAGTGTTTCCAGATAGGCAACAAGATCGCGATAGGCGCTGTGCGTTTTCGTATAATCGAGCCGTCTGGCCAGTTTCGGGTTTTCCGATTGCTGCAACGCCTCGATCAGCACATCCGCCTTTGCGCGTGCCCTACGCGGCAGACGTCGCCCCGCGCGGCGCACAGCCATCGCCAGTGTTTTCGCGTGTACACCCATCTGCGTTTCGAAAAGCGTGCGGACCGCTTCGGCTTGCACATGAATATTTTTTGTCTCGTTCACCCTCAGGCGCCCTTTTGTCCCAATTGGATTGTTTGTGGCAGAGCCGCACAAAATCCGCTAGCCCTTGAACCATGTTAAATTACGCAGAATATGGCACACCGACAGGCACGCCCGTCATGATTGTGCACGGTCTTTACGGGTCGGGCCGGAACTGGAGCGTGATTGCCAAGCGGCTATCGGCTCGGGCTCATGTCATTTCGGTAGATTTACGCAACCACGGGTATAGTCCACACACGGACGAGCACGGCTATCTCGATCTGGCAGGCGATCTGGATGCGCTTATTTCACATCTGGGCGGACCCATGCATATTGTCGGCCATTCCATGGGCGGAAAAGCGACAATGGCCTTGGCGCTGACGAAACCTGCGCAGATCGAAAGAATGATTGTCGCCGATATTGCACCAGTGACCTACACGCACAGCCAGTTGCCGTTTATCCACGCAATGAAATCTGTTGACCTGTCGCAGATCACACGACGATCCGAGGCAGAGGCGCAACTGGCAGCTTTGGGTGTCGAGCCAGCCTTATGCAGCTTTTTCACGCAATCCCTTGATATAAAAGAAAAGAAGTGGAGGTTAAACCTCGACACGCTCGAGGCTGAGATGGACAAAATCATGTCGTTTCCGCCGCTCAAAGGCCAGTTCGACAAACCCGTACTGTTTCTGACCGGTGCACAGTCGGACTATGTGCTACCCGAGCACAGAGCCCCGATAAAAGCGCATTTCCCACAAGCACGATTCGCGAAACTGACCGGAGCGGGTCATTGGTTGCACGCGGATAAGCCCCGCGCGTTCGAAGACGCCGTATCTGCCTTCCTAATGCTTAACGAAGCGGCACCTTGAGGCGCTCTTTGTTTCGGTTTTCGACACAATCGGATAAAATGTGACAAATTGGGCTAAATTCTCACCGTGATAGTGAAAAAAATGTGGCGGCAGCGCCTTCTTGGCTTGAATTTGCCGCGAAAAAAACTCAGTATGGGACAAGTGACAATTAAACCTATAAGGGTGACGAATAATGTATCAGTATTTTGCAGGCGCCGCAGTAGCCGCGATGATGGCCTCCACGGCTGTGGCGGCGACGTCATCGCCTGGCTATTACGGTAACGGATTTAGCTACGAAAGCTCTAAACCATCTGACGGCAGTCTGTTTGGACCCGCAGCTGTCTTTGAAACAGTTACGTTTGACCGCGGCGGTAAAGGATTTTTCTTCATATCTTTCGACGTGAATAACTCGAACACGCAAGCGGTTGGTACGTATGACTTCGCGGGTTTCTCTGCGCTGACACCTGCGATCGATGAGGTGCCGCTTGTACATAGGGGGCGGTGAAGTTCCAACAGCGCCGGACGGTACAGCGTTCCGGACAGTCGAGTCTGGGACAAGAGACCACAGAGATTAAATCGCTGGCGATCACGTTCGGCAATTACGGTGAATGTGCGTCGCATTCTTCTCAAGCTGACGTTGCATCATGTGAAGGCCCTGACGTTGGTGTGTCCATTCAGGAAGTAAAACTTTCCGCTGTACCGCTTCCAGCATCTGTCCTGCTCCTCGGCGCAGGTATTGCCGGTTTGGGCGCAATGCGCCGCCGTCAAAAGAAAGCGTAAGCCAGCACACCACTGTCTTAAATTGTCACACGCAGGGCGGCCTTCGGGTCGCCTTTTGCGTTATGGGTCACGCTTCGTGAAGATTCAGTTCCTGTTTGCGCCCTTTGCCCCTTGCGCACACTACCCTCATGCCTATAACGCAGGACAATTTGAACGCTTAGGGCGTTCTGTTCAGAAGGGGGCCGATCATGCCAAAGAGAACCGATATCAAGTCTATCATGATCATCGGCGCAGGTCCCATCGTGATCGGCCAGGCATGCGAATTCGACTACTCGGGCGCTCAGGCCTGTAAGGCACTGAAAGAGGAAGGCTACCGCGTCATCCTCGTCAACTCCAACCCTGCCACGATCATGACCGACCCCGAACTTGCGGATGCGACCTATATCGAACCAATCACCCCAGAGATGGTCGCCAAGATCATCGAGAAAGAACGCCCCGATGCACTTTTGCCCACCATGGGCGGGCAGACAGGCCTGAACACCTCTCTCGCGCTTGAGGAAATGGGCGTGCTCGACAAGTTTGGTGTCGAAATGATCGGCGCCAAGCGCGACGCCATCGAGATGGCCGAAGACCGCAAGCTTTTCCGCGAAGCGATGGACCGTTTGGGCATCGAAAACCCCAAGGCCGCGATTGTCACAGCGCCCAAGGATGCCAACGGTAAGAAGGATCTGGCCGAAGGCGTGCGCCTGTCACTCGAAATCCTCGAGGAAGTCGGCCTGCCTGCGATCATCCGCCCTGCCTTTACCATGGGTGGGACCGGCGGCGGTGTGGCTTATAACCGCGACGACTACGAAGCGATCTGCCGGTCCGGTATGGATGCGTCTCCTGTCGGGCAGATCCTCGTGGACGAGTCGCTGCTGGGCTGGAAAGAATTTGAGATGGAAGTCGTGCGGGACACTGCCGATAACGCGATCATTGTCTGTTCGATTGAAAACGTGGACCCGATGGGCGTACACACCGGTGACAGCATCACCGTGGCCCCTGCCCTGACGCTGACCGATAAAGAATACCAGATCATGCGCAACCACTCGATCGCGGTGCTGCGCGAGATCGGCGTGGAAACCGGCGGGTCCAACGTGCAGTGGGCGGTGAACCCCGTGGATGGCCGCATGGTCGTGATCGAGATGAACCCGCGTGTGTCACGGTCTTCGGCGCTGGCGTCCAAGGCCACAGGCTTTCCGATTGCCAAGATCGCTGCCAAACTGGCCGTCGGCTACACGCTGGACGAGCTGGACAATGACATCACCAAAGTCACGCCTGCATCATTCGAGCCGACGATTGACTACGTGGTTACCAAGATCCCGAAATTCGCTTTCGAGAAATTCCCGGGCAGCACACCGAATTTGACCACGGCGATGAAATCCGTGGGCGAAGCCATGTCGATCGGTCGCACAATCCACGAGAGCATGCAAAAAGCGCTGGCCTCGATGGAAGAAGGGCTGACCGGTTTCAACGAGATCGACATTCCCGGCGTGGGCGTGGACCCTTGGGATATCGAAGGTGCCAATACGGCAGCCATCGTCAAAGCCATCAGCCAGCAAACGCCGGACCGCCTGCGCACGATTGCGCAGGCCATGCGGCACGGGCTAAGTGATGATGAAATCCACGGTGTCACCATGTTCGACCCGTGGTTTCTTGCCCGCATACGTGAGATCATAGAAACCGAGCGTAGCGTGCGTAAAGACGGTCTGCCTGTCACGGAAAAGGCGCTGCGGGACCTCAAAATGATGGGCTTTACCGATGCCCGGCTGGCAGAGCTGACCGGACGCACTGAGGCGAATGTGCGCGGCGCGCGTATCAACCTTGGTGTAACCGCTGTCTTCAAGCGCATTGATACCTGTGCGGCGGAATTTGAAGCGCAGACGCCTTATATGTACTCCACCTACGAAGCGCCGGTTTTTGGCGAGGCCGAATGCGAAGCACGTCCCACAGACCGCAAAAAGGTTGTCATTCTGGGCGGCGGGCCAAACCGGATCGGGCAAGGTATCGAATTTGACTATTGCTGTTGTCACGCATGCTATGCGCTGACGGATGCGGGTTACGAGACGATCATGGTGAACTGCAACCCCGAGACAGTGTCCACGGACTATGACACCTCTGACCGGCTATATTTCGAACCTTTGACGTTTGAGCATGTGATGGAGATCATGCGTGTCGAGCAGGAAAACGGCACGCTGCATGGTGTGATCGTTCAATTCGGGGGACAGACCCCGCTCAAGCTGGCCAATGCTCTGGAAGAGGCCGGCATCCCAATTCTGGGCACAACGCCTGACGCGATTGATCTGGCCGAAGACCGTGAGCGGTTCCAGCAGTTGGTTCAGGGTCTGGGCCTTAAGCAGCCGCGCAATGGCATCGCACATTCCGATGCTGAAGCGCTTGAAATTGCTTCTGAAATTGGCTTTCCACTGGTTATCCGTCCGTCTTATGTGCTGGGCGGGCGCGCGATGGAGATTGTGCGCGATCTGCCCAGCCTGGAGCGGTATATCTCGCAAGCCGTTGTGGTGTCTGGCGACAGCCCTGTTCTGCTTGATAGCTATCTGTCGGGTGCGGTCGAGCTGGATGTGGACGCACTTTGCGACGGCAAGGATGTGCATGTGGCAGGTGTGATGCAGCATATCGAAGAGGCAGGTGTGCATTCAGGCGATAGTGCTTGTTCCCTGCCCCCTTATTCGCTGTCGCGCGACGTGATTGCCGAGGTGGAAAAGCAGACCCACGCGCTTGCCAAGGCGCTAAATGTTGTCGGGCTGATGAACATCCAGTTTGCGCTGAAAGACGGTGACATCTACCTGATCGAAGTGAACCCGCGGGCCTCTCGGACCGTGCCCTTTGTGGCAAAGGCGACCGACTCGGCGATTGCGTCCATTGCGGCACGCATTATGGCGGGCGAGCCCTTGTCGAACTTCCCACTGCGCGCGCCTTATGACAAGGACGCAGCCTATGACGATGTGCTGCCGCTGGGCGATCCGTTGACGCTTGCGGACCCGAATATGCCGTGGTTCTCGGTCAAAGAGGCGGTGTTGCCCTTTGCCCGTTTCCCCGGTGTCGATACGATCCTCGGACCCGAGATGCGCTCGACCGGCGAGGTGATGGGGTGGGACCGCGATTTCCCCCGCGCCTTCCTGAAAGCGCAGATGGGGGCGGGCAACCCGCTGCCTTCCGATGGCTGCGCCTTTCTGTCGATCAAAGACGCGGACAAGACCGAAGACATGCTGACCGCGGCACGTATCCTTCTGGATCAGGGCTTTACGATTGTGGCGACGCGCGGCACGGCAAAATGGCTTAACGAGCACGGCATGGACTGTGGCATCGTTAATAAAGTCTACGAAGGCCGCCCCGACGTGACCGACATGATGAAGGACGAAGCGATCCATCTGGTCATGAACACAACCGAAGGGGCGCAGGCGGTGGATGACAGTAAGTCGATCCGCGCCATCGCTTTGTATGACCGTATCCCCTACTTCACCACGGCTGCAGGAAGCTATGCCGCCGCTTTGGCCATTCGCGCGCAGGCCGACGGCGACGTCGGCGTGAAAGCGCTTCAGGGGTAATCTGGAACCCGCGCGGTACGCTTTGCCACTTAGCTTGAGGCCTGATCTCCCTGCGCTGCATGGGATAAAGCTGCACGTTTAGCCTCTAATGATCCACGCCCAAAGGTGCGCAACAGTTTCGTCGCCTGATGGGCTGGAATATTCAGCGGCGTGATGCGGCTGTTATCGGCAATAACGGTGCTGCCAGACCAAGCCGAAGGTGAGCCGGGTAAAAAAAGGACGGACTGGCTTTCTCCGTGTTCAATCTCGAAGGCGATTTGTTCGTAATCATCAAACCTTGCGATAACAGGTTTCAAGCGTGCGGCCAGTTCCTCGTTCGAGGACGCACTCCCAATCAAAGCTTTGAAAACCGCGTAACCGGGAATGATATCGACCAAAAATCCGTCGATGCGCTGCATACGTCTTCCCAGAAAGGCGCGTTGCGCCAGCAGTCCCGCCACGTAGCAAAGCAAGATGATGAAGAGCAGCGCCAGAATATTCACTGAAGCGATACCCGCAAAGTTCTTGATCGGGAGCAGGTGGTCCAGAGGCGCGACGATCTTCGTGCTGATCTGGAAAGCCTTGCCAAGGATAAAGGCGATGATGGCCAGCGGCGCAAGAAACAGGACACCACCCAGAATTGTCGTCTTCATTTTTGCTCCCGAGTTTCTCCGCGTTCGCTGACACTGGCAAAAAAAGAACTACAAAGCCAGTCTTCGCTTAGAGGTTTGGTGAAATTGCCTTTGTGGGTTAGGTTTAATGAAAACCAAAAGGGCCACATTATGCGTATACTATTGCTTCCCGCTTTGCTGCTTGGCGCTGCCTGTACACCCGAACCAGAACCGGTGGTTCTGCCCGAAACCAGCCTGCCCTTCTTTGGCGACGGGTATCCTGCAGCAGGCGATCCGTGCCGCCGCTTGGGCGAAAGCGCAGAGACGGGGAATTACCTTGATCACACAGCTGACCTTGTCGGCTGCCCCGAAGCGATGGATGGGCTGGCTGCATTCGCCGCAGACACCGGCGCAAACGAGGTGTTCCGTCAGGATGGGTATGTGGTCTATTCGATACCCACCGGCATCTGACCCTGTGGGCCACCATCTGGCCCGACGCTGCGTCACTTACCCTTCTGTCGCTTGACCCTAGGGCATATATCCCCGCACAAGACAAGCGAACGAGGGGCGCAAGACATGTACACACCAGCCATCACCGGAACTGGCGTTTTTACGCCCGAAAACGTTATCACGAACGCAGAGTTGGTGACGGCTTTCAACGCCTATGTTGATCTTTATAACACCGAACAAGCGGAAGGCATCGCTGCGGGTGAACTTCCGGCCAAGGAATACTCGTCAGAGGAATTCATCCTCAAGGCCTCAGGGATTCTGCAACGTTATGTGATCGACAAAACCGGTGTGTTGGACCCAACAGTCATGCACCCACTTTTGCGCCAACGCACCGATGATGAGCCGTGCCTTATGGCTGAAATGGGGCTGGATGCCGCGACCAAGGCATTAGCACAGGCCGGGACAGAGGCAAGCGACATAGATTTGGTGATCTGTGCCGCATCCAATATGGAACGCGCCTACCCCGCGATCGCTATCGAGATACAAACTCTACTAGGCGCCAAGGGTTTTGCTTTTGACATGAACGTCGCCTGTTCGTCTGCAACCTTCGGCATTCAGGCCGCTGCAGACATGATCCGGTCCGGGTCGGTCCGGCGCGCATTGATCATCAACCCTGAAATCTGCTCGGCCCACCTTGAGTGGCGCGACCGCGACTGCCACTTTATTTTCGGTGATGTGGCCACAGCCACGTTGATCGAACGCAGCGAAGATGCAAAAGGCCCCTATTTCGAGATCAAATCGACACGATGCGCCACTGAATTTTCAAACAACATCCGCAACAACAACGGCTTTTTGCGCCGCTCGCGCCCGTCGGGGACAGTGGACCGGCGCGACATGCAGTTCATGCAAAACGGACGCAAAGTCTTTAAGGAAGTGTTGCCGATGGTATCGGAACATATCGCGACACATCTGAAAGAAGAGAATGTGGATGCCGCCAATCTGAAACGGCTGTGGTTGCATCAGGCCAATAAGACCATGAACGACTTTATCGGACGCAAGGTCCTGGGCCGCACCCCAGCGCCAACAGAACAGCCCAATATCCTGCAAGACTATGCAAACACGTCCTCTGCCGGGTCGATCATTGCTTTTTCCAAGTATTCGGGCGATATGAAAGATGGCGACACGGGGCTTATCTGTTCGTTTGGCGCGGGTTATTCCGTGGGGTCTGTCGTTGTGCAACGGCACAGCAACGCCTGAGCGGGCTTAGTCTACCGCACCGTGATCGTTTTCGAGGTGTAGCTTCATATCAATAAGAACCTGTTGCAGCATCGTCGTTTCTTTCAGCAACCTCTTGGCCTCGTTGACCGTTATCTTGCCGTCCTCCATGGATTGCTGATATTCGCCCATTAGCATCGCAAAGCGCTGGCTTAGCGCGATCACATCGGAGTTGACCCCGCCGGGGCGTTCTTCGTTTGGGCGTCGCTCATCGTATTGCAACGATGTGCCGGATAGCTCAGCCAAGGCTCCGGTCACATGCGGGTAGGCTGCGGCTTGTTCCAGCAACGCGACCGCTTCGATCGGGATAAACCGGTCGGCATGTTCTTCATGGTCGGAATAATACCGGCCCAAAGTGGCCTTGGATTTGCCCGTTAGTTCGCAGGCTTGTTCAATGCCCACGTCCTTCACCAGCGTTTCGGTGTGTTTCTTTAAATACCTGCCGATCACCGACATCGCCGACTCCCCTAGTGTAATTTACATTCATTCCCTAAAGGGAAAACGCATTGTTTTTACCCATTAATCAGATGTTTGGGAAATGTCATTTATAAAACACTCCCGTAGTTGCGGGGGATCATGAGTTGCCGGCGGCCCCAGCGCCGGTTTTGGTAGGGGTTTTTCGTGTTCCGCCATCCGGGGAATGGTGGGCCAGTGCAAACCGGCAGTAGCACGAACAACCTTTTTTCAGCACATCCATTCGGTTGCAGCGCTCTTTCACACGGCTTATCAAATGCCATGGCCAAGCTGTATTTTCACTACTCCACCATGAACGCCGGAAAGTCGACCGTTCTGCTGCAAGCAGCACATAACTACAAAGAACGCGGCATGGTGCCCTATCTGCTGACGGCGCGGTTTGATAACCGCGCAGGTGACGGGCGCATCGCATCGCGCATCGGCATCGGGGAACCTGCGGATACATTTGATGACAATGATGATTTATTCGTCAAGCTTTCCAATAGATTGAGGGAAGGCCCGGTCGCATGCGTCTTCGTCGACGAGGCGCAGTTTCTGACCGAAGAACAGGTATGGCAGCTGGCCCGCGCAGTGGATGACCTGAAAGTGCCTGTCATGTGTTTTGGCCTGCGGGTTGATTTTAGGGGAAAGTTATTTCCGGGATCGGCCACCCTGCTGGCACTGGCGGACGAGATGCGGGAGGTTCGCACAATCTGCCACTGCGGGAAAAAGGCGACGATGGTCATCCGCAAAGATGCGGCAGGCACGGTTGTGAAAGACGGCGCTCAGGTGCAGATCGGCGGGAACGAAACCTATCTTTCTTTGTGCAGGCGGCACTGGCGCGAAGCGGTCGGCGATTTTCCGCAGGGAACTTAAGCACGACTTACGCGTTTTCTCCTTAAGCCACGAAAGGAGAAAGAAATGGACCGCCTGAGTATACTGATGACACTAATGACCGGTGCTGTGTGCGCTGGATCGACCCTCGTGATCGCCTTTTCGCTGGGATATCAGAACATCTGGGGTGTTCTGGCAGCCGCATTGGCCGGGCTGCTTGTCTCTTGGCCTCTGTCTTACTGGATTTCGCGCCGGATCAAGCGTCAGGACCCGAACTGGCACCGGACCGCTGACCCCAAGCTTGTGCCCGACCCGAAGGCACCGGAAGTATAGTGCCTACACAGCGTTAGGAAGCGCCTTGCCGTCGAAAAAGGCGGCAAGGTTTGCGACGCTCATCATTCCCATGTCTTCGCGCACCTCAAGTGCTGCAGTGCCCAGATGGGGTAGAAGAGCGACATTCTCCAACGCAACCAGCGCCTCGGGCACTGCGGGCTCAAACTCGTAGACATCCAGACCCGCCCCGGCGATTACGGCATTTTGCAAAGCCGCGATCAGCGCATTTTCCTCAACAACGTTGCCGCGCGCGATATTTACCAGATGGGCGTGCGGTTGCATGGCCGCCAGAACCGTCTCGTCTATAAGGTGGTGCGTGTCCGCGCCACCCGGCACCGCGATGACCAGCACATCAACAGCCCCCGCCAGTTCCAACAGAGTGGGTATTTGCGTCGCGGGAAAATCAAGCGTTTTGGGCGACCGGCTGTGGTAGGCGATTTTCATCCCAAAGCCGAAATGGCAGCGATGCGCGATAGCCTGACCAATGCGACCCATCCCGACGATGCCGACCGTCTTGCCACTCAGGTGCATCCCCAACAATTGCGTCGGGTGCCATCCTTCCCAGTTGCCTGCCCGCAAGAGCCGTTCACCCTCGCCCGCGCGCCGCGCCGTCATCAGCATCAGACACATCGCGGTATCTGCCGTTGCATCCGTCACGGCCCCGGGGGTATTGGTCACGGCAATGCCCGCAGCCTTGGCTGCATTCACGTCAATGTGGTTGTAGCCCACGCCAAAATTCGCCAGCAGGCGGCAGCGAGGCTTTGGCACATCGGCAAACACCTTGGCCGAGAACATGTCACCCAAGGTCGGTACAACGGCGTCATAATCAGTCAACGCGCGACGCATCTCGTCGTCCGTTAAAGGTGTCGTGATTTGGCGCACATCCAGATCAAACAGCCCGGCTGCGGCTTGCTGCACGCGTTCGGGCAAGGGGCGGCTCATAAATACTTTGGTCAATGCATCCGCCCCCCTAAAGGCACATCTTGGTCCGGGGCCAGAAGTACAACCTCGCCTTTTTCATCCGGCAGCCCGAGGACAAGCACCTCGGACCTGAACGGCCCGATCTGGCGGGGCGGAAAATTCACCACTGCGATAACCTGTTTGCCGATTAGTTCTTCGGGCGTGTAGTGCGCAGTCACTTGGGCCGACGTTTTCTTTTCTCCGATCTCGGGGCCGAAATCGATCCACATCTTGATCGCTGGTTTTCTGGCCTCCGGAAAGGGTTCGGCGCGGCGGACTGTACCGGTGCGGATGTCCACTTTCATAAAATCGTCAAAACTGATGTTATCCATTGGCCAGCTCCCTTGATCTGTCTGTTGCGGCCTTGACTGCCCGCGCCATCAGCGCCGGGAAACCTGTCTCAGGGTCCATCAAAACCTCTAGTGCGGCCTGCGTAGTACCATTGGGAGAAGTAACATTCACGCGTAACTGCGACGGGCTTTCGTCGGATGCCATGGCAAGCGCGCCTGCGCCCGCAACCGTTGCCTTGGCCAGTTGCATCGCAATATCTGCATCAAGGCCTTGCGCCTCGCCTGCTGCGGCCAAAGTTTCAATCATGTGAAAGACATATGCCGGCCCCGATCCGCTGACCCCAGTGACCGCGTCGATCTGCGCTTCTTCCCCCACGCGAACCACATCACCCACGGCGCGCAGTAGCTGCTCTGCCTCGGTCATAGCCGCCGCACGAACTGAAGCGTTGCCGACAATGGCCGTGATGCCCTGCGAAATCGCCGCTGGCGTGTTGGGCATGGCGCGCACGACCGGTGTGCGGTTTCCGAGAATGGCTTCGAAATAGGCGATCGTAATACCTGCGGCGACGCTGACAAAAACAGTATCGCCGTTGCCCATCGCCGCCAGTACAGGCAGCGCGCCCGCCATCATCTGCGGCTTGACTGCAACCAGAACAATCGCCGGATCTGCAGGCAGATCGCCCGACAGGTCTACACCCGTGCTCTTTAACCAGTCAGAGGGGTTAGGCTCCACCACCCAAACAGACGTCGGCGGCAGCCCTTGTGCCAGCCAACCTGCAAGCATGGCCGACCCCATCTTGCCGCAGCCCAAAAGCACCAGGCCCTTGTCCGCAATCCTGCTGTTTTCCATGTGAATGCGCCCCCGTCGTGATCTTTACTTTCGGGGGCGAGTGTTACGCGCGTCCGTAGGCCTCTGCAATGGCGACCTGAAGGGCTGCTTCTGGGGTTTTGTCCCCCCAGATGAGCAATTGCAGCGCGGGATAGTATCGCTCGGCGCTCATCACGGCCGCACCGATCATCGTATCGATTTGGTCGGCGCTTGCCACATTGCCACCTGCCAGAACAAGCCCGTAGCGGTAGACCATCAGCTTTTGTTCCGCCCAGTAGGTAAACGCTCCGGCCCAGCATTGATCGTTGACGAGGTTCAACAGAGCATAAAGGTCGGGCAGCTTCTCTTCTGGCGGTTCCATATCGAAGGTACAGACCATCCGCAGCGTCTCGTCATAAGCTGACCACGCCAGCGTCAGCGAGTAGGTTCGCCACTGCCCCTCAACTGCCATTGCGATCTGCTCATCTGAAATCCGGTCAAAATCCCATTCGTGATGGGCTGCCAGATGTTCAACGATGTCGATGGGGTGGATATCGTCTTCTAGGTACTGCTCGGACAAGGCCATGATGTCACCTCTTTTTATCGCTCTAGCGAAGGAGACCATGTCTAGCCCCCAAAGCTAGGTGCCTGTGCTAGAGAACGGGGCGAGCCCCCGTGCCTCTACTATATATGGTGCGGTGTCAAACATGATCTGGCAACCCCTATTCTTGCGGTAACCCACAATAAGTTGTGGATAGCTTAGGAATAGGCCCAATTACTTGGCAGGGGTTAACAGACTGAGGGGTATGGTCTGCGCGCGTAAACTATTTGTTTACCCGCGCAGTCCGGTAAAGCGCGCGACTGGTAGCGGCGCGGAAGTCTGGAATGGAATGGCGCGCAGCGCCGCCTTTGGATCAGTCTTTGGCTTCAAGCGCGTCAAGACGGGCTTTTAGCGCGTCGTTTTCCTCACGGGCCTTTTGCGCCATCGCGCGCACCGCATCGAACTCTTCGCGGGTTACGAAATCGCGGTCGGCCAGCCAGCGGTCCATGATACCTTTCATGGCTGTCTCTGCCTCGTCACGCGCGCCTTGGGCCACGCCCATCGCGTTCGTCATCAGTTGCGAGATATCGTCGAACATCTTGTTTCGGGTTTGCATATGCTGTCTCCGGTTTGCTTGCGCTTTATATGGACCCGCAACCCGCACTGTGCAAGGTTGACTTCCCCTCGAGCTGAAGGGCATGCAGTCGCTATGCGCGGTTTGATCCCCTTTCCAAATATTTCGCCCGAGATCTTTTCGATCTCTGTTTTCGGCTTCGAGTTGGCTCTGCGTTGGTACGCGCTGGCCTATATTGTTGGCATCGTTCTGGGCTGGCGCCTCGCAGTCCGCGCCGTCCAACAGCCCAAGCTGTGGCGCGACGATGACCCCGTGATGTCACCAGCCCAGATCGAAGACTTGCTGACGTGGATTATCCTCGGGGTCATTCTGGGCGGACGATTAGGTTATGTCGCATTTTACCAACCAGCGTACTACCTGCAGAATCCTTCCGAAATACTCGCCATTTGGCAGGGCGGCATGGCGTTTCACGGCGGGCTGCTGGGCGTGATCGTAGCGGGATGGATCTATACGACCCGCCACCAGATCGCCAAGCTAAGCGCTGCCGACGTGATGGCCCTTGGCGTGCCTCCCGGTTTGTTGCTTGGGCCGCATTGCGAATTTTATAAACGCAGAACTTTGGGGGCGACCGACAAATTTGCCGTGGGGCGTCGCCTTTCCGGGAGGTGCGGCACAAGACTGTCCCGGCGTCGACGGCGTTTGCGCGCGTCACCCCTCGCAACTGTATGAAGCAGGGCTGGAAGGGCTACTGCTGGGTGGCATTTTGATCTGGCTCGTGTGGCGACGCGATGCGCTCAAGCGACCCGGAACCGTCGCAGGTGTCTTTTTTGCGGGCTACGGCCTGTCGCGCTTTTTCGTTGAGTTTTTTCGCCAACCAGATGCGCAATTTGTCAGCCCTGACAACCCGCTGGGGTTGGCTTGGCATCTGGGCGGATACGGGTTCACGATGGGGCAGATCCTGTCGGCCCCCATGATCGTTCTGGGGTTTGTTCTTATCCTGCGGGCACGGCGCGCGGCATGAGCCTGCAAGACGAGATCGCCGCCCGCATCCGCAGCAATGGCCCCATAAGCATTGCCGACTATATGGCCGAATGCCTGTTTCACCCAACCTTTGGCTACTACACCACGCGCGAACCGTTCGGGGCGGCGGGCGATTTCATCACCGCCCCCGAGATCAGCCAGATGTTCGGCGAACTTATCGGTCTGGCACTGGCGCAGGCATGGATAGATCAAGGCAGCCCCGCGCCTTTCACGCTGGCAGAGCTTGGCCCCGGACGCGGTACGCTGATGGCAGATATGCTGCGGGCCACGGCGCGCGTGCCGGGCTTTCATGGCGCGGCACAGGTCGTGTTGGTCGAGGCATCGCCACGTTTACAAGAGATACAGCGTGCCACCTTGTCGGAATACAACGTCACCTTCGCGGAAGACGCCGAGGCCTTGCCCGACGGACCACTATTCTTTGTGGCGAATGAGTTTTTTGATGCACTGCCGGTCCGCCAGTTTGTACGCACCCGGTCGCAGTGGCGCGAAAGGCTGGTGGGCTTGGACGAAGGTTCGCTTTCCTTCGGATTAGGCCCCGAGGCGCGTCAGCCGTTTCTGGATCACCGCCTGGACGACACACAAGAGGGAAGCATCGTTGAAACAGCGCCGCAAACGGCCCCAATATGTGCCGCCCTCACAGCGCGGATCGCAGCCTTCGGCGGTGCGGGGTTGGTGATCGATTATGGTGACTGGCGCAGCTTGGGCGACACCCTGCAGGCGATGGAAAACCACGCCTATGCGGATGTACTCGCCGCGCCAGGGGCGGCTGATCTGACGGCCCATGTCGATTTCGAAACGCTTGCGACCGCTGCGGCGTGTGGCCATTCCAGATTGACCGCGCAGGGTGTCTTTCTCGAACGTCTTGGCATTACCGACAGAGCGCGCGCACTGGCGGTTAACTTGACAGGCGACGCGCTGGAACGGCACATCGCGGCACATCGGCGCTTGACGCACCCCGAGGAAATGGGAAACTTGTTCAAAGTACTTGGCTTCTTTCCTGCGGGAATGCCACCGCCTCCGGGACTTGACGTATGACGCTAGAAATTCTGACATCTGATACCCTGTCACCTGTACGCCACGGTTTTTTCACACGGCGCGGGGGGGCGTCATCGGGCGTCTTTGCAGGGCTCAATTGCGGTTTTGGCAGTTCCGACCAGACCGAGATTGTCTCGATCAACCGCTCGCGGGCCGCCGCAGCACTTGATGTTGCACCAGATCGTTTGACCGGTGTCCATCAGGTTCACTCGGCGGAGGTGGCGATTGTCGATGCGCCCTTTGACGAATCGCCCCGCGCGGACGGAATTGTCACCAGAACACCTGATCTGGCTATCTCGGTCTTGACGGCCGATTGCCAGCCTGTGCTTTTTGCGGACGCAAAAGCCGGTGTCGTAGCCGCAGCACACGCGGGCTGGCGCGGTACACTTGATGGTGTGCTTGAAGCCACGATCGACGCAATGATTTCGCTTGGTGCCACCCGTGAAAACATTACCGCCGTCATTGGCCCTAGCATTTCGCAAAACGCTTATGAGGTAGGCCCTGAATTTTTCGATACTTTTACCGCTGAGGACGAAAGCTACGCACGGTTTTTCGCAGGCGGCGCAGAGGACCGTATGCACTTTGACCTACCCGGCTTTGGGCTGCACCGCTTGCGCGGTGCCGGCATCAAATCAGCCGAGTGGACACGCCATTGCACCTATGCTGACCCAGAGCGGTTTTATTCCTATCGCCGGACCACGCACGCAAAAGAGGCCGATTATGGGCGTTTGATTGCTGCGATCCGTTTGTGAATTTCGGCCAATTTCGACCAAAAAGAGGCAGGTTTTGCCCTATCACCGCCCCAGTTTCTTTCAACAATAGCGGGAATATTGCAAGATTGATGCCGCGAAACGGTGCCTAAAAGCCGGACTAACCATAGAAATAAGGGGGTGCGGACATTTCGCTGAATTGGGGCAATTCGTTCAAAATTGCAGCAAAACAGTCTTTGATTTTTTCTCAGTTTTTTCCGTTTTGCCCAAAACCGGCCTGAATGCTCTGTCAATTTCAAGGTCAAGCCAAGGCAGAAACAGAAAACACATCGAGCAGGAAACGAAAATGAAAACCAACACACGCTTTATCCAGTCCGTCGTTAAAACCGCCAAATCAAACGAGGTGGAAATGCCATGGACACGCGGCAAACGTCGTGAGGCTTTCATCCAGAAACGCAGCGAACAAGCTGCGACAGGACGCAAACTAGCTTAAGTACGAACCTCCAGAGTCTTCGGGATATTCATCCCTCGCGCCTCCTCGGACGAATTGTCCGGGGGGGCGTTTTCATTTCAGACGATTGTGGCAGAGCAGCCGGTTAACAGGAAACAAAGCGCAGAGGGTATGCGTATTTCTTTTTGCAGACCGGACAATTGGTGCTGATTTTTGACAAATACGGGCGCTCGCATCAATTTGTGCATTCGAATTGGAAAGTTTGTTTAACCCATTCTGTTCGTGACGTCGGTGGGGGCCGACACGAGTGAGTACAAGTGTGAAAGGTATTTCATGAACCTGCCCCCTGCCGCTAGAAGCCTGCCGTCTAATATGTCCGTTTCCGACCATTCACGTACATCTGTCATGCCGGACCGCGAACAAAAGCCCGCTTTTGGCGTGCGTGTCGCGGATATTACCGGACTAAAGGCGGACGGCCACACAATCATCGGTCAACGACGCATTCCCACGCTACGTATTTTTGACCAGGCCTTTGCCGGTTTCGCACAAGGGACAGTTTTTCAGGCAGAACGCGGCTATGTCGCAATTGAAGATATACAGCCCGGCGATCGCCTTGCGACGGCGAATGGCGGATCAGAGCAAGTCACCTGGATCGGGTCGGCGACATTCTCACCTTCAGATCTGGGCGACCGGATGCATCTGACACGGGTGATGCCTGACAGTTTCGGGGTTAACAGACCCGAAAGCTTTATCAGTCTGGGACCCGCCGCGCGCGTTCTGCAAGCGCCTTGCCATTTACGCGGGAGCGCTGCTGCCGCACAGATGATGACGCCTGCCCAAAGCTTTATCGACGGCGTCAATGTGATCGACGTGATGCCCCCGACACCCATCCGGCTATTTCATATTGGCATGCGCCAGCATGTTGCTTTGATCGCGAGCGGTCTGGAAGTGGAAAGCTATCACCCAGGCACAGCCCAATTGCGCGACCTGTCAACGACACTGCGCGATGTGTTCCATTCGCTGTTTCCGCATGTTGACAAGTTGAGCGACTTTGGCCCGATGGCCTATACCCACGCGCCCTTAGAATAACGTTGGGCAGACCGCCTAGGCGGTCGCGGCAAGCCGCTCTTCGAGCACATCAAACGGAACGCCCGGATCGTCTTTGGCCACCCGAATGACAAGCGATGTTTTGACGCTTTCAACATTCGGCGTGGTCAGAAGATCACCCGTCAAGAACCGCTGAAAACTGGAAAGATCCGGGGCTGCACATTTCAGGATAAAGTCCACTTCACCGTTCAGCATGTGGCACTCTCGCACCAACGGCCACGCCCGGCAGCGGTCTTCAAATGCTGTCAGGTCGACCTCTGCCTGACTGGCAAGCCCAACCATCGCAAAAACCTGAACTTCAAACCCAAGTTCGCGCGCATCGACGTCAGCATGGTAGCCCTTGATGTATCCCGCTTCCTCTAGCGTGCGCACCCGGCGCAGACATGGAGGGGCAGAAATACCCACACGCTTGGCCAATTCAACGTTCGTCATTCGACCATCTGCTTGCAGTTCCGCAAGAATTTTACGATCAATTGGGTCTAAGCGCATTTCCGGCAATTCTCCCCCCGAAATTTGCGTTTCTTATAACATCGCCCACAGCATGCGCAATAATATTTCGCACTTGCGCAAGATTCTTTCCCCCGATTTAGCGTGTAATACCTGCAATCTGCCTCCGCCCTATGCAGAAAGGGGGGTTTAAGACAGGCAATTGGGCATATATATCAATCACTGCTGCACAATACTGAGATTGGGGATTCTTATGGGCGACACCCGGCACACACGCGTACTTATCATCGGCTCCGGGCCGGCGGGTTACACCGCTGGTGTTTATGCCAGCCGCGCCATGCTTGAACCTATTTTGGTGCAGGGCATTGAACCCGGCGGACAACTGACCACCACCACCGAAGTGGAAAACTGGCCGGGTGACAGCGAAGTGCAAGGCCCTGACCTGATGATCCGCATGCAAGATCACGCAAAGGCGATGGGCACCGAGATTATCGGCGACATCATTACTGACCTCAACCTCGATCAACGGCCTTTCGTAGCCAAGGGTGACAGCGGCACGACCTACATGGCGGATGCTGTGATACTTGCGACAGGCGCGCGGGCCAAGTGGCTGGGCTTGCCGTCGGAAGAGAAATTCAAAGGATTTGGCGTCTCTGCCTGTGCCACTTGTGACGGCTTTTTCTACCGCGGACAGGAGATTGTTGTGATCGGCGGCGGCAACACGGCTGTTGAAGAGGCGCTATTCCTGACCAATTTTGCCTCCAAGGTGACGCTGGTACACCGCCGCGACGAATTGCGGGCCGAGAAAATCCTGATTGACCGGCTGATGAAAAATCCCAAGATCGAACCCTTGTGGTTTCACGAGCTGGACGAAGTCGTCGGAACCGAGAACCCGCTGGGCGTCGAGGCCGTGCGCGTGAAAAGCACGAAAACCGGTGAGATCACGGAAATTCCGGCAAAGGGTCTCTTCGTTGCGATTGGGCACGCCCCCGCCAACGAGCTGGTCAAAGACGTGCTGGAAACCCATATGGGCGGCTATGTGGTGACAAAACCCGACAGCACAGAGACATCCATTCCCGGTGTTTTTGCGGCAGGCGATCTGACTGACCACAAATACCGTCAAGCGGTCACATCGGCGGGCATGGGGTGTATGGCAGCGCTTGAGGCTGAAAGGTTCCTTGCGGAGAACGAGACGCCTGCAGCAGCACAGGCTGCGGCGGAGTAATTCACGCAAAATTCGACAAACGCACGCAGCGGGGTGTTGCGTGCGCTCGGTCGTTTAAGCCCCCCGTCACAGGAGGTGGTGAATAACGCTTGGAATATCCTTTCAAGCGAGGTCACCTTCATGCCCACAGCCGCCGCCTTGGCCCATATCCCCGGCCCACCTGCCCTGCCTTTCATCGGCCATACCCTTGCAATTGCCAAAGATAGCTATGGCACACAGCAAGACTACATGAAGCGTTATGGTCCTGTTTATAAAACAAAAATGCTGGGTGTGTGGCGTGTGAACCTCTGCGGGCCCGATGCGCTGGAACATGTGCTGCTGGACAAGGAAAAGAACTTTTCTTCAGCGGGTGGTTGGGACGCGTTGCAACGCATTTATCCCGGCGGTCTGATCTTGCAAGATTTCGAAGGACATCGCCAAAACCGCCGCATCATGATGGCGGCCTTTCGGGCCAGTGCCATCCGCGACTACCGCGTGCGTATGAGCGCGATCATGCAAGAAATGCTAACGCAGTGGCCTAAAGACCGCCCCTTTGACTTTTACGCTGCGATCAAGAACCTGACTTTGCGCATGGGCGGCGCGGTGTTCATGGGCCTGCCGCTTGGCGATGATCTGGCCCGAAAGATCAACAAAGCCATCACCAATGAAATCCGCGCTTCTGTGACGCCGGTCCGTCGGGCAATTCCTTTTTCTCCCATGTGGCACGGCATCCGGGGGCGTGACTTTCTGCGCGAAACCTTCCGGTCGTTTATTGCAGAGCGGCGCGAACGGCGGGGCGAGGATTTCTTTACCCAGATGTGCTTGGCCAAGGATGAGGATGGCACCGGGTGGAGCGAGGACGAAATCCTCAACCAGTTTAATCTGCTTATCATGGCCGCACATGATACCACGGCTACATCCTTAACGGTCATGATGGCTGCTCTGGGCACTCATCCTGAGTGGCAGCAAAGGCTCATTGACGAAGTTGCGGGGCTGGGAAATGACGCGCTGGACGAAGACTCGCTGTCCAAGATGACCGAAACCGACAAGGTATTCCGCGAAGCGCTTAGGCTCGTGCCGCCTGTCCCGTTCATCCCGCGCAAAGCTCTGTGCGATTTTCATTGGCAGGGATATGATATCCCGGCAGGCACGTCGCTGGCTCTGAACCCCGGGGTTACGATGCTGTCGCCAGACCTGTTCAGCAATCCGACCACTTTTGACCCAGACCGTTTCGGACCGGACCGCCACGAGGACCGCATTCACCGGTTTGCGTGGACCCCCTTTGGCGGCGGGGCGCACAAATGTCTGGGCATGCATTTTGCGACCATGCAGGTCAAACTGTTCATCGCAACATTGCTAAGAGAATATCGGGTAACGCTGCCCCACGGTGCACCACAGTGGCACCGGATGCCGATCCCAAAACCGAAAGGCGGCCTGCCTCTGGTATTGACCCGGCAGCAAAAGCATTAAGGCCGCAGCCGGTGCTGCGGCCTTGGGTTTCGTCTTTAGTGTACCGGCACAGGTGCATAATCGTTCTGACGCGCCAACTGGAACGCCAGTTTACGGTCGGCGACCAAAGCCAGTTGCTGGCCTTCGCTGTCGTGCACGGCGTAGAGTTGTTCAAGCCCTTCGATCTTACCCTGCACTTCGGTTGGCAGGTCGCTTACTTCGACAGTCTTGACGTAGACGATACGCTTTTCTTCTGACAGTGCCTCGAATGGTTCTTGCATCTCGTTACCCCTTCTTGATGTTTATTGTTTGTACGACGGATTGTGGCTTTTCACGGGTCAGGTCGACATGAAGCAGACCGTTTTCCATGATCGCTTCGCCCACGTCAACGCCATCAGCAAGCACAAAGCTGCGTTGGAACTGCCGTGCGGCGATGCCGCGATGCAAAAACACACGCCCTTCGTTTTCGTCTTGTTGACGGCCCCTGATCACCAACTGGCGGTCTTCTACCGTGATCGACAGGTCTTCTTCCGCAAAGCCTGCAACGGCCAGCGTGATACGGTACGAAAAATCCGAAGTCTGTTCTATATTGAACGGCGGGTAGCCTTCGTTCCCCGATTTCGAGGTGCGTTCAAGCAATCGTTCAAGTTGTTCAAACCCCAACATATGGGGGTACGATCCAAGCGTCATTTTTGTCATGCGACACGTCCTTATCAATCAAGCGACAGTCATTTCGTTGGCCCCTTTTCGGCAACCATGGAACAAATATGGGGAGCCATTGCGCCCAACGCAAGGGCTATGCGGTTTGCATCGGATCGCTTATGATAGATGCACCTGAAACTGCGGAATCACCTTTGACATGAATGCACCTACCGATCTGTCGATGAAAACGGATGAGGTGTTGCGCGTCGAGCTTGCCGTCTTTCGCCGTGAACACCGTGATCTTGATGACGCTATACATGCTCTGGTCGAACGTGGTACGGGCGATCAACTTACCCTGCAACGTCTGAAAAAGCGCAAATTGCGCCTGAAGGATATGATTGCGATGATCGAAGACCGACTGACACCGGATATCCTCGCCTGAACCCGCCGGAGTGCATTGCGCATAGGGTCGGTTTGATTATAGTGCCGCTTTCCTGAGATCAGGCTGAAGGGGCCACTGAAATGACCACTCCTACCGTTGGGATTATCATGGGCAGCCAGTCCGATTGGCCCACCATGCGTGAAGCGGCACAGATCCTCGAAGATCTTGGCATTGCTTATGAAAAGCGCATCGTTTCGGCACATCGCACGCCGGACAGGTTGTGGGACTATGGCGTGACAGCGGCGTCGCGCGGCCTGCAGGTTATCATCGCCGGCGCAGGTGGTGCCGCACATTTACCGGGAATGATGGCGTCCAAAACGCGGCTGCCAGTCATCGGCGTACCAGTGCAGACTAAAGCACTTTCAGGCGTTGATTCCCTTTATTCCATAGTCCAGATGCCGCGCGGCTATCCTGTTGCCACAATGGCAATCGGCGCTGCAGGGGCTACCAATGCCGGGCTGATGGCCGCTGGCATTCTCGCACTGCAAGACGCAGAGCTTGCGGCACGGCTGGACGCATGGCGCACGGCCCTGTCCGCGTCCATTCCAGAGGTACCCGTCGATGAATGAACCTCTTGCGGCAGGTGCAACCATTGGCATTCTCGGTGGTGGGCAACTGGGGCGCATGCTGTCGGTCGCCGCCTCCCGTCTGGGCTTGAAATGTCACATCTTCGAGCCTGGGACAAAGCCGCCAGCGGCACAGGTGGCACATGCTGTCACCACCGCCGCCTATGAGGACACAGCGGCCTTGCAGCGCTTTGCCCAAAGCGTCGATGTGGTCACCTATGAGTTCGAAAATATTCCGACGGCGGCGCTGGATGCGGTCGAAGCAATCGTCCCGATCCGCCCCGGCCGTGAGGCATTGCGTGTCAGTCAGGACCGCCTGACGGAAAAGGCTTTTCTGCAAGACCTCGGTTTGACGGTAGCCCCGTTTCGAGACGTCAGCGATGCCACTTCGCTTGAGGCCGCACTCGCAGCGATCGGCGCGCCATCTATCCTCAAGACGCGGCGCTTTGGCTATGACGGTAAAGGACAGGCGCGCATCATGTCGCTGGATGACGCAGGTGCCGCACTTGCGGATATGGCAGGGCAACCGGCTGTTTTGGAAGGCTTCGTCGATTTCAGTCACGAAGTTTCGGTCATCGCAGCCCGCAGCAGCGACGGCGCCGTCGCGTGTTTTGATCCCGGCGAAAACGTCCACAAAGAAGGTATTTTGCGCACCACCACCGTGCCCGCCCGCCTGACCGCCGCGCAGCGAACAGACGCCGTACTGCTGGCCGCAAAAATCCTGAATGCGCTGGAGTATGTGGGCGTGATGGGGGTCGAGCTTTTTGTGACGCCACAAGGTCTGATCGTGAACGAGATTGCCCCACGGGTGCACAATTCGGGTCATTGGACGCAGAATGGCTGCACAGTCGATCAGTTTGAGCAGCATATCCGCGCCGTCGCAGGCTGGCCCTTGGGCGATGGAACACGGCACGCAGATATCGTGATGGAAAACCTGATCGGTGACGACATGGACTGCGTGCCACAGTTGGCGGCCGAACGGGATACAGCGCTGCATTTATACGGCAAGGCAGACGTGAAAGCCGGCCGCAAGATGGGCCATGTAAACCGTATTAAACGTTAACTGTCAGCGCGCCAGAAACCGGTGCGCGATCTCGCCCGAGAGATAGCTGAATTCACCTTTCGCCAGGGTCGCCGCCACGCGTTTGGTATGGGCATCAAGAATGACCATATCCGCGCGCATACCCGGCGCTAACGTGCCGCGATCAGTCAACCCTAGAACTTCGGCAGGGCCTGAGGACACCATGCGCCACGCAGTGGCCCAGGACGCGACACCAGTTTCTACGAGCATCAGTGCAGCACGGCGCGGGCTGGGGTAGTGATAATCTGAAGCAATCGCATCACAGAGCCCGAATGATATCAGATCGAATGCGCTGACATTGCCCTTGTGCGACCCACCGCGCACCACATTCGGGGCCCCCAACACGACCTTGTCGCCAACGGCGCACGCGGCTTCCGCCGCCTCGAGCGTTTCAGGGAATTCGGCCACATGGACATGCCGGTCGTGCCACTGTGCCCGCGCGGCCTGCGTTGCATCATCATGGCTGCCCATCGTGACGTTTTGCGCCAAAAGCCTGCTGCATAGATCATCCAGCGCTGCGGGCACCTCCGGTGAGCGCGCGTGCATGTCCATTAGAAATTTGAAATGCGCGTCGGGGTTACGGCCCGCTTTCAGCGCTTGACCCACCATACGCGGCGGCTGACGCCCCTGCGCCAACCGTTCATGCGGCAGATGATCGTTGAAAACCACATAGCCCACGCCCCATTCTTCGACCAAGGCGGGAATGTCTTTGTATGTATCCAGCAGATGGGTCTCAAGCCGTAGCTGTGCGCGCAAATCCGTTACCAGACCGGGAGCCGTATCCCGGATCGCCTGAAAGACCTGATCCGCAAACTCCAGCCCGCGTACGCCGCCTTCCCAACTGACAAACTGCGCAAGGACGGCCGTTGTGATACCGTTTGCCGCCAATTCCGCTTCGACAGCGATAAGGCCTTCTGCCATCTGCTTCATCGCGCCGCGGCGAGGGGCCAGATGACGCTCAAAACCGTCTCCGTGCAGATCGATGATGCCTGGAAGAACGATATAATCTGTCAGATCCACGACGTGGTGCGCGGCTGTGTCGGATATGTGTCCGTCGCAGATGGAAAGCGGCACCGCCTGCATACCATCTGGGCCCAACACTTGGGCCCCAGTGAACCTAAGGTTGGCCAATTTGCGCCCCTACCCCCGGAACACAACTTCCCCCCGGGCAACCTATCTGGTCCAGCACCGCTTCAAACCAGGTAATGCTACGGTCGAATGATCCTGTTTTAAGAAAAGTCATGACCTGCGCGATCACGCGGGGATTATTCATCATGAAGGTATGCGTCACCGGCAAAACGATGTGATCGCTCATGCCCGCCACCCGAGTTGATGCCACCGAGACCTTGCCATCGTCCGGCCCCGGCAATAGGGACGAAAAATACGGGTTGAGGGATTGTTCGCCCGCAATCACACCAAGCTCAAAAGTGACCGGCGGCAGGCGTTTGGGCAAATCATCGTCTGCGGTACCTAATTGAGCGCCCGCAGGGCCATTGATCCAGTCGAATGCTTCGATGTCATCCAGTGTGTCGACGATTTCGCTACCCTGATTGGGCGGTCCAAGCATCACCACGCGCCCGATCCGGCTGTCCCCGACATCAGCCGCCCACTGGCGCAACAGGATACCGCCCATGGAATGGGTCACGAAATCGACCCGCCGAGTTGGTGCGCAGGCGTTAACAGCATCGGGAAAAGTACGCGCGACAAGCTCTTGCACCGGCGCCTCGGTTGACGGATAGCCTGGGCGCACGACGCGGTAGCCGTCGGACGTGAGGGCAGCTTCCATCAAGGCAAACGAAAACTCGGTCCGCGCCAAACCATGCAATAGCACAACGCACCGCGCCTGCGCGGGTACTGCGAACCCCACAAAGGTCGTGAAAGCCAGAAAACTAAAAAGTCGCCACATCATGCGGTTTGAGATAGAGCTAGTTGGCGACATACAAAAGCGTAACGTTGCGCGTTTTAGGGGGATATTTTCGAAATGCGCCAAAAGTCGCCACGTCTCGCGGTACGTGCCGTGATTATCCACGACGCCAAACTGCTATTGGTGAACGCTTGGCCCAATGGGAAAAGCAAATTGCTCTGTGCTCCGGGCGGCGGCGTGGAGCCTGGCAGTGCTTTGCCCGACAACCTTGTACGGGAAGTCTACGAAGAAACAGGGCTGCGCATCAGCGTCGGTGCTGCCTGTCTGGTAAACGAATTTCACGATCCCAAAACCGCCTTTCATCAGGTCGAGGTGTTTTTTCGGTGCTATCTGATCGGAAAGAGTGACATTGACCCCACGTGGCAGGATCCCGAACGCATCGTGTCCGAGCATCACTGGGTCAGTGCGCAGGATTACGACCATGTGATGGTCAAGCCCGGCGGTTTAAAACAGGTCGCTTTCGGTCAGGATGCAGGGATCAGCTACGATCCGCTTGAGGAGATCGTTTGGTAACTGCGAGAGCGATTCCCGCGATAACGAGTGCCGCGGCGAGAAGGACCGTTGCCGTAAGTTCCTCCCCCAACAGAACACTTCCTGCAAAAATTGCAATCACGGGCACGCTCAGTTGAACAACCGGTGCTACGTTTTGCTGCAAGTCTGGCAAAACACGATACCAAAGCGCGTACCCCAACCCTGATGTGAGCGCACCGCAAACGATGGCAATCGCGACCCCTGCGGCGGTTGCATGGGACAAAAATGGCAGCGAAAGCACCAGAGTGATTGGCGCACAAATCACGAAATTGGCGGCCGTTGTTGCAAGCGGATGACGTGATGACTTGCCCGAAAGAGTATAAATCGCCCACCCGATACCCGCCAGCACCATAAAGGCAGCACCGGCGCCAGAGCGGCCAGTCGCAGGTTCCGGCATCAACGCCAGTATCAGTCCACAAAAGGCAATGGCCGCCCCCAGTAATTGGCGCCACGTCGGGCGCGCACCCGTCATTGCGCTGTATCCAAACATGGTTATTTGCACGACGCCGAAGAGTATAAGCGCGCCGAGACCGGCATCCAGCGTGATATAGGCAAGCGAAAATCCGAACATATATGCGGTTAGGCTTAGCGCACCAACTGCGCGGGCGCGGCCCCTCCAAGGCAGGGGCGAGCCTGTGCGGATTAGCAAAAGTGCAAGGAATGCTGCACCGGAAAGCACCCGTATCAACGCAAAGCTCATTGCATCAATGTAGCCTGGCTCAACCGCCATTCTTGTCAAAAGTGAATTTGACGCGAATGCGACCATTGTAAAAGCAGTGAGGACAAGAACACGCATACCTGCCCATACCTACAAGTGTTGCAGAGGCCAAGCGCCTTCACTGCGGCCTGACGGGGCTGGATGCCATGATACTACGCGCTGAAGATGAGCTCATCCGCACGCAGCATTTGCAGGGTAAATTCCAGAAAACCTTGCGGTTCGGTTGCGGGGACCACTTAGTGACCATCATCAAGTCGCAAAACTATTCCGTCCGCTCGCATTGCAAAACTTCTGTGTTGCACGCCGGGGCGTTTACAAGCGAAGCAAACGCAGCGGGTTGCACCTTGTAATGTGACCGGATGGTTTTTCCCATATGTATACGCGGCGCACACGCGTGTCCCATCCAGCACCTGCTGTGGTGTCTTTGAGCTAAGCCCGGACTTTTCATTGAAACAATGGCAACGTCCTAAATGGGCGGCAGACGCAAGCTCGCGCGTATTCACAGCAGATATCATAACAATGTTTGAAGCGCCGCCCAATCCACGATCGCGCAACATCTCAAGCGCGGTAAATCCACTGTCGACCGGAAGACGGCAATCTAGTCTATACATATATATGGTGCCCAGTTGAGCTGCTTTTCGAACTCTTCCAGCGTTTCGGCTTCACGCAGGCGTATCAGCAAGTCCGATGCAGCGCCGCTAGACGCGATCAAACAGACTGTCTTCCAAGATCGGTATCCTGCAGGGCTGCAGTGCACCTATGACTGTACTGTTTGCAGCGGGAGTTCTCGTGTAGCATACCAGTACGCCTTGTTTCGGGTTGCGCGGCGATGCGACAGCATCGCGGCTTTTACGGCGCCTTTTTTGGGCAAATGCACTTCAACCGATGTGCCGCGGCCATCACCCCCTCTGACAAGGTAACATCGACTTCAGTTTCAGTCAGATCCTGCATGCGCCCTATTCTGGAGAAAGTCAGCAGATCGACAAGCATGCGGTCCAAGCGTCCGGTATCCATGTTCATCAATTCGATGCTTTCCGCGACAGAGCCTTTTAGTTTCACGCCAGCTTGCGCCAGACCTTCAGCGATCCATTGCAGCAATTCAATCACCGCACGCATAGGATTTCTGACGTCATGGCTGATCAGATAGACTAAATCTTCAAACGCGTTTGACGCATAAGGCGTATCGGGAAGTAGAAGCGATGCATCGCGCGCTTTCTCTGGTGCGGTGAAATCCATTTAAAAAGCGCCCCTTGGAATTCAGTAGCACTTGTCTGGCAAAAGCCATTGAACACACTGTTAACGCCATGACGTCTTCGGAGATTTGCGTTTGGAAATGCTTCTTTAACGCTTCGCTTTGTTCTTTAAACGCGACAAAGCACTTCAAGAGGCCGATCCGTGTCAAGGTGCAATGAAGCGTCGACATTATTGCTTGTCGATGATGGCCACCTGAACCGGACCGCTTTTGGCCGCGTATTCAGAAAACTGAACCACTACATTGATCTGGTCACGGCCGAAGACGGGCTGGAAGCACTGGAATATCTGAACGCGGAACTTGCACGGTGCAAAGGCGTCCTGCCACCTGTCATTGTTTTGCTTGATATCTATATGCCTCGCATGAACGGCCCAGAGCTGTGCGATGCGCTCAGAAACAGACGTGGTTTTGATGATATGGTCATGTTCGCATTTGGAAAGGCAGAGGTGCCTGCAGCTATACGCTCGTCGCTGGACACGCATATCGCCGGGTACGTAACCAGAGATAACCAGCTTGAAACGCTGGTTTCAGTTTTGCAGCCTGAGGGCAAAACGGCGATCCCATAAAAAAGGGCCCGCTTTGCAGCGAGCCCCGATCTTTGTGCCGTAAGGCGCGTGATTTACATCATGCCGCCCATGCCGCCCATGTCGGGCATGCCGCCACCGCCTGCGCCAGCGCCTTCTTTGGCAGGCTTGTCAGCAACCATCGCTTCGGTTGTGATAAGCAGACCGGCAACCGATGCGGCGTCTTGCAGTGCTGTACGCACGACTTTGGCAGGGTCGATCACGCCAAACTTGAACATGTCACCATATTCTTCTGTTTGTGCGTTGAAACCGAACGCCGGGTCGGTGCTCTCGCGGATTTTGCCCGCAACAACTGAGCCGTCAACGCCTGAGTTTTCAGCGATCTGACGCAGAGGTGCTTCGATGGCTTTGCGAACGATGCTGATGCCAACGTTCTGGTCGCTGTTTGCGCCTTCCAGACCGTCAAGAGATTTGCCGGCCTGAACCAGAGCAACACCACCACCGACGACAACGCCTTCTTGAACAGCTGCGCGTGTCGCGTTCAGAGCATCGTCTACGCGGTCTTTACGCTCTTTCACTTCGATCTCAGACATGCCGCCCACGCGGATCACAGCAACACCACCTGCCAGTTTGGCAACGCGCTCTTGCAGCTTTTCACGATCGTAGTCGGATGTTGTTTCTTCGATCTGAGTGCGGATTTGGGCCACACGTGCTTCGATTTCAGCTTTCTCGCCTGCACCGTCAACGATAGTTGTTTCGTCTTTGGTGATCTGGATTTTCTTCGCGGAACCCAGCATGTCCATTGTGACGGACTCAAGCTTCATTCCCAGATCTTCGGAGATGACCTGACCGCCTGTGAGGATCGCGATGTCTTGCAGCATGGCTTTACGGCGATCGCCGAAACCAGGTGCTTTGACAGCTGCGATTTTCAGACCGCCGCGCAGTTTGTTTACAACCAGAGTTGCCAGCGCTTCGCCTTCAACGTCTTCCGCAATGATGAGCAGTGGCTTTTGCGACTGGATGACTTGCTCCAGCAGTGGGACCATTGGCTGCAGAGAGGACAGCTTCTTTTCGTGCAGCAGCACGATGCAGTCTTCCAGCTCTGTGGTCATCTTGTCGGCGTTGGTGACAAAATAGGGGCTCAGGTAGCCGCGGTCGAACTGCATGCCTTCGACGACGTCTGTTTCTGTTTCCAGGCCTTTGTTTTCTTCGACGGTGATAACACCTTCGTTGCCAACTTTTTGCATCGCATCTGCGATCTGTTTGCCGATTTCAGCTTCGCCGTTGGCAGAGATCGTGCCGACTTGCGCAACTTCGTCGCTGTCTGTCACGTCCCGCGATGCGGCGCGGATCGCTTCAACGACTTTAGCCGTCGCGAGGTCGATGCCGCGCTTAAGGTCCATTGGGTTCATGCCTGCGGCAACAGACTTCATGCCCTCTTTGACGATGGCTTGTGCCAGTACGGTGGCGGTTGTTGTACCGTCGCCTGCTTCGTCATTGGTGCGCTGAGCCACTTCTTTGACCATCTGCGCGCCCATGTTTTCGAACTTGTCTTCAAGCTCGATCTCTTTTGCAACAGACACACCATCTTTGGTGATGCGTGGCGCGCCGAATGATTTGTCCAGCACTACGTTGCGGCCTTTCGGGCCCAGTGTCACTTTAACCGCATCGGCAAGGATATTCACACCCTTGAGCATGCGATTGCGGGCATCGGTGTCAAATTTGACGTCCTTAGCAGCCATTTTCTATTCTCCGTAAATTGGTTTTTTCAGCGTATAAGATCAAACGATCCGGGGCGTTCAGGCGGCTTTTGCAGCGGCTGACGCTTCGATGATTCCCAGAATGTCGCTCTCTTTCATGATAAGCAGTTCTTCACCGTCGATGGTGACTTCTGTGCCGGACCATTTGCCGAACAGGATCTTGTCACCTTCATTTACGGCCATTTCGATCAGCTCACCGCTGTCTTTGCGCGCGCCTTCACCGCAGGCTACAACGACGCCTTCTGCGGGCTTTTCTTTCGCGCTTTCGGGGATGATCAGACCGCCCGAGGTTTTTTCTTCGCTTTCAGTGCGGCGCACCAATACGCGGTCATGCAGTGGTTTAAATGCCATCTTTGCAGCTCCTTAAGGCTCAAAGTTTCTCCCAAATGCTTTCCGGCAACATACCGGCCAGCAATGTTATCACTCATCATGTTCGAGTGCTAACGGCGCATAGCTAGGCATGCCCGCACCATGTGTCAACCGGGACCAAACCAAAAAGTGGCAATTCTTTTGATCAATTTAGCTTACCTTCAGTGCACAGGTTGGTGCAGCCTCAGGCTCCGAGGATTTGTGCTGCATTGGATACTGCATCTGCGCCGCTCGGTGACAGCCCGTACACGCCTTTTTCGACCCGTTCAAACCAGCCGTAATGGTCGTCGCGCATCATGCGGGTCGCGTTTGACACGCCGGTTTCGCGTGCAACGTCTTTGCCGCGACTGGCCCCGACCTCAAAGAGATACAAAGCGATTTTAAGAGCATCCTGCCGGTAGGCCGTAACGAGCCCCTGTCTTTGCTGTCCACCTGCATTCGGGTCACCCACGCGACGTGCAAATTCACGCAGCAGTGCCGTTTGTTTCTTCGTAGATTTCCGCGGCTGGAACGGCCCAGGATCGCAGTGCACCTGCACCAGACTGTCCGCCACCCGCACAGTCATCAGTCCCAATCCCAAACGCCGCGCAAGGGACACAGAGTGTTTGACCGACTTCGCAAATCGTTTACCCGGTTTGTGGGCAACCGCGATATACACGTCATCCGTCACAGCCTGCCGCGCGACCGCCTGATGAAAGAGCGTCAGGGACAAGATCAGCTTCAATTCCACGATCACGGGCGGCTCTGCCCCGCGCACGGCCACAACATCCGCCGCGCCCACTTCGGATTTGACCACATATCCCTGCGCTTCGAGCAGGGATTTCACGGGTGGGTACAGGTCAGCTTCTTTTGTGGGGGTCAATTCTGTCTCTTTTTCTATACCACCAACTGTTGGCGCGGTTTCATGCTGGCGCATGTCCAACCTGCAATGCAAGTCACATGTGACAAAGCACCCCAAAACCGGGATGTCGGGGTGACACCGAAAAGTCGCATGCTATAAGCCCGAAAATACGATATTTTGCAAACGGAACCCGATATGACAACGCTCGTTTTTGGCCACAAATCCCCCGACACCGACAGCACCGGATCCCCCATCATCTGGGCTTGGTACCTCAACCAGATCAAAGGGGTAGACGCAAAACCAGTACTGCTGGGTGAGCCGAACACAGAAGCGCTCTTTATGCTGGAGCGCTGGAACCTCGACAAACCAGAGATCATAAGCTCGGTTGCAGATGGCACGCCCGTTGTGATTGTGGACACCAACAACCCTGCCGAGCTACCCGACAACATTAATGACACCGAAATCACGCAGATCATCGACCATCACAAACTGGTCGGTGGCCTTGAAACCAAAGGCCCTATCGATATTCGGATCGAACCTCTTGCTTGCACGGCGACCATCATGTGGAAGATGATTGGCAAGCAAATGGCCCAGATGCCTGAGGCCGTAAAAGGTGCGATGCTGTCGTGCATCCTTTCAGACACACTGGAATTCCGCAGCCCTACCACGACGCAGGAAGACGAGGCGATCGCACATGATCTGGCCAAGGACCTTGGCGTAGACATCAGCACTTACGCGGCAGAGTTGTTCGCGGCCAAGTCCGATGTGTCTTCCTTTTCAGAAGCGGAGCTGCTGCGCATGGACAGCAAGGAATACGAAGTCGACGGCAAACAATTCCGCGTGTCGGTGCTTGAGACGACCTCGCCTGCGCAGGTGCTTGACCGTAAAGATGCGTTGATGGCAGCAATGCCCGGTGTGGCCAGCGATGATGGCGCGGATCAGGTTCTGCTTTTCGTGGTCGACATTCTGAACGAAGAGGCGACGCTTCTTGTGCCCAACGATCTGGTCAAAACCGTTGCCGAAAAGAGCTTTGGCGCAGCGGTCAGCGGCGATACCGTCGTTCTGCCCGGCATCATGAGCCGTAAAAAGCAGATTATCCCGAACCTCAAGGTCTGACCCCTACCAGAGATTTAACCGAGACTCCAAAATGGCGCCGTATTGGTGCCATTTTTCCGGTTGAGAAAACCCGTATGGAACTGACGGAATTTCTAACCTACATCGCCGCGATCAACGGCTTTGCTTTTTGCCTCTTTGGATGGGACAAAAGCCTTGCCGAGCGGGGTGCCCGCCGGGTCAGGGAAGACACGCTTCTCTTGGTAGCCCTGTTAGGCGGCTGGCCGGGGGCAAAAATTGCGCAGCGTAGGTTCCGGCATAAAACGGTAAAGCAGCCTTTCGGGTCGTTGCTTAACCGAATACCCCTTGTATGGCTCGGCTTTTTGTTCATCCTTGCGGCAGCCGTCACCCTTTCAGACCTTGAGATCACCCAATATGAACACACGTCGCCAAATGAGCGCACGACACCAAGGTTTTTTACCAGTGTAGGCAACTGACCCGCCGCAATTGGACTGGTGAACTGTGGCGTTTTTCTAGATAGAACGCGTCAACGCATAAAGTTGAAAGGCGCTGACCGTGACACAAATCGTTTCTGCACTCTCCGAGATTTCCGCCCCCTATGACGCTTTGTTCGTCGATCTGTGGGGCTGCGTGCACAACGGCGTGGCCGCCCTGCCCGAAGCGGTAGGGGCCTTGCAGGCCTACCGCAAAACCGGCGGCAAAGTCGTGCTGGTCACCAATTCGCCCCGCCCTCGCGCAGGTGTGACGAAACAACTGGTGCAGTTCGGGGTGCCCGATGACGCATGGGATACCATTGCTACGTCAGGCGACAGCGCGCGATCCGCGATGTACCGAGGCACAGTCGGCACGCAAGTCTGGCACATTGGCCCACCGACAGACCTGAAGTTTTTCGAGCCACCCGCCATCGTGGAAGATCCTATCACGATCACGCGCGTGGACCTCGCCGACGCCGAAGGCATGGTCTGCACCGGTCCCTTCGACAGCCTTGCCGATCCTGCCGTGATGCGCCCGCAGTTTTTGCTGGCCAAGCAACGCGGGTTGAAGCTGCTCTGCGCCAACCCTGACATCGTTGTTGACCGTGGTGACACGCGCGAATGGTGTGCGGGGGCTCTGGCCAAGCTCTATACCGAAATGGGCGGCGAGAGCCTCTATTTTGGCAAGCCCCATCCGCCCATTTACGATCTGTCGCGCCGACGCCTGTCAGAGCTCGGCGTAGACGTTGCCGACAACCGCATTCTGGCTATTGGCGATGGCATTTTGACGGACATCGCAGGCGCCATGGGCGAAGACATCGATTCTTTGTTTATCTCTGGCGGGCTTGCCGCGGCAGAGACCAAAACCGTGCGGCAACCTGACGCGGAGGCGCTCGAGCGCTATTTAATCAAGGAAAAATCGAACCCTACGTTCACGATTGGTCATCTTCGGTAAAGTCTTTTTACTTGATTTTCTGCGCCCGCAAAGTAATAAAGTTTCAAGCTTGAAGACGCTGTCGTTAGAATATTACCGGAAGGGCCATCATGTTGGATAATCTGCCGCGCGGAACGATCTGTATCGAAGACATCGAAATGGGCATGAGCCGTCATTTACACAAAGTGGTGACAGACGAAGACATTGAAATGTTCGCGCAAATCTCGACCGACCGCAATCCGGTGCATCTGGATGATGACTACGCGCAAGACACGATCTTTGAAGGGCGCATTGCACATGGCATGCTGACGGCGGGGCTGATCTCGGCTGTGATCGGCGAACAGCTTCCGGGCCATGGCACTGTCTATCTTGGTCAGTCGCTTAAGTTCCTAGCCCCCGTGCGCCCCGGCGATATGGTTTACGCCGAGGTTAAAGTGACTGACATTGACCCCGGCAAACGCCGCGTCAAGATGGACTGCCACTGTTCGGTCGATGGCAAGAAGGTTCTGATCGGCGAGGCAACCGTCCTCGCCCCATCGCGCAAGTTCGACTAACTTCAACCCGCAGACCCGCTTGCGCGCAGGCACGCTGAACGCTACGCAGGGCGCATGAAAATCTTGCGCGATTATCAGTTTGTCGACCCAGAAGACCGCGGTGCCAGTGTGGCAATCGGTAATTTCGATGGTGTGCATCTGGGCCATCAGTCGGTCATTGATCTTGCGCGCGGTGCGGCACCCGATGCACCTTTGGGCATTCTCACGTTCGAGCCACACCCCCGCGCCTATTTCGCCCCCGATGCGCCGCCCTTCCGGTTGATGAGCCGCGAAGCCCGTGCCAGCCGTTTGGAAAAACTCGGGGTCGAGCTGCTTTATGAGCTGAACTTTAACGCCGCCCTTGCAGCCCTCACCCCGGAAGAATTTGCGCAGCGGGTTCTGCACGAGGGGTTTGGCTTTTCGCACGTCGTAGTCGGGGCGGATTTCTGTTTTGGCAAAGGTCGCAGTGGTACCGCGGATGATCTAAAGGCATATGGGGATGCAATGGGGTTTGGCGTGACCGTTGCACCGCTGATGGCACAGACGGATGTCACGGTGTCCTCTACCGCGATCAGGCAAGCCCTCAGCGATGGTAACCCGCGCGCAGCCGCCGCCATGCTGGGTCACTGGCACCGGATCGAAGGGCCTGTGATTGGTGGTGAACAACGCGGTCGCGAACTGGGATATCCCACCGCCAACATGTCAATTGACGGGCTGCACCCGCCGGCCTTCGGGGTCTATGCGGTGCTTGTGGACGTGCTGGAGGGCCCGCACATGGGCAGTTATCACGGTGTGGCGTCTATGGGCATCCGCCCGATGTTCGGCGAGAACCGCCCCAACCTCGAAACATTTATTTTCGATTTCGCTGGCGATTTGTACGACACTCCCCTTTCGGTTGCGCTGATCGAACATCTGCGAGCAGAAGAGAAGTTTGACAGTCTGGACGCGCTTATCACGCAGATGGATGCAGACAGCGCACGCGCACGCAGCATTCTGGCCGCCCTATGAGCGATCCGATTGACCGGTCCGGGCTGAAGCTACGTTTTTGGGAGCGCAAGCCGCTCAAGAAACTGTCCCAACAGGAGTGGGAAGCCCTGTGTGATGGGTGCGGCAAGTGCTGTCTGAACAAGCTGGAAGACGAAGACACCGGCGAGGTGGCCCTGACACGGATCGCATGCCGTCTTCTGGACGACGCAACCTGCCGCTGTGCGCATTACGAAAACCGTCATGAGTTCGTGCCCGATTGCATTGTGCTGCGGCCAGACAACCTTGACACCCACGCCTATTGGATGCCCGAAACATGCGCCTACCGGTTGTTGTGGCAAGGCAACCCCCTGCCCGACTGGCACCCTCTGATCACGGGCACGGCGCAATCGGTGCATGATGCGGGTATTTCGGTACAAGGCAGTACGCTTAGTGAATTCGACATCCCCCTGGACGAGTGGGAAGACCATATCATAGAGGAGCCCTCCTGATGTTTCTGGCCTCTGACAATACCGGCCCCGCCCTTCCTCAGGTGATGGAACATGTGGTCGCGGCCAATGCCGGGTATGCGATGCCCTACGGCGTTGATCCGATCATGGAAAACGTGCGCGGCATGATCCGCGACATATTTGAAGCGCCGCAAGCTGCCGTGTATCTGGTGGCCACCGGAACGGCGGCGAACGCGCTGGCGCTGGCGTGCTATTGCCAGCCTTGGGAAACGGTCTTTTGCTCGCCTGTGGCGCATATCCACGAAGACGAATGCAACGCGCCCGAGTTCTATACCAGTGGTGCTAAACTGACTTTGGTACCAGGGTCCGACAAAATGACGCCTGGTGCCTTGCGCGCATCGATTGCGGTTGAGGAATCCCGTGGCGTTCATGGTCCCCAGCGTGGCGCAGTATCAATCACGCAGGTCACCGAGCGCGGCAGCGTTTATTCACTGGACGAGCTTGGTGCGCTGACCGATGTGGCCAGATCCTTTGGCCTGCCCGTGCATCTGGATGGGGCACGCTTTGCCAACGCGATGGTCAAACTGGGCTGCACGCCCGCCGAGATGACATGGAAACTGGGTGTGGATGTGGTCAGCTTTGGTGGCACCAAGAACGGCTGTCTGGGCGTTGAAGCCGTTGTTTTCTTTGACCCCGGGAAAGCATGGGAGTTTGAGCTGCGGCGCAAGCGCGGCGGGCATCTTTTTTCCAAGCACCGGTATTTATCAGCACAGATGCAGGGTTACCTGCAGGACGGCGTGTGGAAGGAAGCGGCAGCGCAAGCCAATGCCAGTGCAAAACGGTTGGCTACAGGTCTTCAGGCTAAAGGGGCCACGTTTTTGCATCCACCGGACGCCAACATGATTTTTGCCGCCTTCCCACGTGCCATGCATCAAAAGCTGCATGACGCGGGCGCAAAATATTATGTTTGGGAAGGTGTTCTCGAAGGGGACGACCCGACCGAAATGCTTGCTGCGCGTCTGGTGTGCGACTGGTCCATGACCAAGCAGAACATCGACCAGTTTCTAAGCCATTTCTAACAATTCACTGATGGCATCTGCTGTTTCTTGCGGATGGGTGATCGGTACCATATGGCCCGCATCAGGAACCGTAACGCGGTGAGCATTGGGAATCATTTCAGCTAAGCCAAGCATGATCGCGCCCATGACAGGCGGGCTGTGCGCCCCGTCCAAAAGTAACGTAGGCATCCGGACCCGCCCTATACGGTCGGGGGCCAACAGGCCCGGCCTGTCCTCAAACAACGCCGGGGATTGCTTTGGGATGAGCCCGATACGGTCGACCATATAACGCTGGACGTTGTCGGGGATATCTGCCCACTTGGTGCCATTGCCCCATATCCGATTGAAATGTCTTGCAGCCCCTTCCATATCACCTTGCGCAATCGGCTCAAGATAAGATGCGGCCTCCTCCAGATGGCGGGCTACGGATGCAGGGTTTGCCGCCTCCGCCACTGCGAAATACACAGGTTCGATCAGCGTCAGACTGCGGATCTGGTCAGGTACCTCTACGGCCATTCGTAGTGCTATGGTCGCACCGAAGGAGTGACCAATGAGGTCAACCGGTTCATCTTGCACCAGTGGCAGCAAGGCCGCATAGGTTACGTCATGCAGATCGCCTGTGAAATCCCAGTCCCCGCTTTTGCCATGTGCAGGCATGTCGGGGGCCAGTATCGTCAGGCAATCCGCCAAACAACGCGCGACCCCGCGCCACGCTCCGCCATGCGCCTGTGTGCAATGGATGGCGACAGCGCGCCTTGGTCCTTCTCCGAACCTGCGCAGATGAACCGGAAAACCTGCTGTCACAAATCGCCGGCGAGCGTCGCGTCTAAATCTTCGATCTTGTCCTGGCCCCAAAAGCGCGCGTCTGTATCTGTGATGTAGAAGGGCGACCCGAACACACCGCGCTCTACCGCCTCTTCGAGGTTCGCAGCGTAGGTTTCGGCCCCTTGCAGTAGGCCGCTGTCGGCCAGTGACGGATCAAAACCCGCTTCTTCGAGACAGGCGCGTACCACTGCATCTTCGGCGATATCTTTGTCCTCGGCCCAGACCGCGCGCGTGATCGCGAACATCAGCTTGCCCAAATCGCCGCCCCCTGCATTTTGCGCCGCAATAAACGCATAGGACGATGGTGCACCGTTGGTTGGCCAATGAGCGGGCTTGAGGTTAAAAGGAAGGCCTGCCTTCTTGGCCTGACGCACCAGCTCTTGCGCGCGATACTCGACACGGCTGATGTGCCGATCCTTAGGCGGTGTCCCCCCGGTGCGGGCAAAAAGCGCCATGATATCGAACGGCTTGTAGGTGATGGTTGCGCCGTGTTTTGCGGCGACTTCTTCGGCACGGTTCCCGGCCAGGTAGGCGTAGGGAGAGAGTGTTGAGAAAAACAGGTCAATATGTGCCATTTTGAAGCTCCTTAGGGGGTCTGGGTTCTTTGCCGATTGGTAAGGCCGTGTTAGGTGAAGTCAACATCACGAATCTGTCACATTTCCGTTTCGCTGCTCCCGGAAGGCCATCACATGCCCCTAGTCCAAGAACCCAAGCTGATCTCAGGCAATGCAAATATGCCGCTCGCCCAAGCCATTGCGCGCCGGATGTCGATGCATCGTGGCAAACAGGTGGGCCTTGTCGATGCCCGCGTCGAAAGGTTCAATGACGGAGAGATTTTTGTCGAAGTCTTCGAGAATGTGCGCGGCGAGGATATGTTCATCCTGCAATCGACATCAAACCCCGCCAACGATAACCTGATGGAACTGCTGATTATGGCAGACGCGCTGCGCCGTTCCTCGGCCGCCCGTGTCACTGCGGTGCTGCCCTATTTCGGTTATGCGCGTCAGGACCGCCGGACAAAGGCACGCACCCCGATCACCGCCAAGCTTGTCGCCAATATGCTGGTCGGCACAGGCGTGGAACGCGTACTAACCATGGACCTGCACGCCGCGCAGATTCAGGGCTTTTTCGATATTCCCGTTGATAACCTCTATGCGTCACCAATATTTGCGCTTGATATCAAAACCCAGTTCAAAGAGCGGATGGATGAATTGATGGTTGTCTCTCCTGACGTTGGTGGTGTGGCGCGCGCGCGCGAACTGGCGAAACGGATCAACTCGCCACTGGCCATCGTCGACAAGCGTCGCGAAAAGCCCGGTGAAATTGCCGAAATGACGGTGATCGGTGATGTGACCGGTAAGACATGCTTGATCGTGGATGACATGTGCGACACAGCGGGCACGTTGTGCAAAGCCGCCGAGGTTCTGATGGAGAACGGTGCCAAAGAGGTCCATTCCTACATCACACACGGCGTCATGTCTGGCCCTGCGGTCGAGCGCGTGACCAAATCGGTGATGAAGTCGCTGATCCTGACAGATACGATTGCGCCCACCGCCGCCGTGCAAGGTGCGCCAAACATCCGCATTGTACCGACAGCTCCGGTATTTGCGCAGGCGATCCTGAACATCTGGAATGGCACGTCTGTTTCATCGCTTTTCGAGGCAGAAACGCTCAGCCCGATTTACGACGGGATGTACGCGGCAGAGTAAGCCGCGCTAGTCCAGCAAAGCCTGCGGAACGGCACCCAATTCAGCGTCAGCCTTGCGCTGCAGTACTGTCAGGCGCGGCTCCCAGAAATAGCGCTCATCCGCCAGCGTCGGTGACCAGAACAAAAGCCCACCATTGCGCCACGGATCAAGGACGACGCCCTCTTCGAGACTGTCGCCTTTCTGGCTGATGATTGCGGTGCTGTGGTCGATCCGTATTTCGCTGCCTTCAGCAATAGCGCGGTGAATTTGCAGCGTCTCAAAGCCTTCCTGATTGAGGCGTGCCTCGATGTCTTCTGCCCAATGCACGCAAATGCCGCGCTCCCGCCAGCCATTGTTGACCTTGGTGTTATGGATGATCGGGTTGTCGGTTACGTTATACTCTTCGGCCAGTTGCAGCGAATAGGTATAGGCGATTTCCGCCGCCCGCGCGGCCTCAACGGGGTCCACGTTTGCGCCCAGCCCTTTGATCTCGACCGCGAGCATATCGATGTCGTTCTGGCTGACTTCGCGCGGCACCGGGGTGCAAGCCGCGAGCAGGAAAGCCAGACCCACTGCCCCCACAATAGAAAACACTCGCCTCATGTCTTGCCTCACTTGCTCGAACTCGGTCTCAGGCTAAGACATCCGCGGGCCAAGTGCAGCCGCAAAGTGCAGGTGAGCACGCAAAATTTACTATTCAAAAGAAGTGCATTCTCACACTCTGTTGTTGCGCCATTGAACATGTGCGGCCACGCGCTTTAGCTTGCGACAGCTTACGCCGAAGCAATAAAAACATGACCCTGTATTTTACCTGAAACCGCGCCTGCCCCGAACCCTTTGGCGATATCTGCGGCCGCAGCTTCAGTAATCTCGGCCAGCATAGTCGCGTCGCGTTCTTCCAACTCATTTCGGAGCGGAGTGCCCTGGCAATAGGCCACCGCGGGATCACGCGGATTATCCGCACGGCTTTGCTCTGTAA
This sequence comes from uncultured Alphaproteobacteria bacterium, assembly GCA_963796445.1. Taxonomy (GTDB): domain Bacteria; phylum Pseudomonadota; class Alphaproteobacteria; order Rhodobacterales; family Rhodobacteraceae; genus Roseobacter. Next base: position 41,268 of record CAWCLQ010000001.1, on the reverse strand, counting down.
TGGTATGAACATCGACGCGACTGAACCCAGCCTGTTGTAAGTCTTCAGTAATTTCCGCGATATCGTGATGCCCATGAGGGGTACGCGCCATGAATAACGGCGGGTCATCAGGGAAGAACCGAGCAGCAGTCTTGGTAACGCTATGAGCAAAATCATTTTCCTCAATCCGGTCCCATACGTTAAAAATGAAAGATCCGCCCTTTGCCAAAACGCGCAAGGCTTCGCGATAGCCTGCTTGCTTATCGGGGAAAAACATCACACCAAACTGGCAGCAGACCGCATCAAATATCCCGGCCTCGAATGGTAGCGACAAGGCGTCGGCGCGCTGCCATTCGATTGACTGCGCAGAAGGTTGCTGACGTATGGCCCGATCCAACATGGGTTGGTTCAGGTCGGTAACAACATACCGAGCATCCACGGACAACAATGGCGCCAATGCGCGCGTCACCACGCCGCTTCCTGCAGCAGTTTCGAGAACCGTTTGAGGCTTTGTATTTGCAACCCGTGTCGCAATATCGGAGGCATATTTTTCGAAAATCAACGGAACGAGGTATTCGTCGTACGTATCAGGGATCGAGCCGGTGAAATTCTTATCTATGCCGGACACTGGGTTTCCAAACTTCTTAAATGTGGGAAGCCAACCATAGCATAAAAGCCCGACACAGTCTTCTTTGAGCTCTATTCAGCTGTTCCTTGCAACAGAAAAAGGCCTCGCAGTCTCCACTGCGAGGCCTTTTAATTCGTTCGTTCAGATCGTTCAGACCGTGATGTGATCGCCTACGGCCACCATATCCGCGAGCAGTTTTGCCGCGTCATCCACTGGGCCAGGCTCGTTTTCAAACGCCGTCTTGGCATTTTCCAGCGCTTCTTCAGCCTCTTTTACCATCGCATCATGATCCGCTTTGGTAACTTCACCCTTAGGAATAGCCCGTTCCGCCAGTACCGAGATACCGCGTGCACTGATCTCCGCGAAGCCACCTGTGACGACGTACTCAGACGTACCATCAGGCCCTTCTGTCACCAACAGGCCTGGACGCAGCGTGGTGATGGTAGGCGCATGGTCCGGCATTGCCGTCATGTCGCCATCAGCACCAGGTATCTGCACAGCAGTCACTTGCGCTGAGGCAAGCAGACGCTCGGGCGAGACGAGGTCGAATTGGACTGTATCTGCCATGTGTCAGGCTCCTTAAGCGGCGTCTGCCGCCATTTTCTCAGCTTTCGCTTTCACTTCTTCGATGCCACCAACCATATAGAAGGCACCTTCTGGCAGGTGGTCGTATTCACCGGCCACAACAGCTTTGAAGGATTCGATAGTTTCGGTCAGTGGAACCTGCACACCGTCAGAGCCTGTAAAGACTTTGGCGACGTCGAACGGCTGGCTCAGGAAACGCTGGATTTTCCGCGCGCGTGCAACGGTCAGCTTGTCCTCTTCGCTCAGTTCGTCCATGCCAAGGATCGCAATGATGTCCTGCAAGGATTTATAGCGCTGCAAGATACCCTGAACTTCACGGGCAACGTTGTAGTGCTCTTCACCCAGAACCTGCGGATCCATCAGACGCGAGGTAGAGTCGAGCGGGTCAACCGCAGGATAAATGCCAAGCTCCGAAATCGCACGGGACAGAACAGTCGTTGCGTCCAAGTGCGCAAACGATGTCGCAGGCGCGGGGTCGGTCAAGTCATCCGCAGGAACGTATACAGCTTGTACGGAAGTGATCGAACCGGCTTTGGTTGATGTAATCCGTTCCTGCATCTGGCCCATGTCGGTGGCCAGCGTCGGCTGGTAGCCCACAGCAGAAGGAATACGACCCAAGAGGGCCGACACTTCGGAACCGGCTTGTGTAAAGCGGAAGATGTTGTCCACGAAGAACAAAACGTCTGTACCGGATTGGTCACGGAACTGCTCGGCCAATGTCAAACCGGTCAGAGCCACACGCATACGCGCTCCGGGTGGTTCGTTCATCTGGCCATAGACCAGCGCCACTTTGGACTCTGTCAGGTTGTCAGGAACAATAACCGAGGATTCGATCATCTCGTGGTAAAGGTCGTTACCCTCACGCGTCCGTTCACCAACACCCGCGAACACGGAGAAGCCCGCGTGCACTTTGGCGATGTTGTTGATGAGTTCCATGATGAGAACCGTTTTGCCAACACCCGCACCACCGAAGAGGCCGATCTTTCCGCCCTTCGCGTAAGGGGCCAGCAAGTCAATAACCTTGATACCTGTTTCCAGTACTTCAGATGATGTGGACTGATCCGCAAAGGCTGGCGCGTCTTGGTGGATGGAGCGTCTCTCGTCCGCATTCACGGGGCCTTGCTCGTCCACGGGCTCGCCCACAACGTTCATGATCCGGCCCAATGTTGCGTTGCCAACCGGGATCGAGATAGGGCCGTCAGTGTCGGTTACTTTCTGACCCCGAACGAGGCCTTCAGTTGCGTCCATTGCGATTGCACGAACGGTATTTTCACCAAGGTGCTGCGCCACTTCGAGCACGAGGCGGTTGCCATTGTTGTCTGTTTCCAGCGCGTTCAGAATCTCCGGCAGGTGATCCCCGAACTGGACGTCGACGACCGCGCCGATGACTTGTGTAATTTTGCCGACTGCGTTTGCCATGTCGTTTCTCCGGTTTTGTTCTACAGCGCTTCCGCGCCGGAAATGATTTCAATCAGCTCGTTAGTGATGACGGCCTGACGCGAGCGGTTATACTCGATGGTCAGGTTATCGATCATCTCGCCCGCGTTACGGGTCGCGTTGTCCATTGCGGACATCCGTGCACCTTGCTCGGACGCGCCATTCTCGAGCAGAGCCGAGAAGATTTGCGTTGCCACACCGCGCGGCAGAAGGTCTGCAAGAATGGCTTCCTCGTCCGGCTCGTAGTCAAAGAGTGTCGAGGCCTCGTCGCCCTCTTGCTCTTCAAAGCTGGCAGGGATGATCTGCTGTGCCGTCGGAATCTGGCTGACCACGTTGACAAATTGGGCGAAAAAGATCGTTGCCACGTCAAATTCGCCTGTATCAAAGCGGCCCAACACATCCTTGGCAATGCCTTGCGCGTCACCGTATCCGACACGCTTGACCTCGGTCAGGTCAACATGACCAACAAACAAAGATCCATAATCACGCTTTAGCTGGTCACGGCCTTTTTTGCCGACAGTAAGGATTTTCACCTCTTTGCCTTCGCCTTGAAGCTTTTGCACATGCGTCCGTGCCAGCTTGGCGATGTTGGTGTTAAAACCACCGCACAGGCCGCGCTCTGATGTCATCACGATAAGCAAATGCACCTTGTCGCTGCCGGTGCCCGACAACAGTTTGGGCGCGGAATCTGACCCGCCAACCGAAGACGCCAACCCCGCCATAACAGCGTTGAAGCGTTCGGTGTAAGGACGCGATTGCTCGGCCGCTTCCTGCGCGCGGCGAAGCTTCGCCGCGGCAACCATTTGCATGGCTTTAGTGATCTTGCGGGTCGATTTGACCGACTCGATCCTGTTTTTTAGGTCCTTAAGACTTGGCATTGCCTATCTCCCGCTTCAGGCGAAGTCGGAGGCGAATGCGCTGATCGCGGATTTGAGCTTGTCTGCCGCGTCGCCTTTGATCTTGGGATCTTCGTTCGTGATCCACTCGAGGACATCGTTGTGCTTGGTGCGCATATGGTTCAGCAAGCCCGCCTCGAAACGACCGACGTCTTTCACGTCTACCTTGTCGAGGAAGCCGTTTGTACCGGCAAAGATCACGCAGACGATTTCGGCGTTGGTCAGCGGGGAATACTGCGGCTGCTTCATCAGCTCGGTCAGACGCGCACCACGGGCCAGCAACTGCTGCGTTGAGGCATCAAGGTCGGAACCGAACTGTGCAAAGGCCGCCATTTCGCGGTACTGCGCAAGCGACAGTTTGACCGGACCTGCAACAGACGACATCGCAGATGTCTGAGCGGACGAACCAACACGCGACACCGACAGACCGGTGTTCACCGCAGGGCGAATACCTTGGTAGAAAAGTTCGGTTTCAAGAAAGATCTGACCGTCGGTGATGGAAATCACGTTGGTTGGAATAAAGGCCGAAACGTCACCACCTTGAGTTTCGATGATCGGCAGAGCCGTCAAAGACCCATTGCCCGCATCATCGCCCAGTTTCGCCGAACGCTCAAGCAGACGGGAGTGAAGATAGAAAACGTCGCCAGGATAAGCTTCGCGGCCTGGTGGGCGGCGCAGCAACAGGGACATCTGACGGTACGAAACGGCCTGCTTGGACAAGTCATCGTAAACAATCAACGCGTGGCGACCATTGTCACGGAAGTGCTCGGCCATCGCGGTTGCCGAGTAAGGCGCGAGGAACTGCATTGGCGCAGGCTCGGATGCGGTGGCGGCCACAACGATGGAGTATTTGATTGCGCCTGTTTCTTCGAGCTTTTTAACAAGCTGAGCAACAGTCGAACGCTTTTGACCGATCGCGACATAGACGCAATAGAGCTTCTTGCTTTCGTCGTCGCCTGCGGCTTCGTTGTAGGATTTCTGATTCAGGATCGCGTCCAGAGCAACGGCTGTTTTACCCGTCTGACGGTCGCCGATGATAAGTTCGCGCTGGCCACGACCGATTGGGATCATGGAGTCAACGGCCTTCAGGCCGGTCGCCATCGGTTCGTGAACTGACTTACGCGGGATGATGCCCGGCGCTTTGACATCGGCAACTGAAGAACCGGATGCCTTGATCGGGCCCTTGCCATCAATCGGGTTACCCAGACCGTCAACAACACGGCCAAGCAATTCGTCGCCCGTTGGCACGGACACGATGGAGTTGGTACGCTTGACTGTGTCGCCTTCTTTGATGTCACGGTCGGAGCCGAAGATAACAACACCGACGTTGTCCGCTTCGAGGTTCAGCGCCATGCCCTGAATTCCGCCTGGGAATTCGACCATCTCACCGGCCTGGACGTTGTCCAACCCGTACACGCGCGCGATACCGTCACCAACGGACAACACACGGCCAACTTCGGCTACTTCAGCTTCTTGACCGAAATTCTTGATCTGGTCCTTAAGGATCGCAGAAATTTCTGCTGCTTGGATACCCATTTATCCGACCTCTTTCATTGCATTCTGGAGGGAATTCAGTTTCGCGCGGATCGACGTATCGATCATACGAGAACCAACTTTAACGACGAGACCGCCGATGAGGCTTTCATCAACGGTCGCATTCAACGTAACGGTTTTGCCTGTAGAGGCCTTGAGCGATTTGGCCAGTTTGTCCGCCTGCGCTTTGGTAAGCGCTTTGGCTGATACGACATCTGCGGTCACCTCACCTTTGTCTTTAGCAATGACTTCGCGCAGCGTCGCCAAAAGGTTTGGCATGACAAAGAGACGCCGCTTTTGCGCCATCAACGCGAGTGTGTTTGCCATCGTTCCTGTCAGACCCATTTTCGCGGCCAGCGCAGAGATCGCGGTGGCTTGTTCGTCGCGGGTGTAAATGGGCGAGCTGATAAGTGCACGGAAGTCGTCACTGTCCGTCAAAGCACTCTGTAATGTATTGATATCGTCTTCGAGAGCTGCGAGCGCTTTCTCTTCTTTGGCGATCTCGTAGATTGCTGTGGCATAACGCGCAGCAATACTTGTGGAAATCGAAGCTGGTTCTGACACGTCCACCCTTCCGATGTTATTGACCCGGTGACGCGCACAGTCCGCGGTTCCGAGGAAGTTTGTGCGACTTGATACGCTCAAGTCGACGGAAATCAGCGGTGATGTAACAGAGGCCGTGCCACCTCGCAACATGTGATAGCGTCACCACTATTTTACGGTTTTCCTATGTTTTCAGGTGCTTGGCCAAAGTGCGACGGTTTGGCTCGGCAAAAAGTTTCAATTTTCCAGCCTATTGGGCGGCCAAAGGCGATTCTGCACTGCCGAAAGACACTCAAATTGGCAACTGTTCAGCCCCTAAACCGGTTTGGCCGACGGGCTCAGAACGCTCACTGGTTTTACCGCACGGTGGCGCTGTACTTCGCCTTTGGGCGGATAGACCAACTTGGTCGCTTCCACCATAAAGGCCCCCCCCGCTAAGAAGGTCGGCATCCGCCGCCCCATCCTTTCAAGCGCCGGGCCGGATTTCATCCAGAGCTTTCTGGATGACGGTACCTGATATAAGGCACCCAAATGGCGTTCAGGCAGAAACTGGTGTTTGCGCAACTGCGTCTCAAGCTGACCCGTGGAATAAGGCCTGCCATATCCAAAGGGCGTTCGGTCACGACGCGCCCACAGTCCCGCGCGGTTCGGCACAATAAAAAGCGCCCGCCCGCCCGGTCCCAACACCCGCCAGCATTCCTCCAGCAAATCCGATGCCCGCTCTGATGTCTCCAAACCGTGCAGCAGCACCAATTTATCTACGTGCCCCGTTTCGATCGGCCAAAGGGTTTCTTCCGTCAGAACGGACACGTTGGGCAACCCTGAAGGCCAGGGCATGACGCCCTGCGGTCCGGGCATCAACGCCATCACACGACGCGCATCTTTCAGGTAGGGCCGCAAGAGCGGCGCGGCAAATCCGTAGCCAACAACCGTCTGGCCTTTTGCCTCGGGCCACAGCTCGCGCATGCGCCCGCCCAGGGATGCCTGTGCCGCCCGCCCCAATGCGCTGCGGTAGTAGAAGTTTCGCAAATCCTGCACGTCCAGATGCATTGCAGTCAGTCCCGCGATCAGTCACTCTGTGCCTACTGTCGCAAAGGTAAAGGAAAATGGCCATGCCTATTGAAATCGTCACCGTTCCCTGTCTGTCAGACAACTATGCCTTTTTGATCCACGACGACGCCTCGGGCCGGACAGCGCTTGTAGATGTGCCCGAAGCCCGCCCGATTTTAGAGGCATTGGATACTCGTGGCTGGACGCTGGACGAAGTCTGGATCACGCACCACCATGACGATCATGTTCAGGGGCTTGGCGCTGTTCTCGAGCAACATAAGGCACTGGTGCGCGGTGCGGCCGCAGATGCGCACCGACTTCCTGCGCTCGACGTGGCACTGCGTGATGAAGACCATTTCGACTTTGCCGGCCATGACGTACGGGTCATGGATGTATCCGGTCACACCGTCGGTCATATCGCCTACTATGTCGCCGATGCGGGTGCCGTTTTCACGGCAGACAGCCTGATGGCCTTAGGCTGCGGCAGATTGTTCGAAGGGTCAGCCCCACAGATGTGGGAGAGCTTGAGCAAGCTTGCCGCACTGCCTGAAGAGACTTTGGTGTGTTCAGGACATGAATACACCGCCGCCAACGCTAAGTTTGCATTAACTGTTGATCCCGATAATTCTGAGCTTATATCGCGGTCACGGGCGATTTCCGAGGCACGTGCTTCACAAACGCCCACTGTTCCTTCAACTTTGGCTCTTGAGTTGAAAACGAACCCCTTTCTAAGAGCCGCTGACCCCGCTATCCGCGCGTTTTTGAACAAGAAACAGGCGTCCGACGCTGATGTTTTTGCTGAAATTCGCGCCCGAAAGGATGCATTCTAACGCACAGATCATAGTCAAGCTTTGCAACATCTCACAATTTGTGACCGGAAATATGCAGAAAAAACTTGAAGCCGCGCTACGATCAACCAAACTCTAATAATATGAGGCTATGGTTGGATGACGGGCTGATATCGCTCAGTACCGCCACCGACCCCGATCAGAAGGAGCACACGCCGTGCCTTCATTTTCGACCACACTGGAACAGGCAATCCATTCCGCCTTGGCGCTCGCGAATGCGCGGCGCCATGAATTTGCAACGCTAGAGCACCTGTTGCTGGCGCTGATTGATGAACCCGACGCGTCGCGCGTGATGAAAGCGTGCAGCGTTGACATTGAAGACCTGCGCAAGACGCTTGTCGAATTCGTAGACGAGGATCTGAGCAACCTCGTCACGGATATCGACGGCTCCGAAGCGGTACCAACAGCCGCTTTCCAGCGGGTGATTCAACGTGCCGCGATCCATGTTCAGTCATCTGGACGCACGGAAGTGACAGGTGCAAACGTGCTTGTGGCCATCTTTGCAGAGCGCGAGAGCAACGCGGCCTACTTCCTGCAAGAGCAGGACATGACGCGCTATGATGCGGTGAACTTCATCGCACACGGTGTTGCAAAAGACCCTGCCTATGGCGAACAGCGCCCGGTATCCGGCGCGCCCGAGACCGAAGAAGAAGCACAGGGTGTGACCGAAGGCGAAAAGAAAGAAAGCGCGCTTGAGAAATACTGCGTGGACTTGAACGCCAAATCCCGCGAAGGCGACATTGATCCGTTGATCGGGCGCGATTCCGAAGTAGAACGCTGCATTCAGGTTCTGTGCCGCCGGCGCAAGAACAACCCGCTGCTGGTGGGTGATCCAGGCGTTGGTAAAACAGCGATTGCCGAAGGGCTTGCGCGCAAAATCGTCGCGGGTGAGACGCCTGAGGTATTGGCCGAGACGACGATTTATTCGCTCGATATGGGTGCGTTGCTTGCAGGCACACGCTATCGCGGCGATTTTGAAGAACGTCTCAAGGCGGTTGTTTCAGAGCTGGAAGAGCACAAAGATGCTGTCCTGTTCATCGACGAAATACACACCGTTATAGGTGCTGGTGCAACGTCGGGCGGTGCGATGGATGCGTCCAACCTGCTCAAGCCAGCGCTCGCCGGTGGTAAGCTGCGGACAATGGGCTCCACCACGTACAAAGAATTCCGTCAGCATTTTGAAAAAGACCGCGCACTCAGCCGCCGGTTCCAGAAAATCGACGTGAACGAGCCATCGGTCGAAGATGCGGTAAAAATTCTCCGTGGCCTGAAGCCATATTTCGAGGATCACCACTCGGTCAAGTATACGGCTGACGCAATCAAATCATCGGTCGAGCTTGCAGCGCGTTACATCAATGATCGTAAGCTGCCCGACAGCGCGATTGACGTCATCGACGAAGCTGGTGCCGCTCAGCATCTCGTGGTCGCAGCAAAGCGCCGCAAGACAATCGGCACCAAAGAGATCGAGAATGTGGTCGCGAAAATTGCGCGTATCCCGCCCAAGAACGTGTCCAAGGACGATGCCGAGGTCCTGAAAGACCTTGAAGGGTCTCTCAAGCGCGTGGTGTTTGGTCAGGACAAAGCCATCGAAGCCTTGTCATCGGCGATCAAACTGGCACGCGCCGGTCTGCGCGAGCCAGAAAAACCAATCGGCAACTATCTGTTCGCAGGCCCCACCGGCGTTGGTAAAACCGAAGTTGCAAAACAGCTGGCAGATACGCTGGGTGTGGAACTGCTGCGGTTTGATATGTCCGAATACATGGAGAAACACGCGGTATCGCGTCTGATCGGTGCGCCTCCGGGATATGTCGGTTTCGATCAGGGTGGCATGCTCACCGATGGTGTGGATCAGCATCCGCACTGCGTTCTTCTGCTCGATGAGATGGAGAAGGCACATCCGGATGTGTACAACATTCTGTTGCAAGTCATGGACCATGGCAAACTGACAGATCACAACGGCCGTACAGTCGATTTCCGCAATGTCGTGTTGATCATGACATCGAACGCGGGTGCGGCAGAACAGGCAAAAGAAGCCATCGGCTTCGGGCGTGACCGTCGCGAGGGTGAGGACACAGCCGCGATCGAACGGACATTCACACCTGAGTTCCGTAACCGTCTTGATGCTGTGATCAGCTTTGCACCGCTGCCAAAAGATACCATCCTGCGTGTGGTCGAAAAATTTGTTCTTCAACTTGAAGCGCAACTGATGGACCGCAATGTCACAATCGAACTGACCAAGCCGGCTGCGGAATGGTTGGCCGATCGTGGATATGACAGCAAAATGGGTGCGCGTCCGCTTGGCCGTGTCATCCAGGAGCACATCAAGAAACCTCTTGCGGAAGAGCTGCTGTTCGGCAAGCTGGCAAAAGGTGGCGTGGTGCGCGTCGGTGTCAAAGGCGGCGAGATTGACCTGAAAATCGAAGGGCCGGATAATCCACGCCTTTCTGGTGATAAGCCGCCCCTGCTCACAGCCGAGTAATGCGTACAACGCTTGCGTTGATTTTATCCTCCGCCGTGCCCGTCATGGCGGAGGATTTTTTTTTGGTACAGCCAATTGACTGCATCTTGGGCGAAAACTGCTTTATCCAGCAGTATGTTGATCGCGACCCCGGCCCAGGCGCGTTGGATTTCACTTGTGGGCCGCTGTCGTATGACGGTCATAAAGGTACCGATTTTGCACTTTATGATCTTCAGTCGATGGAAAGTGGTGTGAATGTGCTGGCTTCTGCCAAGGGAGTGGTCAGCGGCCTGCGGGACGGGGAGCCCGACACCGGAATGACAAACGCGGCACCCGGTAAAGACTGTGGAAACGGTGTGGCAGTAAGGCATACAAACGGCTGGGTCACACAATATTGTCACCTGAAAAAGGGATCGGTCGCCATCGAGATAGGGCAAACGCTAGCGGCTGGTGATGTAATCGGTCAAGTCGGCCTAAGCGGCAGGACCGAGTTCCCCCATGTGCACATCAGTGTGCGGCACAATGATACCGTGATCGACCCATTTGATCCTGCCCCCCAGGAAGCCTGCGGCACCGATATCCCGCAAACTTTATGGTCAACTGACATTACCTACCGCCCTGGTGGCCTGATATCGGTGGGTATCTCGGATGCCGTCCCGCTGTTTGCGGATGTAAAATCCGGGCGGGTGCCCGATATGGAACCCACGCCCCGGACACAGGCATTGGTACTTTACGCCCACCTTTTCGGTACCCGTGAGGGGGACGTATTGACGATGCGACTAGATGGTCCAAGAGAAACGATCGTTGAACACGACCTTGTGCTTGAAAAAACGCAAGCCAGAAGCTTTCGCGCCGCAGGTCGAAAAAGACCAGATACAGGCTGGGCGACCGGCAAATACAAGGGAACAGTCGCGCTTTGGCGAGACCAGCAGAAAATCTCAAATTTGGATATCGAATTCGAGGTGCAGTAGCCTGGTCACCGGGACTACCTCTCGGTGAACTTAAGCTCAATCCGGCGGTTTTGCGCGCGCGCTTCGGGGGTGTCATCCAGCGCCACAGGTTGATATTGCCCGAAACCGTTGGCCGCTAACCTGTTTGGCGGCAGGCCCAATCCTTCGGACAAATAGCGCACGACTGACAAAGCCCGAGCCTGGCTGAGCTCCCAATTGTCTGCATACTGCCCCGTACCCGACAGCGGCAAATTATCAGTGTGCCCGTCGACACGGATGATCCAGTCAATTTCGGGCGGAATTTCATCTGCCACGGTGGAAATAATGCGCGCGACCTGAGCAATGTCCGCCTGCCCTTCGACCGACAGATCAGCGCTTGCCGGTTCAAAAAGAACCTCTGACGAAAATACGAACCGATCACCTTCAATGCGCACGCCATCCTGGTTACCCAAGACATCACGCAACCGCCCGAAGAATTCGGAACGGTATTGCTCAAGGTTCTTGGTTTCTTCGGTCAGCCGCTCTGCTTCGGCGGCGAGACGCGCAGCCTCTGCTTCCAGCCTGATACGCTCGGCCTCTTCAAGCTCGGCGCGCCTGCGTTCTTCGGCGGCGACCCGCGCCAGTGCGGTGTTCAATTCCGACCCCAACGATTGAAGCTGCACTTGCTGTGCCGCATCGCGATCTTTCGCATCGTCCAAAAGCGCCTGCAATTCGCCCAATTGGGTACGAAGTGCCGCAACCTGTTGGTTCAAAAGCTCGGTTTGACGACGCGCGCGTGCGCTAATCTCTTCTTCCTGCGCAAGGGAATTGCGTGCCTCGGCCAGCAGCGCGGCGCGCTGCTCAGCTTCGGACGTACGATCTTCAGCAAGTATTTCAGCCGCTCGCTGTGCCGCCAATGCTGCGGCGAGTTGTTCGCGAAGTGCTGCGCGTTGTTCATCAATGTCATCTGTCAAAGCGCTTGCTTGCGCTTCGGCCGCCGCGCGTGCTGCGGCTTCCAACGCAGCGGTGGCCTGCGCCTCGTCCAGATCCGCAAGCACTTCGGTCAGTCGCGCGGCCATGATCTCTTGCTGGGCCTCCAGAACATCGAGCGCCTGTTGCGCACGGGTTCCATCTTCAACCCTATCGCTTAGGGCGTCCACTTCCAGAAGTGCTGCAGCAAGCCGCGCATCCAGATCTTCTTCGGCGGCGCGTGCTGCTGCAAGCAGCGTCAGCGTTTCCTCGGCGCGCGCGCGTTGGTTTTCAAGCGCCAGGGTCATCGCCGTCAATTCCGCATCTGCATCCTGCAACCGCGCGCGCAACATCTCTGCCGCTGCCGCCTCAGCTATACGCGCGGCATCTTGCGCGCTTAGGGCTTCTTGTGCCTCATCCAACTGACCGCTCAGGGCGTTAATCTGCCCTTCGGCTGCCGCATTGCGCGCCTGCAAATCGGCAACCAACGCATCCAACGCCTCGCGCCGCGCCGCTGCCAAACGTGCAGCTTCGGCCTGCGCGTCGATTTCAGCCCGTGAAGAAGCCAGCGCCAGATTTAATGCCTCCTGCTCGCTTAACAAATCGGCACGCTCGGCCTGCAGCGTGTCACGCGTTTCTTCCAGATCAGCTACGGTACCCAGTGCCGTATCCCGCTCTGCGATCAGGGCCGCAACCTGAGCTTCAAAGCTTGTGATTTGCGTTTGCGCGGCAGTGAGCTGCTGCGCTTGCGCATCGCGCGTTTGCGTCAACGCCGAGATCCGCGCTTCAGCATCCGACAGCGTGGCGTCCAACTCACCCACGCGGGTGCGCAGTTGCGCCGAGTTTTGCTCTTCCAGTCCCAAAGCTTGCGCGAGTGCGGCGACTTCACTGGAGAGCTGGTCAAGCTCGGTCTCTTGTCCGGTTATACGCTCTGTCAGGACGAATTGAACCACCATGAAGATGGTCAGCACGAACATCAAAACCAGCAGAAGTCCGGTCATCGCGTCCACAAACCCCGGCCAGATCGAAGCTTGAAACCGCGTTCCTGTCCGTCGAGAAAGTGCCATCAGCCGTCTCCGGGCGGTATACTACCAACAGAGCGCGGGCGGTGGGGCTTTAGTGCTTCGGCCAGTTTGTTGATGTCGGTTCGCAACTCAGCCATGCTCTCTTGGCGGCCGGCTGAAATTTCTTCGAGGATACGCAGCATTTGCACGTCGATTGACCGCAAGCGCATGCGGCTTTCAGCGTCCATCCCTTCACCTTGGCCTTGCGATTCAATCAGTGTGACAAGCCGCTCCTGACCTGCCGCAACCCGTTCTAGTGCCGACACCGACGGGTCTGACCTGTCGCTATGGCGCACCATATGTTCAATCGCTGTGGTCAGGCCGGCGATGCGATCGTTTACTTCGGATCGCCCAGTTTCCGCATTGATGAACATCTCCTGCAGACGGTCCATCTGCTCGGCCATATGGTCAACCACCCCCGCCATCAGGTTCTGCTCGCCCGTGGCGTCATCGCCTGCGGTAAAGCCCACGCGCGTGATCGAGCTGAGCCATTCTTCCAATTCGCGGTAAAAACGGTTCTGCCCGTGCCCTGCAAAAAGCTCTAGCAGGCCCACAATCAACGACCCCGCAAGCCCAAGAAGGGACGATGCAAAGGCCACCCCCATACCACCAAGCTGCGCTTCCAGCCCCGTCATCAGGCGGTTAAAAACCTCAACCCCTCCCTCACCGTCTTGTGGTGCAAGGCTGCGGATCGTATCGACCACTGCGGGGACCGTAGTCGCGAGGCCGTAGAAAGTGCCCAAAAGCCCCAGAAAAATAAGCATATTAACGATGTAACGGGTAATCTCTCGGGCTTCGTCAATGCGGGTTGCGACTGAATCGAGGATCGACCGTGTCGAGGACGAACTGACCTGCATCCGCGCACCGCGCTGCCGCAAGAGTGTGGCCAATGGTGCCAACAGCAAAGGCGCCCGAACACTGTTGTCGAGCGTGCCGTTGGCAAAACTTTCGATCCAACGCACCGACCCGATAAGCTGAAAGACCTGATAGAAGCAGGCCAGGACACCGATGATAAAGACGAAAATGATAAAGCCGTTCAGATACGGATTGGCCTGAAAGACGGGCAAGACGCGCGGCAAGGCCAGAAAGCTGCCAAAGCCTGACAACGCCAAGACGATCAACATCAGTGAGATTTGCCGCACCGGTTGCGAAAAGACCGGTTTGATTTCTTGGTCTGGTAACGCCATACGCCCCCGCTCCTGACCGTTATTGTTCTGCTCTTTGCAGAGTTTACACCGAAAAACGACCCGAGCGCCAAGGAATTATGACGTGAGTGCGCGAACCCGCTGGCTAAGCCACTCAAGATCTGGGTCATGCAGGCCGATATCGGTCAAATGTTGTGCAGTGTTATACAGATATTCAGTGTTCGGCCCCATGCCACCGACGGCTTGTGAAATGATCTGCGCCTGCTCTTCTAACGGCAGGCCGCCGCAGTACTGAACGTGATCTGGATTTATCACATAGACAACCGCAGAGACTCTGCGCCCGTCAGTGAGGTCAATCTCAAGGATGCGCTCAAGATAGGCTGACGAAATCAGTTCCCGTTCCCGCAAGTAGGCCAGCGTCGCGTCTTCGGTTCCGGCTTTTACTGCAAGCGCCACGCCTTCACAGGCGTGCGAAGGCTCGGCATCAAGGGCGAGAACAAGACCCGGATGATCGTCAGTGCCACGGTGATGGATCGACCGCATGCAAAAAGACCGCGCATATCCCGGTAGCGTTGCAACCACCTGTTCAGCCACGTCAAACCCGGGGTTCCACAACAGGCTTCCGTATCCAAATACCCACATCGTCATAGTGCTGGTTCTCCTTGCGCGCTTTGCGTAAACCTCAAATAGAGACGAAACGAAAGAGGGTACGTGATGCGCAGATTGATCTGGCTTGCCGTTGTCTTTGTGCTGGTATGGAGCGGGTGGTGGTTTTTCGCCTCGAGCAGCATGAAAAACGGTATTGATGTCTGGCTCTCGGACCGGCGTGCTGAGGGGTGGCAAGCTGAGGTGGTCGAGACAAGAACAGGCGGATACCCCTTCGCTTTGGAAGCCACAATGGTTAGCCCGGTACTTGCCGATCCTGACTCTGGCGTGGCTTTTTCCGCGTCGCAGCTTGAAATTGCCGCGCCCGCATGGTGGCCCGGGTACGTCAGCGTTACGTTTCCACAAGACGATATGGTCTTTGCCAGCCCACTCTTGCGCCACACTGTTCAAGCACAAACGGCGATCGCTGATTTTCGATTGCACCCAGGAACCGCCTTGGAGGTGGAAGAACTCGCGCTGCGTTCGGGCACCTGGGTCTTGGCTACCCCCCAAGGCAGCCTGATGGGGGCCGACGGCTTGACCCTCAGCATGTTGCAAGCGCCCGATGACCCGAACCGGTATTCCTTCGTGTTGGATGCCCCTGCGTTCGAACCGGGCCGTTTGCCGCGATCGGCACTGCGCGTTCCCGAAGACTGGCCTGTGGCTTTCGACAGCCTTGCTCTGGCAATGGAAATAACATTTGATCGACCCTTTGATCGCACCACGCTGGAAGACGCCCGCCCGCAACCGCGCCGGGTGGATTTAGAACTGGCTGAAGCGCAATGGGGCGCGTTATCGCTCCTTGGCGCGGCTACACTGGATGTGGCACCAGGTGGACTGTTAAGTGGTGAGGTGTCGCTACAGGCGCGGAACTGGCAAGACATTCTGACCTTGGCCGAAACTGCAGGTGCCTTACCGCCAGAACTCCGACCCCAACTTGAACGCGTTCTGGGCGCGCTTGCACGGAGCAGTGGCAACCCCGACAACATAGACGCGGCACTGACACTGCGTGATGGGCGGATCTTTGTCGGGTTTATCCCACTGGGGCGCGCGCCCCTGCTGGTGTTGCGTTAGCGGCAGTAGGGTCCGCTGCGGTACCGCGCCGTATCAAAGTGGAAGTGGTCCAGATGAAACCGGTCTGAATTCGGACCCAAGACCGTCCCGAATGGACCACAAGCACCACTGTGCAGTTTACGCATCGCGTCGCGTGTTTCGTCGTTGTTCCAGCCACTGCGCACAGTGATCAACGTACCATCGCGCAACTGGACCCCGGAAATATCAATCGCACGTCCCTTCCCATGTTCTGAAATGCGTCCGCCGGGTTGGTTATTCCGAGTTCGGCACGCGTAATGCGCCGCCACGCGTAACTGCTTGAGGCCCCCACCCTTGCGCGCCAAGGCCGGTTTCGCAAAATCATCTAGCCACGTCTTAAGCGCTTTTGCAGTATTGCAATCCATCAAGGATGGCTGGCTTAGCGTGATACCGGATACCGCGCGCACCTGTACTGCGTTCGCAATACCACAGCCCTTTTGGGTTCCGTTCACGCGGCCTGCAGGCTTCCCTTGGATATCCAGATCCTCGCAAATAGCGCCCCGCTTGCGCAGACGCTCCTGTTCTCGGGCGATACGCCGGAACTTGCGCGGGCGTTCCTTGGGTTTGAGCGATTGCCGAGGCGCATCTCCTCGTCTCGCGGCGGCGGTCGCAGCGGCGTCTCTGGGTCGGGCCGCAATGTCGCCAGAGGGCTGCATCTGGATTAACTGCTCCGCGGGCCGGCTTTCGGGCCGCAAAGATGCGTCAGGTGCAGCACTCGCCACACCGGCTGTCAGCGCAAGAGCTGCCAGCCACCTTGTCATGACGCAGATGGCTTTCGACCGAAATCCGGTGCATCCGTATCCTGTCCTGCTTCGATAATGCCCCGGCGGATACTGCGCGTCCGTGTAAAATAGTCGTGCAGATGATCGCCGTCGCCGGTTCGGATGGCCCGTTGAAGGGCAAAAAGCTCTTCGGTGAAGCGCCCTAGAATTTCAAGTGTCGCATCTTTGTTAGAGAGGAAAACATCACGCCACATTGTCGGGTCACTCGCGGCGATGCGGGTAAAATCACGAAAGCCCGCAGCCGAGTATTTAATGACTTCGCTATCGGTTACACGGCCCAAATCATCCGCGACACCAACCATCGTGTAAGCGATGAGGTGCGGTGCGTGGCTGGTCACCGCCAGTACCAGATCGTGGTGATCCGCCTCCATCTCCTCCACATTGCTGCCCATCTCTTCCCAAAGGAGGCGCAGCTTGGCCACGGCTTCGGCGTCCGTACCTTCGACCGGAACCAGCAGACACCAACGATTCTCGAAAAGTTCCGCAAATCCCGACTCCGGCCCAGAATGCTCGGTGCCTGCCAGCGGGTGACCGGGTACGAAATGCACGCCATCGGGCAGATGTGGCCCCACGCTTTCGATCACGTCACGTTTGACAGAGCCCACGTCCGTCACCGTGGCACCCGCTTTCAGGTGCGGACCGATTTCGGCAGCGACCGCGGCCATAACGCCCACGGGCACGCACAAAACGACTAGATCTGCACCTGCTACCGCTTCGGCCACACTGTCGCAAACTATGTCACACAAACCAATGCGCCGCGCCGTGTCCCGCGTTTGCTGCGATCGCGCATAGCCTGTGACCTCGCCCGCCAAGCCTTTGCGTTTCATCGCCCAGAACATGGACGACGCGATAAGTCCCAATCCGATCAGGGCAACACGGTTGTAAATTGGGGTCATGTTGTCCTCTTGAATCGGGTCAGCGCATCAAGCACGCGGGTGGTGTCGTCAGCACTGCCAACAGTGATCCTCAGCGCTTCTGGAAAGCCATAGCCTTTGACAAGTCGGACAAGAATACCCGCAGCTTTCAGATGCGCATCAGCGGCAACCGCTTCGGCTTCGTCGGCAAATCTTGCCAACACAAAATTGGCGTGGCTTTCGTCACAGGCAATGCCCAGTTGGTTCAGGCCACCGGTCAGACGCGCGCGTTGCTCGGCATTGTCTTTGAGGCATGTTTCGACAAAGGCACGATCACGCATGCCCGCCTCTGCACCAGCCAGAGCGACTGTGGACAGGTTGAAAGGCCCGCGCACACGGTTCAGCACGTCAGTCACCTCTTGCGCTGCATAGGCCCAGCCGACCCGTAGCCCGCCAAGTCCGTACAGTTTTGAGAAAGTGCGGGTCATGACCACATTGGCGTGGGAATCTACCAGTGCCGCACCACCATCGTACCCTTCAAAAAACTCTGCATAGGCGCCGTCCAATACCAAAAGACATGTAGACGGAACCGCATCTACCAGCTTCTCGAGCGCCGCGCTGTCCAATGCCGTACCGGTCGGGTTCGCGGGATTGGCAATATAGATCAAGCGCGTCGCAGGTGTGATGCGCGCGACCACAGCATCTATATCCACGCAGCGATCTTTTTCAGGAGCAACCACCGGCGTAGCCCCTGCCGAGAGCGCAAAGATACGGTACATCGAGAACCCGTGCTCGGTATACAGCACTTCGTCACCCGGCCCCGCAAATGCCATCGCCAGCAACGTCAGCAATTCGTCCGAACCGACACCACAGATCACGCGCCCCGCATCCAGACCGTGCACCTCTGCAATTGCGTCACGCAAAGATGCATGATCTGTCGACGGGTAGCGATGCATCGTCAGAGCGGCGTCTGCCACTGCTGCTGCAGCCTTTGGGCTACATCCGAACGGGTTCTCGTTCGAGCTAAGTTTCAGCGGATTTGTCTGACCGTCAATCTTGGACGCGCCCCCTTGGTAGAGCGCGATATCCATAATGCCGGGCTGTGCTGCGATCGTCATGGGTCGGGTCCTTCGAATTCGCGCGATACTTAGCGGGCGTGGGCACACTGTGCCAGCACCAAAACGCCGCGCCAGAGGCAATACGCCCGCCTCCTCCGGTGCGACGCGGCATAAAAAAAGGCCGCGCGGGACAATCCTGCGCGGCCTTTTGAAAACATGGGGACGAAAAACTTAGTTTTTCGCGTAGAATTCAACCACGAGGTTTGGTTCCATCATCACCGGATAAGGCACATCGCCCAAATTTGGTGTGCGGACGAATGTTGCGGCCATTTTGGAATGGTCAGCATCGATGTAGTCTGGAACGTCACGCTCGGGCAGTTGCGTCGCTTCGATCAGCGCAGCCATTTGCTTGGAACGATCACGCACCTCGATCACGTCGCCCTCTTTTACGCGGTAGGACGGGATGTTCACGATCTGACCGTTCACGCGCACGTGCTTGTGGTTCACGAACTGACGCGCCGCAAAAACTGTTGGTACGAATTTCGCGCGGTAGACAACGGCATCAAGGCGACGCTCTAGCAGACCGATCAAGTTTTCACCGGTGTCGCCTTTCACACGCTCAGCTTCGGCGTAGATGCGGCGAAACTGTTTTTCAGTCAGGTCACCGTAATAGCCCTTGAGCTTTTGCTTGGCGCGCAGCTGGATACCAAAATCGGAAAGCTTACCCTTGCGGCGCTGACCGTGCTGGCCTGGGCCATATTCGCGGCGGTTCACCGGGGATTTTGGACGGCCCCAGATGTTTTCGCCCATACGGCGGTCAATTTTGTACTTGGCAGACGTGCGTTTTGTCACGGCTGATCTCCTTCTGTAGGTGCTTCAAAGAAGCGTGAAGGGCGTTGTCCTCTGACCCGTAGGCCCGACAGGAAACCCCTTGCGGGGGCCACCAACACCAATGAAGCCGCGCTTATACTGCCGCAAGCAGCAGAGTCAACGGCCCATCTCGCGCACGGGCGCATGCCGGTGACATGTGACGAGATGATCGTTCACCATGCCCACGGCTTCCATAAACGCATATACAATCGTGGGCCCGCAGAATTTGAACCCCTCACGTTTGAGATCCTTTGAGATTTGCAGCGACAGTGCCGTCTGGGCTGGCACGTCTGACTGATACTGGAAACTGTTTTGCAGCGGCTTGCCATCCACGTAGTTCCACAAGAAGGTGTCAAAACCTTCGCGCGCTTCAATCTTTTGCCAGACACGCGCATTTGAAAGTGTAGCTTCGATTTTACCCCGGTGCCTGATGATCCCCGCATCCCCAAGCAGGCGCTCTACATCAGCATCACCCCAAGTTGCGATTACATCGGGATCAAAACCAGCAAAAGCCGCGCGAAAATTCTCGCGCTTTTTTAGGATCGTGATCCAGCTTAACCCAGCCTGAAATCCGTCGAGAATCAGTTTCTCCCACAGCGCCCGGCTGTTGTATTCTGGCACGCCCCAGTCTGTATCATGGTAGTCTAGGTAAATTTGCTCAGGCCCCGCCCAACTGCATCTATCCACGACATCTCCCTTTCAAATCAAACTATTGGGTGTATCGTCCGTTAAAGTCAAATTAGAACAAAATAGGAATATTAACGCGATTTTAGCAAGTATGGAGTCACTGTGGCGTCACCAATCAGCACGAGGATGCACATGCCGGGACCAAAAAAACGAATGATGGCGGATATGTTGCCAGGCACCGAAAGCCCGCTCGACTTTGCCATATCGTCACGCGATCAACAGACCATTGATATGGTGGCGGCTGCGATCCGGCATAAACAAGTGCTTTTGGCCTATCAGCCAGTGATGCAGGCGCGCGACCAGAGCAAGATTGCATTTTACGAGGGTTTGATACGTGTTCTTGATGAAACCGGTCGCGTGATCCCCGCTGGCGTCTTTATGGACAAAATCGAAAACTCCGAACTGGGCAGGCAACTTGACACCCTTGCGCTGAACAAGGGGCTGCGCGCGTTGCATGAAAACCCTGAGTTGCGGTTGTCTATCAACATGTCGGCGCGTTCCATTGGGTATAAACCCTGGAACCGCACGCTGGATCGGTGGTTAAAGCAAAATGAAATGATCGGTGAACGCCTGATTTTGGAAATTACTGAAAGCTCAGCTATGATGGTACCCGAACTTGTAGTGGATTTCATGGACAGGCTGCAAATGCAGGGCATTTGTTTTGCGATGGACGACTTTGGCGCAGGTTATACCGCCCTGCGCTACTTCAAGGAATTTTGCTTTGATGTCATTAAGATTGACGGTCAATTCATTCAAGGTATCGCGAAAGATCCCGACAATCAGGTGATGACAGCGGCGTTAATTGCGATCGCCAAACAGTTCGACATGCTGACAGTCGCGGAGTTTGTTGAAAACAAGGAAGACGCTGAAATCTTGACCCACCTCGGCGTCGATTGCCTGCAAGGGTACCACTTCGCAGCAGCTACAACACGGCCCGATTGGATGCGCGAGGCGCGCATGCATCAGGCGGTTTAGCCAGTAAACAACAATTCATTTGCGATGCTGTGTCACAGGCTCCGTCTGTTGCCGCGAAAACAATCATCGGTTAACTGTTGCCAATATTAATGAGAAGACAAATTCGTGTGCGCTGTGCCCGCGCCTGGTCTGCTCAAGAACTGGTAAAGGACCGAACCATCATGACGAACGTCGTAATCGCCTCCGCCGCACGAACTGCCGTAGGCAGCTTTGGCGGTTCTTTCGCAAATGTACCCGCTCACGACCTGGGCGCTGCCATGCTCAAAGAGATCGTAGCGCGCGCCGGTGTAGATGCCGCCGAGGTTTCTGAGACCATACTCGGACAGGTCTTGACGGCAGCCCAGGGCCAGAACCCCGCGCGTCAAGCCCACATCAATGCCGGCTTGCCCCAAGAAGGATCAGCCTGGACGATCAACCAGGTTTG
Organism: uncultured Alphaproteobacteria bacterium; assembly: GCA_963796445.1. GTDB lineage: Bacteria > Pseudomonadota > Alphaproteobacteria > Rhodobacterales > Rhodobacteraceae > Roseobacter. Next base: position 19,817 of record CAWCLQ010000001.1, on the reverse strand, counting down.
CGGTTCGGGTCTGCGCGCCGTCGCTCTGGCCGCTCAGCACATCCAATTGGGTGACGCAGATATCGTTGCTGCCGGTGGTCAGGAAAACATGACGCTCTCCCCCCACGCAGCATCCCTGCGCGCGGGTCACAAGATGGGCGACATGAAATATATCGACACCATGATCCGCGATGGTCTCTGGGACGCTTTCAACGGCTACCACATGGGCCAGACCGCTGAAAATGTTGCCGAAAAATGGCAAATCAGTCGCGACCAGCAAGATGAATTCGCAGTGGCTTCCCAAAACAAAGCGGAAGCTGCGCAAAAAGCTGGCAAATTTGATGACGAAGTTTTTGCCTACACTATTTCTACGCGCAAAGGTGATATCGTCGTCGATAAAGACGAATACATCCGCCACGGCGCGACGATGGAAGCAATGCAAAAACTGCGCCCTGCCTTTACGAAAGACGGCTCTGTCACTGCGGCGAACGCATCCGGTCTCAACGACGGCGCGGCAGGCGCATTGATGATGTCAGCGGACAACGCTGAAAAGCGCGGCATCCAGCCTTTGGCTCGCATTGCCAGCTATGCGACCGTGGGTCTTGACCCGTCGATCATGGGCGCAGGCCCGATCTACGCCAGCCGAAAAGCACTGGAAAAGGCAGGCTGGAAAGCCGAAGACCTTGATCTTGTCGAAGCAAACGAAGCTTTCGCAGCCCAAGCTTGTGCCGTGAACAAAGACATGGGTTGGGACCCTGCGGTCGTTAACGTCAACGGCGGTGCGATCGCAATCGGCCATCCGATCGGCGCATCCGGCGCACGGATCCTCAACACACTGCTCTTTGAAATGCAGCGCCGCGACGCCAAGAAAGGTCTCGCCACGCTTTGCATCGGTGGCGGCATGGGCGTTGCCATGTGCCTAGAGCGCGACTGATCCAGATCAAGGCGGCGCATGTCAGCGCCGCCTAGACACCCCTCACGCCCAAGAGCCGCAAAATAACGCGGCACCATAATATCCAGAAGACTGGAGGAGACTAAAGTATGTCCCGTGTTGCACTTGTCACCGGAGGAAGCCGTGGAATCGGCGCCGCAATCTCAAACGCTCTTAAGGATGCAGGCTATTCTGTAGCCGCAACCTACGCCGGCAACGATGAAGCTGCCACCAAATTTACCGAAAGCACCGGCATCAAAACCTATAAATGGAATGTTGCCGATTATGACGAAAGCAAAGCAGGCATCGCAAAAGTTGAAGCCGACCTTGGCCCGATCGATGTAGTCGTTGCAAATGCCGGCATTACCCGAGATGCACCTTTCCATAAAATGACGCCTGAGCAGTGGAAAGAGGTTATCGACACCAACCTCACAGGCGTTTTCAACACCGTACACCCTGTGTGGCCCGGCATGCGCGAACGCAAGTTCGGTCGTGTCATCGTCATCAGCTCGATCAACGGTCAGAAAGGTCAGTTTGCACAGGTAAACTATGCTGCAACCAAGGCCGGTGATCTGGGTATCGTGAAATCGCTGGCACAAGAAGGCGCGCGCGCAGGCATCACAGCCAACGCTATTTGCCCGGGCTATATCGCCACGGAAATGGTTATGGCGATCCCTGAAAAAGTGCGGGACAGCATCGTTGCGGGCATCCCGGCCGGTCGCTTGGGCGAACCCGAAGAGATCGCGCGCTGTGTGGCATTCCTTGCCTCAGACGACGCGGGCTTTATCAACGGCTCCACAATCTCTGCCAACGGGGCACAGTTCTTCGTCTAGACGAAGCCTAATAGACTAATAAAAGGGCCGGTTCCAACGAACCGGCCCTTTCTATTTCTGACGTGCAGTTCCGCAGTTCAGCGTGACGTCGTGGATGGGAACAGCCAATGCCATGCGGCCTTAAGAGCCAAGCTGCGTTCTTCATGTGCGCGTTTCATTGCAATGCGGCTGCGTTCGGTTGTTGCTGCTTCGATCATTTTCGTGCTCCTTGATAAGTTGCATCAGTGTTTCTAAACTGAGACTTATATGGCACCTTAAAATACAACTCACAAACGAGACTTTCGCAACCTTCACTTAAGATATACTTATGCGATCATGAATGACCGCCTCCCCCCCTTAACGGCTTTACGCGCCTTTGATGCCGCCGCGCGCCATATGTCCTTTGCCAAGGCCGCCGATGAATTGTCGGTCACCCCTGCGGCGTTGAGCTTTCAGATAAAATCGCTTGAAGACCATTTGGGCGCACCGCTTTTCGTGCGCCTTAACCGTGCGGTTGAACTGACCGATGCGGGCAGAACCCTGGCACCGGGTGCCGCCGCTGGCTTTCAAACTCTGGCGGCTGCATGGCGCGCTGCACAGCGCTTGCAAGACGAACAGACACTGACAGTCACAGCCGGGCCGGCTTTTACCGCAAAATGGTTAGCCCCGCGGCTGTATGAATTTGCACAAGGCCACCCGGAAATCGAGCTGAGGTTTTCGGCATCACTCCGCATGATGGACTTTGCGCGTGACGCTGTGGACGTAGCAATCCGGTTCGGCACGCGCCAAGAAAGTGATCTCTGGTCGATGCCTCTTGCCGAAGAATGGGTGTGCCCAGTGATGACACCTGCCTTGGCCGACAAATACCCGACACCGGAAAGCCTGACCACAGCACCTCTTATTTTTGATGATTCTATCAACTTTCTCGAACCCAAGTGTGATTGGGATGCGTGGTTTCATGCGATGGGTATCGATTTCCAGCCGGACCATGGCCCCCGGTTCAGTCAGGCCGACCACGCGCTTGATGCAGCACTGGCAGGGGTCGGTGTCGTGCTCGGGCGTCGCGCTTTGGTGGTGAAAGACATCGACGAAGGACGGCTTTGTATGCCCTTCCCCAAAGCGATCCAGACCGGTGCGCGTTTCCGGTTTCTTTGCCCCAAGGGGACCGAAGACAGGCCACAAGTGCGCGCATTCCGCGAATGGATGCTCAGGGAAATCAATAAAACGACTTATATTACAGAAGGTTTGGAGTTTTTGTCCTAATGCTTAGGACTGTGGGGTGGCGCAATGCGAAACGCGCCAACCCGCTTTGCTGAGGTGCCGCTATGCGGACAATCGGGTTATTTCCTCTTTAAGCCGCAGCTTTTGTTTCTTGAGGTCGGCAATCGCCAGGTCATCTATTCCTGGTGCACGTTGCGCGGCTTCCACCGCATCACTGAGGGATTCGTGTTTCTTTTTCAGCTGTTCTACATGTGCAGTTACGCTCATTAAGTCCTCCTGTTGCTTCGTATGCGGGTCAACTTCAGCACATCTTGTGATTTAAGTCACGCCGCACTCGCACTATGGGCGCAAATTAGCTTAACAGGCGGTTAGAATTAAACCACTGATATGGCTTAGGAAAGGGACATTGAGGTTGAGGTGTAGTCAGACCATTGCGGCTCTCTTGGCGCGCTTGAAGTCTCTGGTCCTGCGTAGAATTGCCACTTTCCGGCATTCGTCGCTGCACAGCTTGCCGTTAACCGTGCGCGATACGAAGCTCTTCTGGCACACAGTGCATTCCCGCTTGAGTTCTCTGGCCTTTTGTTCTGCTGCCGCTTCCCGGCACTCTGTCGAGCACACCGCGCTGTTGTGCGGGTGCGGTACAAACGTCTTGGAACACACCGTGCATTCCCGCTGGCGCTGTCTGGTCCTGCGCACGGCTGCCACTTTTCGGCACTCGGGGCTGCAGAGCTTGCCGTTGTTGGTCCGTGGCACAAACATCTTGGAGCACACAGCGCACTCGCGCTTGTTATCCAGTGGCTCGCCGTGGTTTTCGCCGTACCAGGGTTTGGATTTGACCAAAGCGTCCAGACGCTCGATCGAGATGCCTGCCATGCTGCACACCATCTCAAGGTGCGGTCTGTGTTCGGGCAATTCCAGCCACCGGCGCGCCTCGCGCACGTCTTCATTTCCGCAGAAGCCATCGGCGTCTTGGGTCGCTTGGCTTAAAACCTGACGCCAAAGCTCAACACTCATGTCAGGTGCCGCGTCATGCGCACGTGGGTTTCCTTCCAGCCGTGCTTTTTCAGCGCCCTGCCAAAGTCCCTGCGGCCCACGATCGACATATCCGTGCAGCCCATCTGGATGGCGTTCTCGCCGATCATGTCCTGTGCGGCCACGCCTTGGGCTCTTTCCGCGGCTACGCTACGGAATGCATGAATGACCACTTCAAACAAAAGCAGACCTTACCAGCTCGCTGTCGAACAACCGAGTTGCGGGACAAAGCGACCGTAGATTGCAGCGCATCAAAATGCGTCTTCTGAAAGCCCCGATCGGCTACCAACTTTTTGATCCTGTTGACGGTTTCGGTCATCAAAGATAAATCTTGACGGGCCTTTTTCGGTCCCAAGAATTGTTGAATATTTTATGTTGCGGGGCACTTTGCAGCGGTTTCAAATAAAGGCATGCTGCAGTGCAAGATTTCGAAGGAATGAAAGGCTGAGTGATGCCCTTTGACATAGATCTAGTTATTGAAAACGGTCGAGTGGTCACGCCTCAAGGGGTCATGAACGGCGATGTGGCTATCTCCAAAGGTAGGATCGCATCTGTGGGTACGCCAATCGCAGACGCAAAAAAACGGGTTTCAGCTAAAGGAAAATGGGTGATGCCTGGTGGCGTCGATCCACACGCGCATATCGAACAAATGTCTGGCATGGGTCAGTGGAATGCCGACACTTTTGAAACCGCAACAAAATCGGCAGCGATGGGCGGTACGACCAGTGTTATATCATTCGCGGCACAAGCCAATGGGCAACCGCTCTCCAAGACTGTCTCCGACTACGCAGAACGTGCTCGCAGAGGTGCGATGATCGATTATGCATTTCACATCACGCTGACCGATACAGACGTTGCCAGATTTGATAGCGATCTCGCTAAACTAATCGGAGCCGGCCACAGGTCACTGAAGGTCTTTACGACGTATAACATCCAACTCAGCGACGCGCAGTTGTTGCGGATTTTTCAGCGCGCGCGGCAGAGCGGCGCCCTGGTCTGCGTCCATGCCGAAAACGACGCAATCATCGCGCAAGCAAGGGAAGATCTCATTGCAGCTGGGCAAATCACCCCCCGTGACCATGCACTATCTCGACCCCGAATGGCGGAAATCGAAGCGGTTGAGCGGATTTGCCGATTTGCAGAGTACGCAGATCAGCCCGTGATGCTGTTTCATATCTCGACGCGCGATGGTGCCGCCTCGGTTGAAGCCGCGCAGGCGCGGGGCGCTCCGGTCTGGGCCGAAACCTGTCCGCATTATCTCTTTATGACCGAAGCCGTTCTGGACAAACCTGGGCTTGAGGGAGCAAAGTGGATGTGTTCACCACCTCAACGGACCGAACAAGATCAAGAAGCGCTGTGGACCGCGCTGCTGAAGGGCTCTGTCAGCCTGATCTCCTCGGATCACGCGCCTTATCGCTTCGATCGCTCAGGAAAGTTGTCAGCCGGACCTAACCCAGGTTTCCATCAAATCGCCAATGGTCTGCCCGGCTTGGAAACGCGACTGCCGCTTCTCTTCAACGCAATGGTGACGAAAGGACGTGGCGGGCCAGAAGCCTTTGCCGAACTGACGTCCCACGCTCCGGCGAAGATTTACGGGCTGCAGCAAAAGGGCGCGGTTGCCGAAGGGATGGATGCCGACATTGTCATCTGGGACCCCGTCAAAACTGTGACCTACGAGGCTAACGATTTGCATGACAATGTCGGATACAATCCTTGGGAAGGATATCAGGTGACGGGCTGGCCAGAGCGCGTCATCCTGCGCGGACAAACGCTTGTGGAAGATGGTAAATTTCTTGGAGCGCCGGGAAGTGGCATGTGGATCGACCGACCGGAGTTGGCCACGCAACCAAGGGAGCGTGCCAGTTGAGCGCAAGCGACAAGAACCGACCAGAAGCCAGCAATGAATTGGCGATCACGTTTCTCTACTACCGGGAACTGCAGACGGCTATGCGGTTTTATGAGGACATCCTCGGACTACCACTGGCGATCGATCAGGGGTGGTGCAAAATCTACCAGATTTGCCCAGGCGCGCATGTTGGCCTTGTGGACGAGACAAAGGGCATGAACAAATGGGCTGCAACCAAACCCGTGCAACTTTGCATACGCGTGCCCAATGTGGATGACTGGTATTCCTATGCACAAACCAAAGAACTGCGCGGCTTGTCGCAACTCTTCGCAAACGATGAAATCGGTATCCGCGCCTTCGTGTTCAACGACCCCGAAGGATACCAGATCGAGATCCAATCCGCGACACGAGCCCATTCATGAACTCACTGATCGTTATCAATCCAAACTCATCGCAGGTTGTGACAGACGGGATCAATCAGGCCGTTGACCCTTTGCGCAGTTTTGGAATTCCAATCCGCTGCCTCACTTTGGCTGAGGGCCCGCCTGGCATAGAATCTCAGCAAATGGCCGACCTGACCATTGCGCCAATGCTGGCGCTGGCAGCAGCCCAGAATGATGCCGCAGGATATGTGATCGCCTGTTTTGGCGATCCGGGGCTGCATGCCTTGCGCGACCAAACGTCCAGTCCCGTTGTAGGTATCCAAGAAGTATCCGTTATGACGGCCCTGACTTTGGGTCACAGGTTTGGTGTCATCGCGATTCTTTCCGCCTCCATTCCCCGTCATCTGCGTGCCTTTGGCGCGATGGGCGTTCTAGATCGGCTTGCCGGCGACCGCGCCCTCGGCTTGGGTGTTGCAGACTTAGCCGATGACGGCAAAAGCCTTGATGCGATGATCGCGACCGGAAGACGGCTCCGCGACGAAGACGGGGCGGATGTTCTAATCATGGGCTGTGCCGGTATGGCGCGCTATCGTGAACCCTTACAAGATGCAACCGGCCTGCCGGTTGTCGAACCCACTCAGGCTGCCGTGAGCATGGCCTTGGGGCAAATCCGCCTGACATTGTCACACAAGGTACAAGGAGCCGGTCATGCTTGATGAATCCACCCGAGGTGTCTTTACAATTGCCGCCACGCCGTTCCTGCCTGACGGCGCACTTGATTTCGACAGTATTGATTGCATGGTTGATGCCTACATCGAAAAAGGCGCCAACGGCCTGACAATCCTGGGCATGATGGGGGAAGCCGGAAAACTGTCGGCTGCGGAATCCGTGTCGGTCGTTCAGCGAGTCACTTCACGGTGTGCCGTTCCGGTCATTGTTGGGGTGTCCGCGCCCGGGTTTTCTGCAATAACTGCGCTGAGTAGCGAAGCCATGGATGCTGGCGCAAAGGGCGTCATGGTCGCGCCCCCCATGGGGCTGCAGACGGATGCGCAGATCGTCAGCTATTTTCACAACACGGCAGATGCGCTTGGTAATATTCCATTTGTTCTGCAGGACTTCCCACTTGCTACAGGTGTGCAGATCTCACCCTCGGTTGTCCTCAAAATCGTGGAAGACTGCCCAACTTGCGTGATGCTTAAGCATGAAGACTGGCCAGGTCTGGAAAAAATCACAACGCTGCGCAAAGCGTCCAATGCCGGATCGCGTCGTATATCCATCTTGTGCGGTAATGGCGGAATGTATCTGCTGGAAGAACTACTGCGTGGCGCAGATGGCGCAATGACTGGGTTCGGATATCCCGAAATGATGCGGCAGATTCTGGACGCCTTTCAGGCTGGAGACTTGGACCGCGCCCGGGATATCTTTGACGCCTATATACCCATGATTCGATATGAGGCGCAGCCAGGTATGGGGCTTGCAATCCGAAAGTATTCGCTCGCCCGGCAGGGTCTCATCAAACACCCAACGCTGCGTAAACCTGGTGCCAGACTGACGACGGAGGCAATTGCCGAAATCGATGCATTGGAGGCACGGCAAACCAGGCGCTTGAAAGAGCTGGGGGTATAGTCACGGCGTGAACTTGGTCGTCTGCTCTGGGCTTACTGTGTTGAAAAACTTGACGATGCGAAATTTACTCCAAAATATTGGAACATTATTCCTACAGTTTGGGTCACATGAAGCGATGTTTGTACAAGTAAATTGTCGCGGGAAAGCGTTCAGGCAGGAAGGCTTTTCAATTCTTGTAGCTCTAAGTGTCCCTGCATCGGTCTTTGTGGTTGGTCGGCTAAGACCAAACAATTCAAGGTGAATGAATGGACACGGCAAAGTTTTACTCTGAAATTGCGGACGGCCCCACTCAGGGAACGGCCTATTGGGTGCATACCGATGATAACGTGCGTGTGCGAGTAGGCACTTATGGAACTGACAAGGTCCGCAAAGGGACTATTTTGCTATTTCTCGGACGCTTTGGATACATCGAAAGATACGGGCGTGTTGCCAAAGAGTTCGACAAACACGGTTTTGCGACTGTTGTGATTGATTGGCGTAGCCAAGGTCTGTCTGACCGAATTGCAGACGACCCACACACAGGTCATGTCGAACGCTTTTCAGATTATCAGAAAGATGTTGCGGCAATGATTACGGCAGCTGAAGAACTTGAGCTGCCGAAGCCTTGGTACTTAGTCGGAATTTCGATGGGAGCATGTATCGGCTTACGCGCGATGATGGAAGGTTTACCTGTTGCAGCATCTGCTCTTATCTCGCCCATGTTTGGCATTAAAATGTCTACACTACAGAGAATTGCGGCTTGGCCGCTTTCATGGGCAGCGCAAAAGATGGGCAAGGGCCACATATATGTTCCCGGTCAAAGCAGCGAAATTTATATACTCACCACGCCTTTCGAAAAGAATAACCTAACGCACAACTTCGACATGTACGATTACTGGGTTGACCAAGCTCGAACCGTTCCTGAGTTACAAATTGGTGGTCCGAGCTTGTCATGGCTTTATCAAGGTCTCTCTGAATGTCGAAGCCTTTCAAAAATGCGCTCTCCTGACATCCCCTGCATCACGTTTTGCGGTGAATTAGACGAACTGGTCGATAATCGTGCAATAATAGATCGTATGGAAAGGTGGCCAAATAGCACTTTCAAGGTGATCCAAAATGCAAAGCACGATGTCTTGACTGAAATCCCTGAAATCGGTGGGGAGGTGATGAATCAGATAGTCGAGCTATTCAGCAGCCGAGCATTGGGAAGCTCCTAAACGGGCCCAAGTTTATACTCAGAACCATGGACCGAACGCTCTCGTAGGGATCAAAAAAGCTCGCGAACGGTCCTGGACCGAGGCGACCTGCCCCATCCTTACTGCGAGGCCCGTTGATAGGGTGCCATTGCTTTTCACTACCGGCGTCGAGGACAACACTTCTAACCATGAAAACGGTTGGTTGCACCCCGATGATATTCTACGGTGCCGTGATCTTTGTGTCTTTTCTCCATTATACGTCTTCTATCGTGTATGTTGCGGCCACTCGGCGCTCCGAAGCAGAGCATGTCAAAGGTTGAGGCAAATGGTGTTGTCCAGCGGTGCACAGGCGTTATCCCTAACAAATTGATCGGTTTGCTTGAACGCCCGCTTTACATATTTGTGCAGTATTTTAAGCGGAGATTTTTTGTTTGACTGCCGATATTCCACCATATTGTAGCCAGGAACGGCGAATATGCTTCACAGTATGAACAAAGTATTGAATCCCGATGAGTTGTTTAACGAGGAAGCCCGACAGGGAGATTTGGAAACTCCTATAGATCGGTTCTATGATTTGATCCTCGCAGTCTTTCGCAGCAACGTCAGCGAAGCGTGTCGACTGTACGCGCAATACCCTAATAGAGAACCAGATATTGGCCTTATCCAGGATGCTGCAGCTTGGATTCAAGAGCTCGTGATGCCAGACGTTAGCCAGAGAGATATTGCTCAAAGTATTTCGAGTTGGGTTGTGTCGCAGACTGAACTTGCGCAAGGCGGCGCTACGATAGAGCAGCCCCAACAAAACCGCTTTATTGGGTTTATGTGAATTTTGCAGAACCCCAAACCTGAGTGTGGGAACAGGCCAAGTTTCGTGCTCTGAGCGATGGACCAAACGCCCTGTATGGCATCAAAATCAACTCCCAATCGGCCTGGACCGACGGAGCTTGCCCTGCCTATCGGCCAAGGCCCGTTGGTGGGGTGGGGTTGCCTGGGTTTGTTAGGCTCGCTAGCAGTCCGAGTCTTGACTATCATTTAAGCACTTCTGGTATTTAGCAAAGGCGCTTTGCAGTATTTCTTTAGTAAACGCTCTGGAGCGATGTAGCGTGATCTTGGTCTTCAACGCTGGTTTTATCCTTGCCAGCCGGTCGAAGTCAGCTTGCGGCACCTGTACGTCCTCACTGAAAGGCGCTTCTTCCTCGGCTTTCCTCGGTTGCATATGATTGGTTGCCGCAAGCTTTTCTTTTATTGTGTTATGGTCGGCATCTCGGTGACTGCGTATACCCCGCGACATCCGTCTAAACCCGACGGCGCTAGCGTGTGGGTCGTCTCAGAGCCGTTGGTGGGGCGGGGTCATTAGTAGCTTTGGCGATGGGTTTAAAACACGAGCAGACTGACCAAGCCAAAGTAGATAAACAAGCTCGCGACATCTTGTATAATGGTGCAGATTGGCCCGCTGCCCATCGCTGGATCAGACCCCAGCTTCTGAAACACCCATGGAAGACCAAACCCAACAACTGCTGACATCGTCCCACCTGCCAGGACCGCCAAGCCGACCGCGGCAGCCAGTTGCTGGTCACCGAAGACAGCTAACACAGCGCCAGCAGCCAAGGCACCGAGCGCGGCGCCTATTCCGAAACCGATAATCAATTCGTCTCTTAGTACTTGCAGGATTTGAACATCGTCGCGCGCAAGACTACGGACGCTTACAGACACTGCTTGGGTTCCGATTGCACCAGCAATGTAGACAAGTGCGGGGACAAAGAACGCCACCGCGACGTTGGCAGCCAAGGCATGCTCAAACCTCACCATCACGACTGTTATCATAGAAGACGCCGCCAGCCCAAATATCAACCACGGTAAACGACGCTTGATGCGGTTCATAATGCTGGCGTCCAACGCCGCCCTAGGGCCGTCATCATGAACGGTGATACCTGCGATAAGCTGCAGATCCTCCATGTGTTCTTCACGCAGGATACGGAATAGTGCCTCGGGTGGCACGGCACCGATGAGCCGTTCATTGCGGTCAACAACTGGAACCGCAATCATATTCAAGCGAATTGCTAGCTCCGCAATTTCTTCCTGATCAGCATCTAGTCTTACGGACTCGTGCTCAGGTTCCATAATGTCACCGATCCGGAGTTGGCCGTCCGCGAAAAGATCGTTGATGCGAACAATGCCCTGCAATTGACCAGTGGCGTTGGTCACAAAAACTGTATCCGCACATTCAAAAACTGAACCTCTTAGAGCCTCAATCACCTTCTCCACCGGCGTATCGACATGAGCCGTTGGGATTCCAGTAAGCATGTGCTCCGCCGCGGTGTTGCGGAGGGTTTCTAAGTCAGGTCCTGTACTGGCCATTGCAGTCTCCTCACAGTTCTGCGGCGGTGTCTTTGCGAATTACAGTGTTGGAACGGTTTAGCCCAGCTCCATCGATGGGCCGGATCACTAGTAGGGGATTAGTAGGGGAGCTGAGTACAACAAAAACCAGTCAGGTATGTTTCCGGTTGTGCTTGAATACAAGGCTTCCGTTGACGATGTTTCAACCCTGAATCTTGTTAGCTCAAAGATCGATGAAGACGCACCAGTTTGGCTACAGGATGAAGATCAGCGTGAGGAACAAGAAATGCATGCTGAAATTGCTCGTTTGGTTGACAAAGACCGAAGCTGAAGACGAAGGAAACTAAACCTCGGAAGCAGTTTCCTACCGGATGTTTCGATATCCCTGACTTCGAAATGAACGGCCGCTTTCCACCCAACCTGTATATCGGACATGTCTGCTTTGTGGCTACACACCCCGCATTCGCCGAGCCTGCGACCGTATGTTTCGCATATTACGCCAATCGCCGGGAGTCTTTGCAGCGGTAACGCAGCCTTCTTCGCAAATGACCTTGATGTGCCCTCGAAAGCGCTCAGTCGGTCAAGCGCCACGCTAAGACCGGCCTCGATTTCAACTTCGCGCTTGTTATCGGTCATCTACTTCATCAGAACGGGCATAACCGCACCTGTGATCCTGTCATGGTGAGAAAGCGCGCAATTAACTAGTAGAGCTTTGTGTATCTGTATCCACGACCCTGAAGAGCCACGTCTGCTCCCCATTTCAAAATTAGCCCACGTTTTGATAGTGCAGCGAGCGAACGTGAAAGTGAGGCTCTTGTGGAGTTGGATTTAGGCAAGCCCAGCGCCTCTTTGATCTCCATCGGACTCATTGCACTTTCCAACGGAATGACTGTCTCCAGGGATCCATCCCATTTGACTGGATACGGCAGCACCGCCAAGATCTCCTTTTGCAAATTCGACAAACCGCGGCCCATAAGTGTCCCAAAGGTTATTAACCGATAAACCCTTCTATAAAGCATACACGAAAACTATATTTTCTATATTTTTAAAGGCGGCGGTTAGTTTCGACCCCCCCCCCGACTTATGGCAAAATAAAATAAACACTCCCCGCCGGTCATTTCCAGAGCGGTATCTGTAAGGATTCTCCCCCCCACCCCCCAAGGGAAGTAGATTGGAGCCAAAACGGGTAAGGGAGACGTAATCTGACACCGGCCAGCCATCAGCACCGAACGTCTGACGCCGACGCTTGCGCTTGCCAGGTTTGTGTCCTTGTGCGACCGCAGCCCTCGGCTGCCGAATTAAACGCGTGGCAATCATCGCAAATGCTTTGCAGTTTTTCTGGAGCGTCGGAACCACCCTTTGCTTTCGGCACGATGTGGTCGACCGCATCCGCCTGAAGGAACCGGCCCTGCTCGGCGCATGGCTGGTATAGGTTCTGATCCCGATCAAGAATGCGAACGCGGCGTTTAACCCACGCATAGCCATACCCACGTTCATGCCTTGACCGCTGGTCATGTTGTTGCCAACTCAAAAGAGAATAACTCCGCTTCTATAGCCGAGAAACAACAAGGACAGCTCCAAACTGCTCAGGCTCATTTCGGGGACGAGTGCGATCACCTTGCGAGGTACTACGGCATGAAGCTGTTTCAATTTTCAAATAGGAGCATGTTGAATTTGCCGAAGTTGCTGATTTTTAGCAGTATCTTTTTCAAGAGATTTTAGCCGGTTAACGCGTATCGTCCGCGTTCCATTTTTCTGCATCGGACCTGAAGATGACCAAGCAGGGCGTCCAGGTCCATTATAAACAACCTGCACTGGCCCGCCTTTTGGTCGCTGAAGAACAAGCAGGTGCTCTGGCTCGTGACGAATTGAGATACTGTTTCCCTGTGTAAATTTAATCTCCACTTCTGTTCCATTTAGAGATTTTGCGTCATACCCTAGTGTCGAAGCTGGATTGAGTTCTAGTTCAAACATGTAGGCGGCTATTACCTCACCAATGCTTCCGACCAAGTGCCCATCGAGAGTAAACTTGCGCTCAGGAAACATTTGTTCCAAACCCTCCGATGCCGAATATAGTTCATCGAGCAATCTGGTTACTCTGTTCCAATCGACAACAGCTGCCATACTCTCACCTTTTTAAGTTGGATTCCAGAAAACACTTGTTTGTGTTGGAGACGTTAGGATCTCTTGGCGCAAAACCAAAATCGTGAACTAGCTTGTAAGTTGGAAGCAGTGCCAATTTTTGTCATAAAAGTGAAAACTGTCAGGCATCAATGGCCCTTGAGGGTAGTGTCTGACAAGCGTCACAAGTGTCACGATTTAGCTAAGTGTATAACTTAATTACATCTTTCGTGACGCTTGTAGTTCTGTGTGACGCTTACTTCACTGCCGTCACTCGCGGCGCAATGTACCAATGGCCGCAATGCGGAAAACCGGCCGTTCGCTGCGCTGGTGATTAATGTCTCAGTTGCGGACAAAGCCGCCTTTTGCTGACGCAGCTTTCGCTCACGCAGAAAATTCTCGCTTTTGCGGAATGCCTGTCGCTGCGATGCAGCTCATGTCGCCGAAGCAGCCGTTGTACCCCGCTACGAGACGCCGCATCCAAACCGCCCCTTCGCCGCATCTGCGCCAATGGCTGGTCTGCCGGACGGACCCGCTAGGGTGCAGCACAAATGCAAACGGGCCAAGGTGACCCCGGCCCGCTGATACTTGTTTTTTAGTCGAAGCTATTCGACCATCACCACATCATTTGGCACCCAGGTCTTGTCGTTAAAGGCCTTGAGTGGACCGTAGTAGCGCGGCGAAACCGACGTCACTCTACCTTCTTGATCGGCGTCATCGGGAAGGTCTGGTCGAAATATTCCTGTTCGGGGCCATAGAGCCGCAGATAGACAAAGAAAGACTGACCCTCGTTGGTCTGTACCCAGTTGATTTCCTTACCGTCCGGCGCTTGGGGGCCGAAATACAGATCAACCGACCCATCGTCGTTTGTGATAAGCCCCTCTGAACGCGAAGACCGGTCCGACCGTTGCTGTTCGTTGCGGATAATCAGACGGTTCTCGATGTCGTAGACCGTGACCGACCAGAAATTCTTCGCCGGTGGATTTGGGCCGATGTTCATCGTGTAATTCTGACCGCCCATCAGCGCGTCGCCGTCCGCATCGTAGTAGGCACCCAGATAGGCCGAGCCCACGCCGGGCGTGCGTGACACCATGCCTGCCGACGTTGTCGTCGCCTCAAACCCGTAAGCCGCCCGCTCGTTGAACATCGAATAGGTCGGCAGATCGATGGCGGGGTTCATGCCGGCCATGGCGTCCTCGAACCCGGAGTTGTCGCCGTAGAGCGATGTCGGGAACATCTCGCGCGTCTTGTTGAACGAGATCGCCTGGGACATCGCCATGCCAACGTCGAGACCGGCCTGAAGGATCTCCGCCTGTTCATCCGTCGGGTTGAACGGCTTGCCTTTTTGGATGCCCAGGTCTTTCAGCCACGCATAAAAGAACCGATCACGGTCAGCCATCGGTTCACGCTGAACATAGGTATTCACCAACTCCCAGAACCGCATGTCGCGCGGTTGGGTATTGAGCGCGATCTCGTCGCCCGGTTTGGGGTCGTATTTGACGAACTTCGTTTCCGGCGGATTGTCGGCCTCCGACAATTTATAGGCCTTCACCGAGGTCCTGAGGGCCTTGGCTTCGTCACCAGTCCCCAGAGCACGGTAGAAGTAGAACACCCGGAACGTGTCGGACTGAATAATGGTGCCGTCGAAGTCAACCTGAGCATCCTGCCCCGGCCCGACGAGAAGCAGTTTTCCGGGCGTGCCGTCGATCTCGTGAATGGGCTGCATCCACGCGTTGTCCACCACGCCGAAGATCGCGCCGGGGGGCAGATCGACCACAATTGGCCCGGTTTGCGACAAATCCGAGAACCCGATGGTGTAAGGTGTCGTGACGTTACCTGTCATGAACGGATAAACGCCGTCATATCCGTCATAAAGGCCAAAAAAGATATCCTCGTCCGAGATATCCATGCCCTGAGAGGTTTTCAGGTTGGCATGAAGCGCCGGGTAAAGCTGTTCGAAATTCATCATCGGCATGGCCCAGGTGACAAGCTGGGTGGCGCGCTGTTCAAGAATCCGGCGATGCAGGAAAGCGGCGGTGTCTTTGGTGATCGACTGTCCCTGGAACTGGAGTTCGCCCGCGTAGGTCATAGCGGTGGACGTACCGTCCTGCGCCAGCACCGGCTGGGTGCCTGCCAGCGACATCAGCGCGAATGCGCCCGCAACGGTTGTGTTGCGTAACAGAGATTTTTTCATTTTCTTCTCCTTGAAGGTTGATGCAGGACGACGCGTGATCTCGTCGTATTCTGCAAACATAGTATATCATTTCCGGCGCGTATTTTGGTCATTTCGTGCCAAGAGAAAGGGCCGAAGCACATGCTCCAGCCCCGGTTCTTTTGTTTAGCCTTTGGTTGATTCACCGGACCGACCGCAAGCAGCAGTATTCAAGAAACCTCTCTGTCCGCCTCAGGCTGGTTATCTCCGAAAGTGCCAGCCGAGCGTTATTCGCAACCGCCAACTGGCGTGTAATGACCAGAAAAGCTTTTGGAGAGGACATATAAAAGGCTGGATGGGTTCCATCAAAACGCGGCCCCTTTTTGTAGGGAAACCAAGTAAAAAGCTGAATTGGATTTTTGTACCCCAGAAATTCCGAATCTTATGGGAGAAAGATCATGACTGACCAAAAATATGACATCGTTCTTGCGAACGGACGGGTGATCGACCCGGAAACCTATCGCGATGGGAAATACAACGTCGGGATCATCGGCGAGCAGATCGCGGCCGTGTCGGATCAACCGCTGCACGGCAAGGAGGTCATTGATGTCTCGGGCATGATCGTGTCGCCTGGGTTCATCGACTTGCATGCCCACGGGCAAAACATCACAAGCAATCGGGTTCAAGCCTTTGATGGTCTGACGACGACGCTTGAATTGGAAGCCGGCGTTCTTCCGATCGGGGAATTCTATGACAACTGCGCCAAGGAGGGCCGGCCACTGAACTATGGCGCCGCGGCAGGATGGGCGTGGGCGCGCCTTGAGAGCATGAACCCTGAAAAGGGAAAGATGGTACCCAACATTGCGTGGACGTTTGGATCATTTGGCTTGAAGGAATGGACCGAAAACATTTCCAGCGACAAAGAGCTCGAGCAGATTCTGGAACTCACCGAACAGGGCCTGAAGGAAGGTGGCATTGGCATCGGCGTGCTTCACGCTTACTGCCCGGGCGCCGCGACCAAGGAACTGCTCGCACTTTGGAGGATGGCCGCCAGGTACGGACGACCGACATATACCCACGTCCAGAACGTCTCGATGGTCGAGCCCAAAAGCGGCACGGAGTCAATCGTCGAGCTGATGGGGCTGGCCGCCGCGACCGGCGCGCATACGCATGTCTGCCACCTTAACAGCGTGAGTTTGCGTGACGCCAAACAGAACACTGCCATCCTGAAGCGCGCACAGGCGGCCGGGCTCAGGGTGACCACCGAGGCCTATGTCTATGGCGCTGGCTGTTCCGCGATTGCCGCAGCAGAGTTCGATCCGAAGGATGTCGAGGAAAGGATGGGGATCACCTGGTCAGACCTCACACTGGTCAAGAACATGCACGACTTCTCCAGCAAAGAAGAGTTCGTGGAAGCGCGGAACACGAATCCCGGGGATGCAGTGATTGTTCACTTCCTGCGTGAAGACGACAACCCAGCGGATGAAGCGATGCTGGACATGACGGTTATGTTTCCCGGTGCCGGCATCTGCACCGACTCGATTCCCTGGACCGACGCCTCGGGCGCCTTCTACGAAGGCAGCGAATGGCCGCTACCCGAGGGCTTGAACAGCCATCCGCGCGCTGCCGGAAACTACTGCCGTTACCTGCGCAAGTGGGTGCGTGAACGGGGTGTCATCAGTTGGATGGATGCGATCCGCCAGGCGTCGCTGAACAGCGCCCTGATCATTGAGGATTGCGTACCCGGCATGAAGAAAAAGGGTCGTCTGCAGGAAGGAATGGATGCTGACATCATCGTCTTCAACCCGGAGACTGTGACCGACACGGCCACGTTCAAGGACCCGCTTCAAACCTCCAAAGGCATGCAGCATGTGATCGTCAACGGCACGTTCCTGATCCGTGACGAGACGCTGGACGCGACCGCCTTCCCGGGCCAGCCCGTACGCGCGCCTGTGATCGCATGAGCGCTCAGACGGAAACACCGGCGGTCAAACTGCCCCCGATCCCGGTCACAGTTGTGGCCGGGTTCTTGGGGTCAGGCAAAACGACCCTTCTGAACCACATCCTGACGGCGGAGCATGGCCGCCGTCTTGGTGTTCTGGTCAACGATTTCGGGTCGATCAACATCGACGCCGAACTCGTGACCGAAGTTGGAGACGGGATGGTCTCTCTGGCCAATGGCTGCATCTGCTGCTCCATCAGGATGGACTTGATCCGGGCGGTGCTCGAAATGGCCGACCGCCCCGACCGCCCCGAACACATTGTCATCGAATCCAGTGGTGTGGCGGATCCGGCCGGTGTGGTAGAAAGTTTCCTCGAACGCGGCATCTGGGGTACCGTGCAACTCGATGGCGTGATTACCGTGGTCGATGCCGAGCAGTCACTCGAATTGCCAGATCAGGAAGCCAGACTTGCCCGGGCGCAGGTTGCCGGCGGCGATATCATCCTGCTCAACAAGGTTGATCTGGTCGACGCCCAAACGCTGGCACGCGTTCATGACTGGATCGACACCGTCCGACCCGGCGTGCAGGTCTTTGAGACGACGCAGTGCAAGCTGCCCATGGAAATCCTGCTCGGCGTGGGCGCGATGGACTCTGACCGAACCGTGTCGAGCCCTGAGATTGGTGTGCACGTTCATGACGTCTCGGCCACGGCGGTCAAGGGCGGGCACGGCCAGCATGATGAACATGACCACCACCACGATTTACTGTTCGAAACCTGGGCCTTCACGTCGACGACACCGATGCATCTGGAATTGGTTCAGCAGGTGCTTTCGCATCTGCCGAGCACCGTGTTTCGAGCAAAAGGCTTTGTTCAGTCCGTCGAGGAGCCGCAGAGCCGAATGGTCCTGCAACTGGTCGGACGTCGCGCAACGATCTCGCCAACTGCATGGCGGATGGATGAAACTCCGATGACGCGGCTCGTTCTGATTGCGCGTCATGGGACCTGCAACTTCGAGGCTATCGGCAAGGCGCTTACCGCATGTCAGTCGGAAAAGGTAATTTCATGACCCAGAGTCCACCTCACGACTTCAGCTTCGACGAAGCGAGCGATTTCATCGTCGCCCTTGGCAAGGCGGCATTCGGCTATGGGATGTCGTCTGTCCGGCTTGAGGCCTACCTGTCACAGGTCGCAGAAGCCCTGTCCGTCAATGGCGCATTCATTGTGACCCCAGATTTCATGAACATCATCCTGTGGACCGATGATGACCCGACCCAGCACAGCCGGGCTATGAAGATGCCTCCGGCCAACTACGACATGAGCAAACTGGCTGCCGTCGGAAATCTGGTCCATGACATCGAAGCCAGCAAACGGGGACTGCAGGAGGGCTCCGCGCGCCTGGGTGATATCGAGCGGCAAGATCCGCTGTATGGTGTCGGGCCAATCGGCCTGGGATATGCGCTGTCGGGATTGGGATTTGCGGTTCTGCTGGGTCTGTCGCCTGCCTTCATCGGTCTTGCGGGACTTCTGAGCCTGCTCGTTTACGGGGTTGTCCTGCTCTCGGGACACTCGAAATGGCTGGCAAAGTCTCTTGAAATCACGGCCGCCGCCATTGCGGGCGCCTTGGCCAGCATGATCGCAATCCTGTTGCCCGGCGGCGACCCCGTGCTGCTGACGCTCTGCGGCATTGTGGTTCTGATCCCGGGGCTTGGACTTACCCAGGGGCTTGGCGAAATTACAGTCGAACACACCCTGTCGGGAACCCAAAGGCTTATCAGTGCGATCCTGAGCCTGATGCGGCTTTTCATCGGGACAGCAATCGGCTTGGCTGCCATCACCGCGCTTTGGTCCATCCCACCTACCGTCTCTCCCCCTGCCATCCCGGCGATCCTGGTCTGGCTTTCCGTGATTGGGCTGGTTGTCGGTCTGGCGTTCGTTTTTCAGGTGTCGCACCGCGATATCCTTTGGGCGGTACTCGGCGGCGTCGTCACGTTTGCCGGTGTCCAGATCGGTAGTCAGTTTGGGTACTGGCAAGGGTCCTTCCTGGGCGCCGCCGCGCTGGGGGCATTCGCAAACATATATGCCATCAGGCTGCGTCGACCGGCATCGACCATCCTGGTGACCGGGCTCATGATTCTGGTGCCTGGTGCAACGGCCTTTCGTGGGATGGCGGCCGCTGTGGAAGACGGCGCGACTGCAGGCCTGTCGGCCGAGTGGCAGGTACTGGTGATCATTTTTGCCATCATTTCGGGTTTGGTGGT